>NZ_CP134196.1:0-1474948 GCF_031585635.1 Paraburkholderia sp. FT54 | reverse complement strand
CGGGCGCGCCACTTACGATCGCCACGGCGCGCCGCTGATGATCTACGGCCTGGGCATCGACATCACCGAGCGCAAGGAAGCGCAAACGGTCCTGCTGCGCCAGGCGGCGATCTTCGAGCACCTGAGCGACGCGATCGTGATCACCGATCTGCGCGGCAATATCACCGACTTCAACGTCGGCGGCGAACGCATGCTGGGTTATCGCATGCGCGAGATTCTCGGCAAGCCGGTCGCCACACTCCTGCCGCCCGAAGATGCGCTGAACATTCGCCGGGAAGCACTGGCGGCGCTGGCCGCCGAGGGCACGTGGCGCGGCGAGCTGCCCTTCGTGCGGCGCGACGGTTCGCGCGGCGTGTGCGAAACCGTGGTCAAGCCGCTCGCGAATTCGCGCGGCGATATTTACGGCGCGGTCAGCATCAATCGCGACATTACCGGGCGACGGCGCGCCGAGCAGCAACTCACGCGGCTGAATCTCGAGCTCTCGAAAGCCGATCGCCGCAAAGACGAATTTCTCGCCACGCTCGCGCACGAACTGCGCAATCCGCTTGCGCCGATGCGCAACGTGCTCGAGATTCTGCGTCTGAAGGAGTTCGCCGATCCGCAGTTGAGCTGGTCGCGCGACGTGTTCGACCGGCAACTGCAACACATGACGCATCTGGTCGACGATCTGCTGGAAGTTTCGCGCATCACCCAGGGCAAGCTCGAACTGCGCAAGCAACGGCTCGAACTGGCGCGCGCGATGCAATCGGCCATGGAAGCGGCGCGGCCAACCGTGCAGGCCTCGTCGCATCATCTGAGCGTGACGCTGCCGCGCGAACCGCTTTACCTGTTCGCCGACCCCACGCGCCTGTCGCAGATGATCCTGAATCTGCTGAACAACGCCGCCAAGTACACGCCGCCTGGCGGCAGCATCTCACTCACGGCTGAACGCGAAGGCGACGAAGCGGTGATTGTGGTGCGCGATTCCGGCATCGGCATTCCAGGCGAACATCTGGACAGAGTGTTCGAGATGTTCTCGCAACTCGCGCCGGCTCTCGACCGCTCGCAAGGCGGCCTCGGCATCGGCCTCGCGCTGGTGCGCGGCCTCGCGGAACTGCACGGCGGCACGGTCGCGGCCTTCAGCGACGGCCCCGGCAAAGGCAGCGAGTTCGTGATCCGCCTGCCGGTGACCAAAGCCGCCGCGCTGCCCTCCGACAGTGCGCCGGCCGAGGCACCGCACGCGGCGGGCCTGCGCGTCGTGATCGTCGACGACAATGCTGACGCCGCCGAGAGCCTCGCGATGGTGCTCGAACTCGAAGGCCACGAAGTGCGCACAGCCGGCGACGGCATCGCCGGTCTTGAACTGATCGGCGCGTTCGCTCCGCAGGCGGTGATTCTCGACATCGGCTTGCCGCGTCTGAACGGCTATGAAGTGGCGCGGCGGATCCGTCAGGATTACCAGGACGCCGGCATTCTGCTGATCGCCGTCACCGGCTGGGGCCAGCAGCAGGACAAGCAGACGGCCGTGGCCGCTGGCTTCGACCATCACTTCACGAAACCGGTCGATCCACGCGAATTGCAACGGGTGTTGAGCCGGCAGCCCGTATGAGGGATGAGCGCGCCTTGTTAAACTGACGCGATTTCCGCCAGCCGCCCTCCCTCTTATGCTCACCGACACCGCTGCCACATTCGCCACCGTTCATTGCGGCATGGATCCGCTGCACACCGGCACGCGTGCTCATGCTTGACGGCGCTCAGGTCACACGCAACCTCGCCGCGCGCGGCATCGTCCCCGACGCGAGCCAGCGCGAAGCGATCGCCGCGCTCGTCGCATTGCTTGGCGCCAATCGCCGGCGCGCGCGGTCCGGCTCGACTCCGGCGCATCAGGGCATGTATTGCCATGGACTGCCCGGGCGCGGCAAGAGTCTGGTGGTCGATACGATGTTCGAGCTGGCGAACTGCCGCAAACGGCGTCTGCACTTCCATGAATTTCTGCGTGAGATGAACCGGCGGCTCGTGAGCGAGCCGCGCGGCGACGACCGGCTCGGCTCGGTCTCCCGGCAATGGCTCGACGGCACCGAGTTGCTGTGCTTCGACGAATTCCACGTGCACGATATCGCCGACGCGTTCCTGATGGGCCGGTTTCTCGAGACCGCGATCGGTCTCGGCACTCGCATCGTGCTCACCTCGAATTACGCGCCGGACGGCCTGCTGTCCGACCCGGAGTTTCACGAACGTTTTCTGCCGACCATCGAGCAGATCAAACGCTGTTTCACCGTGATTCATTTCGACGGTGCGCGCGACTACCGTTTCGGCGGTGAAGAAGCACAGATGCCGCATTTCTTCGCGCCGCTCGATGCCGCCAACCGTGAAGCATTGCGCCAGATTTTCGTGCGCTACGAAGGCAGTGAAACACTGGATCCGGTCACGGTGAGCGCGGCAGGCCGTCCACTTGCCGCATGCGCGGCGGGCGCGGCATTGTTGTGGGCGGACTTCGAGAATCTGTGCGTGGCGAGCCGCTCGCACCTCGACTATCTCGATCTCGCCGGGCAATGGCATGGTCTGATTCTCGACAATCTGCGCACTGAATGGCTGACACAATCCCACACGTTGCAACGGCTGATCTGGCTGGTCGATATCTTCTACGACCGCAAGCGCGCGCTGTTCATCGCGTCGGATGAACCGGTCGAGGCAGCGCTCAGCGGCCTGGAAGGCGCGCACGATCTGTCGCGCACGCTGAGCCGGCTCGCTGAAATGCAGTCGCGCGCTTATCGCAACACGCTTGACGGAGCGGGCGAGTTCGCGGCGGACACGCCGGCAGATGCAGTGGACGGCTCCGCATAAGCTGCCGCGCAGGCAACGTGCGTTTTTCTGCAAATCTTGCAAAACAATCGCAAAACCTGCGCACCCTCTAATCCGGTGGTGACGATTCCGGCAAATTGAGCGCGCGATAAGGACGCGAACGGCACGGTCAAGCGAACGCAAAACCGGCGGCATCAAGTGAACTGACCCCGCAAAGTTGGACAGTTTGAGTTCAGGTTTGAGCGGGCTGGGTTCTGTACATCACAGGACTCAGCCCGTTCAGTTTGAGCTTGATGCGTTTGTGGTTGTAGTAGTGAATGTATTGTCTGATGCCAGCCTTCAACTCGTCGATACTTTCAAACCTGCTCAGCCGGAAGAACTCCGCCTTGAGCGTGCCAAAGAAGCTTTCCATTGCCGCATTGTCGTAGCAGTTTGCCTTGCGCGACATGCTCTGCGTCAGGCCGTGTTGATCCAGCAGCCTCCGGTAAGCAGGCATCTGGTACTGCCAGCCCTGGTCTGAATGCAGCAGCGGGGTCTCCTGGGGACCAAGCTTTGCCAGCGCTTTTTTTAGCATGCTGCTGACCAGATCGAAGACCGGTCGGGTGTTCATCTGATAAGCCACGATCTCGCCGTTATACAGATCCATGATCGGCGAGAGATACAGCTTCTGACCCAGCACGTTGAACTCCGTCACGTCCGTCACCCACTTCTGATTGGGCTGCTGTGCGCTGAACTCGCGGTTTAACAGGTTCGGCGCAATACGGCCGACTTCGCCGCGCCATGAGCGGTATTTCTTCGCGCGCACCAGCGATTTCAGTTTCAGTTCTCCCATCAGACGTTGCACCGTCTTGTGGTTCACGCTCGGGCCTGCCTGCCGGATCGCCGCCGTGATGCGCCGGTAGCCATAACGGCCCTTGTGGCGTTCATACACAGTCTTGATGCGGGTTTTGAGGTCCTTGTGCCGCTCACCGGCATCCGGCACGCTCAACTGGTAATAGAACGTGCTGCGCGCCAGACCCGCTGCCTTCAGCAAAGCGGGCATCGGGTGGTGCTGCCGGAGCTCCTGCACTATTTGCGCTTTTTCTTCTGCACGCCCTGCTTCTTTGCCTGAAGCAGGGCATCGAGCTTTTTTAGATAGGCCACCTCCGCGCGCAGGTACTCGTTTTCCTTGAGCAACTGCTCACGCGTGCGCTTATCTGGCGCACTGTCTTCGGTCGGCTTTTCAGGAACTGGCTGGGTCATGGTTTTGCGGCGCCATCGTGGACGAGGCGCCAGTGCGTCGATACCGCCTTCATGATACCGGCGTTCCCATTGCGCTATGCAGCCCGGACTGCGGATGTCGAACACCGCAGCCACCTGCCGGTATGGCAAATCCTTCTGCCACATGTGCATGAGTACCGACATCCTGAACTGCGCGTCATAGTGACTGAATTTCTTGCGCAGTCCGTCCCGTCCATGTTGCTCGTAGGCCGAAATCCACAGCTGTAAAACCGAGCGACTCACTCCATACCGCTTTGCAAGTACCTCGACACCAGCCGAACCGGCCACGTACTGCTTCACCAGCTTCAGCTTTAACTGCTCACTGTACTTCGTCATGAAAAACACCCCAAAAGGTTGGATCGGTGTCCAACTTTTGGGGTGCAGTTCAAAGCCGCCGGTTTTTTCATGTGCGCACCCGTCTGCGCGCTACTCCTGGCTGCGTTTCGACTTCACTCTTTCGATCTGCTGCTTCGCCGCTTCGTACACATGCTCCGGCGTGAAGCCGAACTTCTTCTTCAGATCGGCGAGCGGCGCGGACGCGCCGAACGTATGCATCACGACCTGCGCGCCGAGACGGCCCACATACCGGTCCCAGCCGAGCGAAGCAGCCTGTTCGACGGCGACACGCGCGTCGACGTCCGGCGGCAACACCGAATCCTGGTACGCCTCGTCCTGGCGCTCGAAGATATCCCACGACGGCATCGACACCACGCGTGCAGCAATCCCCTCCGCCTTGAGCTTCTCGTACACGTCGACGCACAGCGAGAGTTCGCTGCCCGTCGCTATCAGGATCACTTGTGACTCCTGTCCGTCGGCGGCATCGGCGAGCACATAGGCGCCCTTCCGCGTGCCGCTGGCGGCGGCATAGCGGCTACGGTCCAACGTCGGCAACGCCTGACGCGACACGACGATGCACGACGGCCGCCGCGGATCCGATAGCGCCACACGCCAGGCCTCGGACACTTCGTTGGCGTCGCCCGGACGCAGCACGGTCAGCCCCGGCACGCCGCGTAGCGAGGCCAACTGCTCGATCGGCTGATGAGTCGGACCGTCTTCGCCCACGCCGATCGAATCATGCGTGAACACGAAGATGGACGGCACTTCCATGATCGCCGAGAGGCGGATCGGCGGCTTCATGTAGTCGCTGAAAATCAGGAACGTGGAGCCGAACGGCCGCAGGTTCGACAGCGCGAGGCCGTTCACCGCGGCACCCATGGCGTGTTCGCGAATGCCGAAGTGCAGATTGCAGCCGCCGTAGTCATCGTGCTCGAAGCTGCCCGCACCCTCGAATTTCAGATTGGTTTTGGTGGACGGCGAGAGGTCGGCAGCACCGCCGATCATCCACGGAATGCGCGCGGCAATCGCATTGAGCACCTTGCCCGACGATTCGCGTGTGGCAATGCCCTTCGGGTCCGCGTCGAACGTGGGAATGTCGCTGTCCCAGCCCGCTGGCAATTCGTGCGCCTCCATCTGCGCGAATTCACGCGCGAGGTCCGGGTACTTCTTGTTGTACGCGTCGTACCTGGCCTGCCATTCCTCACGCGCCGCCTTGCCGCGCGCGCCGATACCCGCAGCAAAGCGCTCGTGCACGCCGTCCGGCACGTAGAAGAATTTATCCTCGGGCCAGCCGTACGCCTTCTTGGTCAGCGCCACTTCTTCGACACCGAGCGCTTCGCCATGCGCCGCCGAGGTGTCCTGCTTGTGCGGCGAGCCCCAGCCGATGATGCTGTGCACCACGATCAGCGTCGGCCTGTCGGTGATGCTTTTCGCCTCGACGAGAGCGGCTTCGAGCGCGGCGGCGTCGTTGGCATCGTTCACATGCAGCGTGTGCCAGTTGTAGCCGCGAAAACGGCTTTCCACGTCGTCGCTATACGCGAGGTCCGTGTGGCCCTCGATCGTGACGCGGTTGCTGTCGTAGATCCAGATCAGATTCGACAGCTTCAGATGCCCGGCGAGCGAAGCCGCTTCGTGCGAGATGCCTTCCATCATGTCGCCGTCGCCGCATAGCGCGTAGACGCGATGGTCGAAGAGGGGCGCATCCGGCTTGTTGAAGCGGCTCTCGTACCAGCGCCCCGCCATCGCCATGCCGACGCTGTTGCCGAGGCCCTGGCCGAGCGGGCCGGTGGTCGTCTCGACGCCGGTGGTCATGCGGTACTCGGGGTGTCCCGGCGTCTTGCTGCCGATCTGGCGGAAATGCTCTATGTCGTCGAGCGACACGGCGGGTCTGTCGGTCGGCTTGCCGTCGTCGTCGACCGCTTTCACGCTGGCCAGATGCAGCAGCGAATACAGCAGCATCGACGCGTGCCCCACCGAGAGCACGAAGCGATCGCGGTTCGGCCACAACGGCTCGTCCGGATCGTAGCGAAGATGGTGTTGCCACAGATGATAGGCAACGGGTGCCAGTGCCATCGGCGTGCCGGGGTGACCGGAATTGGCCTTTTGCACAGCGTCCATCGACAGCGTGCGAATCGTGTTGATGCACAGCTGATCGAGGGCGGGATCGTTTTGCATGGGACACTCCTTGTTCGGCGGTTAAAGAGCTGGCCGGGACGCACCGCATGGCGCACCCGGCGAACCGTGTGACGTGGAAGAACGCATGAGGAACCGCTGCGAGGCTCAACGATGATGCGCCGATGCGCGCAAATCTGCACGGAGCGTTACACGCGGCATGGGGCGGCTTCGCTGCGGGAAGCGAATCTTTCAGAGGGCTTGCGATGCGAGCCCGTTCGAATCGACCGTGAATACGCGCGAAGAAACTGCGCGCGCCCGCATCAGGCCGCGTGCAGCCAATGCTCGACCAGCGGCCCATGTTTGCCGTCGATCGGATCCAGCGGCGGGAAGGGCAACGCATCCATCGCCGCCAGCTCGTCCGGCGTGAGCGCCTCGCGGCGGATGTCCCACTGCTGGCCCTCCGGATAGCCGGCCACGACGCGGAAATGCCGCGCGAAAGATTGCAGGCAGTGGCCGGTGCCAGCCGGCAGCAGGATCGCGTCGCCGACGGATAGCGTCACGACCTTGCCGCCCGGACCGCCGACGATCACCTGCGCCGAGCCGTCCGTCACGCCCAGTATCTCGTGGGCGGTGGCGTGAAAATGATGGTAGTCGAAGATGCCGTCGCGCCATTGCGGCGGCCATGCGTTGCGTTCGAAGAGGATTTCGAATGCAGCCGCGAGGTCGCCGCTATCCGGCATGAGCGCGCGTCTGTAAATCACGACCGGCAGTTTGCGGTTGTTCGGCACCCAATCGTGGGGCTCGAGCATGAAGGCCTCGTACTCGGTCTTGGCGGCGTCGAATCCATGCTTTGAATCGTTGTACATGGTTTGCTCCTTTGCGTCCTGAAGAGCGCGGTGCTCCCCTGAAACCGGCGTTGACGAGAGCGTGCGAGCCGGCACGGGCGATCTTTTCAGCGCCGCATAAAGCGCGCCTGCTTTCGCGCGTGCTTCCTTCTGAGCATTTCTATGTGCGATGCCGTGACGGTGGACGAATTTTGCAAACATATGAAGTATTGCCCGCTTGCGTATTGCTGCTTGCCTGGCACCGGGCGCCAAAGCCTGGTGCGCGTAGGAGCCCGCACGCGCCGCATCAATCCTTGCGCTGCGACTCACGTCCGCCACCTCCGGGCGGCTCGGCATGCGAGCCGGTGCCGAGCGGCACTTCGGCGGTTTGCGCCGGGCGGTCGTTCGAGCGTGGCGGATTCGTCGCCTGGTCCACGCCGGTCTGTTCGACGGGCTCGATACCGAGCGGGCTGGGTTCGATATACTGCGCGCCGCTTGGCTTGTTGCGCTGTTTCACCTCCTCGGTGGTTGGCGCGTCGAGTTTGTCTTGTGGTTTGCCGTCCTGCATGTCGCCCTCCTCGTGGTGTCGGATATGTCTTCGATGCAGCAACATCCGGTCCCTCTCCGTCAATAGCGCGGACAGCACGTGAACAGTAAGCTGGGCACGGCCGTTGCGGCGCATGAGACGGAGGTCTGGACCAACATTTGTAAAAAGGAGAACCTCATGACGATGACGACGATTCGCTTATCCGATACCGAAGTGCAGGTCGAACGAACGCTGTACACGTTCGCGCAAAAGAACGACGCGGACGCATTCCAGCGTTGCCTCGGCGATGCCTCCATTGACAGTTGCTACCGTACCTATCCGCCGCTGTCGGCGCGGCCAACGGTGCCTGACGAACATCCCGACGACCCGAGCCGGGGCAGTACGATTTCGCCATCGCTCGGCGGAATGCCATAAGAAGGTCCGTTTTACATTTACAGGCAGTGCGGACGCGCCGCCACCCGTCACCTCTCAGGGGTCGCGCGATCCGCGGCCACGATCTCCCGGCCATAGTCGATCGCGGCGCGGCGCGCCTCGTCGGCGGTCGCGTATGGCCCGATTTCGGGCGCGCCATCGAATGGAAACAGGATTCTCCTGTCCGCTTTTCTGACAACCTTCAGTCCACCTACGTAGCGGCCGTCGCCTGTTCCGTGATAGCTGGCGTAAATCTCGAAGTCATCGTCAGCAACGTCGGCCTTGTGTCGCGCCATTTGTCTTCCCTCATCCCTGCACTTCAGTGCGTCATGTCCAGCTATCACGGGGCGTACCGCCGCTGTGGCGCTGCCCATATGCCGTGGTCGAGCAATAGCTGTTCCCACATGACATGGACCCGCATCCTGACTAATGGAGCCAGTGGCATGCCGGTTGCGGATGACAGACAGGCACCTCATGGAGACCATGATGACTACGACGACGAGCACGTGTTGCATGCCGGGTCTGCATCTGCATACGCCGATGCCACCCGAGGTGGACCCAGACTCGCCGGCTCCGACCAGCGATCCCGATCCGTCGCCCCCACCCGACGACGTGCCGCCAAACGATCCCGATCGCGCGCCTGACGGCGATCCGCCTGCCAGGCCGCCGCCGGTCAGCGCCGCGTGATGCGCTCCAAGGCGATCGTCCACAGCGGCCTCGCACGGCGTAGTTCGTGCGGAATCGTTGTAAGCGCAAATTAATCCACTGGTCCGGTAATTGCGGACTCGTTGGGCAAGCCGGCGCGCAGCGACTGGCAACCCGCCCAGGAGTCACCATGAGCACGGATCACATCGTCGAAGCAGCGCCCGACAACGCACGAAATGACACACCCGACAGCGCACCCATCAAGCCGTACCGCAACGCGGCCGGCGGCTGGGGCTCGGTGAAAGCGGTGGCGACGATCCTCGTGCAGGAACATGTCGCGTTGAACGGCAGCCGTATCCTCGCGCAGCAGAACAAGCCTGATGGCTTCGCCTGTGTGAGCTGCTCATGGGCCAAACCCGCGGACCCGCACCTCTTCGAGTTCTGCGAAAACGGCGCGAAGGCGACCGCGTGGGAAATCACCAGCAAACGCGTCGATGCCGACTTCTTCGCCGGGCATACCCTCAGCGAATTGCGCTCATGGAGCGGTTTCGAGCTCGAATCGCGCGGTCGGCTGACCGCGCCGATGCGCTGGGATCCGGTCACCGATCGCTACGTGCAGACCACCTGGGAACATGCGTTCGGCGAAATCGCCAGCGAACTGCAAGCGCTCGATCCGAATGAAGCGGTGTTCTACGCATCGGGCCGGGCGTCGCTGGAAACGTCGTACATGTATGCGCTGCTCGCTCGCCTGTACGGCACCAACAACCTGCCCGACAGTTCGAACATGTGCCACGAGAGCACCTCGGTCGGCTTGCCGAAATCGATCGGCGTGCCGGTTGGGACCGTGCAGCTCGAAGACTTCGCGCATACCGACTGCATGCTGTTCTTCGGCCACAACACCGGCACCAACGCGCCGCGCATGCTGCATCAGTTGCAGGATGCGCGCAAGCGCGGCGTGGAAATCATCACCTTCAATCCACTCAAGGAGCGCGGACTGGTCACGTTCGCGAACCCGCAGTCGCCGCTCGACATGCTCACCCCGGCCGACACGCGGATCAGCACGCAATACCATCAGGTGAAAATCGGCGGCGACGCGGCGGCGATTGCCGGGCTCTGCAAGCTGCTGATCGAATGGGACGACGACGCGCAACGCAACGGCACGCCACGTGTGCTCGACGCGGCGTTCATCGCTGAACATACCCACGGCTTCGACACCTTCGCCGACGCCATGCGCGCCACCTCATGGGAAGAAATCGAACAGCACGCGCAGCTCAGCCGCGCGGCTCTTGAAAGCGCGGCACATGTGTACGCGAAAGCGAATGCCGCGATGGTGTTGTACGGCATGGGCATCACGCAGCATCGCAGCGGCGTGCACAATGTGCAGATGCTGTCGAACCTGCTGCTTCTGCGCGGCAATATCGGCCGGCCGGGCGCGGGCATCTGCCCGATTCGCGGACACTCGAACGTGCAGGGGCAGCGCACGGTCGGCATTACGGAAAAGCCTGAACTCGCGCCGCTCGACAAGCTGAAGCAACTCTATGGCTTCGAGCCGCCGCGCGACAAAGGCATGACCACGGTCGAAGCCTGCCGTGGCGTGCTCGACGGCAAGGTCAAAGCCTTCATCGGCCTGGGCGGCAATTTTCAGGTGGCGATTCCCGATCATCATGTGATGGACCCCGCGTGGCAGCGGCTGCGGCTCACGGTGCAGATCGCCACCAAACTCAACCGCAGCCATCTGCTGCACGGCGAGGTCGCCTATCTGCTGCCATGCCTCGGACGCATCGAGATCGACCGCCAGGCGAGCGGCGAGCAATGGGTCAGCGTGGAGGACAGCACGGCCTGCGTGCACGGCTCGCACGGACTCGCCGAGCCGGCCGGCAACATGCTGTTGTCGGAGCCCGCCATCGTCGCGGGCATTGCGAAGGCGCTGCTGCCGCGCGATCCGAAGATCGCCTGGGATGCGTGGGTGGACGATTACTCGCTGGTGCGCGACGCAATCGAACGCACCTATCCGGATCAGTTCAAGGACTTCAACCAGCGCTTCAGGCAACCTGGCGGGTTTCACCGGCCACTGGCGGCCTGCGAGCGCAAATGGAACACGGAAAGTGGCAAGGCGAATTTCATCGTGCCCGATACGCTCGACGAAGACGCGGACATGCCTTCGCTCGGCCCCGACGTGATGCGCCTGATGACAGCGCGCGGCGACAGCCAGTTCAACACCACGGTCTACGGTCTCGATGACCGCTTTCGCGGCGTGCACGGCAGCCGCAACGTGCTGCTCATGCATCAGGACGACATGACGAGGCGCGGCTTTGCGGAGGGCGACGCGGTGTGCATCTCCACCGTCTCGAACGATGACGTGACGCGCGAAATCGACGGCATGCATGTCCACGCGTTCGACATTCCGCCTGGCTGCATCATGGGCTACTACCCGGAATGCAACCGCTTGATTCCGCTCGCGCATCACGCGGAGTCGAGTCAGGTGCCGGCGTCGAAGTCGATCCCGGTGCGGCTGCGCAGATCGGCGGCGGTCGAGGATTTAGCGGCGTGAGCATGCTGAACGCACGCGCCGGCGTGTACCGGGGCGCCCTTCTTTGAATGCCGCGAAATTAGCAGGCGTGCCGTGGTGCCCGACACAAGCCGCCGATGCCCGCGCCCGCGTCAGAACTGATGCAGCATCCCGACATAAGCGCCGGTCTGCGATTCGCCGACCAGCGGACTCGTATTGCCCACCGCATCGCGCGGTGACGCTTCGAGCGAGAAATTCGAGTTGCTGCCGTTGCGCACGTAGCCCACGGTGCCGTACAGGAAGGTGCGCTTCGACAGGTTGTAGGTCGTGCCGAGCACGTACATCATCGCGTGACCGGACGGATCGTGCGCGGCATCGCCCGAGCCGTCGCCGACCTTCACGTAGAAGCCGCCCGCCGTCATGGCCCAGGCCGGCATGAAGTTGTAGGTGGCGCCGAGCCAGTAGTGATCGGCAGAGTCGGCGACGCCGACCGGCGAATCAGGCGCCGAGTAATGCGTGTAGGCGCCCTGAATCTTCACCGCGTCGAAATGCACATTGGCGCCCACGAAATATTCGCGCGACGCCTGAAAGATGTTGCTGAAGCGGCCATTCATGTCGCGCAGTTCGTCGTAGATGCCACGCACGTCGAAGAGTTGCGAGTGATAGGTCAGCATGATGCCGTCCGAACGGCCGAATTCGCCGGCCGCGCCGCTGTTGAAGGCGCCCGCCTGATTGCCGAATGCATATTGCGCCTGCACGTCGAAGCCCCAGAACACCGGGCTGTGATACTCGACGTTGTTGCTGGTTTGCTGCCAGTTGCGTCCACGCACGAGCGAGGCCGACGAAAACGCCTGCTGCACGAACGGATCGAATTCCCACACGCCGTCGCTGTCGATAAACAGATTACGGCCGGCTTGCAACGTGCCCCACTGCCCGCTCTTCAACCCGACGAACGCGCGCCGCGACCAGAGCCGCCCGCCGCTCGTCGTGCCGTTCATGACCTGCAAACCGGTTTCGAGGTTGAAGATCGCATTCAGGCCGCCGCCCAGCTCTTCGTTGCCCTTGAAGCCAAGCATGCTGGTGCCCCAGTCGCCGCCTTCAGCGCTCCAGCGAGTCGAACTGCCACCCGCGCCATTGTTGATGTGATTCAGATATTCCAGGCCGGCGTCGAGGCGGCCATATAAGCTCACGCTTGTTTGACCGTATGCCAGCGGACTGGCCACTGCGAGAGCCGCTATTAATTTTGTATGTTGTCTCATTGTTTTGCCGTCAATTTTGTGTCGCGATATAGGGCAAAGACGACTGCGGATGCTTCAAAGCACGATCTGCGACAAAGACGTTTGTAAAACTACAGCGCTGGGTCCGTCGAACTATAGGCGTTACGTGCTTCACGAACCTGTTCGTTTGACGCAGTAACTATTTGCCGGCATACGCGCGACAAGGCCCGGTTGCAAATGGAATGGGAAGATCGAAAGCCGCTCAAGATAAGATAGTCGCTCATTCGGCCTCAGCCAAATTGCAATGCATGATTCGTTATTGACTATTCAACCTCTGCCATGAACGCGCCCGAACTGACCGAAGACGAAAACCTTGGCCTTTACCAGCGCGCAACGGAAAGCGGCGCGGAATGGTGGCGCGTGAGCGTGGCCGACCGGCCGGAAAACTATCGCCTCGAACATGGCGTCGACAACGGCGGCGGACCTGGCGCTGTCGACATCGATCTCGTGGTCGACGCGGAAAATCTGCGGGCGAAGCTGAAAAAATGGCGCCGCGAAGGCTTCGCGATCGATACGGACGACGCCGCGAGCGAGCAGTCCGCAGCCGGCCGCGTCGCCTTCATGCCCGAATTGCAGCGGGCCGCGTCGCGGGCTTTGGCCGCGAAACACCGGCGCCTGGAAGGCACGGGCGAGACCGTGCGCATCGGTCATGTGAACGTGCCTTGCGGCTTCGACAATCCGCTCGTGCCGCGCATCAACCCGGCCTACCTGTTCTCCGAGCGCTTTAACGACATTGTCGAGGACATCGTCGAGAACCGGCGCGTGATGCTGATCGGTCACACCGGCGCCGGCAAGACCAGCCTGATCGAACAGGTCGCGGCGCGTTCGCGTCATGGCGTGCTGCGCTCGAACATGAACGGGCAGACCACCGTCGGCGACTTCGTGGGCTTCTGGACCGTCAAGGGCGGCGAGACGATCTGGGTGGACGGCGTGCTGCCCACGGCCATGCGCGAAGGGCTCTGGCTGATCGTCGACGAAATCGATTTTGCCGAACCGTCGATTCTCGCCGCCCTCACCGCCGTGCTCGAACCGCACGGCCGCCTCGTGCTGAAGGAGAAAGGCAACGAGATCGTCGCGCCGCATCCGGCCTTCCGGCTGTTCGCCACGGCGAATGCGGTGGGCGCGATGAGTCAGTTCCGGCATCTGTATCAGGGCGCCAATCTGATGAACGAGGCGTTTCTGGATCGCTGGCGCGTGTATCTGCTCGACTATCTGACGCCCGCTGAGGAAGCCGACGTGCTGATCGCTACCCTCGCCCCGCACATGACGCGCGCGCTCGCCACCACGCTCGCCGCGATCGCCGCCGATTGCCGCGCGGCGTTCGCTCGCGAAGACCTCTCGAGCGCGTTCTCGACGCGGCGCCTGCTCGACTGGGCCGAGTTGATGCTGCGCACGGGCGATCCCGAGCGCGCCGCCGGTCCGGCCATCTACGCGAAGGTGAGCCCGGAAGACGCCGCGTTGATTCGCGGCATCGTGCGCCATCACATCGCGCCGGCTCCTGAAGCGTGAGCGCGATGCACGCAACGCGCGACACCCGCGGCTTCGCCTTCGAATCCACGCTCAGCAAGGTCGCCCGCGTGCTGACCGGGCAATACGGCGTGACGGTCGCGTTCAGTCCGGACGGCCCGCGCGTCGAGCCCGGCCGCATCGTGATTCCCGACTATGAGTTGAACGGCGAGGTCGAGCGCGATGTGCTGATCGGCTATCTGGATCTGCTGGTCGCGCGCGCCAAGCATGCGTCGCTCGCGCAACTCGACGCGCTGCCCTCGGGCGTCGCCGCGAATCTCGCGCAAGTGATCGAAGACCGCCGCGTGTGCGGCCAATTGCTCGACGAATATCCGGGCGCGCGCTGGTTCATCGGCAAGCTGCGCCTGCATGCGGCCGAGCGTGTGCGGCAGCGCTGGCCGAAGCTGCACTGGCGCGACCGGCTGGTCTGGCTGGTCGAACGCTCGCTGTGGGATGAACCGCCCACCCGGACCGAAGCGAGCCATTCGCTGCTCGCCGCCTTGCATGCCGCGCAGGATGTGCTGCACGAAGCGCGCGCGAGCCGCTCGACCGCGCAGAGCATCGCGGCGGCGCAAGCGCTCGTGGCGCGCGTGCGGGCGCTATCGGCTGGCGAGGCGAACAGCATGGCGTTCACCGCGGATCCGCTCGAGGACATCGATACGGACACGGCCGCGGCATCGTCCGCGCCGCTCGACGACGATGACAGCGTCTTGCCCGATCAGGACAGCGCGAATTCGCCGCCGTCCGATCGAAGCGGTGGCGCGCAGGCGGATGACGCGGTCGGCATGGGTCGATCGCTGGCGGACGCGCAGCAGCCGTCCGCGCATTCCGCCGAAAGCGAAGCTGGCCATGCAAATACGGAAACATTGAAAGCGGCGCTGTCGATTCCGCTCGCCACCGAATTCGACGACATCCGCGATCTCACAGGCCAGGGCGATAGCGTTGCCTGGCGGGAACTGCGGGCCCAGGCTCGCGCGGACACCGCGCCGCTGAAGGAAAAGCTCGAACGCGCGCTGAGCGCCGACGAGCGCACCCGCTGGCGTCGCGAGCAGGAGCGCGGCGAGATCGATCGCACCGCGCTGGCGAAGCTCGCGACCTCGCCCGGCTATCGCACGCCGTTTCGCACGCAGCGGCCCGCCAAGGGACGCGATGTGGCCGTGACGCTGCTGATCGACCGCAGCGGCTCGATGGCCGGCCGCAAGATCGAACTCGCACGGCAATGCGCGGCCGCCTTGTGCGATGCGCTGACGCAGCTGTCGTTCGATTGCGAAGTGCTCGGTTATTGTTCGGTCGAATCGGCGTCCATGAAGCAGCTCTACGAGCGGCAACTCGCCGCCGGCGCGGATCTGCGGCGCTATAACCGCTTCGTCGAACGGCTCGATCTGAAGGTCTACAAGCGCTTTGGTGCGACGGACCTGAGCGGGATCGCCGCGATCGACTGCGGTCACGAAAATCCGGACGGCGAGGCACTCGCCTGGGCCGCCACGCGCCTTGCCGACCATCAGGCCGAACGGCGCATCCTGATGATGTTCTCCGACGGCTATCCATCGACCGGCGACGGCGATCCGCAGGTTTTACGCCGCGATCTGCGCGAGCGCGTCGCGGCCATCGGCAAACGCGGCATCGAGCTGGTGGGGATCGGCGTGCTGACCGACGCCGTGGAGGACTTCTATCCGCACAACGTGGTGGTCAGCCGACTCGCCGAACTGCCGTCGACGGTGTTCTCCGTGTTGAGTTCGATGCTGCTCACGCGTTGAAGCCGGCACTCACGCCGACTGTGGCTTGAACGGATACTGTTCGATTGCACCGCCGCGCGCCACCACCGCCGTGCTCTCGGGAATCTCTTGCCACCAGCCCGGCAAATCCGCGAGCGGCTCGGACAGCACCAGAAACGCATTCTCGCCGGCCGCCTCGATACGTGGATCGTCGGGATACAACGCGTGCAGCTGACGAAACGAGCTGCTGTGAAAGAGCGAGCGCGACTGCCCTTCGCTCGAATAGCGCACCGCGACGATCTGCTCGCCGTCGGTCGCGCACACGGTCATGTTCAGCGGTTCATCCACGCCATGCTTGTGGGCGGTTTCCTCGACAAAGGCCACCATCCGCTCGAGCGCGGTGACCGGCGCCAGCTCCAGGCCGAAGGTGAGCGCGAGGAAAAACATCACCTCGGAGTCGGTCGAGCCTTCGATGGACGGGAACAGCTCGGGGTCGATGGCCACCATCAGATCGCGGCGCACGGACGGATAGTTGCGTATCAGGCCGTTATGCGCGAAGAGCCAGCGGCCATAACGGAACGGATGACAGTTGGTTTCCTGCGACGGCGTATCCGTTGCCGCGCGGATGTGCGCGACGAACAGCGGCGCGCGGATCGCGCGGGCGGCTTCACGCAGATTGCGGTCGCTCCACGCCGGCTGGATGCAGCGGTAGCGAAACGGGATGTCGGTCGGATGGCCGTACCAGCCGATGCCGAAGCCGTCGCCGTTGGTGGTGGTCTGGCCGAGCCGCGAATGCAGACTCTGGTCGATCAACGAGTGTCTGGCATTGAACAGCACCGTTTCGAGTTGAATCGGGTTGCCTGTATAAGCGAGCCAACGGCACATGAGGTTCTCTCCTGTCGCGCGGTTATTTGACTACCGGCTGCATCGTGGCGATCGGAATCAGGAATTCGGAGAAGCCGGTCAACATGATCTGCACGCCGATGCACAGCAGCAGAAAGGAAGATACACGCATAGCGACCTTGGTGCCTTCCACGCCGAGGTACCTGGCGAAAATCACCGCGCGGCTGTAGACCAGGTAAACCGTGACAGCCACCGCCAGCGAGATCACCACCGACGCGATGCTCGAAATCACAAACTCGGAAAGCTTATGCGTGCGGTTCGCCGTCAGCGCGACGGCGGTGGCAATCGAGCCCGGCCCGGTGGTCAGCGGAATGGTGAACGGAAAAAACGCCTTCGACATCGCATTGTCCGCATCCACCCGCTTGACCGCCGGCTGCTCGGCCGGCTGCGTGTCGGGCGCGTTGAGCATCTGCCAGCCGCCCACGGCGACGGCGAGCCCGCCGCCGATACGCAACGCCTCTATGGAGATGCCGAAGAAATGCAGGATCGGCGTACCGATGAAAAACGCCACCAGCAGCACGCACATCACATTGATGGCGATTTTGCGGGCCAGCGCGGTGCGCTCTTCCGTGGTCAATGAAGCGGTCCGGTCCAGGAAGACGAACGCAATGCCGATCGGGTTGATGATGCTGATCAGCCCGGTAAAGCCAAACAGAATGTCCGAGATCAGACTTTCGACCATATGCGTTCCGTGTCGAGCGGCGGTTCGGGTCACTCCACTGCACACCCGGCATGCGCGCCATGTTGATGAAACCGGACTCTCTCCGGCGATCCAGATGATGCCCGCATTGCGTGGCGAGATGATATCGCGGCGCGCCAACCCAAGCCGTAAAAAAGCTGGCGCCACAGGGCACGCCCGCGGCGCGCCACGCTGCGCGCACCGCCTTGCAGCGCAGCAACCGACCCCGTACATGATGCGCCCGCAACTTTCAGAAAGCCTACACTTTTTTGACCTGCTTTACGGGACCAAAGTATCCGGCATACAGTCCCCAGCGAAGCCGCACTTTCAACGAGACGTACTTACCGGTTCGAGGAGCTGCCCCCATGTTGCTTCGTGTACTTGCCGCGCTGCCGTTCATCGGCATTCTGCTCGGTGTTCCGTTTGTGAATCGTGTCGAGCCGCTGATGCTCGGCATGCCGTTCGTGCTGGCCTGGATCGTCATGTGGGTGGTGCTCAGTTCGATCATCATGGCGATCGTCTACCGTCTGGATCCGTCCAACCGTCAGCTCGCCGCCGATGGCGAGGAGGCTAGTTCATGAGCGCACTCATCATCATTGCTGCGATTACGCTGTTTGCGCTTTACCTGGGCGTGCGCGCCAAGCGCGGCCACGACATGAGTCTCGAGCAATGGACCGTGGGCGGACGCAGCTTCGGCACCGCCTTCGTGTTCCTGCTGATGGCAGGTGAAATCTACACGACCTTCACCTTCCTCGGCGGCAGCGGCTTTGCTTATGGCAAGGGCGCGCCGGTCTACTACATCCTGGCGTACGGCACGCTCGCGTACATCCTTTCGTACTGGATGCTGCCGCCGATCTGGCGTTATGCAAAGAATCACCGCCTCGTCTCGCAGCCGCACTTCTTCACGCGCAAATACGACAGCCCGGCGCTCGGCACGCTCGTCGCGCTGGTCGGCGTGGCCGCGCTGATTCCCTACCTCGTGCTGCAACTAAAGGGGCTGGGCATCATCGTGGCGACGGCCTCGTACGGCGCGATTTCATCGACGGCGGCCGTGTGGATCGGCGCCTGTGTCGTGACTGCCTATGTGATCGTCTCCGGCGTGCGCGGCTCGGCGTGGAATTCGGTGGTCAAGGATCTGCTGATTCTCGCGATCGTGCTGTTCCTCGGCATCTATCTGCCGCTGCACTACTACAACGGCTTCAGCGACATGTTCCGCGCGATCGACGCCGCGCGCCCCGGCTTCCTGACTTTCCCGGCCAAGGGCTCGAGCGTGACGTGGTTCCAGTCGACCGTGCTGCTGACGGCGTTGGGCTTCTTCATGTGGCCGCACACCTTCGGTTCGATTTTCACCGCGAAGGACGAACGCATTTTCCGCCGCAATGCGATGGTGCTGCCGCTGTACCAGCTGATTCTGCTGTTCGTGTTCTTCGTGGGCTTCGCGGCGACGCTGAAGGTGCCGGGTCTGAAGGGCGGCGATATCGATCTGTCGCTGTTCCGCCTGTCGTTGCAGACCTTCGACCCATGGTTCGTCGGCGTGATCGGTGCGGCCGGCATCCTGACCGCGCTGGTGCCGGGCTCGATGATCCTGACCTCCGCGTCGACGCTGCTCGCCAACGACGTGTATCGCGGCATGGTGAGCCGCAACGCGTCGGACGCCACGGTGGCGAAGCTCGCGCGTATTCTCGTGCCGGTGGTGGCGCTGGTCGCGGTCGGCTTCACGCTGCAAGGCGGTGAAACCATCGTGGCGTTGCTGCTGATGGGTTACAGCTTCGTGACCCAGCTTTTCCCGGCCGTGATCTGCAGCCTGCGTCCGAATAACCGCGCGACCAAACAAGGCGCATTTTGCGGGATTCTGGCCGGCGTGGCGGTGGTGGCGGTGACGACCACCATGCACCTGAGCATCGGTCAGCTGATGCCGTTCCTGCCCGATGCGCTGAAGGACATCAATATCGGCTTCCTCGCGCTGGCGGTGAATATCATCGTCTTCGCGGCGGTGAGCGCGGTGACGCAGCCGCGGCCGGTCGAGCAGACGCAAGCGTCGGTGAATTAACTCGGGCTTTCTTCTTTTGGGAAGTGGATGAAGGGGTTGCCGCTTCGGTGGCAGCCCTTTTTTATGCGCCGCGTCAGCGGCTGGGATCGAAAGTCAAATCCGCACACGAATGAGAAAACGTTTCATGACGGGCACGTTGCCGCGGCGCGCTATGCTATGCGGCATCTCAACGTGTCGTGGAGTTGCCGATGCAGCCGCCCGTTCTCCGAGTCGCCCGTCCTACTAACGATCTGCACAAGGTCGCCGATTTCTATACTCGGGGATTGGGTTTCGAAGTCCTGGCACGCTTCGAGAATCACGACGGCTTCGACGGCGTGATCGTCGGGCGGCGGGACTGCCCGTGGCACATCGAGTTCACCCACCAACACGGCGTGACTGTCGACCGGGCGCCGACCACCGAGCACCTTCTCGTGCTTTATCTTCCCGAACGCGATGCATGGAGTGCGGCCGTCGAACGGCTCGAAGCGCTCGGCGTGACGGCGTGCGAATCGGAGAATCCTTACTGGGACCGTCAGGGCAAAACGTTCGAAGATCCGGACGGGTATCGGATCGTTTTGCAGAATGCGGCGTGGGGATAGACGGCGCGCTCTGACCATCGCCCTCGCCGCGCTCCCTTCGCGTTTGCGCATGGGCATGCACCGGAAACGGCGGTAGACTGTCCGCCGGATCGAAACTGGACATCAACCCTATGCACAGCGATTCCACCCCTTACGTGCTTTACTATTCACCCGGCGCGGCGAGCATGGCCGTGCACTGGATGCTGATAGAACTGGGCGTCGCGTTCGACGCCCGATTGATCGACATCGACGCGGGGCGGCAGCACGACCCGGCGTATCTGCGGCTCAATCCTTCGGGACGCGTCCCCACGCTGATGGTCGACGGCGCGGCGCGCCACGAATCGGCCGCGCTGCTGATGCTGCTGGCCGAGCGGCATCCCGATGCCGCGCTCGCCCCCGAGCCGAACTCCGTCGATCGCGCCGCGTGGTTCGAAATGATGGTCTATCTCGCCAACACGATTCTGCCCGCCATGCGCGACTGGTTCTATGCGGACTCCGACGGCGACCCTGCCGGCGCCGAAGCGGTTCGCGCGCTCGCGTGCCGTCGGCTCGAAGGAGCGTGGGACAAGCTCGATGCCCATCTCGGCGAAAGCCATGACTATCTGATCGGCGACAGGCTCAGCACCGCCGACTTCCTGGCCGTCATGTTGATGCGCTGGACCCGCAACATGCCGCGCTCCGCGCTCGGCTGGCCGAATCTTGCCCGCTATATTCAAAAGCTACGTGCGCGGCCGTCATTCATCGAATTGAATGCGCGCGAAGGACTGACCGAATGGCGTAACCCGGACGATTGACGCGCGTTCGATCAAGTTCGTGCAGGCGCCCGTTCGCTGCAGCCGCACTCGCGTATGCCGCCTCTCGTCGTGCGATTGCGTGTCGCGGCCGCCTCGCCATGCAGGCGTCAGTTCGGCCGCTTGCCGATGATCACGATGCCGCGTGAAATTCCGCTCACGCTATCCACCGCCAGCGCACCCGCGTACAACTGCGCGACCGGCACCCACACGGCCGGATATTTGTAGCGCGCCACGTCGAGCAGCAACGCGCTGTCGCTCGCCGAGTCGTAGGCGGCGAGCGGCGACCAGTGTCCGCCTCCCGTCTCGCCGATTTCCACCCGCCTGAAATTCAACAGCACGAAGCGATCGTCGTGGCCCGTGGTCGCGCGCACGAGATCGCGAAACTGGCCGAGCGACAGGTCCGCCGCGTGGTATTTCCTGACATCGACCGGAAAGGCATTCAGTGCGCTGCTGAGCTGATCGAGCGTCATGCCCTCTTGCGAGACCCGCGCGGCGTTGGCCACCTGTGGATCGATGCCATGAAAGAAATCTTCCTGCGAAAAAAACGGGAAGTCGGGGTACTGGGACGACTGCGGCCGGCGGATGCCCAATGCGTTGAGCGCCATGACCGAGGTCGCGACGGAGCAGTAGGCTTCGTTGCGCTGGGTTTCGAAATACTGTGAGAGCGGCCAGTACGACTGGTTGGACGCGGCGCTCGTCAGCCGCTTCTGGCCGGCCGGCTGCGCCAACGCGACGAGGTTCGGCGGCACTGGCAGCGGGCCGTCGGCCGGGCGTGCGGTGGCTTGCGCGTCGGCCCGGCTGGTGGGCTGAACAGCGGGCTGAATAACAGCGGGCTGACCTGCGGCCTGGCTGGTGGCCGGCGGCATCGGCGCACAGGCGGTCAGCGCCGCGGCCACGACGGCGACGATCCACTCAGGCTGGCTCAAGCGCCGTGCGGCGCGCATCAACGAATCTCTGGACATGGATCTTTCCGCTGTGGATGAACCCGGAATGACTGCGGCTGTGTCGTTGCATAAATCGGCACGCGCCGGCGAGCCTTGATTTTGTAACACGAAACAAAGTTCAGCGTGCGCGACGGTGCACGAGCTTCGCCCCGCGACGCGTGCTTCTCACCTACAACGCCGCAGCATTTTTCAACCGACTCTCGCCAATCACCGTCGAACTCAAGCCCACGCAAGCGCTGATCTGAACATGACAATCCAGTCACCCTGCATCGACATTTGCAAACTCGACGGCAAAACAGGTGTCTGCCTTGGCTGTCTGCGCACGCGCGACGAAATTCGCGCGTGGAAGACGATGAGCGATGACCTGCGTCGAGCAGTCATCCATGAACGGCCAGACCGGGAAGTGATGCTGAAAACGCAAACGCAAGCGATGCAAGCGACAGCAGAGACGCAAACGCCTGAGCGCACCGCTCAGTCAGCCTGAGACGTAAACGCGTAACCGTTCTTGCCGCCGCGCTTGACGCGATACATCGCGTCGTCCGCCGCGGCCACGAGGCGCTGGTAATCGCTGACGAGATCGGGATAGCTCGCAATGCCGATGCTCGCGCGCACCATGCCGATACCCATCTGCTCGTCGGTCTCGACAACGCACGCGATGAGCCGCTGAGCGATCTCGGCCAATTTGTCCCCAGTCGAATATTCTCGAATCAGCACCGCGAATTCGTCGCCGCCAATGCGCGCGACAACATCCCCTTTGCGCACCGACTCGCGAAACGAGTGCGACACCGCAATCAGGAATTCGTCGCCGACGCGGTGACCGAGCGTGTCGTTGACCTGCTTGAAGCCGTCCAGATCCACATACAGCACAGCGATCTTGCGAGGCGCCGAAGTGGCTTGCAGATTCGCTGCCGCCTCGTCCAGCGCGGCGAACAGCTTGCGCCGGTTCGGCAAGCCGGTCATCGGATCGTGCAACGCCGCGTACTCGAACTCGTGCGACTCGCCCGCGAGTTGACGATTACGTTTCGCGTACATGCCGAGCGCGGTGAGCAACATGCAGAACAGCAGCGCGGCAAGCGCGATCAGGACGTTCGCGACATGGGCAACCCGCAGGCGCACGTCGGCACCATCGGCATCGCGCTGGGCGCGCCAATACGGCGGGACCGTGGCAAGCAATGCATCGGCTCCGTTCAGGCTCGCGTCGGGTGTCAACGCCGACGCGGGCACCTGAGGCGCAGCGGACGGACTGGCATTGACCAATGCCGCGAGCGACTTCAGACGATCGGCGAGTTCGACGCGTGCGTGGCGGTAACCCTGCATTTGCGTTTGACTGTCGGCGGAGCGTTGCTGCCACACAGCGACCATCGCGCGAGCACTTTCCGCTCGCTCCGCCGCTTCGAGCACCAGCCCGGCGTATTCCTGCTTCAACTGATCGGAGAAGATCGTTCTGATCTGCAAGGCGAGATAGAGCAGGCCGACCAGCAGGCAAAGCAATGACGCGCCGGCCAGCACGGCGGGAGCCCGTCTGAAGCGGCTCATGAAAACGCCCTTTGAAGCGGCGCGCCCGGCACGGCGCCGCTCACGGATGGGAGTAGATGTCTTGCCGATTTGTGTTGCCATGTTGCCGATAGCTCACACGACGAAAGAAGAGCCCCATGCGGGCGAACAGATTGTCTTTGTGCTTCGCGCTTTCGGGAGCGGCGCGGCGCTCCTGAGACGTGGCGCGGCCATCTCTGCCCGGACGCGATGCGGCGAGCTGCTGCGTCGGCGCAGTGGTTGCGCTTGCCGGACGGCGAGGAGCGGCGGCGGGCGTCGCGGCGGATGCGGATGCGGGCGCGCGGGGTGCCGCATCCGCAACGACGTCAGCATGCGCCGTCGGCGCCTTGACCTGGCCGGTCCAGGACGCGAACCGTCCGCCCGCTTCCGGATCCGCGACGGCTGCCGATGCCGCCACCGTCGCGCTGCTCGTCGCCACTGCCGGCGACGGCTGTGGCGTCTTCGCCAGCACGGCCGCCGCCGACAACGCTGTCACGCTCGCGGATTTCGCCATTACAGCCGCGCCCGCCGATGCGCCGTTGCCGAGCGCTCGCCGTGCGCCAGCCATGGCTTCAGCGTACGCCTGCTGATCGTGATTGAACCAGACGCCATACGCCACCGTGCCCATCACGCCGATGACGAGCGCGCTGGCCGCCGCCACGCACATGGCGAGGCGGCCAAATCGTGGCGGCGTGGCGGAATTTGACAGACCGTTCATTTGTCCGTCGGCATCGGGGCCATCGAGGGCCGATGTTCGTGAGTCGATATCGTGGTACATCACAATACTCTCCGGAATCCTTACGTCTGACCTGGCGGCCGACTTTATTCACACGATTTTGCAGGTCGATGCAAAGCCGCTCGAAGAAATGTAACCCGCTCATCGCACGAAAACCACCCCGCAATGCTGCGC
Source organism: Paraburkholderia sp. FT54 (assembly GCF_031585635.1). NCBI lineage: Bacteria > Pseudomonadati > Pseudomonadota > Betaproteobacteria > Burkholderiales > Burkholderiaceae > Paraburkholderia > Paraburkholderia sp. FT54. Next base: position 1,450,652 of record NZ_CP134196.1, on the reverse strand, counting down.
TTTAAACGCTCTCTTTGCGAGGCAGTTTTGCGCGGAAGAAACACGTAAAACGTTTCGCGCCGTGTGTAGCCACGCGCTATGTGCCTGAAGCGCTTCGCAGGAGCGTCTGGGCAAGCCGCGCAGGAGGCATCGGGCAAGCGGCTGCGGGTGGCGGCTACGGGTGGCTTGCCAATCATGCAACAACCACGCCCGAGCACAGCAGGCTTTTGACGTTTCGAGGAATGCGCTTTAAACGCAAGTGCCGTTCCTGATGGCCGCCGATGGGGCGGCATCTTCGACAGCGATCCGGCGGCCGCCTTCAGCCACATCGCGAAGGCGCTCCACCACTACTCGGATTTTTCCGGCGTATTCGCGTACTGTAGAAGCCGCTGAACGAATGGCTGAAACTGCCCGAGCCCGGCGCCCTCGCCTGGCTTGCCGCAAACCTGCTTACCGAGCCCGGAGACTGTCATGTCACGCACCATCATGTTTGCAAAAGCCGGTGGCCCCGAAGTGCTCGAATTCATCGAGACGCCAGTGGCGGCACCCGGCCCGCGCGAAGTTCGCATCAAGGTCGAAGCGATCGGCCTGAACCGCGCGGAGTCGATGTGGCGCCGCGACGCGTACATCGAGCCCGTTCGGTTTCCGGCGGGCCTCGGCTACGAAGCCGCGGGCGTCGTCGATGCGGTCGGCGCCGACGTCACGGGCATCGCGCCCGGCGACAAGGTCGACGTGATGCCGTCCTTCTCGATGAACCAGTACTTCACATATGGCGAAGTCATCGTTGCGCCGGACCATGCCGTCGTGAAGCATCCCGAGTCGCTCTCTTTCGCCGAGGGGGCATCGGTCTGGATGATGTTCGTGACGGCCTATGGCGCGCTGGTGGAAGACGCGCAAGTGACCAAGGGCGATTTCGTCATCGTGCCCGCCGCGTCGAGCAGCGTCGGGCTCGCGGCCATCCAGATCGCCAACTACGCCGGCGCAACGTCGATTGCGCTCACGCGCACTTCGGCGAAACGCGAACAACTACTCGCGGCCGGCGCCGCGCACGTGATCGCCACCGAAGAAACCGATCTGGTGGCGCAAGTCATGCGCATCACGGAGGGCAAAGGCGCGCGCGTGGCGTTCGATCCGGTCGGCGGTCCGAGCTTCTCGAAGCTGCTCGCGGCGCTGTCGTTTCAGGGCATCGCCTACATCTACGGCGCCCTGAGCGAAGACGTCACGACACTGCCATTGCTCGACATGATCGCCAAGGTGCTCACCGTGAAGGCCCACAACATCTGGCTGACAAGCGGCGATGCCGTGCGCCGGAAGGCGGCGGTGGAGTACGTGCTCAAAGGTTTCGAGAGCGGCGCGCTCAAGCCGGTGATCGACCGCACCTTCAAATTCGACGACATGGTCGAGGCGCACCGCTATCTGGAGAAGAACGGCCAGTTCGGCAAGATTGTCGTGACGGTCTAGGCGGGCCTGGCGGATTCGGGCGGTTTGTAGCGGTGCCCCTACGACGCGCCTATTCACTGCACGGTAATGGTCTCCTTCATGTTCGGATGGATGCCGCAGAACACTTTGTAGACGCCGGGCTTGTCGAACTTGAACTGGTAGGTGTCGTTCTGGTCGAGCGCGGCGGAGCGAAACATGCCCGCGTCGTTCACGACGGTATGCGGCTCGCCGTCGAGGTTTTTCCAGGTCACCGTCGAACCGGCTTTGACCGTGAGGTCCATCGGCGAGAACATGAAGTTCTTGATGACGACCGCGTTCGGCGTCTGCGCTCGCGCCACGGAAAACCCGGACGATGCGGCGAACAACGCCGAACTTGCGGCCATGGCAAGCAAGGCGCGACGAAGAGTACTGGTTTGCATAACTGGTCTCCTGCGATAAAAAGAACGGACTGTCAAACGAGCGTCGTGTCGTCGAGCGTGGCCTTGAGGGGATGCCGCGCGATCTTGATGCTGGTCACACCGAGCATTTTCGGGAGCTGGTCGCTGGCCACCGTCAACGGTCCGGGGCCCGGGCCGTTGCCGGCGGTTGGCTGCGGATAAGCCGTCGAGCGCGCGGTATGGAAGGTGATGTTGCCCTCCACTTTCGACACGATCTGATGAATGTGGCCGTTCAACACGGTCACCGAACCGAAGCGTTTCAGGTAGCTCATCGCCTGGCCCGCATCGCCGGTGCCCCAGCCCCACGGCTCGTAGATCGTCCACATCGGCATGTGTGCGAACACGACGATCGGCATGCTGGACGAGCGTCCTTTCAAATCGTTTTCAAGCCATTCGAGCTGCTCGTCGCCGAGCCCGCCCAGGCCGTTCGGCTTAAAATGCATCACGTTGACGAGGCCGACGAAATGCACGCCCTGATGGTCGAAGCTGTAATAGCCCTTGTTGTCCGAAGCCTTGCCGAAGCGGCTGAAGTATTCGGTTCCGGGGCCGTCCGTCACGTCGTGCTCGCCGGGCACCGTGTGCAGTTCCGTGATGTTCAGACCGGACATCAATTGGGCCGCGAGATCAAACTCCGCGGGCTTGGAAAGATGCGTGATGTCGCCGGTATGGATCGTCAACGCGGGCTTGACCGGCATCGCGTTGACGTACTCGATGGTCTGCTTCAGCGTGCCCGCCACGTCCGGATTGGCTTCCTTGTTAAAGCCGATATGCGAGTCGCTGATCTGCAGAAAAAGCGGCACACCCGTTGCTGCCGCGGACGATTTCCGGTCGGCGGCGAGCGCCAGTTCCACCGGCGTGAGAATGCCGCCCGCCAGAACGAACACGGTGCCCAGGCCACCGAATGCAAGACACTTCAGTGCGCCGCGCCGCGACGCGTCGAATGAATGATGTGACGACATGTTGACCTCACGATAAAGAGTCGCAGCCGAGCCGTGGATCATCCGGCGGCCCTCGCGAGTCGGTTCGTCAGGCATGACTGAGTTGGCGCTGGTTTTATTCCAGCTTCGATCCAATGTTTTGAAGCGGAGGGGAGCCAGCCGCGCGCAGCCAGTCGCGGCCTGCTTCGCCCGATGCCGTAAATACTTACGCTCCCGCAGTGCGGCGGCTCGATTCGGCGCGGCACATGAAGTGCCAATGAAACAGCGGCCCGCATCGCTGCATCACGATGCGGGCCGCCGAACTACCCAACCCTGCCGCTTATTGGCGTTGCTGCGCCTGTGGCTTCAGTTTGAACTTACCCTGAAAGCGGATCGTCGGACGCTGCGATTGCGTGGTCGGCGCCGTCATCAGCAATTGACGCGCGAGCGGCGCGGCCGCCGGACTCAGCGAGCCAATGCTGGTGACGCGCGACGGGTCCGCGAGACCGTTGTTCACCAGCAGCTTCGCCTCGAGTTGCAGACTGGTCAGCAGGACTGGATCCTTCAGCGCGTTACCCTGCGCGAGCAACTGGCTCCACGCGCTGTTGCTGTAGTTGGTCACGTAGTAGTCGAGACCACTCGGATCGGCGAGCACCGCGGAACACCCGTTCAGACGCACCTGCGTTTGCGTGTCCTTCATCGCCAGCGTCTTGTGTGAAGTCAGGCCATCGCCATACGCGAGCGTCAACGGAATGGTCCACTGCGTACCCGGATACTGATTCTGATTCGGGAACGGCGACTGTTTCAGCGTAACGACGGTCTGATTGGTGGTCAGATCGCACTGCGTATCGAGCGAGATCAGCGGCACCCCCGTTTGCCGCACGAAACTGTCGCCGATCGCCACCATCGGCTGGCCGCTCGCCTTCGCCAGTTCGTCCCACAGACGCTTCGGCGTGACGTTGCCCAACGAATAGTCCGCGAGATACGACTGCAACCCCTTGCGCATCACTTCTTCGCCGAGGTAGTTTTCCAGCATCTTCAGCACGTGACCGCCCTTGTCGTACGTAAAGGCGCTCGCGCTCAGCACGAAGTCGTTCGACGCCCAGCCGTTGAAGTTCGGCTGCACCGGGAACGCGGTGGACTTCAGGTCCGCATTGATCACGGCGTACTTGTTCTTCACGTCGTCGACCCAGCTGAAACGGTCCGGGAAGAAGCGCACCTTGGTCTTGTTCTCGAAGAACGTCGCGAACGACTCGTTGAGCCAGACGTCGTCCCACCAGTCGAGCGTGACGAGGTCGCCGAACCATTGATGCGCGGCTTCGTGCGTGAGCACCGTCACGCCGTAGTCGGACATGGTCGTGCCCGGCGCCGGCAGAATGTCGTCGGCGAATTCGAGAATGGCGCCCCAGTTCTCCATGCCGCCGAAGTTCAGGTCCTTCTGCTCCTTGAACGCGTCGTTGGCCGCGATCGTGTCGAACTTGGTTAGCGGCAACGGAATGCCGGTGTAGCGGTAGTAGTAGTCCAGCGCCTGCTTGGTCTGCTGCATGGCCGGTTTGGCCCAGTCACGCATGCCGGGCGGCGTGAAAATGCGCAGATGCAATCCCTTGCCGTCGGGCAGCGGGCTCGTGAAGTCGTCTTCGAGAATGTCGAACTGGCCGCCGCCGAAGAACAGCAAATACGACGGCATGGGCGGCGTTTTCTCGAAGGACACCAGCTTGTAGCCGCTATCCACGTTCACCGCAGGTTTCTCGGCCGCGTTCGAGACGACGTTCCAGTTCCGCGGGACCTCCGCGCTGACCTCGTAGGTGGGCCGGAAAGCCGGCTCGTCCCAGCCCGGGAACCACTGCCGCGCCAGGTTCGATTCGCCTTGCGTGAGGATCGCGCCGCTCGTCGTGCCGTCGGTCGCCTTGAGATCGACGCGGAACACGCCTTCGGCCGCGGAGCAACCCGGATAGGGATCGTCGCCGCAACTGCCGCCGGTTTTGGCGATCGGATCGTCATAGGTCTTGAAGTTGATGATGCCGCTCCACTCCATGTGCAGCGAGTAGTTGCCGGCGGCGATCTGTCCGCTCACGGGGCGCAGTTGATAGAAATCGCCGTCGTCCTGCGGCGTGGCGATCAACGCGATGTTGCCCGGCTGAAGCGTGATCGTGCCGTTGGTGAACTTGACCCGGTGCCCGGCGATGGTGATCGCGTTGACGGCCTTCTGCACCTTGATCTGCACGTCGGCGCGGCCGTCGAAGGAAGACAGTGCGGGGTTGGGCCGGAACCACAGCTTGTAGTTGACCGGCGTGACCGTGTCGGGCAACTCGACCGGCGGCACCGTCTTGTTGATCGATGTGTCCGCCACGACTGGCGTGGCGGGCGGGGCCAGCGCCACTTCGGAGGCGCTTGACGCCGCCTCGGGCGCCTGCCCGGATTTGCTCGTCAAGGAAGACGAGCGGTCGCCGCCGCCGCATCCCGCCAGAACCGCAATTCCGGCTAGTGCAAGGCACTGCATCTGCAATCGGAAATTTATACGCATGATTAATCCTCGACTGACAATATCGGCAAAAGAAAGTGCGTTGAGTGCTTAAGCTGGTTTTCTCTTTTTTTCAGCGAAAAAGGTCTCCCGCACTAGCACCGAATTGCTAGCGAGAACATAGGGACGTGTTGACGCCTCAGCACTTGCGGCTGATTTTAGAATTGCGTCACACGTCTATTACAATGCTTTCAAAGCGAAAGTCTGGGCCATATTTCCTGGCCTTCATTCGATCGTCCGGCTGACCGGCAAAGCGGCGGCTTACCTGCGTCTCCGGGCAGGCGGATTAAGGTGCATTAAACCGAGGTCAGTTTTCGACGACAGTGCGTAGCCTAGTTTGGCAAACGTTCCCGTGTCAACTTCCTTTCACAATCTTTCTTTATCTCGTGCTTTGCGTATGCAAACCGAATGGCTTCAGTAATGGACCGAGTTAATCCTCTACGAATCGCAATATCGCTTGCGACTACGGAAAACTTTATTTTTCATTGCGCGGTATCGTGCTAAGGCGCAACGGCACGAGCGAATAACCTCGACCGAGGTATTAATTTGAACTAGCTGGAGAGTTCACAAAAGAATAACCGCGAACAATACGCGAAAAACGATCGGCTAGCCATTCAGCGCTGCCACGATTCGCGCGCACATCGCCTTGTCGGGTAACGGACCCGAACCGGCCCGAACGTTGTCCGCCATGTATTGCGGACGCCCGGTGCCTGGAATCACCACCGTCACTGCCGGCTGCGCGAGCACGAACTTCAGAAGAATCTGCGCCCAACTCGTGCAGCCGATTTCCGCGGCCCACGCAGGCAGCGGCGTTTTGCCGACGCGTGCCAGCAGGCCGCCGCCACCGAAGGGCTGATTGATCACGACGCCGATTCCCAACTCCGCCGCGAGCGGCAAGATGCGCGCGTCGGCGGCGCGGTCGTCGGCGGCGTAGTTGATCTGCACGAAGTCGGGCTTGTCGCTGCGCATGACGGCCGCGACATCGTCGAAAGCACTCGACGTGTAGTGCGTGATGCCGATATAGCGAATCCGGCCGCGCGCTTTCCAGTCGCGCAGCGTGGCGAGTTGCGTGCGCCAGTCGAGCAGGTTGTGCACCTGCATCAGATCGATCCGCGGCTGCTGAAAGCGGCGCAGCGATTCTTCCATTTGTGTGATGCCCGCCTCGCGTCCTTCGGTCCAGACCTTGGTGGCGACGAAGGCTTTGTTGTGCGCGTTCAGTTGCGTGAGCAGTGCGCCGGCGACGGCTTCCGACGAGCCGTACATCGGCGATGAATCGATCACCGAACCACCGGCTTCGAACAGAATGCGCAGCACGTCGGCGAGTTGCGCGCGGCCGGCGGGATCGTTGCCGACATCGAAGGTCCGCCATGTGCCGCAGCCGACCACGGGCAAGCGTTCGCCCGTGGCCGGAATCACGCGTTGCGCCATGCGTGGCAGCGGCGTGGTGGTGGGTTCGGTTTGCGACTGGGGCGTTGGCGTTGGTGTTGCCGTTGGTGTTTGGCCCGCCGCCAGTCGCGGCAATGCGAGCGACGCCGACAAGCCGATTGCGGTACTGCGAGCCGCGCGGAGGAAACGGCGTCTGCCGGAAAGCTCTACAGCGGTTTTCGACGAAAGTGCCATGACGTGCCCTCGATTCGCGCGCAATACGGTGACTCCGTACGATACGGGAAATCGGCACAGCACGTTGGAGTCGCACAAGGCGCAACACGCAACACGCACTAGCGTATAAAGTGCCCGCAAACCGGCATGCTGCCCAGCCGCGCGATCAACGACGATTGTTCTCCGCCACCGGCCACCGCGAACCGATCCGCAGCCGTCGCGGACCCCGCCGCGGCGCCGATCGCGATAACCACGATCGCAATCCGTCGCAGCCACCCGCCGCGGCCGGCGAGCGACCCCGACACGCTGCGCCAGCTGGCCAGTAAGGTCATGGTGAGTGCAACAATCGCGCAGCACATGACTCCTCCTTCACGCGTTCGCCGTGGCGCGTTCCTGCCGCTTGGGAAACGGATTGCGCCATGCGTCGATCGCGTTCAACTGATCGTGCCAACGCACCACTTCCGCAAACTCTTCAACCGGCATCGCCGCGCTTCTTGCATACGGTAACGCGATGCCGACCGAGAAATCCGCGACCGACATGTCATCACCCAGCAGCCACTTGCGTCCCTTCAGATGCTGGTTGAGCACGGCAGCGTGCTTGCGGAAAAACCCTTGCGCTTCGGCGACCTTCGAGGGGTCGGGCTCGCCGAGCCCGACCCACGGTTTGATCAGGTATTCGAAGTAAAGCGCGCCGGCATGCCGGAGCAGATGTTGGCTATTCCAGCTGAACCAGCGCACGATTTCGATCTGCTGCTGCGCGCCGCGCGGCCAGAGTGGGGATTCCGCGCGCTGCGCAAGATGGCACAAGATCGCGTCTGCTTCCCAAACGATCTTCTCGCCGTCGACGAGACAGGGCACCTTGCCGTTCGGATTGATCGCCAGATAGTCCGGCCGGGTCTGCTCGCCCTTGGCCAGGTCGACAAAGGCGTAGTCGATTGGCAAGCCTAGATATTGCGCCAGCGCGCAGGATTTTCTGGGAGACAGCGTTTCAGCATAGTAAAGCTTCATGGTCGACCTCAGTATGCGTTGACTTCGGTGGAATGTGCTTCATTCAGTTTCGCTTTCCAGCTCGGCAATCAGTGCGTCCAGCTTCTCGAATGCACCGCTCCAGCCGGTTTGATGACCGTCGCGCGCGGCCTCATCGAAGAACTGCGCGTGGGTGAAATGCAGCTCGGTGCCCTCTTCGATCGAACGAAACCGGATCGTCACCAGCGACCGACGCTCAGGCAGCGTGACCCACTCCCACGTGAAGACGAGCTTGCGGTCCGCTTCGACTTCCTGATACTCGCCGCGGCAGTCGTGCGTTTCGCCATCCAGCGTCTGGAACACTACGCGGAAGCGGCCGCCCACGCGCGGATCGGCTTCGGCGCTCAATACCGGCCCGGCGTCCGGCCCCCACCAGCGCGCCATGAGTTCGGGCCGCGTCCATGCTGCGTAGACTCTTGCAGGTGGCGCCTTGATGCGCCGCACGATGGTCAGGCTGGGCTTTTCATTCATTCGTCGTTCCTCTCAACAAAATCGGCGAGCCGGTCGAGACTTGCGGACCAGAAGCGTTCGTAGCGTCGCAACCACGCCATTGCTTCTTCCATCGGGCCGGCAACCAGTTCGACCGAGACGGTTCGGCCACTTTTCGTGCGCGCCACCAGACCCGCGTCGCTCAGCACGTCGAGGTGCTTCATGACGGCGGGCAGTTTGAGCGGCAACGGACGCGCGATTTCCGTGACCGACAGACCGGGCTCGCGCTCGAGACGCGCGAGGATGGCCCGCCGCGTGGGATCCACGAGGGCGGAAAACGTACGATCGAGTTGACTGACTGGAGACTTTACCATATGGTGAACTATAGGCCGTGAACTCCGGGAGTCAAGGTTTTTTGCGAGCGACTCCGTGAACCCGTAGGCCGCTTCGCACTGTCCGTTACCAACGCGCCACGGCTATCATTCCAACGATTCGCGAGTAGCGCTTCGCTCAGCTTCGAGAGGACAGCACCGTATGGACCTTCTTCAAGGCATGGCAGTGTTCAAGCGCGTCGTGGACGCGTCGAGTTTTTCGAAAGCGGCCGACTCGCTGGAAATGCCGCGCGCCTCCGTGTCGACGGTCGTGCAGAATCTGGAGAGCCATCTGGGCGTGCGTTTGCTCAATCGCACGACCCGCCGCGTGCAGGTCACCGACGACGGCGCGCTTTACTACGAATACTGCGCGCGCATTCTCGCCGAGGTCTCCGACGCCGAGTCGGCGCTATCGAGCAAACGCCAGAGTCCGCGCGGCACGGTCCGCGTCGACACGTCCTCCACGTTCGCGTCTCACGTGCTGATTCCAGTGATGCGCGATTTCAACGCGCGCTATCCCGACATCACCGTGAAGCTGGGGCTGGCTGACCGCAACGTGGATCTCGTGCAGGAAGGCGTCGATTGCGTGATCCGCATCGGCGTACTCGACGATTCGAACCTGGTGGCGCGCTCGCTCGGCAGCGTGCGCATGACGATCTGCGCCGCGCCGGCCTATCTCGAACGGATGGGCGAGCCCGTCACGCCGGACGACCTCGACCGGCATCACGCGGTGAATTATTTTTCCGCGCGCACGGGCCGCGTCTATCCGATGGAGTTCGAAGCCGACGGCGTGCTCATCAGAAGACCGATCGAAGGCAAACTCGCGGTCAACGAAGGCCAGGTGTATGTCGCGTCCGCCGTGGAAGGCCTGGGCCTGATCCAGACGCCGCGTTTCATGGTGGCGAAGGCGCTCGAATCCGGCGCGCTGCGTGAGATTCTGCGCGACTGCCATTGCGCGCCATTGCCGCTTTCGATTCTTTATCCGCACCGCCGTTTGAGCATGTCCGTGCGGATGTTCAGCGAATGGGTGCACGAACTGGTGCAGCAGAATCCGGACCTCAGCGGGGAGTGAACTCGAGACCCATCGGCTCCGCTATATCAAGCCGCGACGCTGCAGTTCGTCCGACAATGCGCCGACGCTGACGAACATGTGCCCTTGCAGTCCCGCATCGATCGCACCGGTTACGTTGGCGGCCGTGTCGTCGACGAAAAGCGTTTGGGCCGCGGGCACGCCGAGTTGCGCCAGACAACGCAGATAGGTTTGCGCCGCCGGCTTCGCGGCACCGAACGCCGCCGACGAGTAAACGTGCGAGCCGAACAACCGCGCGACAGGCGGATTCAGCTGAGCGATGTGATCGGTCAACAAGCGGCAATTGTTCGTCAACACCGCAATGCGATGCCGCTCGGCGACTTTGGCGGCGAGCGCGAGCGCTTCGTGATTCGGCGTGATCGACGCGTGGCGCGCGGCCAACCAGTCGTCGCGACTGACCGGGTAGTTCAACAGCAGTCCCAGTTCGCGCAGATACGCGTCATCGCTGATCTGGCCTGCGTCCGCTCGCGCTTCGAGCCCGGAGTCCCAGATCGCATGACGCACCGTGTCCGGTGTGCAACCCGCGGTCGCCGCCAGATGATCGACCCGCGCGGCGCGGTCATAGTGGGACAGAACACCTTCCATGTCGAACAGAACCAGCGTGATGGATGCGGTCATGCTGCCGGCCTCGCGTCGAAAGCTTTCAGAAATGAAGCAACCGCGCGGCGCGATGACGCCGAACGGTTGCCTGTTTCCATTGTGCCTCGACAAAACCATGAATGCCGGCAACGGCCGGCGTCACGGTTTTTTCCCGGACCTCAGCAAAGCAGCCAGATACGGCCTGCCTCCGGACAGGCCATCAAGCGCCGCTACCGCCTACGGTCTTGACGCTTTTCCATTGGCCTTGCTCAACCTGGAACAAGGTGTACGGCGGCTTGATCAGATCGCCATAAGGATCGAAGGTGATATTGCCGGTCACGCCCGTGACCGTGACCTTGGCGAGGCTGTCGACGATCTTCGCGCGATCGAGCGAGTCGGCGGCGTGAATCGCCTTGAGCATGGCGAGCGCCGCGTCATAGGCAAACGGCGCGTACAGTTCGACATCCTGATTGAAGCGCGCCTTGTAGCGCTTGCCGAACGCCTGCGCGGCAGGCAGCTTGTCGAGCGCCGGGCCAGGTTCGAGATCCTGCGTCCCGTTGCCCGCCGTGCCGGCGATCTGCAGGAACGCGTTGCTCTTCAACGCGCCGGCGCCGAACAGTTGCGCGGACATGCCGAGCGAGCGCATCTGCTTGACCAGCATCGCGCCCTGCTCATCCAGGCCGCCGAAGAAAATCAGGTCGACGTTCCTGCTTTTCAGCGTGGTCAGAATGGCGCGAAAATCGACCGCCTTATCGTTGGTGAATTCCCGATCGACCACGTTGCCGTTCGCTTCCTTGACGCCCTTTTCGAACGCATCCGCGAGCCCCTGTCCGAACGCGGTGCGGTCGTCGATGATGGCAATGCGTTTCGCCTTCATCTGCTCCACCACGAAATGCCCCGCCACGACGCCGCCGATACCGTCGTGACCCATCGTACGAAACACGTTCTTGAAGCCTTGCTTGGTCAATTGCGGATTGGTCGAGCCCGGCGTGATCATCGCCACGTTCGCCTGGTGATAGACCGTCGACGCCGGAATGCTGCAGCCTGAGTTGTAATGGCCGATCACGCCGACCACGCCGTCATCGACCAGTTTCTGCGCGACCTGAATCGCCACGCGCGGATCGGCCTGATCGTCCTGCACGTCGAGCACGAACTTGACCGGCTTGCCGCCGATCACCGGGTTCTTCGCGTTCTCTTCATCGAGCGCCAACTGCGCGCCGTACTGCAAGTCCTTGCCGACACGGGCAACCGGCCCGGTCAACGGTCCGACGAAACCGATCTTGACGATCTGGGGGTCGGCGGCCCACGACAACGGCATATACGTGGCGAGTGCACAGACAGTGGCACTCAACAGCCAATAGCGGCGATTCATGATGCGCTCCTTGCGAGATGTGACGTCGCGCGTGTGTGTGCAGGTTGGCCGATCCGATGCGCGACGCGTCGAAACCGCTCTGCGATGCCTGCTTCAAACCCTGAAAAAAACGACTCCGAACCTGGCCTCCGCTGCAATCAAAAGCGCGTGGCCGCGTATGGCGCGAGATCGAGCGGCGGCGCACGCCGTGCGATCAGATCGGCGACGATGCGTCCGCTCACGCCCGCCAGCGTCAAACCCAGATGCTGATGGCCGAATGCGTAAATCACACGCTCGCTCGCGCGTGAGCGTGCGAGCACCGGCACGCCGTCGGGCAACGTGGGGCGAAAGCCGAGCCAGTTGCTATCCGGCGTATCGAGTGCGGGCAACGCCCGCTTCGATGAAAACGTCAGCAGATCGAGCAGCGAGCGGTTGCGCGTGTCGCCAAAGCCGGCGAGTTCGACCGTGCCCGCCACGCGCAAGCCGTCGCTCATCGGCGTCATGTAGAAACCGCGCTCGGCCCAGCCGACCGGCCGCGACACCAGGTGTTGCGCGCCGGGAAAGCGCACGTGATAGCCGCGCTCCGTGTCGAGCGGAACCGGGTCGCCGCACTGGCTGGCGAAATGGGCCGAACGCGCACCGGTCGCCACCACCACGTGATCGAAACGCCGCGCCACACCGCCAACGCTCAAGCTCGCGCTGTCCGCGCCGGGTTGCACCGCATCAACAGTGGAGCGTTCGAGCTTCAGGCCCTGCGCGGCGAGTTGCTCATAAAGTGTCTGCAGAAAGCCTTGCGGATCGGAAAAGTGCCAGCTATTGCTGAACAGCACGCCGCGCTCGAAGATCGGCGCCAGCGCCGGTTCGAGCGCGCGAATGGCGGGGCCGTCGAGCACATCGAAAACGACGCCCAGTTTTTGCCGCAGATCGAGCGCGGGACGCGCGGCATCGAACGAAGCTGCGTTCGAATACAGATAAAGACATTCGCGCGGCCGGACGAAACGCGCCAGCGCCGCATTGGCGAGCAGCGGCGCGTAGCCGTCCCGCGCGCAATCCAGCAGCGCGGCGAGCGCGCCGGCGCTCGTTTCGTAGCGGCGCGGCAACGAACTCATCATGAAGCGCGCGAGCCACGGCGCGAGATGCGGCAGATACCCCCAACGCAGTCTGAACGGACTTTGGTTCGAGAACAGAAAGCGCGGCAAATCACGGAACACGGACGGATTGTTGACCGGAATGCACGCATAGTGCGCGAAGGTGCCGGCATTGCCGAACGACGCGCCCTGCCCCACGCCGGCGGGATCGAACAGCGTGACCCGATGGCCGTCGCGCATCAACGCCGCGGCGCTCGCGAGGCCGATGAATCCCGCGCCGATGATGGCAATCTCCGGCATCATTTGCGCCCTTCGGCGAGGCCAATGCGCGCGAATCCGATAAAGGAGCCGGCGCCGAGTTTCGGCGCGGCGTCGCGTGCGGAGGATTCGGGAAAGCTCATCGGACAACTCCTGCTGACAGATTGCCGGACACAATCCGGCGACGCTCCTGATTCGCGCCACCAGACAAACCATGACACCTAGAATCACACAATATTTTTTTGTGTGCAATTAAAACGCACATTGTGTGGCCCTGGCACTTTCCCTGATGACCGCGGGTGCGCTCCTTGCCAGCGCGCCGTGGCTCCATGGGCAATCGGTTGAAGGCTTGCAGTCAGGCATGTGTGGTATAGAATCGGCACACCTCCGCACAATTGCGGACAAAGCGGGTTTTGTATGGAGACACCTGATCTTATGGCTTCTGACAAAGACGCCGCCCGCTCCGTCGCTGGCGCGCCGGAGCAAGCGAAACGCTCCACCTATATCGAGGTGTCCAGTTCGATCGAAAACGAGATTCGCAGCGGCATCTATCCGCCTGGCAGCCGCCTGCCGCCGCAGCGGCAACTTGCCACTGAACTGGGCATCAACGTGTCGACGGTTTCGCGGGCATACAAGGAATTGCAGCTGCGCGGACTGGTGATCGGCAGCAAACGGCGCGGCTCGCTCGTGACCGGCGGCGCGATGCCGAGCGTGGAACCCGCGCAGGCCGCGAGCAACGCGGCGATCGATCTGACCGTCAACCGTCCGGCCACGGGCGAGTTTCTGAACTGCCTCGCCCGCACGCTGGCCGACTTGCCGCGCGATCCGCGCTACCCGCAGTTGCAGGAGTACCAGCCGCCGCAAGGCCCCCCGTGGGCGCGCGCGGCCGGCGCGCGCTGGATGGCCGCGCCGGGCTTTGCACCGGCGGCCGATCACGTGGTCGTCACGAGCGGCGCGCAGCATGGCTTGTACGCGGTGCTGAACAGCCTGATCGGCACCGACGGCGTGATCCTCGCCGACCAGCTCACCTACTACGGCCTCAAAGCGCTCGCACCGGTGTTCCAGTTCGAGATCGTCGGCATCCCTAGCGATCGCGACGGACTGCTGACCGACGAAGTGGAACGCGCCTGCCGGCGCATGCCGGTAAAGGCGATTTTCACGGTGCCGAATCTGCAGAATCCAACTGTCACGACCATGAGTCTGGAACGCCGCATGGCGCTCGTCGATATTGCACGGCGGCACGGCGTGGCGATCATCGAGGACGACGTGTATGGCCCGCTCGTCTCGCAACGTCTGCCGACGATCGCGAGCCTGTGTCCGGAACTCACCTTCCACCTCGCGGCCACCTCGAAGATCCTCGCTCCCGGCCTGCGGCTCGGCTATCTGCTGAGTCCACCCGACAGCGCCGCGTTGTGCGCGGAGGCCGTGCGCACCACCGCATGGATGCCGGCGCCGATGTCGATGCTGATCGCGTCGATCTGGATCGAGGACGGCACCGCACGCCACATCATGGACGCGCAGCTCGCCGAGATTCGCGCGCGCCAGGACCTTGCGCGCGAGCTGTTGCCGCAGGAGTTGTTGCAGACCGATCCGGCGTGCATGTTCGTGTGGCTCAAGTTGCCGCCGCCGTGGCGCGCGGACGATTTCGCGGCGAATGCGAAGGCGCGCGGCGTCGTGGTCATGCCGTCGTCGGCGTTTGCCGTGGACCGATCGGAGATCGAACACGGGGTACGGATCAACCTCGCCTGCGCGACCAGTCGCGATCAGCTCGTGAGCGCGCTGCGGCTGTTGACCGGCACACTCAAGGATCGTCCGCGCGCACTGTTCGGCACGATATGACGCGCGGGCCAACGGCCATCACGCATTGATCAAAAAAACTTCTCCGCCAAAGGAATAAAGCCGCAACGCCGTGCGTTCAATAGGCGCAGTGACCATCTGTCATGACAGAGAGGTGCGGCCATGAAATCTGTGCTTAAAGCATTGGGCGTCATAGTGGGCGGCGTGGCGTTGGTGAGTCTCGTCGCGTCGTGTGGCGGGGGCGATTCGGTCAATAGCCAATCGTTCACGTCGACGGCACTCGTATCGGACGGCGCCGTCCCGGCGGCGCATACGGATCCCAACCTGAAAAACGCGTGGGGCGTAGCGTTCAATCCGAAGGGTTTCGTCTGGGTGGCCGACAACGCCACCTCGGTGGCGACGCTCTATGACGGCAACGGCACGCCGCAATCGCTCGTCGTCAGTATCCCGAATGGAGTCAACGGTCCGGCGAATCCGACCGGCATCGTGTTCAACGGCACCACGGACTTCGTGGTGACCCAGGGCGGCAAATCAGGCGTGGGCGCATTCATCTTTGCCGGCGAAGGCGGCACGATCACCGCGTGGGCGCCGACGGTCGCGCCCACCAACGCCTTTGTCGTATTCGACAGCGGCAGCAGCGCTGCGGTCTACAAGGGCCTCGCGCTAGCCAGCAACGGCGGCGCCAACTTCCTCTACGCCACCGACTTTCACAACAACAGAATCGACGTTTTCGACAAGAGCTTCGCGAAGGTTTCAACACCGGGCAAGTTCCAGGACGCGTCGATTCCGGCGGGCTTCGCGCCGTTCGGCATTCAGGCAATCGGCGCGAAGCTCTTCGTGACCTACGCGAAGCAGGACGCGGAGGCGCACGACAACGTCGACGGCGCCGGCCTCGGCTTCGTCGATGTCTTCGATACCGCGGGCAACCTCTTGCAACGTTTTGCCTCGGCGGGCGTGCTGAATGCGCCGTGGGGCGTCACGCAGGCGCCGGCCAACTTTGGACGTTTCAGTGGCGACGTACTGATCGGCAACTTCGGTGACGGCACGATCAACGCCTTCGACCCGGCGAGCGGCGCATCGCTCGGCGCCATCAATCTGCCTGACAACACGTCATTCGTGCAGCACGGCCTGTGGGGTATCGCGTTCGGCAATGGGCTCAGCAATCAGCCGGTCAATACGCTGTTTTTCGCCGCCGGGCCGAATGACGAAGCGAACGGAGTCTATGGACGCATCGATGTGAAGATGTGACGAGCGCGCGAGCGGCGCGCGCGGTGCGGGCGCGCACCGCATGTGCATGTGACTGACGCGGCTAGCTCTTCACGCCGCGCAGCGCATACGCGGAGCGCGTCGCGAGCCGCTCCACGCTCAGCATTCTCGCGATCCGCTTGACCGCGTGGCGCACGCGGCCACGCAGATGCGCCACGCGCATGTGCCGCCAGAAACGGTCCGGCACAAAATCGTCGAAGCGCGCTTCTTTTTCGAGCAGTGACTTGCCGCCGGGCAAATGGACGAACGAACAGCAGCGAAACCAGCGCAAGTCGCGATAGTTGTTGCCGGGCCAATGACGCCCCACGGCCTGATAGGCGCCGACTTCGATCAGCACGTGCCCTTCGTCGCTGAGCGCATTGAGTGCGGCCGAGATGAACACTTCGTCGCCGTGGTGCCTCACGCGTTCGCTTTCGCTGAGATAGCGTGCGTAACTGGCGCGCGCGCGCGGGACCAACCGGCGCAACGAAGCGGGTGTCGCAAGTAGAAATTCGCCGCCGTACCAGCGCGGATTTCTCAACTGCTGGTCTGCGACGATCTCCAGATCCGCGACCACGCGCACGCTGCCGTAAGCCGGAAACACCTGATCCGAAATATCGAATACGCCGAGGCCCGCTTGCGCACATCGTTCGACTAGCGCGTGGTCGAGCGGAAGCAGCGCCACCATGTCGGCGTCGAGCAACAACATCATCGTGTCGGCGGGCAAGGTCTCCGCCACCTGGTCCAGCAGATCGAGTTTGAAATGCGCGGCGTAGAACGGCGTGTTCTTCGGCAACTCGATCGTCGCCGTGAGGGTCGTGACTGCCGGGCGATTTTCCGTCGGCATGCCCTCGAGCCGGCGCGCGACCAGATCCGGCGCGTTGGTCATGATGGTCAAGGTCGGCATGCCCACGCGCCGCAAGCTGTTATTCAGGCAGATTGCCTGGCTCACGTACGAGAGTGGATCGCGATTGGTCGAGTTGGGACCCGGCTTCGCATCGGCATCTACATAAACGAGAGTGCAAGGAAAAAGATTCACATTGCTCCTCAGCACGAGTGAGCGACGGATCGCCTATTGAGCGCTGCCGTTACTGTCGGAGGTTGATCACATGTTCTTACGTGGGGCACAGAAGCCCCCGCAAGCTGCGCAGTATTGAAGCCGCGACTCGTGTCATCCTGCCGTCACGTTCGAGCCGGGCACGCTGATCTGCGGCGATGGAATCGGATGAACCGGGGCGCAGGTATCAGGCATCACGTATGGTCTATCGTTTCACGTCCTTGCATCGCCTTTCCGCCAAAAGGCAGAGAGACATGACGCGGATGCTGTCGCATGTTCACGTGGACCAACGGCATCGCGCAATAATTGCGGACCCGCTATTCAGAGTGGCGAATAACTTACCCGTTAGCGATTCCGTCGATGTGCTTACGATTGGCAAAACACGCGTTTTCACATCCACGCGTTCGTAACTTTACGACACTCGAAAGCCTTATTCCGCCGTGTCCGATTCGTTTGCGCTTTCCCCGGCAGTGCGGTCCAAGGTCGCGGCCGCGTTATGACTGGCGTCGCTGCTGCCGCAACGGCCTGAAAAACTGGCGAATTTCGGCGGCGAGCAAATCGGGCTTTTCCATCGCGGCGAAATGACCACCGGCCGGCATGTCGGTCCATTGCAAGACGTCGAAAGTTCTTTCCAGCCAACTGCGCGGCGGGTGATTGATCTCTTTCGGAAAGTGCGCGAAACCCACGGGCGGCACGACCCGTTGTCCTTCGGCGAAGCGCATCGGCTGCAAGCGATTTTCCCAGTACATCCGCACCGCCGGGCCGATACATTGCGTGTGCCAGTAGAGCGAGATGTTGGTGAGCAGCTCGTCTTTGGAAAACACTCGCTCCACATCCCCTTCGCAATCGCTCCACGCGCGAAACTTCTCGCCGATCCATGCCGCCAGCCCCACGGGCGAATCATTGAGCGACGCAGCCAGCGTCTGCGGTTTGGTGCTGTGCATGTGCGCATAACCGCCTTCGAGCGCGGCCCACTCGTCTTTCTCCCGCAGGAAGTTTTCCTCCGCCGCCGTGAGCGGTTTCTGCGCCGCGCCGATGGCCGGCTCATACGAACTCGGCAGGAAGTTGAGGTGAATGCCGTCGACAGCTTGCGGGTGCCGCGCGGCGAGCGCGATCGACACACCGGCGCCGAGATCGCCGCCCTGCGCGCCGAAGCGCTCATAACCGAGGCCTTGCATCAGCGACGCCCACAGATCCGCCACCTGAAACGCGGACATGCCGGGCTGCGCGGGCGCCTGCGAAAACGCGAAGCCCGGCAACGACGGCACGACGACATCGAAGGCGTCGGCAGCATCACCACCGGACGCGGTCGGGTCGCACAGTCGATCGAGCAAGGCATGGAACTCGAAGAACGATCCAGGCCAGCCATGCGTGATCACGAGCGGATAAGGCGCCGGGCCCGCGCCACGGCGATGGACGAAATGCACGCGCTGCCCGTGTACATCCGCGAGAAATTGCGGCTGCTGATTCAGGCCGCGTTCGGCCGCGCGCCAGTCGAAACGTTCCGCCCAATACTCAGCCAGTTCGCGCAGCCATGCGGATTCGACACCCTGTTGCCAGGCGGGCGACGGCGTCGCCGGCGCCCAGCGTGTCGCGCGAATACGCCGGCGAAGATCGTCGATATCGTGATCGGCGATGGCAATCTGGAACGGTTGTATTTGCATGGCAATTCGGGACCGTGTGAAGGTTGATGTGCGAATCAAACTCAAACAGAAAAGTCCACGCCTCGCTCAGTTTGTCCACTGAGGCAGCGAGCAGGCACGAGGTAATCCGCATGGTACACAATGGCGCATTTTCTGTTTTGCGTCCTGGAGACTGCTGTGCCTCAAGCGCTCGCTCTGTCCGGATTGCTGCGACGCGCGCGCCGGCCGATAGCTGGATAATGAGGCTTCCCTTACCCACCGAGAGGAGTTTGCTGCGATGTCTGCCCATGAAACCAAAGTGCCGCGGGTCCTGTTGACGAACGACGACGGTATCGACGCGCCCGGCCTCGCCGTGCTCGAAGCCGTTGCCGCCGAGCTCGCGCACGAAGTCTGGGTGGTCGCACCCGAGCATGATCAGAGCGGCACGTCGCATTCGATCAGCCTGCATTCGCCGTTGCGTGTGAGCCGCCAGGGCGAGCGGCGCTTCGGCGTGGCCGGAACGCCCGGCGATTGCGTCGTGATGGGCGTGCGCCACCTGATGCGCGATGCGCCGCCCACGCTGATTCTTTCCGGCATCAATCGTGGCGGCAATCTCGGTGTCGAAACCATGTTTTCAGGCACCGTCGGCGCCGCCATGACGGGCTTGTTGCTCGGCTTGCCGTCGTTCGCGCTGAGCCAGACTTTCAGCAACCGCGACAACGTGCGCTGGGACACCGCGCGTGCGCTTGCGCCCGGCGTGATCCGCCAGTTGCTCGCGATCGAGCATGCCGTGCCGACCTGTCTGAACATCAACTTTCCCGATGTCGACGCAGCGCTTGCCGGTCCGCTCACGCCGACTCGCCAGGGCGTTGGACTCGTTGAAGATATCGACGTGTTGCCGCAAGTCGATCCGCGCGGCATGGCCTATCACTGGTTGCGCTTTCAACGCGGCGCACGCGCGAACGATCCCGATAGCGAAACGGCCGTGGTGGCTTCGGCGCGCGTGTCGGTCACGCCGCTCGCCTTCGATCGCACCGACGAACCCACCTTCGCGCGGCTCGCGGCTTCGCTGAATTGAATCTCTGGTTAACCTTCCGTTGATGGTCGGTTCGCACAGCCGTCACGGACGGGGCGCGCCAGTAAGGCTCGGCGCCCCGCCCGGCCCCGCGGGGTCGGGATTGCCGAACGCCGGAAGCCCGCCGTTCTGCCGGGCGCGAACGATCTCCGCGCGCACCTGCGAGCGTGTTTTCGGGCCGTCGTCGGTTTTCACCGCCGTGCCGCCGGACGATGTGGACTGAACCAACGGCGGTGATGGCAGCGTGGTTTGTGTGGCCAGTTCGGCTTGTGGCTGCGCTGACACAGGCGATACCACTGGCGGTTTTTGCGCCCCCTGTTCGACCGCCGCTGCCGGTGCCGCAACGGGTGCGCTGCTCGCGCTCTGCGTCACTTTCATCCCTGCCTGGATAGACGACGGCTGACTTGCCATAGCCGGTCCGCTGGCCGCGGGCGTTCTCACGTTCGGCGCGCTATGGCGATCGAGGCGCGCTACCAGGTTGTCCAACGCCTCCTGGCTCTGCGCATAGCCCGCTGCGTGGTTCGTGTGTTCGCGGGCCGCATAGCGGCCTTCACGCGACCGGCCGTGCTTCGTCGACGAAGACACGTGTGCTGGCTTCGAAGCGGACTGCGGCGTCTTCTCGACTCGCGCCGCCGCCAGTGCACGTTGCTCGTTATTCGCGCGCGCCCGCATTTCCTTTTGCAGTGCGCGAACCTGCTCGTCGTCCTGATGGGCAGAACGAACCGCGACCGGTTGCGCCTGCGCGGCGGCAGGATTGTTGCCTTGCAGACCGTTGCGCGCCGGCTGCGGGCTGCCGGCCATCGCGCTGCTCGAAGCGCTGCGAGCAATGACCGGACCGGATATGACGGCGCCGCTGATGGTGTCGCCGCGCGTGCGGTAAGCCGACGTGTCACCGCGCGCGGAACCGAATTCGTCCCTCGACGGCCAGGGTTTGCCGGACTGCGCTACATAGGCGGCGATTGCAACCGCGCTGACGACAAGGCTTGCGAGAACGATCTTCCTGGGTTCGCTGTACATGACGTATCCCTCTTCCAGCCGTGTTACGTGCGCGTGCGCGGATTCACAAAACGTGTGCCGAATTCATCAGAGGGTTAGCGGCGAACGGGCATATTCGACGCCGCCGCGATGACCGCGAGTTCGCGCCGCGGATTCGACCGCGGGTTCGACCGATCAAGTGACGTACGAAGGCGCACGCGAACTGGACTCACCCATTTTCTATTTATATTATTCAGGCGTCGAATCGTCCGATTGTGCATGCCCGATTGGCCGAAAAAGCCAGCTTCAATGCGCATTTTTCCCGACGATATTTTGAACTGCGAAGCAATGTGGGAAGTTCGGCAAGCCAGCGCGCACAGCACCGTGGTGCCCGAATCGTCGGAGGCGCGAATGCGCTTGATCTGAATGATCGATAGCGCGCCGAAGAAGGCGCTCGACATCAGCAGGACGGGCCGAGCCAGTTCGAATGCAAGCCGTCCGCGCGTACCACGAACACAACGCCGACAAAACCGACCGCGCCGGCCACGGCATCGCGCGGCTTGAGCGCCCCGGCCCGGCTTGTGCAGCGCAGCGAATGCACGGTCGCGCATGCCGCTCGCATAGCCGTTTGTAACGCCCTGTAATTTGTGCGATGCTAGCCACGCCCTGGTCATCCCAAGAAGAAATAGCGGGCGCGAGGCAGACCAATCCTGTTGTCCATTCCTCTGGAGGAGACATGATTGAGTCATCGCAACTGCGCGACTTCGGCCGCGCCGGCACCGCATCTCGCACCTCTTTCCCAACGGCTGAATCCACCAGGCTGCACCGCATAGCCGCCGCTTCAAGCTTCGTTTTCCTGATCAGTCTTGCCGGCGTCTGTCATGCCGACACCCAGGTGGGCGGCACGCTTCCGCCCGCGCCCGACATACTCTACGGCGATCTCTTCGTCGCGGTGCAAACCGCGCAGATCTATCCCGACCAGAAGACCTTCGTCGATGCGACGCCGAATATCGATCCCGCCACAATCGTGCAACTGTACGAGCAGCACAAGAACAACCCCGGTTTTTCGCTGGCGAAGTTCGTCAATAAATATTTCACGCCGCCGAGCGAGCCAGTCATCACGCCGCCCGCCAATCAGACGCTGCGTGAGCACATCAACTGGCTGTGGCCCGCGCTGACCCGCACCACTACCAGCGCGCCGCCGAACAGTTCGCTGATTCCGTTGCCGAAACCGTATGTGGTGCCGGGCGGCCGCTTCCGCGAAGGCTACTACTGGGACACGTACTTCACGATGCTGGGGCTGCAGGAATCGGGCAACGAAAATCTCGTCGACGATATGCTCGACAACTTCGCCTACGAGATCAAAACCTTCGGCCACATTCCGAACGGCAATCGCACCTACTATCTCGACCGTTCACAGCCGCCGTTTTTCTCGCACATGGTGGAGCTCGCGGCGAAGGTGGAAGGCCACGGCGTCTATCAGAAGTATTTGCCGGCGTTGCGCAACGAATACGCGTACTGGATGCAGGGCGAGAACACCACGCAACCCGGCTCGGCCACGCGCAATGTCGTCGTGATGCCGGATCGCACGGTGCTCAACCGCTACTGGGATGAGCTCGACACGGCGCGCGATGAATCGTATCTGGAGGACATCCAGACCGCCCAGCAGGCCACCGGCCGCAATCCCAACGACGTCTACCGCGAGTTGCGGGCGACCGCCGAAAGCGGCTGGGATTTCAGCTCACGCTGGTTCGGCGACAACATGACGCTCGCGACCGTGCGCACCACGTCGATCATTCCGGTCGACCTGAACAGCCTGATGTTCCATCTGGAGATCACTATCGCCAAAGGTTGCGGCGAGACGCGCGATTTCCGCTGTGTCGGCGAATTCGCGCAACGCGCCGCGAAGCGTGCGCTCGGCATCAACCGCTATCTGTGGAATCCCAACGGCTATTACGGCGACTACGACTGGCAACTCGCCAAACCGCGCGACAACAAGACCGCGGCGATGGTGTTTCCGCTCTTCGTCGGAGCGGCGTGGCCGGAGCGCGCGCTCAAGACAGCGAAACAGGTGCAGTCGACCTTGTTGCAACCGGGCGGCCTCGTCACGACGACCTACAACACGACGCAGCAGTGGGATGCGCCGAACGGCTGGGCGCCGCTGCACTGGGCCGCCATCCAGGGCTTGAAGCGCTATGGCCAGGACGCGCTCGCGCAGCAGATCGGCACGCGCTTCCTCACCGATGTCAAAGGCGTCTATGCGTCCGATCAGAAGCTGGTCGAGAAATACGTGGTGGAAGGTGCGGGAACGGGCGGCGGCGGCGGTGGCGAATATCCGCTGCAGGATGGCTTCGGCTGGACCAATGGCGTGACGCTCAAGCTGCTCGACCTGTATAGCCCGGGCGAGTGAGTCCGTGCGGAGGGCGGCCCCGCGCGCATGACAGGCCACGAGTACTGTATAAAAACACAGTATAATGACCTGTCCGAGCCGCCGCTCCGTTTCCCGAGCCGGCGGCTCCCCGCTCACGTCGGAATCATGGTGTCCCAGCAAGCTCTATTCGCGCCCGAGCCCGTGTCCCTTCTCCACGACGAGGAAGGCGGGATCCGCTATCTGCCCGAGTCGATCCCGGCTGCCACGGCGCGGCAGTGGTTCGAGGCGGCGCTGCGCAATGTCGGCTGGCTCAGTCAGCAGCGCATGATGTACGAGCGCGAGGTTGCCGTGCCGCGCCTGCTCGCAACTTTCGCGCGTGATTCCGGCGACCTGCCCGCGCCATTGGGCGAAGCATTCGAAGCCGTGCGCGCCCTCGTGGACGCGCCATTCAATCGCGTCGGTCTCAATCTCTATCGCGACGGCAGCGACAGTGTCGCGCTTCACAGCGACAAGACGGAGAAGCTGGTGCCCGCTCAGCCGATTGCCATCATCTCGCTCGGCGCGAGCCGCCGTATGTCGATCCGGCCGAAGACCGGCACCAGTTCCGGCCGCACCCTGCATATCGAACTGGAACCCGGCAGTTGCCTTGTCATGAGCTATGCGTCGCAATTCACCCATGAGCATGGCATTCCCAAGCTTGCGGGCGCGACGCAGCCGCGCATCAGTCTTGCGTTTCGCTGCTTCAGCGGCTGACCGACGGGAGGCGTGTCAGAGCAGCGTGATCTTGCCCGTCGCCAGATCGTAGACGCCACCGACAACCTTGACCTTCCCGCTCTTCACGTAGGGGCCGATGAGCGGCTTCGACACCATCAGGCGATTGGTGTTCAACCTGACGTTTTCGAGCGTGGCCTGCGCAACGAGATCCTCGCCGTGGCCCGCGTTCGCCAGCTGCACGGCCGGCTTGATCGCGCGGACCAGTTCGGGCAGATGGCCCGGCAAATGGGTTCCATCTTTGAGCACCTTGACCGCGGCGGTCACCGCACCACAGTTGGTGTGCCCGAGCACCATGATGAGCGGCACGCCGAGAAACTCGACGCCATACTCGAGGCTCGCGAGAATATCGTTGTTGACGAAATTGCCCGCCACGCGCACCACGAACAGATCGCCCGGCCCCTGATCGAAAGCGAGTTCCGGCGCGACCCGCGAATCCGCGCAACCGACGATGGCGGCAATCGGATATTGCGCCGGAACACGCGCCGCGCGTCCGGCGGAAAAGTCCTTGTTTGAAGGGGTATTCGCAGCGTAGCGGGCGTTGCCCTGCATCAACCGGTCGAGCGCTTCAGCGGGTGGAATCGAATTCGGCGCATTGCCGGCCACGGGCTCCGCCGCCACGGCAACGTGCCGCGGCAAACCCGCCAGCGTGATCGACGATGCACCGGCCAGCAGCAGGTTCCGCCGCATGGGGGAAGACAGATGACGGCCGCACATGGCTCGCCTCCTATGTCATGAGCAACGCCCCAGCAGTGCCGTTCGAACCGGCATAAGCCGTGAAAGGTTGGTCGCGCGCGCGACCACTCATCGTGCGCCTCCCACTTCCAAACATCAATCCAAACATCGAGTCAGACGGCGTAAATGTCGGGATTGTCCGCCAGCGGCAGGAACTTGTCCGTGCGCCCGTCGAGCGCGAGCATCGCCCCGCTTTCGATGTCGAAGATCCAGCCGTGCAGGCGCAGCGTTTTGTTTGCGAGCCCGACTGCCACCGACGGATGGGTGCGAATGTTCGCGAGCTGCGCGATCACGTTGTCTTTGACCAGGGCTTCGAGACACTCGGCGTCCGAATGGTAAGCGCGGGATGCGTTGATCGCCTTGGCCGCATCCGCGTGACGCAGCCAACCCGCGACCGCCGGCAGGTGGTCCAGGTTTTTGCAGGTCGAGATCGCCGTCATCGCGCCGCAATTCGAGTGGCCGCAAATCACGATATCGCGAACGCCCAACACGGCCACCGCGTACTCGACCGTTGCCGAGACGCCGCCTGGCTCCGGACCGTAAGACGGCACGATGTTGCCGGCGTTGCGGATCACGAACAACGAACCGGGCTCGGTTTGCGTCAGCAACTCCGGCACGACACGGCTGTCCGAGCACGTCACGAAAAGCGTACTGGGACTTTGCGCCATCGACAAACGCTTGAACAATGCACTTTGCTGCGGAAAGACTTCGCGTTGAAAGCGAATGAAACCCTCGATGATTTCCTGCACGGTTGTTCTCCCGATAAATCGAAGAATGAGCCTGCAGTGCCCGCGACAATACGAGAGCCGGGAGCATGCATGCGATCTATTCGCGCGACTATACCGCAGCAGCAGCCGCGGACTCGCCGAACATGCAGGCGCGAGCAGCAACGAGGCGTCATCGTCACAACATCTTCATGCCTTTGCGAAGCAAAATAAAAAAAAGCCCCGACTGTGATCAGCCGGGGCCAACTCTCTCGCTCGCACACCGGAAACCGTGCGTGCATGACTACTTTACCGATGTCGACGAAGCGGATATATGCGCCACGCCGGAAGAGTCCTTTCCAACCCGGCTCGACCCGCACTGCGTCGAGCTCGGTCAATCAACGGCTATACATTGCGTTCCAGTCGGCGGCGGACACCGCCGGGCGGCCGCTTTGCGACGAACCTGTCACGCTGCCGCCGTAACCGCTGGTCTCGCTATTGCGCGCGGCGACGCGGGCTTCCGCGGCCTGAATTGCTTCCGGGTAACGCGCCTGATCGCCGTCGCCGACGTGATAGCCGGCCTGTTGCAGTTGAACCAGTTCCGCGCGCACCTGCTCACGCGTGGTGCGGGAATTCGATTGGGCAAATACCGTGGCCGAAGCGGCCAGCGAAGCGACGATAACGACGGTCTTGATCAGGGACTTCATGATAAAAACAACCTCCGATAATTGATGGTCAGCAGCGCTTTGAATCGCTCTCCGCGCGACCGGTGGACTCAATATAGGCACCAATTCCTCCTGGAAAAATGGCCGCCCGTCGAAGGGATTGTTCCTGAATCCGGAGAAATCGCCGACCGGCCGGCCGTCACGCTCAGAAGCGCGTACGCAGTCCCACGGCGCCGCCCACCTGATTGCCCGTCGACGATGCGCCGCCCGCCGTGTTGATAAACGCGGTGTAGCCTGTGCCGCTTACGTGCTGATACATCGCCTCGGCGTACACGTCGGTGCGCAACGACAACGCATAGACGGCCTGCAGGTTCACCTGATTCCATTTCGGGTCCGAGCCGAAGCTCGACGTGCCGCCCACGTGCGCGCTGGTATAGGTATAAGCCGCGCCGAGACTCAGCGCCGGTGTCACGGCGTACTTGCCGTTCACTTCGTAATTATCGAAGCGCATCGAGCCATGCGTCGCACCGAACGACGCGGTGTTCTGGAACTGGCTGTGCGTATAGACGAAGCCGGCCGTCACGGGACCGAACCCGTAGCTCAACGCGGCGCCGGCCGTGCGCTGCACATCGGCGCCGAGCTGGAAGCCGGCCGTGCCGTTGGCCGCGGATTCGCCGGGATCGACCGCGCCGGCCGTGTTGGTGGTCGAGTTCGAGCCATTGATCTGCAAATAGCCCGCGGCTGCCTTGAACGGACCGTTGGCATAGCTCACGCCCGCGCTATAAGCACGATTGACCGCGAAATCCGTGCTGTTCGAAAACGCGTACATGCCGCCGAACTTCAGACCGGCATAGTTGGCGCTGGTGTACTTCACGGCGTTGCTCATCCGCACCGAGTGGTTCAGATTGTCGTTGTCGAATGGATGCGCGAAGCCGGTATCGCCGAACGTGCCCGCCGTGCCCGAAAGCGGCGCGACGAAGTCGACCAGCGAGTCGTACTGGCGGCCGAGCGTGAACGCGCCGTACTGCTTGCTGCTCAAGCCGACAAACGCCTGACGGCCGAACAGCCGGTTGTTCTGGCCGAGCTTGCCGTTCTGCACGTTGTAGCCGTTCTCCAGCACGAAGATTGCCTGCAGTCCGCCGCCGAGATCTTCTGCGCCCCGCAAGCCGAAGCGGCTGCCGTTGATGTTGCCGCTGGTCGCCTGAACCAGCGCGCCCTGCGAGCCGCCCTTCTTCACGTTGTTGGTGTACATCACGCCGGCGTCGATGAGGCCGTACAGTGTGACCGAACTTTGCGCATGCGCCGTGGCGGCGGCGAGTCCTGCGAACGCCGCGACCGCGGCGGAAATCTTTTTCACGTCAATGCTCCTGCGTAGCTGAAATGTCAGGTTGAACAGCGACGCGAGTATAGAAACGCGGGCATCGAAAACGAATGCCCGGACCCTGGAGCAGACCTTTATGAAATCTGGAAGAATCGCTCATTCAAACGCAGCAATCGCGATCCGCTGCGCCTGAACGAGGCGTTTTGAAAGGTAAAGACGTGCGACGACGAGTTTGCGCGGGATGACCGGGTTGCGCGTGAACAACAGCGCAGTGCATGGCTTGCGAGCCCGGCTGGCGCCGGACCCGTGCTCAGTCAGAAACAGGGCCAGCAGGCCTCAGTTGAAATCGCCAGACTCGAGTTCCACGGACTGTCCCCCGTTTTTTTCGAGGACCCGGCGCGTAGCGTTTTCAATCCGCGCGCGATTCGCCTCGAAGGTATTGACAAGGTTGTGGGCCGATGGGCCGTCGTTTCCGAAATGGTCGTTCAGCGCATCCAGCGACACGCTGCACCAGACGTCGGCCCCGTCGACATTGGCTTCGAAGGCGACGCGTGCCGCTGCAACGACTTCACGGCGTCCGGTGAATTCGATCCTCATGATGCCCCTCCATTGGTCGAAAGAAAGCTTCGAATGCGCAAACGCCATGCCTTGCCGACGTGGTCCGCAACGCCGCCGCGGTCAGCGCACATTCTCAGCAGGGTGCATACTCGACACCGGCCGTCCTCGTACGGTCGTGCTGATGCGTCGCGGCGTGCCCGTCATGGCCACGCTGCCCGACGTGCCTTATATCCTAATACTAACTCCCAACCCATGTCCCGCAACCCGCAATCGTCGCGTCCTCTCGTCATTGCCGCCGTGATGGCGTCCATGGCGATGGTCGCCATCGAAGCCACCATTGTTTCCACCGCCATGCCTCAGATCGTCACGCAGCTCGGCGATCTGCATCTGTATAGCTGGGTCTTCTCGTCGTTCCTGCTCACCCAGACCGCGATGACCGTGGTCTTCGGCAAACTCGCCGACCTGTTTGGCCGCAAGCCGGTCATGCTGGCCGGTATCGCGATCTTCCTGATCGGCTCGGTGCTGGCCGGCTTCGCATGGTCGATGCCAGCGATGATCGCGTTCCGTCTGATTCAGGGCATCGGCGCCGGCGCGATCCAGCCGGTCACGCTGACCATCGTCGCCGATCTCTATCCCGCGCGCGAACGCGGCAAGGTGCAAGGCTACCTCGCGAGCGTCTGGGCCATTTCAGCCGTGGTGGGGCCGATGGTCGGCGGCTTCATCATTCACAACATGTCGTGGGCATGGATCTTCTGGATGAACGTGCCGATCGGCCTCGCCTCCGCGGCGGGCTTCATCGCGTTCCTGCGCGAATCCGAACGGCATGCGCGCCCCTCGATCGATTTCGGCGGCGCGGCGCTGTTCATGGCGGCCATCGCCGCGCTCATGATGGCGCTCACTTACGCCGGCGACGACGAGCTCGCGCGAGCCTCGCTGGCGGGCGGCGCCTTCCTGCTGTGCCTGCTGCTGTTCGTCTGGCAGGAGCGCCGCGCGGCTGAACCGATGATCTCCTTCGCCCTGTGGGGGCGCCGGCCGATCGCGGCTTCCAACGGCGCGACCTTGCTGTCCGGCATGATCCTGATGGGCGCCACCACGTTCCTGCCGATGTATGTGCAGGGCGTGCTGCATCGCTCGCCGGTGATCGCCGGCCTCGCATTGACGATGATGATGGTGGGCTGGCCGGCCGGCGCCACGTTCGCGGCGAAATCGTTTCATCGCCTCGGCCTGCGGCGCATTCTGATCGGCGGCAGCGCGTTCATTCCGCTCGGCGCGGTGTTGCTGCTGTTCCTGTCGCCCGGCGGCTCGCCGCTCGTCGCCGCGTTCGGTTCGCTCATCATGGGCTTCGGCATGGGCACGTCGAGCGTCAGTTCGCTGGTGCTGATTCAGGAGCTCGTCGCCATGGGCGAACGCGGCAGCGCCACCGCGTCGAACCTGTTCTCGCGCAATCTCGGCAGCACATTGGGCGCGACGCTGTTCGGCGCGGTGCTCAACTTCGGGCTCAGCCATTCGAAGGGCGTGGCCGTGGTCACGTCGGATCAGTTGAAGGCGCTGCTGCAGAATCAGGCCGCCAGTCTCGGCGACAGCGACATGATCCGCGCGGTGCTGCATCAGTCGCTGCACCTCACGTTCATCTCGCTCTTCGTCATCGCGATCTTCGTGGTGGTGCTGCTGTCGTTCGTGCCCGCGATCAGCATCGGCGCGGAGAAGAAGATACCCATCGAGGCGTTGTCCCCGCTGGAGGATTGAAAAGCGCGGTGGGCGCGGCGGCTCGTTGCCCGCCGCGTTTCGCGCGGGTTCAGTCTTTCGCGTACAAGGTCGAGTCCGCGAAGCCTTCCGCGGCCAGCACCTGTCCGACCAGAATCAATGCGGTCCGCTCGATGGAAGTCGTCTGCACCTTGCTGACGATATCGTCGAGCGTGCCGGTGATCTTCTCCTCGTCCGGCCAGCTCGCGCGATAGATCACCGCGACCGGACACGCACCGCCGTAATGTGGCCGCAATTCATCGACGATGCGCGCAAGGTGCCGCACGCCCAGGTGAATCGCCATGGTCGCACGGTGACGGGCCAGGTCGGCGAGCTGTTCGCCTTCGGGCATGCTGGTTTTGCTCGCGAAGCGTGTGAGGATCAGCGTCTGCGAAACTTCGGGCAGCGTGAGCTCGCAACCGAGCGCCGCCGCGCATGCGGCCGTGGCGGTGACGCCCGGCACGATCTCGTAGGGAATCTTCAGTTCGCGCAGCCGGCGGATCTGTTCACCGATCGCGCCGTACAAGGACGGATCGCCTGAGTGCACGCGCGCCACGTCCTGATCTTTGTCATGCGCGGCTTTCAGTAAGGCGATGATCTGATCGAGGTCGAGTTCGGCGGTGTTCACGACCTGCTGCGCCGTATGACCTTCGAGCACCGCGGCCGGCACGAGCGAACCCGCGTACAGGATCACCGGCGAACTGCGCACGAGGCGCTGCCCTTTCACCGTGATCAGTTCCGGGTCGCCAGGACCCGCGCCGATAAAAAACACCGTCATTCATTACTCCATGATTCGTTGGGCGGCATGGCATGCATGCACGATTCAGACGGAAGCTCAATCCGCGATGTGCAGCGCTGCGAGCAGATCGGCCACTCGTTCGAATTCCCTCTCTGCCCCCGGCAGCTCGGGACGGCGCAGCATCACGACCGGCAAACCGCGTTCACGCGCGACTTCGAGTTTCGCCTCGGTTGCATTGCCGCCGCTATTCTTGCTGACCACCACATCGAAGGCTTGCAGCGCGAACAATGCGCGCTCGCCTTCGAGCGTGAATGGGCCGCGCGCGGCGAGTATCCGCGCACACGCCGTGTCGTCGTGTGCATCGAGACAACGCACGGTCCAGAACTGATGCGGGGGAATCTCGTCGAGATGCGCGAGCGGTTCGCGGCCGAGCGTGAAGAGCGGTTTTCTGAACCGCGCCAGCGCATCCGTTAGCTCGTTCCAGTTACCGACCATGCGCCAGTCGTCGCCGGCTTGCGGCTGCCAGGCCGGGCGGCGCAGCGCCCAATACGGCACCCGCGCGGCGCGGCCTGCGTGCGCCGCATTCGCGCTGATTTGCGCGGCATACGGATGGGTTGCGTCGATCACGAGGCCAATGCTTTCGCTTTCGATGTAACGGGCCATGCCCTCGCTGCCGCCGAAGCCGCCCACGCGCACCGTGCACGCCAGATCGTCAGGCACCTTGCCGAGGCCGGCGAGACTGTACACGTGACCGGGGCCGAGTTGCCGTGCGATCCGCAAGGCGTCGCCGGTGCCGCCGAGCAGCAGAATCCGCTTCATTGCGCGGCTCCGATCAGCTTGCCCTGACGGTCGATCGCAAACATTTCCACGTTGACCTGCGGCGGCACGATGCCGCGCGCTACCGCCAGCGCATGCTGGCAGACGATATCGCCAAGCGGCACCTGCTGCGCGCGCGCCAACGCAACCGCCTGCTGACTCGTATTGGCCGCGCGGATCGCCGCCTGAAGCGCGTCGTCCGCGCCGTGTTCGGCGGCCCATTGCGCGAGCCGTTCGAGGTCGATGCTGGAATGGCGGCTATGCAGATCGAGATGCCCCGCCGCCAGCTTGCTGAGCTTGCCGAAGCCGCCGCACACGCTCAGACGCTCGACCGGCGCGCGCTTCATATGCTTGAGCACCGCGCCGACGAAGTCGCCCATCTCGATCAGCGCGATGTCCGGCAGGCCGTAATGCGCGCGCATCGCGTCTTCGCTCGCGTTGCCGGTGCAGGCGGCCAGATGCATGTAGCCGTTCGCGCGCGCGACGTCGATGCCCTGATGGATCGATGCGATATACGCCGAGCACGAGAAAGGCCGCACGATGCCGGTCGTGCCGAGGATCGACAGGCCGCCGAGAATGCCCAGGCGCGGGTTCATCGTTTTCAGCGCGAGCGCTTCGCCGCCTTCCACGCCGATCGTCACCTCGAAACCGCCGCCATAGGCATGTTCCGCCGCGAGTTCCGCCAGATGCTCGGTGATCATTCTGCGCGGCACCGGGTTGATCGCCGGTTCGCCGACCGGCAGCGTCAGTCCCGCGCGCGTCACCGTGCCGACGCCCGGCCCCGCGCGAAATATCACGCCGGGTTCGGCGACGAGGCGCACGCGGGCGAACACGACCGCGCCGTGGGTGACGTCGGGATCGTCGCCGGCGTCCTTGACGGTGCCAGCTTCGGCGCCTTCGTGGCCATTGCCGGTCAGGCGGCAGAACACCAGCGGCATGGGCACATGCTGGCCCTTCGGCAACACGATCTCCGCGACCTCGCTGACGACACCCGCGAGCAACAGACGCGCCGCCGCCAGCGACGTCGCGGTGGCGCAACTGCCGGTCGTGTAGCCGCTACGCAGCGGCGCGGGTTGTTCGGGCGTTTCTTCGCGCATCAGGGTTCTGGCGATGAGTCGGGTGGATTGGCGTTCGTGGCGCTTGTTGGGTTGGTGGCGTTCGTCTCGTTCGTCTCGTTCGTCGTATTCGTCTCGTTCGTGCCGCACTTGACGTTCATCGCGTTCGTGACGCTCATGGCACCGTCGCCGGCCGGCTTCGTCACCTCCAATAGCGTGATCGGCAACGCCTGCCGCCAGGTATCGAAACCGCCGAGCGGCTGCGCATCCGCGAGCGCGATCCGCGTCAACGTCCCGCCGTGCCGCTCGCGCCATGCCGCCAGCGCCGCCTCACCTTGCAAGGTGACCGCATTCGCGACCAGCCGGCCGCCCTCGCGCAGACTGTCCCAACAGGCCTCCAGCACGCCCGGCACCGTCGCGCCGCCGCCGATGAACACGGCGTCCGGCACCGGCAGTCCCTGCAGCGCTTCGGGCGCGCGGCCTGCCACAAGCTGCAGGCCCGGCACGCCCAACGCATCGCGATTGTGTTCGATGAAGCGCTGCCGCTCTGTGTGCCCTTCAATCGCAATCGCGCGGCAAGCCGGATGCGCGCGCATCCATTCGATGCCGATCGAGCCGCTGCCCGCGCCCACGTCCCACAGCAATTCGCCGGGCGTCGGCGCAAGGCGCGCGAGCGTGATGGCACGCATGTCGCGCTTGGTCAACTGACCGTCGTGGCGAAAGGCGTCGTCGGGCAAGCCGCAGGTCAGCGGCAGACGCGGCGCGCCTTCGGTGGCGCGGCAGTCGAGCGCGATCAGGTTCAGCGCGGCCACCTCGCCCGCGGACCATTGATCCGCACGACCGTCGATGCGCCGCTCCATCTCGCCACCAAGGTGTTCCAGCACGCACATGCGGGTCGCGCCGAAACCGCGTGCATTCAGCAGTTCCGCGAGCGCAGCCGGCGTGCGCCCGTCCGCGCTCAGCACGAACACGCGCGCGCCGTCGTGCAGATGCGCGTTCAGCGTCGGCAAGGGCCGGCCCACCAGCGACACCGTCGCGACGTCCTGCAACGGCCAGCCGAGGCGCGCGGCCGCCAGCGACAACGACGACGGCGCGGGCAGCACCCGCAACTCGCCAGTCGGCAACTGCCGCGCGAGCGTCGCGCCGACGCCGAACAGCATCGGGTCGCCGCTCGCCAGCACGCACACCGCGCCGCCGCGCTCGGCCAGCAACGGCGCGAGGTCGAAGGGACGCGGCCACGCGGCGCGGCGCGCGGCGAGGCGCGCGGGCAGCATCGCCAGATGGCGTTCGCCGCCGTACACCACCGACGCTTCCAGCAAAGCACGCCGCGCGGGCCTTCCCAAACCGGCGAAGCCGTCGTCGCCTATGCCCACCACCGTCAGCCAGGCCGGCATGCATCCATCCTCATTCTGTGTCTTCAAATAATGCGCTGTGCCACGCCGATCAAAGCGTCCAGCCTCGTTGTGCTGTTCGAAAAAAGGCATAATACAGCCGCCGGTGCCCTTCGGGGCCGAAGAGGGAACACAGTGCCGCTGTGGCTGCCCCCGCAACTGTATGCAGCGAGTCCGCCTGCGCTCCGCGCCACTGGTTCGACCGGGAAGGCCGCGGCGGACCATGACCTGCCAGCCAGGAGACCTGCCGGCGAGACTGTTCGTGCCAGCCAACATCGGGCGGGGTGTACCGATGCCGCAGCAATGCCCGCCTCGCGGCATGCTCGGGCCGTCGCGCGACGCTAAACCGGTGTCCGTCTTGAATCAAGCTTCGCCTTCCACCGTTTCATCCGACGCGGCCAGCACGCCGCGGCCCTCGGCGTGTCCGGGGCTGCTGCGCATCGTCGCCGCGCGCGACGGCGGGATTTGCCGGATCAAACTGCCAGGCGGCGAGTTGAGCGCGGCGCAGGCACGGGCGGTCGCCCAGGCCAGCGCGCGGTACGCGGCCGGAGTGATCGAGCTGACCAATCGCGCGAATCTGCAGCTGCGTGGGGTGAAGCGTGGCGAGGAAGCGGCGTTGATTGCGGCTTTGCTCGACGCAGGCCTTGGGCCGGCGACGGGCGCGCAGCGCGCCGCGGATACCATGATGGCGAAGAACGCCGTGAACGCGAACGTGGCGAGCGCCGTGGCCAGGAGCGCCGCCGATGCCACTCGCGCACCCACCGCAACCTCAGCCGACGACGTACGTAACGTGATGATCAGCCCGGCTGCCGGGCGCGATCCGTTCGCACTGTGCGATACACGGCCGCTGTGCGCCGAATTGCTCAGTCTGCTGCAAAGCGAAGCGCGGTTCGCGGCGCTGTCGCCGAAATTCGCGCTGCTGCTGGACGGCGGCGAGCGGCTCGCGAGAGTGGATCATCCGCATGATGTGTGGCTGGCGGCATCGAACGAGGCGGATGGTGTGCGATTTGTGTTCGGGTTGGCCGGTTGTCCGCCTGAGCGCGAAAATGGAAACACCGGCTCGCCATCGCAAAGCCAACATGGCGGTCCTCCCCGCGCGGCTGAAAAAGCGCCCACGGACAGCACTGGCGCGTTGGCCGCAATCCTGCCTTCACAAGTCCCCGCACTGGTACGCGCGCTGCTGCTCACGTTTCTCGACCTCGCCGCCGCCGACGCCACGCGCATGCGTCACCTGTTGGCCGCGCATTGCGCTAACGCGCTACTGCACCACGCCCAGCGATACCTCGACTTCCCCCTGACGCGAAACGCGAAGCTAGCCGGCTGGCATCGCGGCACCGCGGCCGACGCCAGCCTCCGCCTCGGCGCCCACGCGCAACGCGTGCCCGGAACCTGGCACGCAGGCGGCCAGCCGCCGCTCGGACGCCTCGACGCCGACGCCTTGCGCGGCCTCGCCGCCCTTTCGCAGCAGCACGGCAATAGCACGCTTCGCCTGACACCCTGGCAAAGCGTGCTGTTACCCGACGTCGCAACGCACGCCGTCCCCGCCGTGCTGGCCGGCTTGACCGCACTCAGTCTCGCCTGCGATCCCGCGCAAGCCATCACGCGCCTGATCGCCTGCGCCGGATCGACCGGCTGCGCCAGGGGCCTCGCTGACACCAAGGCCGACGCGCTGCGTCTGGCGGCCCGCCTGCCCGCAGGCGTCGACGTGCATCTGAGCGGCTGTGCGCGCTCGTGCGCCGCCGCGCATTGCGCGCCGCACACGCTGCTGGCTGCCGCGCCCGGCCTCTACGACCTTTATCGACGCGACGGCCAGCCCGGTTTCGGCCAGTGCGTCGCGCGCCAACTGACGATCGACCAGGCCGCCGACATGCTCGCACGCCTGGCCCGGAGTGATACCGATGCTTGATTACCTTCGCGACGGTCAGGAGATCTATCGCCAATCCTTCGCGACGATCCGCGCGGAGGCCGACTTGTCGCGCGTTCCCGCCGACCTCGAAAAACTCGCGGTGCGCGTGATCCACGCGTGCGGCATGGTCGATGTGATCGACGATCTGCAATTTTCCGGAGGCGCGGGCGCGGCGGGCCGCACGGCGCTCGCACACGGCGCGCCGATCCTGTGCGATGCCGGCATGGTCGCGCAGGGCATCACGCGTGCGCGGCTGCCAGCGAACAACGAGGTTATCTGCACGCTCGCGCATCCGGACGTGCCGTCGCTCGCACGCGAACTCGGCAATACGCGCTCGGCGGCCGCGCTCGAATTGTGGCGGCCGCATCTGGCGGGCGGCGTCGTGGTGATCGGCAATGCGCCGACCGCCCTCTTTCATCTGCTCGATATGCTCGACGCCGGCGCGGCCAGACCCGCGCTGATTCTCGGCTTTCCAGTGGGCTTCGTCGGCGCCGCCGAATCGAAAGCCATGCTCGCTGACGATAGTCGCGGCGTGCCCTACGTGGTGGTGCAAGGCCGACGCGGCGGCAGCGCGATGGCGGCCGCCGCCGTGAACGCGCTGGCCACGGAGGTCGAATAAATGACGGCGCAAGGACGTTTGTTCGGACTTGGCGTCGGCCCCGGCGACCCGGAACTCATCACGCTCAAAGCGCTGCGCTTGCTGAAGGCGTCGCCGGTGGTCGCGTACTTCGTCGCGAAGGGCAAGAAAGGCAACGCGTTCAGCATCATCGAGGCGCACTTGCACGACGCGCAACAGCATCTGCCGCTGGTCTATCCCGTCACCACCGAAGCGCTCGAACCGCCGCTTTCGTACGAAGCGATCATTGCCGACTTCTACGACACCGCCGCGCAAGTGGTCGCCGCTCACCTCGACGCGGGCCGCGACGTCGCCGTGATCTGCGAAGGCGATCCGTTCTTCTACGGCTCGTACATGTATCTGCACGACCGGCTCGCGGCTCGCTACGAAAGCGAAGTCGTGCCCGGTGTCTGCTCGATGCTCGGCGGCGCTGCCGTGCTCGGCGCGCCGCTCGTGTATCGCAACCAGAGCCTGTCGGTGCTCTCGGGCGTGCTGCCCGAAGACGAATTGCGCCGGCGTCTGGCCGATGCCGACGCCGCCGTCGTGATGAAACTCGGCCGCAACTTCGACAAGGTGCGGCGCGTGCTGGGCGAACTCGGTCTCGCGGACCGCGCGTTGTATGTCGAACGCGCGACGATGGGCAATCAACGCATCGTGCCGCTCGCCGAAGTGGATCCGATGGCGTCGCCGTACTTTTCGCTGCTCGTGGTGCCGGGGGAAAAATGGCAAGGATGAACGCGCCGGCGATCGTGATCCTCGGCGCGGGCGCGTTGGCGACGGCGCGGCGCATTCAGGCGCTGTATGCCGGTAGCCAGGTGCATGCGCTGCAGGGACGCGTCGAAGCGGACGTGTCGTACCGCGAACTCGGCGCGCATCTGCGGGATCTGTATGCGCGCGGCACGCCGATCGTCGCGTTGTGCGCGGCCGGGATCGTGATTCGTTGCGTCGGGCCGTCGTTGTTCAACAAGGGCGTCGAGCCGCCGGTGCTGGCCGTTGCCGAAGACGGCAGCGCAGTCGTGCCGCTGCTCGGCGGTCTCGCCGGCGTCAACCTGATGGCGCGCGAGATTGCCGCGATGCTGGCCGTGTCGCCCGCCATCACGACGAGCGGCGAATTGCGTTTCGGCACCTGCGTGCTCAATCCGCCCGACGGCTACACGCTCGCCGACATCGGGCAAGGCAAACGCTTCGTGTCGGATCTGCTGGCCGGTGAAAGCACGCGTATCGAAGGCGAAGCGCCGTGGCTCGACGACGCGCAACTGCCCCGCTCCGCTTCGGCGCGTCTCGCGATTCGCGTGACGCCGCGTGCCTGGGACGGACGCGACGATGAGCTGGTGATTCATCCCCGCAGCGTGGTCGCGGCGGTGAGCGCCGTGGATGCCGAGATCGCGACGCGTGTGCACGAGGCATTGGACGCACAGGGTCTCGCGCCGCTTTCGCTCGCGGCATTGCTGGCTTCTTCTGAACGCATGGCCGATCCGGCACTTGCCGAAGCCGCGGCGAACCTGAACGTACCGTTGCGTTTCGCGCTGACATGTCCCGAAGATGGCGAGCCGCCGGGCAATCTGCTGCATGCCGCGCTGCGCGTTCCCTATGAGACGTTGCACGACGATACGGCGGCAGGCGTCGCGCTGGCGTTGACGCCGCTCGCCATCGATCCCGCCACGATCGGCCGCGCGCGTGGCCGTCTGACCGTGATCGGCCTCGGCCCCGGCAGCGCCGATCTGATGGTGCCCGCCGCGCGCACGGCGCTCAACGAAGCCACCGATATTCTCGGCTACGACACCTACGTGAAAATGGCCGGCCCGTTGCGCGCCGACCAGCGCGTGCACGGCACGGACAATCGCGAGGAACTGCAACGCGCGCGGCATGCGTTCGAACTGGCGAGCGAGGGACGCGCGGTGGTGATGGTGTCCTCGGGCGATCCGGGGGTGTTCGCGATGGCGGCTGCGGTGCTTGAAGCGCTGGAGTCGTCGGATAACGCGGATTGGGCTGCGGTCGAACTGGCGATCGTGCCGGGTGTGTCGGCGGCGATGGCAACGGCGGCGCAAGCGGGTGCGCCGCTGGGTCACGACTTCTGCATGCTGTCGCTGTCCGACAATCTGAAGCCCTGGACCATCATCGAAAAGCGTCTGAGGCATGCGGCCGAAGCGGATCTCGTGATGGCGTTCTATAACCCGATTTCGCGCGCACGGCCGTGGCAACTGGATAAAGCGCTGGACATCGTGCGGGAGTATCGCGCGGCTGAGACTCAGGTGGTGCTGGGCCGAGACATCGGTCGGCCCGGCAGCACGCTAAAGGCGCTCACGCTAGGCGAATTGCGTTCGTCCGATGTGGATATGCGCACGATGGTGATCGTGGGGTCGTCGACGACGCGGCGCTTCGGCAACGCGGCCGAAGGTGGCGAGTGGGTTTATACGCCGCGCTGGTATGAGTGAGTGGGCAGGCGCGCCGACCGGGCGACATCAGCCTGCGCGCTACCTTTTCATCGCCCTGACCAGCGCCCGCATCTGCACGCCATCCGGCCGCGCCAAGTCTTCCAGAATCGTGAAGTGATTGCACCCGGGCAAGGGCACGAATTCCACCTGTTCGCCTGCCTGCCGACACGCCGCCGCATATTCCTCCGAGTGGCGAATCAGTTCCGGCAATTCCGCCGTGCCGACGCTGATGGTCATCGGCACGCCGTGGCCGATATG
The DNA here is from genome assembly GCF_031585635.1 of Paraburkholderia sp. FT54. Classification (NCBI taxonomy): domain Bacteria; kingdom Pseudomonadati; phylum Pseudomonadota; class Betaproteobacteria; order Burkholderiales; family Burkholderiaceae; genus Paraburkholderia; species Paraburkholderia sp. FT54. The sequence continues at coordinate 1,411,712 of NZ_CP134196.1, read as the reverse complement.
CCGAATCGGACTATAGGCTTCTATTTCCTGCGGCGTGAGTTGCAGCTTATCGTTCAGCCACGACATCGCGATCGGCTCGAGATCGACGAGCGCGCTGATCGGCATGGCATGCATGAGCGCTTCGTGCGCTCGAAAATGCGCACTCAGTTGCCCGCCCGCCGAGTGTCCCGCGAGGCAAATGGGACCGCGCGTGCCGAGTCCGTCGCGATCCTCGCCCAGCGTCGCCAGCAACGCCTCGATTTCGCCGACGATTTCCGTCATCGACGCCTCCGGCGCCAGGGTGTACTCGGCCAGCACAACGTTGAAGCCGCAAGCGAGCGGCCCGCTCGCCACGAACGCGAAATCTTCCTTGCTGCGCGCCTGCCAGTAACCGCCGTGGATGAACACGAAAATCGGCGCATCCGGCCGGCCACACGGCAACCAGTCGAAGCGCTGACGGGGACGCGGTCCATACGCGACATCGCGCCGGCACGGCACGGTTTCATAGAGCGCCGCGCTGCGCGTCTGAAAGCCGAGCATGCGTTCGGCGGCGTCCTCGACCGCCGCTACGTTGTCGTAGGCGGCACGCAGCGCCGTTTGATCCATGCCCCGGAAAAGTTCGCTCATGATGTCCTTGAATCGTTGGTCGAAGAGAAGCGTTTGAAGCGCGCTAGGCCGTCACCTTCAGGTCGTCGATCGCCCGCTGCCGCACACCAAGATCGTCCCACAACTCCGGATGACACGTGAACACCAGAATCTGATGCCGCGTGGCCGCATCGATCAGCGCGCGCTTGATTGCATCGCGCCGCGCGGCATCGGTATGCACCGCCGCGTCGTCGAGCATCAGCAAGGTCGGCCGGCCGGATGCCTTCAACAGATCCGCGTAGGCAAGCCGCGTCAGAATGCCGAGTTGTTCGCGCGTGCCGAAGCTCAACGCATCGAGCGTATCCGCGCGGCCGAAGCGCTCAAGCGTGGCGGGACTCAGGTCGTCGCCGAGCGCGATCGTCGATTGCGGGAAAATCCGCTTCAGATAATGGCCGAGCCGTTCGGTCAAAGGTGCACGCAATTGCGCCACCGCGGCGTCGCGTTCGTCGACCAGCACTTCGTCGAGCAGGCTCAACGCGCTCGCCCGCAAGCTGAGTTCGTCCTTGCGCCGCGTAGCCTGTTCGACCTTGGCCTGCACCGACGCCAGACGCTCTCCGAGACCGGATGCGCCGACTGTCTCCAGTTGACTGCGCAATCCCGCGATCTTCACTTGCCGCTCGTTCTGCTCGCTGCGCGCGAGTTCCGCCGATGCGCGATAGCGCTTCGCCTCGGCCGCCGGATCGTCGAGACGCGCGGCTTCCAGTTCGCGCTCGCGCCCTTCGCGCTCTTTGCGCAATGCCTCGACCTGCACGCGTTGTTCGACGATTTTTGTCTGCCACTGCGCGCGGTTGTGGCGGAACGTTTCGTCGTTCAGTTGCGCTTCCTTGCGTTGTAACTGAGCCGCGAGCGATTCCGCATTCGCCATGCCGGTCGATTTTTTATCGGCTGCCTGGGTCAGCACTTTTCTGGCGGCTTCTAACGCGTCGCGCGCGATCTCAGCGTTGCGGCGCGCTTCGTCGAGCGGCGGCGCAGCCGACACGTCAGGCAGACCTGTCAGCCGCTCATTGGCGGCCTGCATGCGCGCCGCAGCCGTCGCCGACGCCGCGCGCAACGCCTCGATGCCCTGCGGCGCGTGCACCTCAAGAATCTTCGCCTGGCTTTTCTGCTGCGCGAGCGCACCCTTCCACCGCTCGTGCCGCGCTTCGCCCTCGCCGAGCGACGCGACGCCGAGCGCCTGCAACACCTGGGCATGCTGGGCTTCGAGCGACGCGAGTTCGGACAAGCGCGCCGGCAGATCGGAAACGCCCGGAATCACCCGCAATTCGCCGAGCGCGCCGAGGCCGATTCGCTTCTCCTCGTCCAGACGCAGCACGCCCTCGCCGTTCACGGGTTCGTCGTCGACGGTAATCGGGCCGTTCAGGCGGTATTCGATGCGCGTCATCGCGGCTTCGGTGCGGGCACGCAGCACGGTCAGCTCGCTGGCAAGCGACGCGAGCCGCTTCAGTTTCGTTTCGTCGATTTCGAGCGTGGCCGCCTCGCGCGCGGCTTCGAGCACGGCGTCGTTCGCTTTGCTGGCAGCGGCGATCGACGCTTCGAGCCGCTCGCTCTCGGCGCGATAGAGTCCGATCTGGCTGCGCAGATCGGCGGCGGTCACTGCCGCGTTGGCCAATTCGAGCGCGCGGTTGGCATCGGCGAAAGCCTGCTCGAATTGCGCCACACTGGCGGCGGCATCCGCGTGCTCGGCCTGCACCGCGGCCACGCTCGCCCGCAGCGCGTCGAGTTGCTGGCGCTCGCGCGCGACAGCCGCTTCCAGTTCGAGCGCGCTCTGCTCCTGCTGCAATGGCAGCGCCAGTTCGGCTTCGCTCGCCTTCAGCGACTGCGCGAGCCCTTGCAAGCCGATCTCGAGTTGCGCGACGGCATCGGCCCGTAGTTGCGCCTGCAAGGCCCTCTGCTCGTGAAGCTCCCAGGGGCGCTTGCGTTGCGTGTCGTCGAAGGCTTCCTGCTGCGCGGCGAGGCGCGCGATGTTCTCCTCGAACTGTTGACGCTGCTGTTCGAATTCGTTGCGCTCGTCGGTCAGCCGGACGAGTGTCTGTTCGGCCTCGGCAAGCGGCCCGGTGGACTTCTGCGTACGCGCGGTGAGCAGTTGCCGGAGCTCGCGCTGCACGGCGGCGATCAGCGCATCCTCTCCGGCCGATTCGCGCCCGCCCGAGAGTTGCGACAACGCATCGCGCAGATACTGCGCCGCGTGGCCGGTGGAATCGCGCACTTCCTGCGTGCCGCCTTGCTGCACCCACAGCAACCCCGGAACACCGGCGTTCTCGGCCTTCAACGGCCCACGCGCGGGACGCGAAAATCCGAGCAGGTCCGCGAGCTTGTCTTCGGCTTCATCCTCGCCGAAGACGCTCTGGCCGATCTTCAGCTCGCAGCGCTGGCGCGTGACGAACTGCTTCGACAAACGGCACGCCGTGCCGTCCAGATCGAAACTCACTTCAACCGACGGCTGCCCGCTCGCCTTGCCCCACGGCAACAGATCTTTCAGATGCGAGGCCTTGTAGCGCTCCAGAAACACGGCACGCACGGCTTCGGCGATGGTGCTCTTGCCGGCCTCGTTCGGACCGACGAAAAGATTCAGACCGGGCTGCAGATCGTCGACGACGAGCTTTCCGGTGAACTGCTTGAACTCCTGAATCGCAATACTTTGCAGCTTCATGCGGACCTCGCTTCGCGCGGCAGTTCACGTTGAAAACGCGCCAGAAGCAACAATGCCTCGGCCGCGCGCCTGACCTCCTGCGGGTCGGACTGCGGGTCTTCCTGCAAGCCGCGCAGACGCGCCACGACCTTCGCGAGGTAGCCGCTTTGCGCGCCGAGTTCGGCGATGTCGTCGTCGGTGGGCAGCACTTGCAGGCCGCTCAGATCGACGCGCAAGGCCCGCACGCGGGCTCGCGCTTCTTCCACGGCGACGTGAAGCGCTTCGGCCTCGGCCAGTGCTGCCATGCCGCCGACCGTCACGCGCAGCACGTCGTGGCTGCCCAGCGTGGCGAGGCGCGCCTTGAGCGAATCGACATCGGTCGGCACGGCGATGGTTTCGTCCCAGCGATGCCATTGATATTGACCGACCCGTACCGGCTCGACCACCGGCGACGCGCCTGGCTCGCTCAGCGTCACATCGAGCATGAAGCCCGGATCGTTGGCCCGGAAGCGGTCCTGCTCGTGCGTGCCGGCGTACCAGGTGCGCTCATTGACGCGCAGATGGCCGTGCCAGTCGCCGAGCGCCAGATAGTCCAGACGCGCGCTCGCGGCCCGCGTTGGCGCGAGCGGATTCGACGAGTCGATGCCGTCCTGCAGAATCCCGCTCACGCTGCCATGCGCGAGTCCGACGCGGTGATAGCCGGGCGGCGTCTCCACGGTATCGAAGAAGCCGGTGGTGTCGTCATACGTGATGCGTTGCGTGAGCGGCGCGCACAGCAGCGCGCACGGGCAGGCATCCAGCAGCACCACGCCGGGTTCGAGCACCACGCGCACATTCGGCGCGATGCAGTTCAGGCGCTGCGCGCGCGTCCACACGCTCTCGACGAGCGCGGCGTCGTGATTGCCGGGCAGCATGATCCACGGTCCGGCGAAGGCCTGCAGCGCGCCGAACAGACGGCGGATCACCGTGTCCGAGACGGTTTGCAGATCGAATACGTCGCCGGCCACGAGCACCGCGTCGACATTGCGCGCGGCGGCTTCGGCGGCGATCCGGCGCACGGTCTCGAAGCGCGCTTCGGCAAGATGCGCCGCTTCGTCCGGCTCGAACTGGCCGAATTGCGTGCCGATCTGCCAGTCCGCGGTGTGCAGAAACCTGATCACTGTGCCTCCATTCCGTTGCATGCCGTTCAATTGCAATCTGCCTCGCCGGGCAAGGCGGCGCAGTCTGACCGCAGATGTTACCGTGCCGGCGCGGCAAAGCTAGTCCCGCATACCTGACACATGCGCCGACCAGCGGCGCTACACTCGCGTTTCCGGACGCGCGAGCCATGCGCCCCACATCACTTCAATCGACCTGAACCCGCCGCCCTGCCGCCGATGAACAAAACAATCGAACTGAAGAAGGCCAAGCGCACCCCGTTACTGCTGTTGCTCGCCGCCGCCTGCGTTTTCGTGGTGACCGCTTTCATGCCGCGCGGCATCTGGGTGGACGGCATCAAGGCGATCGCCGAGGCCGCGATGGTAGGCGCACTCGCCGACTGGTTCGCGGTGGCCGCCCTGTTTCGCCGCGTGCCGATCCCGGTCGTCTCCGCGCACACCGCGATCATTCCGCGGAACAAGCACAAGATCGCCGACAACCTCGCGGTGTTCGTGCAGGACAAGTTTCTGGATGTACCCTCGCTGGTCGGCCTGATCCAGAAACACGACCCGGCGCAAAGCATCACCGGCTGGCTGACGCAGCCGGCCAACACCGCGCGTCTGGGCGACTACGTCGTCAAGCTCACCAGCGGCATTCTGGAATTGACCGACGACGTGCGCATTCAGGTGTTCATCAAGGACGCGCTACGTGACGTGCTGGCCAAGGTGGATCTGTCGCAATCGATGGGCGCCATTCTCGACACGCTCACCAAAGACGGCCGTCATCAGGAACTGCTCGACGCCGGCATCGAACAGGTGGTGGCGCTGCTGCGCGAACCGCACGCGCGCGAATTCATCGCCGAACGGATCGTCGATTGGGTGAAGAGCGAATACCCGACGATGGAGAAGATCCTGCCTTCGGCATGGCTCGGCGAGAAAGGCGCCGAAGTTATCGCCAAGGCGGTGAACCGCATGCTCGAACAGATCAGCGAGAACCCCACGCATCAGCTGCGCCAGAAGTTCGACGAGGCCGCGCACAAGCTGATCGTCAAGCTCAAAACCGATCCCGCGTTCCTGCAAAAAGGCGAGGAGCTGAAACGCTATCTCGTGGAAGGCGACGCGCTCAGTTCGTATGTGAAAGACATGTGGGGCGAATTGCGCGCGTGGCTCAAGCGCGATCTGCAAAGCAGCGACTCGGCCTTGCATGCGCGCGTGGTGGCGATGGGCCAATGGGTCGGCCGCGAACTCGCGCACGATCCGGCGTTGCGCCAATCGCTGAACGACCACCTCGAAGACGCGGCACGCGCGATGGCGCCGGACTTCGCGCAGTTCCTGACGCGCCATATCAGCGATACCGTCAAGAACTGGGACTCGCGCGAGATGTCGCGGCAGATCGAGCTGAACATTGGCAAGGATCTGCAATATATCCGCATCAACGGAACGATTGTCGGCGGGTTTATCGGCCTGCTGCTGTATGCGAGCTCGCAACTGCTCGGGCTGCTGCGTCTGCACATGGGCTGAGCAATAGGCCGTCTCGGGTCAAAGCGCCTACAATCCGGGCATATGAATTGCTCATGCGTTTGTCCGGCCTCCTTGTGTCCGCGAGCGGCCAGCATAAGAACGACAGCGCGTCTCAATCGGAAAGTGTGCTCATGAAAATCTCGTTACCGCCGCCTGGGCGGCCGAACCGCGTTTACCCGCCGGGCACGCCGAGTCTGCATGGCCTCGCGTCGGTGATTACCGGCGTGGTGGTGGTGTGCGGGTTGTACTTCGGCCGCGCGGTGCTGATCCCGATTACGTTGTCGGTGTTGCTCAGCTTCCTGCTCGCTCCGCTCGTGCAGATGTTGCGGCGTTTCCATATGGGGCAATTGCCGTCGATCTTCATCGCCGTGTTGTTCGCATTGGCCAGCCTGCTCGCGGTCGGCGCGCTGATCGGCGCGCAACTCGTGCAACTCGCGGCCGACCTGCCGCAGTATCAGGAGGCGATCGAGCAGAAGATCGAAACGGTTCAGGAAAAAACCGTCGGCCGCGCCGATTCGCTGATGAGCCGCGCCGCCGTCGCCCTGCAGCGCGTGGCCCCGCCCAAGCCGAACCCGCCGCGTCCCACCGGACGCGCCGCGCGCAATGCGCCCGCCGTGCCGCAGCCGGTCGAAGTGCACGAGCCGTCGCCCACGCCGATGCAGCTCGCGCAACGCGCGCTGTCGCCGGCCATCGCGCCGATCGAAACGACCTTCATCGTGCTGGTCGTGACGATTTTCATCCTGCTGCAACGCGAGGATTTGCGCGACCGTTTGATCAGCCTGTTCGGCTCGCGCGATCTGCATCGCACCACCACCGCGATCAACGACGCCGCCGTGCGTCTGTCCCGCTATTTCGTCGCGCAGCTCGGCGTGAATCTCAGCGCGGGCGGCGTGATCGCCATCGGTCTTGCGATCATCGGCGTGCCGGGTGCGCTGCTGTTCGGCGTGATCGCCGCCTTGCTGCGCTTCGTGCCGTATATCGGCATCTGGATCGCCGCGATTCTCGCGGTCTTTCTCGCGGCCGCGATTCAGCCGCAATGGACCATGGCGGTCTATACGCTGATCCTGTTCATCGTCGTCGACGTGGTGGCCGGGCAGATCGCCGAGCCGCTGCTGTACGGCCACCGCTCCGGGCTGTCGCCGCTCGCGGTGGTGGTGGCGGCGATTTTCTGGAGCTGGCTGTGGGGGCCGATCGGCCTGGTTCTGTCGACGCCGCTCACGCTGTGCGTGGTCACGCTGGGACGCTACGCGGACCGGCTGAACTTTCTCACGGTGCTGCTGGGCGATCAGCCCGCGCTCACGCCCGCGCAGAACTTTTATCAGCGGCTGCTCGCGGACGATCCGCACGAAGCCATCGTGCAGGCGGAGCGGCTGTTGCGCGAGATGTCGCTGATCGACTACTACGACAAGGTCGCGCTCGAAGGTCTCAAGCTCGCCCGCAACGATGCGATGCGCGGCGTGCTGATGCCGGACCAGATGCAGCGCATCAACGACGCGCTGGTGGACATCGTCGAAAACCTGGAAATCGCGGATGGCTTGCCGGACCGCCTCACGCGCACCGACCCCGCCGACACCGCGAGCGCGCTGCTCGCTTCGGCCTCGGCCGATCTTTCCGAACGGCACGACAGCCATATTTCGGCCCACCCGCAACTGCGCCATGAACCCGAAAAAACTTCCGTGCTGTGCGTACCCGGACGCGGTTCGTTCGACGAAGTCACCACCGCGATCGCGGTGCAACTGCTCGGCCGCCAGGGCCTCACGCCGATGATGGCCACGCACTCGGGCTATCGCAGCGCGCGCGCCGACGAGCCGAGTTTCAGGGACGCGCCGATCATCTGCATCGTCTCGCTCGACGCGCCGGAATCGCCGCCGTACCTGCGCAACATGCTGCGGCGCACGCGCGAATGGCGGCCGCGGGCGACGCTGGTGGTCGGCGTGGGCGGTGCGCCGGAGGGCAGTCCGGAAATGGGCGCGACCGGCGCTTCGCATGCGGCCCCCACCTTCCGCGCGATGATCGAGGAATGCCAGGCGGCATCGAGCCTGCAGCATGCGCGCCAGCCTTCGCATGCGGGTGGAGCGGACTGAGTGACCTGGGCGGCAGCATGCGGGGAATGAGAACGCCTTGGCATTGATGTCCGGTCCGCGGCTCTCGCTCCTGTCCCGCCCGCTGATCACTATGGGTGAACCCTGCAGCGCCTTTTCCTATCTGGTTTCACCCCGCTGAACAATGCCGTCCGGCGCGTCGACGCCCCAACCACCGCCCAGCGCCTTGTAAAGGATAACGAGCGAGGTGAATTCGTTGCTGCGGGTTTGCGTGTAGGCCAGTTGCGCACTGAACAGACTGCGCTCGGCGTCGAGGACCTCCATGTAGCTGGTGTAGCCGCCGTCGTAGCGCTGTCGCGCGAGCCTTGCATAGGTGCCCAGCGCGTCGACCTGGCGCTCTTGCGCGGTCAGCCGTTCGCGAGACTTCTCGACGCCGAGCAGTGCGTCGCTGACTTCCTGGAATGCGGTCTGAACCGACTTCTGATAGGCATACAGAGCTTGTTGCTGGCGCGCCTTGGCCTGTTCGAGCTGTCCGGCAATGTTACCGGCGGAGAAGATCGGCTGCGTGAGCGCGCCCGCGAACGACCAGGCGTTCGCAGGCCCACTGAAGAGCGTGCTCAATTGCGTGCTCGACGAACCCAGCAGCCCGGTCAGCGAAATCTGGGGAAAATAAAGCGCGCGGGCGGCGCCGATCAGGGCATTGGCGCCGATCAGGTTCTGTTCCGCCTGCAGCACGTCCGGCCGGCGCTCGAGCAGGGCCGAGGGCAAACCGGCCGGCACCGCCGGGGACTGAAGTTGGTCGAGCGTGCGGCCACGAAGAACGGGGCCCGGGTTGCGGCCGAGCAGTATGGAGAGCGCGTCTTCCTGCTGCCCGATCTGCGCCTCAATGGCGGGAACGTCCGCGAGTGACGCCTCGTATTCCGACTGACTTTGCGCGAGTTCGACCTGCGAGATTTGCCCGCCCTTGAAGCGCAGTTCGAAGACTTTTACCGAGCCCGCACGGCTCGCCGCGGTCGCTTTGGCAATCTCGAGTTGCTGATCGAGACTGCGCAGATTGATATAAGAGGCGGCAACGGACGCGACTAGCGAGAGGATGGTGGCCCGCTGGCCTTCCTCGCTGGCGAGCAGATTCGCGCGCGCGGCTTCGGTCTGACGCCGCACGCGGCCGAACACGTCGATCTCCCATGAGATGGGCAGCGTGGCATTGAACGAGTTGAAGACAGAACCGGCACCCGCCGGCAGCGATGCCTGCGCAAGCGGCGAGATGCGCTGGCGACCGGCGTCAAAGCCGGCGCTGACCTGCGGAAACAACTGCGAGCGCGTGCTGACGAATTGACCGCGATACTCGTCGACTCGAGCTGCTGCGATTTTCAGATCCCGGTTTTGCGCGAGCGCCGTTGCGATCAGATCGTTCAGCACGGGATCGCCGAACTGCGCCCACCATGCCGTATCGGCGATTTGCGTCTGCGTACCCTCCGCAAAGCGGAACGTGGCAGGTGTTTCGATAGACGGCCGGGCATAGTCGGGGCCCAACACGCATCCACCCAGACACAGGCAAAGCCCGAATACCGACACCCAGGAAAAACTTGAACCGACTGCACGCATGTCAATCATCCTGCTTCGTGCCGGGCTGCATACCCGTCGAACTGTTAGCCACTGAGGGCGAATCGGACGGTGCGCGTTCGTCCCGTCCTTCCGGCATGGCACTCTTTTTCTTTTTTGCGACGCGGCGCCCGCTAATCGATTCGAGCAGGAAGAAAAACATCGGAATGAAGAAGACGGCGACGCCGGTCGCGCCCAACATGCCGCCAATCACGCCGGTGCCGATGGAATGCCGGCTGTTCTGCGACGCGCCGGTCGCGATGGCAAGCGGAACGCAGCCGAGAATAAAGGCGAACGACGTCATGACGATGGGCCGCAAACGGTCCCGGGCGGCGGTCATTGCAGCATCGAACGCCGATGCGCCTTGTGCGCGATTGAGCACCGCAAACTCGAAAATGAGGATCGCATTCTTGGCTGCGAGTGCGACCAGCATCGTGAGGCCGATCTGGAAATAGACGTCGTTGTTCAGGCCTCTTGACAGAATGGCCAGCAAAGCGCCGAACAGGGCGAACGGCACCGCCATCAGCACCCCGACCGGCAGGCTCCAGCGTTCGTATTGCGCAGCGAGAATCAGGAACACCATCACCAGACCGAACACGAAGACGAGGCCGGACGTGCCGCCTGACTGGCGCGCTTCATATGCTTCGCCGCTCCACCCCACGCCATATCCCGCGGGCATCGTTCGCGCCAGTTCCTCCAGCACGCCAATCACCTCGCCCGAGCTATGGCCCGGTGCCGCATTGGCGGTCACCATCACGGCCGGGAAATCATTGAAGCGCGTCATCAGCGATGGGCCTGCCACATACCGGTACGTCACGACCGATTTGAGCGGCACCATGGTGCCGGTGGCGCTACGCACGAAGACCTGGTCGAGATCCGTGGGCTTTAACCGGTATGACGGTTCCGCCTGAAGGATCACCTGCCACAGACGGCTCGACTGGTTGAACTGCGACACGTACAGCGAACCGAACATCGTCTGCATCGTGCTGTAGATCTCGTCGATCGGCACGCCGAGCGTGGCGGCCCGGTCGCGATCGACATCGACGCGCAACTGCTGCGAAAACGCGTTGAAGGTCGACGTGACGCCCGCCAGTTCAGGACGCGCCTTCGCCCTGGCGACGAAATCGTGTACGACATGGGCGAGTTGCGCCGTGGTCGCATCACCTTTGCTCTGAATCCACATCTCGGTGCCGCCCGTTGTGCCGAGCCCCGGAATCGACGGCGGGTTGACCGGCACGACGATGCTTTCCTCGATGCGTGACAAGGCCTGATAAGCGCCGAGCAACAACGCATGCGCATTCTGCGTGCGAATGTTCGCCCATGAATAACGTTCGTCGAATCCCTTCAGCCCGACAAAGAACGTTGAAGCGTTGTTCATGGTCTGATTGTCGAGCAGGCTGTATCCGTCAACCACCGTGACGCTGCTTACCGCCGCCTGCTTGGCAAAGTAGTCGGTGACGCGCGACGATACGCGCCCCGTGCGGTCGAGACTCGCCGCATCGGGCATGATGACCGCGCCGAGCAGGTAGCCCTGGTCTTCAGGCGGCAGGAAGGCGTGCGGAATGGACCGCATCATCGTGACCGCGAGCACAACCATACCGGCGAACACCCATAGCGCGACGACAAACCGTCTGATCGCGAACGCCACGGCGCGGCTGTAACCCGCCGTGACACGAGCGAACGCGTTGTCGAACCACCTGAAGAAGCGATTCTTTTCATGCGATCGCGGTTTCAGCAATACTGCCGCCAGCGCCGGCGACAATGTCAGGGCCACGATGCCGGATAGGATCACTGAAATCGCAATGGTGATTGCAAACTGCTTGTACATCTGTCCTGTAATGCCGCCCAGAAACGCCACCGGCACGAACACGGCGCACATGACCAGCACGATCGTGACAACCGGGCCCGACACTTCATCCATTGCCCGCTTGGCCGCCGCATTCGGCGAGAGGTTGAACTCGCGCATGTTGCGCTCGACGTTCTCGATCACGACGATCGCATCATCCACCACGATGCCGATTGCCAGCACCATGCCGAACATTGTCAGCATGTTGATCGAGAAGCCCAGCGCGGCCATGCCCATGAACGTCCCCAGGATGGAGACCGGAACCGCCAGCACCGGAATCAGCGTCGCGCGAAAGTTCTGCAGGAAGACGAATACGACAATCACCACCAGCACGACGGCTTCGAAAAAAGTCTTCACCACATCCGCAATGGAAGCACGCGTGAAGTCGGTGGTATCCATTGCGATGCTGTAATCGACGCCCTCAGGAAACGATCGTTTCATGTCCGCCAGCGTGGCACGCACCTGCTTCGACACATCCAGCGCGTTGGCGCCGGGCTGCTGGTAAACGGCGATTACCGTAGCGGGCTTGCCCTGGAATCTGCTGCGTATCGAATAGTCTTTCTGCCCGAGCTCGGCGCGTCCCACGTCTTTCAACCGCACGATCGCCGCACCGTTGCTCGACGCGCGAATGATGATGTCGCCGAATTCGGCGGGACTGGAAAGACGCCCACTCGTCGTCACGGCGAACGACTGCTCAACCGGCGCGCCGGTCGGCGCCTGGCCGAGACGGCCGACCGCGAACTGCTGATTCTGGTTGGCTACAGCGTTCTGCACGTCGGTCGCCGTAATGCCGAGCTGCGCCATGCGGTCCGGGCGCAGCCAGATGCGCATGGCGTAGTCCGGCGTGCCGAAGATGCTGGCCTGATTCGCGCCCGGAATGCGCTTGAGCGCATCGAGCACGTACACGTTCGCGTAGTTCGCGACGTAGGTCGAATCGACACGGTTATCCGCTGAGTACACCGCGATCACCATCATGAACGCGGAAGACTTTTTCTGCACCTGCACCCCCTGCGACTGCACAGACTGCGGCAGCTGCGGCAAGGCGAGGTTGACGCGGTTCTGCACGTCGACCTGGGCCAGATCAGGATTGGTGCCATTACGGAAGAACACGTTGATCGTCAAACTGCCCGTCGACGAACTCGACGAAGTCATGTAGATCATGTTGTCCGCGCCGTTGACCTGCTGCTCGATGGGCGCTGCAACGTTGTTCGCCACCACATCGGCGCTCGCGCCGGGGTAGCTGGCAGTGATAGTGATCTGCGGCGGCGTAATCTCCGGGTACTGCGCAACCGGCAGCGCGAACATGGCCAACAGGCCGCCCAGCGCAATGACAATGGAGATGACGGACGCGAAAATCGGCCTGTCGATACAGAAATGGGAGAGCTTCATCCGGTTTGCCGCCTAGTGCGCAGAATTGTCTTCGGGATCTTGTTGCGCAACGGGCGGCATGACTTTCGCGGTACGCTCCGCGGAGGCACCATTCCCCGTTATCCTGATCGTCGCATCGGGCGATAGTCGCACCGCGCCATCCACAACGACTCTTTCTCCGGCGCGCAAGCCGTCGTTGATGAGGCTGTCGTCGCCTTGCCATTCGCCAACCTCCACGAAGCGTTGACGAGGCTTGTCATCCTTGTCGACCGTCCACACGAAATGGCTTTTCGCGCCCTGCTGCACGGCACGCTGGGGCAGCAGAACGGCATTCGGCCGCACGGCGCCCGACACTCGCGCGCGCACGAACTGCCCCGGACGCAACGTGCCTTTTTCATTGGCGAATACCGCTCGCACGAGAAACGTGCCGGTTTCCGCGCTGAATACGGGATTGGCAAAATCGATATGCCCGCGCGCGGGAAACGTCGAACCGTCGGCCAGTAGCAGCGAGATTTCGAACTGGTTGCCGGCGGGAAAACGCAACTGGCCTTTTGAAATCTGGTCACGGTATCGCAGCATCTCGTTCTCCGAGATGCTGAACTCGACCCACATGGGATCCATCTGGTAGACGTACGTCAACAAGCCGGACTGGGCGGGCGTGACATAACTGCCTTCCTGCTGTCTCGCATAACTCGACAAGCCGGCAAGCGGCGATTTGATCGTGGTGTAGCCGAGATTCAGTTGCGCCGCCTGGACCTGCCCTTTTGCGGCGATCACGGCGGCTTGCGCCTCGCGCTCGCCCCCGGTCGCGTCGTCGAGATCCTTCTTGCTCAATGCGTTCTGTGCCGCGAGAGGCATGACGCGCGCGAGGTTGGCTTTCGCCACTTCCAGCCGCGCCTGCTGCTGGGCGAGTGCGCCTCGAGCCGATTGCAACGCTGCCTCGAATGGCTTGGGATCCATCAGAAAGAGCGTCTGGCCCTGACGAACCATCTGGCCTTCCGTGTACGTCCGCTTATCCAGAAAGCCGTCGACCCGTGCGCGAATTTCCACGGCACGCGAGCTTTGAGTCTGGGCAACAAACTCGAAATCTACCGGGGTATCGCGCGGCGCCACAGTCGTGACCGTGACGTCGACTGGCTGGGAGGCTTCAGGAGCGGCTGGCTTGCCGCAAGCGGCCAGTAATGCGAGCAGGGCTAACGCCAGCGCCGGCCGTCTCCGTACCCTATCAAGCAGGCGCTTCGGTGCGTTCGACGAGCGAATCAGGCATCCCAACAGCGAAACAGGCATGAACGTTCCGAGAAAAATGGTTCAACAGCCGGGCGTCCACGCAAGGCAATCAATTGGACTCGACCGCGCCACAAGCGCGGTCGTCCGTTATCCATCCATGAATTGCGCTGGCTGAAGACCGCTCACGCCCCCAAAGGATGGTCGGTCGCAGCGGCCCGGCAAAGTGGGAACAGCGGTGAGATCAGAACCGGTGACGGATACCCGTCGTCACGAGAAACTGATTGCTTGCCGTGGACGGCGCGGAGGTTCCTTGATTTGCACGCTGTTCAGCCCGCGACCGTTGTGCGCGCCAAGCTGCGTAACGGCTTCCGCGTAGAGATCGGTGCGTTTGGACAACGAATAGTCAGCCTGCAGGCCGAGCTGATTCCAGTGTGCCGCGCCGGTGTTCGTGTCGGAGGTGCCCGGCGCCGCGCGCAGGGCCTGCGTGTAGGTGTAGGCCGCGCCCAGGCCCAGTTCCGGCGTCAGGTTGTAGTGGGCATTGAGCTCGTAGTTGTTGTAGCGAACCGAGATATCCGAAAACTTGTCCTGAAAGCGGCTCTGCGTATATACGGCACCGAGAATGACCGGACCGAACGCGTAGCTTCCACCGAGACCCCAGGTGCGCTGATTCTGAACGCCGCTGACAGCGGACGTCGCGAACGTGCCGCCGGTGATCGCGCCGTTTTTCTGATTCAGGTCGATGCCCTGGTACTGAAGATAGGCCGCACCCAACTGCAGGCCACCGTTGCGGTATCCCGCGCCGACGCTGTAGGCACGGTTATCGGCAAAACCCGCGTTGTTCGAGAAGCCATACAGCCCGCTCATCGAGAAGCCGTCGAAGTTCGCGCTCTGGAACTTGACCGAGTTGTTGACGCTGATCGAAGAGTTGGCATTGTCGTTGTCGCCGCGATGCGCGAAATACGTGCCGCCCCAGCTGCCAGCCGCCGTCAGCGGCGCGAGGTAGTCGACCACGGAGTCGTACTGGCGGCCGAACGAAACCGTACCGTACTGGTTGGACAGACCGACATACGCCTGACGGTTGAACAGCGTATTGGACACTGCCTGGCTGCCGTTGGCGACGTTGAACCCACTCTCCAGGTTGAAGACCGTCTTCAGCCCGCCACCCAGATCCTCGACGCCGCGCAGCCCCCAGCGGCTTGCCTGCACGTTGCCGCCGGTCATGCCGACCATGGCTTTGCCATTCGTGACACGCCCGTCGGACGTCACGGTGGAATCCTTGCTGACCTCATTGCTCACGTACGTCAAACCGGCGTCGACAATGCCGTATAGCGTGACGCTGCTTTGGGCGTGCGCCGCGCACGCAAAAGTGGCGGATACGGCGGTCGCAGTAATGATTTTTTTCATTTGAACACCTTGGCGTTTAATCTTAAGACTCGGCTGCGGACATGAGATTGAATCTGCCGCAGCCACAAATGCACCTATCCTCAATTCCATTTAGACCAATATTGAAGACGGACTCTGCGTGCAATCGAAATCTTAGATGCCCGACCCTGGACACATCGCCTTAAATAATGCAAAAGTAATTTAATTTTTATTCGAGATAACCTCGTGAACGGGGCGCCAGCCCAGCGTGGCAGAGGATGCGCGAGATACCCGACGATTAATGCTCCCCGGCATTGGGGGTCAGACCGTTGTTCAAGTCCAACAGGAAAAAGACCTATCTTTTTTTGAGAAAGGAATACCGATACCTTGAATTGCATCAAATCTATTTTTCAGGTCAGTCAATAACAGACATGCCACTGTCTCTTCATCGAAAAGATTATTATTCCGCTCTTCCCGCAAATATTATTTTGCTTTATTGTTGGTGATATCATGAATCAGCTTCAGGCAATGCGAGTATTTATCAATATCGCGGAAACGATGTCATTCGGCCAGGCCGCGGCCAATCTCGGCATTTCGAATGCCATGGCTACGCGTTACCTCGAGCAGCTCGAGGCTCATCTCAACACGAGACTCGTCAATCGCAATACGCGTAGTCTGTCCTTGACGGAAGAGGGAGAGATCTACTCGAAAGGCTGCCGCAACGTGCTCGATGAAATCGAGGAGATCGAAACGGTGGCGATACGCGGCACGACCGAACCGTCCGGCACGTTGAGAATCGCTGCCGGCGCATCGTTCTCACTGTCCAGCCTGACACCGCTGCTACAGGAATACCTGCAGGCATATCAGAATGTCAGGCTCTCGGTCACGCTGCTGCATCAGCATGTCGATTTCGTGAGAGAAGGCTTCGATGTCGGGATCGTGCTGCCCACGCAGATCAGCGGCACCACGTTGATCAAACGCTCGTTGCTGAGCGTGCGCCCTATTGCCGTCGCGTCTCCCAGCTATCTGTCGGTCAGAGGGGTCCCGTCGCGGCCGGCCGATTTGACCTCGCACGCCTTTCTTGCCCTCATTGCCGCCGCGCATGACGGTGACTGGATCTTCGTTTCCCGGGATCTCCGCGAGAAACGCGTGTCGCTCGACGCCGCACTGGTCGTGAACAATGCCTCGATGCTGCGGCAAGCCGCGCTTGCGGGCACGGGCATCGCGGTCCTGCCTGAAAATCATGTGCTGACCGATTTGCGCAATGGCACCCTCATGCAGGTCCTGACGGACTTCCGCATCACGAATGCCGACAAGGAGTTGGCGCTGGTGTACGCGGACCGGCGCCACATTTCCGCGAAAACCCGTTCATTCGTCGATTTTTCTGTCGAGTGGTTTCGCGCCAACGCGGACCGTATGACCTCCATGGCATCCGCAAGCAAGTAGTCCGCGCGACAAGGCGCTCCGCAGGAGGACCGGCCCGTGTGAGCGGCGGGCCGGTCCGTGCATCGGCATGGCGTTTGCCAAGCGCCTGCGTACCCAAAATGAGGACAGCCGTGCGCGCACCCTCCTTCATACTTCGTTATCGATTCGCACCGCCTGTGAGAGCCAACCAGCCCCGGCGGGCAATCCCCGGCATCGAAGATCCAGGAGACATGCATGAGCCGCCCCTTCAAACCCTATCCGTTTTCGCCTCGTCACTATGAAGGCGTGGTGCCGCCGCTCGTCGACGGGCGCGACCCGCTCAGGCGGCCCGTGGCGATCGTCGGCGGCGGCCCGGTCGGCATGACGCTGGCGCTCGCGCTGGCTCGCCAGGGCGTGCGCTCGGTGCTGATCGAAGCCGACGACGGCGTGTGCACCGGCAGCCGCGCGATCTGCATCTCGCGGCGCAGTCTGGAGATATTCAAGCGTCTGGGCGTCGTGCAAGGCTTCCTGCAAAAAGGCTTGCCGTGGACGGGCGGCCGCAGCTTCTACCGCGACACCGAAGTGTTCCGCTTCGCCATGCATCAGGACGACGAGCAATCGCTGCCGCCGATGATCAACATCGCGCAATACCAGATCGAACAGTTGCTGCTCGACGAGGTGGAACGGCATGCCGATCTGATCGAGATCCGCTGGCAGACGCGCGTGACCGGCATCGAACAGAAACCGGCGGAACCGGGCCGCGAGTACGCAGACAGCGCCGACAGCACGGCCGGCGCGATGCTCGCGCTGCGCACCGGCGACACCGCATGGCAGATGCACGCGGACTGGGTGGTCGCCTGCGACGGCGGCCGCAGCACGATTCGCGAAGCGCTCGGTCTCAAGCTCACCGGCACCACCTACGAAGGCCGCTACGTGATCGTGGACATCGAACTGGACAGCGCGCGCGCCACCGAACGCCTCGCCTATTTCGATCCGCCGTCCAATCCGGGCTCGACGGTGCTGGTGCACAAACAGCCCGACAACGTCTGGCGCATCGACTACCAGCTTCGCGACGACGAAGACCCGGAAGCCGCCGTGCAGCCCGAGAACGTCATGCCGCGCGTGCAGAGCGTGCTCGATTCGATGGGCGAGACCGGCGCATGGTCGCCGATCTGGATCACCGTCTACAAGGCCAACGCGTTGACGCTGGAACGCTACCGGCACGGCCCCGTGCTGTTCGCGGGCGACGCCGCGCATCTCGTGCCGATTTTCGGCGTGCGCGGCGCCAATTCGGGTATCGACGACGCGGACAACCTCGGCTGGAAACTGGGCTGCGTGGTGAACGGCGTGGCATCGCCGCGGCTGCTCGACAGTTACAGCGACGAGCGCGTATTCGCGGCGCGCGAGAACCTGAGCTACGGCATGAAGAGCACGGAATTCATGGCACCTCCCTCGTTCGCCTTCGACCTGATGCGCCAGGCCGTGCTCGGCCTCGCCGAGCATCACGCGGCCGTGCGTCCGCTGATCAATCCGCGGCAGACGCATGCGATTGCCTACGCGCAGTCGCCGCTCAACCACGCCGCAGCCGACCCGGCCGGTGCTTTCAGGCACGGCCCGGCGTCAGGCACGGTGCTGCCGGAATGCCGGCTCACACGCATGGAGGACGGCGTGGCCGTCGATATTCATTTGACGGATCTGCTCGGGCCTTGCTTCACCGCGCTGCGCTTCGGAACGAACACGAACACGAATACGAACGCGGACCCGACGCGCGACGACGAGTGGCAGCAGTTGCAAAGCACCCTGGCCGAGCAACGTATCCCGTTCAAAGCCGTCACGCTGGTCATGGGCGACAGGCAAAACGCCATGCGCTCAAACGTGGTCGATCACACCGGCCGCCTGCACGACATGCTCGACGCCACGCCCGGCACCGTCTATCTGATCCGGCCCGACGGCCATGTACTCGCCCGCTGGCGCGACGGCAGCGCAGCGGCCACGCAGCGCGCCATCCACGCGGCGCTGACGATCTAATGCAAGGAGACCCACATCATGACCGATAGCGATCTCGACCTCGTCTACACGACGCTCTGCAAGACCCTCACGAACGAAGGCGAAGCCCACGCGCCGTTGTATCTGGCCCGCCTCGCGATGCTATGCCTGACCGAACTCGACGACCCGCAGCGAGCGTTGTCGTTGATCGAAGCGGCGAGGCTGCCGGCTTCGACTGCGGTAACGGCATAAGGCGCAAAAAAGCCGCCGCGTCATGTGAGGCGCGGCGGCTTTTCTCTGAAGCGCGCGTCATTGCCTCGGATACAGACCCAGCGTGCTGGCATGCAGGCGCGCGAGCCCGAGCAACGCATCCGTGTACGGCGTGGCGACGCCTGTCAGTTGTCCGAGTTCACGCACCGCGGCCACCAGCGCGTCGAGTTCGACCGCTTTACCCGCCTGCACGTCCTGCAGCATCGAGGTTTTCATCGCGCCGAGTTTGAGCGTGACTTCGTGACGATCCGCCGGCGCCTGATCGATCGGAATGCCAAAACGCGCGCCGATTTCCTTCGCTTCCAGCATGATGCTCGTCACGAAGTTGCGCGCCAGCTCGTCGCTGAGGATCCGGTCGGTGGTCGCGCCAGTGATGGCGCTGATCGGATTCATCGTCATGTTGCCCCACAGCTTGTACCAGACGTCGCGCTGGATCTGCGCCGACGCCGACGCATTGAAGCCGGCCGCCGCGAGCGTGCCCGTGAGCGCCGCGACGCGCTCGCTCGCCTGCCCCGACGCCTCGCCGATAATCAGGCCATTACCCTGATGATGCCGGATGACGCCCGGCGCCTCGACGAGGCAACTGGCGTGCACCACACAGCCCACGGTCCGCGCGCTCGGAATCGCGGCGGCAATCGCGCCGTCGGGATCGATCGACTTCAGGCGCTTGCCTGCGAAGTCCGCGCCGAGCCCGTCGCAGAACCACCAGGGCACGCCGTTCATCGCGGTCAGCACGATGGTTTGCGCGCCGAGCAGCGGCGCGATCTGCGCGGCCACCGACGCCATCGCCGGTCCCTTCACCGCAACCACGACGAGATCCTGCACGCCGAGGTCCGCGGGCTTGTCGCTCGCGTTCACTTTCACGGCATGCGTGACGCCGCCTTCGATCAGACGCAAGCCGTGCTCGCGCAGCGCGTTCAGCGTCGCGCCGCGCGCCACCACGCTCACGCCGTGGCCGGCCTGCGCGAGCTTCACCCCCATCCAGCCGCCGATCGCGCCTGCGCCGTAGATAGCTACTTTCATCGTTTCAATCCTTGTAACTTGCATCGATGCGGTCCACTCGCCGCACCAACGCGTCGAACACGTCCTGCCCCGCGCCGTGACGCGGATCGAACTGCAGCGCGTCGCGCGAGCAGCGAATCGCGACGTCTTCCGGCACGGGCCGCGCGCGGCCCATCGCAAACGTCGCCATCTGGATTTCACAGGCGCGGTTGAGCGTCCACAGGACCGCGAAAGTTTGCGGCAAGGTGTGGCCCCACGCAAGCAGGCCGTGATTACGCAAGATCACTGCCTGCTTGTCGCCAATATGTTCCAGCAGGCGCGGACCTTCTTCCGCGTGCACCGTGATGCCTTCGAAGTCGTGATACGCAATGCGGTCGTGCAATTGCGCGCTGTAGAAGTTGGTCTGCTGCAAGCCGTCCTCCAGGCAGGCCACGGCGACGCCCGCCGTGGTATGCGTGTGCATCACGCAATGCGCGTCGGGCAGGCCTTCGTGAATCGCCGCATGCACGACGAAGCCGGCCGGATTCACCGGATACGGCGAGTGATCGAGCACGCGTCCTTGTGCATCGATCTTCACGAGGTTGCTCGCCGTCACTTCGCTGTAGTGCAGCCCGAACGGATTGATCAGGAACTGCCGCTCGCCGCCGCTCACACTGACTGGAACGCGCAGCGTGATGTGGTTGTAGATCATCTCGGTCCAGCCGAGCAGATCGAAGATGCGATAACACGCCGCGAGCTGCACGCGCGCATGCCATTCGTCCGGATGCATCGCGTGGGCCTTCGGCGCGTTCGGCGCCTGTATGTCGAGGGTGGTCATTTGCTTCTCCCATGCACAGCGGTCGACCAGAGAGTTGGCGCTTTAGCGCCTTACTCCGGTCCCATGCAAGATGGCTGCTGTTATCGTTCTATTGATCCAGAAAAGGCGGCTTATGCGCCCGACACCACGGCCGCGATCGATGCCGCGACATACTCCGCGTTGCGCGCGTTCAGACCGGCCACGCACATGCGCCCGGAGCGCAGCACATACACCGCATGTTCGCTGCGCAGGCGCTCCACCTGGCTTTCGCTCAAACCCGTATAGGTGAACATGCCGCGCTGCGCGACGTAGCGCGCGCGCATCACTTCATCCACACGGCCGGCCAGTCCGGCGTGAATCGTTGCGCGCATGGCGAGAATCCGCTCGCGCATGGTGGCGAGTTCCGCTTCCCATGAAGCGCGCAACGACGTATCCGCGAGCACGTTGGCGACGAGCCGCGCGCCGTGTGTCGGCGGATTGCTGTAATTCGCGCGCACCGTCGACATCAATTGACCGAGCACGCGGACGGCCTCTTCCGCGCGTTTGCAGACCACGCTCAATGCGCCGACGCGCTCACCGTACAGCGAAAAATTCTTTGAGAACGAATTCGCGGCGATCAACGGGATACCCGCGTCGGCCAACAGGCGCACGCAAGCGGCGTCTTCTTCCAGACCGGCTCCGAAACCCTGGTAAGCCATATCGACGAAGGCGATCAGCTTGCGGCGCTGCAAGAGCGGCACCAGCTCGGCCCATTGCGCCGGGCTCAGATCGACGCCAGTCGGGTTGTGGCAGCACGCGTGCAGCAACACGACGCTCTGTTCCGGCAAGCGGCCGATCGTCTCGATCATGTCGGCGAAACGCAAGCCGCCGGTGTGTTCGTCGTAATACGGATAGGTGTTGACCGTCAACCCCGCGCCTTCGAACACGACGCGATGATTCTCCCAGCTCGGGTCGCTGATCCAGATCTGCGAGCCCGGAAAATAGCGCTTCAGGAAATCGGCGCCGACCTTGAGCGCGCCCGATCCGCCGATGGTTTGCAGCGTCGCGATCCGGCCCGCCGCGCGCGCCTCGCTGTTCGCGCCGAATACGAGTGCCTGCGCCGCGTCGCGATAGAGCGGCAGGCCGGCAATCGGCAGATACGAGCGCGGGCCGATCGAATCGAGCAGCGCGGTTTCGGCGCGGCGCACGGCGTCCATCACGGGCAGCTTGCCGGCGTCGTCGAAATAGATGCCGATGCTCAGATTGACCTTATTGGTGCGCGGGTCGAGTTGGAAGTCTTCGTTCAGGCTCAGAATCGGGTCGCCTGCATAAGCGGGAATGTGGTCGAACATGGCAATTCCTGGAATACGGCCGCGCTGCGGCCTCTGTGTGGCGTTCGGTGTAGCGCTTTGTAGCGCTCGTTGTAGCGTCATGACGGCCCGGCGTGGTCCGGCTTGCGTGCGGCCTCGCCTGGACAGCAACCATCTTGCACGGGACTGGAAGTCTAAGCGGGTTTGGCTAACTGCGTCGATTGGGACAAGTCTCCGGGTATGGCGCACGGTGCACAATCAATCGATTTTTCACGATTCGTTAGTTTTTCTTTAGAATCGCCTGATGCCACTCACGCGCGTCACCATCCGCCAGTTCGAAGCGTTTCTCGCCATCGTCGATTTGCATAGCATCGGCGCGGCGGCGCAGAGGCTCGGCCTGACTTCCTCGGCGGTCAGCCAGTTGCTGGCCGACCTCGAAACCGAGCTCGGCTTCCGCCTGTTCGACCGGACCACGCGGCGCGTGAATCTGTCGAGCGCGGGACAGGATTTTCTATCGTCGGCGGAATCGGTGTTGCGCTATGTGCGCGCCGCCGCGCAGTCCGCCGACGATATCCGCAACCGCGCCGCCGGCATCGTGCGGGTCGGCGCGCCGCTGGTGCTGGCGGCGACCGCGCTGCCCGCGGCCATCGCCGAATATGCGCGCGACAAGCCGAAGGTGGTCGTGCGCATTTTCGACACGGTGGTCGAGCAGTTGGTGGAACGCGTGGAAAGCGGCGACGTGGACCTCGCGATCGGACCCGACCGGCAAAGCGGCTCACGCGTGCGTTGCGATCCGGCGTTCGCGAGCCCATGGGTGATGTGGTGCGCGCCGAGCCATCCGTTGAACGCGCGCCGCCGTGTGCAATGGCCGCATTTGCGCGACGTGCCGATCGTCGCCACCGGCCGCGACCACGAGCGCGCGGTCGGGCAGATGCTCGCCAATCTGCCGGTGGAAGCGCGCATCATTCCGGTGGACGTGGTGGACAACGTCACCACGGCGTTCGGCCTCGCCGCGCAAGGGTTGGCCGTCACGCTCGCGCCCGCCTATGTCGCGCCCCTGGCGCGCACCTTCGGCCTGGTCATGAAGCGCATCGTCGATCCCGAAACGATCCGCGAGGTGTGCGTGTATCGCTCCACCGAGCGCGCGCTGTCGCCGCCCGCCGACGGTTTCGCGGATTTCATCATGCCGTGGCTGAAGCGCTGGGATCGCGAGACGCAGGCCGATGCGCGGGGCAAGCGCGCGTGACGGGCGGACGCGCTGCGCTTCAGGGCCAAGGGCACGCGACGGCCGCGCCGCGCTTGGGGCTAAGCGTGCATGACCGCCGCCGCGCCGCGCCGCGCCGCGCCTGGGATCCAACGTGCGGGCCGGTCGGCGCCGCTCAGGATCACGCCCGCTCCGGCACCATGCATAGCGCGAACAACTGGCGCTGGCTCGAGATCCCGAGCCGCGCGTAAGCGCGCTTCTGGTACGTGACCACGCTAGCCGGTTTGACGCCCATTTGCACCGCGATTTCCGCGGCGCTGGCGCCTTCGAGCGTGCCGCGCAGCACGTCGAGTTCGCGCGGCGTGAGTGCCGGGCAAGCGCGTCTCACCCGCGCCAGCATCGCGGCAGCCGAACCCTGCTGATGCTGTCCATTCAGCGCGTAGTGGCTCTTCGCCGCGTGGGCGAACAAATGCGCGAGGCTTTCCACGCGTTGCAGTTCGCCCGGCTGAAACACACCGTAGGCGCGGTCACGATACAGGTTGATCGACAGCCAGACGCTTTCCATCGGCTGCACGAGCAGCGATAGCCGGTCGGAGACGTTCGGCTGCACATAGCAGGCCGCGCGATAGGCTTCGTTTTCGATCTCTTCGCTTTGCTGCTGGTGGAGCACTAGCGCGTCGCGCGCCGATTTTTCGTGCGGGCGGCCGACGATCGCGCGATTGCCATCGAGCGCATAGAAATGTGTGGCATAGCGATCGGCGACGTCGCGCAGAAAGCGGCCGCCTCGATGATCGGCGGCGGAAACGGTGCGCGGCCTCGCGTCGAATTCATAAGCGAAGACTGTGCACTGCGAGACAGGCAGCGTATCGCCGACCGTTTTCAGAATGCTGGCGGCGAGCGCGTCGGCATCCGCATGCGAAATCGACATGACGAGCTCGGTGGCGCGCGAGGTGCTGATGTGTTCGCTGCGGTGCGGTGGAGAGAGACGCCAGGAACGCATGATGGAAGTCGGGCCGCCGTGCCGGGGTTGTGTCCGCCAAGCGTAGCACAGCGGAACGTGCGGCCCGTTTTTCACTGCCCGTTCAACAGGTCCGCCAAGCGCGCTATTTCCCCGTAAACGACCCGCGCTGGAACGTCACCATTCTCGGCAGCTCGATCGTAAAGACAGTGCCGAGCGCTTCGTCGGAGTGCACGCTGACGTTGCCACCGTGCATCCGCGCGATCTCCTGCACGATATGCAGGCCCAGCCCCAGCCCTTCGCGCGAGCGCGCCCCGCTATTGTTCGGGCCAAACGCCTTGAACAGGTGCGGAAACACCTCGGCCGGAATCGTGCCGCGATTGGCGACCTTCAGGCGCACGGACTCGACCGCTTCGCCATCCACCTCGACGCCGATATCGCCGCCCGGCGCGCCATGATGCAGCGCATTGCTCACCAGATTCGACACGGCCTGCCAGACCAGGTCCGTGTCCCACGCGCCCGACGTATTGCCGCGGCTCGTGAACACGATCTGCTTGCCGTTCTCGCGCGACGCGAATTCGTCGATCACCGACCGGCATAGTGTCGCCAGTTCGATCGAGCGCGGCTGCAACGGCAGGCGCCCGCCCTGCAAGCGCGCGAGATTGAGCAACTGATCGACCATGCGCGCCATGCGCAGCGAACTGTTCTTCACGCGCGCGGCAACGGTTACCGACTGCTCGTCGGCCGCCGTGCGCATCAGATATTCCGCCGACGCCAGCACCGCGCCGAGCGGTGTGCGCAAGTCGTGACTCAGCACGGCCATCAGCATCTCATTGGCTTCGAGCATCTGCCGCGTGGTGACGAGTTGTGCGGCGAGCTGGCGCTTCTGCTGTTCGAGTTGCACGAACACGTCGACCTTGGATTGCAGAATCCGCGGATCGAATGGCTTGTAGAGAAAGTCGACCGCGCCGGCCTCGTAGCCGCGGAACGTGCGCGACGCGTCCTGCGCCGTCGCCGTCAGAAAGATGATCGGCACGTGCGAGGTGCGCGGGCTGCCCCGCATCAGCGCGGCCAGTTCGAAGCCATTCATGCCGGGCATGTTGACGTCGAGAATCGCCAGCGCGACTTCGTGCTTGAGCAGCAGGTCGAGCGCCGCCGTGCCCGAGTCGGCCACCAGCACGGCGAGATCCGGCCGCGCCAGCAAGGCTTCGAGCGCCGTGATGTTGTGGACGATGTCGTCGACGATCAGAATGTTCACGGGTGTGTTCGTCATGGCATCGGGTCAGAAAGAGGCCGGCAATGCGGCAAGCCGCCTGGCCATGGTTTCGGGAGTGTAGATAAAATCGGCCGCGCCTCGTTCAATCGCGGCACGCGGCATCTCGGGGGAAGCGGCGGTGTCCGGCGCCTGCACCCAGGCAGTGCCGCCGAACGCGCGCACGCGCTTCAGGCCTTGCGCGCCGTCGTCGTTGGCGCCGGAGAGCAGCAGCGCCAGCAGGCGCTCGCCGTACACGGCGGCCGCCGACTCGAACAGCACGTCGATCGAGGGACGCGAAAAACGCACGGCGGCATCGGTCGACAGCGCGACAGTGCGGTCCACTTCCACCAGCATGTGATAGCCCGGCGGCGCAATGTGCACGCGGCCCGGCATGATGCGTTCGCCCGCGTCGGGCTCGAGCACCGGCAACGCGCAGCGGTGCGCGAACGCATCCACCAGATAGCTCGGCGAATCGGGCGGCAGGTGCGTGACGATCATCACGGCCGGCGCGAAGCCCGCGGGCAGCGCGCCGAGCAGCACGTTCAGCACTTCGACGCCGCCCGCCGACCCGCCGATCACGACGAGCTCGTAGCCGCGCATGGCTTCGGCGCGCGGTTCGGAATCGACGGTTGGCTGGACGGTTGAGCGTGGCATGATGACCGTGCTAGCGCTTCTGATAGATGCGTTCGGTCGGGCGGAACTCGTCGAACGCCTCGTAATGACGGGAAAAGCGCAAACTTTCCTTGCTGCCCAAGCCCAGAAATCCGCGCCGCACCAGCGCGTTCTCGAACAAACCCAGCGCGCGATCCTGCAAGCCGCGATCGAAATAGATCAGCACGTTGCGGCACGACACCAGATGCGCTTCGAGAAAGACTTCGTCGGTGGAGAGGCTGTGGTCGGCGAACACCACGCGCCCTTTCAGCGAACCCGCGAAGCGCGCGCCGCCGTACGCGGCATGATAGTAGTCGGACAGCGAACGCTTGCCGCCGGCCGCCAGATAATTCTGCGTGAAACCCTGAATCCGGTCCAGCGCGTAGATGCCGGACTCGGCGCGCGCGAGGGCGTCCGGGTTGATGTCGGTCGCGTAGAACAGCGTGCGCTCGGTCAAGCCTTCCTCGTCGAAGAGAATCTTCAGCGACCAGAGTTCCTCGCCCGTGCTGCATCCCGCCACCCACACCTTGATCGACGGATAGGTGCGCAGACGCGGCAGCACGTGTTCGCGCAGCGCGAGGAAATACGCCGGGTCGCGAAACATCTCGCTGACCTGGACCGTGAGGTACTGGAACAGCCGCGAAAACGCGTCGCCGTTGCGCATGATGCGGTCCTGCAACTGCGACAGCGTCGTCAGCCCGAATTCTTCCAGCGCCTGGGACAGGCGGCGCCGCAGCGACGACATCGCGTAATGCCGGAAGTCGTGCTGATACTTGAGATAAACCGCCTCCAGCAGCAGCTTCAACTCGATGTCGAAGTCGCTGATGCGTTGCGGCGCGTCGAATTCGGACCGGCTCATTCTGTTCCCGTGTTCCTGCTACCGTTGCCGCAACCAGACGCGGCACAGCGCGACCAGCTTGTCCACGTCGATCGGCTTCGAGACGTAGTCGTCCGCGCCGGCTTCGAGGCAGCGCGTGCGGTCGTTCGCCATGGCCTTCGCCGTCAACGCAATGATCGGCAGATGAGCAAAGCGCGGATTGCGGCGAATCTCGCCCATCGCGGTCAAACCGTCCATTTCCGGCATCATGATGTCCATCAGGATCAGGTGCACTTCGGGACCGTTTTCCAGCGCTTCGAGCGCCTCGCGGCCGTTGCGCGCAATCTGCAGTTTCGCACCGAGCGGCTCCAGCACGTGCGAGAGCGCGAAAATATTGCGGACGTCGTCTTCGGCCAGCAGGATCGTGCGGCCCTCGAAGGCATTGTCGCGCTGACGTACCGTGCGCAGCATGCGTTGCTGTTCGGGCGCGAGCGACGACTCCACGCTGTGCAGGAACAGCGTTACTTCGTCGAGCAGGCGCTCGGGCGACTTCGCGCCTTTGATGATGATCGACTTCGAATAACGCCGCAGCCGGTGTTCTTCGTCGTCGGACAGCATGCGGCCCGTGTAGACAATGACCGGCAACGCGGCATGCGCGGTGTTCGCGGCGAGCCGTTCGAGCAGATCGTAGCCGGTGCCGTCGGGCAGCGCGAGATCGGTCACCACACAGTCGAAGGTGAATTTGCCCAGATGCTCCAGCGCCTCGGCCAAAGTTGCGACTGCAACGATCTCGGTGTTTTCGCTTTGCAGCAAAGCCCGGATGCTTTCGCGCATCGGCGCGTCGTCCTCGATCACCAGCACGCGTTTGAGGCGCTGCTGCAGACGCGCTTCGAGACGGCGGATCGCGGCTTCCATCGTGCTGCGCGCGGTCGGCTTGAGCGTATAGCCGATGGCGCCGAGGTGCAGCGCCTTGTCGGCGTGATCGGTGGCCGAGACGATGTGGATCGGAATATGACGCGTAAGCGGATCGTTCTTGAGCCACTCCAGCACGGTCAGGCCGGAGCGGTCCGGCAAGCCGACGTCGAGCAGCACCGCCGCCGGGCGCATGTCGCGCACGAGCGCGAGGCCGGTGGCGGCGTTGCTCGCGTGGACGAAGTCGAAGTCGAGCTCGTGCGTCAGATCGCGCAGGATTTCGGCGAAGGCGGGATCGTCTTCCACGGCGACGATCAGACGGCCGGCACGCGTGCGGTTGTCGCGGTCGTCGGCAATCGGGCCGCTGCTGGCCTCGGGCGCGTTGCCGTTGCTGAAGCCGCTAGTCAGGCCGTTGGCCGGCGTGATCACGGTGGGCTGGCTGCCGCCCGAAGACGGGCGCACCAGCAGCGGTTCCATCGTCGATTCGGTTACGGCCGGCGCGTTGGCCGGCGTCTGAGCCGAGGCGAAGGCCGGTGCCGGCATAGGATGCGCGCCCTGGCTTGCGTTCAAGGCCGCCTCCGCATCGCGTGGCAGCCACAGCGTGAACACACTGCCCTTGCCGACTTCGCTGGCCACGGTGATCCGGCCGCCCAGCAAGCGCGAAAACTCCCGCGAAATCGACAAACCCAGGCCGCTGCCGCCATATTGACGGCTGGTGGAGCCGTCAGCCTGCTGGAACGCCTCGAAGATCATCTCCAGCTTGTCGGCCGCGATGCCGATGCCGGAGTCGCGCACGTCGATGCGCAGCATGTCGCCTTCTGCCGGCGCCACCGACAGCGCCACCTCGCCGCGTTCGGTGAATTTCACCGCGTTCGAAAGCAGGTTGCGCAGTATCTGGGTGACGCGCTGGCCGTCGGTGATGATGGTGTCCGGCGTGCCCGGCAAGCGGTCGAAAGCGAGGCGCAAATGCTTCGCTCCGGCCAACGGCCTAAAGGTTTCCTCGAGCGCCTGCAGGGTCGCGTCGATCGACACCGTTTCGAGTTCGACCGTGACCTGGCCGGCTTCGACCTTCGACAGATCGAGAATGTCGTTGATCAGCACCAGCAAGTCGCTGTTGGAAGCATGGATCGTTTCCGCGTAGCGCACCTGCTCTTCCGTCAGATTGCCGGTGCGGTTCTGCTGCAGCAGCCTGGCGAGAATCAGCGAACTGTTCAGCGGCGTGCGCAGTTCGTGCGACATGTTGGCGAGGAACTCCGACTTGTAGCGGCTCGACTGTTCGAGGCGCGCCGCGTTGGCCGCGAGGTCGTCCTGCGCGCGCAGCAGATCGGACTTCTGCCGTTCGAGACGTTGCGCGTATTCTTCCAGCTGCACGTTGGTCTGTTCGAGTTCAGCCTGCTGCGCTTCGAGCCGCGACTGCGATTCCATCAGCGCGCGGCCGCGCTCTTCGAGTCCTTCATTGGAGACGCGCAACTCTTCCTGCTGCACCTGCAGTTCTTCGTTCAACTGCTGCGTTTCCGCCAGAGCGTCCTGCAGACGCTCGCGATACAACGCGGCTTCGACAAAGTCGCCCATGCCGCGCGCGATCAGTTCCATGAATTCCTGGTCGCGCGCGGTCAACTCGCGCATAAAGCCCAGTTCGACGACCCCGTTGATCTCGCCGTCGTTTTCGATCGGCATGACGAGCAGGTTCCTCGGCGCGCTGCTGCCGGTCGCCGACACCACCTGCACGTAACTGGCCGGCACGTCGCGCAAGATCAGCGTGCGGCGCGCAAGGGCCGCCTGACCGATCAGCGTCTCCCCTTCGGCAAAATTGCGCGCGCTGGCCTGCTCGCTCTCGCGGCTGAAACCGTATGTCGCGATGCGCCGTAACGCGCCGTGCTGCCTGTCGCGCACGTAGAGCGCGCCCACGGCGGCGTCCAGATACTGCGCGAGAAAGTCGAGCATGGCGCGGCCCACCAGCGGCGAGGTCGCCTGACCGACCACCTTTTCCGCGAGCAGGCGCTGACCCGAGCGCAACCAAACTTGCCCTTGCAGCATCTCGGTGTGTTCGGCCTGCTGGCGCAGCGCGTCGCCGTACGTGGACGACAGGCTCATCAGTTCGCGGCGGCCCATCCATGCGAGCAGCCCGCTGACGCCCAGGCTGAAAAGCAGGAACACGCTCACCAGCGTAGTGGTGACACGGTGCGTCGCTTCACTGCGCTCCTGACGCAGCCGCAACTCGGCGTCCAGAAAATCGCCAAATTCGCGGCGCGTTTCGTCGAATTCGATCTTGCCGCGACCGCTCGCCACGGCGCTTTCGAAATTCTGATTACGACGGCGCGCGTCGATCACCTCCTCTGCAAAACGGCTCCAGCGCTGCTGGATCGCTTCGATCTGCTTGAGCTTTTCGACTTGCGGCGGGTTGTCGGAGACCATCTCCTGCAAGGCCTCGATCTGCGTCTTGAAGCGCGGGCCGCCGATTTCATAAGGCGTGAGGAAGCTCTCGTCGCCGGTGATCAGGAAGCCTCGCATCGAGGTCTCGCGATCGACCGCGAGACGCAGCATTTCATTGGCCTGGCCGATCACGCGCTCGGAATGCTCGGCCCAGTTCATGGTCGAGACCAGATAAGCGATCAGTCCAACGAAGACGGCCATCGTGACCAGGCCGACACCCAGAGGCAAGGCAATATTGCGGCGAATGATGCTGCGAAAACGATTCTGGTCGACGGCCGGTGATGCGGTCATTTTTTCTGTCTTCGGCGTAGCGAATCGAGTCGATTCGGAATATTTTTCGGGTATTTCGCGTGATTCATTTTGTCGCGATGCGACGCGCGTAATCATACAGGATGGGGTTTGTTTTTTGAGGCGCACGCGAGCGGTTCGGGCTTGCTGGACGGGGCTGTTACCGACTCACGCAACTTTGCGCCGCTCGCGCGGGTCAATCGTGCGAGGAATGCAGATCGCCTTCGATCATCCGATCACCGTCCACTTTCTTCCGGTAGCCGATGCCTACTCCCGCCTTCACCGTTTTCCCCCGTGCCCCTTTGCGCACCGCCCTCGCCGCCGCGTTGATGTGGCATGCCTCGTCGAGCGGCGCGGCGCAGGTTGCCGAGCCGCCCGCGTCACACGGCGGCATGGTGGCCGCCACCGTGCATGTCGAGGCGCCCACGCAAGCTTCGCCGGTCGAGCCCGTCCCGCCGTCCGAGCAATATCCGGCGCTCTATCGCGACGTGCAGCTCGCGCATCTCTATCCCGACAGCAAAACTTTCGCGGACATGGTGCCGCTTTCGGCGCCCGCGCAGATCGCGGCCGCGTACGCCGCCGCGAAACAGCAGCCCAACTTCAATCTGGCCGACTTCGTGAAGCACAACTTCACGTTGCCCACGCGCACGGCGAAGGCCTATGTCTCCGATCCGAATCAGGATGTGATCGGCCATATCGATACGCTCTGGAACGTGCTGCGCCGCGAGCCGGATGCGACCGCGAGCCCGTGGTCTTCGCTGCTGCCGTTGCCGTATGCGTATATCGTGCCGGGCGACCGCTTCGATGAGATCTATTACTGGGACTCGTACTTCATCATGCTCGGCCTCGAACAGAGCGGACAGCATGCGCTGGTCGTCGACGAACTGAAGAATTTCGCAACCCTGATCGACCGGTACGGCCATATTCCGAACGGCAATCGCACCTATTATCTGAGCCGCTCGCAGCCACCGTTCTTCGCGCAGATGGTGCGGCTCGTCGCCGAGAACGATGGGGACGCCGTCTATGCACAGTATCTGCCCGAGTTGCAGCGCGAATACGCTTACTGGATGGACGGCAGCGATGGCCTGGCCGCCGGCCACGCCAACCGGCATGTGGTGCGCATGCCCGACGGCACGTTGCTCAACCGCTATTGGGACGAACGCGCCACGCCGCGCGACGAGTCGTATCGCGAAGACGTCCTCACCGCGCAGCAGATCCCGCAGCGCGATTCCGCGGACCTCTGGCGCAATCTGCGCGCAGGCGGCGAAACCGGCTGGGATTTCAGTTCGCGCTGGTTCGCGGACGGCAAGACACTCGCCACCGTGGACGTGACCTCGCTCGTGCCCGTCGATCTGAATTGCCTGCTGGCCGATCTGGAGCGCACGCTCGGCAGGGCTTATCGTCTGCGCGGCGACGTCACGCATGCGGAGAATATGGAGCAGCGCGCCGCCTCGCGCGCCGAAGCCATTCGCCGCCTGCTGTGGGACCCGCAGTTGCAGGCATTCGGCGACTACGACTTCGTGCATCACACGCTGACGCACCGGCTCACCGCCGCGACGGTGTATCCGTTATATACGGGCGTAGCCAGCCGTCAGCAGGCGAAGACCGTCGCCGCGACGTTGCAGCGCGAACTGCTGCGCCCGGGCGGACTCGCGACCACGCAAGTGGCGAGCGGCCAGCAGTGGGATGCGCCGAACGGCTGGGCGCCGTTGCAGTACCTTGCGGTGATCGGTTTGCGGCGTTATGGCGAAGCGGCGCTCGCGCAAACCATCGCGACACGCTGGATCAAGACCAATGTGTCGTACTACCAGCACACCGGCAAACTCGTCGAGAAATACGATATCGATGCGGCCGCGCCCGGTGTCTCGGCCGGAGGTGGCGAGTATCCGCTGCAGGACGGTTTCGGCTGGACCAACGGGGTGCTGCGCGCGTTACTCGTGCTGTATCCGCATACGGTGCAGGCCTCGCGTCCCAGCGATATTCCCGAAGGTCCGGCGGGCGTGTCGGCGGCCGCGGCTTCCGCTGCGGCCGCGCCGAAGAATACGCATCGGCTGCATGGCACGCGGGTGAATCCTTGACGCCGCAACATGCAAAAGACCTGGCCGGTGGACACCGGGCAGATCTTTTTTGCGACTCCTACGACGTTCTAAGCCGGCACTGTCTCGGCCTGCTCCGCACGCGACCACACGCGATGCTGCTCGGCCGCCTTGATGAAGGCCTTCAGCACGTCGGCGGCCTGCTTGTCGTCGCCGATCGACACGCCGTCGGCATTGTCCGGCAAGTGCGCGGCCGCAAGTACGTCGCGTCCCGCGCCGAGCGCCGCAATCGCCTTCAGATGCTTGAACGCCTCGAGCACGAAATGCCGGGCGTCGCCCGATTGCGCCAGCGTCTTCGCGCCCTTGTCGCCGCCCACCACGATCACGGCGTCGAACATGATCGACGGCAAGCCGGCGATCGTCGCGTCCGGCGCCATGCCGTCGATCGCGGCGAGTGTCGGCGCGATCAGCATGGGCGCCGCGCCCTCGCCTTGCAGCGCATGCAGCAGCTTCTTGATGGCGGCGCCGTCGGAACCCGGCGCGGCCAGCAGCGCGATCTTGCGGGTCTTGATGCCTGGCTTCACGCGATTGAGCAGGCTCAGCGCGGGCGATTCCTTCGGGCCGGTCAGCTTCGCGCTGCCTTTCTTCGGCGCGGGCAAACCCAGTCCCTCGGCGACTTGCGCCGCGAGTCCCGCATCGAAATTGGCGAGAATTTCGTTCACCACGCGTGCGCGAATCTCCGGCTTTGTCACCTTGCCGAGTTCGAACTGATACGCGGCGGCGATATGATCTTTTTCGGGCTGGGACATGCTGTTGTAGAACAGCGCGGCCTGCGAGAAATGATCGGCGAACGATTCGCTGCGCACGCGGATCTTGGTGCCTTCCACGCGTTCCTGATAACTTTCGAAGCCGCCGTCGGACGCCGCCGGATCGGTTTCCTTAGGCCAGCCGCCGCTCACCGAATTCGGCTCATACGAGGCCTGGCCGACATGGATCGCCTGGCGGTGCATCGCATCGCGCTGGTTGTTATTGAACGGGCACACCGGCCGGTTGATCGGAATCTCGTGGAAGTTCGGGCCGCCCAGGCGGCTGATCTGCGTATCCGTGTACGAGAACAAACGGCCCTGCAACAACGGATCGTTCGAGAAATCAATTCCCGGAACGACATGGCCCGGATGGAACGCCACCTGTTCGGTCTCGGCAAAGAAGTTGTCCGGATTGCGATTGAGCGTCATCTTGCCGACGATCTTCACCGGCACGAGTTCTTCTGGAATCAGCTTGGTCGGATCAAGTAGGTCGAAATCGAATTTGTGCTCATCGGCTTCTTCGATGATCTGCACGCCGAGTTCGAACTCGGGGAAATCGCCTCGTTCGATCGACTCCCACAGATCGCGCCGATGGAAATCCGGATCTTTGCCGGCCAGTTTCTGTGCTTCGTCCCACAGCAGCGAATACGAGCCCAGCACCGGGCGCCAGTGGAATTTGACGAAGCGTCCCTTGCCTTGCGCGTTGACGAAACGGAACGTGTGAATGCCGAAGCCTTCCATGGTGCGCAGACTGCGCGGAATCGCGCGGTCCGACATGGTCCACAGCACCATATGCGCGGACTCGGGCACCAGCGAGACGAAGTCCCAGAAGGTATCGTGCGCGGAGCCGCCGGTCGGCATTTCGTTCGGCGCTTCCGGTTTGACCGCATGCACGAAGTCGGGAAACTTGATGGCGTCCTGAATGAAGAACACCGGCATGTTGTTGCCGACCAGATCGTAATTGCCTTCCTGCGTGTAGAACTTCACGGCAAAACCGCGCACGTCACGCACCGTGTCGGCGGAACCGCGCGGGCCCTGCACCGTGCTAAAGCGCACATAGACCGGCGTCTGGACGGTGGGGTCCTGCAGGAACGCGGCCTTGGTGTACTCCTTCATCGACTCGTACACCTGAAACACGCCGTGTGCCGCCGAGCCGCGCGCATGCACGATGCGCTCGGGAATGCGCTCGTGGTCGAAGTGCGTGATCTTCTCACGCATGATGAAGTCTTCGAGCAGCGAAGGGCCGCGCGGACCCGCGCGCAAAGTGTTCTGATTGTCGGAGATCTTGACGCCCTGATTGGTTCTCAGCGCCTGGCCTTCTGGACTGACTCGAAACTGTTCGAGATCTTTCGATTTCGGATCCGCTTGCGGACCATTCGCCTGCGCGTTCTTCGCTGCGGGTTTCTGCGTATTCGTTTTGCCTGCCATGGGAATCTGCTCCTTGCGTTCGGGGGCGTGCCGGCGGGGAAATCCGGTCTGACGCATTGGAAGAAGGGAGCAAACGATGTACCCGCGTGGGCTCGCTCGCAACTCACGATGACCGGTCAACGAGCGATGCCGAACGGGCGATGCCGCGGCGTGCAGCAAT
The DNA here is from genome assembly GCF_031585635.1 of Paraburkholderia sp. FT54. Classification (NCBI taxonomy): domain Bacteria; kingdom Pseudomonadati; phylum Pseudomonadota; class Betaproteobacteria; order Burkholderiales; family Burkholderiaceae; genus Paraburkholderia; species Paraburkholderia sp. FT54. The sequence goes on along the minus strand of NZ_CP134196.1, from coordinate 1,376,660 downwards.
TGCGCGCCGCCGTCCGCGGCGCTCAGGCGGGTGTGCGCGGCATCAGAAGCGGTAGTTGATCGAAATGTCGGCTACGCCGTTCGCTTTGCGGTGCGTGACCGGACTATTGCCCGCACTGCCGACCAGTTGTTCGAACGCACCGTCCGCCGTGGCGAACCAGTGCTTGTCGAACAGCCAGATCGCACTGATGCCGAAGCCCACCGACTTGAAGCCCGCGCTCGCGTGGTACTGCGAGTACTTCGAGTTGGCGGCCTGAGTCTGATTCACGCCGAACCAGCTGTTCATGTAAGTAGAGTCCGCCAGCGACACGTTCGGACCGGCGAACCAGAAAAATTTCTTCGTGCTGCCCGGCATTGGCAAATACGCGCCTAAATCGCCGATCCAGCCGTTCGAACCGCCGAAGTAGCGCCTGACGTCGGCGCGCAGCACGAGCGGAAAATCCTGCGAGATCACATATTCACCGGACAGTTTGACGCCCGGCGCGAAGTTGATGTTGCCCAGGCCGTTCAACTCCTGCGGGTCGTCGTGGCCGCGGCGTCCGAGGTCGTAGACCGCGGCCAGACTCGCGCGCCAGTTCTGCCCTTGTGCGAAGTTGACCCCGAAACCCTCGCCGCTCGAAAGGAAGAACAGGTCCTTGTAGCGCACGTCGACGCTCGGGCCGGCCACCAGATGATACCGGTCAGAGCCCTCATAGCGCGGCTGAAACGACATCGCCGCGCCGAGGCGCACCTGCCAGTCGGGGATATTCGGCTGCCACATCTTCTGCAGCGGAATGCCGACCGAGTATTGCCATTCGCCTAGCGGCGAGGGCGTTTGAGCCGAGGCCGGATCCGGCAGGACGGCCACGCCGCCGATAGTCACGGCGAGCAGGGAAGTCGCCGCGATGCCTGTTTGTTTATTGCGGAGCTTGCCGCCCCGCTTTCTACGGCTGTTAAACACCAGTAGCCTCCGATCTCGCGTATCGCGAAGAGGGTTTAGTTCTCGCCCAGGGTCCGCAGGGGATAAAAACCATCCGGACGACCGCCGCTTTGCCACTTACGGCCTGTAATTTTTTCAGCGAACGACGCGCACTGCCCGGCAAAAGACGCGACTCGTAACGGTCGGCGGCCCGTCAGTCGGGCCATTTGTCTGAACAGAGCGGTACGAAAGATTTGCCGACGGACGCACTCGTGCAAAATGCGGGCCTGGTCGCTGGGGAGGGACGCGGGCGGGCTGAAGGCAAAGACGAGCGGGATCAGGCGTTTCAGGTTGGCGACCTTCGGCAGATCGTTAGTCGCCACATACGCGGAGTTGGGACGCAGCGTCAGGTAGTTCTGGTGATAGGACTCAGCCGGATAAAAGCCCTTGAACGGCTCCGTCTTCGTGACGATCGGCGCCGGGAAAGCGTGCGCCCTGGCCAGCGCGAAGCCCCCTCACCGCGCCCGTGCGTCAAGGCGTGCAATGATCCGATCAGCCAGCGCACGGTCGATTACTTCGAATGAGCGGCTCGCGCGCACGTAGGCATACATGTCGCCAGTCGCGATGTCGAACCACCAGCCGCTCAACATCAACGCCCCGGCATTGACCTGCTGGCGGACAATCGGGTAAGTCATCAGATGCTCAAGTTGCACAAGTACGTTGAGTTGCGACAATTGATCATGCGGTTTCAGCCTGTCGTCGAGTGGACCTTCGTGTTTAAGGCGATACGCAGCGTCGTTGGCGTGGCACAGCCATTTATCGAGGTTCGGCGCTTTCAGCTTGGCGTCGGGTGTATGCACGGCTTTCATCGCGCCGCACTCGGAATGTCCGCACACCACAATATTCGCGACTTTCAATCCGAGCACTGCGTACTCGATCGCGCTCGCCTCGGACACGTCACCGGTCGAGACCCCTTCCGCGGTCGCCGGCGGTATCAGGTTGCCGACGTTGCGCATCGTGAACAGATCACCCGGATGGGTCGACACAAGCAGATCGGGTACGACCCGGCTGTCCGAGCACGTGATGAAGAGCGCATCCGGCTGTTGCGAGAGCGCGAGTTTGCTGAACTGACTCGCGTATTGCGGCAGCATTTTTTCGCGGAATTCGACGATGCCCATTATGAGTTTGCGCACGGCTTGCCTCGGAAAGGACTAGTTGTTGGCCGGCGAGGCTGCCGAACTTCCAAGCCCTTGCGAGTCAGGAATACGTGCCAGCGCCAGGTCCTCCGGAAACGGATGCTTGGATGTAATCGCGCGATCGAGCAGCATCAGCTCGACGCGCAACGCATCATGACGATGCGCGGGCAGCCTCTGGATGAGGTTCTCTATCGCCGCGCGCAGACGCCGCGCGATTTGAATGCTGCCCGCGCCGCACTGTCGTATCTCGCGGAAACTAATGTGCACGAAGTCTTCCCAATTGGGCGTCCTCAAGATCACACGCCCCCGTCCCGACCGATCCACTATCTCTTCGATGTGCAAAGACTGTTTGCCCACCGCGCGCAATAGCCGGTGCAACTGGTCGATTGCAAGCACCGCCGTGGTGGGATCGTTGATCGCTGCCGACAGCGCTTTCAGTGCAATATCCACCAGGATGCGAAACGCGAACATAGGGTCCTGCTCCATCGTGCGCTCCGTCCCGAAAGCGACAAACGTACGCAGCCTGCTGTCGTTAATTGCGCCAGGGTTCCCGTATAAATAGAACAAGGGCTCGTCCACCGCGACGAAATCGCCGACTTGCGGTACGAATTCGATGACTACGTCGGCTGCGCTCGCCTTGGCCACAAGCATATCCAGATTCACGGCCAAAACGATGCCGGATTTGCCGTGGTGATGAACAATGTGGTCCGGCGCGCCTCGCTCATTGTCACGTTTCGCGAGGGGCGTTACGCCCGTAGTCGGGACTGGATAAACGCTCTCGATGACCGCGATCCCTTGCTCTCCAACGCGAGCCACAAGGCTTACGGGACGTAGAAATTTCGCGGCGTAGTCAATCAGGAAAAGGAAAGCGACGACCGAAGCGAACCCAAATAACGACGCAATGAACACCTGAAGCTGATGTACCTCATTTTCACCCATCCACGCCAGCGTTCTATTGGCAAACAGCAGTGTGAAAACGAATAATCCCGAGATGGTACGGATGATGTTGTCGCGCAGCAGTGTCGTTGCGATGATTCGCGGGGTGTACTGCCCACCAGCGACCTGGATTGCGACGAGCAGTGAACCGAACGTGAACACCAGAAACGCCATGTCCGCGGAAACGATGTCGCCGAGCAGCGAGCGCGCCCCAGTCATGGATAGCCCAAGAAAGCCGGTTTTCGGATCAAGGGTCCCCTGCCTGATCATCCACCTTCCCACCATTTCGGCCACGGGCTTCACCACGGCATAGATCGCGACTGCGATGAGCGGCACAGTCCACAGTGAAGATCTCAGGTAGCTCTTCAAACTGTACCAGCGATTCCAGTCCATGCCTGCTTTCTCCCTACGATTCATATTGCAGCGGACATCAAGACGTTCGCGGTTCGCGCAGCGGCATAGGACGCGCTACACGACCTGTGCACGCGTGAACCTTGCCAATACAATTTGATCCCTGAACTTCAGGCCGGTCAATGGGACCTTAGGCCCACAGGACAGGGACGCCACGTTGATCGCAGCGCGGCGGAGGCCTCGGTCGTTCGCAGAATTGAGTTGGCGGAATTCGAATTAATGACTTTCCTAAGACGTCTGCTTGCAATCGACTACGATAAGTATTCGGTGAATAGCAAGTGATGGGCAACGACGTCAGCCGACCCGGACGGGCGGATGGCCGTGAAACACCTCAAAGCATTTGTAGATGTGACGCTGTGCGCGAGCAATTGGACTCGCTGCGCCATCGACGGGCATGGCGCGGCCACGTCGATCGCTCAATGCTCTTCAACGATTGCCGTAGATCTTCGCTGAAATCCATCAGCCCGTTCAGCGATACAATTGAATGGGCTTCGATGTAGCTCCCTCCGAGCGCTGCGAACGTAGAGCGGTCGTTACGCGCCAGGTTGGTTGTTTGGAACTGTTGTGCTGGCACGAATTGGCAGTCTCGTGGAAGTCGAACAGAACGATCTAACTGACAGGAGTGTGTCATGCGCGTTAGGTACGCTGTGCGGCAGCTTACAATTGCGCGGGCAAATGGCGAGGTCGCCTGAAATGCCCGCACTCCGGATGCATTGGTCCTGCCGCGCATCATGGGTGTGCGCCGCTCTGGCTTTCGCTCTGCTGCCTGGCCCGTCGAACGCGCAGACCGCGCCGGGCCAACCGCCGAGCAAAGTGATCGGCGGCAATGTGAAGCAGCATGCCGACGCCGTGCTGGCCATCATGACCTACACGACAGTGCCCGACGTTACGACGAGTAACCTGTCGGTCAATAACGGCGCCACCGGCAATCCCAGTTTCGGTCAGACGCAGTTTGGTGGCGGCTTCACTATCAGCAAATCCTTCCCGTTGTACCTGGAGGGCACGCTCGCCTACAGCCGTTACGATCCGATCTTTGTCGCTACGCAGGGTGCGGACCAGCGTGCGGTGCCGACAAAATGGAACACTTTCAGCGGCACGGTTGGGATCGGCTGGGATTTCCGGATCACGAATGACCTGGTGTTCCGGCCGATCCTGAACGGTACGATCGGACGTGTTTCAAGCGATCTGAAGGTGGGGCAGTCGATCTTCAATCACGTCACTGACAGCAGTCTAGAGTTCCTCGAGAATGGCTCGCTGGACGCTTACGGGTACGGCGGCTCACTGGTGCTCGACTACGAGCATTACCGCGACAACTACGAAATCGATGCCGAACTGCGTGCCACCGACATCTATCTGCGCAGCTTCGGCGGTTCATCCGAGGCAGTTCAGGGATCGGCCATGGCGCAGCAAGTGAGCCTGTGGACGCGCTGGCGCGCGCCGACCGGCTGGCACGCCCTGGACCGGCCGATCCGCTATGTGCTGGAAGCCGCTTATTCGCACTATTATGGTGACAGCGCCGGCGTGCTGGGATTCAACGACCTCGCTTCGTTGGGAGTCGGGCTTGAACTCGATAGCAGCAAGTATCCAATCATCATCACTCGCACGCGTGCGATGGTGCGGTACGTGTTCGGACACAACGTGCACGGCGTGTCGTTCGGGTTTGCAATGAGTTTCTAGCGACACGTCAGCAGCGCAGCGGTTTTTCGAGTGCGTGCTTGCCTCGTGTGTTGAGGCACCGCGCAAGATCGTGACCGACCAACCGCACGGCTATCCGGCTGCGAAAAGCGATTTCCGCACCGGCTCTGTGCATCCAGTCGCATCGGACCAAAGCCCTATATAACATTGCGCTCAACGTGTATAGGCTGAAATCCGCTACTTGCAGACCAACGTGGAGTTCGTCATGAAAAGCACGATCGCGGCCGTCATCACCGCTTCCTTTGTACTGTTGCCCCTCTCTGGCGTCTCGGCTCAAGAAAGTTCTGGCGCGAAACCATCGGCGACCTCTGAACATCCCGATGAGATCGTCAGGATGCACCAGCAGGTTGCCGCGGCGAATCGCGAATACCGCCGTGAGGTCGCCAGTGCCCAAAAGGTCTTCGACCACAAGAAAGCGGAAGCGAAGAAAAAACGCGATGTTGCGGTTGAAGCCGCCCAACACGGCACGAGTCAGTAAATGTACTTCTCATTGTCTCAATGGGTCACGTGTCGGCGGGACTGGCACACGTCCGCAATCACGATGTGAGGCCCGGGTCCAATAAGCACACCAGCTTCAATAGCGAAGTCAGGTCGGCGTCAGTGCATGTCTCCCCCGCCATATGTACAGCGCCGGCCTGGCCACGCCACGCCACGCCACGCCACGCCGCGATTTTGTCGCCGGCATATTCTCGAAGCGCCCCGCGGCGAGACAAATGATGCTCCGCTAGCTGGACACACACCACACGCCGGTCCCAGCTAACGCCGGTTCGGCGCGCTCGGCTTACGTGCGCGATCAGTGCCTTTCTAACGCTGACTGGAGCGATGTCTTGCCTCGCGTATGCCGACGAATGGCTCAACTTCGCCTTCTGTTCTTTTCAAGGCCTGTTTCAGAGCATCAGGCGATCACGTGAAAAAGCCAGCCTTTCAACTCGGCAGCGCATGGCGACAAGTCGCCGTGACGTTTGATTCGAGTGCGGATCGACATTGCAATCGACGTGAGGTGTCCAATGGTAAAGCTCTTGGGGCATATCGTTGCAGTCGCTTCGGTTGTGATCATGCAGAATGTCATCGCGAGCCCGATCGATCTTTCGAATGCGCTGCCTAACTTCTTCGGCGGCGGTGTCGGCTCGACCACAGAGTACGCCGGCGCAAAGGACCGCATCGTTGGGGCGGTCCCGGGCATGCGCTATGTGACGAGCGGCGGCCATCTCTTCGAGTGGTACGGCACTTACGCGCAATACGATTTCGGCGGCGTGACGGGCTTGCAGTGGGGGCCAGCGCTTGCGCTGCGCCTCGGCCGACACGATGTCGACGATCCCGTCGTTGCCCAGGTTCACAGCGTGGATACGACACTCGAAGGTGGCGGATACGTCGGCTACGAGTACAGCCATACTGGCACTCTGCCATATCGTCTGCGCGGCGAGATGACGGTGGTGACGAACGCGGGCGTCGTCTATACGGGCGCGCGCGTATCTCTGAACACCAGTGCATGGTTCCCGCTGCACGCGCGCGCATTCGTCGGCGGTGGACTCGGCGCCACCTGGGTAAGCGGCGGCTTCAATAGAACGTACTACGGCGTCACGGCACAGGACTCAGCGAAGAGCGGACTTCCCGCCTACACGCCGGGAAGCGGTCTGAATCAGCTGACCGGCTGGATTGCGGCGATCTATCAGATCAGCCCGAGTTGGTACGCGGGCGCGATGGTCTACTACCAGAGACTGATGGACGACGCCGCCAACAGCCCGATTGTTACCCAGCGCGGTTCACGCAACCAGATCACGTACGGCGTTGGACTCGCATACGCCTTTCGCTGATCTGAAGGCGAACCTGAGGCGGTGGACGGGCGCACGACGCGCTCTCGCGGCAGTAGGGGCATCTTAAAGACGTTCGGTATCGCTCCCCGGGGAACTGGCCGACGATCTGGAACCCGTCTGGACCACGGGCTGCGCCGCGGGCGGCTCCTTAAGCACCCGCAGATCCGCTGGTACGGTACTGGCCGGCGTGCGTGGAGCCTTACTGTTCGTGTGGTTCGTTTGTCCGCTGTCCTCCTGGGCGCCATCGCCAGGCTGCGACCATGCGTTGGGCCCGTTCGCCGGGGTGTGAAGCCGCATATGCGGCACCGGAATCTCAATACCCGCTTCGTCCATCTTGCGTTTGAGTCGAGCGTTAAAAGCGCGCGCCACGCTCCATTGCTGCAGCGGCCGCGTCTTGATCTGGCCTTTCACAACCATCCAGTTAGCCTCAAAGCGGTCGAGCCCCCACACTTCGACGGGCGCAAGTATTTCGTTACGCAGGCGAAAATCTTCCTGCAGATCGGCGCCCACTTCCACAATCATGCGTGTGACCTCATCGAGTTCAACGGCGAAGGGCACCCGTACCTCGAACACCGCGTTGGCGAAATCGCGCGACAGGTTCTTCACGATCTTGATCTGCGAGAAGGGAATGGTGTGAACCGCGCCTTGTCCGTCACGCAAGCGGACCGTGCGGATCGTCAGGTTCATCACGGCGCCAGCATGGCTGCCGTCAATCTCAATCCAGTCGCCGACAGAGATCGTCTCCTCGATAATGATGAAGAGTCCCGTGATCAGATCGGTGACGAGCGCCTTCGCACCGAAGCCGACGGCAAGACCGATCACGCCCGCACCCGCAAGCAGAGGTGTCAGATTGACGCCCAGCGTGGCGGCGGCGACGATGGCAGCCAGAGTCACAACCGTCACGGAAATTGCGTTGCGCACGAGCGGCAACATCGTGCGTGCCCGTACGCCGGGATCGAGTGCCTTGTTGCGCGAACTGCTCGGGCCCAGCGCGTTGAGAATTGCGGTATCGCACAGTATCCACAGGAACCGGGCGCCGAAGACCGTCGCAATGACTGTCACCAGCGCGTGCTTGAAACTGGATGTCATGGCGCTGTGCTTGATCATCCGCGCAATCGGACCGCTCCACAGGTCCAGTTCGAATCGAATGAACACAAGCCACATCAGAAGCACGAGTAGCGTGCTCGCGAAGCGCAAGAGTCGCATCAGGTGCGGCGCGCGGCGGTGTGCACGGGTGTCCCTTCGACGCGTCACGTGCATCAGCAACGCCGACGCGAACAGCGTGAGCACGAGTAACAGTGCACTGAGAAGCGACGGCTGCAGTACGTTCTCTTCCGAGCCGCGCGCATCGATGATCGCAACGACCGACGCTATCGCGATCAAAAGGATCGGGATGTGCCACAGCGATGCGAGGATATCGAGCGCTTCCGTGGCGAGTTTGTGATCGCGCCTTCGCCCATACGGGCGATTGCGTATCAGATGCGTGACGGGGCGCCGGTAAGCGAGCGCGAAATAACCGATCAGGACGGCCGCCGCCACGTTCGCGGAGGCCGACACGAGCCCGGCAAGATTCACGCCGAGCAGGCCCGTGACGTCCGGATTGGCCGTCGCGTCGCCGAGCGCGCCACATGCGCCGATCGCGAAAAGCGGCCAGCGGCTTTGCGCGAGCAACTGATGGACTGCGACACGCCGGTGTGCCGTATTGAACGCCGAGAATACGATCAGGCAGATGGCCGAGAAGAGCGAGCCCGCGACGATGGCATAGACGGCCACGAGCCCCAGCGTGCTGCCGAGCGAGTCAGGCATGCCCCGCATGACCAGCGCCACCGCCACGAATGCGACGATCCACGGCGCCGTGCGCCAGAATGCAAAACTCAAAAGTTCGAACGAAGTTGGACTCAGTTCGAGCGCGAGCTTCCAGCCATAGCGCGCACTGACGCGCCGCCGCAGATAGATCAACAGGCCAGCGCACGCGCCCCAGCCGGCAAGCGTCGCGATCAAGCCAAGCAGGACGTTGCTGAACGACTCCCCGCGGCCACCTCTGAGAATGGTCCGGAGATCGTTGGCCGCCGCACTCGAGCGGGTCGCCCAGTAATGCAACGGTGTGCGGCCCTCGCTCAGATCCGTCTCGACAGACGCAATGCCCGACGCAATCGCGCCGAGCAGATCGCTGTTGTCCTGTGCGGACGATGCCGGCACCACGGGTGCGGCATTTTGCGTACCCGCACGAAGCCCCTTCAATTGGGCGACCAGCGCCTTGCGTTGTGGGTCGCTCTCGAGCGTGCCGATCAGGCTGTCCAGCGAGCGCGCCAATTCGGCCTGACTCGCGGGCGTGGGTGCCGATGCAGCCGGCGCCGCCGAGGCGGCCGGTGCTGCGCCACCCGTCGCATTGTTGACGAGGTTTTGCAGCCCGGCCGGCAACGCGGCCGCCGCCGGATTGATGGCCGCCGTCGACAGAACGAGCAAGCCTGTCACGGTCAGCCATAAGCAGGCGCACCTGATGCGGCGCCACACGCTTACCGGCAGAACAGCGGGAGCCAGCAGTCTGCCGACGACCATGGAACGCCTGGATTCACACGGCATGGATGCGGTCATGGAGATCCCTTCCGAAAGGCCCTCCTCTGAGAGCCGGGGCGCCCGGCTGATCCGCTTGCGAAAAGCCCTGCCGCCCCCTCCGCCTTGTCCGGTCGCGCATCCCAGCCACGGCATCAATAGGCCATCAAGGCGACCATGATTGATCCGCCGGTAGTCAGCAGGATGTTCGACGTCGCATAGGGCACCGTGTAGCCCAGCACTGGAATACGGCTACCGGCTTTCTCCTGCACGGCGGCCAGGGCGGCCGTAAATGTCTGGGCGCCCGCCAGTCCGCCCAACAGCATCAATGGATTCATTCGCAGCACGTAGTGACCGACCAGAAGCGCAGCCGCCTGTGGCAGCAAAGTCACCGCGGCGCCGGCCAGCAGGATGCCGAATCCCAGCTCTTTCACCGCGTGAACGAACTCGGGGCCAGCCTGGAGGCCGGAACAGGCGACGAACGCAGCCAGCCCGAAGTTGATCATGAAGTCCAGTGCCGGCTGTGGAATATCGCCAAGTGTCGGCCGCAACGAGCGCAGCCAACCCAGCACCAGGCCGGCCACCAACGTGCCGACGCTGACGCTCAGCGTAATCCTGACGTTGCCCACCACGACATAAGGCAGCCCGATCAGCGCCCCGCAGAGAATGCCAAGTCCGAGCATGGAGAGACTGGTGGCCCCGGTGGGGCGCAGCGCATGGCCGATATGAGCAGCGACGCGTTCGACCGCGCGCTGCGGGCCGATCAACTCAAGCACATCACCGCGATCCAGCACGGTCTCGGTCCCGATCGGGATCGGTTGCGTGCCACGCGTGACGGAGCGCAGCCCTACGCCCCGAAAGTCAAACTCCGGCGCCTGCATCAACGCTTTGAGCGCGATCCCGCACATTGCCTTGTTCGTCACCGTGACTTTGAGGATTTCGATTGAGAATTGCAGCAGTCCAGGTTCATGCAACTCGGTGCCCATGCGTGGGCCGATTTTCACCAGAGCCGGCATTTGTCCGTAGAGGGTGACCGTGTCGCCGGCCTGCAGCACGGTCTCAGGCCGCACCTCGACGGCGTTGCCGCCGCGCAATATGTGCTCGACGAAATAGCGCATCGGCGTTTCGCAGCGCTCGGCCTCGTCGACCCGCTTGCCTGCAAATTCGCCACCGGAAAGACGATATGAACGCACGGCGAATTTCTGGTGCGCCGTGAATACGCCAGCCGTCTCTCGCTGGATTCCGAATTTGCGCTCCAGCGCGGCGGCCTCCTCGCGCAGGTCGATGCGAAGAAGCCGCGGACCCCACGAGCTGACGAACAGGATCATGCCGATCGCGCCGAACAGGTAGGTCAAGGCATCGGCGACGGCGATGTGATCCGCCATCAGCTTGCGCTCCGCCAGCGGCAAGGGAAGGTTCATGACCGCGTCGGTGGCGGTGCCGATCGCGGCCGACTGAGTCAGTCCGCCGCAAAAAATCCCGGCGGCCGTGCCTGCGTCGAGCCTGAATAGCCTGGCCGCCGCCCATGCCGTGCCGAGCCCCACGACCGTCACCACGACTGAGAGCAGCATCGGCTTGACGCCATTCTCCTTGATCGCCTGAAAAAACTGCGGCCCCGCGGAATAGCCATTGGCGAACAGGAACAGGAGGAACAGACCCCAACGCAGTTCGCGGCTGACCTCGACGTGGAGTTGCCCGATCGCCAGCGCCGCGATCAGCGCCGCAGTGACCGTACCCAGCGAGAACTTGCCTAGCTGGATACCGCCGACCCAATAGCCGATGCCGACTGCAAGGAACATGGCCAGTTCTGGCGAACCCTGCAGTGCCTTGACCATCCAGTTCATCAGCATGGTATCCACCGCGTCGGCATGCGAGCGGGGCTCATCCTGCTACCCCCCGGCGATGCCGTCGGACGTCTTGCGCCGCAGGGCGTCCAGCGCCTCGGGCTTTAGCAGTTCCAGCCCGCGCACGGCGTTATAGCCGTGAATCTCCTTCACATCCAGCTTACGCATGAACGCAATGGTTTCCGGCGTAATGACCTGGCCCGGGACCATGATTGGGAATCCTGGCGGATAGGGAATCACGAACCTCGCCGAGACCAGTTCCGGCCCATGCTTCAGGCGATCGTCGATCCGCTCGTCGTTCAACCTGAGGCACTCGCATGCCTGCGGCCTGTACGCCAGATAGTAGGCCGCGCGCATATCGCCTTCGGGCGTCGCGCTCTCACTGTTCTCGCGCAGCGCTTTATGGAAGTGGCTGAAGTTCGGCAGTTCCGGCACGTCTTCGACAAGGGTCTTTACCCGCGCCTCGAAACTCGAGCGCGCGGTTTCGCCGCCCTGCTCCAACTCGCGCTCCAGTCCACGGGAAATGTCGGCGAGCGCCTTGATCAGGTGCGCCATGTCACTGCGCGTATTGTTGATATTGATCTGGACGAGAACACTGTTGCGCGAGGTCTTGTTGATCTGGATGTCATAGGTCTCGGCGAGCAGACCCTTGAAGCGGGTCCCGTCGTAACCCGCGTTGCCGCACAGCAGTGTAATGCGGGTGGGATCGAGAAAGAACTCGTCGTCGCGCAAGGCCTGGGTGGCATCGGCGATGGTTTTTCCGGCCATGCCGTAATCGGCAAAGCCGGACTTCCGAAACGCCTCGGGGATCATCTCGGCGGGCGTGGCTGCGCGGAAAAACCGCGAGATGAGCGGATGATGGTTGATTTCCCTGCGGATCTCGATCGCCAGTTGAATCGCGCGCTGTACCAGTTCGTATCCTTCTAGCTCCATCTGCCGACGCGCGACGTCGATCGACGCGATGATCTGCAGGTTCGGAGAAGTCGAGGTATGGGTGAAGAAGGCCTCTTTAAACTGAGCCTCGACGGTATGAAAAGCCTGGTCCGCCACGACGATGATCGAAGCCTGGCGCAAGGCCGACATCGACTTGTGGATCGAGTCCGTTTCATAGACGCGAACGCATACCTGCTCCGGGTCAGGCAGGAGTTGCATGTCGAGCAGGCGGTCGTCGGTCGCCCCGATGCCGGCTATGGATTGCCTGAAAGACTCGTACCTGTCGCGGTAAGCGGGGTCGTGCATCATCTCACGCAGTTTCGCGGCGCCGCCCATCGCCGTACGCATGCGCAGCAGCGGCGAGAAACGGGCATAGCCGAACCAGGCCTCGTCCCAGAGGAAGATCAGGTCTGGCTTGATGGCCAGACATTCGAGCATGGTCTGTTCCACGTTGGCGACATGGCCGTCGAAAGTGCAATTGGTCAGCACCAGCATCCTCGCCCGGTCGAGCTTGCCCTCGGCCTTCAGAGCCAGAAGCGCCTGTTTGATGGGCCGTATCGCCAGGCTGCCGTACATGGAGTATTGGGTCAGCGGGTAGGCGTCGATATAGAGTGGCTGTGCGCCGGCCAGCACGATGCCGTAGTGATGCGATTTGTGGCAGTCGCGGTCGATCAGCACGATGTCGCCCGGCGTCAGCAGCGCCTGATGCACGATCTTGTTTGCCGTGGAGGTGCCGTTGGTCACGAAGAAGGAGCGGTCCCCACCCAGCGCGCGCGCGGCCTTGTCCTGGGACGCCTTGATGTTGCCGGTGGGTTCGAGCAGGCTGTCCAGCCCGCCGGTCGTTGCCGACGATTCGGCAAGGAACAGGTTTGCGCCATAGAACTCGCCCATGTCGCGGATCCAGTTCGATTTGAAGATCGATTTGCCGCGCGCCACCGGCAGCGCGTGGAAGGTGCCGATGGGACGGGCGGCATAGTGTTTGAGGTTGTCGAAGTACGGCGCATCGTAACGGTCCTTGATGCCGTCCAGGATGGCCAGATGAATCTCCATGGGTTCTTCCGCGCCGTAGAAGATCCGCCGCAGGGGCGCAGCGGCGTCCGAGCCCGCCAGCTGGCCTATGTCGCGGTCGGTGGAGAGAAACACATCGAGTTCGGGGCGCAGGCCTCGCACCAGGCGAGCGAGTGCGGAACCCATGTCTTGCGTCGCCACGCCTGTTCCCGCGGGTGTATTGCGCACAACGATGTCGCGCAGTGCCGCCGACGTATATTGCGAGGCAAAGCTGAAGCCGTCGACGATCACTACCGACTGCAGGTTGTAATTGAAAATGCTCGCAAGCACGGCGTCTTCGAAGCTGCCGACCACCACCATTTCGTAGACGAAGCAGTCGTCGTCACGGCGCAGACGGTGGAAGCCCTCGCGGATATCGGGCCAGGTGGAACGCTCGCCGGCAGCCACCACGAGCACTTCGAAATAGGGCTTGCGGCTTTGTCCGTGGCCGATCGAGGGGGGCAGAAAATCCGGTAGCCGTAGCTCGCCCTCCTCTTCCGCCTTCCACGCTTCCTGGTCATCACGGTAGCTGTTGGACATCAAGGCCGCGCTGATTCGCTGCACGAGCCGGGACAGGGTATGCCACTCGCTCGCCGCGAGTCGCGCATCAACCTGCGCCATCAGGAAGGGGCCAGGATACCCGTTCAGATCCTCGAGCGGCCGCAGTTCATCCAGTACCGCCAGCGCCTCGTCGCGCAAGCCGGAGGCATCCTGTTGCGACTGCGTAGCCAGGGTGCGCACGATCCGGTTCAAGCTGCGCCACCGGTCGACCCGTGCCTCGGATGCCGAGAAGAACTGGTTGAGGCCGAACTCCGGCACATGCCTGGCGCTAGTTTCCATCTCGGGTCTCCTGAGCGTTCGTTCATAGGGGCCATCAGAGAACAGCAGACATTGCACGACAGCAAACAGGGTCTACTTCGTGTGCGGTTCGCCTGTCGGCGCCGGCGTATGAGCAAGCGTGTTGGAGATCGATAAAGGCAGTCGATCGGAATCCGAAGACGCGGCGGCCTCTCGAACCGAGTCTGTCTCGTCACTACAATGGCTCTTCCCAATGCAGCCGGCAATACGACTTTGGTCCCACAATTAAAGCCTGATCGAGCCTCGCGCTTCTGGAAAGCCGGTTGCGCAGCTACAGGGCGGAGAAGCTTTCGGATCTCGGCGGGCGGCTGATCCCGCGGCCCGTTCCGTGTGCCGCGGACCGCATTCAGTTCGCGCTGATCTGGTTCGAAAGCGGGCTACCCGTCTCGAACTCCGTGACGCTTTGCAGGGTCGTTGCGCAGATCGTCGTGACCGCCTCGCGCGTGAGAAAAGCCTGGTGCCCCGTCACGATCACGTTCGGGAAAGTGAGCAGGCGCTGGAGCACGTCGTCGTCGATGATGGTGCCGGACAGGTCGCGGAAGAACACCTCTGCCTCCTGCTCGTACACATCGATCGCAAGACCGCCCAGTTGCCCACTTCTCAGCGCGGCGATCACCGCCTCGGTGTCGATGAGCCCGCCGCGGCTCGTATTGATCAGCAGCGCGCCAGGCTTTGCGCGCGAAAGCGTGTCGGCGTCGATGACGTGATAAGTCTCGGGCGTAAGCGGACAATGCAGCGAGATGATGTCCGCGCTCGCGCCGATTTCTCCCGGCAACGCGTAACGCGCGCCCAATGCCTCGAATTCCGGCGACGGAAACCTGTCATAGCCGATCACGTTGCAGCCGAAACCCACCATGATCTTGCTGAAGACTCGCCCGATCTTCCCTGTGCCGATCACGGCGACCGTCTTGCCGCACAGGTCGAAGCCCATCAGACTGTCGAGCGAAAAATTGAAGTCGCGCGTGCGATTGTAGGCGCGGTGGATCTTGCGGTTGATCGCCATCAGCAGCGCGACGGCGTGCTCGGCCACCGAGTTCGGCGAGTAGTCCACCACTCGAACCACCTTGATCCCGACGCGCTCCGCCGCTTTCAGATCGACGTTGTTGAAGCCGGTGCAGCGCAGAGCGACGAGCTTCGTGCCGCCCTGCCTGAGCGCCTGAAGTACGGCTGAATCCGCCAGATCATTGACGAAGATGCACACGGCGCCGTGCCCTGCGGCGAGGCCGGCCGTCTCGACATCGAGCGGAACGTCGAAGTACTGGAGGCGATGGCGGTGCGCCGCGTTCGCGGCGTTGAGATATTCGCGGTCGTAGGGCTTCGCGCTGAAGACAGCTATGTCCATCGTGGGCCTCCGTAGCGGGTCGAGGTTCAGGGATCCGGCTGACGCACTACCCGCCCGTCAGTAGCACGGCGACCTGCACGAACAGAATTTTCACAATGGTCATCGACGGGAAAATCATTGCGTAGCCGACGTCCGGCCGATCGGTCGGCGCGACACGGTTGGCAAAAGCGAGGATCGCCGGATTGCCCGTCGCGCCGCTGATGATGCCCACCGTCATGTCGAACGGCAGCCTGAAAATCCATAGGCAGACAAGCGCGGTAACGACGACCAGCGCGAGAAGGATGGCAACGCCATAGAGCAGGAACGACACGCCCGTTACGCCGATGGTCGCAAAGAATTTTGGGCCGGAGGCAATGCCCACCTGCGCGAGAAAAATGGTCAGACCGAAGTTGCGCAGTACGAGATTGGCCGAGAGCGGCATCGTCCAGACGAACGGTCCGAAGCGCCGCACGCGGCCGAGGAAAAGCGCTATGAGAAGGAGCGCCGCCAGCCCGAGCGTCAACCTGCCGAAGCCCGGAATCGTGAACGGAATCGCGCCCGCCAGCAGGCCTAGCGCCGCGCCGGCGCCAATCGAGATGAAGTTCAGTTCAGCCGTGCCCTTGATGGAATCGCCGAATAACGCACGAATCGGCTTGAGTTGCGCGCGATCAGCGAGCACGCCGACGCGGTCGCCGAATTCGAGGACGAGGTCCGGGTTCGGCATCAGATCGGCGTCGCCCCGGCGCACGTGTGCGATCGTGCAGACGACACCCTCGGGGAAAGGGATGTCCCGCAACATGCGCCCGACCACGCGCCGGCTCGACGCGAACACACGCGCGTAGTCGAGATCCTCCCGATGGCTCGCCATACGGCCTGGCTGCAGTTCGCCGGACATCGAGGTGGCCTCGCGCAGCACGGCGGGGTCCGTGGCGGTCGCGAGAAGGACATCGTCGGCGGCGAGGACGAGATCGTCGGCGGGCGGCCGATTGCGGTGGTCGCGGCGTACAGCGGCGATCCCAAGCCCCGACGGCATGCGTGCCGCGAACTCCGCCAGCGTCACACCGATGAACGCCGGGTTTCTCAGCGCGATCTCGGCGGTCTCGATGAGCTGGGGCGGCGGCCGAGCGATGTTCGGCTTGAGCAGTGCGCTAAGGGCATACAGGAAGAGAATCGGCCCCGCGACGCCGAACGGATACGCGACGCTGTAGCCCACCGTCGGGCCGTCACTCTTCATGGCTGCCATCGCCGCTTGCAGGCTCGCGGTGCTGGTGCCCGAGCCCGCGAACATGCCCAGCGCCTCTTCCAGCTTCACGCCGAAGAGCGGCACCAACACGACGGACACAAGCCCGGCGACCACGACCCCGAGCACCGCGGCCGCATTGGCCTTGAGACCCTCGATGCTCGTCAGGCCCTTGAAGAACTGGTCGCCGTACTGGATGCCGATGCCGTAGAGAAAGAGCAGCAGCCCGAGTGTGCCGAGCAGCGCGGGCGGTGCAGCCTTGGGCGCGAAGCCGCCAATGGCCAGCCCGACGAACAGCACTGCGCCGGCGCCGAGCGACACACCCTTGATGCTGATCTCGCCGACCACATAACCCAACGCGACCGTCAGAAACAACGTGAAGAGTTGCTGGGTTTCGAGCAACGTCCTGACTGCATCCATAACAGTTCCTTTCGAGGCGCAAGGAAGCTGCGGCGTATCGAACCGCCGCACCTGGGGGCGTTTCACCCGCTTGACGCTCGCCCGGTCACACTAGCTGGGATTGAATCGTTTCGACTGTCTGAAGGCCAAATTTCAATCTAGGTTTAGACACCTCGAAAGACAATACAACCATGGTCCGATGCCGTGGCAGCAGACGGCGGCTCGTTGCGTAGACTACGATGGTAAGCGGAGCCAGCTACGTCCAAATCGCGTTTGCCGATCTCATCTCCGGCAAAATCACGCAATTGCATCGTGGGAACCACGTCGTGACGGTGACAGGCGAGAACGGCCTCGCGGCGTTGCTGCACATCTGGCTCGACATGATGGCGCCGCGCGGACGAACGTTTCACTTTGCTCATGCCCGCATTCGTCTATCAAGCAGGCGGCGCGATGTCCCATGAGAACAGAGACGGCCAGGCCCGATCACCCGTACCGGAGCATTTCCATGCTTAACAAACTCGCATTCCTGACGGTGTTTAGCGCGGCGCTGGTGCTCGCGGGTTGCACTGAACCACATAAGCAGGTCGAGGCCGGTGCAGACCAGTCCACGCTCGTTGCGCGCCTGGGTCCGCCCAAGGAAACTTACGATTTGCCGAATGGCGGCAAGCGGCTGATGTGGCCGACCCAGCCCATGGGTATGACGACAACCGCAGCCGACATCGACGCTTCCGGCAAAGTGCTAGGCGTTCGCCAAGTACTTCAGGACAATGAGTTCCATCGCGCGGAAATCGGCAAGTGGACCCGCAACGACGTGCTCATCAACTTTGGCCGCCCCTTCGAAACCGCCTACTTCAAGCGAACGAACAGAGAGGTTTGGTCGTACCGGTACTTGCAGAACAACATCGAACATCTCATCTACCACTTCTACTTCGACGATCAGGGCGTCCTGCGACAGACGCAGAGAGCGCCCGATCCGAAATTCGATCCCGGCATGCGCAACCGGTACTAGCGACAAGCCCATGATCTTTGTCATGGGCCATGCTGAAGCGCGTCCAGCACCGCCTCGTGGTGGATATGCGCGTCGCCCGCCGTCCTGTACTGGCCGTTTTCTCCTGATGCGATCGAGCGAATCACCCCATGATGTGCACCCCTCCGTCGACATACAAGGTCTCACCCGAGAGCCGTCTTGCATACGGCGTCGCGAGAAAGGCACAAGTGAAGCCCACGTCCATGATATCGACCAGTTCGCCAAGCGGTGCGCGTTCGGCCGCGTCTGTCAGCAGCAGGTCAAAGTCCTTGAGGCCCGCCGCCGCGCGCGTCTTCAACGGGCCAGGCGAGATCGCATGTACGCGGATACCCTGCGCTCCGAGTTCATACGCAAGATAGCGCGCGCAAGCTTCGAGCGCCGCCTTGACGGGCCCCATCAGGTTGTAGTTCGGGACGACCTTGTTCGCACCGTGATAGCTCATCGTGAACATCGAGCCGCCGTTTTTCATCAACGGTGCGGCTAGCCGCGCCATGCGCACGAACGAATGGCAGGAGATATCCATCGCGGCGCCAAACCCTTCAGTCGAGCTGTTGAGCAGCCCTCCCTGAAGGTCGGCCTTCGGTGCCCACGCGATCGAATGCACCATGATGTCCAGATGATCCCATTCACTCGTGATCCGCCCGAATACCGCTTCCAGCTGTTCCTGGCTCGACGCGTTGAGCGGCATGAAAATCGGTGCGGCGAGGCCCGTCGCAAGCGGTTCGACGTAAGGCTTCGCCTTTTCATCGGCATAAGTAATCGCCAGTTCCGCGCCCAGTTCGCGAAACGCCTTTGCGCAGCCATAAGCAATCGAGTGTTCGTTCGCAATGCCCGTCACGAGCGCTTTCGCGCCTTTCAGAACAGGGTGCGGATTGTCCAGACTCATCACGGGTCTCCTCACATCTCACGCTCGTTCACGCAGCGCCAATCAGATCGCGGGTGTGCCGCGCGATCATCAGTTCCTCATTGGTGGGAATGACCCATACGCCGACCTTGCTCGAAGGCGCACTGATGCGTGGACCGTTCGCGGCGTTTGCGTTCTCGTCGAGCTCGATGCCGCACCAGCGCGTCCACTCACCGATGCGCCGGCGGATTTCCGCCGACCGCTCGCCGATGCCGGCGGTGAAGACCAGTGCATCGAGTCCCTCGAGCGCGGCCACGAGCGATCCTAGTTCGCGCCCTATCCGGTACGTATACAGCTCGATCGCGAAACGCGCGTGGGCATCGTCGCTCGCGAGCAGCGTGCGCATATCACCCGATATGCCGGACACACCCAATAGACCAGACCGGCGATACACCAGGTCTTCCACCTCGCGCGCGTTCATTCCCAGTTCGTCGAACAGATACAGGATGACACCGGGATCGAGATTGCCGCAGCGCGTGCCCATCGGCAGTCCGTCTACAGCGGTAAAGCCCATCGTGCTCGCGACGCTGCGGCCTTGCAACATGGCGCACATGCTCGCGCCGTTGCCCAGATGGGCGACCACGGTGCGCCCGCGAGCGGCCTCCGGCGAGATGTGCGGCAGCGCTCTCGCGATGTATTCGTATGAAAGACCGTGAAAACCATAACGCCGCACGCCTCGCGACGTGATCGACTCGGGCAGCGCGAAGGAGTAAGCGAGTTCCGTCTGGGTTGCGTGAAATGCGGTATCGAAACAGGCCACCTGGGGCACCGCCGGATTCTGCATGGCGATGATGCGAATCGGCTTCAGATTGTGGGGCTGATGTAGCGGCGCGAGTGGTGCAAGCTTGTCGAGCTCGTCGAGTACCTCGGAGGTCGCCAGCGCCGGTTGCGAGAAACGCTGGCCTCCATGCACGACACGATGACCCACCGCGACAAGGCGATTGCCGCCGCGATGACTGCGCAAGAACTCGCCGATATAGGCAATCGCGCCTTCATGTTCGAGCCGCGCACCATCGCCCCACTCTTTGACACCGAGTTGTTCGCCGGATTGGTCGAACGCCACGAACCGGGGCGCGGAGAAAAGGCCTTCGATCTGGCCACGCAGCACCGGCGCGAGATCCTGCGACCCGGCATCGAAGGCGCTGAATTTGATGCTGGACGAGCCAGCATTGAGTACGAGAATGACATCGGCCATTGCTTCATCCCATGAGTCTGGATTCTTCCCTGCGCATCTGCGCCACCATCGACGCGACCGCACAGGACGCCAGCCGCGTTCTGACCGAATCCGCGCGACTTGTCAGAATGATCGGCACGCGCGCGCCGAGCACGATGCCCGCGGCATCCGCGCCGGCAAGAAATGACAGGCTTTTTGCCAACATGTTGCCCGCTTCCAGATCGGGCACCATCAGCACGTTCGCGCGGCCGGCTACGGGAGAGTCGATCTTCTTGGTTCGTGCCGCTTCGAGATCGATTGCGTTGTCGAGCGCAAGCGGGCCGTCGACGAGCGCGCCCGTGATCTGATGGCGGTCGACCATCTTGCACAAGGCTGCGGCCTCGATCGTCGACGGCACCTTCGGACTCACTGTCTCGATCGCCGACAGGATGGCCACGCGCACCTCAGGCGTCTGCAGCGCGTGCCCAAGATCGATGGCGTTCTGCAGAATGTCGACTTTGTCGGCAAGCGTGGGTGCGATGTTGATGGCGGCATCCGTGATGATCAGCGTGTTCTCGTGCCCAGGTACGTCCATCACGAAACAATGGCTTACCCGACGCGCCGTGCGCAGCCCGCCGTCGCGGCTCACGACCGCGCCCATCAATTCGTCCGTGTGCAGACTGCCCTTCATCAGCGCCTCCGCCTTGCCTTCGCGCACCAGTTCGACTGCCTTTGCAGCGGCGGCGTGACTGTGCGGTGCATCGACGAGGACGAACTCCGCAATGTGCAGGTTCTCTTGCGCGGCGATCGCGCGGATGCGCTGCTGCGGCCCAACGAGAATCGGTGTGATCAGCCCAAGCTCCGCTGCCTGGATCACTCCTTCCAGCGAGCTTCGATCGCATGGGTGCGCCACTGCGGTGATGACTGGCTCTTGCGTACGGCAATAGTCGATGAGCCGTTGGTACTTGTCATGCTCGCGATCCATGAGATCTCCTTCGTGCCGGAAGCCCGGCTGACTGGCAACGTTGCCGGGGACCTAACGCGCGGATGCCGATGCTTGAGCTCCGCGCCCGGCTTTCACAGGTAGAACCGCTTGAATGCCTTCCAGCATGCTCAACTGCGCGGGCGTCGGCTCGGTGCCTTGCACGCGGCTGTCGGCAAGCAGCTTGGCGATCAGCCCGAGCAGCCGCCTGCGATCCTCGCGATCGCCCAGCAGGACGGGAAGCGTCGCGAGCGCCTGATCCGGCTCGTAGGACACGATGATTTCCTGCTCGCCACGAATGCGCCGCCACTGATCCGCCGGAAGTTGCGGCAGGTATTCAGCGTAATCCTCGGCGAGTTGCTGGCGCAACACGAGCCGCGCAAGCGGAAGCGGTTCGCCTCGCCGCGCCAGCAGACAGGCCACCCGCGCAACGGCTTCGCTGTAGCCGCCCTCGGTCATCGACGAAAGCGCATCCTTAACGAACGGCAGGTCTCGTGGATCCGCCTCGACTTGAGCGGATTTTTCAAGCGCATCGTTCCGCTCGCCCTCATATGCGGAAAACATGTTGCCGTAGAGCGAAAAGAATGCACTTTCGGTTGCGGCGTCACGCATCGCGCGATAGTAATCGAGTGAAGCGCTAACCATGTCCGCGCCATATCGTTCGAAGCGTCGCAGCGGCATGTCAGCCTGCGCATCCGTTTTACGCGCCGCGCCGATCGCCTCGGCGGCCGGTCCAAGCCAGGCGAGCCACGGGTTCAAGTCTGAGAATGCCCAACGCTGCGCGCGCAGCGGATGAAACTGCCGTAACAGGGAGGCGGTGGTCTCGTTCGACATGGTCTGCACGAATGGCTGAACGAAGAACTCGTACGCCCGCTGATTCAACTCCGAGACCCGCTTGACGGCCTCGAATGGCTGTTCATCCACGCGTTCGAACCGGTTGAAATGCGCGCTGATTTCTTCAAGCCGATGTTCGCGCAGTTCCACGTCGTATTCGGTCGTACCGTTCGCTCCTTCGCGTTCGGTAATCTCCATGCCGTACAGTCCGGGCGGAAATGTCTCGATCGTCTCCAGCACCGACGTGATCTGCGTATGCTCTTTTTTCGCCACCTTGCCTGACACGAAGATGCCGAGGTGGCCGATGCTCTTGTGCATGAGGCCGACAATCACCTGACCGCGCGCCTTTATCTCTTCGGTGCTGCCGTAAATGTCGGCGACCCAGTTGAACGCCTGTTGCGGTGGCGTGATGTTATCGCCGAGCGAGGCGAACAGAATGATCGGCGACTTGATACCGCGTAGATCGAATGCGCCGCCACCCACGCCTCTGACTTCCCCGGACCACAGTTTGTTGCCGACGAACAGATTTTGCGTAATCCACTGGATCTCTTCGCGGTTCATCAAATAGTACCCACCCCACCAGCGTTCGAAGTCAAGGAAACGCGGCGGCTCCGTATCGATGTTGTCAAAGAGGTGGTAATACTTGTCCCACAAGCTATTGGCGGGATTGAGGTTCTCGAAGTTCTGAACCAGATGGGCACCGTCGAACTTGCCGTTGCCAAGATCCGCGGTGAGGGAGGCAAGCCAGGTGCCCCCCAACATGCCGCCCGAATAGCGCATGGGGTTGTCGCCCTCGCCTTCGCTCCACGCGCCGCTCCAGTAAGACATTGGCGCGCCGTTGATGACGAGCGGCCCCGTATGGTCCGGGTCGGAACTCGCCACCATCATCGCGGCCCAGCCGCCCTGGCAATTGCCGACGATCGCGGGCTTCGCGCTGTCGGGATGCAGCTCGCAGACTTTCCTGACGAACTGTTGCTCCGCCGCGCAAACATCGAGCATTGTCTGGCCAGGTTCCGGGTCGCGAAAAAAGACGACGAAATACACCGGATGCCCAGCCCTCAGCGCCACCCCCGCCTGTGAATCGTCCTTGAAACCGCCGATGCCCGGACCGTGACCCGCGCGGGGATCGATGATCACATACGGACGCTTGCGCACGTCGAGCGTCACGCCTTCGGGCGGCAGGATACGTAGCAACGCATAGTTGACAGGACGTGCGAACTTGCGGGCGTCGAGCAAGGTCTCGTAATCAAAATGCAGCACCGGCTGCAGTCCGCGGGATGTCTGGTCGACAAAACTGTTTCCCCGCTGGCGCAGCGTGTCCCAAAAGAGCACCGTGCGCTGCATCACGTCCACGGCATGGCGATAGCCAGCCCACGGGTCGAACGCGGCGGCCCATGCGGTGCCTGGCGACGCGGTGCCGCGGTCGGCGCCCAGATGGGTCGCGGCATCATGTGCGCGTTGGCCGAAACCCTGCTGCGCGATTTGCGAGCGCTTCTGAAAAAGACGCGCAACCTTTGCGTTGATCTCCTGACTACGTGCGATCCGATTTTTTGCGTCCATCATGGCATGAGCCTCCACATCGTCGCGCGTCCTGGTCGGTAGTGAAAAGCGCACTTTATGACCGGCGTTCCGGGCCCACCAGGAGGGCCGCACTGAAGCACGCGTGACTGCGAGCGCACCCGTGGGGTTGCGTAGCCAATCGGGTCTGTTGGAATGAATCGTGGTAGCCGAGTTTCGCCCAGAGATATTCCAGACCTGTCGAATCGGTCTCTCCATCACAACAATGACTCTTCTACCGACAACAGACAATACGACCTTGGTCCCACGAACTCTCCCCTGAAATCATCCGGACGCAAAGCACCTTCTGCGCTACCGCAGCGGCGCTGATGTCCTAAACTGAAAGTCGACTGCGCGCGAATGCCGGAGGACATGAATGAAACGCTCTGAATTTAGAATCGGCTGTGCGGCGGTTGGCGTTTTCATCTGGCTCGGCGGACTCTATGCGACGATCCGGGGTCTGATCTATGAAGTGCCGCAACAATTTCACTACGGCGTCGTGGCACTCGTCATTGGGGTGGCTATATTCGTTATAGCGTTAAGTCCTATGGCAATCCACCGATCAAGAAAGCGAGGCAGACCCCACGGCTAGGGTGCGCAATCGTGGCTGCCACGCATGCCGCGATCCGGCGCCGGACGACTCGACCCGGTACGGGCCAGTCTGGCTTTCCGGCCGGCAATTTGCGGAGCAATTCGCCGGCCGTTTCGCAGCCGCTACTTACAACACCCTGTTCCGGTCAAGCGTGTTACCGGTCGCGGCGTTGTAACGCTCGACATAGTCGGCAAGCAGTGCGCGTATGGCGCGGCCAATCTTTCGGTAGTCGGACTCGTTCAGGTTCGCGAGCGAGACCCGCCCTGACGGGTGCTGCGTGCCGAACCCTCGTCCCGGCAGCAGCACGACGCGCGCTTCGCGGGCAAGTCTGAAAAGCAGTTCGGACGGCTTGGTATTCTTCATGAGCCAATCGACAAAATCGCGCCCGTACGCACGTTCGCTGAGAAACTCCATGTCCAGAATCGTGTAGTAATCGACCTGATTCGTGTCGTCGTCGTCGAATGAAATACCGATCTCTTCGTAAAGCGCGCGCTTGCGGTCGCGAATCAGCCGCTTCAGTGTCTTCTTGTACGCGGCGGGTGTGTCCATCAGCGAGAACAGCGAGAACAGGACCATCTGTACCTGCTGCGGCGTCGACAGACCCGCTGTGTGATTCAGCGCGACGGTGCGGCTATCGGCCACCATGCGGTCGATGAACTTGAGTTTGTCCGGTTCGGTCGTGATCGATTCGTAACGCTTGTGCAGCTCCTTCCTCACGTCCGCGGGCAAGTCGGCAATCAGCTTGTCCAGCACATTGTCACGGTGCGTGGCAACGGCGCCCAGGCGCCAGCCAGTTGCGCCGAAGTACTTCGAATACGAGTACACGAGGATGGTGTTCTTCGGCGCCAGCGCGAACAGCGAGACGAAGTCGTCGGCGAAGGTGCCGTACACGTCGTCGGTCAACAGGATCAGGTCCGGCCGCTCTTTCACGATAGCGGCAATATAGTCGAGACTCTCGTCATCGATTCGTACAGACGGCGGATTGCTCGGGTTCACGAGAAAGAACGCCTTCACCGCTGGGTCGCGGAGCTTGTCGAGTTCCTTTTTCGAGTATTGCCAGTTCTTTTCCACGTCGGCATTGACCTCGACGACCTTCAATTGATAGTCGTTCAGGTGGGGAATTTCGATGTAGGGCGTAAAGATAGGCATCCCGAGTGCGATCGTATCGCCGGGTTTGATC
Source organism: Paraburkholderia sp. FT54 (assembly GCF_031585635.1). Taxonomy (NCBI): domain Bacteria; kingdom Pseudomonadati; phylum Pseudomonadota; class Betaproteobacteria; order Burkholderiales; family Burkholderiaceae; genus Paraburkholderia; species Paraburkholderia sp. FT54. The sequence continues at coordinate 1,351,287 of NZ_CP134196.1, read as the reverse complement.
AGCCGGTTCTCGCGCATCGTGTTGAAGATGTACGTCATTGCCGCCGTGCCGCCTTCGACCGCGAAAATATCGAACTCGCCAATGAACGGGTGATCGCCGATCATTTCGCGGCGCAGATACTGGCCGACTATGACCTCCGAGAGCTTCAGCATCCGGTCGGGCACTGGGTAGTTCGACGCAAGAATGCCCTCGCACATCTCGTACAGGAAGTCGCCATCGGACAGCCCCAGTTGATCGCGGACGTACGACACGGCACTCGCCAGGAAGTCGATGCCGGGCACGCCCTTGTTGCCGCGCAAAAACAGCTCGAATCGCTCAACGAGTCCGTCGCGCTTCGGAAAGCCGCCCACGCCTTCCGGCAGGAAAGCAAACGAGCGCTCCGCTTCGCGCATCGCAAATAGACCCAGTTGCCAGAAACCATGACGCGGAATGGTGGCGAGAAAGTTGGGGTTGCCCCGTCCCGCATTGAGCATCGACAGGTTCGCCGCGCGCTCGACCGCGCCCCCACCCGCCGCCTTGATCAATTCATCTTTGAATTCGAACGGACTGAGCGCGGCGAGGCCCGCCGTCTTGTCTGCATCTTGCTTTTCCCGCTTGCTCATTTGCGCTCTCCAGAAGGAAGTTTCCCGGATCGGCGTCGACCGTTGCGACGCCCCGGGGCTCAAGCCAGAATCATGATGATGACCATGCCCCAGATCGTCAGCAGCGTATTGCCCACTGCGTAGGTCACGGTGTAGCCCAGCCCCGGGATCTGGCTTTTCGCCGCGTCACAGATCATCCCCAAGGCCGCGGTTGTGGTTCTTGCGCCGGCACACACGCCGAGCAGAATGGCGGGGTGAAAATGAAAGACGTAGCGCGCGATCAACATGCCGAGGATTAGCGGAACACTGGTAGCCATGATCCCCCACAGGAACAGACCGACGCCGAGATGTTGCAGCCCCGCGATAAAACCCGGACCTGCCGTCAGACCGATCACGGCGATGAACACATTCAGGCCCACCGAATTCATGAACCATACGGTCGGCTCCGGAATCCGCCCGAAGGTGGGATGAATGGCGCGCAGCCAGCCGAACACGAGACCGGCGATCAGCGCTCCGCCAGCCGTCGACAGCGTGAGCGGAATACCCGCGACATTGATGACGATTGCGCCCACCATCGCGCCGACGGTGATCGCAAGGCTCACGAAAGCCACGTCAGTCATGTTGGTCGGCCGGTCCAGTACACCGAGAACCTTGGCGGCGGCGCCTGTGTCCTGAGTCCGTCCGACGATCGTTATCGTGTCGCCGCGATACAGCTTCGTGCTGGGCAAGACGGGAATCTGCGTCTCCGTGGGTCCGCGCTTGATTTTGCGAAGATAGATGCCGCGCGCAAGCGGCAGGCTTGCAAGCTCCTGCAAGGTCTTGCCATGCACCGCCTTGGCCGTGACGTAGACGTCCACGCCTTCTGTTTGAACTGCCAGCAGTTCGGGATCGTCCACTTCCACCGCCCGCGCCGGGCGAACCGCGACGGCCTGATCGTCCATGTCGCGCCCGGCCGTGTCGCTGGCACCGAGCACCGTGACCAGTTGGTCCCGGGGACCTGCTATGGCGACCACATCGTCAGCTTGCAGAACCAGATCGAGGGTCGCCTCCTGAACCGTGCCGCCGCGCCTGACCCGTTCGATGAATAACCGCGTATTTCCCGGCTGGAGCGCTTCGACCTGGCTGACCGTCTTGCCGCACACCCGGCTGTCCGGCACGACCCGATAGGCCCGCAATTCATACCGGTGCCAGGCCTGGCCCGCGCTACCGGGTTCCGCACTTCCACCGAGACTCGCCTCGTACTCCTTGCATGCCGCGACCAGGTCGATGCGCAGCATCATTGGCCCGAGCGTCGCCAGGATCAGTGCGGAGCCCACCGTACCGAAAATGTAGGAGATGGCGTAGGCGGTCGGCATCGCATCGAGCATCACCTTGGTCTGATCGGGCGGCAAGGCCAGCCGGTTGATGGCATCCGTCGCAAGCCCCATCGAGGCCGAGATGGTCTGCGAGCCGGCGAAAAGTCCTGCCGCGGAACCCAGGTCGTAGCCCGCCAGTTTCGCGGCCAGTACCGCCGCGCCTAGCGACAGCAGACCTTGCACGACGGCAAACAACGCCTGCGGCAAGCCGTCTTTGGCGATGCCGCGGACAAACTGTGGCCCGACTCCGTAGCCCACTGCAAACAGGAAGATCAGGAAGAACACCGACTTGACGTTGGGCGAGACGACGATATGAAGCTGCCCGATTGCCACCGCAGCCAGTAGTGTCCCCGTGACGGCGCCCAGACTAAATCCCTTGAAGCTTTTTCCGCCGACCCAATAGCCGATTGCGAGGGACAGGAATATAGCGATCTCGGAATAACGTTGTAGCGTTGCTGCTATCCATGCCATCGTAGCCCTCGCCTGCGGTTCGCCCGTTGACACGGATGTGGAAGCGGGTGTGTTGTGAAGGGATCACGGCCGCCGAGTTTCATCCGGACGACTCCAGACTTCTCGAATCGGTCTCCATCGCTACAATGGTTTTTCTCCCGTCAACAGACAATACGACCTTGGTCCCACGAACCAACCCCAGGTCATTCAGGCTTTTTCGGCGGCTTCGACCGTATGTGCGCAATCAGGTCAACCGCTCAGCCAATGCGCTCATTTCCTGAGGATCTTCCAGGGTCCGTTTCCCTGTTTGCAAACGGTCGGCGTCCAGCTTTGCGTCTGGCCTTTTGCAATCGCGACAAGCGTCGCGGTCCGACAGGTTCTGTCGCCCTCCTTCGATGTATCGTGCGGAGTCACCGTGCCCTTGATCGAAACGGAGTTGCCGGTGCCCGAATTGTTCCATTCGAACGATTCGCCGTCCTTCTTTGTTTCGAGCGCCACCTGGGCTGCATCGTTGAGCGCCTTACGATCGGCGTCCTTCATGTAGCTTACTGGCGTGTCTTTCAGAAAGTTCAGATTGGCAGCATGGCTGAAAGTCGCGCCGACCAGCAGCGCGGCGCCGACGATCCTGCGTGGGAACAGGTGTACGGCCTTGTGGGATTGGACTCGCATAGGTCATCTCCGTTGACAGCGGATCGGCCACACTTCACGTCGTGGCCTGGGGTGCCACATCCGGGCCATCGACAACGTTCCCCTTCGACTGGAACTCGTCGACGAGGTCCGCCACCGAGCCGCGCCGATCGATGCGGCCAAAACGATCTTCGAGTCCCTCGGCACGCAGCATGTCCCGCACGTCCGCGTGTGCGGCAACCACTTTCATCGCCGTGCCGGCGGCCTGAAGCGCGTCGTGCAACGCCTGCAGCATCCGCACGCCCGCGAGGTCGACAACCGGCGACGCGGAGAGGTCCCAGATCACCAGTTCGACCGGCTCGGAAGCTGTCCGGATCTTCCACCAGACGGTCTCGCGCACGTGCTCGACATTAAAGTAAAGCAGCGATGCCTCGACGCGCACGGTCAGCACATGCGCAATCGTTTCGTTCTCGGCGTGCCGCTCGATGTCCGAGAAAATGCGCGTGCCAGGGATACGCCCTAGCACCGCGACATGGGGGTGCGCGGCACGCCGGATGATCAGGAGCATCGAGACAAGGACCGCGACAATCACTCCCTTCAGAATTCCCAGCATCAGCACGGCCGCAAACGCCACCATGGATATGGCGAATTCAAAACGGCTCACGCGCCAGACATGGCGTAACTCACTGACATTGACCAGCCCCTTCACGGCCACCAGCACAATGGCCGCCAGCACGACATTGGGCAAGTTGGCCAGCAGACCGGTCAGAAACATAAGACAGAGCCCGATGGCGATCGACGCGAATACCAGCGCAAGCGGAGTCCGTGCGCCCGCCTTGTCATTCACTGATGATTGGGAAAGTCCGCCCGCGACTGGGTACGCCTGGAACAATCCCGCAGCCAGATTCGCGGCTCCCAGAGCGAACAGTTCCTGACGGGCGTCGATCTCGTCACCGTGTGCCTGAGCGAGCGCACGCGCCGCCGAAACGCTCTCGACATACCCCAGCAACAGGCACGCAAAAGCGAGCGGGAGGACTCCATCGACATCGCGTATCCGCAGCCCTGGCAGGCGGAATTCGGGCAAGCCCTGAGGCAGGGCACCCACGAGCTTGAATCCAGAAGCTGCCAGCGGCGTGATGGACAGCACTACGATCGACGCGATCACGACGAAAAGAGCAACCGGACGTCCCGGCAGATATTTTTCGCCGAGCAGCAGCAATGCAATGCAGACCAGACCGAATGCGAGCACGGCGAGATTGGTCTGGTCCAGCTGCCCGCCGAGCACGGCGATCCGCTCGAAGAACGACTCTCCGCCTCCACTGACCCCGAAGAGTTTGGGCAGTTGGGTCATGGCGATAGTCAACGCCGCGCCTGCCTTGAAGCCGAGGAGGATCGTCTCGCTGATAAAATTGACCAGTGAACTCAAGCGTAGCAGCCAGGCCACCAGACACATGCCGGCGATCAGCACGGCCGTGAGCGCCGCTATCGAAGCCCAGCGCGCTGGATCGCCATCTGCCATTCCCGCGACGGTCACGCCGACCAGCATCGAGATCGCCGACGTCGGACCGATCGCGAGCTGGCGCGACGAACCGAACAGTGCGTAGAAGAGCCCACCGACGAGATAACCGTAGATGCCATATTGCGGGGGTAAGCCGGCCAGCGATGCGTACGCGAGCGAAACTGGAATCCCGTAGGCCGCGAGCGTCACTCCGGCGACCGCGTCTTTCACGAGCCATCGAGGCCGATAGGCTCTCAGCCATTGTGCGGGCGGAAACACGTTGTACCGCCCGCGCGCGGACAGGCGGTCTGTCACCGGATCAGTGACACTGGATTCGTTGGTCAACGTAGCGCCTCGCGGACGGAAGCAAACTCGACAGGAGCACGGGCGCGCGCCATTCCACGATCCAGCGGACGACGCCCCCCGGTCGGCCCGTGCTGCTCCTCAAGCATAGGCAGTGGTCCGCGCGGTCCACATCGGACCTTGGTCCTAGATGCCTGCGTAACCGCGCTTTCGTGCTTTCGTGCTTTCGTAACGTCGAAGCCGCCGGCGATCCACGAGAGTCGGGCTTCGAGCGCGCCGACCGCCTCAATACGGATCCTTCACGCGCTGCCATGTTTGATCCGGATCGAACACCGTGACAGGCGGCGCGTTCTCGCCACGATTCTTCTGGTAAATCACCCCGTTGTTGTTGACCACGAAAGTCATCACGCCGCTCGTACCGTATTCGGCCGGATAGGCGACCATCGCAAAACCGGCGAGCATGTGCCCGTTGATGATGTAGCTGAAGGCCCCGCCAGCCGCATTCTTGCCTTGCCGCGTCAAAATGCGAAAGTGATATCCCCGATAAGCGTCGCCCGCCTGGTGGCCCTTCAGATAGACCGAACTGGCGGCGATCAGCGGCCCGAATGGACTGGCTTCTTCACCGCTGCTCTCGTCCGAGCGCCAGTAGAGGCCGTCCTGCTTGCCGGGCGTGCTGGCGAGTTTTTGCGCGTATTCCAGCAGGCCATCATGGTTTCGATCACGTGACGCATATTCGCGCTGGGCGTCGAGATAGGCGTGCAGCACGTGGATTGCCTCGCGTTCGTTTGCGCCGATACGGCGATTCAGGATTTCGTCCTCGCCGAGTTCCGTGGCGAACCGCCAGCTGCCGTTCTCCTTCACGATGGGGATCGGCATCGGCCAGGCCTCGTCGCCGACCAGCAGAATCCTGCGATCCGGTCCGGCTTCATCGAGGACGTGGAAGGCATTCAGTTCCGCGCTCGCCTTCGCCCAATTCGCCGCATTCTCCGCCTGATCCGGCGACACCACGAGGCGCTTGTGCGCCTCGCCGAAAATGGCGACCAACGTCGCTTCATCGCTGGCCTTCAGCGCCTCGGACAAAGCGGTGACCGCTTCCTCCGGCGTGGCGAACGTGCGTTGCCCAGCGGCGAACGCACCGAACGGAACCAGCAGTGCGAGAACCAAGGCGTATAACCCGCACCACCTGGCCAGGCTGGGCCGCGATTGCGGGCGCCGGTTGGTGCCGGCCCTGATCCGGTCAGTCATTGTCATTCTCCCTATCGCCGTCCGCCGCCGCGACCACCGCCACCACGGGAGAACCCGCCACCGCCGCCACCACGGCCGCCACCCGATGAAAATCCACCGCCGGCATGACCGGAAGCCTGGGGAGCCCGGCTGCGGGTGTCGGAGTAAGACTGACGACTCGCGGCGCCCCTTGAACTATTCGCTTGTGCGTCGCGCGCGGATCCGTAGCCGCTAAACGCATCGCCCCCGCCGCCTTGCGAGGCCCTCGCGCCTTGCTCCCGCGTGGCTGCCGAAGCGGAGCGCTGACCGCCCTGGTCTCTCGTGGCTGGCGTAGCGGGGCGCTGAGCCGCTTGCGGCCCTCCTCCTGAAAACCCATTACCGCCTCCCGCGGCGCCGCGGCCCGGTGCATCGCCGACCCGTTGCGCGCCAGCGGCGCGGCCTGTCGTGCCGCTGACCTGGCCAGGCTTCTTCTCGGATCGCCATGCGGACGATTGCCCTCCCTGGGCTCGCGTGCGGTTGACATCGCCCGTGTTGATATTGCCCGTGTTGATATTGCCTCGCTCGACATTCCTTTCCCTATCGCCTCGCTCGACGTTCCTTTCCCGGTTGATGTTGATGTTGTTATTGCCGCCGCCTCCGTAATGAGTCTCATAGTGTCCGCCATTCCAGGCCGCGGAAATCGCCGCGCCCCATATCAGGCCAGTCGCGAGCGCAGCTCCCGGCGCGTAGGGATAGTAGTAGGCCGGATAAGGCGCGGGCAGGTAGGCATAGGTCGGAGGTGCGCCGGCTACCACGACGGTGGTCGGGTTGTATTGCGGCACGTAGATCACCTGCGGATCGGCCGGGACGATCTTGATCACCTCCTTCTCGACCACCACGACCTGCTTGTCATCGGATTTGAGCTGACCCGCCGCCTGCGTTTGACGCCGGAAGCGCTGCACCGCCTCCAGTACCGCGCCCTGATCGGCGACGACGGCTTCGCCGACGCTGATCGTCCAGTCGAGATCGGTACTCATTCTTTTGACGACCTCGGGATAATTCAGCAAGGCCTTCACGGGATCGTGCCAGCTCTCATTGACTTTGAGCGACTTGTCACTCTTGCGTTGATCGAGGAAGCGGTCCGCCTGCACGATCTCCACCGGGTAGGTCGCAGCGGGAAGAATGATGGCGATGAGATCGTCTGGATATAACGCAATGGGCCCGACAAGTTTGTCGAGCGTCGCGGCGGGGACGGCGGTCGCCTCGACGTCCGCGGCCGGGGACTGCGCATTTGAGAACGTCGTGGACGACATGGCGTAGAGCGCCAGCATTGCGACGATCAGCGCATGGATCAAGATCCGGGGCAACGTTAGCTCCTGAAAGACAACCGCTCGCGGCCACCTGTCGAGCGCCCACTCAAACGAGATGATTTGTTCGAAAGCACGCATAACGCGGTCCATGGATGCTTCCTCGCACGCTTCACCACTCAAATCGGCTGGTGGCCCGTAAAAGGCAGTTATCCGAATCAATGGAAACGAGACACGCGTGTCGCACGGATACAGTTTGAACCAAACGTGTGCCCTGTTGCAAATACGACCTTGGTCCGATTGCGCACAACACCTCTGGACGCAATGATGAAAGCGAAAATGCCATCGCTGCAGACGCCTCGCCGAGCGCCCGATCCTGACAGGACCCAACAGCCTGCGCCAGCTTCGACCTGACGCCCGCCCGAAGAGGCAGACGGCGGTCCGCATGAGCGTGGACTTACGCAAGGAGTCGCCGTGACTACGTTGACAAAGTACTTTCTTCTCACCGCTTTAGCGGCTTCGATATCAGTCGATGGCATGGCGCAATCGAAACCCATCGCCTATCCCGCGAAAGGACAAAGCCAGCAAATGCAACAGCAGGATGACGGCGCGTGTTATTCGTGGGCCAAGAACAACACCGGCGTGGACCCGGCGGCGCTGGCCAACGCCCCGCCTCCGCCTTCCGGACCGGCAGTGGGCGGCGGTGAGCGCGTTCAGGGCGCCGCGCGCGGCGCGGCCGGAGGCGCGGTCATCGGAGCAATAGCGGGTGACGCGGGCAAAGGAGCGGCGATCGGCGCCGCAACCGGTACGATGGTCGGCGGATCGCGCGCGCGGCAGAACCGGCGCGCGGCCGCGGCATCGACACAGTCGCAGGCGCAGGGTGCGATGGACACATTCAATCGCGCCTATGGCGCGTGTATGGAAGGTCGCGGCTACACCATCAAATGAACTTTAGCGTGTAAGCCGGTCAATGCGCGTCCGTCATGAAAATTCAACGGCCATTCAGCCCCCAAGTCAATGTGCGTGCAGGCGTTCATGGAGAACAGCATGAGAAACAGTAAACTCTTCGTCGCGGCGGTGCTCGTGTCTCTCGCTACTATGGCTTTCGCGCAGACAGAGCCGCAGGTGTCAGTCAAGAGCGCGCCCGGCAAAATATCCATGACTGGCACAGTGAAGACGAGTTCGACTGTCGTAGGTATCGAACCGTCCACGCGAACGGTCTGGCTAAAGGACTCCAAAGGCAAGGTCGTGCAAGTCGTGGTGGGTGAGGAAGCACGCAACTTCGACCAGCTCAAGCTTGGCGACATGGTCACGGCGGAGTATTCGCAGGCTGTTACCGTCACGCTCAAGAAGGGCGGTGCACCCCTTGCCGTCACCGAAAGCCAGTCCCTGGAGCGCGCGCCGATGGGCGCCAAACCTGGCGGCACGGCAAGCAGGGAAATGACAGTCATGGCCAACGTTACTGCCGTCAACCACCAGACCGGCTCGATGACGTTGAAAGGTCCGCAAGGCAATTCGGTGGACCTTGTCGTACAGGATCCTGAGCAGCTCAAACTGATCAGGAAGGGTGATCAGCTAGAAGTGCTCTACAACGAAGCCGTGGCAATTTCCGTTGAACCTCAAGCCAAATAGCTACGCAGCTGCCGCGGGGAATGCCGCACACCATGGCTCCCGGCGACGCATGCGTCGGTTGAGCGCCGCTCGCCGGGTTCTTCTTCTCTGGTTGCGCTCGATCTGGCCGTGCGGCCCGCGGGTCCGACGGTCAGCACGCCGGTTTTGGCAAAGCCCACGCGCATGAGTTGATTGCGCAGTTCAGCCGGAACCGGACCGACGATGGATGACCTGGCGTAATCCACCCCGCAGCAGCCGCCGCAGCCGCAGATAATTCGGCCCCAGGTCGATCTTGCCCGAATCGTGCTGGCAGTCGGGACGCTTCTCCTGCTCATTGGCGGCAGCCTCTATATCGTGCATCCGTTCGTGCCCGCGTTGATCTGGGGCACGACGATTGTCGTCACGACATGGCCGGTCATGCTCAGAATCCAGCAGTGGCTCGGGGGACGGCGCGGACTCGCCGTCACCGTCATGCTGTTGCTGGAAATCGTTGTAATCTGCATCCCGACATACGCCGCGGTGTCCACGCTTGCCGGCCATACAGCCGAGATCATGGACTTCGTGGAGGGCCTGCCTGGCTACGCGCTTCCATCGCCCCCTCACTGGCTCAGCAGCGTCCCGCTGATGGAACGTGTAACGGACGAGTGGCAAAAACTGTCCGACGCGGGTCCCGGGGGCATCCTCGCGAAGGTGGAACCCTATGCCGCCGTCGTCGCGAAATGGCTTCTGCTTCAGATGGGTCTCGTCGGCTCGTTTGCCGTCCATCTGATACTGATGATCATCGTGTGCGGGTTGCTTTACGGCCAAGGCGAAGCTGCGGTCCACCTCGTGACCGCATTGGCCTTGCGAGTCACGCCGGGAAACGGCGCCAACATCGTCCACCTCGCAGGTCAGTCGATCCGCGCGATCGCACTCGGCGTCGTGGTCACGGCGCTTGTGCAGGCTTCGCTCGGCGCGGCCGGCGTCTGGCTCGCGGGTATTCCATTCGCCGGCGTGCTCAGCGCATTGATGCTCGTCATGTGTCTCATACAATTGGGGCCGTTGCTGCCAATGCTTGGCTGCGTGATCTGGCTATTCATGCACGACGCGCAGTTGACGGCCAGCGTGCTGCTCGTCTGGACCGTCGGCGTCTCGGCGCTCGACAACATTTTGCGGCCGATACTCATCCGCCGCGCGGTTGCGCTGCCAATGGTGCTCATCCTCTCAGGCGTACTGGGCGGTCTGATCGCAATAGGAGCCGTCGGCCTTTTCATCGGTCCGGTCATCCTTGCCGTCACTTACCATCTGCTCCTCGCGTGGATAAACCAGCCGGAAAAGCTGGTAGCGCAAGGCAATCCGGACGGTCAGGGCCACCTCATCCCCCGCCGGACCGATTGAGGCGGGAACACGCGGCTCGCCGTGTCCCCCACCGAGTGCGCGCCGCCTTCCGTCAGATCAGCAGCCGCCTGGCTTCCGCCAGCATATCGCGCTCGGGCAGAAGATCTCCGCGTTTGAAGCGCACCATCGAAAAGACACGTAATGCATCGGGACTCGTCGGTATGCGCGCCATTTGCAGTTCCACCTCCTGCGCGGGGCGAGTGTCGCCGTCTTCAACGACGACGTTCATCCGGTCCAGCAAAAACTTCTTTGTAAGCAGGTACACATGTGCATCCGGCATCGCGAGTAACTTGCAAACCATCTGCAGTTCACGCTCCAGCGCCTCGGTTTTCAGGCCCAGACTGGCCAGAGCCTGATCGTTCTCGTCGAGCTGCGCCTGCAGTCGCGTCGCTTCCGCGAAGCTGCTCGACGCGTCGCCCCCCAATAGCGACCGGACCCCCGTCCCCTGCCGCTCGAGGATTTTCAAACGCGTGCGCAACAGCGCCCGCTCCTGCTCCAGCGAATCGCGCCGTAGCGTGTCCGCCTCGATCTCTCCGAGTCCCTGGAGGGCAAGCTGATCGACGACCCGCAAAACGATTTCCTCCCGCAGCGCCGCTTCCGACACAGCACACACGCGAACCTGGTGGTCGCTGAAGTTGACCGTCGTCTGTGCGACTTCGGTACGCGTGGTTGCGCCATATTGCGCGGCACCGAGAGTGCGCCGCTCGTTGACGGCCATCCCGAGTACGGCGAAGACCTCGTCCGCCGCGGGGTGATCCTGCAAGCAGTTGCGTAATGCCTCCGACTGGCTGAAGACCTGAGCCACGTCGTCAGGCGTGGCGAAAAACGCATGAATGTACGGATCCGTTGCCCACGCCGCCACGCTGGCTTCCCGTGCGGCCGGCACTTGCGCGACGAGGCGGCGCAGATAGCCGGTCGCCCGGTGCGCAGCAGGCACCATACGCGCCTCGTAATCGCGCGTCAGGCGCAATTGCGGGCTGAGCCTGACAATCCGCTCGACGATTTCCTTCGCCTGCTGAGGATCGTCTGTCGGGGACGCGCGGCGCCTCGTCCGCCACCATGACAGCAGACCCATGAGCGGCTCCCGCGCCTATGATTCATCGCGCTCCGGAAGAAGCAGCGCGGTGATCGTGCGGCCCTTCCAGAACAGGTTGTGAACGCGAGACTGCAGTGTGCGCAACCCGTCCGCCGTCACGTCGTCGAAAATCACCAGCGCGGCGGGCCGGGAGCCCGCGCCCGGAATACGACGGATCGAACTGAATTGGGGGAATCCATACCGTACAAGGAACTCGCCGATCTCCTCATCGGAGACGCTTTCTTCCACGTTGCCCAGCATAAGTTCAGCCATGATGTTTGCTCCTCGAGCGTTGCACGACGCGCGGCGCTGCACCACGCTGTCGATGCGCGATTGATGCAGACCGCGTCACTGAGCCGAACTCGCCTGCAGCGCCGCCGCGATATCGCGGCTGACCGACGCGAGCGCGCGATCGTGAGCAGCAACGAGCGGCTCGAAGCCCGGACCGGACACCGCCTCATGCGCGACCGAGCGGCCCGTGACGATGCGGGCTTTTTCAGGCGGCCGCACCGCCCATAGCACGTCGACGGTGACGTCCCGCCCAGGCGCGGACTCAAAGCGCATTACGTCGATGCGCACACGCCATACGCCAGGCGGTTCTTGCGCCAGATCGAAAACCGAAACCTGCGGTGAGTTCAGCAGCACGGCAAGGTCGGCGGCAATCACACGGCCAATGTCGCCGTTCAACGGTTGCGCCCAACGCGCGAATTCATTGACCTCGACCTCGTGGTCGCCGAGCCGGGTGACGATCTGCGGCCGGTCCACGATCTCGGGTATCGAGACAGGACCGATCACCACGGCGATCGGGTGTGTGGAGCCAGAGCTGGCGAGAGCCCGGTCGGGGCTCAGCGTGTAGAAACTCGTCGGCGGCGACTTGCATGCGCCGAGTCCCCCGCCGACGAGCACGAGAATCAGACACGCCGTCGCGTACCTCATGGTTTGTCCTCCGACTTGCCACGCACGAGCGCTTCCGGATGGCGCGACAGATAGTCGGTCAGCGTACGCAGCGTGGCGGCTGTGCGGGTTAGCTCGCGCATCGCCTCTTCCGTCGATTGCTGCAGCGACGAATCCGGCTGCAACGCGGTATTCGCGGAATCGAGCGCCGTTTGCGCCGACGAGAGCGTGTCATGCGCCTTCGGCACGACTTCGGTGTTGAGGCGGGAGATCAGCGAATTGGTCGTGCGTAACGTCGTGCGCGCATCGTTGCCGATCACCTCGAACGGGATCGTGTTGAGCTTGGCCAGCAAGCGCGTGACGGAGTCCTGTAGCGACTGAAGCGTGCGCGGTATCGCCGGCAATTCCGGCGGCGACTTGCTCCAGTCTATCGCCGCCTTGGGCGCATCCGGGAAATAATCCAGCGCGACGTAAAGCTGGCCGGTCAGCGGATTGCCGCTTCTGAGCTGGAAACGGAATCCGTGTTCAATCAGATAGTTCGCCACCCCGCGTGGGTCGTCGCTGATACGCCCCCCGGTGCGGGCGCCCTGGTAGCGGGACGTAAAGCGCTCCGGATAGATCTGTATTCCGACGGGAATGCTGAAACGATTCTGTACCGGATCGAAGCGTGTATAGATTGCCGTCACCTCGCCAATCACAACACCGCGGAAATCGACAGGCGCGCCAACTGTCAGACCGCGCACGGAATCCATGAAATTCACGACGTATTTATCGATGATCCGATCGTGCTGTTTCATCGCGTCGGCGCGGTTGGCGTAAAGTTCGAACCCTGCATTGGCCGCGGCGTTGGTATCTTCCTGTGACTCCGGCGGCGACTCGAACGCCACACCACCGATGATGATGGAGACGATCGACTGCGTTTCCACACGCAGACCGTTGCTATCGAACGCCATTTCTACTCCGCTTGCGTGCCAGAACCGGGTATCGGTTTTCACGAAGCGGTCGTATGGCGCGTTGACGAACACCTTCAGCGTGACACCTCGGCCATCCGGGTCCAATTGGTAGGAGGCAATCTGGCCGACCCGAAGTCTGCGGAAATAAACCGGCGAGCCCACATCCAGCGAGCCAAGTCCATTGCCCTTCAAAATAAACTCGCGCCCCGGCACGTCGCTTGCGAAGACCGGCGGCTCTTCGAGCCCGACGAAATTGCGCCGCGCTTTTGCTGCATTGCCGACATCGACGTCGATGTACGACCCCGAGAGCAGCGTGCCGAGCCCGGAAACAGTGCCGCCTGAAATGCGCGGGCGAACCACCCAGAATCGCGTGTTGTCGACCAGCAGGCTCGCCACGTCGCGCGCGACCTCCGCTTTTGCCACGACGTGCTTATGATCCGGCGACAGCATGACGGTCTCGACCACGCCGATATCGACGTCCTTGAACTTCAGCTTCGTCTTCCCGGCCTCGAGGCCCTCGCCGGTCTTGAAGCTGATGGTGATGCTCTCGCCGCGTTCCAGGATCGCCTTCGTAGCGAGCCATCCGCCGATCAGCACCGCCACGATCGGCACGAGCCACACCAGCTGCATGCGCCAGCGCGAGCGCGGTATCGAATCTGCGGCGGGGAGCTCAGGAAGATCCGGCTCGTCATTTAATCCCGACATGAGCCCTCTCCGCTGCATCCCAGATGAGGCGCGGGTCGAAAGCCATCGCCGCCAGCAGCGTCAACACGACCACCGCGCCGAACGCAATCGATGCCGGCCCCGCCTCGATCGTCGCCAGCGCCTGGAATTGCACCAGCGCGACGAGCATCGTGATGACATAGATATCGAGCATGGACCAGCGCCCGACCAGTTCGATCACGCGATAGATTCTGGTGCGCTGCTCGGGAAGCCATTGCGAATGAAGCTGGGTCGATACCGCCAGATAAGCGAGGCCCAGGATTTTGAGCATCGGCACCACGATGCTCGCGATGAACACGAGAATGGCGAGCGGCCATGAACCGGATACCCACAGATACACCACGCCGCTCATGATCGTGTCTTTCTGCGCCCCGAAGAGCGAACTCGTGTTCATGACGGGCAGCACGTTGGCCGGGATATACAGCACGATCGCGGCAAGCAGATACGCCCACGTCCGCGACAGACTCGCGGGTTTGCGACGATGCAATGACGCCCGGCAGCGCGGGCAATCGTGCACGCCCGAGCGCGCCGGATCGCGTACCAGCAGCCCGCACTCTTCGCACAGCACCAGCTCGTACTCGGAAGCCGTCACCGCCGTGCGCCGGAGCTTCAGCGGCGGCAGCCGCCACGCGCCGCCGGCATTTTTTCCGGCGCTGATGCGGGACCATATCTCGCGCGGATCGAACGCCGCCGACGCCGCGGCGAGCAGCAACATCAGCACCACGAACGACCACAATGCCGTGCCCGGCACCACCTTCGCGATGTGCGCCAGCTTGACGAGCGCGACCAGCAGACCGAGGATCAGAACCTCGGTCATGCCCCACGGCCGCGCCAGTTGAAACAGCCGGAAGCCCTCGACCGCATGCCACGGCACCCGCCCAAAATGCAACGGTACGAGCAGCCACAGCATCGCCACGGTCTGCAGCACCGGCATCAGAATCGTCGTCACGCAGACCAGCACCGCGAGCGGCCAGGTGCCGTGGCTGTACAGCATGCGGACCGATCCGGCCAGCGTCGTTTGAACCAGATTGCCGTTGACCGACAGACCTACGATAGGAAACACGTTCGAAATGACGAGCAGCACTGCGGACGCGAGCGTAAAGGCGAGGGCACATTCGGGGCCGTTCGTACGCCGCCTTCCAAGCTCCGCGCGACAACGACAGCAACGCAACGAGCCGCCGGGCGTGAGAGGCGCTGCAAGCTGAAGCAGGTCGCACTCCTCGCAGGCGATGATTTCCCGGCCTGTCATCTCGGCTCCAGGGCGACCGCCGGTTCGCCCGCCGGCGCCGTGCCGCGCGCGACGGGTTCGGTGCCCGGCGGCGGCGTGGCTGGTGCGGGCGGTGGAATGGACAGTTTCTCCGCGGCGAGAACCCAACCGCCGCCCATCGCCTTGTAGAGGTTGACGAACGAGGTCAGCTCGGCTCCCTGCGTCTGCGTATAACTCAGTTGTGCGTTGAAGAGGCTTCGCTCGGCGTCGAGCACTTCGATGTAGCTCGTGTAACCGCCTTCGTAACGCAGACGCGCGAGACGCGAGTACGTTTGCAGCGCCTCGACCTGGTTGGCCAGCACGGCCAACTGCTCGTTCGTCTTCTGCACGGAGATGAGCGCGTCCTCGACTTCCTGGAACGCCACCTGAATCGCTTTCTCGTAGGCGAACAGGGCCTCCTGCTGACGTGCCTCGGCCTGCCGCACCTGCCCCGAGATATTGCCCGCCGTGAAGATAGGCTGCGTCACGCTACCGGCAAAACTCCATACCCTTGCCGGCCCGGTGAAGAGATTCGAGAACTGCGTGCTGACCGTACCAAACAGCCCGGTCAGCGAGATGGACGGAAAGTAAAGCGCCTTGGCCGCGCCGATCAGCGCGTTTTCCGACACCAGGGTCTGCTCGGCCTGCAGCACATCCGGACGGCGTTCGAGCAACTCCGAAGGCAGCCCGTTCGGAATCTGCGGCGAGCCCAACGTCGCCAGGTCGCGACCGCGAAGAATCGCGCCCGGGTTTTTGCCGAGCAGCACCGATAACGCGTTTTCCTGCTGGCCGATCTCCATTTCGAGCAGCGGGATGGTGGCCAGCGCAGCCTCGTACTCCGACTGGCTTTGCGCCAGCTCCATTTGCGACACCTCGCCGCCCCTGAAGCGCAACGTGAAGACCCGGACCGATTCGTTGCGGCTTTCCACGGTTACCTTCGCGATCTCAAGCTGCCGATCGAGACTGCGCAAGTTGATGTAAGCGGACGAGACCGCGCTGACCAGCGTCAGGATGGTGGCCCGGCGACCCTCTTCGCTGGCCAGCAGGTTCGCGCGGGCAGCCTCGGTCTGGCGGCGAACCTTGCCGAAAAGATCGATTTCCCATGCCACCGACGCTGTCACGTCGAACTGGTTGTAGATCGGGCTGACATTGTTCGGTATCGGTATTCCAGCCGCCTGAGACACGCGTTGGCGAGATGCATCCGCGCCCGCCACGACCTGTGGAAATAACGCGGAACGCGTCGTCACGAACTGCGCCTGAAACTCGTCGACCCGCGCGGCCGCGATCTTGACATCAAGGTTCTCCAGCAACGCGGTTGCGATCAGCTGGTTGAGCACCGGGTCCTGAAACTGCTCCCACCACGCCACGTTGGCGATTTCAGCTGCTTCGCCCTGCGCAAAGCGATACGTTGCCGGCACCTCCACCGTGGGCCGGACGTAGTTGGGGCCAAGCAGGCAGCCGCTCAACGCAAGCAACGTGGCGGAAGCGAGCAGACGCGCCAAAGCCGTCGCTTTCATGTCAAGGACTCTCTTGCGGTGGCGCGTGCGGCGGCAGACCGGGCTCCGCCGCGGTCGGGCCGGGCGCCGCTCCGGCTGCGCCCTGACCCGGTGTCGGCTTGCCGCCACGCGAGCGCGACGACATCGATTCGAGCAGGTAATAGAACATCGGAATGAAGAACACCGCGATCGCTGTCGCGCCGATCATGCCGCCGATCACACCCGTGCCGATCGAATGGCGGCTGTTGGCCGACGCGCCCGTCGCAATGGCAAGCGGCACGCAGCCGAGGATGAACGCCAGCGAGGTCATCACGATCGGACGCAAGCGCTCTTCCGCTGCCGTCATGGTCGCGTCAAACACCGACGCGCCGGTCTCCCGGTTCAGCACCGCGAATTCGAAGATCAGGATCGCATTCTTGGCGGCGAGCGCAACGAGCATCGTCAGTCCGATCTGGAAGTAGACGTCGTTACTCAGGCCGCGCAGCAGAATGGCGAGCAGTGCGCCAAACAGCGCGAACGGCACCGCCATCAGCACGCCGATCGGCAAGCTCCACTTCTCATACTGCGCGGCGAGGATAAGGAACACCATCACCAGGCCGAACACGAAGACGAGCCCCGACGTGCCGCCCGATTGCCGTTCCTCGTAGGCCTCTCCGCTCCAGGCGACGTCATAGCCGGGCGGCATTTGCGTCGCCAGTTCCTCCAGGGTGGCGATCACCTGCCCGGAGCTATATCCGGGCGCGGCGTTCGCCGTGATTTTGATCGCGGGAAAATTATTGAAGCGCGTGACCAGATCGGGACCCACCACAAACTGGTAGCTGGCCACCGACGTGATCGGCATCATCGTGCCGGTCTTGCTGCGCACGAAGATCTGATCGAGGTCGCGAGGCTTCAACCGGTACGACGGCTCGGCCTGCAAAATCACTTGCCAGAGCCGGCTCGAGCGATTGAACTGCGACACATAGAGCGAGCCGAACATCGTCTGCATCGCGCTATACGCGTCTTCGACCGGCACCCCGAGGGTCTCGGACTTGTCGCGGTCTACCTGCACCAGCAGTTGCTGCGACGACGCGTTGAACGTCGACGTCACACCGGTGAGTTCCTGACGCTGCTTCGCCTTCTGAACGAACTCCTGCGCAACCTCCGCGAGTTGCGCGATGCTCGCGTCGCCCTTGCTCTGAATCCACACTTCCGTGCCGCCGGTCGTGCCGAGACCGGGAATCGACGGCGGGTTGACGGGAAGCACAACGCCCTCTTTCACGTTCGCGAAATGGCGGTAGGCCTCTTGCAGGACTGTCCGCGCGTTCTGCGTCCTGATGTTCGCCGACGAGTAGCGTTCGTCGAAACCCTTGAAGCCGACAAAGAAAGTGCTTGCATTGTTTTTATTCTGGTTATCAAGCAGGCTATATCCGTCGACCACCGTGATGCTGCCGACTGCCGGCTGTTTAATGAAGTAGTCGGTGACCTGCTGGGACACCTCGCCGGTACGGTCGAGGCTCGCCGCGTCGGGCATGATGACGGCGCCGAGCAGATAGCCCTGGTCCTCCGGCGGCAGGAACGCGGAGGGAATCGACCGCACCATGAGCACCGCGAGTACGATCATGGCCACGAAGAACATCAGGGCGAAAATCGATCGCTTGATCACCAGCCTGACCGCTCGCGAGTAGCCCGCCGTCATCCGGGCGAACTGGTTATCGAACCAGCGGAAGAAGCCCTTCTTTTCATGGTGGGAACTCTTCAGCAGCAACGCGGCGAGCGCCGGCGACAAGGTCAGCGCGACGATGCCGGACAGCACCACCGATATCGCAATCGTAATGGCGAACTGCTTGTACATCTGCCCTGTGATTCCGCCAAGAAACGCCACGGGCACGAACACCGCGCACAGCACGAGCACGATGGCGATGACCGGTCCCGCTACCTCGTCCATTGCCTTCTTGGCGGCGTCTTTCGGATTCAGCTTGAGGACCGTTATGTTTCGTTCGACGTTCTCGATGACGACGATCGCGTCGTCCACCACGATTCCGATGGCGAGCACCATCCCGAACAAGGTCAGCATGTTGATCGAGAAGCCTAGCGGAAGCATGAGCATGCATGTGCCGACAATCGAGACCGGCACCGCTACGATCGGAATCAGCGTCGCACGCAGGCTCTGGAGAAACACGAAAACGACAATGACGACGAGCACCAGCGCTTCGAAAAAGGTGTGAATGACGTCCGAAATGGAGGACCGGGTGAACTCGGTCGTATCCATGGCGATTTCATAAGTCATCCCTTCGGGAAACGACTTGCTTAGCTCCGCGAGCGTTGCCCGAACCCGCTTCGAGACATCCAGCGCATTGGCTCCAGGCTGTTGATAGACGGCGAGAACGGTCGCGGGCTTGCCCTGGAACCGGCTGCGAATGGAGTAATCTTTTTGCCCCAGTTCGGCACGACCGATGTCTTTGATCCGCACGATCGCCGCGCCACCATTCGCCGCGCGCACGATGATATTTTCGAACTGGGACGGCTCGGTCAGACGGCCAGTCGTCGTGACGGCAAAGGACTGTTCAACCGATTGTCCCGTAGGCGACTGCCCGATGCTGCCCACGGCGAACTGCTGGTTCTGATTCGCCACCACGCGCTGAACGTCGGCGGCTGTCACGCCAAGTTGCGCCATCCGGTCGGGCTTTAGCCAGATACGCATTGCGTAATCCGGATTGCCGAAAATACTGGACTGATTCGCGCCCGGCACCCGCTTGATCGCGTCGAGCACGTACACGTTGGCGAAATTCGCGATGTAGACCGAGTCGTACCGGTCGGAAGGTGAATAGATCGCAATCACCATCATGAAGGCGGACGACTTCTTCTGCACCTGAATGCCCTGCGCCTGGACCGATTGGGGCAGCTGTGGCAACGCGAGATTCACGCGGTTCTGCACGTCGACCTGGGCCAGTTCGGGGTTTGTGCCGATCTGGAAGTACGCATTGATCGTCAGGTTCCCGGTGGAGGAACTCGACGAGTTCATATAGATCATGTTGTCCGCGCCATTGACCTGTTGCTCGATCGGCGCGGCGACATTGTTCGCCACAACCTCGGCGTTGGCGCCCGGATACGTGGCGGAAATGGTGATCTGCGGCGGAGTGATGTCGGGATACTGCGCGACCGGCAGGGCGAACATCGCCAACGCGCCGCCCAGCGTAATGACAATCGAAATAACCGACGCGAAGATCGGACGATCGATGCAATAGTGCGAGATGCTCATATCGGTCGCCCTTTCATTGGGTCGCACCGCTGGCGGTCCCTTGTGCCACCGGCTCCTTACCCTGCGCGGAAGGTGCGGGTGCCGCCGCTGCCGCACTTTCAGACTCGGCAGGTCCAGGCTGCGCTGCGGCTTTCTCGGGGGACGGACCTTTGACGATCTTCAGTTGCGCTCCCGCCGCGACGCGCAGTGCGCCGTCCACGACGATACGTTCGCCCGGCTTGAGTCCTTCCGAGACGAACCAGTCATCGCCGTGCCAATCTCCCACTTCGACGACCCGCTGGTGCGCTTTCGACTGGTCGTCGACGATCCAGACAAAGTGACTCTTCGAGCCTTGCAACACGGACCTCTGCGGCACGAGAATCGAGTTGGGCCTGATGGCCCCGGAAACGCGTGCCTTCACGAACTGGCCGGGCCGCAATGTTCCCTTGGGATTATCGAAGACCGCCCGCACCAGAAAGGTCCCCGTTTCAGTGCTGAAAGCGGGGTTCGCGAAGTCGATACGCCCGGACTTCGAAAAGACCGATCCATCGGCCAGAACCAGCTGGACAGTGAAATCGTTGTGCTCCGGGAATTTCAGTAAACCTGCCGAAATCTGGTCCCGGTACTTCAACATTTCGTTTTCAGAGATGCTGAAGTTCACCCACATCGGGTCCAGTTGATAGACGTAGGTCAGCAAGCCGTTGGAAGTCGCCGTGACATAGCTGCCGTCCTGCTGACGTGCAAAGCTCGACAGACCCGCGAGGGGGGACTTGATCGTCGTGTAGCCGAGATTGAGCTGCGCCGTATCGACTTCCCCCTTGGCCGCGATCACTGCGGCAAGGGACTGCTTTTCGTTGCCTATCGCGTCGTCAAGGTCCTTCTTGCTCAACGCATTCTGCGCGGCCAGAGGTTCCACGCGCGCGAGGTTTGCTTTGGCGACCTGCAAACGGGCCTCCTGTTGCGCCAGTTGTCCTTTGGCGGTTTGCAGCGCCGCCTCGAACGGCTTGCGGTCCATCTGGAACATCGTCTGCCCCGCCCTGACCAGCTGCCCTTCGACGTACAGGCGCTTGTCGAGGAAACCGTCCACCCGCGCGCGAATCTCGACCTCGCGGGAACTCTGGGTTTGAGCGGTAAACTCGAAGTCGACCGGGGTATCGCGCTGTACGACGGTCGTGACGGTCACTTCCGGCGCGGCTGCCGCCGGCGCGGCGGGTTGCTTCTTGCATGCGGCCAGCAAGGTCATAGCCGCTGCCACCAACAGCAGCGCGCACCCTGGACGGCGCAGGCAACCGAATGTGTCCGTGAGCCCGCGTAAATGCCGCCACGGCGTTCTATGGAGGTCGAGGACCGTTTTCATCGCGCGATCCGCCTGATCACAGGGCCGTACAGTTGCCGAACAGCACCAGTGCGTCGTCGCGATTGACGATCGTCAACGTCATCGATCCGTCTGCCGAATCGAGCACCAGGGTCCACCCATATCCCATCTCGGTACCATCCATGATCACCTGATTGGCATCCTTGCTGGCGATACGCATGGGGGTCGTTCGCGCGGGTCCGACGATCGTTTTCTTTGCGAAGTCGAGAGAGAGAAACAGCGGCGCGCCGATATCCCCCGGCAACGAACGGCTGCAGGTCAGTCCCGGATCGCATGAGTGCGCGTCGACCGTCGCGCAGAGTAGCGGCTTACTGCCATCGAAATCGGCGGCCGACGTGTCGAGTGCAATGACGCTGAGCAGAATCGTGATTAAAGACGTGAGTAAGATTGACCCTAATTTCATCACGTACTCCTGCGTTTTCTTTGAGCGCTGCTCGCGCAGTGAACCCGCGCGCGACGACGGCTGGCGAACGCGTCAGGTCATTTTAGCCGCGCCCCCACTCAATACGGCTGGCCGTTTGAGTGACGCGCTGATGTAAGTCAGTTTGGTAGCTGGAATACAGCGAGACAATCGGACCTTGGTCTCATATCGCCCGGCGAGGTGCATGTTCTTCAAGGGTGCCGAGGGCCGTTGATCGCCATTTCGACAGCCCTGATCAGGATGGCGGCATTGAACGGCTTTCGTAGATACGCGGAAGCGCCGGACGCGAGCGCGGCCTGCCTGACGGAAAGCTCGTCGTGCGCGGTGATCATGATGACCGGCAGGCCTATCGGCGCAAGTTGACGCTGAATTTCCAGTCCGCTTGTTCCCGGCATCTGGACGTCCAGAATGACACACGCAGGCCGGTATGACGGAATTGCCGTCAGCGTATTCAAGAACTCATCGCCGCTTGAAAACGTCTCCGCCTCGATCCCAGCGGAGTGCAGCAGACGCTTGATGGCTCGGCATATCGATTCGTCATCATCGACCACAGCAACGATCTGATTGAGGTTGCCCATATGACAGCGCGAACACGCAGTCGCTCCGTGAGTAGACCATTGGTCCTTTTAGACTAACGGGAGAGACGGAAATGAGAAATAAGACTTTGGTCCACTAGCGGCCACTCGCGCCAGTGCTGGGTCCGGTCGGCGGTCACGAGGACGCCGATCGGACCATGTGGCATTACTTGTCTTCGGTTGCGTACAGGCCGACTCTTTCCGCAAGCCGGACGAGTTCCACAATCGATCGGGCCTTCATCTTCTCCATCACGCGGGCCCGATGAATCTTGATCGTTTTTTCAGCCGCGCCGAGATCGCTGGCGACCTGCTTGTTCAGGCGGCCTGTCACGACGAGGGCCATGACCTCGCGCTCGCGCCGCGTGAGATGATTGACCCGTTCCAGGAGTTCAGCCGTTTCGCTCCTTCTCGCATACTCGATGCAAGCGCGTCTGAGCGCGCGATCTACCGCGGCCAGCAACAGCGATTCGCACACCGGCTTGGTCAGAAAATCGAGTGCGCCGGCTTTCATTGCTTCGACACTCGAACTGACGTCGCCATGCCCCGTCAGAAAGACGATGGGGATGAGCTGGTTGAGATTGCGCTGCACGTCCAGCCCCGTCATTCCCGGCATCTGCAAATCGAGAACGAGGCATGCGGGCGTGCTCGCCAGATCGGCTCTGTCCAGAAAAGCATCCGGACTGTCGAAGGATTCGACGTGATAACCCGACGCGCGCAGCAGTCGGGAAAGTGCGCATCGCACCCGCTCATCGTCGTCGACGATGAAAACGCAGGCGGCGCCCTGATTCACGACATCCGCGCGTGACCCTGCTGTAAATCGGCTCCCTGGGGTAGCGATATCTGAAAAGACGCTCCCTTGTCCTCGTTGTTCTCCGCCCATAGCCGGCCTCCGTGCGCCGTCACGATCGTGCGGCTGATAGACAGACCCAGTCCGAGTCCTTGAGGTTTGGTGGTGAAAAATGGCCTGAATATCTTGCTCATCCTGTCGACGGTCAAACCGTGACCTCGATCTTTCACCGTAATCCGTACGCCTCCCCCAACCTCTTCTCGCACCGTTGTCTCGACGATGCGCTCCTTTGGATCGCAGTCCTTCACTGCGTCGAAAGCGTTCAGCAGCAGATTGAGCAAAACCTGCTGTAGTTGAACCTTATCGCCGAACACCGTCGCCAGATTGTCGGTAATGTCGAATTTCGTGCAAACATCACGCGCCACCGCGTCGCTATGGACGAGCAGGGCGGTGTCCCGGACCACCTCGGCAACGTCTACCCGCTGCAACTCCAGGTCACCTTTTCGTACCATCGTCCGGATCTTCCGGATAACTTCGCTCGCGCGACGGTTATCTAAAATGATGTCGCCCAGTGCCTCACGGAGCTCAGCCAGATTGACCTTCTCCGATTCAATGAATTTCTGTGCGGCCTGCGCGTTGCTCAAGATAGCGGTAAGCGGCTGATTCAGCTCGTGTGCGAGAGAACTGGCGAGTTCTCCCAAAGATGAGACTCGCGCCAGATGAGCCATCTCCTTCCGGCTGCGATCGACTTCGCGGCACGCGTCACGACCCGTTATGGCGATGATCTGCAAATTCTGATCAAACGCGCTGTATTGCGTGATATCCGTTTCCACGTGAAAACTTTCACCGTCACGCCGGCGCGCGACCACCACCTGTGTTGTTGCCTTGTCGGCGATTTTGTGTTCGATGCCACGGTCTTCGGCTATAGAACCGCAATCCTGCCAGCCACGGATGGGGAACAGCATCTCGATCCATGCGCCGGTCAACTCTTCGCCGGTATAGCCGAATAGGTCTATCGCTCGTTTGTTCGCAAAAATTATCTGATTCTGCTGATCGACCGTAAGCATCGCGACCGGCAGCATCTCAAGCGCGTCCCTCAAGTGAATTCGTTCGTCAAGAACTGCGCGCCTGCCGCATCTTTCTCCCAGCGGCGCTGCCACGCTCGCGCCTGTATGTCGTTGCCGTCCCGCCTTTGAATTGGCAAACTCACGTTCATCGGCAGCAATCCGCTCTTTGGGCTGATCCGCAACGTCGCCGGGTAGCGCCAATGATTTGGCACCCGGTGTTCCCAGCCGCCGATGTCCGCGTTCCCGAAGCGAACGGGCGCTGATGGATGACGGATGCACTTCGCGGTAAACGCTTCGAGGCGAGTGGTGCTGTTGCAGGTAGCGGGCCCTGGCAAAACTGACTATCCCTTGCACCAGGTCTTTGCCACGCACAATCAGATGGATCATTGGTAGCTCCGTAACCAATGTTTAGTGCATGTCCAAAGTCAGGGCCTCGCCATGCGCGACGGTCAACTATACCGATTCGCGGCGTTTGGTTTGGGCCATCGGCAACTTGGGAACAGTATAGGACCCCAAACATGGATTGGAGGGACATGTAAAAGAATTTTTTTATTTGCAATTCCCGCTTGCCGGCGTTCCGTGCCTGAGTTTCACTATCAATTATTTAAACGCGGAAAAGTTGATTTCATCCCGGCGAATACGGCATGCTTGTATAGCTCAATAACTATGCGCGAGCGTTTTTTCTGGTCGGAAACGGGCAAGCGAAATAGTGAATTTCGGACGTGACGTGCATGGCATTCGAAGGTCGACCGTGAGTTGAGTTTCGCGCTACATCAGGCATATCAGCGAATACCCCAGGCGGCGGCAGCCCGACACGTCTAAAGGACTATTTAAATATATTGCGCGCGTCGTCAGTCATATAGCCACTACCGGCTGTTTCCGGTTGAAGTCGCGATCCTGCTGGCGGATTCTGGCCCAACGCTTGTGCCTTATCCTCCCAAGGCAATGATTGCCATAGTCAGCATTACGCCTAGCGCTGCCATGGCAAATCCCGCTTTCCATCCACCGAACCCGGAGTGGCGGCCCAACGCTACTCCGCTGCCAAACAGGATGGCAATCGTCAAAACACGCGAAACGATCAAGGCAGTCGGGACGTCGCTGAACACGACGAATGGCAAGGCAACCGGGAAAGTCGAGGAGACCACGATCAGAAAGATGGCCACCGCTCCGATTATGTCAGCCCGCAAAAAACGCGGACGGCGCGGCAAATCCGGGATGGCGGAAAGGCGCGCCCGAATAAGCTCCAGTTCCGTATCGGTGATCAGCGGCGTGATCCACCTGGGCAACGCCTCACGCAGTGCGCGAACTCCGGCCGCCGCATCCAGCTCGTGTCTCATGGTCAGTGCAAGCGTAAGCCGCCGACCGCGATTCGTCAGCGTGCGTACGAGAAACATCACAGCATCGGCGAGGCCCCAAGCGAGGTTGCAACCAAGTGCCGTGTAAAACATCTTTCGCCCGGCACCTTCGCCGGCTGTGACGGCCGACACGGCGCCGACAAACGTTAGCGCCATGAATAGACCGAAACACAATTCGGACACCCGATCGACGGTATCCAGCACCGGCTCGCGAGCATTGATGTTTTCCTGATCCATTAGCCCGGTAGCGTACATGAGGCCTCTCGCCGCAGTTGGCATGTGATCGGTCTCCGACCTCGCCGGCCGCGCTCATGGCATGTCGACACGCAGTCCCGGGCGAATGCCGCCGGATCGGAAATCTTCATCGCGCCGGCCACAAACGGGGCCGCAATCCCGAAGCTGCCGCGGTGACGAGCGCTTTTTTATTGACGGCGACGACGCCGTTCGAATCAACGCGCCGGCAAGGCATGGCGACGGCCGTTGGATCGACGATCCAACGATAGACTCACGCAAGATACCGCGCACAATCTGGCGGCGATATCGGACCAAAGTCGTATGGCCTTCCTGTGATCAACGTCCTTGCCTACCGGTTCGAATCGCGCAGAAAAGGCTTGATCGCGGGCGTTGCCCTTCACCCTGATCCATTGCCGACCGTCAGCACGCCTGGGACGCGCAGCTTGTCTACGGAAGTTTACATGCCGCCAAGCGGTTTCTTCACCGTCAGCTTGCTGGTCACCGAAATCACCCCTGGAACGCCCTTCGCGATCTCCGCGACCTTGTCGATCTGGGAAGCATCCGTGACCGTGCCATTCAGTGTCACCGCGCCGTCTTTTGCGGTAACACTGATATTGCCGGCACTGATCTCCTTTTGCTTCCCAATGGCGGCATAAACCTTCCGCCGCAGGGCACGATCCGCTTTCCTTCCCGTGGGTGCCGTTGCGCCTGACGCCCCCATCGCGGATGCGCCTGGTGCGCTGGCCGTCTGGCCCGGCTGGGGCCATGCGTTCATAGACACGGCAACGATCAATGCGGCAACCGCCAGCTGAACTACCTGAATGCTTTTCATCGAATACTCCCGTTGATGTGGGTGGCGGAATCAGAAGGTATGGCGAATGCCCATCATTGCCGCAGTGGTGGACACGCCCGGCGCAACCGGGGCTCCATAGATAATTGTCTGGTTCATGGTCCCCTTGTTGTCGACATACCCCACCTGCGCGTATGCCTTGGTCCGTGCGGACAGGTTGTATTCGGCGCCCACTGCGAATTCGCTCGAGTGGTTCGCCGAATTGTTCCGGTCCTTCAGGTAGTAATAGCCGGACGTGATCTTGAAACGCGGACTGAACTGGTAGCCGAGGCCACCCGACGCCATTTCGAAGTCCGCGGTGTTGCTTTTGGCCGGGTTCTTGCCGATGCCGTAAGAGGCGGATATCGAGAATCCGCTGATCGTGTACATCGCACCGAAATAGTAGAACCGGTTATTGGCCTGACCTGTCGCAGGCACAGCGGGAGCGGCCGGGTAGTTTATCGGGAACGGATTGGTATCGTGCCCGTTGTAGTAGACGGCGGACAGATTCAGGCCGTAGTTCGAATACTTGAGCACGGCCGACTCGCGCGTGCCGCCCTGGAACTGGCCGGCGACGCCGCCCGGCGCGTACTCGAGCGCGAGCGAGGTGCCATAAAATTTCGGCGAATTGTAGACGAGCGCGTTGCTGTCGTACAGGGCGCCGATCGGGGCGTTCGTACTGGTGCCGGGCCAGCCGGCCGCCTGATTGATGCCCAGCCACGCTGTCAGAATACTGCCGAAATACTGTGCACCCCGGACGTCAGTTTCCGCCATCGCGTAGATCATCGGGATGATCTGCCGGCCGGCGGCGAAGGTGCCAAACGGCCCGGCTACGCCGACCGTCGCGAACTGGTTGAAGATCGCGGTCGTGCCCGGCGTGTCGGCGAGGCCGAACTTGCCGTTCGCGGAGTTGAATACACCCTGCAGCTTGAAGTTGATACTGTAGCCGCCACCGATGTCTTCGCTTCCCTTCAGGCCCCAGAAGCTGGCATAGATGCCGCCGTCTTTCAGTTGATAGACATGGCCCAGGTTGGGCGCATGCGGTAGAAACGTTGCCGCCGACGTGCTCTGATACAGCAGTCCGCTGTCAATCACGCCGTACAACGTGACGGATGATTGGGCATGGGCTGCCATGGCGAAGATCGCCAGCGCGGCAGCACCGCTTAACTTCATCTTCAACTTCATTCTGTCTCCTCCGGTTGGGGATCGCCGGGCGGACCCGGCTGTTTTTTGGTTTAGTAAAACTGCATTGCCAAGCCGGCGTGTCACGCCGTCAGGAAGTAATCGCCAAATTGATCTCGTAACTGGTTCTTGAGCACCTTGCCGGTTGCACCGAGGGGGATCTTGTCGACGAACACCACTGCATCGGGCTTCCACCACCTGGCAACCCGGCCGTCAAAGAAGCCGAGCAGTTCTTCCGCTGTCAACGCACTGCCCGGCTTTTTCACGATCAGCAGCAGCGGCCGTTCGTCCCACTTCGGGTGCCGCGCGGCAATGCAGACAGCCATCGTGACTTTGGGATGCAGGCACGCAACGTTTTCGATGTCGGTCGAGCTGATCCACTCTCCGCCGGACTTGATGACGTCCTTGCTGCGATCCGTGATCTGCATGAAGCCGTCGGGGTCGATCTTTGCGACGTCTCCCGTCGGAAACCAGCCGTCGTGCAGCGGCGACGCGTCGTCACCGCCAAAGTACTGCCGCATGACCCACTGACCGCGCACCAGCAGATCGCCGGTCGCGTTGCCGTCCCACGGCAACTCTTCGCCGTCCGGGCCAACGATCTTCATGTCGATGCCGAACACTGACCGTCCCTGCTTCGCCTGAATCGCGTTGCGTTCCGACACAGGCAGAGATAGCTGGTGCGCCTTGAAACTGCAGACCGTACCGACGGGGCTCAATTCCGTCATGCCCCACGCGTGCAGTACCTCGACCCGATGGCGCGTCTGGAACGCCACCGTCATCGCTGTCGGACACGGCGCGCCTCCGATGATCGTGCGCGTCATCGACGAGAACGCACCCCCGATCGCGTCGACATGCGCAAGCAATCCCTGCCAGACAGTCGGCACACCGGCCGACAGCGTGACCCGTTCCGTTTCGATCAGTTCGTAGAGCGACTTGCCGTCGAGTTCCGGCCCCGGAAACACCAGCTTCGCGCCGACCATGCAGGCGATATACGGCAGTCCCCACGCATTCACATGGAACATCGGCACGACGGGGAAGATCACATCGCGCGCCGAGCAGTTCAGCGAATCCGGCAGCGCCGCCGCGTAGGTGTGCAGCAGGGTCGAGCGGTGGCTATACAGCACGCCTTTCGGATCGCCGGTGGTGCCTGAGGTGTAGCACAGTGACGATGCACTGTTCTCGTCGAGCAGCGGCCAGTCGAAAACGTCGCCGTGAAGATCGACGAGATCCTCGTAGCACATCAGCATGTTCGACAGACCATGCGCTTGCGGCATATGCGCCCGATCGGTCATGGCCACGAAAACCTTCGGGCTTTTGATACGCGGTGCGACGCTCTCGATCAAGGGAAGAAACGTCAGGTCAAAGAACACGACGCGATCTTCCGCGTGCTCGATGATGTACGCCAGCTGGTCGACGTGCAGCCGGGGGTTGAGCGTATGCAGCACGGACCCGGACCCCGACACCGCGAAGTACAGCTCCATGTGACGGTAGCCGTTCCATGCGAGCGTCCCTACCCGCTCGCCCGGCTTGATGCCGAGTCCCGCGAGGGCGTTGGCCATACGGCGCGCGCGTTGCGCGAGATCCCGATATGAATAGCGGTGAATGTCGCCTTCGACTCGTCGCGACACGATTTCCTGTTGACCGTGATGGCGTTCAGCATGCATGAGCAGCGAAGCGACCAGCAGCGGCTGCTGCATCATCAAACCTTGCATCCTTGTCTCCTGATTGTTTGTATGAACCCGCGCCCCGGATTGCGTTTCCGCTCTCGCGGTCGTGAACGATCAGTAGGGCTTGTCGCCGATAATTCCGGCCCGTTCCATCTTGCGGTGGCACGGCGGGTAGTCCATCACCGCGTAGTGCTGAGTGCTGCGGTTGTCCCAGAGCGCAATGCTGTTCTTCTGCCAGCGCCAGCGCACCTGGTACTCGGGGATGTAGGCCTGGCTGATGAGATAGCGCAGCAGTTCGCCCGCGCCCGGATTCGCGTCCTGCCCGAAGCGCACCCGTTCCGGCGTGTGAAAGTTGGTGAAATGGGTGGTGAATGCGCTCACGAACAGCACCTTCTCGTCCGTCTCGGGGTGCGTGCGCACGACGGGGTGCTCCGCATCCGGAAACTGGGCCTTCAGCGCGAGGCGTTTATCCATCGGCATCGCGGCACCGAAGCTCGCCTCGATGCTGTGGCGGGCACGCAGGTCTGCTATCTGAGTCTTGATGTGGCCTGGCAGGTTCTCGTAGGCGAGGACCATATTCGCCCACATCGTGTCGCCGCCGACGGGCGGACACTCTATGCAGCGCAGGACAGCACCGAACTGCGGCGCCTCGCGCCAGGTGGCATCCGCGTGCCACGCGTTTTCGTACCGGTCGTTGGGCTGGTCCGGCGTCTTGTAGATGCGCACGAGACCGGGATGATCCGGATCGCTGCCCGCGACGGGATGATCTTCCAGTTCG
This sequence comes from Paraburkholderia sp. FT54, assembly GCF_031585635.1. Lineage (NCBI taxonomy): Bacteria > Pseudomonadati > Pseudomonadota > Betaproteobacteria > Burkholderiales > Burkholderiaceae > Paraburkholderia > Paraburkholderia sp. FT54. Next base: position 1,321,098 of record NZ_CP134196.1, on the reverse strand, counting down.
CCGAAGCGGCGCGCAAACGCCACGTGCTCGGCGCGCGTGATGTCCTGGTCGCGCAGGAACAGCACGCGATGTTTCAACAGCGCCGCGCGAACCTCGGAGAACAGGCCATCATCGTGGATGGCATCGGCGAGATTCACTCCGACGAGTTCGGCGCCGATCGCGCACGTCAATTGTTCGACTTGCATAGCTGACTCCTTAGATGACGAAGACCGACGAGCCCGTCGTCTTGCGCGATTCCAGGTCCCGGTGGGCTTGCGCCGCATCCGCGAGCGCGTAACGCTGGTTGAGTTCGATCTTGATGCGGCCCGCGGCGACGTGCCCGAAGATTTCGCCGGCGAGTTCGAGCTTCTCGGCGGGGTCGGCGATGTAGTCTGCAAGCGCCGGGCGGGTCAGATAGAGCGAGCCCTTGATCGCCAGAATCTGCGGATTGACAGGCGGAATCGGGCCGGACGCGGTGCCGACGCAGACCATCAGGCCGCGACGCTTGAGCGAATCGAGCGAGGCCTCGAAGGTATCTTTGCCGACGCTGTCGAACACCACGTCCGCGCCAACGCCATCCGTCAGTTCGCGCACGCGCTTCGCGACGTTTTCCCGGTTGTAGTAGACGATGTGGTCGCAGCCATGCGCGCGCGCCACCTCGGCCTTGGCTTCCGTAGAAACCGTACCTATCACGGTGAGACCCAGGAGCTTCGCCCATTGCGATACGATCAGACCGACACCGCCGGCAGCCGCATGCAGCAAGATGGTGTCTCCTGCCTTGAAGTCGTGAATGCGGCGCATCAGATACGACGCGGTCAGGCCGCGCATTGTCATCCCGGCAGCCGTTTCGCAGGAGATCGCATCGGGCAGCTTGATGAGCGGGGCCGCCGGAATCAGGCGTTCGGTGCTGTAGGCGCCGAGCGTGTTGACAAAGCCGGTGTAGGTCACGCGATCGCCTACCGCCACGTTCGTCACAGCCGGGCCGACGGCCTCAACCACGCCCGCAGCCTCGACGCCCATCCCCGCAGGCAGCGGGACCGGGTACAGACCGTTGCGGAAGTAGGTATCGGCGAAGTTCAGGCCTACTGCTTCATGGCGCAGACGGACCTGTCCGGGGGCGGGGTTGCCCACTTTAACGTCCTCGTAGCGCAACACTTCGGGACCACCGGTTTCATGGAAGCGCACTGCTTTTGCCATGTCGAATCTCCTATCCATTACTTGGACTGCAAGTTACTGTTACGGTCAACGCGAGGCCTTTTCACGCAAGGCGTTCAGGCGCTCCAGGTCTCCCGCGTAGCTCCGCTTGCCGATCAGGAATGCGATCGCCGCGATGAGAGGCGCAAACTGAACGAGTTGCAATGCGCCAAGCAGTCCGATCCGGTCGGCGATAACGCCCGTGAGTACTGCGGCGGGTGCCAGACCCAGAAGGTTGTTCGCGAGCGTCAGGGTCGCAAAAGCCGATGCGTGAATCGACGGCGGAGTGAGGTTTGCCACCATCGCACCCGAGGGACCGCTCGCGCCCGCGCTGAAGAACATCCCGGCACCGATCACAACCAGTTGCAATGGACCCGCGGGCATGCGAAAGCCAATCGCGAGCAGTGTGAAGCACGCCAGGCAGAACGCGATTGCGGTACTCCACTTTCTTTCTCGCACATTCTTGCTGAGCCGGTCGGCGAGGCTTCCGCACACCACCATGCCAAGGCCCGTCACCAGCACAAACACCGCCGCGGTCGTTGCGGCCCGGCCGGTGGCCATGCCGTAGTAACGATTCAGGAAGCTCGGCATCCACGCCCAGACAGCGGCGGGAACGAGCAGATGGATGCCGCTGCCCACATAGGCACACACAACGGACTTCGTCGAGAAGAGCCCGTGCATCAGCACACGGAAGGTCATGCGCGCGCCGAGCCCTTCCGTCTGCCTGCTCACGCTTGCCCACTGCAGCGGCGCAAGCCGCTTTTCGGTAACAACAAACCGGTAGACGATAACTAGCACGATCCCCATTGCCGCCATCGCGCCGAACGCCGATCGCCACCCCAGGTGAACCGCGACCGCACCGCCGAGGGCCATGCCCAATACTGAGCCAAACGCCCCGCCCGCCATGAAGGTCCCGGTGAGCGTGGAGCGCAGCCGCGCCGGAAAAATGCTCAGGACGACTGCGATTCCAACACTGCCATACGCAGCTTCGCCGATACCGACGAAGGCACGCGCAAGCAGCATCTCGCCGTAGTTCGTCGAAATCGCGCAGCCCAGCGTTGCGAGACTCCACATCGCCGCCATCAGAACGATACTCTTCACGCGGCCCCAGCGGTCGGCGAGTACCGACAACGGAAGCGTGAGCACGCCAACCATCAGCGCGACCACACTGCTAAGTGAACCCAACTGCGTGTCGGAAAGGTTCCATGTGGCCTTGAGCAACGGAAACACTGCGTTCAATACCTGTCGCGACATGTAGTCGGACAGCAGCAACCCAACCGTCAACGCGAACACCACCCACGCAAACGCGCGCACGTCCGTTTGTGTTGTCGAAACATCACCCGTCGTGGGCTCAGCATGATGCATGAGCATGTTTTGTCTCCTTCCGTCTCGCTTGTTGCGGACATCTTTGCCCGCAGGGCAAAGAAGGACCGCTTATGGATACCGCCTCGTCCTCCCCGGTTCGAGCCGGGGGGGATTACCTTCGAAACCCAACGCCTACTAACGTGTGCGCCGGGCTCCCATTCTTCACGCCGCGCGCAGCGGCAGATTCCTGACGCCCGTCTGGCGGTTCGGCGCCATGCCGTTGGCGGCGAGCGTCTCGTCAGCTGTCTCGTACTGCACGCCAATGCGGTAGATCTCGCGCGCTTCCTTACCGGTGGCGATCTCGCGGCCCAGTTCGCGGGCCACGCGCACACACTGTTCGATCTGCTGCACCGAGCTCATGCGGTTGCCGTGCTGGTCGATGATCGTGTCCTCGATGCCGCAGCGCGGATGCAAGCCCATGGCCATCGCCATCATGTTGAACGGCAGCACGTTCTTGAGCAGCGACTCCGCAGTGAGTGTGCAACCATCCGGCGCACGATGCACGAAGTTGAAGAAGTTGAACGGGTTCGGGCCGTCAAAGCCGCCGCCGATGCCGATCCACGTCAGGTTCAGCGGTCCCTTGTAGACGCCCTTGCGCACGAGTCGCTCAAGCGTCTCGAGCGCGTGGATGCCCGTCAGCTGGAAATGTGGCTGAATGCCCGAGGCCTGCAGGCGGCGCAGGTGTTCCTCGACCCACGCCGGCCCCGCGGGCACGGTCATTTCGCTGTACGCAGCCATGAACGCAGGATTGGACAGCGAGGTGCCTTCCAGGTACTCCGGATAGAGCAACTCCATGATGTTCATCTGCGTGGTGTTGATCGCGACCGTCACCTGATCGGGCTTCGGGTCGAGATCGGCCAGCATGTGACGCGTGTCGTCGGACAGCCACTTTGCGGCCTGGCCGTCGTCTTCCGGTGCAAACGAGATCGAGCCGCCGACCTGGATGATCATATCGGGCACAGCGGCGCGCACGCCCGCGATCAGTTCGTTGAACTTCGACAGGCGCTTCGAACCCTTGCCGTCCAGTTCGCGCACGTGCAGGTGCAGCACAGTCGCGCCGGCGTTATAGCAGTCGACGGCCTTCTGGATCTGCTCTTCCATCGTCACCGGAATGTCTTCGGGGAAGTCCTCCGGCATCCATTCCGGGCCGTACGGCGCCGTGGTGATAACGACCTTGTCCTGATTCTCAGGGTGTAGCGAATCGTCGAGAAACTGCATCTCTTGCTCCTGTGTGGACTGATGTGTCTTCCGATGCCGCGTCACATCACGCGAGGCCATCGAACCAATATCCGCACAGTAAAGAAATAGCGCGCTACACTTTTGTGATTGGGCGCCATTCTTTGAGCATTTCATGCCTCTCCGTGAAAACACTTACGACGTGGCAAGTGCAGACGGGCGTAGTTCACAAGGTCAATGCGGAGAGTCGAGATGGAAACGATGCTGCGGTCGGTAGCAATGAGCGGCTATTTCGATGTGACGCGGCGACTCGGACTGAACCCGAACGAGCTCTTGCAGCAGGTCGGGATCGATGCCACGGCGCTTGCGAATCCCGACGCTCGTGTTCCGGCCGCCGCTTGCTGCCGGCTACTGGAACTCACGGCGGAAAAGGCGTCATGCCCGACTTTGGCACTGCACATGGCTGAAACCCGGCAGAAATTCGGGACCGGCGTGGTCACTCTCCTGCTCGCGCACAAACGCACGCTGCGCGAGGTGTTGCTGGCCGCAGCCGAATACCGACATCTGCTCAATGAAGCCCTGGCCGTCTACGTCGAGAAAACGGGCGAAACGGTCACCATTCGCGAAGAGCTCGTGGTTGAACCGGGCACCCCAACGAAGCAGGCGATCGAGCTTGCGGTCGGTGTCCTCGCGCGCCACTCCAGCGCTCTGCTCGGCGATCACTGGAAGCCGCGCGCCGTGCATTTCGCTCATCACGGGCCTGCTGACCCGACGTTTCATCGACGGTTCTTCGGCTGTACGCTGCAGTTCGGGAGCGACTTCAACGGCTTCGTGTGCGCGGCCGCCGATCTCGACTATCCCAATCCGGCCGCCGATCCAGAACTGGTGCGATATGCCGAAAGCCTCGTCGCCCCGCTGAACGCAACGGGTGCCGATTCAACCGCGCTGGAAGTACGTAAGGCGATTTACCTGCTGCTGCCCCTCGAACAGGCCACGGTCGAACTGGTTGCGCGCCACTTGCGTCTGAGCGTACGCACCATGCAGCGCCAGCTTGAATCGACTGATACCAGTTTCTCGACGCTGGTTGAGGAAGTCAGGCGCGAACTTGCTGTGCGCTATATGAGCAACCCGCGCTATCCTGTCGGCCGCGTCGCGGCGTTGCTGGGCTACTCGCAACAGGGATCGTTCACGAAGTGGTTCACCTCGCAATTTCGCATGACGCCGCGCGACTGGCGAAACAGCCAGTCGAAATGACGGCGCCGCGCATTGGCGCCTTCGCACTCTGCGGAACTGTCGATACGGCGCTGTCAACCTGCTGATAAAAGAACAGAACAGCGGCAGGTGCGGCGAACGTTCAGGAACCCGTCGACGGATTTGAGTAACTTCGGTGCATTAGCGCCAGGCGCCAAAAGCGGGGTCGCGAGTCGTGTGCGGCGAAGTGAAGCGGGCACCAGACGCGGCGTGCCTGGCACAAGCCGGTGTTCGCGCTCACAGATTGAGCCGTGTCACCTTCGCGCCGTTGACCGAAGCGTCCGCCATCAAACCGGTATTGGTCAACACAAGGGCCACGACCTGCGAGGAGGCGGATGTCGTATCGATAGTGCCGTTCGCGCCGACTTTCACGATCGACACCGCGACGTCGCTGCCAACCGACCACCCAGCCGCGTTGCGGAACGAATCGAGCGCGTCGCGCGTCATGAACATGAAAATGACTGCCGTCGACTGAGCACCTGCCTGGAATCCAAATGAAGCAGCCGCGGTGCTGTAGTACCCGGCCGTAGTGCCCCCGGTACGCAATGCGCCTTCGCCATACGCCGCCCCAGCAATGAAAGCCGCCTTCTTCACATCCGGGAACACCAGAATGCCTTGGGCCTTCGACGCGAGTTCGCGTGAACCCGTTACCGTCGCGAAGAGTCGGGACAATGTGCCATCAACACTCGCGTCGATCGCCTGGCGCTTCGAGGCATCGGTTTCCGGGCTCTTGCCGCTCCCTGTCGTCATGCTACAGCCCGCGACCAACAGCCCACCAGCGGCAGTGGCAGTTGTTACTTTTATCAGAAAGTTGCGTCTTTGCATGATCGACCTCCTTTGAGTTTCCGAGGTGCGTCCCCGGTGGGTGGGTCTGGCCACTACATCCTTCGATCCCTTTCGAGCCAGCGTTCTCGCAAGCCGCGCGCCATGCGAGCCGCGTTGGCCGGGGCTGCAGCAACCGTTCTCAGCATTTGGTCGGCGGTGTGGCGTTGCCGCCGTATTTCTCGAGAGATCTTGCAGGCATCAACAATTTCGCCGACAAGCAGTTCCGCCGCATTGCGACCGATGTGCGGCCTCAGCACCATCCGCAGGCTCGTCACCGCTAGTATCGGCACCGAGTATGCCGCGAGCACCCTGCCTTTCTGACGCACGTTGCTCGATACATCGAATTCGTTGAACTTCTTGATCTTGCTGTCGAGCGTGACCACCGAACATCTCACCGGACCCACCGCTTTCTGTCCACACGGCACGGATGCCCGGATCCCGCCGAACATGATGAACGGTCATGTCGCCGATGACGAGGCATGGCGGCAACACTTCCGATTGCATGATGTCACGACGCGGCAATTGGCGAAAATGGGACCTTGGTCTTATAGCCGGCGACTGGCTGCGCCGCGTGCCGCCTCGCGAATCCGTATCCAAAACCGGCTCGCGAGCGCCGATCGAACCAACGCGTCGTAGTCGTATGGCGCCGACCATCGGATCGACGATCCCATAACAGTCTCATGCAGGATATAACGCTCAATCTGGCGACGATGATGGACCAAGGTCGTATAGCCTTCCTGCGTGCCGCGTTCTACCTTGGTAAAGAGTTATCGGAAAATGACGCAGGTCACGTCCGCGTGGAGATATGGAATGGCAAAGACCCAGACGAAGAAGGCCCCTTCGGCGGAAGGCAAACCCCTCTCGTACAAAGAATACCGGCAGGCCTTGTTCCACCTCCATGTCGAACTGGTGAAGCTCCAGGAATGGGTGGTGAAAACAGGAAGCAAGATCTGCATTGTCTTCGAAGGACGCGATGGCGCGGGGAAAGGCGGCACTATCAAGGCAATGACCGAGCGTGTGAGTCCGCGCATATTCCGCGTGGTCGCGTTGTCTGCACCGAGCGAACGCGAGAAAAGTCAGATGTACTTGCAACGCTACGTGCCGTACTTGCCGGCCGCGGGGGAGGTTGTCATCTTCGATCGGAGCTGGTACAACCGCGCGGGAGTCGAACGGGTGATGGGCTTCTGCACCGAAGAGGACGTCGAGAGCTTCTTCAAGGCGGTGCCGCTTGTCGAACGGGCGATCGTCGAGTCGGGGGTGATCCTGCTCAAATACTGGCTGGAAGTCAGCCCCGAGGAACAAACCCGTCGCCTTGAAGCACGCATCCATGATGGACGCAAGGTTTGGAAGCTGACGGATATGGACCTGAAATCTTATAGTCGATGGCATGACTACTCGCGAGCACGCGATGCGATGTTCGAGGCGTCGGACACAGAGATCGCTCCGTGGTATGTCGCGAATTCGAACGATAAGCGGCGTGTGCGACTTAATATCATCATCGACATTCTTGGCAGGATTCCTTATGAAGCAGTCGCGCGTAAGAAAGTTACGCTGCCGAAGCGGCAAAAACCCAATGGCTATAAGGAACCGGACTATCCGTTCAAGTACATAGCCGAGCGCTTCTGACCTTGTCGGCCTCACTGAAGTTCATGAGGTCCATCCTGATTCGCGCAGATCACGCGCCCGATGCCGGCGTAAATGTCATCGCCAGACCGTTCATGCAATAGCGCAGGCCGGTCGGCTTGGGGCCGTCGTCGAACACGTGGCCGAGATGGCCGCCGCAGCGCCGGCATAGCACTTCATCGCGCGTCATGCCGAACGACTTGTCGGTATGCGTGATGACCGCGTGGTCGAGCGGCTGCCAGAAACTCGGCCAGCCGGTGCCGCTGTCGAACTTGGTCTTCGACGAGAAAAGCGGCAGTTTGCACCCGGCGCACGCAAACGTGCCCGTGCGGTGCTCGTCATTCAACGGGCTGCTGAAGGGGCGTTCGGTGCCCGCCTCGCGCAGCACGCGATATTGCGCGTCGGTCAGCAATTTGCGCCACTCGGCGTCGCTGTGCGTGATTTCGAAGGCGGCTGCGGCGCTGCCGTTGGTCGCTTGCGCCGGTTGCGCCGCGCGTGCCGCGCGCCACATCGAGGCGCCGCCGGTCAGCGAGATCGCGCCAATTAACCTGAAGAATATCCGTCTGCTGCAAGCCATGATGATCGCTCCGGAAAGTCCGTACCGTTCACCCGCCCCGGCGCTGACCGCGCCGCCCGCGGGTGGTCCCGATGCTTGGTCGCACGAGAGCGGGATAAATGACAGCATGCGCGTCTTTTCGCGTGACGGTGGCAGTCGCAGTGGCAATTACAGCGGAAATCTGGTGGTCGAGAGGATTTCCTTGAGCACCATGAACGAGCGGATTTGCCGCACGCCTGGCAGATAGAGCAACTGCTCCGCGTGCAGGCGATTGAAGCTGTCGCTGTCGCGCGTGCGGATCGTCATGAAATAGTCGAATTCGCCGGTCACGACGTGGCACTCCATGCAGCCGGCCACCTTCTGCGCCGCTTTCTCGAACTCGGCGAACGACTCCGGCGTGGAGCGATCCAGCACCACGCCAATGATCACCAGCATCCCGGCCCCTGCCGCCTTCGGGTCGATCAGCGCGACGACCGCGCGGATCAGCCCGGACTCCTTCAGCCGCTCCACGCGCCGCAAACACGCCGGCGCGCTCAGCTTCACCTTCGCCGCGAGCGCGACGTTCGAGATCGACGCATCGGTTTGCAGCTGCCGCAGGATCGCGCGGTCGATGCGGTCGAGCGCCTGCAACGGATCAGCCGGGTCTATGGCTGCGGCAACCGTCGATGTCAGAGCCTTGCGAATTTTTGTTGCGCTCATGAAGGTTTATACGTTCCTTTATTAATCCAATCACGGCCTTCGGTTTTTAAAAGTATGCCGAAGCCAATTTTTTCGCAAGCTCATTTCCAGCTATTTTCCCTACCATTTGATCAGCGCGGCGGCGGGATGCCGTTCGCGCCCCCCCCACGATCACGGAGCTGCCATGAACCTGCAACGTTTCCCTCGTTACCCGCTGACCTTTGGGCCGACGCCGATCCAGCCGCTCAAGCGCCTGAGCGACCACCTCGGCGGCAAAGTGCATCTGTATGCGAAGCGCGAAGACTGCAACAGCGGCTTTGCCTTCGGCGGCAACAAGACGCGCAAGCTCGAATATCTGATCCCCGAAGCGCTCGCGCAGGGCTGCGACACACTCGTGTCGATCGGCGGCATCCAGTCGAACCAGACGCGCCAGGTGGCGGCCGTGGCGGCGCATCTGGGTATGAAGTGCGTGCTGGTGCAGGAGAACTGGGTCAACTATTCAGACGCCGTCTACGACCGGGTCGGCAACATCCAGATGTCGCGCATTCTCGGCGCCGACGTGCGCCTCGTGGCCGACGGCTTCGACATCGGCTTTCGCAAGAGCTGGGAAGATGCATTGGAAAGCGTGCGGGCGGCCGGCGGCAAGCCGTATGCGATTCCGGCGGGCTGCTCCGACCATCCGCTCGGCGGACTCGGTTTCGTCGGCTTCGCGCAGGAGGTTCGGCGGCAAGAAGCGGAATTGGGCTTCAAGTTCGACTACGTCGTGGTGTGTTCCGTGACGGGCAGCACGCAGGCCGGCATGGTGGTGGGTTTCGCCGCCGACGGCCGGGCCGAGCGTGTGATCGGTATCGACGCTTCGGCGAAGCCCGCGCAGACGCGCGAGCAGATCACCCGCATCGCGAAGCAAACCGCGGAACAGGTCGGGCTTGGGCGCGATATCACCAGCAAGGACGTGGTGCTCGACGAGCGCTTCGGAGGCCCGGAATACGGCTTGCCGAATGACGGCACGCTGGAGGCGATCCGCTTGTGCGCGCGCCTCGAGGGCGTACTGACCGACCCCGTCTACGAGGGCAAATCCATGCACGGCATGATCGAGATGGTGCGCAATGGCGAATTCCCCGAAGGCTCGCGCGTGCTGTACGCGCACCTCGGCGGCGTGCCGGCGTTGAACGGTTACAGCTTTATTTTCCGCAACGGCTAAGCCAGACGCTTCCTCAGGTGCTCCCTCAGGAATTCCACGAACGTCCGAATCGTGAGGGAGCTTTGCCGGTGCTGCGGATAAACCGCGTAGACACTCGTTGCGGTGGGCAGGAAAGCTTCGAGCACCGGCACGAGCTGACCGCTTTTGAGCGCATCGGCGACGATAAAATCAGGAAGCCGAATGATTCCCAGACCCGCGACGGCCGCGTCGCGCACCAGTTCGCCATTGTTGGCGCGCAACGGACCGTGAACCTCGACGCCCTTCGTCACGCCGTCGACGACAAACTCCCAGCTCACGGCGCCGCCGTGGCCATATAACAGGCATGCATGGCGTTCCAGATCGCCGGGCACCTTCGGCGCGCCACGCCGCCGCAAATAACCGGGACTGCAGCACGCCACCATCCGGATATCCACGAGCTTCTGCGCGATCAGCGTGGAATCCGGCAAGGCGCCGATCCGGATCGCCATGTCGAAGCCCTCGCCGACCACGTCGACGGTGCGGTCGCTCAATTCCATCTCGAAGCGAACGTCGCCGTGCTCGCGCAGAAACATCGCCACGAGCGGCGACAGATGCGCCATGCCGAACGACATCGGCGCGCTGACGCGTAACAGCCCGCGCGGCCCGGCCCGGCGCAGCGACATGGCCTGCTCGGCGTCCTCCACTTCGCCGAGGATCCGTTTGGCGCGCTCGTAAAAATCCTGGCCGAGATCGGTCACCGCCAGCTTGCGCGTATTGCGGATCAGCAATTGCACGCCGAGCGTTTCTTCCAGCGCCATCACCCGTCGGCTGACGAACTGCTTCGACAGCGACAGCCGGTTGGCCGCCGCCGTGAAGTTGTGCGCGTCGACCGTGGCGACGAAGATTCGCATGTCATCGAGTTGCATCGTATTGTCCACTCCGTCGTGACAGTGTTTCCGTTTTGATGCCGATTATACCCATCCGGATTGACCTACACTCTCATTCATGGATCGCGGACAAACATCTGGCCGGATCGCACAACCCAAGGAGAAAAGAGATGCTTGAAATCAGACACGCCAACCAACGCGGCCGCGCGGAGCACGGCTGGCTCAGTTCGCGTCATACATTTTCCTTCGCTAACTATCACGATCCGAAGCAGAACGGCTTCTCCGACCTGCTCGTGATCAACGACGACCGTGTCGCGCCGGCACAAGGTTTCGGCAAGCACCCGCACCGCGATATGGAAATCTTTTCGTATGTGCTGGAAGGCGCGCTGGAGCACAAGGACACGATGGGCACCGGCTCGGTGATCGTACCTGGCGATATCCAGTTGATGAGCGCCGGAACGGGCGTCGCGCACAGCGAATACAACCATTCGAAGAGCGACCCGGTGCACTTCCTGCAAATCTGGATCGCGCCGGGACAAAAGGGTACGGCGCCGCGTTATCAGCAGCGTCACTTTGGCGCGGACCAGAAGCGCGGCGTGTTGCGCCTCGTGCTTTCGCCGGATGGCGCGAACGACTCGCTGGTGGTGCAACAGGACGCCCGGGTCTATGCCGGCCTCTTCGATGGCGATGAGACGGCGCGACTCGAACTGGCGAGCAATCGCTATGCGTATGTCCACGTGGCGCGCGGCAGCGTGAGCGTGAACGGCGTCGAGTTCAAGGAAGGCGACGGTGCGCGTGTGCGCGGTGAAGACGCGCTGACCTTCACGCAAGGCCACGACGCGGAAGTGCTGGTGTTCGACTTGCGCGATATCGAAATGTCGGAGCTGTGGGCTTAAACGGTCCAATGGCTTAAGCGAGGCTCGCCGGAGAGTTCCGGCGAGCCGCCCTCTTCCTACCCTGTTGAGAAAAAATCATGCGCTATACGCTGTTTGAAAATCAGAAAGACGCGGTCATCCTCGTCGCCCGCATCCTGTTGATGGTGCTGTTCGTCATGTTCGGCTGGTCGAAGCTCACCGGCTTTTCCGGCACCGTGGCTTATATGACGTCGAGCGGCGCGCCGGTGCCCGAGTTGTCGACGGTGATCGCCGTGGTGATGGAGTTCCTCGTGGGCATCGCGCTGCTGGTCGGTTTCTTTACGCGGCCGCTTGCCTTGCTGCTCGCGGTTTATACGTTCGGCGCCGCGATCATCGGCCACCACTACTGGAACATGACCGGCGCAATTCAGTACGACAATATGATTCACTTCTACAAGAACATCAGCATCATCGGCGGACTGCTGTTGTTGTGCGTGACCGGCGCTGGGAAGTATTCGATCGACCGCCGTTGAAGCCGCGCTGCCATGCAGTAGAGCCACGCCGAAACGAGAGCCGCCCGGTTGACGCCGGACGGCTTTTTTCTTGCGTGGAACCGTTAGCGCTAACGCGCAAACTGCGCGAGAACGTGTTCGCGAATGGCCGGGCGGATATTCGCCTGCGCCATGTCGCCTCGATAATGCGCGACGACGCGCGGATTCATGACACGAAACCATAGTGGCGGCACGTACGCGAGCATGATCATCGTGGCGTAGCCCGACGGCAATTGCGGCGCGCCGTCGAAATGACGCAGCGCCTGATACGAGCGCGTCGGATTCGCGTGATGATCGGCGTGACGCTGCAACTGATACAGAAAGAGATTGGTGACGATGCGATTGCTGTTCCACGAATGCTCCGGCTGGCAGCGCTCGTAACGGCCGTTCGCGAACTGTTTGCGGCCGAGTCCGTAGTGTTCAAGATAATTGACCACTTCGAGCAGTGAGGCCCCGTACACCGCCTGTATCAGCAGGAACGGAATCACTGTCTTGCCGAATAGCGCGATCATGGCGCCCCACAACACCGCGGTCATGGCCCACGCGTGCAGGACCTCGTTGCGCCAGCTCCACGGCGACTTGCCGAAGCGCGCGAGCCGATGCTTTTCGAGCCGCCATGCGGAGGCGATGCTGCCGGATACCGTGCGCGGCAGAAACGCCCAGAACGATTCGCCATAGCGAGCGCTGGCCGGATCGGGCGGCGTCGCCACCCGCACGTGATGCCCTCGATTGTGTTCGACGAAGAAATGACCGTAAGCGACCGGCGCCAGCGTGACCTTGGCGAGCCATCGCTCGAAGCGATCGGTCTTGTGGCCAAGTTCGTGCGCCGTGTTGATCGACACACCGGTCGCCGCGCCGAGCGAAAACGCAAAGCCCAGGTAGTCGTACCATTTCAACGCGTGCGTGCTCACAATCCATAGTGCGCCGAAGAACGACATGTACTCGATGAAGGCGGCGAGATACACGATGCGACGGTAATAGCGCTCTTTTTCGAGCGCGGAGATGACATCCTCCGGCGGATTGCTAGGGTCGTCACCGATCAGATAGTCGAGTACTGGAATGATGCCGAACACGAAGATCGGGCCGAACCACCAGAAGATGTGCCAGCCGGTTTGCAGGGCAAGAGTCGCGGCATGCAGCGGCAAGGTGATCGTGAGCGCGCCGAGCAGCCACAAATAGCGCTTGCCGTCGACCCACCGCACCGGCGTCGCTTGCGATGTTGCCATTGTCTCCCTCCTTTTTTATGTGGTTTGGCCTCCGGGCGCGCGGCAAGGCGCGCGCATGGGTCCGCGGGACTTTGTCCGATTCCTGATTTATATGGTTTGCGGCACGCAATAGCCAAGAAATCTTGCCAGGTGGGCGCCTCCAAACGGCAACCGCGCTACTGGGCGATGTGCGGTATGGATGAAGCGTGTGAATGAAACGGATGTTTTGCGCACGGCGCGAGTGCGAATCGATCTGCGCGCGCCCGCATCGCGACGTATGGGTCGCTCGAACCTGACAGCGTCGATTCATACGATCGCACCTCAAGACCACGGACGAGCGGAGGAGAAAACGTAGTGCCCCACGGGAGGTCGGATTCCACCGGGAGTGGATACCGTGCGACAAGGCACACAGGGAATCCCGTATGCGGCGGCTGCCGAAAGGCGGCCGTTGGTGTTTGCAGTGGCGCTTGAGGACAAAAAAAAACGGCGGCCCTAAGGCCGCCGTCCACTACTCACACAATCGCATCAGGCCGCTACTTCAGCCTCAGCTTCGCTAACCGCGTCCACTTCTTCGCTATTGCGGATCAGGTGATCGAACGCGGAGAGCGATGCCTTCGCGCCTTCGCCCACGGCGATCACGATCTGCTTGAATGGCACCGTGGTCACGTCGCCGGCGGCGAATACGCCCGGCACCGACGTAGCGCCGCGTGCATCGACGACGATCTCGCCGTGCTTCGACAACTCGACCGTGCCCTTGAGCCATTCGGTGTTCGGCACGAGGCCGATCTGCACGAACACGCCTTCCAGTTCGATCTGCTTCACTTCGCCGGACCGCAGATCCTTGTAGACCAGACCGTTGACCTTCTTGCCGTCGCCGGTGATTTCCGTAGTCTGGGCCTGCGTGACGACGGTCACGTTCGCGAGGCTGCGCAGCTTGCGTTGCAGCACCTCGTCGGCACGCAACGTGGCGCCGAACTCGAACAGCGTGACTTCACGCACGATACCCGCCAGGTCGATAGCCGCTTCGACGCCGGAATTGCCGCCGCCGATCACCGCGACGCGTTTGCCCTTGAACAACGGACCATCGCAGTGCGGGCAATACGCCACGCCATGATTACGGTACTCGCGCTCGCCCGGCACGTTGATTTCGCGCCAGCGCGCGCCCGTCGCCAGAATGATCGTTTTGGCCTTGAGCACCGCGCCGTTCGCCAGACGCACTTCGTTGATGCGGCCCGGAATCAGCGCTTCAGCGCGCTGCACGTCCATGATGTCGACTTCGTAGCTCTTCACGTGCTGCTCCAGCGCCGTGGCGAACTTCGGTCCTTCGGTTTCCGTCACGGAGACGAAGTTTTCGATCGCCAGCGTGTCCAACACCTGGCCGCCGAAACGCTCCGCCACCACGCCCGTCGCGATACCCTTGCGCGCCGAGTAAATCGCCGCGGCCGCGCCCGCGGGGCCGCCGCCCACGATCAACGTGTCGAACACCGGCTTCTTTTCCAGTTCCTTCGCGGCGCGCGCACCGGCGTTGGTGTCGAGCTTCGCAAGGATTTCCTTCACGCCGCTGCGGCCCTGGCCGAACACTTCGCCGTTCATGAACATGGTCGGTACCGCCATGATCTGGCGCGCTTCGACTTCGTTCTGGAACAGCGCGCCGTCGATCGCCACGTGGCGGATGCGCGGGTTGATCAGCGCCATCACATTCAGTGCCTGGACGACTTCCGGGCAGTTCTGGCATGACAGCGAAAAATACGTTTCGAATTGATAGTCGCCGTCGAGGTTGCGGATCTGGTCAATCACGGCGTCTTCGAGCTTGACCGGATGGCCGCCAACCTGCAACAGCGCAAGCACGAGCGACGTGAATTCATGACCCATCGGAATGCCGGCGAAGCGGATGCCCGTGTCCTTGCCCGGCTCGCCGATCGAAAACGACGGCTTGCGCTCGGCGTCGCCACGACGCTCGATCACGTTGACGCGCTCGGACAACGTCGCGATATCGTTCAGCAATGCCAGCAGCTCCTGCGATTTTGCACTGTCGTCGAGCGACGCGACGATCTCAATAGGCCTGCTAACTTTTTCGAGGTACGTTTTTAACTGAGTCTTGAGATTGGCATCAAGCATGGCTATTCGATCCGTGACGATGGGTATTGGGTTCCCGGCGCCGCACTCGTCCAGATAGGACATGTGCGACCCGGGGACGCGCGAACCACTGTTTGGAAGCGGTCCACACGGTGATGCGCCGCGAGGCGTCGACTGCGAGAGGTTGTGAAACCTTAGATCTTGCCGATCAGGTCGAGCGACGGGGTCAGCGTGTCTGCGCCCGGCGTCCACTTGGCGGGGCAGACTTCACCCGGGTGAGCCGCGATGTATTGCGCAGCTTGCACCTTGCGCAGCAGTTCGCCAGCGTCACGGCCAATACCGTTGTCGTGAATTTCGGCCAGCTTGATTTCGCCTTCCGGGTTGATCACGAACGTGCCGCGCAGTGCCAGACCTTCTTCTTCGATCAGCACGTCGAAGTTGCGCGAGATTGCCAGCGTCGGGTCAGCGAGCATCGGGTACTTGATCTTCTGGATCGTGTCCGACGTGTCGTGCCATGCCTTGTGCGTGAAGTGCGTATCGGTCGACACGCTGTAGATTTCAACGCCGATCTTCTTGAATTCGGCGTAACGATCCGCCAGGTCGCCCAGTTCGGTCGGGCACACGAAGGTGAAATCAGCCGGGTAGAAAACGAAAACCGACCACTTGCCCTTCAGACTTTCTTCAGTGACGGTCTGGAAATCGCCATTGTGGTAAGCCTGTGCCTTAAACGGTTTGACTTGACTGTTGATGATCGGCATTTACTGAGTCCTCTTTCAGGGTGGTTGGAAAGTGGAGTCAGTATCTCAGACGACGCTTAATAGGTAAAGCGGATTGTTTTAATGATTACAATAGTCTGGCACTATTTATTGTGCCGCTCTCGGCTATCACGCCGTGGGTCGGTCTTTCAGAAGCCGCCAGAGGGTCGTGCGGCCGATTCCCAGCGCCCGGCTTGCCGCGGCGCGGTTGCCGCCGGCTTGTTCGAGGGCGTGGAGGACGTCCTCGCGGGTCGGGCTGATGCGGCTCGGGGCGGGTTCTGCGGCGGCGTTCACGCCGCCTGTGCCGTTTCTTGCGTCGTTTGCGTTCGCATTGACGGCCGCCGCGCGCTTCATACGCCCAAATTCCGGAAACACCGCCTGCCAGTCCTGACCGGCGACACCTGCAGCGTCGCCGAGATAGATTGCGGCGCGCGTCAGCAGATTTTCCAGCTCCCGCACATTGCCGGGCCACGCGTACTGCTCGAACAGCGGCGTGAGAAACGCCAGCACCCGCTCGAGCGCGGCCTCCGACAACCCATATTGGAGCGCGCTGCGGTTTAACAAGTGCCGCGCCAGTTGCGGAATATCGTCGCGCCGGGCGCGCAGCGGCGGCAATTCTATCTGAAGCAGGTTAAGACGAAAATATAAATCCGCGCGAAACGCGCCCTGCTCGACCAGTGCGTGCAGGTCGCGATGAGTGGCGGCGATCACCCGCACGTCGACGGGCGTGGCGCGTCCCGAGCCGAGTTTCATCACCTCGCGCTCCTGCAGGACCCGCAGCAGACGGCTTTGCAGCGCCGCCGGCATCTCGCCGATTTCATCGAGGAAAATCGTCCCCGTGTGGGCGATTTCGAAGAGGCCGGGCTTGCCGCCACGCCGCGCGCCGGTGAATGCGCCTTCCTCGTGGCCGAACAGTTCGCTTTCGATCAGCCCTTCCGGCAGCGCCGCGCAGTTGAACGCGACGAACGGATTGCCGCGCCGCCGGCTCGCAGTGTGGATGCCTTGCGCGACCAGTTCCTTTCCGGTGCCGCTTTCGCCGCTCAGGAGCACGGTGGCGTCGTGCGCCGCGCCGGCGCGCGCCAGTCGTCGCACGCGCTCGAGCGCCGCCGAGCTGCCGATCAGATCGTCCAGTTGATGGCGCGCGACCAGCTGCTTCGGCCGCTGGCTGGTGCGCAGCGAGCGGTCGATCCGCTGTGCGACCAGCGCGTCCTGCAACGTCACCACGGAACCGGAGCGCACGCCCTGCTCCACGATCGGCACGCAATTGACGATCAGCGCGCGGCCGCCGATCTGCTCGATCCGCTCCTCGATCGGCAGGTCGCGCTCGAGCGTCTCACGCAGCAACGGCCCGACGGCGCGCTCGACTTGCGCGGCCACGTCCCGCTCGCGGTCGAGGCCGAGCAGATCGAGCATGGCCGGATTGACGGCTTCGACCTGGCCGGCACCGTCGAAAGCGGCGACGCCGTCGCGCAGATGCGCCACGATCGTGTTCAGGCGCACGCGCTTCGATTCCTTCTGGCGGCTCACGCGCGCCAGTTCGACCGAGCGTTCGAACGCTTCCTCGACCGCCCCGAGCGAGTACAGGAACACGCTCGCGAGCCCCGCCTGCTGGGCGAAGTCGCAAGCCATGCCGGGCCCGATGATGACGCTGCAGCCTTCGGCGGCGAGGCTGTCGACCGCGAGTCGCACTTCGTCGATCGACCGGTAGGCGCGCTGTTTCAGGCTGACTTTCAGCCACGCGCTCAGGTCGGCCAGTTCGTGCGAAATCGTTTCGTGCAGCACGAGGCCGATCTGCGCGTTCGGCCACGTGGTCGTGGCGCGGGTGATCGCGCTCAGGACGTCGAAGCCGTTCACCTTGACCATCACGACCGGCACGCTCAGGTGGTCGCGCAGGTAGGCGCCGTTCGAGCCGGCGGCCAGCACGACGTCGACCGAGCCTGCGTCCACATAGGCCTGCAAGGCGGTGACGGCCGCGCCGTAGCCTTCCCGAACCGGGAAGAATTTCGCGCGCCCGGCGTAGCGCGGCGCGACAGTCTCGCAAAGCGACTGCAACCGGCTGATACTCACCAATGCAACGCCTGGGCGGCCCGGATCGGGATTCGCAAGGGACGACGTGAAAGTGGACATCGTAGCGCTCCGGTTTACGTTGGAACGTTCCATGAAACGTTCTATGGAACACCGCGCTCATTGTGCCACGAACCGCCGGGTCGCCGTTTTACGGCTAACTCGCTGATTGGTTGGGACAAACTGCCAAGGCCGCCAAATGGCACGCTTCCTGCAAAACCGGAGCCAGTCCTTTATCTGATTTTCCTGCAAGGAGACACACCGTCATGACCACATCCGCCACCCGCCGCGCCGCCTTCCGCGCCAAAGTCGACCAACGCCAGGGCCTGCTCGTGCCCGGCGCCTTTAATGCGATGAGCGCCCGCGTGATCGAGGACGCCGGCTTCGAGGCGGTCTATATCACGGGCGCGGGCGTCACCAATATGTCGCTCGGCCTGCCCGACCTCGGCTTCATCGGACTTGCCGAAGTCGCTGAGCATACGGCGCGGATTCGCGACGCGGTCGCGTTGCCGCTGATCGTCGACGCCGACACCGGCTTCGGCAACGCGCTGAACGTGCGCCAGACGGTGCGTGTGCTCGAGCGCAGCGGCGCCGACGTGATCCAGTTCGAAGACCAGATCATGCCGAAGAAATGCGGCCACTTCTCCGGCAAGGAAGTGGTCAGCGCCAGCGAAATGGTCGGCAAGATCCGTGCGGCCGTCGATGCCCGCGAAGACGGCAATCTGCAGATCATGGCGCGCACCGATGCGGCCGCGGTGCATGGCATCGAAGACGCGATCGAGCGCGGCCATCGTTTCATCGAAGCCGGCGCCGACATTCTGTTCATCGAAGCGACCGAATCGCTCGCCGACATCGAACGTCTGCCTGGGCTGTTCGACAAGCCCCAATTGATCAATATAGTGATCGGCGGCAAGACGCCCGTGCAATCGCGCGAGGCGCTCGCCAAGCTCGGCTACGGCATCGTGCTGTACGCGAACGCGGCGTTGCAAGGCGCGGTGCTCGGCATGCAGCGCGCACTCGGCACGCTGAAAAGCAATGGCCGCCTCGATGAGGACGCCACGCTGGTCGCGCCGTTCAGCGAACGCCAGCGGCTCGTCAACAAGCCGCTGTACGACAAACTCGACCGCGAGTACGCCGCGAAAGACTGAGCGGCGTGTAGAGGACCGTGTTTTGGCTGCATCGGCAAACGGGTTTGTCGGCTTGCGGGTCTGCGGGTCTGCGGGTCTGCGGGTCTGCGGGTCTGCGGGTCTGCGGGTCTGCGGGTCTGCGGTGCGCCACCTGCGTTGCTTGCGCCACTTACCTTGCCTGCGCCACTTGCCATGGTCGACGGTATGGCGCCATTTATTGCGTTAGGATTCAGGGCTGGCGCGCTTGCCGTCCTCGATGGCCTCGCCGACGCGCCACAGCCGCGGCCGCGACCCCGTCGCTCGTCCGCCTCGTCCGCATGCCGGAAACACGTTCTCATAAGGTAGTCGCACGAACATGAAGGCCAAACCATCGCGCGCAACGCGCCGGCACGCTCACGGCGACGGCGCCCGCACGGGCTCGCAAGACACCGCGCGCGGCGCGGCAGGGGCAGCGCGATGAGCGGCAGCAATACCCGCAGCGCGCACATCGGCTGGCTGCCGTATATCGTCGCGGCCACCTTCTTCATGGAGTACCTCGACACCACGGTGATCGCCACCGCCCTGCCGCAGATGGCGCACTCGTTCGGCGTCGGGCCCAACAGCCTCAGTCTAGGCATGACGGCCTACATGCTGGCGCTGGCGATCTTCATCCCGGCAAGCGGCTGGGTCGCCGACCGCTGCGGCTCGCGCACGGTATTTTTCAGCGCGATCGGCGTGTTCACCGTGGCTTCCGTGCTGTGCGGCCTGTCGCAGAACGTCACCGAGTTCACCGCCGCCCGTCTTCTGCAAGGCATGGGTGGCGCGATGATGGTGCCGGTGGGTCGCCTGATCGTGGTCCGCAGCACCGAGAAAAGCCGCATGATGCAGGCAATCTCGACCATCACGTGGCCGGCGATCGCCGCGCCGGTGGTCGGGCCGCCGATCGGCGGTTTCATTACGACGTACGCGTCGTGGCGCTGGATCTTCCTGCTCAACGTGCCGTTCGGCCTCGCGGCCATGGCCGTTGCGCTCGCACTGGTGCCGAACCTGCGCGGCACCGAACGCAAGCCGCTCGACGTGGCCGGCCTGCTGCTGAGCGGCGCGACCTTGACGGCGATACTGTACGGCGCGGAACTGGCCAGCCAGCCCGGCGAGAATCCGTGGGTCGCCGGGGCGATCATTCTCGGCGGTTTGCTGGTGGGCGTGGTGGCGTTTCAGCACGCGAAGCGCCATCCGCATCCGCTCGTCGACGTCTCGACGCTGAAGATTCCGACCTTCTCCGTGACGGTGGTGACGGGCTCGTTCACGCGCATCGGCATCGGCGCGGTGCCTTATCTGATGCCGCTGCTGTTCCAGGTGGGTTTCGGTTTGTCGGCGTTCAAGTCGGGGCTGTTGCTGCTCGCGAGTGCGCTCGGCAACCTCGGCATGAAGGCGCTGACCACGCGCATCCTGCAGCGTTACGGTTTCCGCATGGTGTCGATCGTCGACGTGACGGTGGCCGGCGTGTTCATCACCGCGTGCGGATTGCTGAGCCCGAACGTGCCGCTCGCGCTGGTGCTGATCGTCGTGTTCATCTACGGCGTAGCGCGTTCGATGCAATTCTCGACACTCGCCACGCTCGCCTATGCCGACGTCCCGCACCCGCAGATGAGCGCGGCCAGCACGCTGTGGAGCGCGGCGGCGCAAATGACAATTGGTCTCGGCATCGCCTTCGGCGCGGTGTCGCTGCGCGCGGCGGCCTTCTTCAACGGCGAGACCACGGGCCGCGTCTTCACGCTCGACGATTTCCGCCTCGCGTTTCTGTTCGCGGGCGTGGTGACGCTGGCATCCGTGATCGGTTACATGGGTCTTGCGCGCGATGCCGGCCAGAGCATCGGCGGCGGCTCGCGCGGCGGCGAAGATCCGGTGAAGGGTTGATGAAGAAGCGCTTTGACAGATTAGGCGGAGACACGCGTTGCAAGCACCCGAACTGACGTTTTCAACTGACAAGGCCGATCTCGACATCGAGATGGTCTACACGTTCCTGTCGCAGGAAACCCCGTGGGCGAAGGGCATGCCGCGCGAGACGTTCGAGCGCGCCGTCGCGGGCTCGCTGTGTTTCGGCGGCTATATCGAGGGCAGGCAGATCGCGTTCGCGCGCCTGATCACGGACGAGGCGACCTTCGCGTACCTGTGCGACGTGTTCGTGCTGCCGGCGTATCGCGGCAAGGGATACGCGTGCGCGTTGATGAAGCACGTTTTCGCCAGCCCCTCGCTGCAGGGCTTGCGAAGAATCGTGCTGGTGACGACGGACGCGCATCGCGTGTACGAGCCGCACGGCTTCACCGGACTCGCGACGCCGGAGCGTTATATGGAGCTGCATAACCCGGACGTCTACAAGACGGCTTGAGCGCGGGGCGAACCCTCGCGGCACCGCTGGCGACGTCGGGACCCGCCGGCAGCCTGGCCGGCATGCCGATGCTCGATCACATCGCCGGCGCCACGATCTGCCTGATGACCATGCGGCTCGGCCGCCAACGCTACCGCCGCCGGCCAGCCGGCTGAATAAAATCCGGCAGGCCTCAGCCGTAAGCGCGTTCGCGCATCCACTTCGTCATGATCCATTTGTCTCCGCCGAGCACCGGCGCACCGCCATGCAAGGTCAGCGGATCGAGTTGACGCTGGCCGTTCATATAGCGGAAATACACCGCGCCGCCCTGCCTTGCCGCGACCGACATGCCCGCTTCGGGGAAGATGGTTTCGCCGCCGTCCGGCACGTCGTTCAGATAGATCACCAGCGTAGCCACACGCTGGCCGCCCTGCGCGGTATGCACCGCGCTGCCGGGTTGATCGGGCGGGAAATAGTCGAAATGCGGACGATATTCGCCGGTCGTGCCGTAGTGCAGAATCTGCAGCCCTTCGCCGTTTTCGACCGGCCAGTTCATCAGACTCGAAATGCGCCGGTCCATCCGCTCGATGAAAGCGTCTTCGCCGCGCTGATACCAGATGCCTTCGCTGGTGCGATTGCGGATCACGTCTTCCTTGCCGGTATCGGGATTGACCGTGGTGGAGCGCTTTAACCGATGACGCGAGCGCTCGATCATCTCGGCGCATTCGTCCGGCGACAACACGTCGCCGAACACGATGACCTGCGGACGCTCGCAGCGCATCAGCACGCGCACGTCGCGATCGTGGGCGCGGATCACATTGCCGCGCGCGACGGGCGGGTCGTCGTACTGGTAAGTTTGCGGCGCGGCCCTGGCGAGCGCCGCCTCGGTCGCGGCCGCCGCGGCAAAGGCCGGATTCGCCGGGTTCAGGCCGAAGGTTCCGTGCACGGCCGCGCGCGCGGCGTCCGTGGCGAAACCGGCCTGCACCATGGCGTCGACCATCGAATCGGGACTGCAGCCGCGCGCCACGTTGCTGCTCAGCCACTGTTCCCATGCGGCATCCACTACTGGCATAGCATTCCTCATTCGTCCGCTTGAAGAAATTCAGCATCACGTGGATGAATGATAGCAAGCGCGGCCGGCGCCGGCCCCGACCGCAGTCCGCGGATCAGCCGCGCGGTTGCCGGCGCCGGTAGACGTCGAGGCCCTTTCTCGCCTGCGCCCGGATGGCGCGCTGCACGAGCGGCGACCAGCCGAGCAGCGTCCCTTTGATACCGAGCGCCTGACGCGTCCAGCTCCACAAGTCGAAGCTGTCGCGATGCTCGACAATGCGGCCATCGCGGAACACGAAACGGGCGTCGATGCGGTTGACCACCGCGCGCCCCGTCTGACTGAAGAGATAACTGGCGACCCAACGGACGCGCCCGCTGCGGTCGTCCGCTTCGACGCCCTCGAACGCCAGCGAGAAGTCCTGCGCGCGTGCCACCAGCATGCGCCACATATCGCGCGCTTCCTCGCCGTGCAGCTCACCGAACGCGGGATCGCTGAAGACGACGTCATCCGCGTAACAGGCCACCATGGTTTCGGCGTCGCGTTGCTGAAACGCCGTGTAGAAACGCTGGATCAATTCTGTGTTGGGATGGCTCATTGTTTTGCTGTCGTGCGTTGCCCGTTTTTGAAGTCGATCCGGAAAACGTGCCCGGCGATCATTCGACGGCGGGCACGCCGCACACGATAGCGGAAAACGGCGCCCACGGGGCGAAGCGGCGTGCCTATCCGTTCGACGCCTCGCCACGCACTCGCGCGGCCTCGCCTCTGCCGGCCAGCAGCCAAACGCCGGCGGCAATCGATACGGCAATGGCCGCGGCCAGTCCCAGCGCGGCAGCAAAGCCGCTCGCAAAGCTCGCGTGCGCGGCCGACATCAACGTGGCCCGTACCGCGGACGGCAGCGTCGCCGTGGCCTGCGCCGTGTCGCCTGCCAGCACGCGCGACATGAAGCCGGCATCGAGCGCGGTTTTCACCTCAGGCGTCAGCGGCGCCGCCGCGAGAAATGCCGTGTGGGTGCGCGCCGCGAGCACTGCGCCGAGCACCCCGACCGAGGTGACGATGGCGGTGAAGCGCGTCGTCGTGCTGATGCCGGAGGCCATGCCAGTCCGATCCGGCGGCACGCAGGCCATGATCGCCTTCTGCGTGTCGCCATTCAGAATGCCGGCGCCGAGCCCCGTCACGATCATGCCGAGCGCGACCAGCGCATAGCGTTCGTCGCCCGCAACCCGGGCCGTCAACAGGTTGCCGAGGGCGATCAGCAGCAAGCCCATCGAGAGCACGGCCATGCTTGAAACACGCCTGCCGAGCGCGGCGCCGATGTACGGCCCGATCACCATCGACAACGCGAACGGCAGCATGCCGACGCCCGCGGCCACCGCCGACCAACCGAACGCGTTCTGCAGATACAACGGCAGGAACGTCATCATCACCTGCGCGCAGGCGGCGTAACCGAACATGGCGAGCACGGCGGCAACAAAGCGCGGTTGCCGGAACAGCGCGAGATCGACCATTGCGTGCGCTCGCAGCCGCTGGACCTGCACGAACGCGCCGAACAACAGCACGCAGGCCGCGAGCCGCGCGGCCGTCGGCCAGCTCGTGAGACCGTCGGCCGGCACTTCGATCAGCGCCCAGATGCCGAGGGCGAGCGCGCTGCCGAACAACAAACTGCCGGCGGCATCGAGCGGACCGGGTTCCGGATTGCGCGACTCGCTAATCGCGCGCGACGCGCACCACGCGAGCACCGCGCATACCGGCAGATTCAGCAGAAAGATCCAGCGCCAGCCGAACCATTGCGCGATGACGCCGCCGACCAGCGGCGCCACCGTGGTCGCGAGGCCCATGCAGGTGCCCCACACCGCCCACGCGCGCACGCGGGCGGGGCCCTCGTGAAACGTGTTCGCGATGACGGCGAGCGCGGCGGTGAGCAGCATCGCCGCGCCGACGCCCTTGACCGCGCGCGCCACGTTCAGCACCGCGGCCGTCGGCGCCGCGCCACAACCGAGCGACGCCAGAAAGAACACCGCAAGCCCGAGCAGCAGCATTTTCTTGCGGCCGACGCGGTCGGCGAGCGCGCCCGCCGGCAGCAGACACGACGCGAACGCCACCATGTACGCGCTGACGACCCATTCGACGTCGGCGAAACTCGCGTGGAACGAGCGTGCGATCGACGGCAGCGAAACCGCCACGACATTGGTGTCCAGCACGATCAGCGCGCAAGTGGCCGAGGCGGTGGCGAGCACGAACGCCGGGCTAGCCGGCGTTGGGCGGCGTGAGGAAAGCAACGGCATACGGAGGCAATGAGGCGGCGAGTTGAGGTTGAGTCAATGGTAGCGATGCCTCTATTACCTGTCATTGGCATAAAATCACAAAATAATTAGCTCCAGCGGAAATACAGAAAACCATGCGGCAACTCGAACTCCGTCATATCCACGCCTTTGTCTGCGTCGCGAAACAGCTTCATTTCTCGCGCGCCGCCGACGAATTGGGGATCGCCGCGCCGTCGCTGACCAAGCTGATCCAGGAGGCAGAACGGCTGCTTGGCGTACGGCTCTTTCATCGCACCAAGCGCTCGGTCGCGCTGAGCGCGGCGGGCAGCGCGTATCTCGCGGAAGCGCTCGTCGCACTCGATCACCTCGCGCGCGGCGAGGAGCGCGCGGTGCTGGCCGAGCGCGGCGAACTCGGGCGCGTCGAAGTCGGCTATGTGGCATCGGCGGCGTATGCGGGCGTGTTGCAGCGCGACGTCGGCGGATTTCGCGGCGCGCATCCGGGCGTCGATATCTCGATTCGCGAGGTGCCAATGGACAACGTCGCCGCCATGCTGCGCGACGGCCTGCTCGACGCCGCCTACGTGCGCCCGCCGATGCTGCTGGCCGACGGCATTCAGGCCGCGACCGTGCATCGCGACCAGTTCGTCCTCGCGTTGCCGGCCGATTGCGCGCTGGCGGCCTCCGCGAGCGTCAAGCCGGCGCAACTGCGCGACCAGTGCTTCGTGCTGCCGGAGCAGGAAGCCGGCACCTTCGAAGTGGCACGGCGCGGGCGCTTCTCGGCGCGGCTCGGGCCGCGTCCCGGCACGCTCGCCTCGGTGCTGGCCTGCGTGTCGCTGGGCGGCTACGTCGCCGTCGTGCCGCATACCCTGGCCGACTGCATCGCATTGCCGGGCGTGGTGTACCGCGGCATCGCCGGTCAGCCCATCGCTTCGGAGATTGCGATCGCCTTCCGGAAGTACGAGCGGGCCCCGGCGGTAAAGGCGTTTCTCGACTTCGCACGGCACCAGTGACACCGGTCTGAAGCCGGCGTAAAGCCGGTCCGACGCGCCATGAAACGGCTTCTGTTCAACACGCGAGCCGCTTTTCGTTATATCCTGCCGAATATCACGGTAGGCCTCATTACGTGTGGCGACGCATCTTTCAGCGCGTCTGCCAGCCGCGCGCGACGAGGCGACACGAGCCAGCAGGAGCCAGTAGCGGTGCGCATTCGATCCATTTCATCCGCCCCGGCAGGACGCCGCGGGCGCTTGCCGAGCGAGCTTTCGTCGACCATCGTCGCGGTGAAGTCGGCGTCCGAGCGCGGCCGCGCGGAATCGATCCGCGATGTCGTCGACGCCTACCGGCGCCTCTACGGCAGCGTGCAGCGTTTCGTGCTGATGCTGACCGGCGACCAGTTGAATTTCGCCTCGGTCGGCACATCCGCCTCGCATTCGTTGAACCAGTTGCTGTCGATCCTCGCCGAGGAGGCGGGAGCCGCGACGTTCGCGCGTCTGCGCGACCTGAAAGCGGCGATCGAGGAAGCGCGCTCTGCCGAACAGCTACGCGACGCGATTTTTTCCGACGCGTTCAGCAACGACCTGACGGCGCTGCGCACGGTGGTCGCTGAACTCGAACGGCTCGACGCGACCTTTGTGGGCCTGTGCGTCGGTCATGTGCTCGAACAGCACGCACGGGCGGCGAATGACATGAGCCCGCTGGCCGGCAAGCGCGCCGCCACTGTTCGAAGCCCGGCGGGCGGCACAGCGGTCCGGCGCAAAGCACGCGTCGCCGAACTCGCGCTCGCCCCTTCCAGCGACTGATTCGCGACAGCCGCAGATGAACGCTCTCTTCCGCCCATCGCTATATCTTTCCGTATATATCGCCGGCCGCGCGCGCGCGGCGAAAGTGCGCCATGAGCTTGACCAGCACTTTCAACCCGCCTGACACCGAACCGGATTCCAGATTCCCATGCACACGCCCCCGTTCCGTCTCGCCCAGCCTACACGTCTGAAACTCTCCGGCGACGAACTCGCCGGCACCGGCATGCGCGCCGCCGACGCGTGCTGCGCGCCCGCCAAGCTGTCGTTCTCGAACACCAAGCGGCGCGCGCGCCTCGCCGAACTCGACAGCCATCTGCATTGTTCGATCATCGGCACGTGTCTGAGCACGCACGAGTTGCGCAGGCTGGTGCCCAAATTCACGGGGCTCGACCGCCGCGATGCGAGCGATCTCGAGATTCATCACTCGGCGGTCGAACTCGCGATCGAAGGCGGCGCGGCCGCCAGGGCGCTGCACAAACTACTCGACGAACACTACGCAGGCGCGATCCGCCGCTTCGACAAAGCCGCCGACGACGTCGACCTGCTCAGGCTCTGGGACGAAGCGCTGAAGAGCGGCGACATCCCGCCCGCCTATTGGGCTTTGATGACGCATCCGTTCGCGACCATGCCGGTGCGCCAGAAAGCATTCGGCGAATTGCACATGCTGTCGCATCTGGTCGGTGCGGCCAATCGCGCGGACATTCGCCGGCTGGTCGCGCTGGAAGAGGAAAACGCTGCATTGAAAGAGAAAATCGAGCGTCAGCAGAACCGTTTGCAGGAACTCAGCCTGCAACGCGACGCGTCGATTGCGGCGCTCAACGAGCAGATCTCTCAGCTCACGACGCAGACAACCCGCCAGATACCGCGCGACGCCGCCGGGCTCGAAGCCGAAGCGCAACGGCTGCGCGACAAATTGGCCGACGCCGATCAGCGCGTCGCCCTGCACACCAGCCGCCGCGAGGCCGCGGAACAGCGTGCGCTCCAGGAACAGGACGCGGCGCTCGCGTTACGCAGAAGCCACGATCAGACACTGACGCTGCTCAAGCTGGTGCAAAGCGAATGCGATGCCCTTGAACGCGCGACGGTGGACGCAGCGGACGCGGCGAGCGGAGCCGCCACGCGCCGGGCGAGCCTCGACAGCGTGCAGGGCAAACGGCTCGTGTATGTGGGCGGCCGGCCGGGCTCCAACGCCGCGCTCAGGCGGCTGGTGGAAGCGGCAGGCGGCGAGCTGGTTGTGCACGACGGCGGCGTGGAGGATCGCAAAGGGCTACTTGCCGCAGCGTTGCCGGGCGCGGATCTCGTCGTGTTTCCGGTCGACTGCATCGATCACGATTCGATGAATACGCTCAAGCGCGTCTGCGAGCGTCATCAGATCGACTATCACCCGCTGCGCACGGCGAGCGTGGCGAGCTTTGTGGAATTGATGGCCCGCTTGCATCCCGACAATGTTGCGCAACTGGGCCATCCGTCGCCTTCGGCGTTTTGCCTGCGGCACGGCTGAGAGCGCTCTTCTGCGACCAGGCCGCTCAGGAGCGGATCAGCCTGGTCAACTCGGCGATCTGTTTCGCGCAACTACGCTGCGCCTCGACTTCGACGTCGCGGTACAGGCGAATGATGGTCTCGCCCACGGGCGTGAGCGTGCAACCGCCGCCGCTCTGGCCGCCCTGCTCCGAATGCGTGGCTGGCGACTTGAGCGAACGGTTCAGTTCGTCGATTAGCAGCCACGCGCGCCGGTACGACATATCGAGGCTGCGCGCCGCCGCCGAGATCGAGCCGAACTCGCGCACGGCCTCGAGCAATTCGACTTTGCCCGGTCCGAGCGCGACCGCGTCGCCGCTACGGATGCGCATTCTGAAGCGCACTTCGGGCCGTGCCTTCGCGGCTTTTTTTGCCGCAGGCGCGGATTGAGTTTTTGGGGTGTCAGCCATGCGCGAAAGCATACACGAACCGTCTCGCGCTGCCACCCTGGCCGAACGGCCGCAACAGCCGTCAGCCGGGCTCCGGGAAACAATGCCCGTAGTCTTCGCAGCCTGGACAGCCCGGCGCTGGACCTGGCCGCAAGCCCAATGACAACGCGCGTTGTTCAGCGAGGAATTTCTTCCACCGCAAGTTGCCGGTATTCAGCGCCACGAGCGTGGGGAAATAACGCGTGAGCATCCACGTGACTTCGTCGCGGCCGGCGAGACCGAGGTCGCGCCACAGGTGATCCGGACGCAAGCAGGCATGCGCGATGATCGAGGCGAGACACTGCGCGTCGGCCCCATGGACCGTGGCGGCGGCGTGCGTGAGCAATAGCGTGTGGAGCGTGCGCACGAACTCCGCGTAGTCGTTCAAAGTGACCGCGAACGGTAGCGCGGCCGGAGCGGCGGCGCGCGCGAAACGCCGCGTCAGCAGCGCGCGCCACGTCGGCTGCTGAAGCCCGAGCAGCGCGAGTTCGTTGCGCGCGTCGCGGGCGGCGATCAGTTTGGCGAAGAGTTGAGTATCCGGCGACGTCGCATCCGTGGCTGTGTCGAGCCAACGGCCCATGTGTGCGGCGGCCCGCGCGTCCTGCGGCAACGACAGGAACAACGGCAGCGGCCACAGGGTCGGTTCCACGCTGGGTGCGGCAACGCCGGCGGTGCGTACGAGCGGATCGTCAGACATGGCGGCAACGCGATAAGGACCAGCGAACCATGTTACGCCTGCCGGCCACGACCCGCGTCCCCTACGCCAACGGTCCCAAAACATGCGCCTCGATCCGCGCGAGCCGTTTGACATGCCGTGGCGCGGGCAGGATGTCGGATCCGGAAAACAGAATCGGCGCGCCGTCTTCAGCGTCGAGCGCGCGGCCGCCGCATTCGTAGGCGACTATCACGTTCTCGCCGACCGGCGTATTGAAGAGTTCGTGCCACGAAAACGTCACGACGTAGCCGTCATGCCCCACCGCGACGAACACCGTGCGCTTGAATTCGCCCGGCACGCTATTCGGCAGGCCCGCTTCCGTGATGAGCGTCGTCAGACGCACGCCGCGATATGGCTCGACGCTGCGGATAAAGCGGTTGGTCGTATAGCAACGCAGATCGAACGGTGTAGCCACCACGCTTTCGTAGCGTTCGAGTTCGTCGAGGCCGAACGAAAGCGGCCGCTGGAATCGTCCGCTCAGGACGAGCGCGCTATCGACGGCGGGTGCGGCAATCCCGTTCACACTATCCATATCCATTTTTCTCCAGCATGGGTGCCTGAGCGGCTTGTTCACACGTTATGTCCGTGCGTATATTACGCTGCGACGGCGGCTTGCGCGCGAAACTGCGGCGATACGCACCATATCGCCGGGAATATGGGCCGTCTCGGACCAAGCCAACAACGACATCGTAAAAGCGAGCTTGAGCGCGCTGCTCGGCTCGTCGCAGGCCGTGGCGCCGACCGGCATGTTCGTGCAGATCAACAGCCCGGACCTGATGGCCGGCGATACAGGCGGCACGCTGCACACCAAATGCAATATCAGCGACCTGTGCCGGATCGCGCCGAACGGCACGATCAGCGTGCTTGCAAACGACTTTCAGGACGCCCGCGGCGTGGCCGTCGACGCGCCGCGCGGCCGGCTATACGCCATCGACCGCGCAGCCGGCGCGAGCGGCACCCGCTACGTGTGGACCTTTCCGCTCAACTGAAAGGGAGCAAACGTCGTCACACAACATAACGCGATGACGTCGTAATATAGCGTCCTTAATAACGTATCGGGGTTATCGCATGATTCGCAAGCTGTTCGCTTCTCTCGTGGTCGTTACCGGCATCGTGGCGGCCGCACCCGCTTTCGCGCAGGACAACACGGTCAACGTGCTGTACGCCGGATCACTCGTCAACCTGATGGAGCGCAGCGTCGGCCCGGCATTCGAGAAGGCCACCGGCGAGCATTTCCGCGGCTACGCGGCAGGCTCGAACAAGATCGCCAACGAGATCAAGGGCAAGCTGCGCCGCGGCGACGTGTTCATCAGCGCGAGCCCCGAGGTGAACGACAGCTTGATGGGTGCAGCCAACGGCGATCATGTCACGTGGTATGTGAACTTCGCCGAATCGCCGTTGATGATCGGCTATAACCCGCAAAGCAGGTTCGCCCCGCAATTCAAAACCAGGCGCTGGGACCAGGTGCTGCAGGAGCCGGGCATCCGCATCGGCCGGACCGATCCGAAGCTCGACCCGAAGGGCGCGTTCACCGTCGATATGATGAGCAAGGCGGGCGAGCTCTACCATCAGCCGGACCTCGTCGAGAAGACGCTCGGCGCCGCGGAAAACCCCGAACAGGTTTTGCCTGAGGAGACGCTGGTCGGCCGCCTGCAATCCGGCCAGCTCGACGCCGGCTTTTTCTATTCCACCGAAACGTCCGACCTGAAGATTCCGGCGATCCGCCCGGCGCCCGAATTGCAGGCCAAAGCCGCCTACACACTGACAATTCTCGGCGACGCGCCGAACCGTGAAGGCGCGAGCAGCTTCGTCAACTTCCTGTTGAGCGCACAAGGCCGCGCACTGCTCAAGCAACATGGCGTGGACGTCGTCAAACCGACCGTGAGCGGCAACCTGCAAGCCATGCCGCCTTCGGTGCAAGCGGTGATCGACGCCGCCGCGCAGCAAGCGCAGTGAAACGTACTGCTGCGCGTCCGCTGCTGTGGCTGGCAGCGCTGCTGG
The DNA here is from genome assembly GCF_031585635.1 of Paraburkholderia sp. FT54. NCBI lineage: Bacteria > Pseudomonadati > Pseudomonadota > Betaproteobacteria > Burkholderiales > Burkholderiaceae > Paraburkholderia > Paraburkholderia sp. FT54. Next base: position 1,289,653 of record NZ_CP134196.1, on the reverse strand, counting down.
CCGCCTATCTGTGCGCTCCGTTTATCGCGAGCGTGCCGCAACTCGGCGCAGCGGACTGGGCGAATGTCGATTGGCGCGCGACGTGGTCGGCGGTCGGTGTGTCGGCGGCGAGCGCCAGCGTGGCCTCGCTTGTGATTCTGCTGGGCGGCGTGCCGCTCGGCTATTTCCTGGCCCGCTCGAGTTCGCGCAAGGTGGCGCTGCTCGGCTTCGTCGTGCAGTTGCCGCTGGCGCTGCCGCCGCTCACCAGCGGCGTGCTGTTGCTGTTTCTGCTCGGCCCGTATAGCTGGGTCGGCCGGTTCACCAATGGCACGCTGACGGATTCGTTCGCCGGCATCGTGCTCGCGGAAGTCTTCGTCGCCGCGCCCTTCCTGATCATTGCCGCCAAGTCCGCGTTCACCGCCGTCGCCCCCGTGCTCGACGACGTGGCCGCAACGCTCGGCCATCATGCCGCCAGCCGCTTTTTCCGCGTCATATTGCCGGTTGCGTGGCCGGCGATTCGCGCGGGACTCGCGCTCGCGTGGCTGCGCGCGTTCGGCGAATTCGGCGCAACCGTGATGGTGGCCTATCACCCGTATTCGCTACCGGTCTATACATACGTCGTATTCGGCGGCCAGGGGCTGCCGGCGATGATGCCCTTGCTGCTGCCGACGCTCGCGATCGCGATCGTCTGCGCGGCGTTGTCGATTTACAGCCTTCGGCAAAAGACCTCGCCGGAGCAAAACGAAAACGGCGAGGATGCCCTCGAACCCGGCGCGGACCTGACGGCGAGCCGCAGCGAGACCGCGGATCTACGCCTCGCTTTCCATTTGCAACGCCAGCTCGGCGCGTTCGATCTCGACATCGCATGGACGCCGGCCACGCGGCGCCTCGCCATCATCGGGCCGTCGGGCTCGGGCAAGTCGTTGGCGCTGCGTCTGATCGCGGGGCTCGAATCGAACGCGTCGAGCAGCGTGACGCTCGGCACCAAGCAGTTGAGCACGTTGCCGCCCGAGCGCCGCCAGATCGGCTACATGCCGCAAGACTACGGCCTGTTTCCGCATATGACGGTGGCGCAGCAACTGGCCTTTCCCGTCGATGCCGACCCCGCCAGCGCGCGTTACTGGCTCGACCATCTGGGCCTCGCGCAATTGGTCGCGCGCCTGCCGCATCAATTGTCGTTCGGCCAGCGGCAGCGGGTCGCGCTTGCGCGCGCGCTGACACGGCATAGCGAACTGCTGCTGTTCGACGAGCCGTTCGCCGCGCTCGACACACCACGGCGGCGCCGCTTGCAGCAGTCGTTGCGGGCCTTGCAGCGCGAGATCGCGGCGGTGACGATCATCGTCACGCACGATCCGGATGAAGCCGCGTTGCTGGCCGACGAAGTCCTGGTCGTCGAACAGGGCCGCGTTCTGCAAGCGGGTTTTATCGACGCGGTGTTCGAACGGCCGGCGTCGATGCGAGTGGCGGGCCTGCTCGGTTTGCACAACGTCGGCGAAGGGGTGATGGGCGCTGCGGGGCAGGTCGAAATCGCTCAGGGCCTCACGATCGGAACGGGCGCCAGCGGACTCGACCTCGACGCCGGCCAGCGCCTCATGTGGCGCGTGTCGTCGCATGCCATCGTCATCGAGCAAGACGGCCTGCATGCCGGTGTCGTCGACGCAGTCGAATTGCGGCGCGGCGAGCGCTATGTCCGCTTGAATATTGCTGGAGTGCAGTTCGACGTTGCCAATGAAGATACCCGCCTGCGCGAAGGCACGCCGTGCCGGATCGATATCCGCGCCTCAGGCGTTGCCGTCTGGCAAGCGAGCGGCCCGCACTAAGCTTCGTGAGCGTGGGCGCGGCTTCTGATTTCGGCAAGCGACATGTCGATCAGCAACTTGCCGGAATCGAACACCGTCACCAGCGCTTCTTGCCAATCGGCCTCGACGGTGCGCTCATTCCATACAACGGGCAGCGTCGTCGTTCGATACTCGCCTGTGTGGCGATTCATCAGCAGCGTCAGCCGCCCTTTCATCGAGCGCTTGCCGGCATCCGTGACTGGGTCCTTGAGCACGTCGTGCCACTCGTCGCCTAGACGAATCGCAGAACACTTCATCGCGAAGCGCTGCGTGTCGCGGTTGATCTGCTGCAACAGCGCGCCGCCCATGCCGAAGACGAGGTTGTCCGCCGCGAAACCGGCTTTGTCGAGCGCGGCAAGGATCACTTCGATCGAATCGGGATTCACGCCGTCACCCTGAATCACCCGCACGTTGTTGAGCACGCGCCGCCCTTTGCCGTTCACCACCGATCCGAACGACGCCTCCAGCGCCCGCATGGTTTGCAGCACGATGGTTTGCGGATCGCCGGAGTCGGGCCGGATCACCAGCGTGCCGCCGGAGTCGAGCACCGCCTGCTTCAACTCCGTGCCCCAGGCGTCGAGCGCGGCGAACAGGTCGTAGGAGTCGGACACCACCGACACGATCGCTCCCGGCTTGCCGAACTGCGTGATCATGTTGCGAAACGCGTCGGTTTCGCGCTCGCGGCCCCATGAGGTAATCGTGCTGTGCTCCGCGGCCGGCACCGAGAATGCCGCCATCGTCTCGTTGTAGTAGTGGTTCGCCGCGACCACGCCAAGCACGGTATCCGAGCCCATGAAACTGACGAGGTGCGCCGCGCCGCCGATCGCCGCCGACTCCGCGCTCGACACGCCGCGCGCGCCGAAGTCGTGCAGCTTGAACGGCAATTGCGTGAGGTCGTCGCTGCTCTTGAGCAGATAGCCGCGGATCGTCTTGCGCAGATGCCAGCTTTGCGTCGCCACGGTAATCGGATACCACACGCGCAGCAGCATGGTCTCCAGATACGACGCCAGCCAGAACACCTGCGGATCGTCGCATTCGACCGTGACGAGCACGTTGTGCGTCGGCACGACCGAGCCTTCAGGCACCGCGCGAATGCGCACCGGCAGATAACCACCGTAGTGTTCGACGATATAGCGCCAGCCCGCTTCGTTGAACGGCTCGCCATGCGCCGTGAAAAACGCTTTCGCCTGATCGATCATGGCCGGCGTGACCGGGCGACACAGGTATTCCTTGATGAGCATTTGCAGACCGAAGAACAGCGTGCGGTCGTAGCGCCCGCCGCGCGATTCGATGTACGAAAACATCGCCGACGCTTCGGGCGGATATTGCAGGTAATGCGACGCCTTGTACGAATCCGTGTTGAGAATCGGATTGGACAGGATCGACGCGATATCGTTGAGACCGTGGGACTCGTTTTGCATGGACGATGCTGCGCTCGCAGGCGCTCTGGAGAGTAATCGGACTGGCCGGAATTGAACCGGCCACAACGACACGATACACCGTCAAAACACAGCGGGAATCACGCGAAACCGCATCTCGCTTCGATTAACGCGATAACGCTCGTCATCGGGCAACAGCTTCTTCTCGCGCAAGGTGGGTCCGACCTGCGAGGCGAGCAAGCCCACCACTGACAGCTACAGGGTGATGCAGTTCGGCTCCGCGTGCCAACGCCTGATCGCCACACAGGCGAAGAGACTGAACATGAGCGATTCACCACTCGCGCATTTCGCAGAGCGATCTTCGTCATGAAACTATTGCGGCGGCGTGGTTCTGTCCATACTCGCTTCGCCATCCGAATTATTATTCGAACCGGCCGTCTCCCAGCGCGGTCTGTCCCGCTCGCGAGGACGGCTTCAATGCTCCGGCCTGAGTTGCGGCGGCACGTTCGGCCGCGACGCAAACAGCCGGCCAAGCACGCCTTTGCGGCGCTCGGCGCTGGACGGCCACAGCATGTCAGCCAGCAGGCCGATGCCTTGCGCGAGCGTACTGTCTCTGGCGGAAGTGACCAGCGGCACGCCGCGGCTGAGCGCCTCGTTGGCCTGCTTTTCGTCGCGCGGAAGCTGATGCGCCACCCTCGCGCCGAGCGTCTGTTCGAGCTTCGACAGATTGATCTGGGCGTTCTTGTCGTAGTGATTCACCACCACCCGCACCTTGCTGGCCGGATAACCCAGTTCCCTGAAAATATCGAGCATGCGGCGGCCGCCGTGCAGGTAAAGCAGGTTCTGACGCACCACCATGCAGATCGCGTCGCTGCGATCGAGCGCGTGGATCGTCAACGGATTCAGGCTCTGCCCGACGTCGATCAGCACGGCGTCATAGCGCTCGCGCGCTAGCGCAAGAATGCTCTCCAACTGCGCGGGCAGCAATTCCGCGGCCTTGAGCGGATCGCCCGCGCCCGCCAGCACATCGAGATTTGCGTGGACCTGCATCACGCATGATTCGAGTAGTGCGGCGTCGAGGCGTTCTACCCGGGAGCAAAGATCGGCAAGCGTGGTCGGCGGCGGTTTGTCGGCCATGAGCAGGCTGGCGTCGCCGAATTGCTGGCTCAGGTCGATCAGCAGCACACGCCGGTTGCTCAGCGCGGCGAGCGAATACGCGAGATTCACGGCGATCAGCGTCGTGCCGCTGCCGCCCTTGCTGGAGGCAAGTGAGACGACACGGCCGGCATGGCGGCCAAGGGCGGTTTTCCGCGCGTCGGCCTGGATGAGAATGGTGGTGATCTCGTCGGCGTCGAGCGGCCACGACAGCACATGCCGCACGCCGACGCGCATCGCCACGCCCAGCACGGCGGTGGACGGCGCCGCCGTCATCAGCACGCAATGCAGCGCCGGCGTGCAGGCCAGCGCTTCCTCGACGCCGTCCAGGTCGCGCACGCTCAGATCGGCGTCGTCGACGATCAGCATATCCGCGCTTCGGATCGCGCGATCGTGCGCCCGCACTTGCCGGGCGGTGCCGTGAGCTGTGCGCAGCCGGTAAGTCACGCCGCTTGCCTCGATGCGAGCGACGATTTGTGGCGTGCGCTCCACGCTGGATGAAATCAGGAAGATGTCGATCATGTCGGCTCTCCGCCGGTCTGACGCCGTTCGGTTGGCGAGGCCGCCTCGATGGCGGTCAATGTTCTGGTTTTTCGTCGGAATCGAACGGGTGAAGGTCCGCGCCGCGCTCGTAGTTTCGTTCCCGCGCCACGGGCATCTCATACACCGAGTCGCGCAGCACCTCGCGTTGAATTTCCGCTTGCGCACGGCGTTTGATCGCGTCGGCGATCACCAGCGTCAGCAGATCGGCCGTCGGCGCGGCGAACAAGGCACGCGGCGCGGCGCTACGCCGTTGATAGGAGAGACCCGCTGACTGAGCGGAGATTGGACGATCCGACGGTGCAGCGCCGGCCGGCTTGATGATCTGTCTGGTCATGACGACCCCCGGAAGATGTGCCTTTTTAGACCCTGTCCAGGTGAGCCGTGTCCGCGAATTCGCGGACACGGCGCCCGGTCCACCTCGTAACCCGCGCCTCTCTATGGAGACTCCGGGCATTCCTCCCCGCTTCTTCGCGCCCGGTTGGTCCTCGACCGCGCGCTGCCCCGCCGCTGTTCTTTCGCTGTTTTCTTTGCTGTTGTTCGTATCGTTCGCTCGTCAATCCGTGAGCGCGGTACGTGTTTTTTTTACGCCCCTTCAAATCCGCCGAAAACAGACGGAAAAAGTGGCGAGGTCGACCTTTACCTCGTCCGGTCACGACGACAGGTACGTTGTACCGATCATTCCTTCCGTTGTTTTCTGACAGCCGTTTTTAGTGGTCCCCGCCGCACCCTCGCAAAGCGCATTGGCTTCCCCGGCCGCGCCTACGAAGTCTGTGTTTGCCGCCGGTCTCTTTTCACTCTGGCTTCCCCGACCTTCGGACCGGGCGGCAACGCATTCGCTGTGAAGTGCTTATTGCAACGGCCATGCCATGCGCCCTCAAACCCTTATGCCAGCGTGATCGTCGCTGCTCCGCGCCCTGTCCACACACTCTTCGCATCACGCGTTGATTCGAATTCGACACGCAGCAGGCCGCCCGCCGACGCGCCGCGGCAAGATGTACCTGGCCGTTTTCTCGCCCGGCAGTCCGCACGTCCCGCGTGTGGCCGAGGGTTGCGGCACATCCCGGTCAATTATGCCGATGCTTCGGAACCCTACCTGGTGTTCGCAGCGCCTTGCCCAATGTGTCGCAAGCCTGAGACAAGGCAAATCCCGAACTACAGTTCCGTTTCGTATTTGCCGTAAAGCGAATTGAAGCGCTGTGTGGGATGCCGCGCATAGCGGGACTTGACCGTCCATTTTTGAACCGCAAGAACAATGGGACGACATGAAAAACGTTTCTGAATCCAGGGTTGTTTGTATGGCGCTCTTAAGCGGTTTCGCTTATCGTTAAGCCCATGCGCCAACAAGAGCGCTTGTATCAGGCCAACGAGGTTAAGAACGGCTTGAGTGATTCGGGGAAAAGATCGTGTGACGGTTACAACGGTGAACACCGTTGCCGCCATCCGTCCGATATGTAGCACCTCGCGGCTCGCGCCGCCCGCTCCATGCCCCCCGAAATTGCCGCCACCATGAATCGTCCCCGCCGGGCTGCGAGCAGCAGAATCCCAAAGCGGTGGATCAATCCATGTGCGTGTCCGCGCAAGCGGACCGGCGGGCTCAGTTGGCCGGAAACCGGCGTCTTGCCGGTATGTCGGGTACGTCGCAGAACAGTCCTGAGAGCTGCATCGAACCGGGGGTAACATGAATACGACCTGCACGCCTGTCGACACGGAACGCACTGTTCTGTATGTGTCGAATTCACCGGATCAGAAGCTGGCCGCTTTTCTGGCGGCTTCTGGCTGGCAAGCGGTGCATGCCAAAAGCACGGCCGTCGCCGAACGTATGATCGAGCGCGGCAATATCAAGGTCGGCCTCGTCGAACTGCCGGGCGACTGCACTTCCCAACATCTGTCCGCGCTGGCGTCCTGCATGCGGCGCGTCGAAACCAACTGGGTCGCCCAGATCGCGCCGGGGCAGGCGGAGAACGAACTGGTCAGCCGCTTTATCCTCGACTATTGCTTCGACTTCGTGACCCGGCCGTGGCTCAACGAGCGGCTCGTGTTCGCGCTGGGCCACGCGCATGGTCTGTCGAGCCTGCGGCATGTGGAGGTCGCGCCGGAGCCGTCGCTCGGGCGGCACGGCATGGTCGGGCAATGCGAGGCGATGCAGCAGTTGTACCGGCGCATCGACAAATGCGGCGTGACGGACGCGCCGGTGTTCGTCGCCGGCGAATCCGGCACCGGCAAGGAACTGACCGCCAAGGCGATCCACGAACGTTCGCCGCGCGCCGGCCGCCCCTTCGTCGCGATCAATTGCGCGGCGATTCCGCCGAGCCTCCTGCAAGCCGAATTGTTCGGCCACGAACGCGGCGCCTTTACCGGCGCGCTCCAACGCAAGATCGGCCGGATCGAGAGCGCCCACGAAGGCACCCTCTTCCTCGACGAAATCGGCGACATGCCGCATGAATGCCAGGCAGTCCTGTTGCGCTTCCTGCAGGAAGGCACGATCGAACGGCTGGGCGGCAACGGCCCGATCAACGTCGATGCGCGCGTCATTTCGGCGACCCACGTCGATCTGGACAAGGCGGTCGAAGACGGGCGCTTCCGCTCCGACCTGTATCACCGCCTGTGCGTGCTGCGCCTGGTCGAGCCGCCATTGCGCGAGCGCGGCGGCGACATCAAGCTGCTCGCCAACTATGCACTGAGCATGTACAAACAGGACGGCGCGCGCAAGTTGCGTGGGCTGTCGAGCGACGCGATCGTCGCCATGTCGAACTATCCGTGGCCGGGCAACGTACGCGAGCTGATCAATTGCGTGCGCCGCGCCGTGGTGATGAGCGAAGGCCGCTTTATCACGGCCAGCGACCTCGGCCTGCCGGAAGCCGACAACGGCCCGGCCGTGACGCTGGCGGAAATCCGCAGCAAGGCCGAGAAAGATGCGATCGAACACGCTTTGCAACGGCATGGCTACAAGTTGTCCGAGGCGGCGGCGGAACTCGGCATTTCGCGGGCCACGCTGTATCGACTGATGCACGCCAACCGGCTGCACCAGGAGCCGGCGGCCGGACGCGCTTCAAACGCCGCCGGCGGCGCGGATAGCGACGGCGAGGCGGAGCGGCGGGCGCCTTCGCTGGTGTGAATGGGTAGGCTCGGCGTGGCGGTTGCCTCGTCGGGTTCTGTCGGGTCGGGTTTGGTCTGGGACTCGCCCGCCGGGGATGGCGAGCCGCGCACGCCTCCACTGCGCACATTTACCACTTCGCACACAGCCTGCTTGTTGCCCATCACGGCATGAAATGACGTGCGACGGCGTGTTAGCCGCGCCGCCCGCGTCCCACGTGCCTATCGCCGACGCGCCAGCGTTGCTATGCTGAAAGCCGTTCATCCATCCAGGAGCGGACTTGGCCGACCAGCACGCACCGGCGCTCGAGCGCCGTTCCTCGTCCGTCCTGCCCGCTCAGGCCAGCCCGTGCGACGCGCTCGCCATCCGCGCGCAACATCCCAGCCTCGTCCATCCGTGCCGACGTAAAAAACTCGCGCTGGCCGCGACCATCCTCGGCTCGAGCATGGCCTTCATCGACGGTTCCGTGGTCAACGTCGCCTTGCCGTCCATCCAGAGCGAACTGGGCGCGAGCGTGGCAGCGATGCAGTGGGTCGTCGACGCTTATCTGCTATTTCTCGGCGCGCTGGTGCTGGTGGGCGGCTCGCTCGGCGACAAGCTCGGCCGGCGCACGGTGTTCATCGCCGGAATCGGGCTGTTTACGCTGGCCTCGATCGGCTGCGGCCTTGCGCCGGGCGCCGCCGCCCTGATCGCGGCGCGCGCCGTGCAAGGCGTGGGCGCGGCGCTGCTGGTGCCGAGCAGCCTCGCGATCATCGGCGCGGTGTTCGACGACAAGGAGCGCGGTCAGGCGATCGGCACCTGGGCGGGCGTCGGCGCCATCACCTCGGCGCTCGGGCCGGTGGCGGGCGGCTGGCTCGTCGATGCGTTTTCGTGGCGGGCCATCTTCTTCCTGAACGTGCCGATTGCGTGCGCGACCATCGCGCTGGCCGTCATGGCCGTGCCGGATAGCCGGCAGGACGATGACGGGAATCCATCCGCCCTCGCCGTCGGGCCCGCCGGACATGCGACGGCCAGACTCGACTGGCCGGGGGCGGTCGCCGCCACCGCCGGACTCGCCGGCTTGACCTACGGCCTGACCCTCGCCTCGGCGCGCGGCTTCGGTGACCGCTGGGTGCTGGCGTCGATGCTCGGCGGCCTGCTCGTGCTGACCGCTTTCGTCGCGCTCGAAGCCCGAACCCGTAATCCGATGATGCCGCTCGACGTATTCCGTTCACGCGACTTCGTCGGCGCCAACCTCGTCACGCTGCTGCTCTACTTCGGGCTGGGCGGCGCGCTGTTCTTCCTGCCGTTCACGCTGATCCGCGCTTACGGTTACAGCGCAACTCAGGCGGGCGCGGCGTTGTTGCCGGTGCCGGTAACCATCGGCCTGCTGTCGCGCTTCACCGGCGGCCTGACGAGCCGCTATGGCGCGCGGGCCTTGCTGATCGCGGGGCCGGTCGTCGCCGCGGCAGGCTTCGCGATGCTCGCGCTGCCGTGGGTACGCGGCGAGTACTGGCGCGGATTTCTGCCCGCGCTGGCCGTGCTTGGGCTCGGCATGACGATTACCGTCGCGCCGCTGACGACGACGGTGATGACCTCCGTGTCCGCGGCCCGCACGGGCGTCGCCTCGGGCATCAATAACGCGGTCGCGCGGGTGGCGAGCCTGCTGGCGATCGCAGTGCTGGGGATCGTGTTCGTGTGGTCACACGACGCGGCGCTCGATGCGCGGCTCGATGCGCTGCATGTGCCACGGGCGGCGCGCGAGGCGGCCAGCCTGGCGCAAGTCGGCATGGATGCGGACGCTGGGCCGCCGGCCGCCGGGACCGGTGCGTCGGACGGGAAAGTGGGCGGAACGCGGGCGGCTGCGCAGACGCTGCGTGCCGAGCCGGAGGCCGAAGCCCTTGGCGCGGCATTGCGCGCGGTCGCGCTGGTATCGGCGCTGTGCGCGCTGGCCGGCGCGGTGCTGGCCGCCTTGACGATCCGCTCGCAACGGCCACTTTAGTCGCGCGGCGCCAGATTCACCGCGCGCGCACGGCCAAGCATCGATAGTTCAGACAGCAATGAAACATCGCCGACCACCGGTCGCCATACTGAAGTCATGGCGCTTCAGACCGCGCCCCTCAACCGACCGGGAGCTTGCACATGGCGATAACCTGCTTCATCCGCTATCAGATCGATCCTTTCCAGCGCGACGCCTTCGACGAATACGCCCGCAACTGGGGCCGCATCATTCCGCGCTGCGGCGGCCATCTGCTCGGCTATTTTCTGCCGCACGAAGGGACCAACGACATCGCGTGGGGTTTGATCGCGTTCGACAGCCTCGCGGCCTATGAAACGTATCGCGCGAGACTGCGCACCGATGCCGAAGCACGCGACAATTTCAGGCTGGCCCAAACGAAGCGCTTCATTCTGCGCGAGGAGCGCACCTTCACCGAAGTCGTGCCGGGCACTTTGGGCGTGCCACCAGTGCGCACGTCAGCGACGGAGTAGTTGCGAGGGGCTTGCGGCGGTGCGGGCAGAGGCACAGGCCGGGGAATTCCGGTGCGTCATCGCCGGCATGGGACAATACGGTGCTGTCCGACGGGCAGGTTTTTTGCTCCCGCAAGGTGCCGCTGCACGGGGCTCGCCGGCTTTCCGGCGCCTCGCGCCACGGCGGTTCGAGGAACTTGTACGGTCAAACCCGTGTCGGTTCATGTTCACATCGCCGAACCGGTCCCTACGTATCGGCACAGCCGTCCGCATCTGTCCCCGCTTTACACCCTATGCGCAAATTATTCCAAATCTGGTTTTTCGTTCTTCTCGCCTTCATCACCGCGCCGGTTTTCGCCGCAACCACACCGGCCACGCCCGCGTCGTCGGCCTCCCGCGTCGGCGTCACACTGACGCCCGAGCAGGCCCGCCAAGCCCTCGCCGTCCTCAACGATCCTACGCGCCGCGCGCAAGTCTCCGACACGCTGCAGGCCATCGCCGCCGCCGGCGCCCTCAGCGCGCCGCCCGCTTCCGCACCCGCGGCCGGCTCGGCGCCGGCTGCGGCGAGCGGCGCCAAGGCCATCGTGCCGGCGGCGTTCAAATCCAACGGCCTCGCCTCGCAACTGGCCCGGCAGGGCGCGCACTGGGCCGTCCACCTCGGCACGTCGCTTAGCAGTTCGGCCGCCGCGCTGCTCGATGTCGCGTCGGTCCGCGCCTGGTGGAACTGGCAATCGACCAACCCGCAAGCGCGCGCCGTGCTGGGCCACGTCGCGTGGTCGCTGCTGGCCGCGCTGCTGCCCGCGCTCGTGCTCGAATGGCTCGCGCGCCGCCTGTTGCGCCACGCCTACAGGGCGCTGGCCGCGCGCCGCGAACTGGCCGACGAAGACGACGCCGCGCAAGCCGACCTGCCCGTCGATGTCGTGCCTCGACCCGCCGACACGTCGAACGCCGCGCCGCCCCTGCCGGTATCGCCGCCCTCGCCGGTGACGGCGGCGCAGGCGCAAGCCGCAGTGGCGCCATCCGGCACCTCCGCTGCCACATCGGCCAAAGGCAAGGTCACCGAAGCCAAAGGCAAGCAGAACGCCAAACATCACTGGACGCTCCTGCGGCGCTTGCCGCGCGCGCTCCTGACCATGGTGCTGCGGCTGCTGCCGCTCGTGGTGTTCGTCGGCGCGGCGGGCGCGCTGATGTCGATCTTCACCGACGACGGCACGCCGCAAGACCACGCGCTCGATTCGCTGGTCGACATCTACGTGCTGTGCCGCGTGATCGTGATTGCCAGCGGTTTCTTCCTGCAGCCAGCCGCGCCGCGTCTGCGCCTGTTGCGCATGAGCGATGCGTGGGCCGCGTTCGTGCAGCGCTGGATGGTGCGGATCGTCAGCGTGGTGGGCGCGGGCTCCGCCGTCGCGGAGATCGCGCATTCGCTCGGCCTGAACGACGCGGCGCATCTCGCGCTGATGAAAGTGGTCGCGCTCGCCGGCCACATCATGATTTCGATCCTGCTGCTGCAATGCGCGAAACCGGTCGGCGATCTGATCCGCCAGCGCGTCGCCGCGCGCAAATCGCTGGAGATCGCCGGCAATATCTTCGCCGACGTGTGGGCGTGGGTCGCGGTGTTCGTGGTGATGGCGCTGTGGTTCATCTGGGCGCTCGACGTGCAGAACGGCTATCACGCGTTGCTGCATCTCGGCGGCATTTCGCTGGCGGTGCTGGTGGGCGCGCGGGTCGTGTCGATCGTGATATTCGGCGCGCTGGCCCGGCTCGCCAATGTGCAGGACGACGCGGCCAAATCGCTCGTGCATCAGCGCGCGTACCGCTATTACCCGCTCTTGCGCCGTGTGGTGGCGTGCATCATCGGCATCATGACTGCGCTCGCGCTGTTGCAGGTGTGGGGCGTGCATGTGGGCGACGTGTTCCGTACCGGCACGATCGGGCACCGGCTGGCGTCGGCAATCGTGACGATCGGCGTGGCGGCCGTGATCGCGTTGCTGGTGTGGGAAGGCGTCAATGTATCGGTCGAACACCGGCTGGACCGCTGGACCACCAGCGGCGACCTCGTGCGCGCCGCGCGCTTGCGCACCCTGCTGCCCATGCTGCGCAGCGCGCTCTTCTGCGCCATCGCGCTGGTGGTGGTGCTAACCGGTTTGAGTGAACTCGGCGTGAACATCGGGCCGCTGCTGGCGGGCGCAAGTATCTTCGGCGTGGCGCTCGGTTTCGGCTCGCAAAAGCTCGTGCAGGATTTCATCACAGGCATTTTCCTGCTGATGGAAAACGCGATGCAGGTCGGCGACTGGGTTACGCTCGCGGGCGTCTCCGGCACCGTCGAATATCTGTCGATCCGCACGGTGCGGCTGCGCGGCGGCGACGGTTCGCTCTACACCGTGCCGTTCAGCTCGGTGGCGACGGTAAACAACACCAACCGCGGCATCGGCAATGCGGCGGTGAAGGTCAACATCGTATTCGGCCAGGACGTCGATCTCGCGATCGACACGCTGAAGGAGATCGGCGCCGCCTTGCGCGAGGACGACAAGTTCAAGGACGGCATTCTGTCGGACTTCAGCTTCTGGGGCGTCGATGCACTGGACGGCTCGGCCATCACGCTGACCGGCCAGATTCAGTGCCGCGACAGCGCGCGCTGGGGCGTGCAACGCGAATTCAACCGGCGCATTCTCGACCAGTTCCGCGAGCGCGGCATCGAGATCGCGAACCCGCAGCGTAATCTCTTGACGTGGGACCCGGAAAGCGCGCCGGCGAAGATCGAAGCGGATGGCATGCCCGAGGACGCGCTCAAAGGCGCACCGAAGGACGAACCACCCGCCGCTGCGCCTTCGTCCGCCGCGGCCCGGCAGACCGACGCGCCGGTGGAGGACCAGTTGCCCGTCGACCCTAAGCCGGCAGGCGGCCCCGGAACGCCAGCAAATCCCGGCTCAACCTCTCCGCATGAGTGAAGTAAAAGCCGTGACCGGCACCTTCGTAGATATGCAGTGACGCGCCGGGTATCAGCGCCGCGGTGGGCCGCCCGGTCAACTCCAGCGGCGCCGACGCGTCACGGTCGCCATGCAGGATCAGCGACGGCACCTCGATCTTCGCCAGTTCCGCGCGGAAATCGGTGATGGTCTGCACGCGGGCCAGCTCGAGCATCGCCTGATGCGAGGTTTGCAGCATCATGCGGATCGTCCAGTCGAGCGGCGCGCGCGACACGCCTGGCCCGAAGTACGGCGCCGCATTCGCCTCGATCCAGTCGGGAAAGGAACGGCTCAGCGCGAGGCGGCCCTGCTCGAATAGAGCGGCGTCGATGCCGTTCGGGTTGTCGTCGGTTTTCAGCAGGTACGGGGTGGCCGCGGGCGCGACGAACGCGAGCCGCGCCACACGCGCCGAACCGTAACGCGTCAGATAACGCACCGCTTCGCCGCTCGCAATCGAATGGGCGACCAGCGTGACACCGGTCAGATCGAGCGCGCTCAAGACGCTTTCCAGATCGTCGGCGAGCGTGTCGAAGTCGTAGCCGCGGCCCGGATCGCTCGAACGGCCATGCCCGCGCCGGTCGTACGCGATGCAGCGGCAATCGAGGCGCGACAGCGGTTCCATCTGATACGCCCACATGTCGGAGTTCAGCGTCCAGCCCGAGAGGAACATCAGCGGCGCGCCCCGCCCCCAGTCGCGGTAGAAAAGACGCGTGTTGTCGGCGGTGCGGATGGTGTTCGGTTCATCGGCGAGATACGGTGCGGTCGCGTTCACGGAAGCCTCCTTTGTCGAAGTGGAAATCGTGATGCCGTGCCGCCACTGTGCCGCTCGGCGGCAGGCAGGTCGATTACCCGCGAGGTAAAGAGGCGCGCTTATGAAGCGCCGTTATGCGCCGCTACTGCACGTCCCACCAGCGCGGCAGCAAACGCCGCACTTCCGGCCGCCGGTACCGATCGTCGATCAGATGCACCACGCCCTGATCCTGCTCCGTGCGGATCACGCGTCCGGCCGCCTGCACCACTTTCTGCAGCCCCGGATACAGATACATGTAGTCGTAGCCGTTGCCGAACCTCACCTCCATCGTGCGACGCATCTGTTCGTTGATCTCGTTCATCTGTGGCAAACCGAGCGTGGCGATGAACGCGCCGATCAGTTGCTGGCCGACGAGGTCGACACCTTCCGAAAACGCGCCACCCAGCACCGCGAAGCCCACCCCCTGGCTCGTGGTCCGAAAGCGTGCGAGAAAAGCATCGCGCGCCGCTTCGTCCATGCCGGGTTCCTGCGCCCAGACCGGCAAGTGCGGATGCCGTTCGCGCATCAGCGCGACCACGCGCTGCAAATACTCGAAGCTGCTCAGAAAACCCAGATAGTTGCCCGGCTGCGCCGCGTATTGCCTGGCGATCAGATCGACGATCGGAATCAGCGAACGCTCGCGGTCGCGCCAACGCGTCGATACGTTGCCGGCCACGCGCACCTGCAACTGTTCGGCGCGAAACGGCCCTTCCACGTCGAGCCATTGAGTGTGTTCGGGCAGCCCCAGCGTGTCGCGATAGAAGTGATGCGGGTTGAGCGTGCCCGAGAACATCACCGTGGTGCGCGCGGCCGTGTAGCGCGGCGCGAGAAACGGCGCCGGAATCACGTTGCGCACGCAGAGCGTCGCATTCGTCTTGTCGCGCGGCGCGTAACGATCTGTGGTGAGCGTCAGGTCGAAAATCGAATGCTCGCCGAACTGCTCAGCCAGCGCGACGAAATGCATCGCGTCGAAGAAAAAACGCAGCGACGCTTCGTCGATGGAAAGCGGCGCCTCCGCCAGTTGATCCGTGACGGCACCGATCAGATTCTGCGCGGCCGAGAGCAGTTTGCCGGGGACCTCGGCGTAGACCTGATAGGTCGCGCTCTGCGCGCGTTTGACGGCGTTCCACTCGCGCTGCAGCCGTTCAAGCGGCTTGCGCAAGGCAGCCGGCGCCGTCTTGCGCGCGAGCCGGAACGCCACCTGATCGAGCGACGCGGTGTACATGCGGCGGGCACGGTCGAGCAGATTGTGCGCCTCGTCCACCAGCACGCCCACGCGCCACTGGTTGATCTGCGTGAGCGTATACAGCATGGCGCTGCTGTCGTAGTAGTAGTTGTAATCGCCGACCACCACGTCGGCCCAGCGCGCCAGTTCCTGCGCCAGATAGTATGGGCAGACGTCGTGGGCGAGCGCCGCTTCACGCACCGCCGCGCGGTCGAGGCGCGGACCCGCCAGCGCCGCGCCGCGGGCCGCGTCGAGCCGGTCGTAGAAGCCGCGTGCGAGCGGACAGGATTCGCCGTTGCAGGCTTTGTCGGGATGCTCGCAGGCTTTGTCGCGCGCGACCAGTTCGAGAGTTCTCAACGGCAAACGCGTGTCGACTTGATGCAGCGTTTCGATCGCGTCCAGTGCCAACGCGCGGCCCGGCGTCTTGGCGGTCAGAAAGAACACCCGGTCGATCTGCTCCGACGCACATGCCTTGAGCAACGGGAAAATCGTCGCAAGCGTCTTGCCGATGCCGGTCGGCGCCTGCGCCATCAAAGGCTTGCCGTCACGCGCCGCGCGATACACCGACACCGCCAGCTCGCGCTGTCCGCTGCGAAACTGCCCATGCGGAAACTGCAATACGCCGAGCGCCGCGTTGCGCGCGGCGCGATGCGCTTCTTCCTGCACGGCCCAATCGAGAAAGCGCTCGCATTGCTCGACGAAGAAAATCTCCAGGTCACGCGCGGTGTGGGTTTGCGTGAGCAGCACTTCTTTCTGAGTGCCGATATCGAAGTACACCAGCGCCACCGTCAGCTCCGTGAGCCCGCTCGCGCGGCACAGCAGATGACCGTACACGAGCGCCTGTGCCCAATGCAGCGTGCGGTGATTGGCCGGCATGCGTTCGAGATCGCCGCGATGCGTCTTGACCTCTTCCAGCCGGTTCGCAACGGGGTCGTAGCCGTCGGCGCGGCCGCGCACGGTCAGGCCGCGGTGCGTGCCCGTCAGCGCGATTTCGGTTTCGTAGCCACTCGCGCGCCGCCCGGCAACTGTCACGTGGCCCGCCATGCCTTCGAGCGAGGTCGGCGCCGGCGTGAAGCGCAGATCGAGGTCGCCGCGCCTCGCGGTGAACTCGCACATCGCCCGCACGGCGACCACGTAGGTCATGCGGAGGCCTCGGTAGTGGTATCGATGGTGGCCTTGGCGGCCACTTCGGCCGTGGCCATGGCGGTGACTTCGGTTGTGACCTCGGCGGCGCCTTCAGCCGCACTGCCGCTTTCCGCGATCGCGTCATCGTCGGCCCAGCGCACGTCGAGCACGCGTACCGGCATGCCGTGCTGCGCGCAATACGCAAGCCAGCGAATCTGATTGTCCTGCAAGCGGTCGCCTGGGCCTTTCACTTCGATCAACTCATAGCGGCGCTCCGCCGGCCAGAAGCGAATCAGATCCGGCAAACCGGAACGATTGCCGCGAATATCGCGCAGCAAACGCTCGAACCATAGTTTCAGATGCGCGGCGGGCAGACAGTCGAGCGCCAGCGCGACCAGTTCCGGCGTGAGCAGCCCCCAGAATACGAACGGCGATTGCAGCCCTGCCTTGCCATGCAGATGCCGCAAAATCGTCTCGCGATAGCCGCCGCTATCAAGTTGTTCGAGACACGCGGCGAACTGTCTTGCTCTGCGCGCATGAAAATCCGGCGCGTGCAAATCCGCCGGACCGCGCTGGAACGGATGGAAAAACGCGCCCGGCAACGCCGCGAAAACCGGCTCCCAGCACAACAGCCCGAACAGCGAGTTGATCAGCGCGTTCTCGACGTAATGCACCGGTGCGGCCTCGCACGTCAGATGATCGCGGGCGACGTATTCGACCGGCATCGGCGCGTTCGGCCGCGGCAGCACCAACGTGCTGCGTTCGACCGGCCGCGCCGCCGCCATACGCGCCACCCGCTCGCCGCGCTTGCGCTGCAAACGCGGCAGCATGCGCGCAAGGCGTTGCGCCTCTTCTTCGCTTTCCGGCGCGGCGGCGGCTTGCGTGGCCAACGCGTAGGCATCGTCGAAACGCTCGCTGCGTTCGAGCACGCGCATGCGCCGATGACGCGCGCCGGGCCACGCGCAACGCTCATAAACGGCGAGCGCGGCCGCCCAGTTCTGCCGGCGCTCGCACAGGTAACCGATACGGAACAGCAGTTTCGCGCGCCGCGTTTCGAGCCAGGGGTTCGCGGTTTCGATGGCGTTGACCGCGGCGACCAGTTCCTCGATCGCCGCCGCTTCCGTCTCGCCGCCGGGCAGCCATTCGAGCCCTTCACGGCACGCATGCAAGGCGAGATAAACGTCGACGTCCGCGCGCTGCTGGAACGCGCGCGACGAAGGCGCGAACGCCACTTTCTCGTACTGGAACACACCGAGATCGGCGAGCACGAACTCGGACCACTCCTGCTGCAAATTGCCGAAGAACATCAAACGCAGACGTTCGCAAAGCGGCGCGATCGCCACGTGCAAGACGCGGTCTTCAGTTCGACCGTGCCATGCCGAAAACGGGCGCGCCGTGGCGCCTTCTTCGTCGCTTTCGCTGGCATGGAACGGGCGCAGTGTTTCCAGCAGATCTGGTTTGCGCAGGTTCCTCGCGCCCGGAATCAACGCGATGGCATCCGCGAAGATCTCCATCAACTCGGCTCGCGTGGTGAGCGCGAACAGCTCGTCGAGCGTCAGCCCCGGTTCGGTGTCGACCCAGCCGAGCGCCGCGATCGGCGCGGCCGCCTGCAACGGGCAGCCGATCTCGTCGTAAGACAGGCGGGTCGCGCGAAACAGCGTGCCTTTGCGCATCAGCATGCGCACCAGCAACGCGCGCGAAGACTGCGGCAACGCGGCGAACTCGCGCAGGAACGCGTGTTCCTGCGCGTCGAACAGGTCGTCGTAGCGCTGCGCGAGCCACGCGAGAGCGCGCTCGAAATTCAGCAGATAGTAGAGAGCGTAGGGGGAAACGGGTGTTGCCACGGCACTTTCATGAAACCTGTATGTTTATACAGTGATAATAGCAAAGTCCGTGGAACCCTCAGACGCGCGCCATCAACTCGCCGCCAGCCACACCACCGTCAACGACCGCACGCCCTGCGCGCCGCGAATCAGCACGCCTTCGATATCCGCCGTTGCCGAAGGGCCGGTGACGAGCGCCGCATAACGGGCGTCGCGGAAATCATCGCGCCGGTACACGTCCTGCAAGCCGTCGATCAATTGCGCCGGGTCGAGCAGCACGACCAGATGCTGCACGATGTAGCCGAGCGCATTGACCACATACTCGCGCTCGCTGAACCACACCGAGCCGGTTTCGGCGACGCCGAAGCGCGCCCGCACCACGCCGACGTCGATGTCCTGCAACGAGGCCGGTTCCGTGTCGGCGCTGAGCGGACGCGTGCCCGGCACTTCCGCGCTCGCCGAAGCCACCGATGCCTCAGCGCCGAAGCGCTCGCGAATCAGGCCGCTCACCTTGTCCGCGGACGTGGCTTCCACGCAGGTGCCGCCCATCGCCTGCAACGCCGCCGTGAAGCGCGCGCGCAGATCGCCGCCCGCCGAGTTGAACAGAGGCACGTCGGGCCGCGGCCGCGCCGGCGGCTGTGCCTGCCGCACCTTTTCCAGAAAAGCCTCACGCGTTGCCATTGTCGTCTCCGCGATTCTTCTTGTACCAGGCGTGGAAGGTCAGCTTCGGCGCCTCCGGCAACTCGCGTTGCTTGCCCCAGATGTTGAGCGGGTTATACAGCACGAAATTCGGCAGACGCCGCAACGCGCTGCCCATCGACGACACCGTCGCGCGATACAAGGTCGGACTCGCCAGCAAGCGCCCCGCCATTTTCAGCACTTCCTGCTTCACGAACGGCACTTCGTGGCGCTCGGCGATCACCGTGCGCCATTTGTAGATCTGCTCGTGAATATTGATCTTCACCGGACACACGTTGGTGCAACTGCCGTTGAGCGTCGACGCGAACGGCAGCGCGCTATAACGCTTCAGATCGAAGGTCGGATTGATGATCGCGCCGATCGGCCCCGAGTACGTGCCGCCATACGACAGCCCGCCGCTGCGCCGGTACACCGGACACGTATTCATGCAGGCGCCGCAGCGAATGCATTTGAGCGAGTACCAGAAGTCCTCCATCGCAAGCCGCTCCGAGCGGCCATGATCGACGAGAATGAAGTGCATCTCCGTGCCCGGACGCGGCGCGCGGAAATGCGAGGTGTACTGCGTGATCGGCGAGCCGAGTGCGCTGCGCGACAACATGCGAATGAACACGCCGAGGTCCGACACCTTCGGAATCAACTTCTCGATTCCGATCGACGCGATATGCAAAGGCGGCACATTCGCCGACAGATCCGCATTGCCTTCGTTCGTACACACCACGACCGTGCCGGTCTCCGCCACCGCGAAATTGCAGCCGGTCATGCCGGCCGTTTTCTCGCGCACGAAGTAGGGCCGCGTGTTCATCCGCTGGCTTTCCGCGAGGTAGTGGATGTCGCTGTTCTTCGGATCGGTGCCGATGGTACGGCCGAACAGCTCGGCGACGTCGGCGCGCAGCTTGTGGACTGCCGGCACCACCATGTGGCTCGGATCCTGATGATCGAGTTGCTGGATGCGTTCGCCCAGATCCGTTTCCATCACCGTGATGCCGCGCGGTTCGAGATACTCGCGCATCTTGCATTCGTCGGTGAGCATCGACTTGCTTTTGACGAGCGTGGTCATGCCGCGCTCCGACATGATCTTGTGCACGAGCGCGTTGTGCTCTTCGGCGGTGGCGGCCCAATGCACCGTCACGCCGTTCGCCTCGGCCGCCGCCGCAAACTGTTCGAGATACTGCGAGAGGTTCGACAGCGTGTGCTCCTTGATCCCCGATGCGAGTTCACGCATCGTCTCCCACTCGGCAATGCCGTGCGCCTGCGCATCGCGCTTCTCACGCAAGTCCCATAGACGCTTGTCGTGAAACGCCACGTGCTCCGTCTTGCTGATGAAAGCGCCCGCCGCTTTCGCGTGATCGATCCGGTTGCTCATGCGCGTGCTCCATTGAGGACCTGCGCGATATGAATGAAGCGCGCGTCGGCTTTCATGCGTTCCGCGCAGCCTTGCTGGTGCATGAGGCACGACATGTCGCCCGAGACAATGTATTCGGCGCCCGCGTTCAGATGATCGCGCACCTTGTCCTGTCCCATGCGCACCGACACTGGCTCTTCGGTGACGGAGAACGTGCCGCCGAAACCGCAGCATTCGTCGGGCCGCGCCGGCTTGACGAACTCGATGCCCTTCACGCCTTCGAGCAAGGTACGCGGCTTCGAAAACGGCGTGCCCGCCACTTCGGAAATCGAAGCTTCCTTCAGATGCCGCAAGGCGCTGCAGCTGTTGTGCAAGCCCACGCGATGCGGAAACTCGGCCCAGGGAAATTCACGCGCGCCGACCACGTCGTGCAGAAACTCGACGAGTTCGTAAGCGTTCGCGCGGACCTTCTTCACTTCGTCGGTTTGCTCCAGCGCGGTCAAATGCTCGCGCACGTGATGGATGCAGCTCGCCGACGGTCCGACGATGTAGTCATAGCCGGCAAAATTGCGCGCGAACACACGCTCGGCGCCGGCGGCCTCGGCATGCGCGCCGCTGTTGGCCATCGGTTGGCCGCAGCAGGTTTGCTCCTGCGGATAGTCGACCTCGATGCCGAAGCGTTCGAGCAATTCGAGCGTGGCGATGCCCACTTCGGGGTAGAACGCGTCGATGAAGCACGGGATGAACAGGGCGACTTTCATAAGCTCTTTGAAAAGAAGCGCAACTGTGTTGCATGGGACAGGAGTAACGCGCTAAAACACGAACCCCAGTCGATAGCGGCAGCCGGCGATTCATCCAGGTGCCCGGATTCTGCAGCAGTAGTCATGCTGCGACGTTGCAGCAAATTATACCGTTCAAAGGAACACGCCGAATCCGCCTGTGAGGCAGGCCCCGGCCGCCGCGCGAGTTCTTCGGAACCCGCTAGCGCGCCCCCGCCGCATAGAAGCTCGCCAGATCGTGCTTGAGCGTATGCAAAGCCGCATCGTCGAGATAGATCATGTGACCAGTTGGATAGTAGGCGATTCGCACATTGGCGCGCAGCGGTCCATCCACGCCCAGATGCGCGAGTGCATACTCGGTCGCGTAGAACGGCGTGGCCAGATCGAAATAGCCATTCACCGACATCACGCGCAAGCGCGGATTCTGCCGCATCGCTTCGGCCAGATCGCCAGCCGCGTATGGCACGGACAGATGCTCGCCCCACCATTCGCGATGCTTCCAGTCCCACTGCGTCAATGCTTCGTCGTTGAAGACGCGGTAGCGGTCGGCCGGCGTGAAGTGCAGGTCCTGAGCGAAATGCTGATGGAGCGCCGCATCGAAAGCACTCGATACGCTGCTCACCGAGGCGTCGTAATCGGGACGTTCTGACACGCTATTGAAGTCGATCCCTTCGAAGCGCGCATCGTAACGGCCGACGCTGCGCGCCTGATCGCGCAGCAACTCACTGCGATAACGCGACGGGTAGAGACGCAGGCGGCTGCGCTTCACATACGCGACGTCGAGGCCGGTGAACTGCGCGACGCGCGCGGCAATCGCGTCGCGCTCGGCGTCCGGCAGCGCGTCGCCTTGCGCGAGCGCCTGCGCATACGGCCCGCGTGCGAACGCGCGCGCTTCGTCGAGAAAGGCCGGCAGACTGACCGGCTTCGGCACGATCTTGTCGTGATACCAGGCGATGGCCGCGAAGCTTGGCAGATAGCTTTCGCTTTTGAAATCCGAGCCCGCCGAAAACGCGGCGGAATCGAGCACTGACGACATCAGGATCACGCCGTTGAGCGCGATATTGTTCTGCCCCAACTGATACGCGAGCATCGCGGCGCGCGCGGTCCCATACGATTCGCCGAGCAGGTACTTCGGCGAATTCCAGCGCTGGTTCACCGTCAGATAGCGGTCGATGAATTGCGAGAACGCGCCGAGATCCTTGTCGACGCCCCAAAAGTCTTTACCCGTGCCATGACCGACGACTCTCGACAAGCCCGCGCCGACGGCGTCGATGAATACCAGGTCGGTGGAATCGAGCAGGCTGTCGGGATTGTCGGCGAGCGTGTACGGCGCGGGCGGCGTGATGTCGGGACTCGCGGTGCGCACGCGCTTCGGCCCGAACGAGCCGATCATCAGGAAGACGCTGCCGGCGCCCGGGCCGCCGTTGAAGAGAAACGTGACCGGCCGCGTCTGTGGCGTTTTGCTGGCGACGGTGTAGGCGACGTAGAACACGCTCGCGTTCGCCTGCCCTGTCCTGTCGCGCAACAGCAGGTTGCCGGCAGTGGCCGTGTAGTCGAGCTTGCGGCCATCGAGCCGGATGGAATGCTGCGTCACCGATGAGCTTTCCTGCGGCACGGGGACGCCCGCCGACTCCGGTTTCGCGTTGCGCTGGGCCGTGCTGCCCGACGCTTCGTTCGGCACGCCCGCAGCCGGGCGCAGCTGGCGAGCGGAGCGTGCCGTGGCCGCGTGCGAATCGTCGGGCGGTTGGCCGTTTGTCTCCGCGCGTTGATTGGGCGCGCCGCTCACGACGCGCGGTGCGTCCGGCGCCGACGCCTCGGTTTCCGCGCTTGCGGCGGCCTCCGGCGAATCGTCGAGTTCAGTTGCCGCGCACATCGTGCTGAACATGGCGAGCGCGAGGAGCACGAGCGTCATCGCCACGAGAGCGGCCGCCATCGATCCCGCCATCAGTGATTGGCGCAACCAGAAGCTGAAGCGAAGGCCCATGGGGTTCCCGACTGTGAGTCGATATGCGCCGATGTCCGGAAGGTCCACGCTTAAGACGAACCCGGCGCTCGATTTTTGACGCAAGCTTTTGCGGCGTCAATCGAAAACTGGCGAGGACGCGCATTCCTCCCACGACGCATCGCTGCGTTACGCGAATCGAAAAACAAACGAAACGTTAGCGAAAGGCTCAACGAGGCGGCAATGCAGCGACGAATGCGGCGATCCGCTCGCAGGCGTCGATCAGGCGCGCTTCGTCGACGACAAAACCGAGCCGCACGAAGCCATTCGCCGTCTCGCCGAACGCGCTCGCGTCGAGCAGCGACACGCCCTGCGCGCGAAACAGCTGCCAGGTGAAGTCGACCGTATCGAGACCCGTGCCGCTCACATCCACCATCATGAACATGCCTGCCTCGGGCAACAGGCACCGCAAGCCAGGCACACGATGCAAACGCTCGAACACCACGTCGCGCCGGCGGCGATAGATCTCACGCATCTCGGCGGCGATCCGCGCCTTGTGCTGCAAAGCCGTCAATGCGGCCTGCTGGATGAAACCGGGCAAGCCGTAGAGCATCGCAAGCGCGAGCCGCCCCATATGCTCGATCAGCGCCGTGGGCCCGATCGCCCAGCCCACGCGCCAACCCGCCATGGCATGCGACTTCGACAGGCTGCCGAGCGTCACGGTGCGCTCGGCCATGCCGGGCAGCGCGGCGATGCTCACATGCTCGCGCTCGAAAGTCAGCTCGGCGTAGACCTCGTCGGACAGCACCCACAGATCGTGCCGGCACGCGAGCCGCGCGATACGCTCGAGATCGGCGCGCTGCATGACCACGCCGGTCGGATTGCACGGGGTCGCGAAGAAAATCGCCCTGGTACGCGAGGTCACGGCCGCTTCGAGCGCATCGCAATCGATGTGAAACGCCCGCGCCCGATCCACCGGCACGGTCACAAGCGTGGCGCCGGCCGCGCGCACGCAAGCTTCATAGGTCAGATACATGGGCTCGGGGACGATCACTTCATCGCCCGCTTCCAGCAGACACAGCGATGCAGCGAACACGCCGTTCTGCGCGCCCGCGGTCAGGATCACGTTGGCCGCGCTCGCGGCACAGCCGGTCATGCGCGTATGTTCCGCGGCAATCGCCGCGCGCAACGGCTCGCGGCCCGACACGGCGCTGTAGTGCGTATCGCCGCCGCGCAAAGCCTCGATTGCACGCTCGACGATCGGCGCGGGCGTGGCGAAGTCAGGGTCGCCCACGCTCAGCACGATGACGTCTTCACCCTTGGCCTCCGCCTGTTGCGCGACACGGTGGATCTCCCACGCGGAGGTGCGCCGGCCCTGCAAGCGTTCGACCAGATTCGAGTACTTCATTGAGCCCACCCCGTTTCCCATGGACCCGCCAATTTAAAGGGCCGCGCGCGAAACGTCCAGATACGAAAAAGCGCCACGCGAGCGGACAGCCTCGCGTGGCGCTTCGGCGCCGCCCCGTTTCGGCGGGGCGCGGCGCGTTTAAAGCTGGCGGCGCAACTCCGCCGGCGGCACCTTCATCAGATGCCGGTATTTCGCCACGGTGCGGCGCGCCACCAGCACGCCCTGGTCGGCGAGCATCCTGGCGAGCGTCACATCCGAGAGCGGATCGCGCGTGTTTTCCGCGGCGATCATTTCCTTGAGCAGCGCGCGCACCGCCGCGGCCGAACAGGTGCCGCCGCTTTCCGTGCCGAGTTCGCGCGGGAAGAAATGCTTGAACTCGAAAATGCCGCGCGGCGTGGCCATATATTTGTTGCCGGTGGCACGCGAGATAGTGGATTCGTGCAGGCCGAGCTCGTCGGCGACATCGCGCAACACCATCGGCTTAAGGGCGATTTCGCCGTACTGGAAGAAGGCCTTCTGATGCGCAACGATGCATTCGGCCACCCGCTGAATCGTGTCGAAGCGTTGCTGCGCGTTGCGGATCAGCCAGCGCGCTTCCTGCAGTTGCTGCGCGAGCGGCGAACGGCTCGCGCCGGCCGACTGCGCGAACAATTCCGCATACATGCGATGGATGCGCGCGCGCGGCTGCACCGCCGGGTTGATCGTCACGACCCACTTGTTGCGCACCTGACGCACGATCACGTCCGGCACCACGTAGTTGTCTTCGGTACGGCCGTAGCTGTTGCCCGGCTTCGGGTCGAGCTTGCGCACCAGCGCGCAGGCCACCCGCAACTCTTCCGCGCTGCAGCCGATCTGCTTTTGCAGTTCAGCCTGCTCGCGGCGGGCGAGCCGCTCCAGATGGTGTTCGACGATTTGCCGCGCCACCTCGCGCCCCGGCGTGTCGGCGGGCAAGGCATTCACCTGCAGCGTCAGGCATTCGGACAGCGAACGCGCGCCCAGACCCGGCCGGTCGAGCGATTGCACGAGACGCAATGCGACCAGCAATTCTTCTTCGGTCAATTCGGGTTCGAGATCGACGCTGTCCGCGAGATCGGAGAGTTCCTGACGCAGATAGCCGTCGTCGTCGAGCGCCTCGATGATGAAGCGAGCCACCGCGCGGTCACGGTCGTCGAGCCGATAGAGGCGCAGCGAGTCGTGCAACTGCTCGCGCAAGGTGGGTTGCGAGCGCGCCCATTCGGCTGGGTCGCTGCTGTCCGAGTCGCCGTTCTGGCGCGTCGAACTGCGGCTGCTGTAGTCGCCGGAGTAGTCGCCCGGCATGTCGTCCTGACCCGCGCTTTCCAGCGTGTCGTTCAAGCCGCCTTCGGCGGGCTGCGCATCGGGTTCGGCGGCGGCGACCGTGTCGGCGGCGGGCAGCGCGCCGTCTTCGCCTGAGGATGTGGTCGCCAGCGCGACGTCTTCCGTATCCGACGAGTCGTATTCAAGGAACGGATTGGTGTCGAGCGCCGTGCGCAATTCCTGCTGGAACTCCAGAGACGACAACTGCAACAGACGCACCGATTGCTGCAGACGCGGCGTGAGGGCGAGAGACTGCCTTGTGCGTAGTTCAATTGAAGGCATTGTAGTGAGGTCCCGTTAATAGCCGATAAATGGTGAGTAGCCTCTTCTGAGCAACTGTCGTACCAGTTCGCGCAACGCCCTGTTTTTTCTACGCTTTGCATTTTCAGGCCCGCCGATTGCGCAGGCTGCCCGAGGCCATTTTTACAAGTGCCCGGCAAATTCCGGTCCCCGCCGGCGCCTGCCGGCGCCTGCCGGCCAGCCAAGGTCCGGCGCTTCGCGGTCCTTCCCAGCGCTCTATTCCTCAGCCTAAATATATGTGCCGTAACGGCTTTCCCGGCGATGGCAGTCTTTTGCCGCCATGGCGGGCACACCCCTTGCGTCTCGCACTATGTGGACGGACGCCGGTCTTGCACGCAAAACGCAGAAGCATCACTGCGGCACCGCCGCGGAGCGAAACGCAAGCAAGCTGTCGTCTCGTGTCGATAACGGGCCCTGACGGAACCGTAGCGGCAACGATCCCACGCGTGTCATCAACGGTTTCGACCGCGATCGACCGCAGGCAACAAGACCGCAATTTTCATCAACACCCGAAGGAGAAACCATGAAGACCATCCAGATTCTGAAGACCGCAGGTAGCATCGCTTGTGTCGCGTTTGCACTGAACGCGACGAGCGTTATGGCGCAGAGCAGCGCGCCGTCGGCGTCGTCGGAAACCATCGGCCAGCACGTCGACGACAGCACCATCACCACCAAGGCCAAGGCAGATCTGCTGGCCGCCAAGAACGTCAAGTCGACGCACATCCACGTGAAGACCCGCAAGGGCGTGGTGTGGCTCACGGGCACGGTGCCTTCGGCCGACGACAAGGCAGCGGCCGGCGAAGTCGTGGAAGCCGTGAAGGGTGTATCGAGCGTGAAGAACCATCTGAAGATCGCGGCTGAATAAGTGCAGCGATCCAGGCGGGAAGCGCCGGCTTCGGTCGGCGCTTTCCGGTGCTTCTGGTTCAGTTCGGAAAAGTTCAGAAAACGCAAAAGCCATCCGCACATACTGCGGATGGCTTTTTTCATGCACGGCTGGTGTTCGAGTTGGAACCCGCCGCGGTTGAGCAGGAACAACCGACAACCGGCGCCCTCTCGGGCGCCAGTCGCCTCACCTGCCCTTAGCGCCTGGCGGCGGCGTATTGATCGCGCAGATCGCGCACGCGGTCATGATTCTGCAGCACGCCTTGATACTGCCGCTCGACAATCGCTCGCACATCCGCCGGCAACTCCTTTTCGAGCGCATCGTGATAGCGCTTCTTCGCAACGTCCTCACCCTTCTCGCATTCGGCGAGGATCTCGTGGTCGCTGCGATCGGTCACCGCCGACTTCACGTCGACCCAGCCGCGATGCAGCGCACCGCTCATGCTGCCGCCCGTTTCGGGCTTGCCGCCCAGCCCCTGAACCACGTCTTGCAACTCGCGCGCGCCACGCGTGCAGTCTTCAGCACGCGATAGAAACAGCGTTTTCAGCTGCGCGTCATGCGCATCTTCGGCTGCCTTGCGAAAGCCCTTCTCGCCGTCCTTCGACGTTTCGACCAGATCGTTCAGCACGGAAACAACGTTCGTAGCCATTCAATACCTCCAAGGGTTTCGTTAGTCATGGAATCCGCTGCCGGACATGCGTCGCGCCCTTGCCGGGAGCTCGCGGTCCGACAACGGAATTCGTTGATCTATCCGCACGAGGCGTGCCCGGGGCGTAGCGCAGAAGAAGCGATGTGGGTGGCGTCGATGGCGTTTCCAATCTTGCCAACGCCGCGTAAATGTTGCGCACCGCCGATCTGCCTAACAGCCCGCAACCCCCGCCCGAAGGGCTCGGGCAAGTGGCACAATGGTTGCTTTATATGCCGCGCCCCCAGCACGGCGTGCAGCGCAACAACGCCTGCAAGACGTGCCGATGAATTGAAAACAATGGGCAGGCAACAACGACAGGGAGCATCAATCATGAAGATCAGGAACGCGGAATTTCTGGCCGCCGTCGCGATCATCGCGTCGGCGACCGTATTGCAGATTCGCGAACATTCGCAGGCACACGAAGCGCCGTCCTCGAATGCGCAAACTACGTCTTCGTGTGGCGTGACGCACGACGGCCTGGTGCCGGCCGCATGCGAGCCCACCCGAGACAAACGTCAGGTGGACCGCGCACCGGCGCCACAACGTGGCGCGCCGCAAATCTGGGTGTGAGCGTGACTTGCGCAAACAAGCCTCTCGCTCCACACAGTGACAATGAACAAAGGCCCGACAGATGCCGGGCCTTTTTGCTAATTACTGCGTACTGCGCCGAGAAAAAATCCGCGCGTCGACGCGGGTCAACTCACGCGCTCTTCTCGGTGAATTCACTGAGCGGCACAGGTTTCTTCAGCGGATCGAAGTCGGCCCAACGGCCCTGCTGCCAACGGCCGCTCGCCCGTTCGATTCCCACGCCGCCGGCTTCGCGCAGCACGCGCGCGGCGTCGAGTTGATTGTCCGGCGACACGTGGACGGCAACCAGCACACCGGAATCGCGCGTCTCCTCATGAAACGGCGAGCGGTGTCCGACATGACCGGCGTCGCGTGTACGCGCCATGGCGCCGACCAGTGAGCCGACATAAGCGCCAACGCCCGCTGCTATCAGTGACACGATGATCGGCGCGGAAAACGCCGCGAAGATCCCGACACCCACCACGGCGCCCACTACCGCGCCGATGGTGACGCCCATGCCGGCGCCTTTGGGCGCCTCCCTCGCGCCGGCATCGGTGCCGGTATCTCCGCCGATCGGATAACGGGCATGCCGCCCGCGCGGATTGACGAAGAACAGCGTGACGTCCTCCTCGACGAACCCTGCATTGAAGAGCTTTGCCGCCGCATCTTCAGCGGCGGGAAAAGTCGTAAAGCGTGCTGCGACGATGAGTGACATGAGGCCTCCTTGCATCGTTGGATAGCGTTTGCGGACCCATGCCGCCGCATTCGCGGCGCCGCACAGCGCGCGCGAGCGATGACACGCGCCGGCACTACGCCGTGGTGCCGCGATCCGGTTCCATGCCTTCCACTCTGAACAGTCCGCTATGCAACACTACGCCTTCACCGTTGTTCTGGTCGAGTGCTTCCGCGCAAACCGCACGGATGCGATGACGGCCTTTGTCGAAGGCCGACATCAGCGCGGCTTCCAGAGCGGAATCGGCGCCGAAATGGTCTTCGAGCGCCTCGGCGGTAATCGTGCATACGACCGGTTCGCCGTCCACCCGCGCCATGAAGCGCACGGTCAGATTCGCTCCGTCGAAGACCGGCTTGTCGTCGGAAAAAGTGATCTGCATAAGGGAATCCTCATAGACCGGCCGCGGCAGGATCGCGTTCATGGCGAACCCTTCATTGCGCCGGCGAGTTGCTGTGCCATCGCCAGATGGTGTTTGATGGTCGGCAGTGCGTGCTGGGCTGCGGCCTTGAGTTGCGCGTCGGTGCCGCTGGTGCTTTCCTGCTGGAACAGATCGACGGCTCGCTGATGCGCCTCCACTCCGACCTGCTCGACGTAGGCCTGATCGAATTCCGTGCCCTTGAGCGTCTGGAGCTTGCCGACCAGCGCGGAATCCGCCGACGGTGTCGGGGTGAAGCCCTTCTTCGAGACGAGCGCCGCCATCGCGTGGGAGAGCTTTGTGTGATCCGTGATCATCTGCTGCGCGAATTTCTTCACGTGCGGATCGCTGGAGTTCTTCAACGCAACCTTGCTGGCCGCGATTTCGGTGGCGTCGGACTGCGAGGCGTCCTGCACGAACTGCTGATCCGCGGGCGAAAGCTTCGTGCCGCTGACCGGCGCATCGCTCGCCGGGGCATCGCTGGCTTGCGCGTAAACCGCGCCGATGGACGCCGCGCTCAAACTCACCGCGACAGTCATCGCTTGTAGGGAATACCGGAATTTCATGCATTTTCTCCAAGTTCGACGGATACACCGGAGCGGAACCGATGCGAGGCGGCGCGGCATGCATCCAGCCCGCGCGCCCCGCTCATCATTGCGCTCATGCCGCCTTGCGCTTCGACAGTTGCGCAATCAGCGTTCTGTTAAAAGCCGGCAGGTCGTCGGGGTTGCGGCTGCTGATCAGATTGCCGTCCTCGACCACTTCCTTGTCCACCCACGTGCCGCCCGCATTGCGAATGTCGTCCTGCAGGCTCGGCCAGCTCGTGACCGTGCGCCCCCTGATGATGCCCGCCGACACCGGCAGCCACGCGCCGTGACAGATCACCGCGATCGGCTTCTTCGCGTTGTCGGCCGTCTTGACGAAGGCCTGGGCCTGCGCCAACAGACGGATGGCGTCGCCATTCACCACGCCGCCCGGCAACACCACGGCGTCGTAATCGTCCGCGCTTGCCTTGTCGAACGTCGAATCGACCTCGACGGTATCGCCCTTGTCCACATGCTTGAAACCCTGGATCTTGCCAGGCTTGGCTGAAATGACGTGCACCGTCGCGCCTGCTTCAGTCAGCGCGCGTTTCGGCTCGATCAGTTCGGCCTGTTCGAAACCATCCACCGCGAGTACCGCCACCTTGTAACCCTTCAGCGTGCTGGCCATACATACTCTCCTTCGTGTCTTCGTGTAAGTGCCGGGCCGGGCGCGCAGCGCAGCCCCGCCTTTCATTCACTTCGATTCAGCAAAAGACGTGCCCATGTTTTCGGTTACCTGCCCGATCCATGGTGCCCATCGGATGATTGCCAGGCCGGGTCAAAGACCTTGCGGGTCGTCGTCGAGGCCGTCATCGTCGTCTAGCAGCGGATCGATCACGTGGTCGGGCTCGATGTCGGCGTCCGGCACCAGTGTCGAATCGCCATCGGCAGCGGCGCGCTCGCCTGTGCCGGCGCGGTCCGTATCGCTGCCGAGTTCGGAGTCGCCCGTTTCGAGCGCGTGGTTGTCCAGTTCACTATCCGCGTCGAACTCATGACGCTTCGCACCGGCAGTGTCGCTGCCGCTATCGGACGAATCGCTCGGACCGAGCGCGCCGGTCGTGCCGGCGGTTTGTTTGACGACCTGTTGCGGCTCTTCATCGGGATTCAGGGTGCTGCTCATGGCGCTCTCCTTGGTTGGTTCGTTCATTACCCATGCAGAGCAGAGGATTCGCAAGGATTGTTCCGCTTGCCCGCGAAGCAACCCGAAGCAATGCGAGGCGGCCAGCACGCGGTACGGCAAGGGCAACGCTGGGCATTGCCTTTGCTTGAAGCGAGTCAGCGGCGCAAAGCGCGCCTTCCGCTTGAAACTTCTTCCCAAGACGATGACGATGGCTGCCACGACCACTCCGATCCAACGCCGCCCCGGCGACATGGACGACGACAGCGCGAAACAGGCCGCGCCTGCCGCCATGCCGCCGGGCTTGCGCCACGCCGACGATACGAAGCCCGGCATCACCCGTCGGCGTGAAAAAGAGGGATTCGCGTATTTCGATGTAGCGGGCAAGCGCATCGACGACCAGGACGAAATCCAACGCATCAACGCGCTCGCCATTCCACCCGCTTATGAAGACGTGTGGATCTGTCCGGATGCGCGCGGCCATGTTCAGGCCACCGGCCGCGACGCGCGCGGGCGCAAGCAATACCGCTATCACCCGCGTTGGCGTGCAACGCGCGACACCGACAAATACGAACGCATGGCCGAGTTCGGCCGCGCGTTGCCGAAAATCCGCGCGCGTGTCGCGCGCGACCTGAACCTGCCGGGCATGCCGTGCGACAAAGTCATCGCCGCGATCGTGCAGTTGCTCGATACGACGCTGATCCGGATCGGCAGTGTCGAATACGCGCGCGATAACCAGTCTTACGGTTTGACGACGCTGCGCAAAAAGCACGTGAAGATCGAAGCCGGCCAGTTGCGTTTCAGATTTCGCGGCAAGAGCGGCATCGAACACGACGTGACCGTGAACAATCCGCGCGTGAAGCGCATCGTGCGGCGTTGCGCCGAACTGCCCGGCCACGACCTGTTCCAGTATCTCGATGAAGACGGCACACGCCGCACCGTCGGCTCCGCCGACATCAACGACTACCTGCGCCGTGCGAGCGACGCGGATTTCACGGCCAAGGACTATCGCACGTGGGCCGGCAGCGTCTACGCGTTGGCCGCGCTGCGCCGCCTGATGTGCAGCAGTGCGGCGGAAGCGCGCCGGCATATCGTTGCCACCGTGAAGGACGTGGCAGGTTTACTGCGCAATACGCCGGCCGTGTGCAAGCGTTGCTACATTCACCCTGCGGTGATCAGCGCATTCGAAGCGGACGAGTTGCAGAGCCTCGCGCCCGCGCAGTCGCGCCGTGGGCTGAGAGTGGACGAAGTGGCGTTTGCCACCTTACTCGCGCAGGCCGAGAAGCGCGCCGCGAAGCTCGCGCGGCAAGCCGGCGCGAAGGGCCGCAAGGCGCGAGAGTCGGCGGTGGCGGAGAGCATCGACGATTCGATTTCCCGTTTGCTGAAGAAGTCGCGCGTGGTGCGTAAGGCAGCGACGCAGGCCGATGCGAAGGCCGGCGCGCGCACCGCGCCCCGGGTGGCGGGCGGGCGCGCAGCGGGTGCGTCGCGTGGGGTGAAACAGGCGGCGCCTTAAAGCGCGCCGCTCAGAAAACCGGCTGCCCCGTCACGATGACCCCGCGGCTATGCGGTCCGCTCACTGACCTTTTGTATCGCTGCTCGCATCCGCGCCGGGCGTATTGGTCGAATCCGTCTTCGGCTTCCTGGCCTTCGACTTCGACATGTGATGGGATGTCGAGCCACTGGAACTCATCGCGCCCGCCGTGGGTTGTCCATCCGTGGTCGGTGCCGCGGTTGCCGCGCCGTGCGCGTTGCCCGAGCCGCCGGTGCCACCGCCGCCGCCGTTACCGTTGCCGCCGCCTGCTTGCGCGAATGCCACGCCCGACATGGCGACGAGTGCCGATACCAGCAATGCTTTTGAATAGTTCATTGAAGTCTCCGAGGATGGATGGACAGCGTACGCAAGTTATTGATCGCGCTGCTGCGTGAACATCCCGCAAGGGCTATGCCTCATAACGGCGACGTGTTCCCAGTTCTCCCCGTCGATCTGTTTGGACGAAATATTTTCAAATGCGTCAGCGTGCTTTACGCGTTTGGCGGGACGCTTCGCACATGTTCTCTGCAAACGCAGCATGCCTGAGCATGGATCACCGCCGCGGCATCGCGCGATGCCGTTCAGAATTTGAAGGAACGCCGGTTGCTGAGCCTTGCACACACCTAACCTTAGAGGAGGCTCATCATGCTCAACCAGACACAGTCGCAAGCCGGCATGCGGCAAGACCAGGGCGCCCGAATCGTCGGCAAAGGCAGCGCGACCGCGGACGGCCCCGGCCCGGACGTCATGGCCGCCTCCACCCTCGACGGCGACAAAGTGCTCAGCAGCGACGGCGAGGACATCGGCAAGATCAAGGACATCATGCTCGACGTCGGCGCGGGCCGCGTTGCGTATGCCGTCCTGTCGAGCGGCGGCTTTCTCGGCATCGGCGACAAGCTGCTCGCCATACCATGGCATGCTTTGACGCTCGATACCGGACGGAAGTGCTTCGTGCTGAACATGACCGCTGAGCGCGTGAAGAACGCACCGGGTTTCGACAAGGACCATTGGCCATCCATGGCGGACCAGACGTGGGCCACCTCCGTGCACCAGTACTACGGCAGCGAACCGTACTGGGGCCGCGACGCCTATGCGCGCCGCGACGACTACGGTGTCGGCGACGTTCCCCCGGCATCGTCGGACGCGCCGGAGGCTGGCGGGCTGAAGTTGTAACGTATGCTCGTGCATGGGGCGCGCCGCCACCAGCGCTCACCCATAGCCGGGCCGATGCGCCGGCATGCCGCCACCGCGGCAGCCGGCGCGTTTCTGTTTGAGCGCACAATGAGCGCGATCAGAGCGATCAGCGCGCACGCACGATCCGATCAGGAGGCGGCATCATGGCCACCCGAAAATCCACCAGCAAGTCCAGACGCCCAGTCGCGCGCGGCAAGTCGGGCCGGCCGCCGCGCCAACGGCATGCCCAGGCACAAGCGGCGCATCGCGCGAAGAGCCCGAAGAAGTGGTCGCATCACGTGATGGAAACCAGCGACGCGATGGACATCCAACACGATATTTTCAAAACCGGCAGCGCGGAGTCGATCGCACAGTCGCTCAAAGCGTCGTCGACGAAAAGCCGGCGCCGCAAGGGCACGCCGTTCCAGTCGGCCATGTCGATGCTGAACTTCTATATCAATCGCGCCGGCAGGAACTTGCCGAAAGCGCGCCGCGACACCTTGCAGCGAGCCAAGCGCAAGCTGCGCGAAGCATTCGGACGCGCGCCTTGAAATGACGCGTCACTGACTGACGCGTCCGGGCGCACCTTTGTTCAACCGGCCCGCATGCAGCACACGCACGCGGGCCCTCACCGGATGCGCATGCACGAAACTTTGTGGTTTCTCATTGTCGGTGCCGTACTCGTTTTCATGGGTCTGGCGGCAACGACACTGCGGCGGCTGCCCGTCAGCGCCGCCATGTTCTACCTTGCGATCGGCTACGCCCTCGGGCCGCCCGGTATCGGCCTGTTGCGCCTGGACATGATCGCCGACGCGCATGTGCTGCGCACCATCACCGAAGTCGCGCTGCTCGTCTCGCTGTTTGCCATCGGCCTGCGGCTGCGGCTTGGCATGCTGGAAAAACTGTGGACCGTGCCGCTGCGTCTCGGCTTCCTTGCGATGCTCGCGACCATTCCGCTGCTGATGCTGTTCGGCGTGTACGTCCTGCATCTCGGCTGGGGGCCGGCCTTGCTGCTGGCGGCGATCCTCGCGCCGACCGATCCGGTGCTGGCCCACGACGTGCAAGTGCACAACCCCGGCGATCACGACCTGCTGCGCTTCGCGCTGTCCGGCGAAGGCGGCCTGAACGACGGCATCGCACTGCCCTTCGCGATGCTCGGCCTGGCGTTATGCGCGGCGCCCGCCGCCGAGACGGGCGACCTGCTGAACCTGCAGCTCGCGGGCAGCATCGTGTGGGGCGTGGCGGGCGCAATCGCTATCGGCAGCGTGCTCGGCTGGGCCACGACCCACGCGGTGGCATGGCTGCGCACGCGCCACGCGCAGGCGCTCGGGCTGGAGGGTTTCTTCGCGCTCGGCCTGATCGAACTGTCGTATGGCGCCGCGCAACTCGTCCACACCTATGGGTTTCTGGCCGTGTTCGCGGCCGGTGTCGCCATGCGCCGTGTCGAACACCGCGCGAGCGGCGGCAAGTCGCCTCGCAAGACCATCGGCACCGTCGATTCCGAAGACGTCGAAGCGACCGCGGCGCATCCGGGCAAAGCGCACGCGTTTATGACGGAGTCAGTACTCGGTTTCACGATCGAACTCGAACGCATTGCCGAGGTCGCGGTCATGGCGATGGTCGGCAACGTGCTCGCCACCATGCGCACGCCGCTCTTCACCTGGCAGACCGTCGCACTCACCGCCGCGCTGTTCGTGCTCGTGCGGCCGATATCCGTCGAGTTGTCGCTGCTGGGGTCGAGCGCGACACCGACGCAACGCCGTCTGATGAGCTGGTTCGGGATACGCGGCATCGGTTCGTTTTACTACCTGGCGTACGCGCTTGAAAACGGCGCCGCTGCCGACGTCGCCCCGCTCGTGCCACTCACGCTGGCCGTGATCGCGGCGTCGGTCGTGATTCACGGCGTCTCGGCTACGCCGTTGATGAACTGGTATCACCGGCTGCGCAGTCGCGAAGGTTAAGCTACGGCTTCGCCGGTACGCGGCCTGTAGACGTGCTGGCGAGCCCGTGTCTGCTCGCGTCAATTGGAGTCGCTAGAATACGAAACCTTCACGCTCCAATACGCCCCCTCACATCCGATGACCTCACGCGACGATTCAGCACGTACGGCACGGGCGAGCGCCGCCAACTCGCTGTTTGCCTTTCTCAAGTCGTTGCCGCTCGGCGAGCGCCTGATCGAAGGCAGCTTCATGGCCGTGCAGGCGGTCGCCGGTGCAAGCCTGGCGGTCGCCATTGGCCGCGCGCTGCATACGGAGCAGACCTTCTGGGCCGCCATCACGGCGATCGCGGTCAGCCAGCATAGTTATGTCGACACCCGCAATCTGTCGCGCGATCAATTCATCGGCGCGATGGTCGGCGGCGTGTGCGGACTCGTGGGCGCCACGTTCGGCGCCGGCTATTTCGCGGCCTATGCGGCCACGGTGGGCGTGGCGATCGCCCTGTGCTGGATCCTGAACGTCGGCAGCGCGGCGCGTCTGGGCGGCATTACCGCGACGATCATGCTGCTGGTGCCGGGCATCGGGCCCGCCTGGGACAAAGCCCTGCTGCGCCTTGGCGAAGTGACGCTCGGCACGGTCTGCGCGCTGCTGGTGGCCTTCCTGATGTCATGGATCGAACAGCGCTGGTTCGGCAAACCGGGCAAACCTGGCTAGTTTTCCGCCGCCTCGTTCTCTTGCGGACGACGCCGGTAACGTCCCGGCGTCACGCCCACGCTTTGCTGAAACGCCTTGCCGAAGGCGGCCTCCGATTGATAGCCCACCGCCTCGCCGATCTCGGCCGCGCTGCGCTGCGTGCGGCGCAGCAGATCGCACGCGATGGTCATACGGATCTGCGTGAGAAAGTCCATTACCGTCATGCCGGCGCGCTCGTTGAAATGGCGTGCGTAAGTCGCGCGCGACATGGCGGCGAGGTCGCCGAGTTCGGCGATGGTCCACGCCCGTTCGGGCGCGCTCAGCATGCCTTGCACGGAAGCGCCCAGGCGCGCGTCGGCGAGCAGCGCGAGCACGCCTGAAGCCGACGCGTTCTGCTCGCCGTGCACCCGTAGCGCCATAGCCAGCAGCGCGTGGCTCAATGCGGTGACGATCGCGAGGGCGCCCGCCTGACGTCGTTCGGCCTCGCTGCGCATCAAGGCGATTACCGTCTGCAATGAGTCCCTCGTTTCCATGCCGCTCAGCGAGACATGGAACGGATCGGGCAATGCGTTCAGCAGCAAGGCCGATGAACCGGGCGAGTAGACAAAGCGGCCGCAGAGAAGGTCGAGGTCGGCGGGAATGCGGGCGTCGTCCTGGCCGTCGTTGCGACGCACAGGCAGCATGCCGTCATGGCTTGGCGTCAACGGCGCGTGGGCAGCCGACTGCTTCACGTCGCGCACGCGATGCGCCGCGCCGCGCGGAAACAGCATGAAGTCGCCCGCGCGCAACGCACGCTGCGCGCCGTCCGCGGTTTCGACGATGCACGCGCCGTCCAGCACCAGGTGAAACGGCGCAATGCCCGCCTCCGCCGGGTCATGGACGATATCGAAGGCGCCCGAAAGCAGGCAGCGCAGATCGAGACTGGCTTGGGGACGGGCGAGGTCGAGCAGTCGGCTGAGCGTATCCATGAGACGATCGCGCTAAAAGTTGAGCGAATCGAGTATTCAGGATATCGCGGCGCAGCGCAATACTGGTCTCACGACGCCGGCACCCGCCGACGCGCAATAGGCCAAGGAGCACCGCCATGTTGAACTGGATCGATTACCGTCACGAACTGGTCGGCCGTATCGGCGAGATCGCCAGACTGTCGCCCGATACTGTCAAAGGCTATCAGGCATTGTCGGGCGCCGGCCAGAAGAAGGATCTGCTCGGCGCCAAAACGCGCGAACTGATTGCGCTCGCCGTAGCGGTCAGCCTGCGCTGTGATGGTTGTATTACCGTGCACACGGCCGAAGCGCTCAAGCATGGCGCGACGCGCGAGGAAATCGCCGAAGCGCTGGGCGTGGCGGTTGCCATCAATGCGGGCGCCGCGATGGTGTACTCGGCGCGCACGATGGATGCCGCCGCGGCCTATGCCGCTCAAGCGGCTGATGCGGGGCAGGCCGCTGTGGAATGAGCGGCCGTAGGGCGAGCCGCTCATGCAACGGTGGCTGCGCGAGCGGCGGGGCCCGCACATGCGGCCGCCCTTCGAGTCAGTTACCGCGCCTCTTCCAGTTGCTTGCGGCGCGGCTCGCCCTGACGCTCCAGCATCCAGCCCGGGTATTCCGCCGGCAGCGTGCTGACCTGATCGAGCTTCGCGAGTTCATCCGCGGAGAGCGAGACACCGGTGGCGGCGATGTTGTCGTCGAGTTGCTCGACCTTCTTCGCGCCGACGATCACCGTCGTCACCACCCGTTGATGCAGCAGCCACGCCAGCGCGATCTGCGCCACCGACACCTTTTTTGCCTCAGCGATATCGCGCATCACGTCGATACAGTCATAAGCGCGCTCGCGATTGACCGGCGGAAAATCGAACGTCGTGCGTCGGCTGCCCGCTTCGCCCTGCTGCTCACGTCCATACTTGCCGCTCAGCAGGCCGCCCGCGAGCGGACTCCACACCATCAGGCCGAGGCCTTCACTGTGCAGCATCGGCGCGAGTTCACGTTCGAGGTCGCGGCCCGCCAGCGTGTAATACGCCTGCAGCGTTTCGAAGCGCGCCAGCCCAAGACGCTCGGAAATACCGAGCGCTTTCACGATCTGCCAGGCGGCCCAGTTCGACACGCCCACGTAGCGCACATGGCCGTGCTGCACCAGCGTGTCGAGTGCGCGCATGGTTTCTTCGATCGGCGTGGCCGGATCGAAACCGTGGATCTGATACAGGTCGACGTGATCGAGTTGCAGACGCTTCAAACTCGCCTTCACGCCGTCGATGATGTGATACCGCGAGGCGCCGCGCGCGTTGGGAAACTCGCCCGTCTGGCCGAACACTTTGGTGGCCACCACCACTTTGTCGCGCGGCACCTTGAGGTTTTTCAGCGCCTGGCCCGTGATCTGTTCGGACAGGCCCTCTGAATAAACGTCGGCTGTGTCGATGAAATTGATGCCCGCGTCGAGCGCCCGGCCGACCAGCCGCTCCGCGTCCGCTTGCTGCAGATCGCCGATCTGCTTCCAGATGCCCCCGCCGCCGCCGAAGGTCATCGTGCCCAAACATAATTCTGAAACAAACACACCGGTACGGCCCAACTGGTTGTATCGCATCGTCGAAACTCCAACGTGGTTCGTGAATGGGTGAGGCGTAGAGAGTACTGCAATTGGCAAAATCCGGCAGAGCGTCAGGCAAGCTGTGCAGCCGTCAGGCATTGGGTTGATGTATGTTTCAAGCTCCTTACGATCAGTGCGTCTGCGCGCCGCCGCTTGTCGCGGCGAGCGGACGGAAAAAATGCCGTCACACGGCCTTTCGATTGCGACATAAGTGCCGGCACATTGTCTTTGGGCAAAGCCAGCGGAAACCTGCCAGACTGATTCCTGATCCTTGCAACCGGCTGCTTTCGCCCCCTCTGGATATGGCACGCCCCGCCCCCAACTATGCAGGCATGAGTCCGGCCACCACCACTGCCGCTGCGTTGGGCGCGGCTCCCGACACCGCATCCGTCGCGACGCCTGCCATGGGGCTATCGACGGCCGGCGCGCTGGGCGATTTCCATCCCGCGGTCGCGAGCTGGTTCCTCAAGACCTTTCCCGCGCCAACCGACGCCCAGGCCGCCGCATGGCCGCAGATTCGGCGTGGCCGTTCCACGCTGGTGGCCGCGCCCACGGGTTCGGGCAAAACGCTCACCGCCTTTCTGTCCGCACTGGACGATCTGGTCCAGCAAGGCCTCGCCAATGGCGGTGCACTGCCCGACGAAACGCTGGTGGTCTACGTCTCGCCGCTGAAGGCGCTCTCCAACGACATCCGTCTCAATCTGCAGTTGCCGTTGCAAGGCATCGCCGCGGAACTCGACGCGCTCGGCTTGCCGGCTCTGGACATCCGCACCGCCGTGCGGACCGGCGACACCACGCAGCAGGAGCGCAACGCGTTGAAGAAGCGCGCGCCGCATATTCTAGTGACCACGCCGGAATCGCTATACGTGCTGCTCGGTTCGGACTCCGGCCGCCGCATGCTCGCGACGGTGCGCACGGTGATCGTCGATGAAATTCACGCGCTCGCCGGCAGCAAGCGTGGCAGCCATCTCGCGCTCAGCCTGGAGCGGCTCGACGCGCTGTGCCTGCGGCGCCTGCCGCGTATCGGCCTGTCGGCGACCCAAAAGCCGGTGAGCGCGGTCGCGCGTTTTCTGGTGGGCGGCGGGCGTATCGACAGCGGCATTCCCGCCGACTGCGCGATCATCGACGTGGGGCACGTGCGCGAACGCGATCTCGCGCTCGAGATCCCGCCCGTGCCGCTCGAAGCGGTGATGCCCAACGAAGTGTGGGAGCGCGTCTACGACCGTCTCGCCGAGCTGGTGGCGATGCACCGCACCACGCTGATTTTCGTCAACACGCGCCGCATGGCCGAGCGCGCCGCGCATCATCTGACCGAGCGGCTGGGCAAGGACGTGGTCGCCGCGCATCACGGCAGCCTTGCAAAGGAACATCGTTTCGACGCCGAACAGCGCCTGAAACGCGGCGAACTGCGCGTGCTGATCGCCACGGCTTCGCTGGAACTCGGCATCGATATCGGCGACGTCGATCTGGTCTGCCAGATGGGTTCGCCACGCGCGATCGCGCCGTTCCTGCAACGCGTCGGACGCTCGGGCCATCATGTCGGCGGGATGCCCAAGGGCAGACTTTTTCCGGCCTCGCGCGACGATCTGATCGAATGCGCCGCGCTGCTCGATTGCGTGCGGCGCGGCGAACTCGACGCGCTGCGCATTCCGCGCGCGCCGCTCGATGTGCTCGCCCAGCAGATCGTCGCGGAAGTGTCGAGCGCCGAATGGAGCGAGGACGCGCTGTTCGACCTGATGCGCCGCGCGGCGCCGTACGCCGAGCTCACGCGTGAGCAGTACGACGCGGTGCTGCGCATGCTCGCCGAAGGCTACACGAGCCGCAACGGTCCGCGCGGCGCCTATATTCATCGCGACGTGGTGAGCGGCACGCTGCGCGGCCGGCGCGGCGGCAAGCTAGTCGCCGTTACGTCGGGCGGGACGATTCCCGAGAACGCCGACTATGCCGTCGTGCTCGAACCGCAGGCGATCAATATCGGCACCGTCAACGAGGACTTCGCCGTCGAAAGTCTGGCCGGCGACGTGTTTCAACTCGGCAACGCGTCGTACCGGATTCTGCGGATCGAGAGCGGACGCGTGCGCGTCGAGGACGCGCAGGGCCAGCCGCCGAACATTCCTTTCTGGCTCGGCGAAGCGCCGGGCCGCAGCGACGAGCTGTCGTTCGGCGTCGCGCGTTTGCGCGAGCAGATTGGACACCTTCTCGAAGAAAAGAGCGCCACGGCGTCGGCCATCGTTGCGGACGAGACCAGCACCGACTTCGAAACACTCGCGGCCCGCATCGAGCATGCAATCGGCTGGCTGGTCGACAATCTGCATCTCGACGAAGCCGCCGCGCGCCAGATCGTCGACTATCTCGCCCGTGCGCGCGCCGCGCTCAGCGTGCTGCCCACCCAGAACACGCTGGTCATGGAGCGTTTCTTCGACGAATCCGGCGGCACGCAACTCGTCATTCACGCACCGTTCGGCAGCCGGGTGAACCGCGCGTGGGGCCTCGCGCTGCGCAAGCGCTTTTGCCGCACCTTCAACTTCGAACTGCAAGCCGCCGCCACCGAGGACGCGATCGTGCTGTCGCTGACCGGCAGCCATTCCTTCGTGCTCGACGACGTATGGCGCTATCTGCATTCGAACAGCGCCGAGCATCTGCTGATTCAGGCGCTGCTCGATGCGCCGCTGTTCGGCGTGCGCTGGCGCTGGAACGCGACTACCGCGCTCGGCCTGCCGCGCTATACCGGCGGACGCAAGACCGCGCCGCAATTGCAGCGCATGCGCAGCGAAGATCTGCTGGCGAGCGTGTTTCCCGAGCAGGCTGCGTGTCTGGAAAACGTGGTCGGCGAACGCGAACTGCCGCGTCATCCATTAGTGGAGCAAACCGTCGACGACTGTTTGCACGAGGCGATGGACAGCGAAACCTGGCTTGCGCTGCTGCGCCGTATCGAACAGGGCGACGTGCAACTGGTCGCGCGCGATTTGCCCGCGCCCTCGCCGCTCGCCGCTGAAATCCTCAACGCGAAACCGTACGCTTATCTCGACGACGCGCCGATCGAGGAACGCCGCACACAAGCGGTGTTGAACCGCCGTTGGACCGATCCGTCGAGTGCCGACGATCTCGGCGCGCTCGATGCCGAAGCCATCGAAAGCGTGCGCGACGAAGCGTGGCCGCAGGCGCGCAACGCTGACGAGATGCATGAAGCGTTGACCGGCCTTGCCTGCGTCACCGAGGCCGAAGCGCGCCGCAACGAAGGCTGGCCGGCATGGCTCGCGTCGCTGGCCGAAGCCGGCCGCGCCACCCGCCTGCAGCTCGCCGGCGACTCCGCCGTGTGGCTGCCCGTCGAACGCCTCACCTGTTTTCAGCCGCTCTATCCCGACACCCGGTTTGCGCCGCCGCTCGTCGCGCCGAAAGGCTACGCCGATAGCTGGAGCGCCGACGACGCCCTGACCGACGTGCTCCGCGCGCGTCTGACCGGTTTCGGCCCGCTGCCGCTCAGTGCGATTGCTGAAGCGTTGAAGTTGCCCCCGGCGTCGGTCGAACAGAGCCTTACGCGCCTCGAAGCCGAAGGCTACGTGATGCGCGGGCGCTTCACGCCACAAGCCGCCGGGGAAGAATGGTGCGAACGACATCTTCTCGCACGCATACACCGTTACACCGTGAAACGCTTGCGGCGCGAAATCGAGCCGGTGGAACGGCACGACTTCATGCGCTTTCTGTTCGAGTGGCAGCATCTGACGCCGGACACGCGCAGCGAGGGGCGCGACGCGCTAGTTGCCGTGCTCGAACAGCTCGAAGGCTTCCAGGCCGCGGCGGGTGCGTGGGAGGAAGACATCCTGCCCGCGCGCGTGAAGGCCTACGCAAATACTTCGCTCGACGAACTATGTCGGGCCGGCAAAATAGTCTGGACCCGTCTGACGGAACGCGCGCGCGGTGCCAGCGGGCCGGTCCGCAGCACGCCGATCGTGCTGCTGCCGCGCGCGCAGGTGGGTGTGTGGAGCGCGTTGCTCGATCCGTCGAAACAACCGGAGCTGTCGGCGCGCGCGCAAAGCGTGTACGACACGCTGGTGCAACACGGTGCGATGTTCTTCGACGAATTGTTGACCGAAGTTCGCGGATTGCGTATGGAACTGGAGAGCGCGCTGGGCGAACTGGTGGCCGCGGGTCTCGTGAATTCCGACAGTTTCGCGGGCTTGCGCGCCTTGCTCAAGCCGGCCGCCAAACGCAACGCTTATTCCGGCAGCCGGCGCGCGCGGTCGAGCGCGCTGATCGGCGGCATGGACGACGCTGGACGCTGGGCGCTAGTGAAGCGGCCCGCCGCTGCTGCGGCAACAGAGACCGTTCCGGAGCGCCGCAGGCAGTTCCCACCTGAAGTGCTGGAACACGTTGCGATGACCCTATTGCGCCGCTACGGCGTGGTGTTCTGGCGCTTGCTCGAACGCGAGGCCGAGTGGCTGCCGCCATGGCGAGACCTGTTGCGCGTTTTTCAGCGGCTCGAAGCGCGTGGCGTGATTCGCGGCGGGCGCTTCGTGAATGGCCTCGCCGGCGAACAATTCGCTCTGCCCGAGGCGATTCCTGTGCTGCGAGAAGTGCGACGGCATGCGAACGACAGTGCTTTTGTATGTATCGCCGGAACCGATCCGTTGAATCTCGCTGGCACGCTGCTGGTCGGCGAACGCGTGCCCGCGGTGGCGGGAAATCGGATTCTGTATCGCGACGGCATCGTCGTGGCCACGCTGGTGGCCGGGACATTCTGGTTCGAAGCCTCGCTGGAAGCGGTCCCCGCCGAAAGGGAAACGGCCCGCGCATGGCTGGCGCGACGCTTTTAGCCGTTTCGAGAGATGGGCGGCCGCACAGCTTCCCTGCGCGTGACCGGAAAAAAAGCCCTTAAAATAGCGCTAAAGACGGAAGTCTTACAGACCGTTAATCTTTATAAGCCCGTAATTCCAATCGCTTCGCTACAATGGGGACAGTCTTACGTATGATGAAGACTGTTTGCCGACTCCGCCTTCACGGCGGCCACCGGCACACACCGCCCGGGGATCTCATGAATGACGACCAACACGACCAGGTGCTTTATGCCCAGTTCGGCACAAGCAGCCCATGCTGGCGTCTGTCGAACGACAGCAACGCGCTCGAACTCACGCCCGTAACCGGCGACGTGCCGGCTAATGTCGCCATTCCGCTCAATCCCCAGCAGGCTTCGCAAATCCGCTGCCTCACCGGCGTCACCTCGCATCTGGTCCTAGACGTGCGGCTGTTCGGCGAACCGCTTCGCCTGCATCTCGTGGGTAAAAAGCTCAGCAGCAATACCTGGGCGGGCACCGCCTCGGCCTACGACGACACCGAATCCGTC
This sequence comes from Paraburkholderia sp. FT54, assembly GCF_031585635.1. Taxonomy (NCBI): domain Bacteria; kingdom Pseudomonadati; phylum Pseudomonadota; class Betaproteobacteria; order Burkholderiales; family Burkholderiaceae; genus Paraburkholderia; species Paraburkholderia sp. FT54. The sequence goes on along the minus strand of NZ_CP134196.1, from coordinate 1,245,241 downwards.
GCCCGCGATCTGGTGCACGGCCTCTCGTTTGCCGAACAGGTCGTGTCCGAAGTGAATTCGGTTGTCGTGATCGTCGACCGGCACGGTCGAATACAGCGCTTCAATCGTCTTGCCGAAGAACTTACGGGCGTTAAGGAAGAGAACATCATCGGCCGCAACGTGTGGGCGTTGTTCATGTCCACCGAAGACGGCGCGGCCTCCAGCCAGAACATTGCGGGCTTCTTCAATCGCGGCGTGTCGTACGAGGTCGAGCGGCGCGTCAAAACGGTGCACGGCGAACGGCTCTTTCTGTTCCGCAATAAATTCGTCCACAGCGGCAGCGGCGTCGAAGAGCAATTCCTGATCTGCTCGGGCACCGACATCACCGAGGAACGGCTCGCGCAGGAACGCCTCACCGAACTGGCGAACACCGATTCGCTCACCGGCCTCGCCAACCGCAACGCGATTCAGGACAAGATCCGCGCCGCGATCGAAGACGCCGCGCCGGGCGAAGCAGTCGGCGTGCTGTTTCTCGATCTCGACAACTTCAAGAAGGTCAACGATCACTACGGCCACGTGTTCGGCGACCGCCTGATCCGCGACGTGTCGTCCGCGATCAGCGAGTGCCTGAACGAAGGCGACACGCTCGCGCGCCTCGGCGGCGACGAATTCATCGTGCTCGCGGCGAGAGGCACGGCGCACGAACTCGAAGCCACCGCGCAGCGCATTCTCGAACGCATGCGCACGCCGTTCGCGCTTGGGCTCGTGGAGGTCTATACGGGCTGCTCGATCGGCATCGCGCTGTATCCGGAACACGGCGACAGCCTCGAATCGCTGATCCGGTCAGCCGACACGGCCATGTACGTCGCCAAAGACGAAGGCAAACGCACGCACCGCGTGTTCTCGCCGGAAATGAACCGCCGGGTCGCCGAATACATGTGGCTCGACACCAATCTGCGGCGCGGCCTCGAAGAGGGCCAGCTGACGCTGCACTACCAGCCGAAACTGTCGCTCGCCACCGGTGTGGTCCAGGGCGTCGAAGCGCTGGTGCGGTGGAATTCGCCGGAGCGCGGGCAGATCATGCCCGCCGAGTTCATCCGTTACGCGGAAGAGTCCGGGCTGATCGGCGTGCTGGGCCGCTGGGTCATGGTAACGGCCGCGAAACAGGCGGCCAAATGGAAGGGGGACGGCTATAACCTGCGCATCGCGATCAACGTGTCGGCGCGGCAACTGGTCGATACGGCCGTGGTCCGCCATTTCAGCGAGGCGCTGCAGAACGCCAATCTCGATCCCTGCCTGATCGATCTCGAACTGACCGAGAGCTGCCTGATCGAAGACGAAACGGCCGCGATCGATCTGATCAAGCAGTTCCGCCAGCTCGGCGCGCAGGTTCATCTGGACGATTTCGGCACGGGCTATTCGTCGCTGTCGCAGCTGGGCCGGATTCCGCTCGACGTCATCAAGCTCGACCGCAGCTTCGTGCGCTCGATCAACGCCGACACCAAAGCGCAAGCACTGGTGCGCTCCATGGTGGCCGTCGCGCAGGAATTGAATTTCAAGGTGGTCGCCGAAGGAATCGAGACCGAATCGGAAGAAGTGTTCATGAAGGGCTTGGGCGTGGATTATGTGCAGGGCTTCCTGTACGGCCAGGCCATGCCGGCGGCTGAATTCGAACGCTGGTTGCAGGATAGACAGAAGCTCAGGCTGATTGCCTGAGCTTGTGCACCGTCCTCCTTACGGCTCTTGCTCGAACCCACATCGATTCAGCCGAAATTGGCTACGCCGGCCACCGTCTGACGCAGGTTCGAGGTACGGCGGTTCTGCAGCATCACCAGCCGCTCCATGAAGGCGAGGTCCTTCTCCTCGATCGTGAAGGCAGCGTCGACCCAATCCTCGGTGATTTCCATCAGCTCGGCGCGCGAGAGTTGCTGCACGCGCTGGCGCGCCCGCAGCATCGCGCGGATGCCGTTCATTTTCGGCTTGAGCGTGTCGATGAAAGTACGGGTCGCCATATAGGCCTCGCCCGGTTCGAACAGCTGATCGACCAGACCTTTGCCGTAGTGCCATTCGGCCGTATGCGATTCGCCGACGCCGATCAGCTCCTCCGCGAGCCGCATGCCGACCTTGCGCGCCACCAGTGAATAACCGCCCATGCCCGGAAACAGATTGAACGCGATCTCCGGGAAGCCCATGCGCGCGTCGTTCTGCGCGAGCACGAAATGATGCGCGAGCGCGGCCTCGAAGCCCCCACCGAGTGCCGTGCCCTCCACCATCGCGATCGAAATCGCACCCGTGTCGAATCCCCGCGACGCCGCATGCACGCAATCGACACATGCCCGCGCGTAGGCCATGAGCGCCTGGCGCTTGCCGCCGCGGATCGAGTCCGCGAAGAAATCCAGATCGCCGCCGACGTTGTACATGGTCGGAATCAACGAACCGGTGACCCAGAAATCGATCGGCAATCCCGACTCTCGTGCTGCCTGCGCGAGTTCCAGGATGTCATGGACCAGATCGAGATTGAAACAGGGGCGCGGCTGTGCCCGCAACATCATCCACATGACGTTGCGGCCTTCTTCGTAGTACGCGGAAATTTGCGACAGATTGCCGGCTTCGAGGAACGGGCGGCAGGCGTGATGATTATGCAGATTCATTTTGATCGGTCCTTTTGAGGTTAAACACTGGTATTGCTATGCGAGCCTAAAGCAGACCGGAATCGGATGGGAGCGGGGTAACCAACAGATGAATGCAAGCCGCGTTCAAAAGCCCGCCAGCAGGCGTTCTACGCGAAGGAGGGAGGCTGACGGCGTGTCGCGCGGACGCAAACGCTTGCGCACCGAAGATGGGCGAATTCGGGCCGCAAACAGGCGCGCGGCGGGCAATCCATTTGCCCATGGGCAAGGATTGCATTTCCTGCCGGATTGAAAAAAGAAAGAAATAGTCTTCGATTAGAAAATGCAATCGAAAATATGAGCGGCAAATGCTTTTTTCGCTGATTGGTGGGCTGACAGACGGTTTATGCGCTTCGCATGATCAAACGCGGGCGGTCCACCGCGCCGCGCGCCTTGGCCACCGTCTTATTGCAGACGCGCGGACCAGCGGCCGGCTTCTTCCGCGCACATGCCGACGGCGAGCGCCGCGGCGAGAATCTGCGCCCACGTGGCCGCATCCACGGGAATGCCTTCGGCCTCGCGCTGCGCGCGCGTCACGCGCTCGGGTTCGCCGGGCTCATAGAGACGCTCGGCGCCCGCCGCGAGCGGCGAGGCCTTCACCCAGTCGATGAACGCGTCGGCTTCGGCTTGCGCATCGGGGGCGTCGAACGCGGCCGGATCGATGATCACCGACAGCATGCCGTTGATGATCGCGTTGGTCGTGCCGAGCGTAGTCGAGTGCGTGGTAAAGCCGCCAGAAAGCGCGCCGCCGAAGATCTCGCACATGGCCGCGAGTCCAAAACCCTTATGCCCGCCGAACGGCGTCAGCGAACCGAACGGCGCTTCGTGCATGACTTTGGGTTCGAGCGTGGCGCGGCCCTCGTGATCGATCAGCGCGCCGGGTTGCACCTGCTTGCCCTGGTTATACGCGACGCGCGTCTTGCCATACGCCACCGTGCTGGTCGCGAAGTCGAGCACGAGCGGCGGCTTGCCGGGCCGCGGATAAGCGGCACAAAACGGATTCGTGCCGATGCGCCGGTCCGCGCCGCCGAACGGCGCGACGAGCGGATCGCCCGCCACATTGACGAAATGGAACGACACGAGCCCCGCACGCGCGCACTGTTCGGCCCAATGACCGATGCGCCCGATGTGATGGGCGCCACGCAAGCCGACCGCGCAGATGCCGAGGCGTTTGGCGCGTTCGATGCCCTGCTCCATGGCCTCGAACGCCACCACCTGGCCGAAGCCCCTGCCGCCTTCGACCGTCAGCACGGCGCCCGCGTCTTTCACCACGTCGGCGTGCAGGTTCAGTTGAAGCTCCCCGTCGGCGAGCGATGCAACATAGCGCGGAATCATCCCCACACCATGCGAGTCGTGACCAGTCAGATTCGCCGCCACCAGATGATCGGCGACCAGTTCCGCTTCGCGTGGCGTGCTGCCCGCCTTTTCCCAGATCGCCCTCACGTAGGCGTGCAGTTGTTCGGCCGGAATCCGGGGCGTGGCGGGTTGGGCGGTCGAGTTATCGGTCATTCACAAAGTCGGCGGACGTTGACGGGTTCAAGGCAAACGACAGTCGAAGAGAATGCTCAAGGCGCGGCGGCGATCACCTCGGCGACCGCGGCCGTGAGCTTCTTGCCGTACGGCACGTGCAGGAATTCGTTCGGTCCGTGCGCATTCGACTTCGGTCCGAGCACGCCGCACACCATGAACTGCGATTTCGGGAAACCCGCCTTCAGCACGTTCATCAGCGGGATGGTGCCGCCCTGCCCCATGTAGGCAACGTCGGCGCCGTAGTGTCGGCGAGAAGAGTCGTTGAGTGCGGTGGCGAGCCACGGTGCGAGGTCGGGCGCGCTCCAGCCGCTCGCCGCGCCCGCGTCCGGCTTGAACGTCACTTTGGCGTTGTACGGCGGGTCGAGTTCGAGCAGCGCCTTCAGTTCGGCGACGGCCTTCTCCGCCTCGATCAGCGGCGGCAGACGCAGCGACAGCTTGAACGCCGTGCGCGGACGCAGCACGTTGCCGGCGTCGGCCAGCGCGGGCAAGCCGGCCGCGCCGGTCACCGACAGCGACGGACGCCACGTCGAATTGAGCAAGGCCTCTTGCGGATCGGTGGTGGTGGGCAGCACCTGACGGCCGTCCTGGCCGCAGGCCCACGGCAGCTTCTTCCAGACGTCGTCGCCGAGAATCTGGGCGGTGGCTTCCGCTTCACGCAGACGGTCCGCCGGGATATCGACATGGAAACCCTTCGGCAATAGCGTGCCGTTGGCCGAGTCTTCGAGACGGTCGAACAGTTGCCGCATGATACGGAAGCTCGACGGCGCGATGCCGCCATAGCCGCCCGAGTGAATGCCTTCGTCGAGCACCTGCACTTCGAGGTCGCCAGCGACCAGTCCGCGCAACGACGTGGTAAGCCACAGCTGATCGTAGTTGCCCGCGCCCGAATCCAGGCACACGACCAGACCGACCTTGCCGAGCCGCTCGCGCAACGCGTCGACATACGGCAGCAGATCGTAGCTGCCCGACTCCTCGCAGGTTTCGATCAGACCGACGCAGCGCGGACGCTCGACGCCTTGCGCGTCCAGCGCGGCGAGTGCGGTGATGCTGGCGTAGATCGCATAGCCGTCGTCGGCGCCGCCGCGGCCGTAGAGTTTGTCGTTCTCGAGCTTGGGCGTCCACGGTCCGAGGTCGTTGCGCCAGCCGTCGAACTCGGGCTGCTTGTCGAGGTGCCCGTACAGCACGATGGTTTCCTCGCTGCCCGAACGCGTCGCCGCCGACTCGAAGAAGATCACCGGCGTGCGGCCCGGCAAGCGGATGATTTCGAGTTTCAGGCCGCGCACGGGCTGCTGTTCGGCCCATTGCGCGGCGTCGGTGATCACGCGCTCCAGATAGCCGTGCTTGACCCACTCGGGATCGAACGCCGGGCTCTTGGCCGGCACGGCGATGTAGTCCGTCAGCGCGGGCACGATCTCGTCGTTCCACTTGCGGTCCACGAATTCGCGTAGCGTCTCGGGGTTGATGCGTTGAGCCTGCTGGGTGTCGTCGGAGATCATGATGGCGGTCCGTGGGGATCTGTTCAGTCAAAACGGTCATGATAGTCCTGATGCGGGATTGGCTGAACCCCTCTGAACCCCTCGCCGTGCGTCGGGCTTGCTGAATCTCTTCCGGCGCCGCTCATTCCAGCCATGTCGAGCGGCTCAGCGCCTTTGCGGCGAGCTTACGCAAACAAAACAATCGCGCGACAATCGCCGCATAGGTTGAGTATCGGGAGCCGCTTCATGGGGAGCAATGTCGTCGTGCAAGCCATCGCCGCGGTGCTGGCGCTGGCGCTGTATTTTCTGCCGGCGCTGGTGGCGGACCGGCGCAAGCGTCATGACGTGCTGACGCTGGCGCTCTTCAATGCATGCCTCGGCTGGACCGTATTCGGCTGGCTGCTTGCGCTCTATTGGGCGTTGCAGCCGAACCCGCCGAAGAACATCGCGGGCGAGGTCGTGGAGACGCGCAAGCTCGTGAGGATGCGAGCGTTTTCGTCCGCGCTGCTGGTGCGCGTGCAGCGACGCACAAGCGCGCGGGATCGCTCGGAAAAGTAACTCAGACGTGGCGTGGGTCAGGCAGAAAACGGGCTGGTCGGCCGAAGCACCGGCCGACCGTGCGGGCAGTTCAGGCCGCGCGGCTCATGCGGTTCCACAGCACGGAACCGGCGGGAATCGAGCGCGGCTCGGCGCGCACGCTCGCGGGTGAAAACATTTCGCGGCGCAATTCGCCGTGTTCGTCGAACCATTCGCAAATCAGCCAGTCGCCGGGGTTGAGCGCCACCGGGCCTGCGTACGTTACTGTCATGCGCGAGCCCCCTTCCTTCAATGTGACGACGTCGCCGACATTGAATTGGGTGGTGGGCGGTGTCTGGAATGCGTCAATGGTAGCGGTCAGCATATTCATCCCCCTACGGAACCGTTGAACGGTATTTAAGTCATTGCGCCGGGTTTTTCGACTTTAGACCTGCTGAAGTAAAACACTAAAAGGTTTGGCAAGATTAACAATCGAAATTAATCGCTGCAAGTGCTTTTTATTGATACCGTTTTCATCGGCAGTGGAATGGCTTCCACTTCCGGCTGTCGATGGGCAAAACCGGGAAAACCCTTCAATGCACCGCCTGGCCGCCCGTTCATGCCGCACTGCACGATCGCAAGACTTACTGCGGAATGTCCGCAGCGCCAGTAGAAAATTCGAGCGCCATTTCGTCATATCTAATGCTTGGACAGTCAGGTATTCAGGGTTTATTCTGATCCGCCGCGCCGGAATTACCTGTGAATAACCAACTCACCGGTAAATGCGGCATGCTTTAAATCGGCCTTGTTTAAAAAAACGCCTAATAATTTCCCGGCGGCCTCTGCCGAAAACGATTACCGGCGCCGGATTTTCAAATGGGTCGCGCCGGGCGGCGCAACACGAGTTGCTGGTGGTGCACGAGCAGCACGCTCAACCCGATGCACACGAACATCAGCAACGCGTTGATCGCGAGGCTGACCTGGAACGCGTGCGCGTAATCGCCCGGTGCCGCGCGGCCGCCGATCGCGCCGAAGAACGCGCCGCTGATGGCTGCCGTGCCGAACGCCGAGCCGATCTGCAGCGTCGACGACACCACGCCCGAAGCAAGCCCGGCCTTCTCCGGCACGACCTCCAGCAACACGATGCGCATGATCGACGGCAGCAGCAGGCCATGACCGACGCCCGCGCACACGAGGCCGCAATAGAACAGGAGATCCGGCGTGGCCGACTGGGTGGCGGACCAGCCCGTGACGGTGAAGCCGACCGTCATCATCGAAAAACCAAGCGTGAGCACATGGCCGCCGATGCGCCTGACCACCGCCGGCGAGGTTAGCGGCCCGACCACGAAACCGATCGCGAACGGCATGATCGCCATGCCCGAGGCGAGCGGTGTCCAGTGCAAACCGGTTTGCAGGAAGATCCCGTAGGTCAGAAAAAACGCGCTATTGCAGTAGAACAGGAACGCGAGCACGAGACCCAGCGCGAAGGCCCGGTTGCGGAACAATTGCAGGTCCACCAGCGGATGGCCGCCGCCGCGCTCGACGCGTTGCTCGGTCATCACGAAGAGCGCGAACGCCGGGACGGCAAGCGCGAACATCACGAAGGTCCATGCCGGCCAGCCGGCTTCGCGGCCGTGCGTCATCGGGTAGATCACCAGCAGCAGCACGGCGGAGAGCAACGCCACGCCCTTCACGTCGATGCCGGTGCGCGTGGCCGGCTGATTCTCCGGCACGAACTTCCAGGTGCCGATAAACGCCGCAATGCCGATCGGAATGTTGATCAGAAAGATGATGCGCCAGTCGAGCCCGAACGGGTGATAGGTGATCAGCGCGCCGCCGCCCAACTGCCCGACGATCGACGACAAGCCGAACACGAAGCCATACAGGCTCATCACCTTGGTCTGCTGATGCAGCGGCACGACCGCGCGAATCGTCGCGAGCACTTGCGGCGCCATCACGGCGGCGGCGATGCCCTGCACGATCCGCGAGATCACCAGCATGTGCCCGCTGGTCGCGAAGCCGCACAGCGCCGAGGCGACAACGAACGCCGCCATACCCGTCATGAACATGCGGCGGCGGCCGAACAGGTCGCCGAGCCGCCCGCCCGTAATCAGCAGCACTGCATACGCCGATGCATAGGCGGAGACGACGAGCTGCAATTGCGCGTCGCTGGCGTTCAGGCCGGTGTGAATCGAGGGCAGCGCGAGATTGACGATGAAGTAATCGAGTGGCGCGAGGAAGGCGCCGACGAACAGCACGGCCAGCGCCAGCCCCTGCCGTTCGAAACGCGGCTGAGCCTTATCGAAGGACGCCGCCACGCTCACGGCCGCGGCGCCCGGACAGGTCACCGCGCTGACGGCGTTGCCCTTGCCGGGTCCAACGAATGCCGCCGGAGCGGACTTGATCGCTTCGCTATTCATGACTGACCGTTCAAAAATTTGGCAAAAAAAATTTAGACGAGCGCGCGCATGGCGACGTCCACGATTCCTGTCAGCGCGTCTTCCTTGTGAGCGACTCGCCCGAGCACGCGCAGACCTTGCATCACGCAGAGGAGGAAATCGCCGACGGCTTTTTCGTCGAGGGTGGAATTGAACGCGCCGCTTGCCTGACCGCGAATCACCGATGCCGCCAGCAGCGTGGCCATGCGGCGCTGAATCGCGGCGACGCGCATGCGCAGTTCCTCGTCGTCCGGCTGCATTTCCAGCGTGGTGTTGGTGATGAAGCAGCTGCGCTCGCCGGTTAGCGCGCAGGCAACCCGCGCGTAATGCAGCAACGCGTTGCGCAGCGCCTCTTCCGGCGGCACCGGCGCATTGAGCCGCTGCGCGAGCCGCGCCACCGAACCTTCCGCGTAGTGATCCAGCGCGGCCAGCATGATGCCGTGCTTGTCGCCGAACACGCCGTAGAGACTGCCGCGCAACAGGCCGGTGGCCTTGCACAGGTCGTCGATCGAGGTGGCGTGGTAGCCGTGGTTCCAGAACACCTGGCTCGCGCTCGCCAGAACTGTATCTGTGTCGAACTCGCGCGGCCGGCCCCGAAGACAGACCTCGCCTGCTTTCTTCGCGGATTGTTTCGGATCGCCTGATTGCTTCATAGAGCGGATATTATGACTAACCGTTCAAGAAAGCAAGACGAGTTTCCGTGGCGCGCGGCGCCAAGGCTGTCCCTGCACAATAGAACAGAGAAAAAATGCAAAAGATTGGAAAAGAATCTGCTGGCGCGATCATCAAGCTCGACCAGTTTGTCGAACATGAACATCTCGTCGATGATCTTTTGCGCGAGATCGACGTCATAGCCGCGCACGCTCTCGATTACCGATTCTTCGTGCTGGTTTGACAGGTGGTTGAGGATTTCCGCCGCCGCGCGAACGCCTCCGACCGCTTTGCGTTTCACATTGGCATTGCCAGACAGCAACTCGGTCATCACATCATCGAGTTCGCGTAATGCAGCTGGCTGAATGCCATCGAGCGTGGCAATGCGCAGCAGCACGTCGTTGCGCGTCCGCTCTGTGAAACATGTTGATTCCTTCCCCGTTCAATGAAAGCTCCACGGTTTAATGGTTGCAACGACCTTCTGATTGTTGTTTACCGGTGTCGGTGCGCAGTTCTGGTTTTGTTCGGATGTTGGGCGCGTGGCCCCATCGGTGCGTTGTTGGCGTCCCAGAGACGCTAGAACGCGCCGGACGTTGGGGCGGCCAGGACGTGGCGGCGACACCGGTCCGAGGCGTTGCGCGCGCCGACCCGGTTCGAGCCCGGCCCTGTGCGCCCACATGATTAGCAGTTGACTCATGCGTCGGGCCCTCTCCGGCGAGGGGCGGTCAGATTGACCCACTCATAGGCGTCGTGCCCAAGTCTGCCCACTTCGCGCCAGACCGCGAAGGGAATCTCCTGACGGGCCGCGTGCCGATCAACCAGACCCTGGCACATGCTTGTCATCTGTCGAAGCAGCACCATCGCACGCGTTTCAAGATTCTCCCCGTGCTGGTCGATTGCTGTCTTCGCCTCCTGAGCCCGTTGAGCCATGGTCCGCCATTGGGCATCGCGAATGTCCTGAGCGTAAGCGCCGCGCTGCGCGAGAGCGCTCGAGACAATGTAGAGGTCTTTGAGGGCAGTGACGACCTCTGGTGGCGGCACGACGCAACCGTCGCCGCAGTCTGGTTGCGCGTGCGTCATCAGGATGCGCTCGACAGGTCTGCCAGAGGCGCGATCGCGGAGCCCGTTTTTGACGAAGTCATGCGACCCGCCGAGGAATGGCTGGAGCGGTAGCCGTTAGCAGGGCGGTGTGAATTTGACATCGGGAGCGGTGTTTGCGAGATGCCGGTCGAGTTGACGCACATACGGGCGCGGCTACTGTCGTGAGTGAGGAATTCGCCGAACTGTTCAGGTCCGTTACTGCCTTTCGTGCAGGTATTGCTACCGGACAATGACCCAATCATCCGGTTGCTTCAGTGCCTGTGTCCGAAACATGCCTGGGCAGCTTCGATGGGCGACAGGCCGGCGCCAAAATAGCCGCGAAGACGCCGTATGGTCGCGGGGTCGGGATAATACGTGGGGCGGATAAATTTCGCGTCGACGGCTTCGCGGTAGCAGGCGCGCGTCCACTGGTCCAGGCCCTGTTCGTACATCAGCGATACGCACTTCGATTCGTTAAACATAATGATTTCCGATAGCTCAGCAGGCGCGTTCACCGTCAATGATCGCGCAGACAGTGCAAACAGATGACGCAACGATGCCTGACATCGCGAAACCTTGTCGGCGAATTGCCAAGTCCTGACACCCGCCGAAATTGATGCGGCTGCGGCGAGCGTGTTCCACAGAATCAATGCGCTTGCCTTGTCGACGATCGGTTTTAAAGAACGCTAGCCGCGTCAATCATGATTGGTACATCGAAGACTTGACGGTGCTTGTCACTGCTGCGCTGAGGCAATACATTCCGCGACGGGGGTGCCGAGCAGGTCAAGTAGCGCGCGTAGTCGCTGCCGATCCTGTGACGACAGGGCGGAACGTCCAAGCAGACACTCGATCTGCAATGCCCAATACTCGCGACGGATGAGCCAGGGGCGATGAACCAGCGCGTTCACAGCCTTCTCAAGTTGTCCGATCTCGGTCTTCACCATATTCACGTTCGCCTCCTTGCGTGACCCTCTGAAACACGGAATGTCCCACGGGCTGCCGTGGACCGAAGAAGACAGCTCATGCGGCATAGGTCAGTGGCCGCTTCCGTCACCCTTCGCGACGTCATGGTGCTGAGGCATCCGCTTGGACACAACACGCCACACGTGGCACAACATTCGTTACAGGTAATTTAGCCATACCACCATCAGTGCGTAGGTTAGGATGAAGAGCCAACTCAGAGTGCGATTAGGCCATGTCGACATCGGCTATCTCCCTCGATACCGGGTGGTGAGTAAAGCTTCGTTGCTTTTGGTCGTCGGGTTCCAGGCGAAATGCCGCGACGACCTGTGCCAGTCCGTGTGCCTGCCCGCTGAGTGATTGAGCAGCCGCGGCCGCCTGCTCGACGAGCGCCGCACGCTCAGGCCGCCGCTCGCGACGCGCCGCGCAGCTTCTGCAGCATCGTCCGGCTCACCGCCGGGTGAGCGCTGCAATCCGCGATTCAGAGCGGCGATCACGACCGATAGCATCAGTGCGACAGCGGCGAGGATCGCGCCGGACCTGATCAACGAATGGTGAAATGCGGTATCGATATCGTCCAAATAGACGCCATCGAGAAAAATCGAGCCCCATGGTTTGAAGCTTGCGATACGAGTGAGCTTGGGCACCAGTCGGTCCTCGCCGGGGCGCGGCCAGACATAGTGGATGAAACCTGCGCCATTCGCCCTGGTGACGTTGACCGCCTCCTGGTAGAGCAGCGTGCCGTTGGCGCCCTTGAAATCGCCGGGCGTCCGTCCGATCAGTTCGGGTTTGAACGGGTGCATCAGCATCTTCGGCTCATCGGTCATGATGGTGTAGTAGCGATCCTTGCCGAAACGCATCCCCTTGATGCGTTCCATGACCGCCTTCTGCGCGGCGTCGCGCGTGAGCACCGCATGTTGCTCAAGGTTCGAGTACTGGCGCGCAAGGCTGACCACGTTGTCGGCGTTGTTGGCCAGATCGCTCTCGCGCTCTTCGATACGCACCTGGCGCAACGACCAGGCGTCGAATGCCGTAATCGCCGTCAGACAGGTAACGCTCAGGAAGAGGGGTAGCCACAGCTTCTGCGCAAACGTTAGCTTTTTCACGTCCGATCTTTCGCATGGATGAACTAACCATGTATTACGGCCTGCCTTTTGCATATTTTATTGGCGTAAACCCTTTTTCCGCCATCCGTCCCTTAGGAATCAGGCAGTGCAATAATGTGCGCCTCTCAGATTCTGGCACGGCCCTCGGAATAGCCAGAATCCTTCAGCCGACACATTCTGTCGGCTCTTTTTCGTCGGCATGTGGGCGGGCAGTCGCATGAATCTACGGCCTCAGAAGTATTGAGGAGCCTTTCCAGCTCCGCTTTCACGAGGAGAGGGCATCGTGGAATTCGTTGATAACGATATTGCCACCGTGGCTCGCAAGCCGGTACGCCGGCCAGTTCGTCGCGCATGGAGATTGCGTGCACAACGGCTGGCGCATCTTCCGAGACGGGCGCTCATTTCGAGCCTTCAGACCGGCTCGGTAGCAGTCCATCGCGTCCAGTCACTTTGTCCACCCGCGTCGGTGACGCGCAAGGCGCGGGAACCGTCGGCGAACGTCAGGCATTCAACGCGAAGACGCCGATCCGCGGCGATATCGTCCGCGTGGACGTCACCGCCTTCATGCCTGAAATGCAGCTTGCCTTCCTGCAAGAGTTCCAGCGGTGGCGGGTCTCCTGGGTTCGCACGCTTACGGTGCCACCGGTTCAGGAGCGTCGCAGCAATTTCGGCGTCGAACATGTAGCTCTTTCCTTAGCGGGCTGGTAGGGATGCCAGCACCCAGCAGTAGCGGTCACCTTAAAACCCGCGATCACAAACGGACACCAGCGCTCTTGTTCACCAGATGCACCCGACACAACAACCATGCGTCGAAGCCCTTGATCGCGATCGGACCAACAAGTCTCACGGGCACTAGCAGCCACAATAGTTGAGCAAACGTTTGCCTTCCCATGTTCGACCCGCGCCGTGTAAATCCAGCAGTATTACGGCGTCCCGTCTCAATATTTTTATCGGGGTAAACCCTATGTTCACCGACCGCCCGCCGGGGAGCCAGCCAGCTCAATAAGGTATCCGTATCAGATTCCGCCGCGCCTCGTGCTGAACTCGGCCGTCGAGGCTGCCTATGTCGTGGAAGCAGTTCCGCGGCCTCGTCGTGGCGCAGAGCCAAGTGCCCTCTCGCGCAGCGCGGAGCATTGACAACGAGATTCGCGGCCTGCCGCAGCGCGACTGTCGCGCGAGGCCTCGGTGAACGAACATTGCTCCGAGCGGCGAACCGGACGCGCTCGCGCTCGTGCAGTGAGACGCTGAAAAACTAATGTGAGCGAGCCAGGCCGCTTTCCAGCTGGCTCTGGAGTTCGCGTACCTGCCGCTGGGAGGCCCGCAACTGGTCCTGGGCGGCGGCCTTCTGCTGCGCGAGCGCAGTGGCTTCGGCACGCGTCTTCTGCTGCTGCCCGGCGACGATTGTCTGCTGCTGACTCGCTACATCGAGGTCGGCCTGGAGGCGGTTCGCACGACCCTGCGACAGCGCAATCATCCGCTCGGTGAACGCCTTCTGCGCCTCGAGCCGCGTGCGGCGAATCTCGACGTCGGATAGCTGCAACGTCTGGCGCACAAAATCCCTGTAGATCATGTTGGCACGCGTTGCATCCTGCGTCTTGATGACGCGCCAGAAATTCTTTTGCTGGAACAGCGCGACGTAGTAGGTCATTTCCTTGCCGTAAAACAGCAGGCTCGCGCGGTAGTTGCCGTTGGACGTCGTGCGCAGCTCACTCAGGTCCGAACCTCGGATCATCTGCTGCAACTCGGCGACGTTGCCAGCGGCGGATTGCTTCGCTTCGTCGGCTGTCAGCATCCCGTGCCCCTGCTGTTCTTGCGTCGTGACGGACAGTGCCGTCGCCATGCCCGGTTGGGCGACTACGGCAGCGCCCGGCCCACTGTCCGGCAATGTCTGCGCATCCCCACTCTGCACGGCCCCCATTGCGACGAATGCGGTCATGGTGAGCTTCTCTGCAAAAGACAGTCTCATATGTTTGCCAACCTCTCATATCGACAGCAACGAGCTGGCAAAAATCGCCAGCCCCAACGGTAAAGTGAACCCTTGGTAACCCGTTAACGGCAACTACTCAGGAATGTTGAGGTGCCAAACATGAGGTTGACGGGAAGAAATTGAAGTGTGTCGGGTTCGACTGGCGAGCGTTTGGGGAGCCCAGCCTGTGCACGCCGTCGACGGTTTAGATAAACGCCTTACCCTGTGCACTCGCCTCGTTGTCAAAGGCAGGATATGACGTCATTCAGGGCTATCTGACAGGCCGTCCGATGTCTTTCGCGGGAATAGCGGAGGCCATGCGCGCAAATGATGGGGCCGCCGTCGTTTCCGAAAGCGGCTGACATTTCGACGCGGAGTGATCGAGGCACGCTCCCGGCAAGAGAACGTTGCGTGCTCAATTTAACTAACCGAACGGGACCGCGGTCGTCACGGTAGACGTGCAGATCGTGACGACCGCAAACCAGCGATGACTGGCGCGGTACACGCAAAATCGCCGACGGACTTCGTATCGGAACAATCGCTTCGTTTCGGCATGACCAACACGAGACTTAGTCGGGCCGCGAAGGTGCACACGACCGAGCGACGAAGCAAACCAGCCACCTGGTGAAAGGCTGGCGCCGATGCGTCGTCCGCAGCGATTAGCGGAATACTGGCAATTCGGCGAGAACGTCATCTAGCAGTTCAGTCAAGGCGGCGAGTAAGGAAGTAGTCACTCCCCCACCGCAACAGTTTCGGCTATTGGGCAGCTGTGAGCTTGTGACCTGTCCATAAAGCCGGCGCCCCTATCTGCGGCCCTTTCCTCTGGTCGCTTACTTGCTCGATCCCGCTTTTTAATACCGCCTCACAAAAGGCCAGGCGGGCTCGATAGTATTCTGCGTGCATCTGCGCATCGAGGATACGTTGTTCAGCCTGGAAGAGTTCCATACGCAACTCTCGCAACGCCTTTTCGGCCCGTTTCTCCGGAGTAAGTGCGTTACGCACTGTCCAGCTTGCTATCCACTGCAGCATGATGACCCCCTCATCGTCACGTGACACTCCGCCAACTTCAAAATGGACTTTTACGCCGGGGGGCCACAAAACGCCACGGTCCCGACCACTTCTGGATACAGCCCCGGTGACGCAACGCCTCAATAATCGGGGGATACCTGTACGTCACACTGCGCGGTAGATCACGTTGTTGCAAAACTTTTCCATCCCCTTGCGACCGAATTTTTAATTTCTGCGGGTTGCGCAGCGTCGATGATGGAACCCTCACCTTCGCGAAAGAAACGGCCGCTTACTGACCGGAGCCGCCGTCTGAGTGTCCTGCCAATGGCGTGAGCGAATGACAGGTCATGGCCGCTCACTGCCTCATGCAACAAGCATGGACTTCCCCAATCTCGTACAGCCGCGATCGGCGGCACGCGACCCATTGGAGCCACTCAGGCAATATCTACCAGCGTCCGTTTCCAGACCGACAGGAGACCATGCGTCAAGCCAGTTACCGAGCCTCGCGGCACTGGTCGTTCCAACATCTGGCCACCGCCATGCCATACGTTAGGCGTGCGCTACTGGACCACGAGGTGGACGCGAACGTCCTGGTGGCTCTCGACCGGCTTGCCATTCTCGGTGGCGGGGAAGAAGCGCCAGTTGTGCAGCGAGGCGAGCAGCAGCTGGTTCAGACGCGGCTGTTGCGTCGGCTGCAGGAGTTCGACCTCGACGGAGCCGTCCGGGTGAATCGTGAAACGCGCAAGCGCAATGGCGTGGTACGCGGCTTCGCGCAAGTCGTCCGGGATTTCCGGCAGTGGCTGCGTGATTACGCGCGCGCCAGTATGGCCGCTGCCGCTGGCTGCGAAATCGGTCGCGGCCGGTGAACGATTGGCGGCATTCTCCGCTGGCATGGCCGATGCCAGCGGCGCAGAGGGCGCTGGGGATGGCGCCGCCGAAGGCGCAGCAGGGCCCAAGGGTGCAACTGGCGGCGCCACATGCGCGGCAGCTTGCTGGGACGGTTCCTGGTGTACGGGAGTTGCGTGATGCACCGGCGCGGGCGTTGCGTGCTTAATGTTCGCCGGCGGTGCCGGATGAACCGGCGCGGCCTGCGCCGGCGTGCTTGTGGCCGGTGGCGGGGGCTCTATTTCAACGAGTTGCGCGTCGAGAACCGGAGGCGAAGGCGGCGTGATCTCAGGCGTCGCGAGCAGTCCGCCGACGAGCACGAGCGCTGCGCACCACGACCCGAATGCGATGGCCACCGCAACGACGATGCGTGGTTTCGGCTCGTCCAGCAAGGACGTGTTGCTGAGGCGGCCCACGTTACTCATGGTGAACGGCGATCAGGAAGTGCTGCACGCCGGCTTTCCGTGCTTCGAGCATCGCCTTGACGACCACGCCGTGCGACGCGGTGTCGTCGGCGGCAACCACCAGGTTGCCGTCGGGTTTCAGTAATGGCCGCAGTTCGCCCGCTAGCGCCGCGAGCGGCACCGGCTGACGGTTGACGAAGATAGCATTGGCGCGCGTCACGGTGAGGGTTAGCGGCGTGTCCAGATTGAGCCGTTGCGCCTGGCCGCCCGGCAGGTCGATCTTGATCGAATCAAGCCGCTGCATCGAAAGCGATGCGAGCATGAAGGTCGCCAGCAAAAAAAACATCACGTCGATCATCGGGATGATTTCGATCTTCCCGCGCCGAGCCTGTCTTGAGCGTTTCAGTTTCACGTGCGCGGTCCTTGCGCATGCTCACGGGCGAGCCGCAACTGCGCTGGCCCTTCCGCGCGCTCCCGGTAAAGCCGGCGTTGCACCGCTTCTTCCGGATCTTCCTGGTCGAGTCGGAGCT
Organism: Paraburkholderia sp. FT54; assembly: GCF_031585635.1. Lineage (NCBI taxonomy): Bacteria > Pseudomonadati > Pseudomonadota > Betaproteobacteria > Burkholderiales > Burkholderiaceae > Paraburkholderia > Paraburkholderia sp. FT54. The sequence continues at coordinate 1,228,044 of NZ_CP134196.1, read as the reverse complement.
GCCCGATCAGCCGTGTGCCGACCCGCTCGAAGTGATCGAGCAGCTCGCCGACCCGCCGGGAAAAATAATTGAACGCGAAGAGCGCGACAAGAGCGATCAGCAGGCCGATCGCGGTCGCGATCAGCGCCTGCGCGACACCGCCCGTCACACCGGTCGGGTTCACCACGCCCTGTCCGCCGATCAGCTTGAACGAGTGCATCATGCCGATGATCGTACCGAGCAGTCCCAGCAGCGGGGCGGCCGTCACGATGGTTTCGAGCAGCCACAGCCCCCGGTTCAGCGCGCGCTCGATATGCTGCGCGGCGGTCTCGGCACGTGACTCGATCCACCAGATCGGCGCATGGCCGCCGTCGAGAATCGGCGCGGCGAAGCTGCGCAGCGCGTGGCGCTCGGGCAGCGCCGCAATCAGTGCGCGTGTCTGCGCGAAATCGACGACGGGGGCCTCGATCAGTTGGTCAATGCGGTCCGGAATTCGCGCGAACCGGTGCAGCGAATAAGCCTTGTCGAGGATGATCGCCAGGCCGGCCACCGCGAGGACGGTCAAGGGGTAGATGACCCACCCGCCCAAGCGTACAGCGAGAAACAGTTCGGAAAAATCATTCATGGTGTCGTGGCTTCCTGCTCACGCGGCGGGACGCCGCGCGGGCGTCTTAAAAGTATTTCGTGATGCCTGCGTAGAAAGCGCGCGTCGGTGCGAACTGCGGGGCGCCAACGCCAATTCCGGAACCGTCGCGCAATTCGTAGGCACGATTGAGCAGATTGACCACGACCAGCCGTCCATCGAAGTTGCCGACAAGGGGCGCCTGGAAGTGGTGGATGACCGCGAGGTTGATATTCACATAGAACGGCACATGGTCCGTGTTCGCAAAACCGCTGCGCAGGCCGCTGCCGAAGGTGGTATCCGCGCTGTAGGTCGTGCGCGCAAACGTGTAGGCGATCCCCGCCGAACCGGTGATCAACTGGTCGTGGTCGAGATTGACGGGATGGCTGGCGATGTACGCAAGTTCATCGGGTGAGAAATTGAACTGGCCCGAGACGATGTTTTCGCCAGTTGCGCGGCTGAGCGCCAGGTTCGTGTACGCGGAAAAATGCTCGTCCTTATAGTTGGCGGTGAATTCGACGCCGTAATCGTGTCCGGTCTGGTAGTTGAACGGCGTGTTGATCAGGGCGGTGCCGAACTGCCCTTCGTCGAGCAGATCGGTCGCCTTCTTGTAGTAAGCATCCACGCCCACCGTGACGGCGGAGGTGACGCGCTGGGTTACGCCGACATCGAAGTAATGGCTTCGCTCGGGTTGCACTGGCGAATTTTGCGGACTCGCAGCCTGGTTGGTCGTGTTGTTGAACTGCGCCACCGTGGTCGGCGCAATCAGTTCGAGAGGGGGAGGTGTGAAGTACCGCGCGTAACCTGCATGCAGCGTGGTGCTCGGCGTTGCCTTGTACACGAGGCCGATGCGTGGGCTCAACTGGCTGGCGTCGACGACCTCGTTCATCATGTCGAAGCGCAACCCGTAATTGAGGATGAGCTTGTCGCTCAGCTTCCACTCGTCTTGCACATAGACGCCGAAGAGCCGGCCGATCGTCGTGCTGGCGCTGTTGATCGTGTTCGGCTGGAACGTGGACTGCGTGCCATCGGGATTAGTTTGGAACACCGAGACGCTGTCGTTGGCGACCGCGCGGTCCTGTTCGAAGTACACGCCGGCGCGCAGCGTGTGCGAACTGTTCAGCCGGTACGTGGTATCGCCCTGCAGTCCATTGGCCCAATTGCTACGGAAGTCTTGCGAAGCGACGCCGTTAAAGAGCAGATCGCCGATCGGATCGGGGTTGAACTGCGTGCGCGTATAGCGCGTGAAGTACGCGACCTGGTAGTCGAGCTTGTCGCCGTTCGTCCCCTGCAACGCGACGGTCGCGAAGTTGTTGAGTTCACTCTGGGTTTCGTTGAGCGCGGCGGAATCGAAACTAGTCCGGCCGTTGAGCACGAATTGAGTCGGTTGCCCTGGTGTATTCGGGATTTCGAACTGGTTGCTCGCGGTGCCAAAGGTGACGCTGACCCGGGTAAGCGGATTGATCAGGTACGACATGTAGCCGAATGCATTGCCTTGCCGGGTGTGGTCATGCAGCGGCGAGCCGTTCGAGGTCGGCGCTTCGATGCCGAGATCGTTCGCGCCGGCCGAACCGCTGAAGTAGTAAGTCAGCGCACCCTGGGTGCCGTACACGTCGCCACTGGTCTGCGCGGTGTCGTGGCTGCCGCCGTACACGCCTAGCGAGCCGCCGTTGCCCGCTTCGCCCGACTTGGTCGTGATGTCGACGATGCCGGCAGTGCGCAACCCGTATTGCGCGGGAAGCGCGCCGGTGAGCAGGTCCACCTGGTCGATGATGCGCGTATCGAAGGACTGGCCAAAGCCGGAGATCGGTTCCGGAATCATGATGCCGTTGATCCGGTATTGCAGGTTCGCGTGTTCGCCCCGCACGTGGACCATGCCATATGAATCCTGCGCAACGCCGGGCGCTTGCAGCAGGACCTGGTTCAGCGGCGTCGCATCGCCCTGCGGCATGTTGCGGATGTCCGCGTCGGTAATGCGGTACACGCTGCTGCCGGTTTCCGGCGACAGTCCGTTGCGGGCCTGGTCGAGGCGCTGGGCACTGACCCGCACGTCAATCGCGTCGCTTTTCGTGAGCGCGACGGTAACGGAACTTTCCGTTCCAGGGCTCGTGGTGGCGATGCTGCTCCCGCTAGTAAATCCCGTTGCGGTGACAACGATTGCATAAGTCCCGGGCGTGACGTCCTGCACCGAGAAATGCCCGCCTGCATCGGTTTTTGTGGTTGCTGCGGACGCCCCGGTTGCGGTTTGAAGGGCCACATTGGCGTCCGCTACGGGCTTGCCGAGACTATCCGTGACGAGGCCGCCTACGGAGCCGTCGCTCGGGGCGGCCCAGACAGGACCCGATAGCGCTTGCGCGAATAGCAGCAGCGCAGCGTGAGAGAAAAGTGTGCGATGTTTCATCGATTTGACTGTCGTTATTGAATAGGTTGCATCGCACTACGCGGTATTCCCTGCGTCATCGCGCCCGGTTGTCCTTGTCCCGAGCGATATCGCACTTCGGCGGTGCTTCTGACGCCACCGCTATCGGGATCAGTAACCTGTTGCGCGCAAACTGTTAGATGCAATGCATAACGCAATGTTATAACATTGCATTTAAAAATAATACACGCATGGCGTTTTTTTCTCGCTGCTGGCTGCATTGCGAGGCGAGTACGAAGGGTCACCGGGCGCCCGAGCAGGATTCGCACAACGCCTTGATCTCCGTTTCCTGTCCGCTCACGACGAAGTGGGCGCTGCGCGCTGCGCGCTCGAGCTTCCTTCGCAACGCCTCGTCGTGGACCACCGAAACTGACCCGCAGCGCTTGCACACCATGAAAACCGCGTGCTGTCCATCGACATGACTGCACGCCAGGAAGGTGCTGGTCGTTGCGACCCGTCTCACGAGGCCTTGTTCCATCAGGAAATTCAAGGCTCGGTAGATGGTGACCGGTGTGGCATTGGTGCGGACCGCCCGCATGTCCTCCAGCAACTGATATGCCGTGGCGCGGCCGCCCCGGCTCAACAATAATGCGAGGATATGTCGGCGCTGGGGTGTCAGCCGATGCCCGCGCAATGTGCAGCGGGCGTCAGCCTGCCGTAAGAATGCAATCGTCGCATGTGTTTCAGTCATCGAGAGCTTTCATTATCGTTACATGTCAAAAGCCGCTTGCTACCTTTCGTGAATCGTGACATCTCCTCGCGAAGCGAAGCCATCGCAGCAGCTACGGGCGGTGACCCATGACTTTTTTGTGAGCCTCACTAGCCGGCACCCGTTAGCGTCTTACTCATGTGAACAAGGACACCACCGCTAAACGGCTGGCACTACAGCGATTGGCGGGCTATGGAGTGCCCTACCCGCGGCGTTGCCCAACCCGAACCGATGTCCTCAAATAGATTGGAATGATATAACATTTCGACAACTTGCGTTCGGCTCAGTCCACATGAGCAGACAGCATGGTTCGGCGAACGCGTTCTATGAGGCCGCGCACGCCACGATTGAAGTTATTTCCTGTTCCCGGTGCGATGTGCGGTTCACTTCAGCCAGGGTCGGAAAATACCTGGACGCTTTCCTATTGACTACAGCGAGCTACCATGGACGACACACGTGTTCCAGTCACAGTGCTGACTGGTTTTCTGGGCGCGGGCAAGACGACGCTCCTCAATCGTATCCTGAGCGAGAAGCGTTCGGCGCGCGACCGGCTCACGTCAGATTGGAAACGGCCAGTCGCAAGTTGTGTGTGAGCGACTCTAACTGGCCGGTTGCCGAAGATCGCAGTAAGAGCGCCGCGCATCCCCGGCGACCTAGGCCCGAACTTCCGGACCCGACCCGCCTGTGTCACTTGCAGACTACGACATCATGGCAGCTATAGACATGCAAACGGACCTATCCTGGACACCCAGATAAGTGGCGGTTTAGCTTGAACAGCCGCTCATGAGTGGCCTCTGGGTAGATGAATACAACTGCCCGCAAACGAGATACATTGGGGGGCACGTTAAGTGACCGGTCGGGGCCAGGGAGAGCCTGAACGATGGCCCGAGAAAAGTGTTCTGGAGTCGGTCACTGGCGCGATCACCGCCGCTGCAGGAACCTTGCCAACGGCGGTCCTTGAAGAAATCGCGGTGAATCAGGACGGTGCAATGAGCGCGGCGAAGCCTCGTGAGCTTCGTGCCGCGCGTCCCAGCCACTGCAAAGAGTTGCTCCGATGATGAAAACAGCCGCCGTTGTTCCGGAGGAACAGCACTTCATCCTCTCGAGCCTGACGCCTGGCCGGGCACAGATACGACTTGCCGTTGCCGTCGTGCTCGCCCTGCTGGTCGCCTTTTTCGCCATAGCCGGGCGGCTTTCGGGCCTCCATCTGCAGCGGATCGACGCCTTCGTTCCGATGTATGCCACGGCGATGTTCGTGAACGATTCGATCACCGCCGTCCTGCTGTTTGCCCAGTTCTCCATCTTGCGTTCGCGTGCACTGCTCGTGATCGCGAGTGGATATCTCTTCACAGGGCTCGTCTTGATCCCATGGACGCTGACGTTTCCCGGAATCTTCGCGCCAGGCGGGCTCCTTGACGCCGGGCCGCAGAGCACCGCGTGGCTCTACATTCTGTGGCACGCCGGCTTCCCCATGTTCATCATCGCCTATGCCCTGTTGAAGGAAGCCGATCCGGCCAAGCGGTTGTGGCGGGGCTCCACGGGAGCGGCTATCCTGTCGAGCGTTGCCATGACCGCGGCGATCGTGTGTGCAGCGACATTTACAGTCACAGTGGGAAATGCGCTACTGCCCCGCCTGCTGGTCGATACGGTGCATCTTTCCACGCTCTGGTTTTATGCCGCCGGGTCCGCAGCGCTGGTGAGCGTCGTTGCGCTCACCGTGCTCTGGGTCTGGCGGCGCTCAGTGCTCGATTTGTGGCTGATGGTGGTCATGTGCGCGCACGTGATAGAAATCTGTCTGATTTCTTTCCCGGTTCCGGCCCGCTACACGGTCGGCTGGTATGCTGGCCGGGTCTGCGGGGTCCTGTCCGGCAGTCTCGTCCTGTTTGTCCTGCTGTACGAGATAACGACGCTTTACGCGCAGCTGCTGCGCGCGGTCTTCGCACAACGCCGCGAGCGCGAGGCACGGCTGGTGACCGGGGAGGCAGTCGCGGCCACGATTGCTCACGAGGTCAAGCAGCCATTGGCGGCGATGGTCACAAATGCCGATGCGGGCTTGCGCTGGCTTAATCGCGCGACGCCCGATCTCGATGAAGCGAAGACTGCGCTCGAGCAGATCATCGCAAATGGTCATCGCGCGGCAGCGGTGATCCAAAGAGTTCGGGTAATGTTCAGGACGGGTGATCTGAACAGAACGGCGTTTGACGTCAACGGTCTCGTCGGGGAAACCGTTGCCTTGATGCGCGCCGATCTGCAGAAGCACCGGATATTGGTCCAGACAGAGCTGGCTGAACAGCTACCGCAGGCAATAGGGGATCAAATCCAGCTACAGCAAGTGCTTCTAAACTTGATCGCAAATGCCATCGATTCGATGACGGCCTTCGATGAGCCGCGGGTCCTGTGCGTGAAATCCGACGTCCACGACGACGGCGGCGTAACAGTATCGGTAACGGACACCGGAACAGGAGTCGGCCCGCACGACATCGACCGGATATTCGACCCGCTGTTCACCACGAAATCTGAAGGTATGGGAATGGGCCTGGCGATTTGCCGCTCGATTATCGAGGCACATAACGGCCGCATGTGGGTGGCCCCAAACAAGCCGCATGGCGCCGTCTTTCAGTTTGTCCTGCGCGCCGACGGCGCGACCTCTGCTGATACTCCGCGAAGTGAGCAACCCAATGATCTCCCGTCTAATTCGCGCCTCTGATGCTGATAGATATTCGACGATCGAATCGACATCCTTCGGCTCGATCGGTGCTTTGTAGATAAAGCGCGCGTCTACGATCGTCGGAAACTGCACATTTCCTTCCTCGTCGCCGGGGCCGGACTGTGCACACTCCCTGTTCGGGTCGGGTGGAAAGCATCGTACACGAGTGCTTTCATGCAATGTCTCCGTTTAATAAAAAAACACTTAAGTAGGACTGGCCTTAATCCGGATGACGTGGCCGCGATTGACATGTATCAACCGAAAATCGGCGCTCCGGAGTACGCTTGGGAGAATGAAATAAGTTGAGTCAATGCGCGTCCAAAGTTGCCGGTCAGATCTGTCCGGCCGCCGCCCTGCTAGATGCCCGGCATCACCGGATAGGGTTCGGTGTGATCTTCCACGCGCCTGACGCCGGGAATGTCCTGCGCCGCCACGCGAACCGCTTCGACTGCCTCGATCGAATGGAACACGCCCCATAGATGCACGACGCCGTCAACGACGACAATATTGCGTCCTGCGAAACTCCATTTGCGTCCGGCTAGTTCACCCATCAACATCGCGCGTATCTCGGCATCGGAGAGCATCACATTCGACGCTGGCGTTTCCGGCAAGCTGGCGAGAGCCTGCACGAGGTTGGCACGGCTCAGAATGCCAACGAGCCGTCCTGCTTCCACGACAGGCACGCGTTTGATGCGCCGCGTCTCAAGAATGCTGGCCACTTCGCCAAGCGGCGTGTCAGGTTGGACAGCTACAACCTCTCTGGACATCACGTCGCTCACTTTCGCAGCATGCGTCTTGATGTAATCGCGTGCTTCATGGCTTGCGGACCAGAGAAGCTCGAGCCATGACGTTCGGAAGCGCTCGTCGGTGCCAAGCTCGCTGCGTCGAAGCAAATCACCCTCGCTGATCATGCCGACAACCCGGCCGTCCGGATCCAACACCGGCACACCGCTTATACCGTTGTCGGCCAAAATTCTGGCGACCTCTCGCACGGTCGCGTCGGGTGTGACTGATATGACAGTACTGCTCATGACATCGGATGCGCGCATGGTAAGCCTCCTTAACGTTTGAACCTTTCAAGCCGTGGGACCGCAGCGTACTGCCCCCGTGTTCAGCCAATCGGCGGCAATCGCGAGCGCCCCAGGCCGCCATTGTGAAGATCCTTAAAAATAAAAAGCGGGCAGCGGACGCGCGATGCTTGCTTGCCAGCTACCACGGCGGTACTACTCCGGCTCGACACGACAGTTGCCGGGCTGAATCGACAACGTGTTTGACATCTCGAGCCGAATCCAGTCCATACCTTCGCGCAGTCCGGCCAAGGCGGCTTCGGGCTCAGTCGAAAAAATGCCGCCGTGCTTGAACTCGTGCTTAAAGATTCCCTCGGGCGTGTGGTGGCTGAGTTGTATCGAGCATTCGAAGCCTCCCATTGTGGAATGGGTGGTTGCAGCGACCGACCAATCGCCGTCACTCAACTTTCCGGAGATCGTCATGTCACCCAGCCTTTTTCAACCTGAACCTTGACGGCCTGCTCACCCAAGCTGACTGTCCAGTCGATCTCTTCGTCAGTCCTCACGTCCGTATGCAGCAGGCGAACGTCCATTTCCACCACAACGGCCTTCACCCCCGCTACACGCTGTGTGGCCTTCTCTGCCGCCATCTTCTCGGCGTAGCTTGTCAGATGGCCCGATAACGTCACGACGCGGTCACGCACTTCGACACCGATAGCCGCGGCGTCGACCGCCGGATCCCAGCCAAGTTCGTCCTCGACCTGGTGTTTCAAATCCATGTCCGACTTCATTGCGCCCTCCTCATTTGGGCATAAGTATGCTGCGCCGCGTGGTGTTCAAAGTTGCATTGGCCACGCGACGCCAGGTCAATTGATCTGCAGGCGTTTGCGTTCGGTTGACGCCTTCTTCGGAAGCGTCAGGGAGAGCACGCCATCCTTGTATTCTGCTGTGGCCGCGTTCTCGTTGACTTCAGTCGCCAATGAAAAAACACGGCTGACTGCGCCCGTACACCGCTCGCGGCGAATCACACGCTCACCATCTTTCATTTCCTGTTTCCGTTCGACTTTCGCGCTGATCGAAACGAGGTTGCCGTCGATCTTCACGTCGATATCATTCTTCTCCACGCCAGGCAGTTCGGCCTTCACGGTGTATGCGCTGTCGCTTTCGGTTAAGTCGATTCTGATTTCCGCAAGAGTCGGTTCGTCATTGGCTCCGCGTAGCGGCCGAAATAGTCCCTGAAAGAGGTCCGACATGGGCTCTAGCTGAAACGGATCGAATCGGGTCAAGTTGCTCATTGTCCTGCTCCTGACGTGGTCAAAAACATCACAAATACAAAACGGCATTGCACGTTGTGCCTCGTCCTGCCACATGGAAACAAGGCAGAGTCGGTGCTTTCCAACGCCCTCGGTGCGGAGCAGTCACGGATCCCGTCTCAACGCATCGAGCATGCTGTGTTACTAACTTTAGGCCTGGCTACGCGGCAGCAATTGACCTGCATCAAGCGACCTGCAACGCCCTGCCGCTTCAGTCTTCAGCGGCCGGTCTCGCATTGCGTATGGCGCGGGGCGCTGTCAGATCACGCCGGATGTGCGTGGTACCGCGAGCCCATCGCCCTGCTAAGGGAGTCATTGCTGAAACTTAGCGCTTGTAACCTGAATGCAAGATTAGCGCGGTATAGATTGAACAGCGTGACACAGGGGCCTGTCACAATCCATCTCCTGACGTCAAGGAGCCGTGCGCATGCGGGTAACATGCAACGTACCGAGCCGAGCATTCGCGATTGAAACCCTTTGCCGGAGAGACCGGTGATTTTTAACTGGAACCATGCGAAACGCAGTGCGGGAGCAGCGAACGATTCCGACGTGCCGCTGGAGGACCGCTATCAGCTGCTAATTGACGCGGTGCAGGACTACGCGATCTTCATGCTCGATCCGACAGGCCGCGTAGCAAGCTGGAATAGTGGCGCACAAAATATCAAGGGCTATGCCGCGGACGAAATCATCGGCCGTCACTTTTCAATTTTTTATACACCTGAAGACGTCGCTGCCGACAAGCCTGGCTGTGAACTGGCGCTCGCGAGCGCGCAAGGTCGGGCGGAAGACCAGGGCTGGCGTGTGCGACGCGACGGCTCGCGGTTCTGGGCGGACGTGACGATCACGGCGGTACACGATCCTTCCGGCACTTTGCTCGGCTTCGCGAAGGTTACTCGCGACATGACCGAACGCATGCGGCTTGCTGAACTCGAGCATGCAATCGAGTTATCCGCACAAATGCAACTCGCGCGCGAAGACGAGCAAAGACGCATTGCCCGCGAACTGCACGACGACCTCGGACAGCAACTGACCGCTCTCAAGATGGGCATCGCCGCTTTGGAGCCGCGCCTTGCCGGAATTGGCGATCAGGGCACCGGGCATGCCGGAACGGGCGAGCTACAGCGTCAGATCGACAGCATGATGGCTTCGCTGCGCCGCATCGCCGCCAACCTGCGACCGCCCATGCTGGACGACCTCGGACTTGTCGCGGCGCTCGAGTGGATGGTGGACGATTTCTCGCACCGCTTCAACGTGACTGCAATGCTGCACGCCGATGTCGACGACTCGCGCATCACTCCAAATGCTGCCACAGCGCTCTATCGCATCGTGCAGGAAGCGTTGACGAATGTGGCCCGTCATGCACAGGCAAGCGAGGCAGTCGTCAATATATCGGGCGACTCCGTTAGCTGCACGATCCGTATTGAAGACAACGGCCGTGGAGCGTCGATTGAAGACGCCGGCAAGCATGGCTCATTCGGCCTGCTCGGGATACGGGAGCGGGTACGCCAGCTATGCGGCACCCTGACGATGGATAGTGCTCCCGGCAAGGGCTTCAGGATCTCGGCACAGATACCGCTCAGCGCGATTCGTTCAGACGAACGCCCTCAAGGCTGACAGATCCGGCTGAAGCGGCGGCAACGCGTGCTACCCCCATTCAACCAACGACAACGGCAGGCTTCCGCTCGTCGTGTGGCTGGCGCAGTCCCTACCATGAACGCGCGCGGTGCTCCGCACGTCATTTGATATACATCAACGGCGCCGCCTGCCGCTCAGTCATAGTCGCATCATACCCACGCTGATTCGCCACCGCTCCACACACAACGGAACGCGGGCGGCTGTGCCTCATGGCCAACAAGAGCCATCTCTGATTGGTGAAGCGTCACGTGCTCCACCACCTCCCTGACTTGTGTGAGGAGACTATGTCTAACATCGATACCGCTCCACCCAAAGCCGACGCAATCCAGATTCCGCTTGCAAAGCATGCCAGCATCGACGGCATGGTCGCTTATCGCGCCCTCGTTGCCGAGGCCAGCCACGATCACGAAGCGTTCTGGGCGCGTCTTGCCCGCGAACATCTCGAATGGCGCCGCCCCTTTACGAAGGTCCTGAACGAAACGAATGCGCCGTTTTATCACTGGTTTGAAGACGGCGAACTGAATGCGTCGTACAACTGCCTCGATCGCAACCTGATCAACGGGCTCGCGGAGAAAACCGCGATCGTCTTCGAATCGGACAGTGGCAGCGTCACTTATGTCACTTATCAGGCGCTTTATCACCGTGTCTGCCGGCTCGCCAATGCGTTGCGCGCTCGTGGCGTAAAGAAAGGCGACCGCGTGGTGATCTATATGCCGATGTCGGTTGAAGGCGTGGTCGCGATGCTCGCGTGCGCCCGCATCGGCGCACCGCACTCGGTGGTCTTTGGCGGCTTCTCGGCCAGGTCGTTACATGAACGCGTCGTCGACGTCGGCGCGTGCGCCATCATCACCGCCGACGAGCAGGTTCGCGGCGGCAAGACACTTCCGCTCAAGACCATTGTCGACGAAGCGCTCGCAACAGGTGGCACGGCGGGCATCAAAACAGTGGCGATTTATCGGCGCACGGGCGGCCGGATCCCATGGATCGCCGGCCGCGACGCATGGCTGCACGAACTCGAAGCGACGCAACCAGATACCTGCGAGCCCGAGTGGGTCGGCGCTGAGCACCCGCTGTTCGTGCTCTACACGTCCGGCTCGACGGGCACGCCGAAAGGCGTTCAACACAGCACGGGTGGTTATCTGCTGTGGGCCGCCCTGACGATGAAGTGGACCTTCGACATCAAGTCCTCCGACGTGTTCTGGTGTACGGCGGACATCGGCTGGATCACTGGTCATACCTACATCTGCTATGGACCGACCGCAGTCGGCGCAACCCAGGTGATCTTCGAAGGCGTGCCCACTTATCCGAACGCGGGACGCTTCTGGAACATGATCGAGCGCCACAAGGTCAGCATTTTCTATACGGCGCCGACAGCCATCCGCTCGCTCATCAAATCCGCCGACTCCGACCATTCGGTGCATCCCGACAGCTTCAACCTCAGCAGTCTGCGCCTTCTCGGCACGGTCGGCGAGCCGATCAATCCCAGCGCCTGGACGTGGTATGCGCAGCATGTTGGCGGTGGACGTTGTCCTGTGCTCGACACTTTCTGGCAAACAGAAACCGGCGGTCACATGATTTCTCCGCTGCCGGGAGTGACACCGCTCGTGCCGGGTTCATGTACGTTGCCGATGCCCGGCATTGATGCGGCGATCGTGGACGAAACCGGCCATGAAGTTCCGAACGGGCACGGCGGCGTGCTCGTTGTTCGCAAGCCATGGCCTTCGATGGTCCGGACCATCTGGGGCAATCCGGAGCGCTTCCGGCACGGCTATTTTCCTGAAGAGCTTGGCGGCAAATTGTATCTCGCGGGCGACGGTGCAATCCGCGACCGCGACATGGGTTACTTCACCATCACCGGTCGCATCGATGACGTGCTGAATGTCTCCGGTCACCGGCTTGGCACGATGGAAATCGAATCTGCGTTGTCGGCGCATCCGTTGGTCGCCGAGGCCGCGGTGGTCGGGCGCCCGGATGAGACTGCCGGAGAAGCCATCGTCGCCTTCGTGGTGCTCAAGTCGTCGCGTCCGTGCGGCCCGGACGCGAAGCGCGTGGCTGACGAATTGCGCGCGTGGGTGGGCAAGGAGATCGGTCCGATCGCCAAGCCGAAAGACATCCGCTTCGGCGATGCGATGCCGAAAACGCGCTCTGGCAAGGTCGTGCGCCGTCTGTTGCGCTCCGTGGCCAAAGGAGAAGTCATCGTGCAGGACACCTCGACGGTGGAGAACCCCACGGTCATTTCCCAGTTCGCCGACGCCGCCTGACGCGAGCAATAACTGCCCGCCGCATTGCTTCCGACGCGATGCGGTCGCGCGAGCGCATCGCATGCGTGCGCGCGCATCACCCATCTCAGCGTTTTTGTATCAAAAGAGGATGTAATCATGACTATCAAGGCTCCCAACCCCGCCTCCCTCGGCCTCGCCGGTTTTGCCCTGACGACGTGGCTGCTCAGCATGATCAACGCCGGCTGGTTCAGCGGCAATGCGATGGGGATGGTGCTCGCCGTCGCCTTCGCTTACGGCGGCACCGCGCAAGCGCTCGCCGGATTAATGGAGATTCCTCGCGGCAACACGTTCGGCGCGACTGCTTTCCTCAGCTACGGCGCGTTCTGGTGGTCGCTTGCGCTGTTCGTGCTGTTCCTGCACGGCACGGTGCCAGCGGCGTTTGTCGGTTGGTATCTGTTTCTGTGGGGTGTGTTTACGCTGTACATGTGGGTGGCGACGTGGCGAGCCGCGCGCGTGCTGCAGTTGATATTTCTTTCGCTGTGGACCACGTTTTTCGTGCTCGCCGCGAGCGAATGGACCGGCCTTGAATGGCTGCATCATGCGGGCGGGTACCTGGGCATGCTGACCGCGCTGCTGGCGTTTTATCTGTCGGCTGCGGAAATTATCAACGAGACCCATGGGTACGTGGTACTGCCGATCGGCGCCGTGACGGAACAGGTAGCGGTAAGCGTGACGATCCAGGAAGATCTGCGCAACGCCTGATCAGGCGGATAGAAGGCAGCGGTGCGTTCCGCTGCGCTGCGCGACGCACGGTGTATCAACACGACAGCCATGTCATCGACATCGGACGTCACCTCGATCTCGAGCCCGCGCTCGCAGCCCGCATCGCGATCCATTGATCCAACTCAACGGGTCTACGTGCCGCGCAGGTATGGTCTAGATTCCATCGCCAAGGCCACCAGGGGAGCACCCCATGTACCATTCCGCAGATCCCGCCACGCAGCCGAACGCTGATCAGGCCGGGGAACAGGCGACCGTTCCGGGGCATTTCTATCTTGTCGGGGGCGGTATTGCCTCGTTGGCAGCCGCCGCCTTCCTGATTCGCGACGCTAACGTACCCGGCTACCTGATCACCATCCTCGAAGCACTCGACAAACCGGGTGGCAGCCTCGACGGCGGCGGTTCGCCCCAGGAGGGCTACGTCGTGCGCGGCGGCCGAATGCTCGAGAGCAAATACCTCTGCACCTACGATCTGTTCGACTCGATTCCCACGCTAGACGGCCGCAGCAGCGTCACGAAGGAAATCTTCGACTGCAACGAGACGATCCGCACGTCATCGAAAGCGCGGCTCGTGCGCGATGGCCGACGCGAAGACACGCCCGCTTATGCGCTCACCGAAACACAACTGCTCACGCTTGGCCGTCTTTCACTCGAACCGGAAGCGCTGCTCGGCAACAGCCGGATTTCTGACCACTTCGAGCCCGCATTTTTCGAAACCAACTTCTGGATCATGTGGTGCACGACGTTCGCCTTCCAGCCCTGGCATAGCGCCGCTGAATTCCGGCGCTATCTGCTGCGTTTCGCGCATATGGCCCCGGGCTTCAACCAGTTGCACGGCATCATGCGCACGGTCTACAACCAGTATGACTCCATGGTGCGGCCGTTGCGCAAATGGCTCGACGAACGCGGGGTGCGATTTCGCGCCAACGCGCGGGTCATCGATCTGCGATATGACGAAAGCGGCAAGCTGAACCGGGTCGTGGGTTTTGTCTGCGAGCAGGACGATCGCCGTGTTGAGATTCCGCTCGGCGAGATGGACAAGGTCATCGTGACACTCGGTTCAATGACGGCGGGATCGAGCCTCGGCAGCACGGACCGCGCGGCGGTGCTTAAACAGGACGACAGCAGCGGCGCGTGGGCGCTGTGGAAGACTATCGCCGCTGGGCGCAGCGAGTTCGGTCATCCGACGGTATTCGCCGATCACATCGATGAATCCCAGTGGCTCTCCTTTACCGCCACGCTGCACGATCCGACGCTGTTCCGCCTGATCCGCGATCTGACCGGCAATGTACCTGGTGAAGGCGGGCTGATCACGTTCGCTCAATCGAACTGGCTCGCTTCAATCGTCCTGCCGCATCAACCGCATTTCATGGGGCAGCCAAAGGAGGTCGAGGTTTTCTGGGGTTACGGGCTCTTCGTCGACCGGCCGGGCAATTTCGTTGGCAAGCCGATGATCGAATGCACGGGCCGCGAAATCATGACAGAGCTTCTCGGCCACTTGCACATTCGAACGGAGGCGCCAGGCATTCTCGACGACGCGATCTGCATTCCGTGCCTGATGCCGTTCATCACCAGCCAGTTCCTGCGGCGCAAACGGGGCGACAGACCGAATGTCGTGCCTGAGGGCTGGGCAAACCTCGCATTTGTCGGACAGTTTTGCGAGTTGCCGAACGACGTCGTGTTCACTGTCGAATATTCGGTGCGCTCCGCGCAGACCGCTGTGTACAAGCTGGTCGGCTTGGAGCGGTCTGTTCCGGCGGTGTACAAAGGCCAGTACGATCCACGCGTGGTGTATGGCGCGGCTTCGGCTCTGCACAGCCATTAACCGCAAAGTCGCTTTGCACCCCTGTAGACGCTGACAGTCCCTGCGGTGCGTGTACGCTGAGAGGAACGCCTTGGATCTTGACGGAACACCGCTAAAGCGACGCGGTCCGCTCTGGGAACGGCTCAAGGAACACCCGCTCGCGCGGATCGGACCCGGCCTCATCACGGGCGTCGCCGATGACGACCCGAGCGGCATCGCCACCTATTCACAAGCCGGCGCGCAATTCGGCCTGAATATGCTTTGGATCATGCCGCTGGCCTTTCCCTTAATGGCCGCCGCCCAGTCCATGTGCGCGAACCTCGGTCGCGTGACCGGCAAGGGTCTGGCTGCGAACATCAAGGACGCGTTTCCACCGGTCGTGCTCCACGGTGTGGTGCTGCTGTTGCTGGTGGCCAATACACTGAACATTGCCGCCGACGTGGCCGCCATGGGAGAAGTCGCGCCACCGGTTACCGGGCATAGACCGGCACGTGATGACTGTCTGTTTCGTGTTCGCCACGCTGCCGCTGCAGATTTTCGTCGCCTACCGCGGCCGCCCAGACGGCGAGCGCGCTGCGGCCGCTCGCTGGCGACTTTGCGTATCTCCTGTTCGCACTCGGCATACTCGGCGTCGGATTCATCGGCGTGCCGGCGCTATCCGGCTCCGGTGCCTATGCGTTGGCGGAAGCGGTAGGCTGGCATGAGGGACTGGAGCGCAAACCACGAGATGCGCGCGGCTGCTACGCGATCATCGCCGTGAGCGTGCTGGCCGCGCTGGTCATTCAGTATTCGTCGACCAGTCCGATGAAAGCGCTGTTCTGGAGCGCGGTCATCAACGGTGTGGTGGCCATGCCGCTGATGGTGGTAATCCTGCTGCTCGTCTCGAAGCGCGCGGTGATGGGCAACCTCACCGCAAGCAGGCCGCTTCTCGTGCTCGGCTCGATCGCGACGTTGGTGATCGGCGCCGCTGCCGTGGTGATGCTGCTGCCGGTCCAGGCACGGCATGCGGGTCAGCAGACCCACTCCAGCGCGTCGTAATGCGCGAGATGACGTTTAAGCACGTTGACGAAAACCATCAACGAGGGAGCCACTGCGCCCCGCTCCACCTCCCTGGCGCGCACCTTACATTGCGCGACCGGCGCCTTGCCGGCCAAAGCGCGCATTTCGTCGAACGCCGCCTGACTACCCATGCCGCCAAAGCTGCAGAAAAACGCTACATGCCGGAGCTTGAGCCGGTTCTCGAGCAGGTACTCACGCACGGGCGCCGACACCGAGCCGGCCCAGATTGGTGTCCCAACCACCACGAGGTCGTACTGGGAGGTATCGAGCCCTGCCGGAACGATCTCGCTCGGCCGCTTGCGCCACGAGTCGAACAGACAGCGCATGTAACCCATGGCGCCGAGCCGTTCGGTGCAGTCGCAGATTTCCTCGAAGTCTGCTGACAGCATTTTGGCGAGTGTGGACGCCAGCACGCGCGTGGTGCCGGAACGCGAAAAGAAAACGACTAGAACGCGGGCTTCAGACATGACTCGCTCCTTCTCCGGAACCGCCAGGGCGCGCAAATGGGCGCCACGCATGCTCGGAGCATAGGTGGCGGCGCGCCGCGGTTCATGACGCAGGTCAAACAACGCCTGGACGCAAGCGTGCCTGCGCTGACGTTGATCTGTATCAACCCCGACTGCGCCATCGTTCCTAGACTCAAGCTCACTTATCCGCGCGTCACCGTCCCTTCCAGGAGCGACTGCCATGAGCTTCAAAACAATCGTTGTCCATCTCGACACCAGCCCGAAGGCCCATCCGCGACTTGAAATCGCGCTGCGGCTAGCCAGACAGTTCGGCGCGCATCTGATCGGTGCGTTTGCAGTCTTCAGCCCGGACCCGCGCTCGCTCTACGTGATGGCGGGGACCGCGGAGTACTACCGGACGCATGAGGAGTTGCGCACGGAGCGGCGTGCGGCGCTCGAACGGCTGTTTCATGCCGAACTGCGGCGTGCCGAGGTATCGGGTGAATGGGTCGCCATTGACGAGCCCGCCAGTCTCGCCGTGCCGCACGCTGGCCGCTGCGCGGACCTCATCGTGGCCGGCCAGGACAATCAGGGAGATCCGGAATCGTATGTCGGCGACTTCTTTCCGGAAAACCTCGTGCTGTCGTGCGGCCGCCCGGTGTTGCTGGTGCCTTTTGCAAGCAACGAGAGTGCTACTGGCAGCCGGGTTCTGATCGCATGGGACGGCAGCCGCGAAGCCACCCGCGCCGTGCATGACGCGCTGCCGTTCATGCTCGCGGCGAAGAAAACCACGATCGTCACCGTCAATGGCATGCGCGAGTTCGAGCGCGCCCGGATCCCTGGCGTGGACATCGCCAACATGCTCGCCCGGCATGGCGTACGCGTCGAGGTCGCCAACATCGAAGCAGGCGCGGGCGCCCCGGTTGGCGAGGTACTGCTCTCTCAGGTGGCCGACAACGGCGCCGACCTGCTGGTGATGGGCGCGTACGGCCACGCCCGCTGGCGCGAACTGGTGATGGGCGGCGCCACGCGCACGATACTCCGCTCCATGACAGTCCCCGTGCTCATGTCGCACTGATGTCGCACCGGATGCGGCACGTTCCCTTCCCGCCAAGGAGTTTTCCCCATGTACAAACTCATTCTGGTTGCGGTCGACGGCAGTGAAACTTCGTCGCGCGCGCTGGCCGCCGCCGTCGACCTAGCCCTGGCGCGCGAGTCCGGTGCGCAAGTGCAGCCGCTCTACGTGGTGGACGTGCCGTTGATGTCCTACGACGTGCCCGGCTACGACCCATCCTACGTGCGCAACGCGCTCGTCGAGGAAGGCCATCACGTGTTGGCCGACGCCACCGCGCTGATGGCTCAAGCGGGCGTGGAAGGCTCGCCGCGCATGGTCGAGACCGACCTCACGGGCGAAGACATTGCTCATCGCATCCGGGCCGCAGCGCTGGAATTCAACGCGGATGTCGTGGTGATGGGCACCCACGGGCGTCGCGGCGTGCGGCGGCTCGTATCTGGCAGCGTCGCCGAACGTTTTCTGCGCATCGCCAGTTGCCCGGTGTTGCTGGTCTCCATGCACTGTGCGCCGTCCGCCGCGAAAGCCGCCCCGGTCGCGGAAGAACTCGTCAAGGATCCGTCATGAATTGCAAGACCCTGCTCGTACACCTCGACGACAGCACCCGCAGTGCCGCCCGGCTCGACTATGCTCTCGACGTGGCTGCACGCCACGACGCCCATCTGATCGGTCTTTACGCAGTTTGCGAAGTTTTGACGGAACCGCTCTTTCTGCAAGGTGAAGACAGATGGAGCGCTGCCTGTGAAGCGCAACGCGACCGCAATCTCAGGAGCGCGCAAGCTGCTTTCTTTGCGGCGGCCGAGCGCGCCGGGTGCAGCGCCGAATGGCGAGCACCTGGCGGCCCGCCGACCGCGGCGGCGATCCTGCACGCGCGCCATGCCGATCTGCTCATCCTTGGCCAGTTCGATGCCCGCGACACGGGGGCCTATGTGGCGCGCCAGTTCGTCGAGGACTTGATCATGGGTGCAGGGCGACCCGCAATTGTGCTGCCCTATGCGGGACCGATCCGCCCGCAGATGGACAACATGATGATCGCCTGGGACGGCGGCCGCGAAAGCGCGCGTGCCGCGACCGACGCGCTGCCGCTCCTGCGACGCGCCAGTTTCGTCACTGTATTGAAAGTACACAGTCAGAGGCACGGTCAGCCGCTCCATGACAAACCGGCAGGCATTGACGTGGCCGCCTGGCTGGAGCGGCACGGCGTTAAAGCCAGCTTCACGGCGATTCCGAAAGTGGCTGGCGTAGATACCGGCGCCACGCTGCTCAATGCATTGGCCGACCGCCACATCGACCTGCTGGTCATGGGTGCGTATGGCCATGCACGGGTCCAGGAACGGCTCCTCGGCGGCGTTACGCGCACCGTGCTGGAGGCCATGACCGTGCCGGTGTTGATGTCGCATTGAGTGGTACGCCGGCAGCCGATCTGGTACGCCGGCGTCCGCACCAGGCTGCCAGCGCCGCGCCCGGCGACACTGGCATGAAGCCAGCGTTTCACGGACAATTATGCAAAGCTGGTGTCCAGTCAGCGCAAACACCGCCTGAGAGACGTGCCTGCCCCAAGCGGCACAGTATCTATGTCGGCGCGTAGCGCGACTGATTTGGTTCGCAGTCTTTCCAGAGAGGCGCACATGCCCGTCAGCGGTAAGACGCCCCACGCCCGCAGTGCTGGTTTGCTCGGCTCGTTTGCGGCTCGGCCGGCTTGCGCCGCGGTGATGGCGTTCGTCGTGACGCTGGCTGCGATGGCGGCCGCACGGCGGTGGCTGGAACCAGCCTTGGTGCTGTGCGCCGCGGCGGCCCTGTTTCCGGCCACGGGTGCCTATATGCTCGTGCACGCGCGTCGCGATTCTTCAGCAAGGAGCAACGCGAGCGTCGGAACCACTCAGTCTGCCGTGAACGAGGCCCGGATGATGGCGATCATCCGTTCGTCGATGGAGGCCATCATTAGCGTTGACGATCAGCAGCGGGTGGTCATTTTCAATCCGATGGCGGAACAGGTTTTCGGTTGCTCCGCCATGGATGCGATCGGTGCGCCGCTAGCCCGCTTCATTCCGGAGCGGTTTCGGGCGGCGCATGCTCACCATGTCGAGCAGTTCGGCGTGACCGGCGTGTCTGACCGGCAGATGGGCAAGCAACGCGTGCTATCGGGCTTGCGCGCCAACGGCGAGGAATTCCCGCTCGAGGCTTCGATCTCTCAGATTCGCGATGGCGACACGCGGCTTTGCACGGTCATGCTGCGCGACATTACGGAGCGCGTCAAAGCGGAGCACGGACAACGCCGGGCGCGCCAGGAGCTGCGCGAACTGTCCGCCAATCTGCAGAACATCCGTGAGGAAGAAAAAACGCGCATTGCACGCGAGTTGCACGACGATCTCGGCCAGCAACTCACTGCGCTGAAAATGGACATCTCCTGCGTCGAGCAGGCGCTGGACCCGGCTGTAAGCGAAGCGGTGCTCGATCAGTTGCAAGGCATGCGCCGGCTGATCGATGCGACTGTCGCTTCGGTCCGCCGCATTGCCGCCGATCTGCGACCGGTCATGCTTGACGACCTCGGTCTGATTCCCGCGATCGAATGGCTTGTGAACGACTTCACCAATCGCTACGGTATCGACGTGGAGCGCGACATCAGGATCGGCGACGCGCGTTTCACGCCGGCCGGCGCCACAGCATTGTTCCGGATCGTTCAGGAAGCGCTGACGAACGTCGCGCGTCATGCCACCGATGCCAGCCTGGTCACACTCGGCCTGCACGCTCAGGATCAGACTTTCGTCCTGAGCATCGCCGACAATGGCCAGGGCGCGCGCCGGCCCGAGGAGCCGGCGGCCAAGTCTTTCGGTTTACTCGGTGTTCGCGAACGCGCGCACATGCTCGGCGGCGCTGTCGATATTCATACCGCTCACGGCAAAGGCTTTGTGTTGACTGTGACCATTCCGACGGAGAGCGTGCAAATGCAGGAGTTGCAGACATGACCCGCGTGCTGATCGCCGACGACCATGCGATGGTGCGCGACGGTCTGCGTCATATTCTCCAGAGCGCGAGCGGCTTCGACGTGGTCGGTGAAGCGAACGACAGCGCCAGCACCATTGCGCTGATCCGCGGGCGGGCTGCCGATGTGCTGGTGCTCGATCTGTCGATGCCCGGCCGTAATGGCGTCGAGTTGATCAAACAGATCAAGGAAGAAAAGCCAGCGCTTCGCGTTCTCGTGCTGACCATGCACGCCGAACAACAATACGCGGTGCGCGCGTTCAAGGCAGGTGCGTCCGGTTACCTCACGAAGGAGAGCGCGAGTGCGGAGCTGGTGTCGGCCGTGACCAAAGTGGCCGCCGGTGGCGTGTATGTCAGCCTTGCAATGGCCGAACGTTTTGCGCAAAGCCTGAACGAGCCGGCCGATCTCCTGCCGCATCAGCGTTTATCCGATCGGGAATTCGACGTCCTGAAGCGGATTGCGGCCGGCCAGACCATCACCGAGATTGCGGCCGACCTGTGTGTGAGCAGCAAGACTGTCAGCACGTACAAGACGCGCATCCTCGAAAAGATGCAGATGCCCCACGAGGCCGCGCTGGTGCGCTATGCGATGCGTCACAAACTGGTAAGCGACGAAGAGGACGGCATCTAGCTGGATGTCAGGCACCCGTGCCGATTCCGGTAGTCTGTCTGATCCACGTAGGAAACGCCCTACACGCCTTCCCACACGCCTACTCGAAGTTCGCTCCATGCCGATTTTATTTTGAGACAGTGCGGCCGATACTTCGAGCCATGAACTCGAACCCTGGCCTCCGCACCCTGCGTGTATTTCTCGTTGACGATGCAGTCTCCGTGCGGCGCCGTATGGCCGCGCTGTTCGGCGCACTCGACGGCGTGGAGATCGTCGGCGAAGCGGAAGAACCCGGCGCTGCGTTCGCAGGCATCAACTTGCGCATGGCTGATCTGGTCGTGACGGAACTGCACCTGAACGGCGGCACCGGCATGGAGCTGCTAGCGTTGCTGGCACAAAGACTGCCGCATGTGATTGTCATGGTGCTCACCAATCATTCCGGCACTTGGTTCCGGCGCGCATGCCTGACCGGTGGCGCCCACTACTTTTTCGACAAGACCGGCGAATTCGATCTCGCACGAAACACGATCCGGCGGCTCGCCAACGAGCATCGCACGCACGCTGTTCTTCAATCAGGAGCACATCATGGCTGACGTCGCCACCTATGCCGACATTTCGCCCGCGTTTGCCCATGTGCAAGCATCGCCGCCCGACGGGCAAATGCCGGCAGGCGTGTGCGCGCCGCGCAATGACGCACTGCGCTGCACGGCTTGCTCGATGCGCTCGATCTGCATGCCGCAAGGCCTGACACCCGAGGAATTGCAAAGGATTGAATCACTCATCTGCCCTTCCCGAACCATCAGACAGGGCGAAGCGATCTATCGCGCGAACGACTCGTTCCAGAGCATCTTTGCTGTGCGCGCCGGCTCATTCAAGACCGTCATCACGCACCGCGACGGTCGCGAACAGGTCACAGGATTTCATCTCGCCGGCGACTCGCTGGGCCTGGACGGCGTGTGCTCCGGCTACCATAGCTGCGACGCCGTGGCGCTCGAGGACAGCAAGGTCTGCATCATTCCGTTCCATTTGCTTGAAGCGATGTGCCGCGAAGTCAAAGTCGTCCAGCAACACGTGCACCGCATGCTGGGCGGCGAGATCGTGCGCGAGTCGTCACAGATGATGTTGCTCGGCACCATGTCCGCCGACCAGCGGGTCGCCACGTTCCTGCTGAATCTGTCGGACCGTCTGAGAATGCGTGGGTATTCACCGGCTGAATTCCACCTGCGCATGACGCGCGAGGAAATCGGCAGCTATCTAGGGATCAAGCTTGAAACGGTGAGCCGGATGCTCTCCAGATTCCAGCGCGACGGGTTGATCGATACACGCGGCAAAGACATCCGCATTCTCGATCACGGCGGCCTTGTACGGGTGTGATTGTGACTCTAGCCCGCGGTACGGTGCATGGCGGGAAACGCCGCGACCATGAGGCCGCGCTCATCACAGAAGCCGGCAACGCTAAAGCATCGTGAGCACCGCGGCCCCTGTCAGCCTGCCTTCACGGAGATCGTTCAGCGCCCGATTGGCATCGGTGAGCGGATAAGTCGTCGTTTCAATCGCGAGGCGCATCCCGGCCGCAACGCGCATGAAGCCACGCCCGTCATCGCGCGTCAGATTCGCGACCGACACCACATGCCGCTCGCCCCACAGAAACGCGTACGGAAACGACGGAATGTCGCTCATGTGAATCCCGCCGCAGACCACTACCCCACCCTTCGTGACCGCTTGCAAGGCTTGCGGAATGAGCGCGCCGACCGGTGCGAAAAGCAGAGCCGCGTCGAGTTCGTCCGGCGGCGTTTCGTCGCTGCCGCCCGCCCACGCGGCGCCGAGACGCAGCGCTAGTTGCTGGGCCGCGTGATCGCCGGCGCGTGTGAACGCATACACCTTGCGCTGCTGATGGCGCGCGACCTGCGCGACGATATGCGCGGCGGCGCCGAATCCGTAGATGCCGATTCGTTGCGCGTCGCCCGCCATGCTCAATGTGCGATAGCCGATGAGGCCGGCACATAGCAGAGGCGCCGCTTCGATGTCCGTATATTGTTCTGGCAGATGAAAGCAATAGCGGCTGTCGGCAACGGTACGCTCTGCATAGCCGCCGTCGATTGTATAGCCGGTAAAACCGGCTCTATCGCAGAGATTTTCGCGCGCTGACAGGCAGAAACGACAATGCCCGCACGTGTGTCCGACCCACGGCACCCCCACGCGATCACCAACAGCGAACCCCGACACGCCCGCTCCGAGCACGGCTACCGTGCCGACGATTTCGTGGCCCGGAATGACGGGTTGCTTCGGATGCTCGAGTTCATGGTCGATCAGATGAAGGTCGGTGCGGCATACGCCGCACGCGTGAATATCGATCAGGATCTGGCCGGGCCCAGCGGTGGGATCGGGCACGTCCTGCTCACGCAGCAGCGCCGCGCTACCGTCGAACACCATCGCACGCATCCCGTTCTCCTCGACATTTTCAAGCCGGCCCGCAGATCGAAACTGCACGCTGCGGCAAAATCAGACGCCCTGCGCCGAACTTACTCATAAAACCGGAAGAAGCCACCGTGCATCAGCACTGGTTTGGCGCCGATTTCATTGAGGAGTCGTCGGGCGGCGTGTTCGATCGGATGCCGATTGGAGTTAAATGCGGCGATCAGATCGTCTTCGCGCAGCGAAGCGGCACCGAAATGATCTTCGAGTGCTTCGGCAGTGATGGCGCACTGCACATGTGCCCCATCCACCTCGGCCGGAAAGGCAGTGACAAGATCGCGAGCGCAATACTCCGGCCGTTCCTCGGGAAAATAGATCTTCATGGCCACCACCTGTTGCATCGCGCAGGATCAGAGACAGGAGCGGCGTCTATGCACACCCACGCGTCGTGCATGTCTCCCCGCACACACTCATTTCTGTGAGAGGGCCGTCTGTCACCAGAATAGGCGCTAAGCGCAATACGTCAAATTCGACGCGTGCACACAGGTTGACCAAGGTCAATGGCATTCGAGTCGTAGCGTCTACACTGAATTTATCCCCCGGAAAGGAACGTGCGGTGAACACCCTAATCCGAATAGGTCTCGCGGCAGGTGCCATGGTTGTACTGACTGGATCTCCCGCACAAGCCGAGACCGAGCCGACCGCGCTAGTCGATCAGCAACACTGCATGTTTTGCCATACCCGCGATGCACCGTTTCTGGCGCCGTCGTTCCAGCAAATTGCCGAGCGCTATCGCAATGTGCCGGATGCGCAGTTCATGCTCGAGCACAAACTGCGGCTGGGTGGAAAGGCCCATTGGGGCGACATGGCGATGCCATTACCAGCCGACCGCGGCGCCCCGTTGTCCGTGGATGACGCACACACATTGGCGCAGTGGGTATTGAGTCAGTGACATCGTCCCGGCAGACCCACCTTTCGTTCCTGATTAACACCGTCCGTTCTGGAGATTCACATGCGCCTCACAGTCCACCTCGACACGTTCGATCGTGTTCATCCAATGGCATTTGCAATCCTGTGGCTCGACAAGGACACACGACAGTGGTCCCGCGAAGGTCATTTCGGTTTAGACCTGCCGGAATGGGGCGCATTGCACGTGGACTGCGGCAACACCCTCGCGTATGGTGCGGACGGTTCGGCGCCGGTATGCGTACTCGAAGGGCTTGATCTGAACGACGGTGATGGGCCGTTCGAAGGTCAGACCGGGCGCGTGCAATGGTGCATGATACGCGGCCGCGACATGGTGTCAGGCCACTGGCATGTGCAATGTATCGACACCGAGCAGATCGAACCGGAACACGGCCTCTTTGCAACCGGCCACGACGGGGCAAGCGCTGACCTGACCGGCATCTCAAGGGGCTAGCGCCATGGGCCTTACGACTGATCTGGAAGGCATTCGCCACGCTTACGGGCTTTGCTTTGTATGGGCGCCGTGGGCTTATGTCACGCGTTTGCCAGTCAATGAGCAATGGGGCGATGGCTGGGAACGCGCGCCTTACGAAAAACATGCTGGCCTGCCTTACAACGACGCCGCGCAGCAGATTCTGACCGTCGCGTTTGACGGGCCGCTGCTGCAACCCGACGCTGCTTATGACGGCCGCCCGCGATGCGTCAATGAAATCAATCGAGGAGACGCGCCGTGGCTGACGTCAGGGCTCTTGCGATCGCGCTTGAGACGCCGGACGATAACTCAAGATTCACACTGAAAGGTATCGCGTACAAGGCGTTGTGCAATGGGTGCGGTTTTTGCCGTCACCCGTCACGGCATCACACTGATGCCCGTGTACGAGCAGGTGCTGGACCGGTCAAGAGATTGTCCCGAACTGTTCGCGCGGATTCGGCTCTGCCTGCCGGGGGATTGTGGGAAGCCGGGCAAAACGATCGTTAGCCTTCTCGTTGCAGATACTGGCGACTATTCTGACGATGGGACGACGCAGTTGGGTTGAACCTGTCCGCATTTTTGTGTGCGAGGCGGCTAGCGGATTTACCCGCGTGCGTTGGTGAAGCGCTCACCAAACAGGATGGCATACTGGTTCATGGCTGATTTCCAGTCGAAGGTAGCCCGTACGGACTTTGCCAGCACGTTGCGCAGAGCCAGCCAGAGCAGCTTGATAGCCGCCTCGTCACTGGCAAAGTGTCCGCGGGTCTTGATGATCTTGCGCAGTTGCATGTTCAGACTCTCAATGGCATTGGTAACCGGCATGATATAGCCGGTGCCTCACGGTCCCGCACCGGGCGGTTCAGGCGTATGGTGTGACCATCCGGAACAAGGGGCACTGGGGAGCACTTCGGGTGGGCAGGCCGTTGTTACACGATGAGCCGCGAGCTCGTGTTAGTAGTTGGCCGCCCCTGCGACCCGCCCGGTTGCGCTGCGAGCGCGAATCCGTAGTTTCAGCAAGCCGTTGCATCGACCGGTTGAAGCCGCAACCCAATGCTGCCGCTCGGACTAGGCCTATTCCGACGGCGGCATCCCAAGGGATGCTGTTGAAGAAATCGCTGACCGCCTCTTTCCCGAGAGGTTAGATGGTGTGCCGGCGTGCCCGTGCGGCGCGCGGTAGGGATTGAGGCTTCTGGACATCCTGTCTCAGTCCCGCACTCGACGACATGTGTTCAGAGAGCGGCACTCGGTCAATATTGGCGCATTACTGGGCCGGCGCGCCTGACCTAAATTGTTTTATGCGCTTGGCCGTCGTGTCCGCCCAATAATCCATCACATGGTCTGCGTCGCCCCATTTTCCGGCACCCGCATTCTCGAGGCTCATTCCGCCGGCACGGCCGTCCACCGCTTCGGCGAGAACCTGTCCGGTCTGACCGTCCGTGATCTCGCCCTCGCCCTGTGCCGAACCGGCGAAGGCATAGGTGTCCGTCCCGAGGCTCTGCACCATATTGAGCAACCGGGCCTGCGGGATGATCACCGAGATCGTGCGCAATCCCGGCGTCCCGCTCGTAACGTTGGTCAGTGCGGCGCGGACGACCAAAACGTGTTGGCCCTGCAGTTCGACAATCGGCAGCACGCTCGACAGGCTAGTTTTCAACTTGGTGTAGAAATAGCTCGTCAATATCTGCTGCTCCCTCGCGTCGACAGGTTTGGCGGAATCGTTGATGAACACCACAGGCTCGAGGAAGACTCCCGTGTAGGAATTCCAGCTTACATTCGGATTGACGTAGCGAAGCCGCGCCTCGCCTTCCTTGCCCGGGTGCAGCAGGGAATAATTGGTCAGAAACCCCGTTTTCGATGCCTTTTCGACATCCGAAAGCGGTTGCTCGTTTGTGACAGCACAGGCGACCAATGCCATCGTCGCCAGCAGAGGACATATGTTCTTCAACATCGTCTCACCCTCCGTTGCGCCCGCCTGCACGGGCGACATATAGCGGTTAGCTACCGCAGAAGAAATGGAAGAGACAATTTCTGCGCCCAACGCTCGTACTCGGGCACGTCAATAATCAACGTAAGGTGCCCAAGCGCCTGTCGGAGTATCGGTATTTGGCTTGCCAATCAGCATGCCCCTTGGCATGGGGCGGCAACCTCACTCTGCTGACGTCAATATTGATAGCGCTTCAATTGGAAGGAAGGCCATTAGACTTTGGCCCTATTCTGATACTTTATTCTGAAATTAGGCTTAAGCGAGGCTGACAAACCGCCGACGTGCATCCCGCACAAATGCCTCTTTATCCTTTGAGATCCGACGTTGCCGCAACGTCGGTTCGAGCGGCAGTTGTGGGTCGAACTGAGTCGGCCATCATCGGGCCGAGTGCGGGCCAGCCTCAGCGAATCCACGAATACCCCTCGACCGTCCGATGTTGGAATCGCTGACGACGCTGAATCGGTTCGCCAGGAAACTTGGTGCGCTTCGAAAGGCAATTGTCTAACTAGGTAGTTAGACTAACGCCTCGGCGAATCCCACCTCAAGGATGGCGTATGCGATACCTGATGGGTGACATCCCCCAGCTTATGCATTTGCTTTTGTCGGTTTTCACGGAGAGGCCGCAGCCGGCCGTAGAGAAGGGGCTTCAGCGCTATCTCTGGCGCCATATCCGCTTCGATTATGCGGAGCAGCTTGCGGACGCACTAGACGATGTGCGTTCGGGGGCGACCGGCGATTTTCTCTACCACAAAGCGAGCGGCCTAATCTTTGCGCATGTCGAGTTCGGCTATCACCGGTTATTGCTCGCACATCTCTGCGCGCTGCACAAGACAGATTTTTCCCGCGACCACGTGGAATGGAACGTGCACCGGTTCGGGTACATGGACCCGCTCAGACAGCTTGCAGACGACTGCGTATTGGAGGGACACGCCTTGTTTCGGTCGTCCTTCTCGAAGGGGGCGCAAATCACGGTTGGGCAGGCCTTCAAATGGGAGCCGCTTGAGCGAGCCGCCTTTGGTAAATTCGAACAAGATGTAATTTGAACTTGCCGCCCCGCTTCAATATTGTGCTTGCGAACGTCCGCAAAGGGCGGCGATTCGACCGTTCTCAAATGGGGAGCCGAAGGACCGTCGTGGGTCGAAAGTTCGCGTTCGCTGAATGCGTACGCGGCCACTCAACACCAATGAGCTAACATCGGCTTTGGCCAGCGAAGCGACTTTCATTCCCGCGGTTTCTACGTCGCTTGCCAGTTCTCCCTGAAAAAGGGATTCCCCGCGCGAGCTCATAGAGTTGATCAGAATCGTGAACTGAAGCCTCTACCCCTGGCAAGATTGAGCAGACGGTCGGCGTGCTGGCGCCACCCTGTCGCGACATCTGAATGCGATCGAGACGGAGATCGTGCAGGCCGGACTGGCCGGCTTCGCGGTCCCCGACGTGCCGCCGGAGATCGCGGGGCAGATGCGAGCCTTGTGGGAGGTCGCCGTCGCGACGCAGCTCGCCGGCGTGATGCGGCTGCGGCAGGAAGCGGAACGCAGCCGGGAAGCGGCCGACACCGCGCGTCAAGAAGCGGAACTCCGCATCGAAATGCTCCGCACCGAACTCGCCGACCTGCGTGCCCAGTTGGCCGCGCGCGATGAGGAACTGGTGGAGCGGCGACTCGAAAGCCGCGCTCTGCAGGAGCGAACACGTCTGCTGGAATCAGCCAGCACTGAACTGCAGTCGCAACTGGCGACCCGCGTCGACGGTACTCGAGCGTACCCTGCGACAGCACCGCCGGCGCTTCCGTCCTGCGGCACCGGATGAAGGGCAGAACGGCGCACTCACCGCGCGCGCCGGGTCCGCCCGCCCGGACCTCGCGCCGCTGCCCGCCGGGGTGGAGCCGGCGTGGCTCGCGCGTGCCGGACGCTTCGCGAATCCGGTGCCGCTCACCAACACGCTGGGGGTGGCCGACGACGCGCAGGCGGTCAAACTGTTCCTGCACGAACGCGCGTCGCACTCGCCGTACGGGCGCTCTACCGCTTCGCCGGCGTGCGGCTCGCCGAACTGGTCTGGAATGAGGCACTGGCGCTGCCACATGTTGAAGTCGATGCAGCCCACCAGTGGACCCTCAACGTGATGGGCAAGGGCAACCGGCGCCGCGCGATCCCGCTGCCGAGCGCCTGTATGCCGGCGCTGCGGGCGTACCGCCGTGCCGTCGGACTGCCAGCCGATCCTGCGCCGGGCGAACGCCTGCCGCTGATCCATAGCGAGCGCGGCCGGGCGCTGGGCCCAAGTGGACTCTACGATGAGGTCCGAGCGGTGTTTGCACTGGCTGCGACCCGCCTGCCGGTGGAGGACACGGCCATGCGCGCGGCCCTGGAAGCAGCCTCCACGCACTGGCTGCGTCACGGCTATGCGCGCACCCTGGTGGTCGACCACGGCGTCCCGTTGCCTGTCGCGCAGGCGCTGCTGGGGCACGCGTCGGTGCAAACGACGGCCGCCTACGCGCGCACGGGACAGGCCGAGGCGCGGGCGTTTGTCGAAGGGAGTTTTCCGCTAGCTAACGAATAACGATGCCTTTGGGCGGTTCCGAGAGAACGCTAGCTATCCGGCTGGCGCCACTTAACGGAAGGGTGATCCAGCTCTCTTGCAGACACGAACTCGGTTTATTGGCGCCGAATTGCGCAGCGCGATGGAAGTGCCATCGACGGCAAGGTCTAGTTCACCTTGCCATGGACACCATGGTGTCGTCCTACGACTAGGCGCGAAGTTCGCCAGAGAAGCGACCACATTGACAGAACTCGCAACGAGACCGCCAACTTACTGTATCCACACAAGGCACGCACGCATGGAGCACCGGCGGCATGGCAGAAATTCGTGCAGTGCAGTACAACGGTTAAAACCGCGCCGGCACTTTCGTTTTCTCTATGAGTTCGACGACGGCTGAGCGACCGCACAACGGAGGTCAGGATGGCAACGACAAAAGACATTCCCACGATCGGTCTAGCCCTCCAGGGCGGCGGCGCGCACGCTGCATTCGCGTGGGGCGTACTCGACCGCCTGCTGGACGAAGTCGAGCAAGGGAACTTGTCGATTCGCGCGCTCAGCGGCGCGAGCGGCGGAGCGCTCAATGCCGCGGCATGCGCATACGGGCTGAGCAGAAGTCCGACCGACGCCAAACGAGCGCTCGAACAACTGTGGACGCTGGTCGGCGCCAGTTCGAAGTGGCAGCCGTTCTACAACTTCCCCGCGAACATGCTGAAGTCGCCCGGGCGCTGGAACGTAGATCTCAATCCCGCGATACTCGCGCAAAGCATGCTCCAGCCGTTCGCCTCTCCGTACGCGATGCCATGGCTGACCAATTCCCTTGGCTCCATCATGGAAACCGTGATTCCGGACTTCGCGGTCGTCAATCAGCTAAGCGATGCCGTGCCCAAGCTCTACGTGGCGGCGACCAACGTCAACCTGACCGCATTGCGTATCTTCGAACCCGGCGAAATTTCGGCGAAGGCGTTGATGGCCTCCGCATGCTTTCCCACTCTGTTCGAGGCGGTGGAAATCGGCGGCGAATTCTATTGGGACGGCGGCTACATGGCCAATCCAGCGCTCGCGCCGCTCGTCGAGTGGGTCGACGACATTCTGAGCGTGCTCATCGATCCGCTGTGTACGAAACATGGGCCGCCTGAACGCCCCAGTGAGATCAACAACCGGATCAACGAAGTCAGCTTCGGCGCGTCGTGGGTCACGGAAGTCCGTCAGATCCAGTTGATCAACGAACTCGCCGCTGAAAACCCTGGCCTCGTTCACAAGGGCAAGCCGTACACGCCCAAACGCTTTCACGTGATTCGCGCCGATCGCTTCATGGACGAGATCGGCGCCGCATCGAAGAACACGCCCTCCATCGAGTTTTTCCGCGCCTTGCGGCACGCGGGCCATGCCACGGCGGATAGATGGGTGCGCGATTGCTTGCCGAACGTCGGCAAGACGTCCACTTTCGACCTCGACAAGCTCGTGAAGAGCCGCGTCAAAGGGACGCCCGCCGCGATTCACACCGTCCAGCGGGCCGAGGGGACAACGCTTCGATGAGCCTTGCAGGACCGAGCCGAAAGGAGTCGGCTCGTCTTCGCGCGGGGCCGGTTTCGTCACGCTGCAAGAAGGCGCGGCGGCAACGGTACGGGCGTCTCCAGGGTCGGTCAACAAAAAGCCGGCGCCGGGCTTGACCCGTGCGCCGGCTTCATTTCTTGCGAATCGCCGAGAAAAGCGCGACTCAGGTTTCGAGCTTCGCGTCCATCGTGATCGTGGCGTTCAACACTTTCGACACCGGGCAGCCGGCCTTGGCGTCGGCGGTCGCCTTCTCGAAGGCGGCTTTGTCGCCGCCGGGGATTTTCACGGCCACGTCGAGATGCACCGCGGTGATCGTGAAACCGCCGCCGTCCTTATCGAGCGTGACGGTGGCCGTCGTGCCGATGCGTTCGGGCGTAATGCCGGCCTTGCCTAGTTCCGCCGACAGCGCCATCGAGAAACACCCCGCGTGCGCAGCCGCAATCAGCTCTTCCGGATTCGTGCCGATGCCGTCAGCGAAGCGTGTCGAAAACGAGTATTGGGTCTCCTTGAGGACGCCGCTGTCGGTGGAAATCGAGCCCTTGCCGTCTTGCAGGCCACCTTGCCAGACTGCCGATGCCTTGCGCTTCATCGCTCTCTCCTGTTTGTGCCTGCGTCGCGCGCTGTACGACCGAATCCGATGCCCACCGCAACGGTCCCGCCCTGGGTGATTTGCGGTGTCGGCATCGGTCGCGAGTTCCCCAAGAGACTTCCTTTGGGGGCGTCTCGCGCGGCGCTGCGGGCGCGGGCGTGGACCGAACTTCATCATAGGCGCTTCCGTGTGCCAGCGTCGTGACGATTCCGGTAATCGATCAAAACGGAAGCCAACCCAAAAACTATATCAATAACGGTAACGATCTTTTCGCCGCAGGCCGCTTTTTCACCGACTCCGTAAGAAATAAACTCATTTCAACGGATCGGCACAGAGCAATCAACCGGTCTCATCAACAATCGAATATTGGAGATCATCATGAAATCACTTATTTCCGCAGTCGTTATCGCATCGGCGCTCATCGTGCCGGCTGTTTCGTTCGCTCAGCAGGCGAACGGTCCCGCGACACGCGCTCAGGTGCGCGCTGAACTGGTTGTCGCGCAAAAAGCAGGCCTTCTGGATCAGAACGACACCAACTATCCGAAGACCGTGCCGCAAAGCGGTACGGCAGTGGCCGCCGTCGCGCAGGGTTCGCAGGATGTCGGCGGAATGAAGGCGGGTTCGTCGGATGCCGGCGCGCGGGAGTCGGTGCAGCAACGTCTGTTCTCGACGTATCGCGGCCAGTAAGCCGCAAGCCGCGCGGCTGACGATGCAGTTCTGGCCGGCCGTGTCGAAGTTCGCTACCGGCGCGCCCGCGCAATTGCGCAACGGCGCGGCCACACTGCCCGCTACTCAGCGAACGGCAAACTCTCCTGCCCCACCGCGCGCATGTCGAACACGTTCAGCGTCATCGCCACCAGGGCGTAGTAGCCAAGCAGGCCCACGAGGTTGATCACCACCTGATGCCCGAAGCGCTCGACCGCCTTCGCATGGATCGCGTCCGAAACGCGCTTTGTGTCGTACAGCTCGCTCGCGAAGTCGTGAATCAATGCGTCGTCGGCATCCGCGAAATCCGGGCGTTTGCCCTGACGAATCGTCTCGGCGTCCGCTTCGGACACGCCGGCTTGCAGCGCGATCGGATAGTGGATGTACCACTCCGCCTGCGCCCGCCAGCGTGCCGCGGTCACCAGAATCGCCAGTTCCGACAGGCGCAGCGGCAAACCCGTCTTGTAGCGGCAAAATGCGCCGAGGCGCTGCGCGTGCTGCGCGAGTTCGGGGCTATGGATCCAGCCAAGAAACGGTCCGTTCAGATTGCCGCGCGGTCCCGACAGGATTTCGTCGAGCACGGCTTTCTGGTCGGGCGTCGCGTTGCTGGCGTCAAAGGGTGGCAGACGGTTGGGCATGGGAAGCTCGTCGGGAATGAATCTCGGGTTCAGGTTCGATCAGGCAGCGAGCGCGCCTTGGATCGCGTCCGTCAGGCGGCTGACGATCTGTTCGATATCGCGCGGCGTGCAGATGAACGGCGGCGCGAGCAGCACATGATCGCCGATCTTGCCGTCGACAGTGCCGCCCATCGGGTACACCATCAGCCCACGCTGGAACGCCTCGCGCTTGATCGCGGCGTGTAGCTTCAGTTTCGCATCGAACGGCGTTTTCGTCGCGCGATCCTGCACGAGTTCCACGCCGACGAAGAGACCGCGGCCACGCACATCGCCGATATGCGGATGCCGCGCGTAGTACTCGCGCAGCAGCGAGCGCAGTTGTTCGCCGCGCGCTTGCACATTGTCGAGCAGATGCTCGTCGGCGATCACGCGTTGCACTTCGAGCGCCGCCGCGCAGGCCGTCGCGTGACCGATATACGTGTGACCATGCTGGAAGAAGCCTGAGCCGCCCGTGATCGCCTGATAGATGCGATCGCTCACGAGCGTCGCGCCGATGGGCTGATAACCCGCGCCGAGGCCCTTCGCGATGGTCAGCAGGTCGGGCGCGACGCCGTCCTCTTCGCACGCGAACAGGTAGCCCGTGCGGCCCATGCCCGACATGATTTCATCGAGAATCAGCAGCACGCCATAGCGATCGCAGACAGTGCGGATCTTGCGGAAATACTCGCGCACTGGCGGCACCGCGCCCGCCGTCGCGCCGACCACCGTCTCCGCGACGAACGCCGCCACCGTGTCCGGCCCGAGTTCCAGAAGCTTCTGCTCGAGTTCGTCGGCGAGTCGCTGGGCGAACTGCTCTTGCGTTTCGTCCTCGCGTTGCTCGCGATACGCGTAGCACGGTCTCACGTGATGCGCGCCGATGAGAAGCGGCAGAAACGGCTCGCGGCGCCATGCATTGCCGCCGATCGCAAGCGCACCCAGCGTATTGCCGTGATAGCTCTGACGGCGCGCGACGATATGGCGCCGCTGCGGCTGCCCCACTTCGACGAAGTATTGACGCGCGAGTTTCAGCGCGGCCTCGACTGCTTCGGACCCACCCGACACGAAATACACGTGCTCCAGACCTTGCGGCGCATGATCGACGAGGTAGCTGGCGAGTTCCTCGGCGGGCTGTGTCGTGAAGAACGACGTATGCGCGTACGGCAGCTCCTGCGCCTGACGCTTGATCACCTCGATCACGCGCTGGTTGCTGTGGCCGAGGCACGAAACGGCCGCGCCGCCTGATGCGTCGATGTAACGCTTGCCCGTCGAATCGATGATCTCGATGCCCTCGCCTTTGACGGCGACGGGCAACGTCTGCTTCGGCATGCGGTGAAATACGGTAGTCATGCGCTTTCCTTCGATGAGGCAGCCGGTGGCTGTCAGGCCGCCGTGCGTGCGATAAAGGTTTCGAATACGACGGCGCGTTGCGCGTGCACCCGCAAGGCGACACCTTCGGCGCGAATGCGGAACAGCGCTGTCGCGAGCGTGTTTTCGCCATCGGGATCGTTCGGGTCTTCGCGATAGATGGGCAAGCCAGTCGGCGCCTTGTCGCGCAGCATGTCGACGAGCGCGTCGCCGTCGATATCCGTGCCGCGCTGCTCCAGCAATGTCGCGACACGTGCCTGACGATCGCGCGACGAATCCGTGACGATCTGCGCTTCGCCGTTGCAACCAGGATGAACCATGTGATTCGCGTGCCCCGACGCGCGTGCGATCTGAGCGATCGAACAGCGCATCGCCGTGGCCTCGATGCTCAGCACACGGCTGTCGCCGGCTGCGCCGAGTGTGTGGTGAAAGCCGCTCGCCCGCGGCGTGTCGCGCAGCATGTGCGCGGCTGCGTCGAGCGTCCGTGCGTCAAGCACCGCGCGCGCCAGAATCATGCGCGGCACGCCTGCCACGGGCTGACGGATGCGCAGATTGTTGATGGTCTGCACGAGGCCCGCGCGGTTCGCCGCGAACGTATGACCGGGCAGCGAACCGGGGTAATAGAAACTGATGAAGCCCGGCTTGCCCTTCGGCTGTACGTCGACGATCGAAACCTTGCCGGGCAGGAAAGGATCGCCGTCTTCGTTGTGCGCGATCAGGGTCTCACCGCTGCGGGACGCCGCGAAGGTCGTGCAACCGTCTGGCGCATTGTGAATCAGTTCGCCGCGGCAGTTCCAAAGGAAAATGTCGTCCGCGAGCCAGCCCAGACCCGCGGCCATGCCGTCGAGCTCGGCCAGCTGGTCGGGCAAGTGCGCGCGCGCCGCCTCGCGCAGATGCTGTACGAAGGCATGGCCGCGCCACTTCTGCACGTCGCGCCAGGCCGCGCTCTGTCGCATATACGCATCGAATACTGGCCGTGCCAGCACGCCGAGCTGACTGCCGATTTCATACGGCTCGCCGGCTATCCGATGCAACGCCCAACCCCGCTTCGACACACGACACCTCGACCATCAATCAACACGCGATGCGCATTTATAGTTCACGACAACATATGTTGTCAATGAGAATGCACGTTGCCAGTCTGTTGTCGTCAGCGCGGTGGCCGTTTCGTCAGGGCACGTAGGCGCCCTTCGCGTGCAACGACTGTTCGGCAAGTTCGAGTTGCCGAATGGCGTCCGTGCCTTCGAGCGCGAGCAGATGCGCGACGAGCGATTCGGCAATGGCCGTCGCCGCCACCAGCGACGGGAAGAACGACGGGCTTTCGTGTGAAAAGATCAGCACCTTGTCGGCGTTCAGCGCGATGGGCGACACGGCGCTGTCGGTGATGGCGATCAACTTGCTGCCCTTTTCGAGCGCCGCTTCGGCGACGCGCGCCGCCTCGACGGAATAAGGCGCGAAACTCACGACGATGGTTGCACTGTCGCGCTCGATGCCGCGCAACTGCATTTCAAGCGTGCCCGCTTCGCCCGTCAGCAGCGAGACGGTCGAGCGAAACAGCCGGCAGCCATAGACGAACCCGAACGCGACGGGATAGCACGAGCGGAAGCCCGCGACATGCACGTGCGGTGCGCGCCGCAGCAGCCGGGCCGCTTCGACGGTGACACGCGCGTTGTGCGCGGCCGTCACCTCGAGATTGTGCTGATGCGCAACGAGCAGATCGTGCGCGAGCGCATCTTTCGCGTGGCCTTTGACGAGCGAGCGGGCGCGGCTGGTCAAAGGCTCGGGACGCGTGCGCACGCGCGCGACGAATAGATCGCGCAATTCGTTCCAGCCCGGGAAGCCCAACTGCTGCGACAGCCGCACGAGCGACGCGGGTTGCACCTGCGCGCGCTCGGCAACCTTGCGCATCGACGAAACGGCCACCTCATCGGGATGATCGAGCAGAAACGCCGCGCCCATCTGGAATTGCGGACTGAGTTCCGGAAAGCGTCCGCGAATCAGGGCGGCGAGCTGGTCGAAGTTGTCGGGCATACGGTGTACCGGGCGATGGGATTGACAACAAATGTTATCACCGGGTATGCCCGTCGAGGCTTCTCGTGCTTGATGCATCCGCCTCCGTGATCCTTGATCTATCAGGCGGGTCTGTAATTACCATGTGAAGCATCGATCAAGTCGGCTGGGTATGGGCAAACACGGCAACGATACTATCTATTCCGCCTCGGTCAATTTGCATACCTTTATGAATGTGTTCACAGCCTGGTTCCACCAGCATGAGTGCGATCGAAGCCTGGTAGGCATCGCTTCGGTGCATAGGATGTGCGCCACATCGTAGGGAGTCCGGCTCCGTACCTTGAAATGTGCGGGGCATTCAGAATAGACTCATTCGGGGAGGGCACTCCAATGAGAGACGTGTGACTCACAATGGGAGAATCATCGTGCGAACTCCAGTTCCGCGTACCACGCGCACCGTCCTGAGCGTCATCTTTGCCCTTACGATCTCGGCGCTTTGCGACTCGCCTGCCTTTGCTGCAGGTTTGAAAACCGCTGCTTCCGACGAAGCGCCCTTCCTGGCGGAGAACGATACCGCTATGACAAGGATGATGGACGGCATGTCCGTAAAGCCGACTGGCGACGTCGATCGCGATTTCGTCGCAATGATGGTGCCTCACCATCAAGGCGCCATCGACATGGCACAGGCTGAACTGCGCCATGGACACAACGAACAATTACGCCGCATCGCACAAGAGATCGTCGTCGAGCAACAGCAAGAAATTACTGCCATGCGCGTCGCGCTCGGGCAACTATTGCCGCCGTCGGCGCCCGCTCCGGACCAGCAAAAGCCCGCTTCTATCCCGACCGCACACGCCCACCCGACGCCCACGACGGTATGCCAGTGAACATGCGGAACCATATGCCCAAGGAGCAATGATGAAACGCCAAATTTTCACCGTTGTGTTGTCCGCCGCCGGGTTGGCCGCAGCGCAGCTCGCCGGGGCCGGGCAGGCCCCCGGATCGTTGTCCGATCCGGATATTCCGGTAAGCCACCACGACCGCGTTTACGCGGCAGAACAGTTTTCGAATACGGTGTCGGTGATCGATCCGGCCGACAACAGGCTGCTCGGCCTGATTCGCCTCGGCGACCCGTCGCCGGGCAATTTCAGTCCGTTGTACAAAGGCCAATTGCTTGTGCACGGCATGGGTTACTCACCGGACCATCGCACGATTGCGGTTGTCTCCATCGGATCGAACTCAGTTTCATTCATCGACACGCAGACGAACGCCGTCAAGCACGTCACCTATGTTGGCCGCTCGCCTCACGAGGCTTTCTTCACTCCCGATGGAAAAGAAGTCTGGGTGACCGTACGAGGTGAAAACTACGTCGCGGTACTCGACGGGGGGACGTATGAGGAGAAAACACGCATTACCGTTCCGGCTGGCCCCGGCATGCAGATCTTCTCGCCGGACGGAAAATATGGTTATGTCTGCTCGTCCTTCAACCCGGAGACTGAGGTGGTTTCCGTGGCCGACCACAAGATCGTCGACGCGGTCAGGCAGGCCAGCCCCTTCTGTCCGGACCTCGTCGCGACGCCAGACGGCAAGCAGGTCTGGTTCACACTCAAGGACGTCGGCAAGGTCCAGGTGTTCGATGCAACGCCGCCATTCGCGCTGCTCAGGACGCTCGACACGGGCCCGATCACGAATCACGTGAACATCGTTCATAACGCCAAGGGCACGTTCGCGTACGTTACGGTCGGAGGCCTGAACGTTGTCAAGGTGTTTCGAACCGACGATTTTTCGCAGATCGCGACGATTCCTGTCGGCAACTTACCGCATGGGCTCTGGCCATCAGGTGACGGTAGCCGCATCTATGTCGGTCTCGAGAACGCCGATGCGATGATTGCTATCGACACACTGACCAACACGGTCATCGCAACTGTCCCCATTGGCCAGGCGCCGCAGGCTGTTACCTATGTGCCGAATGCGGTGCCGAAAGGTGATGGTACGCAGAACCTGCAGCCGCTCGGCCTGGCGGGTCAGAGTGCCCACATTGCACTGGTGCCGGTGGGATTGGGCAAGCCGGGGGACGCCGCAAATGCACCTACAACTGTCGCGTTGTTCGACCAGGGGCTCGTGCAGGTTCTCCAGGCCGCTGTCACCGGCCTGCAACCGAAGCAGGCCTATGTGCTGGGCCTGGCCGATAATCCTGATGGCACCGGTAACGTACAAGTGCTTGCGACCTTCATGTCAAATCCGGCCGGCTCGGCGATCGTCAATGCGCTCGGCCAGATTCGCGAACTGGTCACGCCAGGAGCGAGCACTGCCGGTGACAAGCGCCGCTACCTCGTGGTCGCGCCACAAGTGTCGGGCAAGCCGGCGGCTCCAGTTCAGGTGCAGTCGCTATAATCGCGTCTGCCACCGCGTGATTGCTCTGCGAGGATGGACGCGGCGGCAGCAAAGGATGATGGCACCTTGCGGTGCGTGTGCCAGCTGGTTTATCGGACAATACGATCGAAGCCTTTATTCTGCCAGCAGTGTTAATGCCGGCCA
This sequence comes from Paraburkholderia sp. FT54, assembly GCF_031585635.1. Classification (NCBI taxonomy): domain Bacteria; kingdom Pseudomonadati; phylum Pseudomonadota; class Betaproteobacteria; order Burkholderiales; family Burkholderiaceae; genus Paraburkholderia; species Paraburkholderia sp. FT54. The sequence continues at coordinate 1,188,895 of NZ_CP134196.1, read as the reverse complement.
GTGTGTTGGGACACATCTCACCCCTGCTGGGTAACGTGGCCGATGTCCAGCGACCACCCATTTATCGGGCAAGCGCAAATTTTTGCGCCGACAGGTCGTGCGCGGCGCTCTCGGAAAGCCAAAAAATCATCTGGACGGTCAGACGATGCTTATTGGCGCCGGTTTGTTTCGGCGTCATCGACGCGCGCCCAAAGAACCGGCCCTTCATCTGGCAAAACGACGGCTTTTTTAATTCCCGTTGTGCAGTGCAGCCCCGCGGCCACCGGTCCGCGCGCGTACTCGCAGTTCCTCAATGAACCTCCACGGCCGGTTGCTACCCAGTCTCGTCTCGATGGGACATTTGGTCTGAACAGCTCCCGATGGGGCTGCGCGGAACGGAGGATCTCGGTGGTGGCGTCAGAACGGTGTTCGTCCTCAAGAACGGCTTCGAATTGAATAACGGCCGCCTTGCTCAGGGCGGCGCGGAGTTTGGACGGCAAGCGTTCGTCGGTTTTGAGACTGACCGCCTTGGCACCATCACATTAGGCCGGCAATACGATAGCGTGGTCGATTACGTTGGCAAACTTGAGTTCGGCGATTCAAATCTTGGCACCGCGCACTCTGCTCACCCGGCAGATCTCGACAACTTCAACAACAGTAGGCGCACAAACAATGCAGTCAAGTACCGGAGCCCAACTAACGCGGGGCTAAGCTTTGAGGGCCTTTACAGCCTCGGCGGCGTACCGGGTTCGCTGGGACAGAATCAGGAATATTCGGTCGTTTGCCTACCGTACTGCCGCATCGTGATGGCATCAGATCCCAGGCTATCGCGCCGCGATTCGTCAAGCCGTTCGTCAAATCCCAGAAGAACGATCGAAACGATGCGGAGGCGATTGTTGAAGCCGCATCCCGGCCGACAACGCGCTACGTCGCAGTCAACAGCGTTTAGCAGCAAGACATCCAGTCCTTGCACCGCATTCGCAGTCTGCTGATGCAGGACCGCATCGCGCAGATCAATCAGATTCAAGGACTGCTGACTGAATACGGTGTGGTCATTGCGCAAACGCCCCTGAAAGTGCGGACACAGCTCGCCGCGATTATCGATGACGAGCACAATGAGATGACAGGACTGACCCGAACAATGATGCGCGACATGTACGAGCGACTTGCACTGCTCGACAGGCAGATCGCGCGGTATGACGAGCTGATCCAGCAAGTGCACAGGGCATTGCCCGCAAGCCTGCGTTTGGAGAACATCCGGGGTGTCGGACCGATGATCGCAACCGCCGTCATCGCTGCGGCCGGAAGCACCTCCTGGTTTTCAAATGGGCGGCAGTTTGCGGCGTGGCTGGGCCTGACGCCACGTCAACACTCCTCAGGCGGAAAAGAACGCCTGTTCGGCATTACGAACCGCGGTAACGGGTATCTGCGAATGCTGCTGGTACACGGCGCGAGGTCGGTTGTTCAGCAAGCCGTAAAGCATACAGACAAACGTTCCCGATGGATACACGAGGTTCAGGCGCGACGCGGGACAAACGTCGCCGTCGTAGCATTCGCGAACAAGATAGCCAGAACGATCTGGGTATTGCTCGCACGCGGTCAGGCCTGCCGATTGTCGCCGGCGGGCGTGCCGAAGAGCTAGGTGACAGCATTGGAAAAAGCACGCTGGCTGATGAAACGATCCTCTAATCGTGAGGCGCAATGCACCGTCAGACGACGCCTTCGGCCTTCAGTTGTGAAAGTCGTTCGTGGGACAACCCGAGCAGTGAGTGGAGAACCTCGTTCGTGGCTTCCCCGAGTTGTGGCGGGGTGCTGCGTACAGGCAAGCGTGCGCCGTCGAAGCGGTAAGGCGGAGCGAGCACGTGCGTGCTGCCGGCCTCGGGATGCGCGTAAGTCGTCACGAGCCCGGCCTCTGCCGCGCGCTGCGAAGTGAGCGCCTCATGAAGGCCTAGCGCCTCTCCACAGGGAATGCCGGCCCGGGTCAGACGCTCCAGCAGGACCTCGCGTTTTCTTTTGGCAATCTCGCGCTTGAGTTCGGGCACGAGTACCTCGCGGTTGGCGGCCCGCACGATGTTCGTGCGGAACCGGTCCTCGTCGACCAGATCGGGGCGTTCGATCACTTCGCGACAGAAGCGCTCGTACTGGCGGTTGGTGCCGACCGCGATGACGAGCGGTCCGTCCGCGGCGTCGAAAACGCCGTAGGGCACGATCGAAGGATGCGCATTGCCGTAGCGCGGCGGGTCCTCGCCCATGATCATCGACTCCAGCCCGTAGTACGAGGTGATCATCAAGCCGCAATCGAAGAGCGCCATCTCGATGTGGCGTCCCTTGCCGGTCTTCCGACGTTCGAAGAGTGCAGCGAGCACTGCCTGCGCGGAGTACATCCCAGTGAACAGGTCGACGGCAGCCACGCCGAATTTGAGCGGCGGCTGATCGCGTTCGCCGTTGAGCGCCATCAGCCCCGCCTCGCCCTGCAGCACGACATCGTAGCCGGGACGTGCCGCTTCCGGTCCGCGGCGGTCGTAGCCGGAGATCGAACAGTAGATGAGATCCTCGCGCCCTTCCTTGAGCCGCTCATAGCCGAGGCCGAGCTTTTCCGCGCCGCCGAACTTGAAGTTCTGAATCACGACATCGCTCTGCTGCGCCAGCTCGCGTGCAATTTGTTGCCCCTCGGCGGTTTGCAGGTCGAGGCACACCGAACGCTTGTTGCGGTTCACACTGTTGAAATAGGTCGTTTCGGTGGCGCCGACGCGCAAACCCCAATCGCGTGTGTCGTCACCGCGCTTTGGGTGCTCGACCTTGATGACTTCCGCGCCGAGATCGCCGAGCACCATGCCGCACCAAGGTCCGGCAAGCACGCGTGATAGATCGAGAACACGAACGCCGGCGAGCGGCAAAGAGGAATTCAGGTTCGACATGGCAAATCCACAATGACAAGGGTGGTGACGAGCGCGGCACGTCTACTGCGAATGCACGGTCGGCGTGCGACGCAAGGTGGAGAAATCGGGGGGGCGTTTCTCGAAGAAGGCGCTAATGCCTTCCGCCGCCTCGTCGTCACCGAGCGACTCAGTCATGTACCGGGCTTCAAGGTCCAGTTGGGCTTCGAGGGTGTTCTCACCGGCGTGACGGCATAAGATCTTGATCCGGGCGATCGCGCGCTCTGGCCCGCTCGCGAGCGACTGTGCCATGGCGATTGCTTCCGAGAGTACGTTGCCTCGCTCGACGAGGCGATTTACGACGCCGAGCGCGTGCATGCGTTCGCCCGTGACCGGTCTGCCCGTCAGACAGAATTCGGTCAACAACTGCCGGGAAACAAACCCGGACAGCAACGCGGTAACGCCACCATCGGGCGAAAGGCCGACCTTTACGTACGCCACAGAGAATGACGCATTGGGAGCGGTGAGCAGCATGTCGCACGCCAGTGCGATCGACAAGCCCGCGCCTGCCGCCGCTCCTTCGACTGCCGCGATCACGGGCTTGCTGCAGTCGCGGATCGCGCGAATCATGTCATGCAGACCTTCGATGCCCGCGCGCCGCTCGGGCGGTGTCATGGCGCGCCGTTGCGCGAGCCGGTTCAGATCGCCGCCTGCGCAGAAGGGTCCGCCCACGCCCGTCAGCACGATCGCGGCAACGCCGGCATCGCGCTGCGCCTCGTCGAGCGCGGCCGGAAGAGCCTTATACACCTCGGGCGTAAGCGCATTGCGCGCGGCCGGGTTGTTGAAGGACAGCACCTGAACCGCGCCGTCGCGGTGCGCAAGGATGGGTCCATTCATGCCGTTAGCTCCTGCCCAGAGTGATATAGCGTTCGAGATGGTGATCTTCGTCGCCGAGTTGATGATCGATCATCACGAGGCGCTTCGCGTAGTGGGCAAGCGGCAGCTCTCACGTCATGCCGATGCCGCCGTGCATCTGGATGCATTCCTCAGCAACGCGCGCGCCGATGCGCCCGATCGTGTACTTTGCCGCTGATAGCGCGCGTTCACGTGCAACTCGGCCCTCGCTCAGCGCCCCAGGATCATCTTCGAGATGATGTTCTTCTGGATTTCGTTGGAGCCGCCGAAGATCGACAGCTTGCGGTTGTTGAAGTAGAGCGCGGCGGCGCTCGCGGCTTCCTTGGGGCCGACGCTCGCCTCGTCATAGCCCTCGTGCAGCGCTTCCTCGATGAACGGCTGCGCGTGCGGTCCCATCGCGCGGCGCATCAGCGACGAGAGCTCCTGGCGAATCTCGGTGCCGCGAATCTTGAGCATCGACCTTTCCGCACCCGGCACGCCGCCGCCCGCCACCGCGGCGATCACGCGCAAGTTCGTCGTCTTCATGTTTTCCAGGTCGATTTCGACGCGGGCGAGGCGCGCCGAAAAAAGCGGATCGTCGGCAAGCGGACGGCCGTTGCGCGTGACCTTTGTCGCCGCCCGGCGCAAACGCGCCAGCGTCGCGACCGAAAATCCGACGCCCGCGATGTTCGTGCGCTCATACGTGAGCAGATATTTCGCGACCGTCCAGCCCTTGTTCTCCTCACCCACGAGATTGGCCGCCGGCACTCGGACATCGGTGAAGAAAACTTCGTTGATCTCGTGCTCGCCTTCGAGCGTGATGATCGGACGCACTTCGACGCCCGGGCTGTTCATGTCCACGAGCAGGAAGCTGATGCCCTCCTGCTTGCGCACGTCGGTTGCGGTGCGTACGAGGCAGAAGATCATGTTCGCGTGCTGGCCCAGCGTGGTCCAGGTCTTCTGGCCGTTGACGATATAGTGCTCCCCTTCTCCGTCGATGCCGCGCACTGCGGTTGTCTTCACGGACGCGAGGTCGGAACCCGAACCCGGCTCCGAATAGCCCTGGCACCACCAATCGGAGCCATCGAGAATGCGCGGCAGCCAGTAGCGCTTCTGCGCTTCGCTGCCGTACTTGATGAGCACAGGCCCAAGCATGTTCACGCCAAACGGCACGATGCGCGGTGCGTCCGCAAGCGCACATTCATTTTCGAAGATGAACTTCTGCACGGCATTCCATCCTGGGCCGCCATATTGTTCGGGCCAGTGATTCGCGAGCCAGCCCTGTTCGTTCAGGATGGCATGCCATTCGGCCATGTCGGCGCGTGTGAGGCGCAAGCCGCTGCCGACCTTGCGGGAAAGCCTCTCGGGAAGCTTCTCTTTCAGGAAGCGCACGACGCACGCGCGAAAGGCTTCTTCCTCAGAAGTGAATTTCAGATCCATGACTGCATTTCTCAATAGATTTCGAAGAGCCCGGCGGCGCCCATGCCGCCGGCCATGCACATCGTGACGACGGCGTACTTCACGCCTCGCCGCCGTCCTTCGATCAGGACATGTCCCGCGAGCCTTGAGCCTGTCATGCCGAATGGATGCCCGATAGAAATGGCGCCACCGTTCACGTTGAGCCGTTCAGTCGGAATCTCCAGACGCCGCTGGCAATAGACCGCCTGCGATGCGAACGCCTCGTTGAGTTCCCACAGGCCAATGTCGTCGATCGTGAGTCCATGACGCGCGAGCAGCTTGGGCACGGCCAGCACCGGACCAATGCCCATTTCATCGGGCTCGCAGCCCGCGACCGCGAGGCCGCGAAACGCACCAAGGGGAGAAACGCTGGCCCGCTCGGCGGCTCTCGCGTCCATCATCACGCAGGCGGACGCGCCATCTGAGTTCTGCGATGAGTTGCCCGCCGTGATGAACTGATCGGGTCCCTTCACTGGAACAAGTTTCGCGAGTGCTTCGTACGTCGTGCCGGGACGATTGCAGGTGTCGGCAGCGACCGTTACCTCGCGGTATGTCGCGACGCCCGTTTCCTTGTCGGTGACTGCCATCGTCGTCGTGACCGGCACGATCTCGTCGATGTAGCGGCCGGCGCGCTGCGCGTCCGCGGTCCGCCGCTGGCTTTCCACCGAGAAACTGTCCTGCGCCTCGCGGCTGATGCCGTAGCGCCTGGCGACGATGTCGGCGGTGTCGATCATCGTCATGTAGAGCGCCGGCTTGTGCTCGACGATCCACGGGTCGAGCCCGCTCACGCCGTCTTCGCGCGTGCGGATGCCCGAGATGCTTTCGACGCCTCCGGCGATCATCGCAGGCGCACCGTCGACAACGATGCGACCCGCAGCCATCGCGATGGCCTGAAGGCCCGAAGCGCAGAAACGGTTGACTGTGGTACCCGTGATCGACAGCGGCAAGCCCGCACGGATCACGGTCTGGCGCGCGACGTTGCGCCCGGTAGTGCCTTCCGGATAGCCGCAACCGAGGATCGCGTCCTCGATCAGTTGCGGGTTGATGCCCGAGCGTTCGACGGCGGCGCGCACGGCGAACGACGCGAGCGTGGGACCGGGTGTGATGTTGAATTCGCCGCGATGCGCTTTGGTCATCGGCGTGCGCGCGGTGGAAACGATGACGGCTTCTCGCATGATCTGGGTCCTCAAGCTAAAACGGGGGATGGAAGAATCGAACGGTTTAGGCGGCCAGGTTGAGGCTTTGGAGTGTCACGCCCGATTCGACGACATCGACGACGAGCGGCAACGGACGTGAGAAGACAGGATCGTCCTGTGCGAACTGGCGGATGTCCTCGAGCACCTTCGCGACGCCGATTGTGGTCCGCCACGATTGACGTCGCGGGAAGCTTCCGGGGGCATCGCCCTTGTCTCCATCTGTCTGGTATGGGGCGATTGTGGAAGGCCGCGATCGCGCTGACAATCCAGGTGGCGCTTGACGGCCCGTTAACTATAAGTTGACGATCAATCGGCTATGCAACGGCCTCTTCATGCCCAGGTTTGCGCAAGCGAGACAATCTCAGCGCGCAGATAGTCGATGAGCGCTTGCGTCGCCGGCGACGGATAGCGATTGGGCAGTGTCACGATATACAACACGTTCTGTGGTCCCGCGACACGATATTGCGGCAGGATGCGCAGCAGTCGAGGGCTCGTGGGCGCATATGCCACATAAGCAGGAAGAAGCCCAATTCCTATGCCGTCACATACCGCCTCGGTAAGAAACGGATAGTCCGAAGACTGCAGCGCGGGTTGCAACGTGATGGCGTGGACCTCGGCCTCGTCGTGTCGATGCGTGAGCGTCATCGTGATGCGCCGGTCAGGATGCGGCGATGCCACCAGCGATTGTCTTTCGAGGTCCGCCGGGCAATCGATCGGGCCGTGTTTTTCCACGTAGCCGGCGGACGCATACAGTTGCCAGTCGATTGCGCAGATATTGCGTGCCACACAATCCAGCGGAGGCGTGCGAGTGATTCTCAGCGCGACGTCGACTTCCGCCTCGATGAGATCTTCGATCCGGTTATTGAACGTGACATTGAGCGTGATACCCGGATGCATGTGCGCGAATTCGAGGAGTTTCGCTCCGATGAACATCCTGCCGAAGCCAGTCGGCACGCTGATGCGAACACGGCCGGTCAAGGTCTGCCCGAGGCTGTCGATCGATGCCCGAGCCGTGCTCAGGTCTTCCAGCATGCGCTGTCCGCAGTCGTACAGCGTGTGACCGGCTTGCGTGAGTTCGAAGCTTCGTGTCGAGCGACGCAGTAGTTGGGCGCCCGTTTCACGTTCCAGCAACTTTAGCCGCTGACTGATGTTCGCACGCGTCATGCCCAGCTTGCGCGCTGCGGCGCTGAGGCTGTTCGATTCGACGATCTCGACGAACAGGCCGATGAGGTTAAGGTCCATGGTCCGTGTCCGGGCTGTTCAAGTTTTGGGGGAATGCGACACGTGCGTGCAGCGCCTCAATGCCGTGAGCCGTCCAGTCAGAGACCTGTCTGCGCGACGCGGCGAAATTGCGGGAGCCATTGATATGGATTCGGGCATTGTGTCACTGCCAACTCTAATCGAATTGGCAATGTATTGATGATCAATCGGTCAATTGCTTCCGTACTCGCGTGGAGCCACGCGTGATGGGATGTAGCGAAGTGCTTCAAGAAGACGCGCACACGCGAGTTGCGGCGCGAGATCGACGCAAGCCGCGCCGACTCGACGAGTCGAGTGTCGAATGCCGATTTCCTCAACCACCGCACATCAATCGCCCTGAAGGAACGGCGCATCGTCGTCATGTTTCGTGAGCCGGCGACTGCAGTGCGGCGCGCGAAATGGTCATCGCACGCGATGCGAACTCGTCAGGAAAGACGCTGACGGCGACGGGGGTGGTGACGTGCTTAGGCGCGAAGAACTGCAACTTGTTCTCCCAATACAGGCGAGCCGATGAAACGCCCGTATTGGTCAGCCAATAGAGCGTGACGTTGTCGAGGACGTCGTCACGACCGGTGGCGCTGCCGCTGCGCGCTGGCCGTCGGCGTTGAACCATGTTCCTGGCCGCTGTGCCGCAATGCTGGACACGACAGTTGCCGCGCGAGTGCCCGAAATACCACAGCTCGTGCAACCTGGCAAGATGTCGCCGCCGCGTTGATGTCAAGTTTCAGTTGACAGCTCGTCAACTTTTCGCGGATGCGTCTCGCACGCGAACGGATTTATACTTCGCATGCGAACTTTAAACGCGATGGCGTTCCAGAGGAAATACCTCTCGACGCCGCCAATTTCAGGAGACAAGCTAATGACCGCAGAAATCAAAGTTGAGCTATCAGGAAGTGGTGTACTGGCCGTCACGATTGCGCGACCGGATAAGAAAAACGCGCTCACTAACGATATGTATGGCGCTCTTGCAGATGCCATCGCGAGCGCCAATGATAACGACGAGATTCGTGTGTTGTTGATTCAGGCCGATGGAGACACATTCACAGCCGGCAACGACGTCTCGGAATTCGCAGCGCAGTCGACGGGCAACGGCCCGAAAGAACGCAACGTCACCCGCTTTCTGCGAGGCCTGGCGAACGCCACGAAACCGATCATTGCCGCAGTCCAGGGCAAGGCCGTCGGAGTTGGAACGACCATGTTGCTCCATTGTGACTATGTGCTCCTCTCCGAAGAGGCGCAATTGATCACCCCCTTCGTGAATCTGGCACTCGTTCCCGAAGCTGCCTCAAGCTGCCTGCTTCCCTTGCGAATCGGGCATGTCAAGGCATTCGAAATGTTCGCCCTCGGGCAAGCCGTTCCTGCAAACGTTGCAGTTGCATGGGGTATTGCAAATAAGGCTGTCTCCAACGCGGAACTCCGTGCAGAGGCACGCCGTGTTGCCGAGAATATTGCTGCCAAGCCCATTGGATCGCTGACCGCGATGAAGCGACTGATGCGAGACGCTGAGAAGCTGGTCGCTCAGATGGATTGCGAAAGCGCCATCTTCGTGGAGCGACTAGCCAGCGCTGAAGCGAAAGAAGCCTTCGCGGCGTTTGCCCAAAAGCGCCAGCCGGATTTCACGAGAATCGTTCGGCAATAGGACCGTTACGCACCAGGGGCACCGTCGGTGTCCCCTGGTGCGGATCCTCGTCAATGGCCAGGGACTTCTCCTGCAAACTTGTCAGCCATCGCACTACGATGTCGATCTCGGACGCTGTAAACCCTTCGGTCAGCCGCGCATTCAATCGAGCGAGAACTGCCTTCGAACGCTTGAGTGCAACGCGCCCGTCTTCCGTCAGCCAAAGCCGCGACGCGCGTCGATCGAACTCATCCGCATGGCGTTCGATCAGACCAGCCCGTTCGGCTCGATCAACCAACCCACTCATTCCCGGCGCCTTGAGGTCAAGGGCTGCCGCCGCTTCAATCGTGAGGGCACCGTCGTTCTTTGCCAGAACAAAGAGCAGACCAGCCTGCGCTGCTGTCACTCCACCGGCGGCTGTCCTCGCCTGCGACCACCGATGTAGGCGCCGCTGACCCACATCCAGTAGATAGACAAGCCGATGATCCATTTCCGAAACCTCGTTCTACGTTCCAGTCGTCGGAGCGTCTATAGATCAATAATTCGCGTGCGAAATATAACATGAGCCGTACCCCGACTTCCCGTGCGCGAAGCGACGGCTGTAATGCCCGAACCGGACGAACCTGGCATTGATTTGGGAGACTACGAGGTGCTCTTCTCCGGCATCTACATCCCGCAGGATGTTCGTTCCATCCATCAACAAGGAAACTGCAATGACTGCTGTGGCGGATCTTTTCAACCTGAAGGGCCGAACGGCCCTCGTCACCGGCGGGTCCAGCGGCCTGGGCCTGCAGATTGCCGAGGCGCTTGGCACGCAAGGTGCCCGCGTGGTGATCTCGGCGCGCAAGGCGGACACGCTTCAGTCCGCACAGGCGCATCTGGCCGGCCTGGGTGTGGACGCAAGCTGGATCGCGGCAGACAATGGCAGCGAGGAAGAAGTCGAGCGCCTTGCCAACGAAACGATGGAACGCCTGGGCAAGGTCGACATCCTCGTCAACAATGCCGGCGCCACGTGGGGCGCAACTACGGCTAACCATCCGCTTTCCGCCTGGGACAAGGTCATGAACTTGAACGTACGGGCGATCTTCCTGCTCACTCAGCAGATCGGGAAGCTGTCGATGATCCCCAATCGCTATGGCCGCATCATCAACCTCGCCTCAATTGCCGGCCTCAGGGGTAACGGTCCCACGAGCCAGCCGACCATCGCTTACAACACGAGCAAGGGTGCGGTGATTAATTTTACCCGTGGGCTCGCCGGCGAATGGGGGCCGTACGGCATCACCGTCAATGCGCTCGCGCCGGGCATGTTCCCGTCGAAGACGACCAGGGGAACGATCGAGAAGGTCGGCATCGAGAAACTGTCGGAACGCGCGCCCCTGCAGCGCATCGGTGATGACGACGATCTCAAGGGCGCAGCCCTGCTATTCGCCAGTGACGCAGGCAAGCACATTACCGGCCAGATTCTTGCCGTGGACGGCGGCGTGACTGCCGTCTGATTTCATCCGGCTATATCCAATCCATCCGAAGTAACAATCCACCCAAGCGAAGGAGACGTTCATGAGCAACGCAGCAACGACGCCCGAAGTCCGCATGACGATCGAGGACCGTATCGCGATCATCTCGGTCGACAACACAGCCAGGAAGAACGCCTTCACCCCGGAGATGATGCAGCAGCTCTCGCAGCGGCTGACCGAGTTCGACGACGACGACAACCTGTGGGTGGCAGTTCTCGACCCCGCCGGCGAACACACCACTGCCGGCCTCGACATGCCTAAGTTCTTCGGCCCGACCGCCACGGCAAAGCCGATCCCCGACGACCAGGTCGATCCCTTCGGTCTGGGCAAACGCTGCCGCAAGCCGGTGATCTCGGTCGTCCATGGCATTACCTATACGATCGGCCTCGAGCAGATGCTGGCGTCGGACATCGTGATTGCAGCCGACACCGCTCGCTTCTGCCAGATGGAATCGAAACGCGGCATCGCGCCGCTGGGTGGCGCGCACTATCGTTACCTTACCCGCACGGGCTGGGGCAATGCGATGTACCACCTGTTCCTGTGTGACGAATTCTCCGCTGAGGAGGCATACCGCTGCGGTTTCGTCCAGGAAGTGCATCCATACGGGCGGCACCGCGAGCGTGCGATGGAGATCGCCCGGGCGATCAGCAAGGTCGCGCCGATCGGCCTGCGTGCGACCAAGGCTGCGGCTCTGACCTATATCGAGCACGGCGAGCAGGCAGCGATTGCCGTCATCCCGCAGATTCGAGAGGAGGTCTTCGCGTCGGAGGACTTCAGGGAAGGGGTCCAGTCCTTTGTCGAGCGTCGCGAGGCCCGCTTCACGGGGCGGTGATCCTGGTGGTTCACACGGGAATTGCCACTGGTTTCGATCCTGCGGCAGCGCATAAAAGCGGGCGCGGCTTGATGGCATCGCCGGCCCGGTTCTGACGGGTATCCCAGCGTATAACTATCCATCCATTCAAGAGAGATTCGCAATGAAGACGCAGATCACGGAATTGTTCGGCATCGAGCATCCCATCATCCAAGGCGGCATGCACTACGTAGGATTCGCGGAACTGGCTGCCGCGGTGTCCAATGCGGGCGGCCTGGGCATCATTACGGCGCTGACACAGCCCAGCCCGGAGGCGCTGGCGGGAGAGATCCGGCGCTGCCGGGACATGACCGACAAGCCATTCGGCGTCAACCTGACTTTCCTTCCGGCACGCAATCCGCCGGATTACCCCGGCTATGTGCGCGCGATCATCGATGGCGGCGTGAAAATCGTCGAGACCGCTGGGAACAATCCGCAGAAGTGGCTGCCCATGCTGCAAGAAGCCGGCATCAAGGTGATTCACAAATGCACATCGGTGCGGCATGCACTGAAGGCCGAGAGCATCGGCTGCGATGCGGTCAGCGTGGACGGCTTTGAATGCGGGGGCCATCCCGGCGAGGACGATGTCCCCAACTTCATCCTGCTGCCCCGTGCCGCGGACGAGCTCAGGGTACCGTTCGTCGCCTCGGGCGGCATGACCGATGGTCGCTCGCTGGTGGCGGCACTTGCCATGGGCGCGGGCGGTATCAACATGGGCACGCGCTTCGTGGCGACCCACGAAGCGCCGGTCCACCGGAAGGTCAAGCAGGCCATCGTCGCGGCAACCGAACTGGATACGCGGCTCGTCATGCGCCCGCTGCGCAATACCGAGCGCGTGCTGAACAACGCTGGGGTCGAGCGCCTGCTGGAAAAGGAAAGGCGGCTCGGCGCCGACATCGCCTTCTCGGACATCGCGGACGAGGTAGGTGGCATCTATCCGCGTGTCATGAAGGACGGCGACCTGGACGCCGGTGCCTGGTCGTGCGGCATGGTCGCCGGACTCATTCATGACATCCCCACGGTCGGCGAGCTGGTCGAACGAATCATGCACCAGGCCGAAGAGATTGTTGCAAAGCGGCTTCACGGAATGCTGTCGCCGGCGTGAACATTGGTGATGCCAACAATCACATCCCGGTCAAAATGACGGCCCGCGAACAGTTCCTCCAGACTCTTCAGCTTGCTCATCGGCGGCTCTCAATTCGTTCATACCGACACCTTGACCGATTCGCCCCCGCGCTATTTGCACCAGAGCCGCCTGAAACAGCCTGGAGGGGTTTCCCGTTCTTGATGTGCTCCTTATGACTGGATCAAGGCGTCTAGTAAAGTCGCTCATCGAATGCTACGCGACGCACCTGGTCGCCTAGTTTTTCCAGTGCGTTGCGTAACGCTGCACGATGTCGTGCGGCAGAACGCCGAAGGTTTGCTGCGGACCGTTCCGCACCTTGTAGACAGTGCTTGGATCGGTGCCCGTTGGCGTGACCCAGACGAACTTCTCTTCATTGTCCTCGTCGCGAATTTCAACCAGGATGTCGTTTCCGCTGACCGGTTTCCCGTAGACCTGGGCCACTTCCTGCGATGACATTGCCGGCGGCATCGCCTTGATGTCAAACGGCTCGTGCCTGCTTTTCTGATCCACGACCGGATTCCCGTACTTGTCCTGTCCGATCGTATGGGCGGTGTTGACGCTCGGCCATGGGTCCAGGATCACAGCGCCCTTGCCATACCTTGGATCGCGCGGGTCGCCTATCAGCACGTAGGTGTGGTCCTCGCCGCCGCTTGCGTGGACCATCAGGACTGGATGGTCCTTGATTTTCGCGCCTGCCTCGCGAAATGCGAGCTCGCAGTTTTCATCGCAATTTCCCGCGCCGTATTTCGTGATCTGCTCGGGCTCGGGGGCAGCGAAGCCGCTCTGGCCTCGCAGCGTTTCGACGCGCGCGAAGCTCTCGCCGTCGGTTCGCACGATATCCCAGTCCTGATTGCCGGAGCCGTGAGGGAGCGCCTTCTTGACAGCTGCGAGAATGTCCTGGCTCGTTTTCAGATTTTTAAACGTCGTGCTGTCGACCTCGACGACCTTGCGTTCGTAACCGTGGAGATTGAGAGTGGCGGGATCGAAGTGGTCGGTGACGCTCGACTCCGGAATTCCTGTGAGCTTGTCGCGGTCCTTGGTCCAGCGATCCATCGTCTGTCCCAGTGTTTCCTTCGACGACGTGCCCGCTTGCGCGCCAGATGCTTCGGGATGCCATGTATCGTGGACTTCCCATTTTCCGCTTACCGGGCTCGGGCGTACCGGATATTGCTGCTGGTCGGTATCGTTCTGCTTGTGCACATGCCATTGGTCCCGTGCTTCGTCGTAGCGGACCGGATATTTGTTGCCTTCGATGTCCACAAAGCGCTGTCCGCTCTCGTCGACGAACATGCCGTCGGTCGGCGTTTTCGATACGGTGCCCTGCGGTTTGTAGACATATGCGTCCGGAATCCGCGGCGGTGCGCCGCCCTTCAAGCCGGAATCCGGATTCGGCTCCCAGTTTCCGTGCTTGTCCAGCCGCACGGCATACGTTGGCTTGGTCCCGCCTTCAGGTGAGGTCACACGCCACGTTCCGTTATCCTTGTCGTAACGCACTGCATAGGCTTTGTCGTGCTGCTGGATATAGGCCTGCCCCTCGCCGTCGCGGTAAATGCCAGGGAACTTTGGATCGGCCGTGAGCGCGCCACCCGGTTTGCCCGTGTAGGTATCGGGTACACCCGGAATGCCCTGCGCCACCTTGCCTTCGCCACTGGGCACGCCATGCTCGCCGCCGGCACCTTCACCCGTACCGCGGCCTTTTCCGGCCAGCCCGCCTTCGCCACTGGCCCCGCCACGCTCAGCGCCTGCACCTCCATTCGTACCCTCGCCTTTTCCGGCCAGCTTGCCTTCGCCACTGGCCCGGCCACGCTCGCCGCCCATACCCTCATCCATACCATTGCCTCTCCCGAGCGGCCCACCTGGAATTTTCGCTTCTCCGAACAGTCCGCCCAGCACACCCGACATGATGTCAACGCCCGCTTTCTCGTCGGAGGAAAGCGAGTTCGCCGGAACGATCAGGTCGGTGAACATGTTCACACCGGGAATCAAGCCGACCGTGAACCGTCCCAGCACATCTTCGGTCCGCTGTTGCCACAGGGGCTTTGGCGGCGTGTGCGCATCGAGATACTCCTGCTTGATCGGCCCGTGCTGGCTGGCGGCGTGATACATCTGCTCGTCCGCGCCAACGCCTTGGTTCGCCTGCTGGTAGCGATCCTGCAGTTCGGCCCCGTAGTTGCCTATGTGCAGATCCCCGGTATCCGTCTTCGTGATGTCCGGAAGCGGGGGCGGCAGATTGGGCGTCCGCCGGAATGGATCGCTCTGGATTGCCGTGCGCGCCCACTCGGTTCTGGTGGATGCGTCGTCCTGCCAGTTCTTGATGTCCTTGAAACGGCCGGGGTCCTTCTGCATCAGATACTGGAATTCCTGCGCGTTGGTCGGCGACGTGAAGGCTTTCTGGGAAAACATCTGCAGTCGCGTGAACGAACCCGTATTGTCGTGGTTGCCGAACGGCGTCGCAATATTCACGCTTTTTGCCGCATCCAGCGCCTGGGATAACTTATCGTCCGCGTCCTTCCATTTTCGGTCAGCTTCGATCCGGGACTGCTGGGTCTGGCTGGCAATCTGCCGCTGCATGGTGTGGCGTACTCCGGCTGCCTCACTGAAGGCGGCCTCGCGCTGCTGTGGCGTCTTCGCCTCGTTGAACTGCTTGCCATATTGCGCGAGCAAGGCTTCCCGATATTTGCCCGCTGAACCCAGGTACTGTGAACCGAATGGTGCAGTAAATTCCTGTTGCTCACGCTGCACCGGATCGCTCATGACTTTCTGGTACGCGGCATCCAATGGTTTATCCACGGTGTCGTTTTCGGCCCGAGCAATCTTCTCGCGGTCCGATTGCGAGGTCGCAGATTCGTACGAGTTGACGCCCTGTGCCTGCATGCCGTTATATCGGCCCTGGTCCTTTTGTGGTAACGCTGCAATCTTTTGTCGGGTGGAAATCTGCTCGTTTTCGAACTTGATCGCATCCTCCGGCATACCACGCATGTTATCGGTCTGCAGGTCCTGCATACTCTTCACATTCGTGGCGTCGTCCGGATAGCCTTTGCCGTTCTCATACCGGTCGATCAGCTGACGTGCTTCCGTTGGAGACGGCTGGGATTGCTGACCATTCTGCGCTTGCTGATTCCCCTGCGCTTGCTGATTTCCTTGGGCTTGCTGACTATCCTGCGATTTCTCGCTGGGCCATGTATCGGAGCCCGCACTGCTGACAGAGATGGACATATGCTTACCTCGTTTCGCTGTTGGGAACGTACACGCCAAAGCGCGCACATGCCTATGACAGCAAATCCTCGAGGATACGAGGTCATACAATTTGATATTGGTGAGATCTGATTTGGGTGGGTATGGGCCGTGCCGATCATGTTGCACAGTCGTTGGCGTACACAATGTAGCGCTTGTAAATCGACTGCCTTCTGGCTTCTGTCTTCAGTTGCGCGACGCGTCGCGGGACGGAAAATCGTGCCGGCAAACGCCTCCACGTCGTCCATGTCTGACTTGTTGGACTCGACAAACCGCCTGACGAACTGCGCGGGAACTATCGTGACCTCGTGACCGGAGACCGCGGCCTTTCGTGTAACCCAGTTACCGCCGGGGCAGCCCTCCATCCCGACACCGCAGGTGAGATACGAGCGAGACTTCCATGAGACGCTCACACGCCGCGTGCCTAAAGCGCCTCCTGGCACAACGACATCATTCTTTGCACCATGGTGCTTGCTTCGTTCAGTTCCATCTCGTTCGTGAAAAGGGCATTGACGCTGGATAGACGCACCACGATACCGGCATCCAGCAGATCCCGACTCGCGATCTTCAGCGCGAGTTGCCCGATCCTGACGCGGTCGAGCCAGTACATCTTCGCATCTTTTTTCGTAAGCCAACGACGGCAGCACTCGACGACATGGTCGACGCGCCATTCCTGTGTCAGCGCGTACGATGCCACCGCAATCGCCACGAGGTAGCAAAGCAGTTCTGGACGCGCGCTGTCGACGTCATTGAATTCGGGTTTGAGCATGGGTTGTGGACCTCAGATTCTGTTTGTCCTGTCTTCGATGCGTGTGTGCTTTTGCACTGGGAACAATCTGCGCGTAAAGCAAACGAGGCGGCCGAACTGGGCGCCTCGTCGCACCCGTTCTGGCGTGCATAAGCCAAAAGTCTACGCCAATTTGCGCGCGACCTAGTAGTCAAGCGTCGATATGCATTCAGATGACGCAGCAACCCTCGCTTGCAGATTCGGCGGCCTTGCCGGCGCACATCTGATGAAACACGCCGGAGTCGTTGACGCGACCCCGAAAATACATCGAGCGTTCACAAACGCCGCACCACGTCAGCGCAGAATCGGATGAGACGTGCCGGGAATCGGCCAGCCGCGATTATCGGTCGGCACGAGCTGCGTCTGGAACGCTACGAACAGCGCCTGAAAGCGCCCATCCACTTCGACCATCACGGCGCCGTCCTGAAACGTGCCGTTCTCCGACGAGTGGTCGCGCGCGTGGCTGCCCGGCTGCGGCTTTGGATTACCCTGATTCATGTGCGTCTCGTGCAAGCCGTCGTGTTCCGGCTCGAACAGGAAGCCGAAGCCATACACCGTGACAGGCTTCGAGGGCTGCCAGCCGCGCCGTTTGTCCTGACCGCTCTTGCCCGTGTACACGAATTCAACGGGCGCCGCCGACATATCCAGTTGCAGCATATCGTTGACGAGCGCGTTGATGTCGTTGTGCTCGGCCGCGGTATCGAGCGTGATGGGCCGCATCGTAGTGAGATCGACGAGGCGCGGATCGTGCACGTAGTCCAGCTTCGGAAAGCCGGACTGCGCGAGTCCCGCCGGCAGCTTCGCGAGGTCCGCCACCATCGGATGATCGAAATACTGGTTCCACGAATAAAGCACGTTGTAGCCGGCGGCCCCGGCAAGCGTACTGTCGGACTTCACATTGGTGACGATTTCGAACTCGCCGCCGCTCTGATCGTCCGCCACGATCACATAATGCGGATCGCCTTTGTAGCCGTCGAGAAAGGGCACGCCGAGCTTCAGCGCACCCTTGAAAAGGACGTAGACGTTTTGCGCCATCGCCTGGCTCCGTCGAAGGTTGAAAGTTGAGCCGTCGCCTCAGAGCAGCGCGATCACCCGCACGTCGCCCTGCTCCGCCGACGCCACGACCTTGTCGCCGATGCGGCGGAACGTGATCGACACCGACGCGTCGCCGACGCGCAGATCGCCGATCTCGAGCCAGTCGATGCCTTCGGGCAGCATCGGCTGTTCGATCAGCACCTCGCGCCGCTCGGCGTCGATCGTGATGCCCAGACACGCTTCGAGCATCATGAACGGCGAACCCGCTGCCCATGCCTGCGGCAAACAGGCGACCGGATAGGCAGTGGGCGGCTCGCCGCGCCGCCGTGGGAAGCCGCAGAAGAGTTCCGGCAAGCGCATGTCGAAATTGACCGCTGCCTGGAACAGCGCCTGCAGCAAACGCACGGCCGCCGCCTTGCCGCCGTAGCGCGCCAGGCCGCGCGCGCACAGCGCATTGTCGTGCGGCCAGACCGAGCCGTTGTGATACGCCATGGGGTTGAAACGCGACTGGCTCGCGGCCAGCGTGCGCACGCCCCAGCCGGTGTGGAACAACGTGGAGTCGAGCGCGCGCACCACCGATTCGCCGCGCTCGCGCGAAGGCAGACCAAAGGCCAGCAAGTGACCGGCGTTCGAGGCCATCACACGGCACAGTTCGCCATGGCCGTCGAGCGCGATGCCGTAGAAGCCGGACTCTTTCATCCAGTACTTTTCTTCGACGCACTGGCGGATTTTTTTCGCGCGCTCGCTGTATTGCGCCGCCGAATCTTGCAGGCCGCGCAGCTTCGCGAAGTGGGCCATGGTGTCGAAGGCGGCGCTCGCATACGCCTGCACTTCGACGAGCGCGATCGGGCCATCGGGGAAGCGGCCGTCGGCGTGGAAAACGGAATCGTGACTGTCCTTCCAGCCCTGATTCGCCAGACCGCCGTCCGATTCGCGCTGATAGTCCAACAGGCCGTAGCGGTTCTTGTCGCATACACCCGCGACCCACTGCGCCGCGCGCTCGAGCGCCGGCCACAATTCGTCGATCAACGCGAGGTCGCCCGTGCGTGCCGCATAGGCGCCGGCCAGCACGATGAACAACGGCGTGGTATCGACGCCGCCGTAGTACAGCGCGAACGGCACTTCGCCGGTTGCGGCCATCTCGCCCTTGCGCATCTCGTGCATGATCTTGCCGGGCGCGGCATCACGAAACGGCGCGTTCTCACGCGCCTGATGCTCGGCGAGAAAGCGCAACACGCCCGCGGCCAGCTGCGGTTGCAGCCACAGCGTCTGCAGCGACGTGATGACGGCGTCGCGGCCGAACGGCGTGGAGAACCACGGAATGCCGGCGTACGGATAGGGACCGGTCACGAGGTCCGTGGTCAGCAGTCCGAGGTCGGCGAGCGAGCGGTCGATCCATGCGTTGAAAAGCGGGTTGCTCGAACGCACGCGCGCGGTGGCGCGGCGGCGCTCACGCATTACGAGGTGGGCGTCGACGAGCGCGGCGCGCACGGCCGCGCGGCCGACACGCGGGCGCTCCGCGTCGATCTGCGACAGGTGGGCTTCACTCAACGCATGCGTGGGCTGCGAGACGCCGGCGCTGGGCTTGTCTGACTCCGCCACGACCCGCACCGACACCGACAGATAAATCGACACGCACGCCTGCGCCGGCAGCTTGACGGTGTAGTCGGCGCGGTCGGCGAAAAGTTTGTCCGGTTCCGGCGAGAAGGCAATCTGCACATTGCGCGCCACGTCATCGAGGCCCACATAACCGAGCAGCACTTCCCGATTCTCGACGCGCGCCGGTTCGACACGGCCCTGCTTGTCGCGCTTCAGGCCGCGCACTTCGAACATGTCGCGGAAGTCGCTGGCAAACGAGATGGACAGCGGCACCACGGCATCGCTCGTGCCGTAGTTGGTGAGTTCGATGGCTTCGTTGAGCACGGTGCCTGACAGCACCCGCACGCGCTCGACGTGGATCACGCCTTCGGGCGTGCTGTCGCCGCCGAGCGGCGGCAGCGGACGATTGGTCAGATGCGCGGTGAACGAGGTGTTGTCGCTGCTCACGCTGCCCGAAAGCAGCGACGGCGCACGTCCGCCGAAAGTGAGGCGCAATTGCGAGAGAACACGTGTGTCGTTGACGAACAGGCCGTCGTCATGGCCGGTGATATCGCCGAGCGGATCGTTGACGATGAAGGTGTCGCCCGACTTCAGCACGTGCTGGGTGGCGCTCGCGACATTGAGGTTTTCCGTCGGGATGAATACGCCGTCCGGCTCGGGTTCGCGGTGGTCGATTCCGCCCGAAAGGCCGCCGAGGGCTTCTGGCTGCTGCATCAGGGTCACTCCTATGGGTTCGCTTCTGCGTTCAGTGTCACATTCGGTTGGCGCGGGTGTTGCCCGGTCGCTTCCGATTGTAGAGGGTCTGCCCGCATCAGACGAACTTATCACATGGGAGTTTCGTTTTTTCCAGTGGCACAGGACGTGCAGAGGGAATTGCGCGGCGCGCCTCGCGAGAGCGCCGCGCGGACGTCGGGCGGGTGGCCGCCTCGACGCCTGGCGCTTAGCGCGTCGCCAGCGGCTCGGCCTTGCGTTGCGTCGCACCCACGAAGAGCTGACGCGGACGGCCGATCTTCTGTTCCGGATCGGCGATCATTTCGTTCCACTGTGCAATCCAGCCGACCGTGCGCGCCATCGCGAAGATACAGGTGAACATGGCGGTCGGAATGCCCAGCGCGCGCTGCACGATACCCGAGTAGAAGTCGACGTTCGGATACAGCTTGCGCGACACGAAGTATTCATCTTCCAGCGCGATCTTTTCGAGTGCCATGGCGAGCTTGAACAACGGGTCGTCGTGCAGGCCCAATTCTTCCAGCACTTCGTGGCAGGTTTCGCGCATCAGCTTCGCACGCGGATCGTAATTCTTGTAGACGCGGTGACCGAAGCCCATCAGCTTCACGCCGGAATTCTTGTCCTTCACCTGCGCGATGAATTCGGGGATGTTGTCGACCGAGCCGATTTCTTCCAGCATGTTCAGCGCCGCTTCATTCGCGCCGCCGTGCGCCGGGCCCCACAGACACGCGATACCCGCTGCGATACACGCGAACGGATTCGCGCCCGACGAACCGGCGAGACGCACGGTCGACGTCGATGCATTCTGCTCGTGGTCCGCGTGCAGGATCAGGATACGGTCCAGCGCGCGCACCAGCACGTCGTTGACCTTGTACTCTTCCGCCGGGTTGGCGAACATCATCCGCATGAAATTCGCGCTATACGACAGGTCGTTCTTCGGATAAACGAACGGCTGACCGACCGTGTACTTGTACGCCATCGCCACCAGCGTGGGCAGCTTCGCGATCATGCGGATCGCGGAAATTTCACGATGCTGCGGATCGTTGATGTCGAGCGAGTCGTGATAGAACGCGGACAACGCGCCGACCGCGGCGACCAGAATCGCCATCGGGTGCGCGTCGCGACGGAAACCGCGGAAGAAGAAGTGCATCTGGTCGTGCACCATCGTATGCTGCGTGACGTTCCTGACGAACTCTTCCTTCTGCTTCGCATCCGGCAATTCGCCCTTCAGCAGCAGGTAGCAGGTTTCGAGGAAGTCGGCGTTCTGCGCCAGATTGTCGATCGGATAACCGCGGTACAGCAGCTCGCCTTTGTCGCCGTCGATATAAGTGATTTCGGAGTTACATGCCGCCGTGGACATGAAGCCCGGGTCGTACGTGAACTTGCCGGTCTGGCCGTACAGCTTGCGGATGTCGATCACGTCCGGTCCGAGCGTGCCCTGATAAATGGGCAGATCAATGGTCTGGTCGCTGTCGGAAAAACGCAGCGTTGCGTGTGTCTTCGAGTTCATCTACACGTTCCTTTTACTTTCACATCGCACACATGCCGGCATGCTCGATCGTCACAGGGCGCTTTGGCATGCTCAGGCTCCGCTTGGCATTCTAAGGTCCAGCAGGCCTCGAATTGCGACGATTGACCGCAACAATGCATCTCGGTTGGAGCAACATTCGTTGCCGGCATTTCCTCTTACAAGGCTCGAAGTCGGCGCCAGACAGGCACCGGCTCGACGCGGGCAAACCGGCTGCGCCGCGTCTGCGCGAACTGCCAGCCAATTGAAAGTTGAGCGCTTACTGCAACAATGTTTTGCGGCAGCCACGCTGCGAAGCCGAGGGTGCATCTGCGATACTGCATTCGTGTTTTGCTTCCCCTGCGAACACATCGCTGTGTTTGGCCCGCCGTACTACGGCGGGCCTTTTTTGATCAGCCAGAAGAACCGGAAGGACCACATGAACGCCTCTCTCGAAACGCTGTTTCCGGATCACGTCCACACTGACGAGAACATCGTCAGCGCGTTGAATCACCAGGACATCGTCGTCGCGTTGTCGGCGGCGCTGAAGACGCAGAACGTGGCGGTATTGCATATGCTCTACCCGCGCACCGACGCGCGCACTCACCGCAGCCTCGATACGCTCGTGAACGTGTTGCACGGTCACGGCCTGCATGAAGTCGCCGATCTGCTCGCGCAGGAAGCGCACTATCTGCTGTTCAAAGACCCCGTGAAAGCGTGGAAAGCCTTCCACGAAATTCGCAACGACTCGCTCGCGATCGGCGTGCATCTGTACTATCACGGCCTCGTCGGCGAAACGGCGGAACGCGCGCTCGATAAAGACGCGCACCGCAAGGCTTGAGGTTGAGCGTTTGAAGCGTTACGGGGGTCGAGCCAGCCCGCGGATCATCGCCGCGAGCGCGAGCGCCCCGCACGGCGTCATCGTGCATTCATTGCACGTTTATTACGTGTGCATTGCGCTCACTGCGTGCTCATTGAACGAATGAATTCGTCGACGTAGCGATTGAACGCCGACGGATGCGCGAGGTTCATTCCGTGCGACGCGCCACGCACCGTTTCGCGTCGTGCATCCGGCATCCACGTTTGCAGCGCGGCCACGGTACGGCGAAACATGTCGGGACTTTTTTCACCGTCGATCAGCAGCACCGGGCAACGCACCTCGGCGGCCTCCTCGGGAACATACGCAGGCAACGGGTCGCGGAATTGACGCGCGAGGGTGTGCGCATTGTCGGTCGCCATACGGCGAAAGCCCGGCGTGCTCATCGCCCAGAAACCGGGCCGGCTGACCGAGTCGACGAACAGTTGCAAGCCGGCCTCCACTGCCCCGCTTTCAATCAGTTGTGCCGCTTTCGCGCGCAACGCATTGGCCGTTTCCGGCAAACGCGCGGGCGGACGTCCGGCAATCTGCAACGGACCGCCCGGATCGGCGAGCGTCAACGTCCGCACCAGCTCAGGATGGCGTCGCCCGAAATGAAACGCCACGCAGCCACCGCGCGAATGTCCGACCACGTGCGCCGGCCCCGCGCCGAAACGCTCGATGAATTCAGCCACTTCGTTGGCATGCTCGCTCCAGCTGAACGGCAGGCCGGGTTCGGTATCGACCGCCGGCCAGTAGTGCGTGAGACTCACTGCGACACAGCGATAGTGTTTCGCCAGGCCCGCGAGTTGCGGTTGCCAGTAGCGGTAGTCGCACAGCGAGCCATGCACGAACAGCAGCACTTCGCCCTCGCCGGCTTGCACGTAAGGCATGCGCGAACCGCTTCGCAGTTCGATGAAAGACGACGCAGAAGACGAAGCGGCAACAGATTGATTCACGAGTGGTTCACGGGCAGCGCGGCAATGCCCGAGTGCGGCGCAGCCGGCTAGAAATGGAATGGAGAGCGACTGTGCATCCCTGAATTTGGGAAGCGAAGCGTATTGTCACATAGCCAGCCGGTCAGCGTGGCGGCCTGCTTCAGCGAATGGACGCGACCGTTCCGACCGCGCCGGCAGCGCGGCAAGCCGCGCGCGAAATCATTCGTAAGCGAATTCGTCCAGCAGACCGGCGGCGGCCGCCGTGCCTGCGCCGCGCACCGCGCACGTCAGCGGTTCGTCGGCGACGCGCACGTCGAGGCCGATTTCGCTCGTCAGGCGGCGGCTCAGGTTGCTGAGCAGCGCACCGCCGCCCGTCAGCACGATGCCGTTGTCGGCGATGTCGGTCACCAGTTCGGCCGGTGCCGCTTCGAGCCCGCGCTTCACCGCGCTGATCACCTGACGCAGCGGCCCCTCGATCGCATCGGCGATATCGTGGTTGCTCAGTTGAACCGTGCGCGGCAAGCCGTCGTCGGCGCTGCGGCCGGTCGCGTTCATATGTTCGTGCGGCACGTCGCGCACGGCTGTGCCAATGCTCTTCTTGAGGTGCTCAGCGGTCTGTTCGCCGAGCAGCACGCCGTACAGATTGCGTACGTAGTTCACGATCGCCATGTCGAAACTGTCGCCGCCGACGCGAATGGAGCCGCTGTAGGCCATACCGCCGAGCGCGATCACACCGACTTCCGTGGTGCCTCCGCCGATATCGACCACCATCGACCCGTTCGCTTCCGACACCGGCAAACCCGCGCCGACCGCGGATGCCAGCGATTCGCCGATCAGGCTCACCTTCCACGCGCCGGCCGCCACGGCCGCTTCCTTGATCGCGCGACGCTCGACCTGGGTCGCGCCGGCCGGCACGCACACGGTGAACGCGGCACGGCGGCTGAACAGCGGCCGCAGGTGCGCCATGTCGACGAATTGCCGGATCATGTGCTCAGCGGCGGAGAAGTTGGCGATCACGCCGTGGCGCATCGGCCGCACGGTTTCGAGGTTTGCTGGCGCGCGGCCCAGAAGCTGACGCGCCTGAGTGCCGACGGCGGCAACACGTTTCGGCCTGTCAGCGGCCTCTTTCTGGAAGCACACCACGGACGGCTGATTCAGCACGATACCGCCGTCGTCGGTATAGATCAGGGTGTTGGCCGTGCCGAGGTCCACCGTCACGGAATGACGGAACAGGCGATCGAAAAGCGGGTAATGCGGCGTCGGTCTGGCCATAGAAAGGCTCTGTTATGTCGTTATCCGCCCGTACCGGGCAGTCTGGAAAATGCGCCCCCGGGTCACCCGAGCCGCTTGGGCCGCCCTGCTGGGCATTCCGCGGTCCGCGCGGCGGGGGTGATTTGCATGCTATGAGCTAATAACGGCAAGCCGATCAGAATCTTTAGGGACGCTTTTCCAGCACGACCGTGTCAGTCGCGCGACAAGGCGCCCAGCGCGTGTTCCAGCGCCTCCTGGCCGAGCGCGACGCCGTCGGCGTTAATCGTGTGACCAATGCCGGGCAGCGCATAGGCGTCGACGGTGTAGCCGGCGTTATTGAAGGCGTCGGCGGCGTATTCGAGTTCCTGCACCGGAATCACTTCGTCGTCCTCGCCGTGAATCAGCGTGAGCGGCGTGCCGTTCTGCGCGACGATCACCGAGGCCAGCCGCCCCGAATACGCGACCACACCGGCCGCGCCTTCCGCGCTGCTCGCCACGTGGTGCATCGCCATGATCGAGCCTTGCGAGAAACCGACCAGCGCCAGACGCCCGAAAGACAGCTGCCAGTGCGCAAGCTCGGTGTCGAGGATGCGCCGCAACGCCGGATAGGCCGCGGCGACACGAGCCTCGCGATTGCCTTCGTTGACGTCGCGCAGGCTGAACCACTGGCGTCCGCCAAATCCGCCGTCGAAGGCGTCGGTGCCGTCTAGCGAGGTGAACGCCACATCGGGCAGGCTCTCGCTCCAGATGTCCGCAAGCGGCATCAGGTCGCGCGCATTGCTGCCGACGCCGTGCATCAGCACGACCAGCCCTTTGGCCGGCGCGGTGACCGGCGCGCGCCGCCAGCCGTGTTCGAATTGCTCCCAGGCCATATCTTTTCCTTCTGTCGGTTGATTCGTGAATAGTCGTGACGCACGCGCGATGCCCGGCATGGCGACACATGGCGCCGTGCCGCTGCGTGCAGCCTCAGCCGCGAGCATACGCTGGCGGATTTGTTTTCGCCGCCGCCTTTGCATGCGCCGATGACGTCCAGACGTGAATACAGGTATGCTTTTGCGAGCATTCAGCGGACCTGCCGCCCGACGCATCGCGCGGGCACGAAATACAAACCCCACGCAGCATGTCCGCAGCACACCGATCCGGAGAACCGTTTGAGCCAGCCCACTTCCGCGCCTGCCTCGGCGCCGCCCGCACCACCGCCGCCGCTGAAGGGCGGCCAACTGGTGCTGGCCACGATTGCCGTCGCGCTTGCCACGTTCATGAACGTGCTCGACACGTCGATCGCGAACGTTGCGATTCCAACCATATCGGGCAACCTCGGCGTCTCGGTGGATGAAGGCACGTGGGTCATCACCGTGTTCGCCGCGGCCAATGCCGTGTCGATTCCGCTCACTGGCTGGCTCACGCAACGCATCGGCCAGGTGAAGCTGTTCGTCGGCGCGATCCTGATGTTCGTGCTGGCGTCGTGGTTATGCGGCATTGCGCCGACGCTGCCCATTCTGCTGCTCGCGCGGATCTTCCAGGGCGCCGTGGCGGGCCCGCTGATTCCGTTGTCGCAAGCCATTCTGCTCGGCTCGTATCCGAAGGAGAAATCGTCGACCGCGCTCGCCTTATGGGCGATGACCGCGACCGTCGGCCCGATTGCGGGCCCGGCGCTCGGCGGCTGGATCACGGATAGTTACAGCTGGTCCTGGATCTTCTACATCAACATTCCGGTTGGCATTTTCGCGGCCGGCGTCACGTGGATGATCTACCGCACCCGCGAGTCGCCCACGCGCCAGCCGCCCATCGACGTGGTCGGGCTCGGTCTGCTGATCACGTGGGTCGCCTCGCTGCAGATCATGCTCGACAAGGGGAAGGACCTCGACTGGTTTTCGTCGCCGGTGATCGTGATTCTCGGCATTACCGCGCTCATCAGCTTCGCGTTCTTCCTCGTGTGGGAATTGACCGAGGCAAATCCAATCGTCGATTTGCGGCTCTTCCAGCAGCGCAACTTTCTCGGCGGCACGATTGCGATTTCGGTCGCGTACGGCGTGTTCTTCGGCAATCTCGTGCTGCTGCCGCAATGGATGCAGGAGTATCTGAACTACCGTTCCGTCGATGCCGGCCTCGTGACCGCGCCGCTCGGCGTGTTCGCGGTGCTGCTCGCGCCGGTGATGGCCCGCGTGCTGCCGCGCTCGGATGCGCGCGTGATCGCCACGCTGGCGTTCATCGGCTTTGCAATCGTGTTCTATATGCGCTCGAAATACGTGATCGAGATCGACACGTGGCATCTGGTGATACCGACGTTGCTGCAAGGCATTCCGATGGCGCTGTTCTTCGTGCCGCTGACTTCGATCATCCTGTCAGGCCAGCCGCCGAGCAAGATCCCGGCGGCGGCGGGTCTGTCGAATTTCGCCCGC
Organism: Paraburkholderia sp. FT54; assembly: GCF_031585635.1. Classification (NCBI taxonomy): domain Bacteria; kingdom Pseudomonadati; phylum Pseudomonadota; class Betaproteobacteria; order Burkholderiales; family Burkholderiaceae; genus Paraburkholderia; species Paraburkholderia sp. FT54. Next base: position 1,161,786 of record NZ_CP134196.1, on the reverse strand, counting down.
GTGTTTTGCGGCGCGGTGGGCACCTCGATCGCCGGCAACGAGTGGAACAACCGCACGGTGCTGCATCACGAGCGGCTCACCGAGCAGGCCTCCGTCAACAACCCGCTGTTCAATCAGCAGATCGATTCGACCCAGTCGCTGCTGCATCTGAATCCGCAATCGGCCCATGCGCTGTTCGATTTCACCGTCAACACGCAGGCGGCCATGATGGGCCTGAACGATATTTTCTTTGTCTCAGCGGTCATTTTTATCCTGATCATTCCGCTGATCTGGATTACGCGGCCGGCCAAGGGCGGCGGTGGCCCGGATGCGGCGGGAGCGCATTGAGCGCGAGGGTTTGCGCGAACGCCAGCAGCATGACAATAGCGATGGCGACGACGCCGCGTCAGCGGAAATAACGCGCGGGCGTGTCGCCGAACGCTTCCCGAAACACCGCGATAAACGACGACACGTCGCTATAGCCGACCTCGAGCGCCACCTGCGAGACGCTCGCGCCGGCGCCGAGGTGTTCCAGCGCAACCAGCAGGCGAAGTTGCTGCCGCCACTGTCCGAAGGTTTGCCCCGTTTCCTTGACGAACAGGCGCGCCGCCGTGCGCGCCGTCACGCCGGCGGCCGCGGCCAGGTCTTCGAGTACCGCGGCGTCCGCCGGGTTGGTGCTCAGCGCATCGGCAATCCGTTCGGCACGCGGGTCGCGCGGCCAGTTCAACCCCAACGGCGCAGTGCGCAGACCTGGCAGGCGGTCCAGCAGCACCTGCACGAGACGCGCGGCTGGTTCGTCGAACGGTTGGTCGCGCGGCAGATCGGCCGCGGTGATCAGCAACGCTGCCACCAGGGGGTCGGGCACGACGGCGCCGCTGTGCGGCGGGAGCGGCGCGGCGTCCATGGTGGCATAGAGCGAAAGAAACTCGACGGGACTGGCGGCGGACAGGCGGTGCAGCGCACCCGCGGGCATCCAGACCGCGTGACCAGGCGGCACGACCCAGCGCTCGGTCTCGGTGCGCACGATTAACACGCCGACGCTCACGTGAATCAGCCGCGCGCGACGGTAGGCGCGCAACGGTTCGTCAAGCGCCTCGTATCGCTCACCGATCACGAAGACCGGTTGCTCGACGCCGTCTGGATCAAAAGTCTCCATCATGGAGTCCGTTTTGCCCGGTTGTTGCCTGAAAGGCAGCAAGATTAGCATAGCCGGGCAGAGGTGCTAGCCGAACGCCGCGCGCACCCGGTCGCGACGCACCGCGATGTACGGCGGCAACAATTCGCTCCGGCTTGCCGATAGAATCGCGGCTGCCACGATCGAGTTCAGCCGGGCAGTGAAGCCGGCGCAAGCAGAGACCGCAGCGCCGTCTTGCCGTCAGAATCGATGCCGCATCCCCATGACGAACAACAACTGCCGGTTGTTTGCAGACGGCGGGACGTTGAACATCGACGCGTTAAATAGCGCCATGCCATCACCCCCTGTGACTACCTGATAGAGGCCTTCCAGATAGACATCGGTGTGTTGGCCCAAGGAATAGTCGGCCTGGGCGATAGCCTCGTGCCATTTTGGACTGACATGCGCGGCGCCTGAATCGAAATGTCCATCGGTCAGCGTGTATGCCGCCGCAAGACTCAAGGCATGGGTCACAAAGTAGCGGCCATTGATTTCGAAGTTGTCGAACCGAAGATTGTTGCCGTCGCCGCTGGGAAAAGCTGCACCCTCGCCGTACGCGCTGGTCACGTTATTAAAGGCCGAATGCGTCCATACGAAGCCCAAAGACGAGGCCCCAAAACTGTATTCTCCCCCGACGCCCCAGATTTGTTCCCGACCGCCGTTAATAACAGAATCGTCGATGCTCTCGGCACCGTTCGTGTTCAGGTCGGCAGGGCTGGCGGACCGGTCGACCTGCTCGTATGCAGCCGCCAACGACACCGGGCCATTCGCGTACCTGGTACCAAAGCTATAGACCCGATTGTTGGAGAATTGGCCTGCTTCGTTCGAGAAACCGTACATGCCTCCCGCCTGCAAACCACTGTAATTGACGCTGTCGAATCTTATCGAGTTGTTGACGCTCTGATGCCGAATCATATCGTCGTTGTCGAACGGATGATCGGCAAGGTTACCGCCCCATCCGATCCCCTCGGCGCTCAACGGCGACACCCATTCGGACATGAAAGCGTAGCGCCGCCCGACGGTGACGGTCCCATACTGTGTCGAACGCAAGCCGACATAGGCCTGCCGCCCGAAGATGTCGCCCGTATTGCTGAGCTTGCCATTGGCACTGGAAAAGCCGTCCTCGAGATCGAAAATAGCGGCGAGTCCACCGCCAAGATCCTCCGTTCCGCGAAAGCCAAATCGCGACCCGCTGATACCACCGCTATTCATCTCAATACCGCTGTGGCCCACGCCTGGTTTCCCGGTGCCCTCATTATTCCCATAAATGACCGCAGTATCGATGATGCCGTAAAGCGTCACGCTGCTTTGTGCATAACTGGCTCCCGCCCAAAGAAATAAGACAGTCGCCGAAAAAGACAGTTTAATTACTTTTTCTTTCAACATTCGGAGTTCGATGCATAACCGGTTGTCGCTATATATTGTTTTATATAGCGATAACAACAAAAAAAGGCGCGTGCCGCTCATGCGCCCTCAGCTAATAAGCCTGGCCGAATGTAGCAGATGTGCTGATTTGAGCGGGGTAACAGTTCGCCGCCAATACCGGGATCACAGTGCAAACTTTTTTATCGGCAATTGGACTCGGCTAAATGCGTCCCATACCTTTCGTTTTCAGTTTCGCCAATATTACAAAGTCGGACCGGCATAAATTCGTGAGAGCCTGATGCTCCTTCGTTCATAACTGGGCTCTTATCACACCCCTACTGGCACCTACCTCACCCTCTGCGCGTGAACGCGGGTCCACTAAGGCATGAATGTCATTTTATTAATGACTATTTGGCACGAAATAGCGTCGCTCGGGACAACCATCAAAGAAAACAAATTTGACAAACCATCTTAAGATATATATCTTAAGACACATCTTAAGACACAAACGGGAGTACCCGAGATGCGTCATCATCACCGTTTTTCCCGTCCGCGCATGGCGGACGACAGTTTCTACACCGGCCACGAACGCGGGGCGTTGCATGCGTTCTGGCATGCCTTCGCCCGCCATCACGTCTATCCCGACTATCGTGGCGAGCGCAACGGCGCAGCGCGCGGTGACGGCTTCGAACGCCATGGCGGTGAACCCGGCCACAGCGACCGCAACGCATTCCGCAGCGACGCGCGCGACCAGGGCCATCACGGCTTCGACCGCTTCTCGCTGCACGCGCTGTGGCACGCCATCGGCCGTCATCACGAGCATCGCGGCGGTGGACGTGGCGGCCGCTTCGGCGGCGGCCCGGGCGGCTTCGGCGGCGACGGCGACGGTTTTCCGCGCGGCCGCAAATTCAGCTCCGACGATCTGCAACTGCTGCTCCTGTCGATGATCGGCACGCAGCCGAGCCACGGCTACGAGCTGATCAAGGCGCTCGAAACGCGTTCGAACGGCTTCTACAGCCCGAGCCCGGGCATGGTCTATCCCGCACTGACATATCTGGAAGAACTCGGCTACGTGAGCGTGCAGATCGAGGGCAACCGCAAGCGCTACGAACTGTCGGAAACGGGCCGCGACTATTTGGCCTCCAACCGCGAGCGGGTCGAACTGATGCTGGCCAAGCTGAGCCATATCGCCCGCAAGATGGATTCGGTGCGCCGCGCGTTTGCCGGCGAAGAGCCGGCCGACATCAGCGAAGGCGGCTGGCTGCCCGAACTGAACGAAGCGCGCCGCGCGCTAAAGCACGCGCTGCTGCGCCGTGACAACGCGCCGGCGGCGGAACAGCGCCGCATCGCTGAGATTCTGATGCGCGCGGCCAAAGAAATCGAAAGCCAGGTCAAACCGGACAGCAGCGAAAACGGCAACGGCGGCGAAACGACTCCTTGAGTCACGCCGCCCGCGCCCCGCGCGCCAACGCAAACCGGGAGCGCCTCTTGCGCGCAAATGCCCGTCCATCGAACAACCGCAACCATGTTGCACGCGACCAGAGTAAGTACTTTGCATGGGACCCGAGTAATGCGTCATGGGACCGAGTAAGCGCCAAGGCGCCAACTCGGGTCGACACGCAAACTCCGGTCGACAGCTAAAGCGCCGACTCGGGTCGATAGGAGCACTCTTATGCTGACGAAAGACCAAAACGCCGCCAATCAAGCCACGAACCAGGCCGCCGATCGTGCCGACCTGGCAGTCCACCGCGTGCGACATCCGCTCAAGTTCCGCCTGCTGCAAGTCAAGCAGGTGCGCGCGCTGACCCCGCATCTGATCCGCGTCACGTTCACGGGCGAAGATCTGCACGACTTCGTCTCCGCTTCGTTCGACGACCACATCAAGGTGTTCTTCCCCGAACCCGGCGCGGACAAGCCAGTGCTGCCTGAAGCGGGCCCCGACGGTCCGGTGTTTCCCGCCGGCCGGCCGCGTCCGGTCGCACGCGATTTCACGCCGCGCCGCTTCGATCCCGAGGCGCGCGAACTCGACATCGAGTTTGCAATGCACGAAGCAGGCCCCGCGGCGGCGTGGGCGGCGCAAGCCAAGGTGGGCCAGTATCTCGGTATTGGCGGCCCGCGCGGTTCGCTCGTGATACCCAAAGGCTTCGACTGGCATCTGCTGATCGGCGACGATACCGCGTTGCCCGCCATCGCCCGGCGTCTCGAAGAACTGCCGGCCGGCACGCGCGTCGCGGCAGTGGTCGAAGTGGCCGATCCGTCGGCGCGGATCGAATTCACGACGCAGGCCGAATTGCATCTCGTCTGGTGCTATCGCAGCGAAGTAGGCGTGCGCGGCGAGGCTTTGCTGCAGGCGGTTCGCGATACTTACCTCCCCAAAGATGGCGAAGGCTACGTATGGGCAGCCGGCGAATCCGCGACGATGCGCGCGATGCGCTATCACCTGTGCACGGAACGCGGCGTCGACAAATCACGCATTCGCGCGGCCAGCTACTGGAAACAGGGTGCCGAAGCGGTGCACGAAACGCTCGACGATTGAGCGGGTCGTTGGTACGTCCACCCGGACTGTTTCACCCACATGAGGCCGTTGTCGCTCACGTAGTTCGGGACCCGACCTTGAAGGCGCCGTTGTCCAACGCGTCGCGTAGCCATTCAGAGCGAAGGTCCATTCCGCAAGTGATCCTCTTGATCCGGGAGCCGGCGCCCGTTCATCGGCGATAGTTGATGTTGGAGCGGGCTCCGTTCTACGTGAGCCGGGTCGCGCATTGCTGCTTATGGTGGTGTCGAGCAGTCGGATGGCAGCTTCCACGAACAGTGCCCTCGCACTCTCGACCCCATTGAGCATCTGTTTTGTCGATCGTATCGGTCGTTTCGGTTTGCGAGTTGGCATATCGCGACACAACACCAAGGTTAACTACCCTGATAGATGTCGCACGACAGGCCCGTTACGCACGGTTGACCGTCTCGGGTTTTGCCGAAACCATTGCGTCCGCCCGGTTGGGCTCCATAGTCCCAAGTACTGCCGCCGTCCATCGGCATCGCCCGCTGCGATGAATTTATTGGCTGCTGACTGGATGAGTGGCTAGCGACGTCCGACGGTTGCATTTCCTGAGAGTCGGCAGCGCCGGCCGCGGTGAGCAGGAATAGCACGACGGTTACGGCTGAGGGTTGCACTTTCATTTCTTCACCTTTTCGTCATCAACGGGTTGCGTTAGCGACGCCGAACTTGCGGCCGGGGAAAAAAATGCCCACAAGCGCGCGGCCGAGACGCCGGTTTAAGTGAGCGGTCCCGCGAAGGCTTAATTGGCGCGAGATCTGACAGCGCGCGAGCTTTGTTAGCTGCCGCCGAAAAAAACGTTGCATTGCGGATCCATCCGGCACGGTCTGGCATGTTTTGCACCGCCTTGTACCCGTGTGTCGGGCGTACCGCCGTATGCTTCCATCCCCGCACCCGGGTCAGAGGCCTGTGTTGCGGCGTTTTCTTGCGGGGCGGGTTGAGAGTCTTGCGGTGTGCCTTGCGAATGCGCAACACCGGTCATGACAAACAACACGACAGCGGATGCGACTATCAGTGGTGATTTCATGTTGGTTCCTTTATCTACGTTGAGTTTTCCATTCATGCGATTCGTTATTCGCGTGTCCTGCGCTCGAAAGCCATGCGCATCGAGCGTGTCGCGCACGAGCCGCAATCCAGGTGGTAATCCATTGATAAGGTTTCTTGAGAGAGCTCGTTTGGAGTTAAAGCACTCAGTCTGTTCACTTCATGCCGACGTACAGCAGTCTTCGCACGAGCCAAGGCCGGTTCAGCTCATCACGACGACCAACCGCTCCGGGGTACATTCGACGAATGCCCCCTCAGCGTTGCTGTCATATTCATTCTTGGTCAGGCGAAACGCCGTCGCAACGCACATACGTAGGCGGCGGGCAGCAATCGTCGGCGAAAGATGTATGCACTGTGATCGCCCGATTCTGATGACCTGCCGGATACTCATTGCGCTCGGGACGCTTTCAGTCACTGATCGTTCGCGAGATGGAGATTCATCTTCCGCTGAGCGGTCACGTAGCGGCTGATTTCCGCCAGCAGGTCTTTGGGAGCGGAAGACTTGCGCAATAGCACGAACGGTTCGGGGAAGTCGCGAAGGATGTGACCGGACAGCAGTTCGCCGGTGATAAACGCGACGGGAATAACGCCCGCCCACGCGAAATGACGCCTGATCCGACTGGCAACCTCCTTGCCAGTGGCTCCATCGCGCAGACGGATATCGGCGACGATGAGATCGGGAATACGGCTGTCATCGGCAAGGATGGCTTCGAATCCAGCCATCGACTCGGCGGCGTGCACGAGCGCGCCCGCGCTTGAGAGAAGACGCCTCATGCCTTCGAGGACGGTAGGTTCATCGTCGCACAGGAGCATGAACGTGCCAGTGAGATCGGGCATGTACACATCGCCATCCTGAGCATTTGCCCCGACGGTCGGGGTTGATGCCGAAACCGTCGCGTAAAGGGAAAAGCGCGATCCGCGCCCTTCCACGGAGGCGAAACTCATGCCGTGTCCCGGCAGAATATGGATCGCACGATGCACGATCGACAGCCCCAGTCCCAGCCCTTTGGAACGGTCGCGGCCCGGATTGTTGATCTGATAGTACTCGGAGAAGATCGCGTCCCGATGGGCGGGCGCAATACCGATGCCGGTATCCCATACATCGACGCGCAGCCGCTCGTTCAGTTGCACCCAGCCAAGCACAACGCCGCCCGACGACGTGTTCTTGATCGCGTTCGATACGAGATTGGTTACGGACCGCTTGAAGAGTGATCGGTCGGTCTCGATGGACGGCGGGTACCTTCGCCGCCCCGCGATTCTTAGATCGATGCCACGCAACCGGGCCGTCTCACGGTATTGCTCGAAGACCTCGGTCAATAGCGCGTGGGTATCGACCGGTACGACACGGGGAACATATGAGCCCAGCTCGCTGTAGTCCTGAATATCCTTGAACATGTCGAGGATGTCGGAAGCGGTCTCCTCGATGACGTCGAGCTCGCGATCCACCGCGTATCCGTCCCTGATCCTCGTCCGGGCGCTTCGAATGAAAAGGTTGATTGCGGCGAGAGGCTGCTGAATGTCGTGATACGCCGATGAAAAGAATCGCTCTTTCTCCCTGACGAGTTCCTGCATGCGTCTGTTCTGCTCGTTGACCGCGCGCGAGGCCGCTTCGACGCGAGCCTTGGCCGCGCGCAAGGTGCGCCGGTAAATGAATTCGCGCCTCGCGGCACGTTCCAGCGGGATGCTAAGCAACACGCCGACGATATACATCATCGGCACCATCGTGGCGTGCGCAATCACCGACTCCACGCGCATGTCGACGCTCTGGCCACTGGGCTTGAGATAGAGCATGATCAGGTAACTGACGACGCATAGTCCGATCAGCCACGCGGCCGTGATCACCCGAAGCCGGAAGGCCATGAATATCATGAAAAGGGCAAACGTCAGGATCGGATAAGCTTCCCGCCAAGCCAGGTCGCCCGGATAGATCTGTACCATTCTCAGGACCGCGAACCAGCAACAGATCGTCCAGACGCTGAGCAACCCGACGGCCCAGCGCTCGTCAAGCGCGCGTGGGCTCCACAACAGCACGGGCACGGCCATGCCGATCGTCCCGGCGATTCTCAGGAGAAGGAGTTCTTTGTGATGCAGATGGGATGGATCGAGTACGGCTAACCGCCCGACGTCGTGGATGGAAAACACGACCCACAATCCGGTGAAGATTGCGATGGCGAGCCTCCGCTGCCCGAAGAAGCGCCGCGCGTAGTCCATCCGGAACGCGCGTTCCTGAGCCGCCGATCTGAATCTGCGCACCCTGAGGCCTGACGATCTCATGACGACGCTCGATCAGGAAATTCGCCGTCCGCGGATAGGGCGGCGTGCAATTCAAACAGAATAGCAGGGCGCCATCCAAAGTTATATATACAAATGTAGCGTTCTGGATGCGCTTGGCAGATCAGGAGCGCCAGCAGTTTGATAGCCCACCGGTGCACCATCGAATGGTCGACCGATACCCCCCGCCCGGACATCATTTCTAAGTGTTGGCGATTCCGCTGACCATCCACCTGGAGCATTTAGTTGAAACTCCCACGTATCTTCGCCATTCCCACGTTGCTTCTTGCGGGCTGCACTTTCTACGGTCCTCAATCGGCAACGCCAGTCAAGATGTACGAAGGCCCAGAGAAGGCCGCCAATCAGGTCGCTTCAGTGCTGACCTTCGACTTCCTGAAGAAGCGTGAGAACCAACTTGAAACCGCATGGAAGTCTAATGTCGTAGAGGTTGACGGCAGGCCGGTGCCTGGCGGCAAATACGATAATCAGAAAGTCCTGCTCGAACCCGGCGTACATTTTCTGACGGTCACGTGCTCCTCAGGCTATCGTCCGAATACTCATACCCGGAAGTTCCGACTCGAGCTGAAGGCGAACCAACTCTACGTGCCGTCGGCTCAACTGGAGTACGGCACTCGCGAGTGCACGCCAGACGTGGTGCTGATGCACATGCGCTCCTAAGGCACGTCCATGACGTGGGTTCTCGGCAAGAGTCATTCAGAGTGGCAGCCGACTCCGCTTTCAATGCTGTTTATAACGGAACGCGGAGGCGCGCCATGCCGACAAGTCGATACGCTGAATACAACCGATGGACCATCGACACGGCACCGACCTACCGGCTGATCCAAAGACTCCACGCCGCCTCTTCTGTGACCGAGCGCGCGAGTGCCTAAAGCCGTTGCCTCGGGAAATCGGCGACGGCAGGCCGTCCCCGGATCAGCGATACTCGCGGTGGCCATTTGGAATGCGACGGTCGCTCGCCGGGCACCGGTCGCTTACTACTCCCCATAAGTCGCGTTGGAAGTAACTGTCATCAGCTAAAACGTGCCGCAGTTTTGCGACCCACAGCCGCCTGCTTCCACCCATCCGTTGTTTTGTTGAGTGCCGCCCTTTGTAAACAGCGCTCACTCGCCTACTCTGAATGGCGACGAACGGCAGTGTCCTTAGCGGGGAAAAACATGACCGCCTCCGAGAAGCAGGAAAGCAAATCGAGCAGGATCGCGCTCTGGGCAGCCGGTATTACCGCAGCGGGCGCGATAGGCGCCGCGCTGGTCGGCGTTTTGAAAGGTAGCGAATCGAATCCGTCCGCACAGACCGTGCAAACGACTGCCATCGTGTCTGCTTCCTCGGGCGGCGTGGCTGCAGGCAGAGACATCAACGCACCGGTCTACAACGCTCCCGTCTATCAGACCTATAATAAATTTTCAAATCCGTTCAAAGGGAAAAACGGTCTACTATTTAGCCCGCAGATTTCCGCCATCTATCTGCCGAACCAGCCCTCATCGCATGTTATGGGCATGGCTATATTGAATGTGTCGACGCGAAGGATTGGACGTGCGCAAGTGCTCGTCTACGATGCTTTGAATTCCGAAAAGCCGTACGCTGTTTCGGACGAGAAATCTGTCGGACAGCGGGAAACACTGCTTGCCAGGAACGAGCTACCAATCGATGCACCACCGCCTGAGTCGATCAATGTATGTCTGACTTACGAGTCGGACGAACCGGGGAAATTCGTGACGCTCCTTGTGACGATGAATCGTGGAGAAGGTTATAACCCCAACGTATATTCCTATTCTGCTGCGAGTGACTATCGTATTTTCTATTCGGCAGCCCATGCGGACTGTAAACAGAAGAGCGTGCTGAACGTTATTTCAACCGGCGAGTACTTCGGGCGCGGTTAGCGCATGCAGGTCGACGCGCAGCTCCTACATACGTGCGAGAAGAACAATGCTCGTTGAAAACGAGCCAGGGTTTTGCTCCCTCGTTGACTCGAGGCCGGTCATAACTTTGTGTTGGGCTGTCTGACGCTGGCGGTTGATAGCGAGATCACCGACGACGTTTGCGCCCGTACGCACGTCATTGCGGTGGATCCATCTGCCGCCAATCCATGCGCGGAGCGCGACGACACCCTGACAGCCGCGCCCGAGCAGGTGGAACCCTGACGCTCACGCTTTCGTGAAACACCTGCGTGAGCGCCACCGCGCGATGTCCCGAAGGGTCACGCGCGGACGAGTAGTGGTCCGCAGTCGGACCCACTCCCGCCGTTCACGCCCTCGGTGATTCAAGGCGCGCTTCCCAACCGGATGATCGGCTCGCGCCGCCTTCATGCGCGTACATTCGCCGACGCCCGCGTTCAGGGGTCCGCCTCCAGCGTAACGCCGGCACCGCGAATCACTTGCAGATAAGCGACGGTATCGCCGACCGCAGCAGTTGCCTGCTCTGCGAGCCTGCGCACGCGTGCTGACTTTTCGGCGCTCGCCATCATCGATTCGAGTGCGTCCGCATACGCGAATCCGTGGGCCGTGGCCGCGCCGAGCACGGCGTCCACAACACGCCGGGCGGCCACGCGGGCGTCGATCGGTGCGAGCGATGCCCGGTACGTTAAAAAGCCCGCCATCAGCAGAAACTCGGTCGGGCTGATATACCGGCCGTTGCCAACCGGCACGCCATCCCCATTGCCGTGATCCAGCGCCATATCTCGCCTCCCACCTTGGGACACCGGGCGCCGTGAACCCACGCGCCGTGGCATTACCGCAAGGGATTCCCCGTAATCCGGGTTGCCGCGCGCGACGCTGCACGCCGCGTAAAGAAGATGGCTCGGCCAAACCCGCGCTGCGGTGGAAAGCCATTCAGGAAAATATAGTACAGAAAGAATCGCGCCTGCCAGAGAATGCGACACGTTCGACATCGGGTTAATACTAACCCCACCGTTCGAAGTCATTTCCCTGTCACGAGCGGCGGCCCAATAGTCCATATTTTTCGCGGTGCCGAGACCGCAAGTCGTAGTATTCTTAATCCGCCGCTGCTCCGCGGTGAGAACCACCGCCTCGGCACCTCGCGTCGTCTGTCGTGCGGCTCAAAGAGGATGATGATGTGGCCCCCGCCACGCGTCCCGATAGATCCAGGGAGATGACTGCATCGAAAACCGCTCCCCCGCGGCATTGTCATGTTTTTGAAGGCTTCGAAATAATTCGTGAACATCGCCGATGCATGGCGAGTCCCTGCGGACAACTCATCTGGCCCGCGTGGACGATTTTCTTCGAGGGAATTCATGAAAACGTTGTTTCTGCAAGCGCCTTCCTATGAAGGCTTCGATGGCGGCGCAGGTTCCCGCTTCCAGACGAAGCGCGAGATCAAATCGTTCTGGTATCCAACTTGGCTCGTCCAACCCGCTGCGCTGGTCGAGGGAAGCCGAGTCGTGGATGCCCCCGCCGATGATCTGTCGCTCGAAGCGACGCTTGACATTGCACAGGAATACGAACTTGTCATCATTCATACGAGTTCACCGTCGTTCCAGACCGACATTCAATTCGCGGAGCACTTGAAGCAGCACAAACCCTCGATCCTCGTCGGGATGATCGGAGCGAAAGTGGCCGTCGACCCTCACGGCTCGCTTACGGCAAGCGATACACTCGATTTTGTATGCCGTGAAGAATTCGATTTCACATGTCGCGAAATTGCGCAGGGACTCCCGTTCGAATCGATTCTCGGCCTGAGCTACCGCCTGCCCGATGGCGGAATCGTGCACAACGACGCCCGGCCCATTCTCGAAGACATGGACCAGTTGCCGTTCGTCTCGCCCATCTATAAGCGCGACCTGACGCCGGAGCATTACTTCAGCGGTTACCTCAAGCATCCCTATCTGTCGCTCTATACGGGGCGCGGCTGCAAATCCAGGTGCACCTTCTGCCTCTGGCCGCATACGGTCGGCGGCCATCGCTATCGCACGCGCTCGGTCGAAAACGTCCTCGAAGAAGTGAAATGGATCAGGGACAACATGCCCGAGATCAAAGAGATCATGTTCGACGACGACACCTTCACGGATCTGAGACCGAGAGCCGAAGAGATCGCTCGCGGACTTGGCAAGTTAGGCGTGACGTGGTCGTGCAATGCGAAGGCGAACGTGCCCTACTCCACCCTCAAGGTGATGAAAGAGAACGGGTTGCGGCTTTTGCTCGTCGGCTATGAATCCGGCGACGACCAGATTCTCGTGAACGTCAAAAAGGGCCTACGCACCGATATGGCGCGCCAGTTCAGTGAGGATTGCCGCAAGCTCGGTATCAAGATTCACGGCACATTCATCCTCGGCCTGCCCGGCGAGACGCACGAGACGATACAGAAGACGATCGAGTACGCGAAAGAGATCAATCCCCATACGATCCAGGTGTCGCTCGCCGCGCCTTATCCGGGTACGGTCCTTCACAAGCAGGCCGTCGAAAATGGATGGCTCAATGACACCAAGGTCATCACCCTCGTCAATTCCGCGGGCACCCAGGCTTCCACGATCGGCTATCCGCACCTGTCGCGCGAGGATATCTACCTTGGCGTCGAGGAGTTCTATAAGCGCTTCTATTTCCGGCCGTCGAAAATCTGGGAAATCGTCCGCGAAATGCTGATGAGTTGGGAGATGATGAAGCGGCGGCTGCAGGAAGGCGCGGAGTTCTTCAGATATCTTCGTGCACGCAAGGTGTGAGGCGCCAGATAGAGAGATCCACCTCGGACTGAACGCTACCCCCAATGAATGGCCGCTTTCGCCCGGGGTCTATGTCCAGCACGCGCTCTTGCGCTACAAGCTGTTGCCCTCGTCCATCGACGCGCCGCGGCAGACGCCAGCGCTGCTGGCGCTGCTGCCGCCCGGCGTCGGCGCTGCCGTGGTGATGCTGCTCGCGGCTCATCTCTGAGCTCGCCGGGAACCTGATCTCAGGATGCCGCTTCAGTGGTCGCGTCAGTTGCTTTTCGGCGGCACCACCTGGCCGCGGATCTCGTGCTACCGCAGCGGGCAGGTCAACTTACGATCGCCGTCGACTACATCGGCGGAGCGACTCCATCCTTTTCGACCACCACGCGCTGCGCGACAAATGCACCCTGCGCCGCGGCCGTCGCGACCACAAACACCTTCTTGCCCGGGGTCAGGTCGGTGCGTGCGGCCGGCGTGAAAGTCACGATGGGTACGTTAGGCGGTACGGTTACCTCATTGTTCCCGCCTTTGTACGACAACTTCAGATTCCGGCCGCTGGTGCCCTGAACAACCGTGTCGACATTCGCATTCGTCATGGTGCTGTTCGGCCCGAGGTCCCATGCGTAGTGACCTTCACCCGAGCCGCGTGCGGATTCGGGGAAGACAACCACTTCGGTGGCCGTCAACTTTCCGTCAGTGCCTGTCGTTGCGGCCGTGCCGACGAAGGAGCCGGGCTTGATGTCCGAAAGCTGCATGGCCTTGACCGCCGACACGGCAACGGCCGGTTTGAGCTCGATCGACACAGTGTCGCCGCTACGACGATGCACCTTCAGGACGTCGCCGTCGAGCGAGACAATATCGCCGCGGATGCGCGACGGTTTGGCGGCAGGCGTCTGAGCGAGCACGACACTGGCAAAAGTCAGCGTTGCGAGGGTGACGCCAAGTTTCAAGCGGATTGACATGGATGCTCCATAAGTACTGTTGAGTTTCGAGTGGACTAGTGCACATCAGGAACCGCCGAACCAGTTATAGCCCTGGTTCTCCCAGTAACCACCGGGAAATTCGTTCGTCACACTGATTGCGACGATATGCTTCGGATTCTTGTAGCCGAGCTTGGTCGGCATACGCAGCTTCATCGGGAAGCCGTATTTAGGTGGCAGCGCCTGACCGTCGTAGGTGAGCGTAAGCAGCGTCTGCGCGTGCAGTGCAGTGGGCATGTCGATACTGGTCCAGTAGTTGTCCGCGCAGTGCAGCGACACGTACTTCGCCGTGAGGTCCGCGCCCGTGCGCTTCAGGAAATCGGAGAAGCGTACGCCACCCCATCGGCCGATCGCACTCCATCCTTCAATGCAGATATGGCGCGTGATCTGGCTTTCCTGCGGCAACGCGCGCAGCTCGTCGAGCGTCCAGACACGTTTGCCATTCGCGAGGCCGCTCACCTGGAGCCGGTAGGCAGCGGTGTCGACTTCGGGCACATCGTCGATATCGTAGAACGCGTTGAACGGAAACGGCCGTGTGATCATCGACTCCGGATAGGTCGGGGCCATCTCGTGCGGATTGAACAGCAGGGCTTGCACCTCGTCGTTGAAGAACGACATTCTGCGCAGCATGGTGTTCACCGACTTGTCATTGGACAAATCGCAGCCGGACAGCATCGCAATGCCGCCGAGCGTGAGAACCCGCTTGCCAAGCAGCCGGCGGGCCGGATTTTTCAGTTCGCTGCGCGCATCCTTGATGATGGATTCAGCGTGAGACCGAAGAAACGTGTCAGGCTTCGCAGCCCGCTTTCGAAAAGTCATGGTTACCGTCCACGAATCATCAGAAGCAGCGAGCGCGGCACCAGCGCGACCATGACGACGTGCACGACGAAGAACGTCACCAGCACGCTCATTGCAACGAAATGCACGACGCGCGCGTTGTCGTATCCACCCATCAGCGTGCGCAGCAGCGGGAACTGCACCGACTTCCATATCGCCAGTCCCGACATGATCACGAGCGCGATATCGACGATGACCACGAGATAGGCGAATTTCTGTACCGCGTTGTAGCGTGTGAGGTCCTCGTGCCCGAGCCTGCCACGCAGTGCGGCGACGAGATCGGTTGCAAGCGACTTGAAGCTGATGGGCAGCAGTTTCCGGCGCAGACGTCCCGACGCGATATTCAGCCCGACGTAGATGAGGAAATTCGCGACTAGCATCCACATGATCGCGAAATGCCATTGCAAGGCCCCGCCGAGCCAGCCGCCCAATGTGATGGCGGAAGGAAACTGTAAAGCTGGAAAGAGCGGCGAGGCGTCATAGATCTGCCAGCCGCTCATCACCATCAATACGACAGCGAGCGCGTTAATCCAGTGGGTGATGCGGACCCAGGCGGGTTGAATCGTTGTGTGAATCAAAGCGATCTCGTGATTGATGAGCTAGCACATGGTCGGACTGCTGGCCGGCCGCGACCAGGCTGCGTCGCCATACGTAAACATAACCAGCGCGCAACTATTCCATTGCGCGACAAATAAATTTTCTTGCAAGCGACCACATGCGCTGCGTTGTGGCCGAGAGCGCCAATTGGTCCATGTTTCGAAGGCAAGTGATTTGAACCAGGCACGAACCAGGTCACAGCCGGCCGCAACGGCGGTCGAACGTCCATAGCTGGCCGGCCACTGCGTGAGCCCACCGCCACCGACCTCAACCGGCGTCGCGCGGGGCTTTCACGGATAATGGCGTTCATTCACGGGCAGGCGTCCGCGCGCCTGACCGTCCGATCGTCACGGGAGGTCCTTATGCATCTCGCCGGCACCATACTTCCGATCTTCGCGATCATCCTGGCGGGGTGGCTTGCCGGCGTCTCCGGATACATACCGCGGGAATTGGCCGCGCCGCTGATGCGCTTCGCCTATTACGTCGCGATGCCAGCGCTAGTGTTTCTGACGATCGCGGACGAGACGCTTCACTCGCTGCTCGACTGGCGCTTCGTTGCCGCATTCGGCGGCGGTTCGATGTTCTGCTTTGCGGCCGTGATGATATTCGAGCGCATCGCGCGCGGAGCCAGCGTGCGAAAGAGCGCGATGCTTGCCGCCGCTGTTTCGATGACCAACACCGGTTTCGTCGCGCTGCCGATACTGAAGACTCTACTCGGCCAGCCCGGGGTGCTCGCGGCGGCCATCGCGACGGTATTCGTCGGCGCAGTCATCTTTCCGGTGTTGGTCGTGCTCCTCGAAATCGATCGACCCGACGCCTCGCGCAGCTTACGCGGGGCGGCACTGATCCGGCAGATCGCGACCAACCCGGTTATCCTTGCGACAATCTGCGGAGTGACCTGGTCGATCGTCGGCGTGACGTTGCCGGGACCGGTCACGTCGTTTCTCAAGATTCTGGGCGAAGCGTTGACTCCTTGTGCGCTTTTCTCGATCGGGCTTGATCTGACGCTGAGCGAACTGCGCCAACGTCTGAGGCTCTATGCGCTACTGACCGTGCTCAAGCTGGCGATCGTGCCGCTCGTCGTGTTCGTGCTATGCCGCGCGGCGGAGCTCGATCGCACGGCAACCGTCGCCGCTGTGGTGTGCGCCGCCGTGCCGACCGCGAAGAGCGCTTACGTGCTCGCAGTTGAATACGATGTCGAAAAAGCGGTCGTGAGCGGCGTCATCTCGATGACCACACTGTTCTCAGTCATCACGCTGCTCGCCTGGCTTCACATTCTCTAGCGGTCTGTCACGACCGTCGCTGGGCGATCCATTGCGGCCCGTCGACCCAGCGCGACATACAGGACAACAACTGCTCGCGGAAAAAATCCGTTTTGTGCAGCGCACACAAGTGTGCGAGGAGTAACGTGCGCGAACAGGAGACCCTTCGCAGCAAGCAGAGGCGGAACCCGGAACCGCCTCGCCTTCCGTCGGATAGTCTACTGTGTAACGGTGACCAGGGCATGAGCCATTGAGTTGCAGGCGACTCGCCAAAGGCGCGCGCAGGAGTCTTTTCACGCAAAGCGCACGCGGCGCGTACCTTCTCGAAGCGAACGCAGTCAAACCGCGTGTCCTTATCTGCCTTGGACGTCGAAGTTGAAGTACGTCTTCCCGCGCGTAACGCGACCGTCCGCGTTACGCGGAGTCGAGTTCATCAGCCGTAACGGAGGAAAAGCATGAGCCCCGTCATCGTGGAAGTAGCGGAACAAAAGCGCCTGAACGACGCACGCGAGGCTCAGGTCCATTGGAAGAAGTGGGGGCCCTATCTCAGTGAGCGTCAGTGGGGGACGGTCCGGGAGGACTACAGCGAAAATGGCGACGCATGGAACTACTTCACCCATGACCAGGCACGCTCACGCGCCTACAAGTGGGGCGAAGACGGGCTCGGCGGACTATGCGACGACAGGCAACGGCTGTGCTTTGCGCTAGCGCTGTGGAACGAGCGCGATCCAATTTTGAAGGAGCGCCTGTTCGGCCTCACCAACAGCGAGGGCAACCATGGTGAGGATGTCAAGGAGTATTACTTTTACCTCGACAGCACACCCACTCACTCCTACATGAAGTACCTCTACAAGTATCCGCAGCGAGAATATCCGTATCGCGACCTGGTGGAGACCAACCGGACGCGATCACGGGAGGAGTTCGAGTACGAACTGCTCGACACGGGCGTGTTTGCTGATGACCGGTATTTCGACGTGTTCGTGGAATACGCCAAGGCAGGCCCGGAAGACATTCTTGTGCGGATTTGCGTGCACAACCGTGGACCGGAAGCGGCACGGCTACGGCTCCTGCCGACACTATGGTTCCGCAATACATGGTCGTGGGGTGACGACGATCGCAAGCCCTCGCTGCGCGATGCGGGTCCTGGCGCCATTCTGGCTGCGCACCATGAGCTAGGCGAGTACTGGCTGCATTACGATGGCGCACCAGAGACGCTCTTCACCGAAAATGAGAGCAATGCGCAGCATCTGTGGAATCAACCTAACGCGTCGCCCTACGTCAAGGATGCGTTCCATGCCTACGTCGTTGCGGGCCAGGGCGACGCGGTGAATCCCGCGAGAACAGGAACCAAGGCTGCCGTCCATTACCTCTGCGATGTAGCTGGCGGCGGCAGTACGACCATTCGGCTGCGCCTGACAGCAACCCGGCTGGACAATGTCTTCGGCGACTTTGAGGAGATATTTGACAACCGTATTGCCGACGCTGACGACTTCTACAAACGGATTGCTCCCGGGTCGCTGACCGAGGATCAACGGCGGGTGCACCGTCAGGCGTTGGCGGGAATGCTGTGGGGCAAACAGTACTACTACTTCGATCTCGAACGCTGGCTGCGCGAGCATCGCAGCCATCCGTTGCTCGAGGCTGCCCGTCACGACGTGCGCAACACGGAGTGGTTCCACATGTTGAATGCCGACGTGATTTCCATGCCGGACAAGTGGGAGTACCCGTGGTACGCAGCGTGGGATTTGGCCTTCCATACGATCTCGCTGGCATTGGTCGATTTCGATTTCGCCAAGGAGCAACTGCTGTTGATGCTGCGCACCCTGTACTTCCATCCAAGCGGGCAGATCCCCGCCTACGAGTGGAACTTCAGCGACGTGAATCCGCCCGTGCATGCCGCAGCCACGCTCTGGCTCTACAAGTTTGAGAAAGAACTGGGCCGGGCTGACCCGCGCTTCCTCGAACGCTCGTTTCAGGGGTTGATGCTCAATTTCAACTGGTGGGTCAATCGCAAGGACCCCGCGGGGCACAACGTCTTCGCCGGCGGCTTTCTGGGTCTGGACAACATTGGTGTATTCGACCGCAGCGCGCAGCTTCCGACCGGCGGATCGCTGGAGCAGGCCGACGGGACGGCGTGGATGGCATTCTATTGCCAGTGCATGCTGGAGATGGCGCTGATTCTGACCGAGTACGATCCGATCTACGAGGAGGTCGCTTTCAAGTTCGTCCAGCATTTCATGTGGATTGCGTATGCGATGGATCGTATCGGCGTGAATCAGGACGAGATGTGGGATGAGGAGGACGGCTTTTTCTATGATCTGCTGCGACTCCCCGACGGCCAGACGATGCGTCTGAAGGTAAGGTCGATGGTCGGGCTGTTGCCGCTGTGCGCGTCGTCGGTGTTCGAAGCGAGTGCTGTCACTCACTATCCAAGGCTGCTGGAGCTGATCACACAGTTTCGCAAGCGCTACCCCGAACTGGTTGCCCATGTGGCGCCGACTGACGGCGGCTTCATCGGGCACAAGGAGCGCAGACTGTTGTCGATCCTCAACAAGCGCAAGCTCGAGCGCGTGCTCGGTTACATGCTCGACGAGAACGAGTTCCTCGGGCCGCACGGCATTCGTTCGCTTTCCCGCTATCACCTCGAACATCCGTTCGTGCTCCACATCGGCGGACAGGAGTACAAGGTGCAGTACCTGCCGGCCGAGTCGAATACCGGCATGTTCGGCGGTAACTCCAACTGGCGCGGTCCGGTGTGGATGCCGGTCAACTTGTTGATCATCCGCGCGCTGGTGAACCTTTACAGTTTTTTCGGCGATGATTTCAAGGTCGAATGCCCGACCGGCTCCGGGCGGCACATGACGCTCTTCGAAGTGGCGCAGGAGATTGTCCGTCGCCTGACCGGTACGTTCCTGCGCGACGCCGATGGCAAACGGCCGGTCTATGGAGGAACGGAAAAGTTTCAGAACGATCCGCACTGGCGCGACCTGATCCTGTTCTACGAGTACTTCCACGGTGACAATGGCGCGGGCCTCGGGGCCAGTCACCAGACGGGCTGGACGGGTCTCGTCGCGCCACTCCTCGACCTGTTCGGACGTGTCGATGCCAACACCGTGCTGGAAACCGAACGCTCGCGCGTGATGGCGAGAGTCGTCAGGGAACAGGTGGGCGGAGAAGAGACGGGCGAGAAGTGAGGAAAGGAAAATGCCCGCTGTACGCTACTTGGGGCTTTAGCAGAGCAACACTCGCGTCTGGCTGACCGAGTTGTCTCGCGCGCTCGGGAGAGCGGTGCTTTCCGTCGTGGACATAGTCCGCACGAGTCGTCTTCACTGAAACGGGCTATATAGTGAAAGGGCCGACGTCCCGCCAGGGACGTCGGCCTCCAGCGAGCGGCTAGGCGTCCGCGTGCCCCTGGCGCCGTAGGACGACATGCGTGGCCTTCTCCGACGCTACGGATTCGACGCATTCGTATCCCAGAGCCCGCAAGTCAAGCCCTTCGAACAGCGATTCTCCCCGCCCGAGCAGAACCGGCGCGATAGCAATGTGCAGTTCATCGATAAGGCCCTCACGAAGATACTGCCGGATTGTGTCCGGCCCACCGCCGATCCGCACGTCCAATCCGGCAGCGGCCTCGCGTGCGCGGTCGAGCGCCTCGCGAATGCCTCCTGTTATGAAGTGGAACGTCGTGCCGCCTTCCATCTCGATGGGGGAACGAGCATGATGGGTCAAGATGAAGACTGGAACGTGATACGGTGGATTGTCTCCCCACCATCCTTTCCAGTTTGTGTCCGGCCAGTCCCCACGAATGGGTCCGAACATGTTCCTCCCAAGAATCCAGGCCCCGACACTCTGAAAGCCACGGGCGGCGAAATCATCGTCAACCCCGCTCGTACCGCTGTCCTTACCGAACAAGGTCCGCTGGAACGTGCGTGTGGGGACAAGCCACTGGTGCAGATCCGTCCCGCCAACGCCGAGCGGATTGTTGATGTCCTGATTCGGACCTGCGCCGTATCCGTCGAGCGAGATGGTGAAGCCCTCAACGCGAACTCGTGTCATCGTTTGCCTCCGGTTAGACGCCTGACGTAATGTGGACAGCAAATCTGCATGCTCGGATGGGCGACGTCCAGTCCCATTCACGCTCGTGCGCCTGCGCACGGTGAAACGGCCGGCGAAAGTTGATCGCCTCTCTCGCACGGCGCTGCGTGCCGCGCCCGGTCCACTTCACCCCAACTGCGCGCCCAACGCGGCCAGCGGATGAACCTCGCTCTTCCACGGCGAAGCGAGGAAATGCGTGACACGCTCCGGCCGCACCTCGGCGAGCGTGGCAGGCGCCCAGCGGGCTTTGCGGTCCTTCTCGATCAACTGGGCTCGCACGCCTTCGCAGAAGTCCCCCTCCTCGATCACGCGCTTCACAATGCCAAGTTCCATGCGGAAGCACTCGGCCAAGGTCATCTGCCGGCCACGCAAAAGCGCCTCACGTGTGACGAAAAGCATGGTGGGCGAATGACTGGTCAGCGCGTCGTAGGTGGCCTGCAACCACTGCTTCACCTCGCGCGGCGGCTCGCGCTCCAGGTCGTGCCGCACCGTCGCGACCATTCGCTCGACGCTCGAACGCCGGTCGAAATGCCGCAAGATCAGTTGCGTGAACGCCGCCAGCGGCGCGTGCGGAATGATGTTGCACGGCGGCTCGAACACGCCGCGCAAGGCGGCCATCAAATCGCCATCGCGGGGCATGCGTTGCAAACGCTCTTCGAAACTGGCGAGCCATTCGGCCGGCACGCACAGATCCGCCAGTTGCAGGCGCAACGCGTCGGCACCGGACAAGGTCGCGCCGGTCAGCCCGACATATAGCTCGAGTTCCGCCGGCATCACGCTCAGAAAGCGCGTCGCGCCGACGTCCGGCAGAAAGCCGATGCGCGTCTCCGGCATGGCGATCTTGCTGCGCTCGGTCACGATGCGCAGCCGCGCTGCCTGGCCGAGCCCCATGCCGCCGCCCATCGTAATGCCGTCGAGCAACGCGACCACCGGCTTCGGAAACGTGTGCAGCGCATAGTCGAGCCGGTATTCGTCGACGAAGAACGCGAGCCAACGGCTGTCGCCGTTCTTCGCGAGGCGTTGCACTTCGCGCACGTCGCCGCCAGCGCAGAAGCCTTTGGCGCCCGCGCCTTTCAGCACGAGCGCGACGATGCCATCGTCGGTGCGGCAATGCTCGACCAGCACGGCGAGTTCACGCACCATGGCGTGCGAAAGCGCATTGAGCGCCGCCGGCCGGTTCAGCGTGATAATCGCCACACGGTTGACGACGCGAAACAGAATCTCGCGTTCCGCTTCAAGGCTCGTACCGGGTATGACGCTTTGCAAGGCGCTCATCAATGCGTCTCCTGCTGCGAGGCGTCCGCCTGCGCGGCCTGCGTCACCTGCCAGCGCGGCGTGCGCTTTTCAAGGAACGCGTTGACGCCTTCGCGCTGATCGGCGCCGTGGAACAGATCGACAAAGCGCTCGCGTTCCAGCGCCAGCGCCGCCGCGCGCGGCACGCCGTTGCGCCCCTGATGAATCAGCGTCTTGCTGAAGCCGACTGCCTGCGGACTCAACGTAGCGACGCGCGCCGCCATGGTCAGCGCGGCCTCGCGCGCCGCGCCCTTCTCCACCACTTCTTCGACCAGGCCGATGCGCAGCGCCGTCGCCGCGTCTACGCGCTCGCCCGTCAGAATCATCCGCTTGGCCCAGCCTTCGCCGACCAGCCACGGCAGCGTCTGCGTGCCGCAACCGCAGGGCAGCAAGCCGACCGCGGTCTCGGGCAACGCCAGCAACGCATGCTGTTCCGCGATGCGAATATCGCAAGCGAGCGCGCATTCGAGCCCGCCACCCATCGCATAACCGTTGATCGCCGCGATCACCACAGGCCGCGCGTTCTGCAAGGTCTCGAAGGCCGCGCCGAAGCGCGCCGCCGCCGTGCGCGCGACTTCGCGGTTGCCGTCGGCGAAGGTGTTCAGGTCGGCGCCCGCGCTGAAGAACCTGGGTCCGTCGCCGGTAATCACGATTGCGCGCACGCGCGCCTCGCCGTTCAAACGCTCGACGGTCTGCTGCAATTGCAACAAGCCTTCGGGCGTAAACGCGTTGGCGGGCGGCCGCTTGAGCGTGAGTTGCGCGACAGCGCCGTCGTGCGCGTAGTCGAGTTCGATCATGCCGCGCCTCCGTCCTTATCCTCTTTGCGATAGAGCTTGATCACCGCCGAGAAGTCCAGGCGTCCCGCGCCCTTCGTGCTCATCGTTTGATAAAGCTGTTGAGCCAATGCCCCGAGATAGACCGGTTGACGCGCGAATTTAGCGGCGTCGGTGGCGAGGCCCAGATCCTTGAGCATCAGATCCGTGCCGAAGCCGCCCGTGTAACCGCGCGTAGACGGCGCTGTTTCGATCACGCCGGGCATCGGATTGTAGGTGTCCGAACTCCAGCAGCGTCCCGTCGATGTATTGATGATGCCGCCCAGCACTTTCGCGTCGATACCGAGCGCCTCGCCGAGCGACATCGCCTCGGCCACGCCCGCCATCGTGATGCCGAGTACCAAGTTGTTGCAGATCTTCGCGACCTGGCCGGTGCCGGTGTCGCCGCAATGCACGATGTTCTTGCCCATCGCCGAGAGCACTGGCTTGACCTGCTCATACGCGCTCGCGCTGCCGCCGACCATGAACGTCAGCGTGCCGGCCGCCGCGCCGCCGGTGCCGCCGGACACGGGCGCATCGACGAAGGTGTTGCCGTGCCGCTGCGCGAGTTCGGCGAACGATTTGACGCTCGCGGGATCGATCGTGCTTGAATCGATGATCGTCACGCCCTTCGCGATGCCGGCGAAGATACCGTCGTCCGCGCTCAGCACGCTGCGCACATGGGCCGCGGCGGGCAGCATGGTGATCACGCATTCCGCGTCGGTCACCGCCGCTTTCGGCGAACCTGCCGCCTTCGCGCCCGCATCGACGAGCGCCTGCACGGCTTGCGCATTGAGGTCGAACACGTTGACCGCGTGGCCCGCCTTGAGCAGGTTGTGCGCCATCGGCGCGCCCATGTTGCCGAGCCCGATAAAGGCTATTTTCATGATGTCGTCTCCAGTCTCCAGAAGCCGCGTGGACTCAGCGCAGGCTGATGGTCGTGTTGACGCCGTCGTTGACGGTGTCGTCGTCGAACCAGCGGGCGGTGACCGTCTTGGTCTGCGTGTAGAACTGCACGACCTGTTTGCCGTACGGGCCGAGGTCGCCGAGCTTCGAGCCGCGCGAACCGGTGAAGCTGAAAAACGGCACCGGCACCGGAATCGGAATGTTGATGCCGACCTGGCCGATATCGATCTCGCTCTGGAATTTGCGCGCCGCCGCGCCGCTCTGCGTGAAGAGGCCCACGCCGTTGCCGAACGGATTGCGGTTGACCAGCACGATTGCGTCATCGAGCGTGGCCGCGTTCAGCACCACCAGCACCGGGCCGAAGATTTCCTGGCGGTAGATTTCCATCTCGGTGGTGACATCGGTGAAAACCGTCGGGCCGATGAAGTTGCCTTGCTCGTAGCCCGGCACCTTCACGCCGCGGCCGTCGAGCGCCAGCGTGGCGCCTTCCTTCACGCCCGTTTCGATCAGGCCGAGAATGCGCTGCCTCGCCGCGCGCGAAACCACCGGGCCGATGTCCGTGTTCGGTTCGTTGCCCGCGTTGACCTTGAGCGTCTTCGCCTTTGCCACCAGGTCCGGCAACCATTGCTGCGCAGCGCCCACCAGCACGACCACCGAGGTCGCCATGCAGCGCTGCCCGGCCGCGCCAAACCCGGCGCCGGCCAACGCGTTCAGCGTTTGCTCGCGGTTCGCATCGGGCAGGACCACGGCGTGGTTTTTCGCGCCCATCATCGATTGCACGCGTTTGCCGTGCTCGCTGCCGAGACGGTACACGTGCGTGCCGACGGCCGTCGAGCCGACGAACGAAATCGCCTTGACCAGTTCGTGCGTGCAGAGCGCGTCGACCACGTCCTTGCCGCCGTGCACCACGTTCAGCACGCCCTTCGGCACGCCGGCTTCGAGCGCGAGTTCAACCAGTTGCATGGTCGACAGCGGGTCCTGCTCCGACGGCTTCAGCACGAACGTATTGCCGCACACGATCGCCAACGGGAACATCCACAGCGGGATCATCGCCGGGAAGTTGAACGGCGTGATGCCGGCGCACACGCCGATCGGCTGACGCAGCGTGTACGTATCCACGCCGCCCGCCACGTTCTCCGCGAATTCGCCCTGCTGCAAGGTGCCGATCGAGCACGCATGCTCGACCACTTCGAGACCGCGGAAGATATCGCCTTCCGCATCGGGAATCGTCTTGCCCTGCTCCGCGCTCAAGGTCTTCGCGATACGCGGCATATGCTCGCGAATCAGCGCCTGGTACTTCAGCATGATGCGCATGCGCGCGCCGATCGGCGTGTCCTTCCAGGTCTTGAATGCGGTGTGGGCGGAGCGGATCGCTTCGTTCACTTCATCGGCGGTGGCGAACGGCACGCGCGCCAGGACCTCTTGCGTGGCGGGATTGACGATGTCGCGCCATTCGGTGGTCTTCGATTCGACAAACTCGCCGTTGATCAGCAACTTGACGGTGGCGACGGCAGCAATTGCGCTCATGCTGAAACTCCTCTGCAGTGGCCGCAAGGCGGCCGGACAGTGACTGGGGACAAATAAAATCAACGCAGATCCGGGAAATCTTCTTCCCAATACTCATCGGGCAGACGCGCGGGTTCGGTCTCGCGTTCCATTTCGCGGCGCCGCAATTCGACGCGGCGAATCTTGCCGGAGATGGTCTTGGGCAACTCGCTGAATTGCAGGCGGCGAATCCGCTTGTACGGCGCGAGCTTTTCGCGCGAGAACGCGAACACGGCGCGCGCGAGTTCGGGACCGGCTTCGTAACCCTGGCGCACGGTGACGAACGCCTTGGGCACCGACAGACGCAACGCGTCGGCGCTCGGCACCACGGCGGCCTCGCCGATCGCCTCGTGTTCGATCAGCACGCTTTCGAGTTCGAACGGACTGAGGCGGTAGTCGGACGATTTGAAGACGTCGTCGGCGCGGCCCACATAGACGTAGTAGCCGTCGTCACGGCGCAGCGCGACGTCGGACGTGCGGTAGAAGCCGTTGCGCATGGCCTGCGCGGTCGCCTTGGCGTTGTTCGCGTAACCGGTCATCAGACCGAGCGGCCGTTCGGCCAGCGGCAGCGCGATTTCGCCTTCGCTGACGGGCTGGTCGTCGGCATCGATGAGCTCGATCGTGTAGCCCG
Organism: Paraburkholderia sp. FT54; assembly: GCF_031585635.1. Taxonomy (NCBI): domain Bacteria; kingdom Pseudomonadati; phylum Pseudomonadota; class Betaproteobacteria; order Burkholderiales; family Burkholderiaceae; genus Paraburkholderia; species Paraburkholderia sp. FT54. The sequence continues at coordinate 1,135,766 of NZ_CP134196.1, read as the reverse complement.
GCAGCGGGCGCCCCATTGAACCGGCCACGACCGGCTGGCCCGGCGAGTTGCCGATCTGGCAGGTGGTCTCGGTCTGGCCGAAACCGTCGCGAATCGTGATGCCCCACGCGTGCTTCACGCGCTCGATGACCTCGGGATTCAACGGCTCGCCGGCGCCGACGATTTCGCGCAGCTTGACCGGATAGTCGCTCAGATGCTCCTGCACCAGCATGCGCCAGACGGTCGGCGGCGCGCACAGCGTGGTGATGTTGAAACGCACCAGCGCGTTCAGCGTGTCTTTCGGCACGAAGCGCGGGACATTGAAAACGAACACGCAGGCCTGCGCATTCCACGGCGCGAAGAAGCAGCTCCACGCGTGCTTGGCCCAGCCCGGCGAGCTGATATTCCAATGGATGTCGTTCGGTTGCAGACCGATCCAGTACATCGTCGACAGATGGCCGACCGGATAGCTCTGATGCGTGTGTTCGACGAGCTTGGGCTTCGAGGTCGTGCCCGACGTGAAGTACAGCAGCATCGGGTCGGTGGCCTGCGTCACGCCCTCGGGCGTGAATTGCGGCGATGCGTCATACGCCGCGGCCAGGTCGATCCAGCCGTCGCGCGGGGCGCCGACCGACAGGCGCGTGAGCGGCGCTTCGAGCGCATCGAATTTGGCCAGCTCCGCACTATCGACCACCACGAAATTTGCGCCGCCGATCTGCACGCGATCGCGCACGTCGTCGGCGGAAAGCTGGGTGGTGGCGGGCAGCACGATCGCGCCGAGCTTCATGGCCGCGAGCATCACGTCCCAGAGTTCGACACGGTTCGGCAGCATCAGCAGCAAACGGTCGCCGCGGCCCACGCCCACGCCGCGCAGGAAATTGGCCATGCGCGCCGAACGCTCCGACATCTGCGCGTACGACAGGCGCAGGCCGTCGGTGGCGGGATCGTCGACGATCCACAGAGCGGGATTGTCGTTATTGCGCGCGATTACGTCGAAGTAGTCGAGCGCCCAGTTGAACTCGCCCAGTGCCGGCCACGCGAATTCGCGGTACGCACGGTCGTAGTCGGTTCGATGGCGCAATAACAGGTCGCGCGCGTCGAGAAATGCTTTCGCTGCAGTCATCGTCGTCTCCAGTTGGCGCGGTGTATCCGCTCCGTTTTTTTATCCCGCTGCCGCACTACCTTTTGCTCCGCGGGCAAGCTATTTTGCACTCAAACGCAGCTTCATTTTGCATTTACACATGTCGCGCGATCAGCATGCGTTGCACCTCGCTGGTCCCCTCGTAAATCTGCGTGATACGCGCATCGCGGTAGTGACGCTCCACCGCGTAGTCCTCGAGATAACCATAGCCGCCGTGAATCTGAATTGCGTTCGAGCAGATCTCCTCGGCCAGTTCCGAGGCGAACAGCTTGGCCTGCGAGGCCTCCGACAAACAAGGCTTGCCCGCCGTGCGCAGCCGCGCCGCGTGATGTACCAGCAGCCGCGCGGCGTTCAGGCGCGTGGCCATGTCGGCGAGCATGTTGGCGATGGTCTGATGCTCCTTCAGCGCCTTGCCGAACTGGATGCGTTCGTTCGCGTAGAGACGCGCGGCATCGAACGCGGCCCGCGCGATGCCGACCGCCTGCGCGGCAATGCCAACACGGCCGCCTTCGAGGTTCGACAGCGCGATGCGCAAACCCTCGCCCGGTTCGCCGAGCAGATTGGCGTCTGGCACGGCGCAGTCGTCGAGCGAAATCGGACAGGTGTCGGAAGCGCGAATGCCGAGCTTGTGTTCCGGCTTGCCGACGTTGAACCCCGGTGTGTCGGTCGGCACGATGAAGGCCGACAGACCGCGCTTGCCGCGGTCGGGATCGGTGACGGCGAAGACGATCGCAAGGTCGGCGCGTGAGCCGTTCGTCACGAACTGCTTGCTGCCGTTGAGGATCCACTTGCCGTCGCGCAATACGGCGCGCGTACGCAGGTTGTTCGCCTCCGAACCGGCCTGCGGCTCGGTCAGGCAGAACGCGCCGATGCGGCGGCCGGTCGCGAGGTCCTGCAAATAGCGGTCTTTTTGCGCTTGCGTGCCGAAGTTGAGAATCGGCCCGCAGCCGACCGAGTTATGCACGCTCATCAGCGTCGCGCAGGCGGCGCAGCCCGCGGCGATCTCTTCGAGCGCGAGCGCATAGGCCACGTAGTCCGTGTAGGAGCCGCCCCACTCCGCCGGCACGATCATGCCGAGAAAACCGAGTTCGCCCATCTGCTTGACGACCTCGGCGGGCAGTTGCGCGTCGCGGTCCCATTGACCCGCGTGCGGCGCGAGCCGCTCGGTGGCGAAGTCGCGAGCGGCGTCGCGGATCATGCGTTGCTCGTCGGTGTAGAAACTGTCCATGGCGCCCGGTCCTGTGCTGTGCGTCTGATCGCGGCTCGTGTGCCGCCCGGTGGCGGGGTCTCCCACGCCACGCGGTGCGCGATCGGTTGAGACCAAGTGTAGGCAAGCCGCTGGACAGGTTCGATGCTCAGCCCGATCATTCTGATTGAGCGCATTTGCCATACTGGTACGATGCAAGACCAACCCAACCCGCAATTTCAAGGACTTGGCGAATCACCGCAGGGAAAATGCTGAGCGCTTTTGCCAGCTTGACTCGATTCGCCGGACGCGCATGAAAAACGATAAAGGGACGATTTCCGTCAGCATGGTCGAGGAAGCGCTCGCGCTGGCGCGCTCGCGCGGCCTCGACGCGTTGCCGCTCGCCGAAGCCGCCGGCATCGCGGCGCCGATGCTGGCGTCGCCGAAAAGCCGGGTGTCGTCGGCGCAATACGGCGCGCTGTGGGCCGCCATTGCGCACGCGCTCGACGACGAGTTCTTCGGCCAGGATTCGCATCGCATGAAAAGCGGCAGCTTCATCGCCATGACGCAGACGGCGCTCACCGCGCGCAATGGCGCGCAGGCGCTGGCGCGCGCCGTCGGTTTCATGCGGCTGGTGCTGGACGATCTCGGCGCGCGGATCGAAACGGACGCGCAGCGCGTGCGCCTGCGCTTCGTGGAAAACGCCGGCGCGCCGCCGCCGGCCATGTTCGCCTACGCGACCTACTTCATTCTCGTGTACGGGTTGTTGTGCTGGCTCGTCGGGCGGCGCATTCCGCTGCTCGAGGCGCGCTTTCGCTGCGCCGAGCCGCCCGCCGCGCACGAATACCGGCTGATGTTCTGCGATCACATGAGCTTCGATCAGGCCGAATCGTACGTGGATCTCGCGCCGGCGTTTCTCGACCTGCCGGTGATCCAGACGACCAAATCGGTCAAACCGTTCCTGCGCGATGCCCCCGGCAGCTTCATCGTGAAGTACCGCAATCCCGGCTCGCTCGCGGCGCGCGTGCGCAAGATGCTGCGCGCCATGCCGATGGCCGGCTGGCCCGCCGCCGATCAGATGGCCGAACGCCTGCACGTCGCCGAGGCCACCATGCGGCGGCGCCTGAAACAGGAAGGCTATACGTATCAGTCGATCAAGGACGACCTGCGGCGCGACATAGCGATCGGCGAATTGCAGGACACCGACCGCACCATCGCCGACATCGCGACCTCGGTGGGCTTTGCCGAACCGAGCGCGTTTCATCGCGCGTTTCGCAAATGGACCGGCATGCGGCCGACCGATTACCGGCCGGCGCGCGCGGATTTCACGCGCCGCGCGGAATCGGACTAAGCTGTTGAGAGCAGGCCAGCCTTCTTTTGGGGTATCGGCCCGCGCCAGTCGATATGCATCGGCCGCGCGCGGCAGCCGTCAGCGATGAGCACGTATCCACGTCTCCCGTTCCGGCAGTCCGGCTCGCGCATGTCGCTTATCCGTGGCGATATCGTGGGCCGGTTGATGCGCGGCATGACCGTGCTCGGCGTACTTTTGGCATTTGGATTCGCGTCGTGCGAATCGAATGGACCCGATGCGACGCTGCGCGCCGCCGTCGCGCCGAATAGCGTCGTGGTCATTCCGGTGAACGGCGCGATCAGTCCGGCCAGCGCCGACTTCATCGTGCGCAGCCTGCAGCGCGCCGCCGACGACCGCGCGCAACTCGCCGTGCTGCAACTCGATACGCCTGGCGGACTCGATACGTCGATGCGGCAGATCATCAAGGCGATTCTCGCCTCGCCCGTGCCGGTCGCCACCTTCATCGCCCCGAGCGGCGCGCGCGCGGCGAGCGCCGGCACCTATATCGTCTACGCGAGCCACATCGCGGCGATGGCGCCGGGCACCAACCTCGGCGCGGCGACGCCGATCCAGATGGGCGTCGGCGGCGCTGAGCCGCCAGCGGGCGGCGCAACGCCGGGCTTGCCTGGTATTGGCGGCGGCAACGGCAACGGCGGTGGCGGCGATGGCGGTGGCGGGTCGGCAAAACCCGCGGCATCCGCGCCCACCGGTTCCGCCAGCGCCCTGCCGCTCGACACCCAATCGACCGAAATGCGCAAGCAGGTCCACGACGCCGCCGCCTACATTCGCGGTTTCGCGCAGATGCGCGGGCGCAACGCCGACTGGGCCGAGCGTGCGGTCCGCGAAGCCGTGAGCCTGTCGGCGGCGGATGCGCTGGCGCAGCACGTCGTCGATCTGAATGCGCGCGATGTGCCCGATCTGCTGCGCCAGCTGGACGGCCGCACGGTCGTCACGAGCGCGGGCAACAGCAAGCTCAACACGGCCAGCGCCCCGATCGTCACGCTCGAAGCCGATTGGCGCAGCCACTTCCTCGCCGTGATCACCGATCCTAACGTCGCGCTGATCCTGCTGATGATCGGCATGTACGGCCTGTTCTTCGAATTCGCCAATCCGGGCTTCGTGCTGCCCGGCGTGGTCGGCGCGATCAGCCTGCTGCTCGGCCTGTTCGCCATGCAGATGATGCCGATCAACTACGTCGGCCTCGGTCTGATCTTTCTCGGCATTGCGTTCCTGATCGGCGAGGCGTTTCTGCCGACCTTCGGTTCGCTCGGCTTCGGCGGCGTGGTCGCGTTCGTGATCGGCGCGCTGATGCTGATCGATACCGACGTGCCCGGCTACGGCGTCCCTCTGCCGATGATCGCTGCCGTCGCCGTCTTCAGCGTCGTGTTCGTGCTGGGCGTGTCGCGACTCGCGCTGCGCGCGCGGCGCCGTCCGGTGGTGACGGGTTCCGAAGCGCTGATCGGCAGTGTCGGCGTGGTGCTCGACGGCGGCCTGTTGCCCGGGGACGTCACGGCGGACGGCGCGCTGGCCGGTTGGGCACAAGTGCATGGGGAACGCTGGCGGGTGTCCAGCACGGCCCCGGTCGCGGCGGGCCATGCGGTGCGCGTCACCGCGCGGCGCGGCCTGACGTTGACCGTGGTGCCCGCGGAAGCACGACAACAAGGAGAACGCTCATGATCGGTTTCACATTCGGCTTCAGCAGCATTCTGATTCTGCTGGCGGCCGCGCTGATTGCTTCATCGATACGGATTTTTCGCGAGTACGAACGCGGCGTCGTGTTCATGCTCGGGCGTTTCTGGAAGGTCAAGGGACCGGGGCTCGTGCTGATCATTCCGATCGTGCAGCAGGCCGTGCGCATGGATCTGCGCACCGTCGTGTTCGACGTGCCGCCGCAAGACGTGATCACGCGCGACAACGTCTCGGTGAAGGTCAACGCCGTGGTGTACTTCCGCGTGGTCGATCCGGAGAAAGCGGTGATTCAGGTGGCGCGTTACTTCGAAGCGACCAGCCAGTTATCGCAGACCACGTTGCGCGCGGTGCTCGGCAAGCACGAACTCGACGAACTGCTGGCGGAACGTGAGCAATTGAACGCCGACATCCAGAAAGTGCTCGACTCGCAGACCGACGCGTGGGGCATCAAGGTGTCGATCGTGGAAATCAAGCATGTGGATATCAATGAAACGATGATCCGCGCAATTGCCCGCCAGGCCGAAGCCGAACGCGAACGGCGCGCCAAGGTGATTCACGCGGAAGGCGAGTTGCAGGCCTCGCAGCATCTGCTGGAAGCGGCGCAGACGCTGTCGCGCCAGCCCCAGGCGATGCAGTTGCGCTACCTGCAAACCCTCACGACGATTGCCGCCGACAAGAATTCGACGATCGTTTTCCCGCTGCCGATCGACCTGCTCAGTGCCGTGTTGGACCGCTTCAGCAAACCGTCGGTGCCGTGAGTCGCAGAATCATTCAGCCCGGTTTGATTCACCGGGCGAAATGGTGCATTGCCTTCAATCGCCTTACTCGAAATGCGTACCAAAACTAAAATGCCGGGGTCGTTTTTAACCGCTCCATAGGAGCTTGTCATGAAAATCGTTTCTCGAGTTGGACTCGGCGCGCTGTTGGCCGCCGTCAGCATGAGCACCGCGTTTGCGCAGACTTCGGCGCGGCCTTACGATCCGTCGGCGCCGAAAACGCGCGCGCAGGTGAAGGCCGACCTGGCCGAATGGCGTGCCGCCGGCTACGATCCGCTCGACTGGATCGACTATCCGGACAATGCGCAACGCGCGGGCCGCATCGTCGCGGCACGGCGGGCGCAGGAGTCGGGTGGGACGATGGCGCAGTAAGCGCCAGCTGCCGCGTGGCATGCGGGGCTGCCTGCGACTGCAACGGTCGCGGGCGCGGTTGGCCCCCCATGCCTTTCCCGCTTCTCCGCTTCTCCGCTTCTCCGCTTCTCCGCTTCTCCGCTTCTCCGCTTCTCCGCCACATCATAAATTCGCTTGCCGCGCCGCCTCGTGCGCTGGCAAGGTATCATCTCGCCCCTTCGACAACCCGCAGCCGGAAACCGAACCATGTCAATCTGGGTTGACGCCGACGCCTGTCCGGTCGTGATCAAGGAAATGCTGTACCGCGCCGCGCGCCGCACCGGCATGACGCTGACGCTGGTCGCCAACTCGTTTCTGCGCGTGCCGCCCTCGCCGCTGATCCGCGCGATCCAGGTGCCGGCCGGCTTCGACGCCGCCGACGACCTCATCGCCGAACGTGTCGCGGCGGGCGACCTCGTGATCACCGCCGACATCCCGCTCGCCGCCGCCGTGCTGGCGAGGAACGCGCAGGCGCTCGATCCGCGCGGCAACTGGTACACGCCCGGCACGATCGAAGAACGCCTGCGCATGCGTTCGATGCTCGACCAGTTGCGCGGCAGCGGCGTCGATACCGGCGGCCCGGCCGCGTTCAGCCCGCGTGACAGCAAGAGCTTCGCGGGCGAACTCGACCGCTGGCTGGCGCGCCAACGGCCGCAGGCTGATGCGCCCGCGCCACAATCTCCCGATGAACCGCCCACCGTATGAGCCTTTAACAGCCGCTCAGCCACACAATACGGCACGCCGCCGCCAATCCTGACTACAATCCGCCCGTAACTCCGGCGACGCGGCGCATTTACCGCCCGACCACAAAAAACGCTTCCTGAACGACGAGAGACCCGCCTCATGGACTCCATAAAACGCTACTTCGGCTTCGAAGCCGCCGGCACCAACCTGCGCACCGAAGTGCTCGCCGGACTGACCACCTTCCTGACGATGGCCTACATCATCTTCGTCAACCCGGCGATTCTCGGCGACGCCGGCATGCCGAAGGACGCGGTGTTCGTCGCGACCTGCATCGTGGCCGCGCTCGCCTCGCTGATCATGGGACTCTATGCGAACTATCCGATCGCGCTCGCGCCGGGCATGGGCCTGAACGCGTACTTCGCGTACACCGTCGTCAAAGGCATGGGGTTCACGTGGCAGGCCGCGCTCGGCGCGGTATTCGTGTCCGGCTGCCTGTTCCTGATCGTCACGCTGTTTCGCGTGCGTGAAGTGATCGTCAACGGCATTCCGCATTCAATACGCATTGCCATCACGGGCGGCATCGGCCTCTTTCTCGCGATCATTTCGCTGAAGTCGGCCGGTGTGGTGGTCGGCAGTCCGGCCACGCTCGTGACACTCGGCGATCTGCACAACCCGCACGTGATTCTCGCGGTGATCGGCTTCTTCGCGATCGTCACGCTGGACCATCTGCGGGTGCGCGGCTCGATCCTGATCGGGATTGTCGGCGTGACGGTGCTGAGCTTTTTCTTCGGCGGCAATCAGTTCCACGGCATCGTTTCCGCGCCGCCGTCCATTTCGCCGACGCTGTTCCAGCTCGACATTCGCGGCGCGCTGTCGGGCGGCGTGCTGAACGTGATCCTCGTGTTCTTCCTCGTCGAACTGTTCGACGCGACCGGCACGCTGATGGGCGTGGCCAATCGCGCCGGGCTGCTGGTGGAAGGCAAGATGCACCGCCTGAACCGCGCGCTGCTTGCCGACAGCACGGCGATTCTGGCCGGCTCGATGCTGGGCACCTCGTCGACCACCGCGTATATCGAAAGCGCATCGGGCGTGCAAGCGGGCGGACGCACGGGCGTGACGGCCATCACCGTGGCCGTGCTGTTCCTCGCGGCGCTCTTTTTCGCGCCGCTGGCGGGCGTGGTGCCCGGCTATGCGACGGCTCCAGCCCTGCTGTACGTGTCGTGCCTGATGCTGCGCGAAATGCTCGACCTGCCGTGGGACGACGCCACCGAAGTCGTACCGGCCGCGCTCACCGCGCTGCTGATGCCCTTCACCTATTCGATCGCCAATGGCGTCGCGTTCGGCTTCATCTCATATGCGGGCCTGAAACTGTTGACCGGCCAGGCGCGCAAAGTGAAGCTGGTGGTATGGATCATCGCGGCGATTTTCCTGTTCCGCTATTTCTATCTCGGCAGCGAATAGGCACGGCGGGGACGCTCGTCGATTCCATCCGGGTCTGGATCAACAACGGTTTTATTGACGGTGCCCATTCCGGCCGGGCACCGTTTATCATCTGATGATTCAAAGAACGATTGACCAGGACACGGGAGTCCCTTACATGCCTTACAGCCGCACCTCGGACCGCTATTCGGCGCCCGCCATTTTTTTCCACTGGGCCATGTTTCTGCTGATCGCGCTGGCTTATCTGGCGATCGAAATTCGCGGGCCCAAAGGTAGCGACAGCCGCGCGCTCTGGAGCAGCGTGCATTTCTGGTGCGGCACGCTGGTGCTGGGGCTGGCGTGTTTGCGTCTGCTCTGGCGACTGTGGGCCGGCGCGCCCGCCGAAGTCGACGGCAACCGGCTGCTCGCCTTTCTGGCGCGGGCCGCGCATCTCGCTTTGTACATTTTCATCTTCGTCCAGCCGCTGCTCGGCATCCTGATGATCAACACCGGTGGCCATCCGGTCACGCTGGCGTGGGTCAACATCGATTACACGCTGGTCGGCGCCGATCCTGTCGCGCAGCCGTTGCTCAAGACGGTGCACGAATGGCTCGGCAATGCGTTCTATTGGGTGATCGGCTTGCACGCGTTGGCGGCGATCGCGCATCACGTGGTCTTCAAGGACAGGACACTGCGGCGGATGATCTGAGCGCGCCCGCGCTCAAATTCGCACGCCAGCGGCACGCGTGGCCGCGGACGGTTTGAATGATCGATGCCGCGCGTGGGTTTGCTGGGCTTCTGCTTCTTGCGCGGCTTTCTGCTTGCGGCGTTGACGGACGTCGCAGACGTCCTCAGCCTCGGTCAATTGCGCCAGTTGGCTTCGTAGAAGCGCACATAGCCGCTTCTCAGCACGAGACATTGCGCCCGGGTTTCCGATATCAGGCGTCGCGTAGCGGCTTCGATCCTTGGGCGGTGCATGTCGAATGCGCCGACCATGTCCTCCAGACGCGGCGACGCGGCGCCGAAGTGGTCTTCCAGTGCCTCCGCCGTGATCATGCATTCCACCCTCTGCCCATCGACCATCGCCGGGAACGCCAAGGTGAGTTCGCGACCTGAATATTCAGGAGTTTCATTCGGGAAAAGGATCTGCATGGGAGTTCACCTGGAAGGTAGGTGCTGCGCATGGTGTAGCCGGGTAGTGCGCGCGCCGGTTGCGTCTGATCGCGTCGCTGGCGCCAACCTCCTTGTCCAATGCCGACGACGCGGGCTCGTCACCTGAATGCGGCGGCGGAATAGTTCGCGGCCCGCGGAGGTGATTTGATTCACTTTAGACGACTTCGGGCGTGGCGCAAGTTTTCCTTGCCGTTTGCCTGATTTTGGTGCCCTGCGCGTTTTTCTGCGGCACGGCGCGCCGCGCCGCCTCCGTTTTTTCCCTGCCATGCGCCGCGCGATTCGTCCTGTACTATCGGTGTTCGGCCGTGTGCGCGCATGTTGCGCTGCGGCATCGAGCGGAGGGCAACGTACCCGCCGTGTCCGTTTCCCGGAGACATGCCTTGACCCAACGTTCCGCCACGCCGCCCGCCATGGGTCGGCCCGATGTCATCGCGCAAGCTCACACCCGCTCGCTCGAAATCGGCCTGCGCGCGTCGGAAACCCCCGACTTTCATCCTCTGCCCCGGCCCGCGCTGCGCGAGCTCGTCGATCGCAACCAATCGCTGTTTACGCATGCGCTTCCTGTTATGGAGACGCTGCATGCGCAGATCGTCGATACGCAAAGCATGGTGCTGCTCACCGACAATCACGGCGTGATCCTGCACAGTCTCGGCGACAGCGACTTCGTCGAAAAGGCCAATCGCGTCGCGCTGTGTCCGGGCGTGTCGTGGGCCGAAGCGGATCGCGGCACCAATGCGATCGGCACCGCGCTCGTCGACGGACAGCCGACCGTCGTGCACGCGGGCGAACACTTCCTGCACGCCAACCGTATCCTCACCTGCTCCTGCGCGCCAATTGCCGATCCGTTCGGGCGCACCATCGGCGCGCTCGACGTGAGCGGCGATACGCGCGGCTTCCATAAGCACACGCTCGCGCTCGTCAGGATGTCGGCGCAGATGATCGAAAATCATCTGTTCTCCAATCAATTCGTCGACGCGATTCGCGTGCACTTTCACGCGCGCGCGGAATTCATCGGCACGCTGTTCGAAGGGCTCGCGGCGTTCGCGCCGGACGGCACGTTTCTGTCGGCCAATCGCAGTGCGTTGTTTCAATTCGGGCAACCGCTCGCCGAGCTGCAACGGCAACCCTTCGATGCGCTGTTCGGCGTGGCCTTCGCGAGGCTGTTGCAGCAGATCGCACGCGCGCCCGGCGAGAGCATTCTGTTGACGCTGCCAAGCGGCGTGCGGGTAGTGGCGCGCGGCGAATATACGGCGCCCCGCTATGTCGGGCCAACGGAAGGCCTCGCCGGAACATCGCGCGGGCCACTGCCCGGCGACGCGCGTCATGCGTCGCGCTGCATCGATCCCGCGCAGCTTGCCAGGCTTGAAACGCTCGACACCGGCGACGCGCAAGTCGCCGCGATCCTGCGGCGCGTCGCCAAACTGCGCGGCCGCGATATTCCGATTCTCGTGCTCGGCAAGACCGGTACCGGCAAGGAGTGGCTCGCGCGGGCCATCCATCACGACTCGCCGCGCAGGGCCGCGCCCTTCGTCGCGCTGAACTGCGCCTCACTGCCGGATACGCTGATCGAAGCGGAGTTGTTCGGCTACGAAGACGGCGCGTTCACTGGCGCGAAGAAACGCGGCAGCGTCGGCAAGATTGTGCAGGCCGACGGCGGCACGTTGTTCCTCGACGAAATCGGCGACATGCCGCTCGCCCAGCAAGTACGCCTGATGCGTGTGCTGCAGGAGCGCACCGTCGTGCCGCTCGGCGGAACCCGGGCGATTCCCGTGGATCTGCGCATTGTCTGCGCGACCCACCGCAACCTGCGCGAGATGATCGAAGCCGGCACGTTCCGCGAAGACCTGTATTACCGGATCAACGGACTCGTCGTGACCTTGCCGGCGCTGCGCGAGCGCACCGATCTGCGCGCGCTGGTCACGCGCATGCTGGAATTGCAACCGGACGGCGAGCGCCTGCCGCGTCGCGTGTCCGCCGAAGTGCTCGAACGATTCGCGCAATGCCGCTGGCCGGGCAATCTGCGGCAACTGGCCAACGTGTTGCGCACCGCGAGCATCATGGCCGAGGGCGCGGAACAGATCGAACTCGAAGATCTGCCCGACGACTTCTTGCAGGATTGTGTCGACACCGCGGCTCAGCCGTGCGTGCGGTCGCAGGCAGCGCGTGCGGGTTCAGAGTCCTATGATGAGCTTCGCGCCGTGGCGCAAACGCAAGGGCAGCCGGCGTCCAGCAAGATGGAGGCATGGCAGGCCACGCTGATCGCGCAAACGCTCGAACGGCTCGACGGCAATGTGTCGGCGGCGGCGCGCGAGTTGGGACTGGCGCGCAACACGGTGTACCGCTATTTGCGACGCGGCGGCACGACTCATTGAAGCGGCAACTGCAGCGGCAACGTGTAAAGTGTGGCGCAATCCGTCACAGACTCACACGATGTCCGACTCCACCCGCCCGCCTCTCGTTCGCGTCGAGCCGCTTGGCCGCAGTTTCGAAGCACCCGATTCGCTCACGATTCTCGAAGCCGCCGGCTTCGCGAATCTGCGTTTGCCGCGCTCGTGCCGTAATGGGACGTGCCGCACGTGTCTGTGCAAAATGACTGCTGGACGCGTGCGCTACACGATCGAATGGCCGGGGCTCAGCCGGGAAGAAAAACAGGAGGGCTATATTCTGCCGTGCGTCGCGATCGCGGAATCGGATGTGGTGATCGAAGCGCCAGACGCGGTCGAACTACCGTCGCTGAAGTGAAGCGCGGCGCATCCATGACGCAGGATCACAAGCACGTCGCTCATCGCCAGCCTTAACGCCCGTTACCCATTGCCCGGGCAATTTTCCTGTCGGTGTTGTACTGGCTCAGCGCGTACACAGACCAGATCGCGGCCGGAATCCAGCCGATCAGCGTGATCTGCAAAATCAGGCAGATGATGCCCGCGAACGGCCGGCCGATCGTGAAGAACTGAAACCACGGCAGAATGATGGCAAGCAGTAGACGCATGCGGATTTCCTGTTGTTGATAACGACTCAGTTGATCGGCGCGAAGCGCGGCACCTTGGCGCCGTCGACTTCGACCAGCTCGAAAAATACCGAAGCCGGACGCGTCCAGATCGTACCATTGCTCGCTTTGTACACGATCATCGTGACCGTCGGATCCGGCTCGAGCGTGGCCTCGCAGACCAGTTCGTAGATCCCGCCTTTGTAGTGCCGGTAACGCACCATTCTTACTCTCCCTGAATTGACCAATCCCGGCGATCAAGCGCTGCGACGGTCGAACCGTCAGCCGCCCTCTTTCATCTGCTTGAGAATCTTGTAGACGGTGGCGCGTCCCATGGTCAACACGGCGGCCACGTAGTTCGCCGAACTGCGGCCGCGAAACGCGCCTTGTGCATGCAGCGCCTCGACAATCTCCCGCTTGTGTTCGCGTGTGAGCGCATTGATGCCGATCTGCCGTTCGCGCAGCCACGTATGCAGGTACGTGTTGATGCGGTCCTGCCAGTCGTCGCGAAACAGCTCGTCCGCCGGCGCGTCCGTCAGATTGCCGCCTTTGATGAACAGATCGAGTGTGGAACGCACATCTTCGAACACCGCGATATTGAAGTTGATGCACAGCATGCCGGCCGGCTTGCCGTCGTCGTCGAACAGGATGTTGCTCACGCAACGCATGCGCCGGCCGTCCCAGTTGAGCTTTTCGTACGGGCCAATCGTCTGCCCGCGCGCCGCGTAATGGACTTCGTCGAGCACTGACGGCCCGCCGACCTCGAGCTTGGACAGGTTGTTCACGAGATACGCGATGGTCTGATCGCGCAGGTCGTGAATCACCACTTCGGCGCACGGATAGAAAAGCGCCGCGATGCCGTCGGCAATGGGCGCGTAGCGCTCGAGCAGCAGGTCTTTCACGGGAGACACGTTTGGGTTGCGCATGAGATGGTTGCGGTGTTCGAAGGATGCGGCAACTCGCCATTGTAGCCACCCGGCCCGGCCACGGCGACCGTAGCGCCGGCCACGCCCTCAAAAAACCGAACGCTGGCGCCGCCCCTTCTTCAAGCAGCGATTTTTGTTCGCTTGGCTAGCGATTTTTTTTCGTGCGATAAAAGAACCATCTATTTCACGGAGCAACCGATGGCCACGCTCGAAGCGTTTCGCGCCGTGCTGGATGACGAAGGCACGCCGGAAATCATCCGCAATCACATCATCGATTCGCTGCAATACACGCTGCGCAATCATGGACAGATCTTCACGTCGAAGGAAGTCGAATGGCTGGCCGGCTGGGATGACGCTCGCATTCCGCTCGCGGCATCGCGCGAGTTGCAGAAACGCGTGGCCGAAACCTCGCGCTGAAGCACGAGTCTGTTGATCGTCCAGCGCCCGCGCCGCCACGGCGCAACCCCTCACCCGGCGTGCCGCTCATGCCCCGGCACGCCGCGGGCGACTACGGCGTCGCGCCCAAAGCCCCGCCGGCTGGGCGGTTTGCCTCTGCGCGGAACTTTTTGCTATCCAATTAGCCCCATTTAGTGCATCATATTGGAATAGCTGTATCCCGCATTCGCAATACCGGCAACATCAGGCAACACCGGGCAGTCTCAAACCGGCATCTCCGCACCACCCCCGACTGTTCGACCGCCGCCTGTCGGCGATCCCGTCACTCCGGCAATGCGCAGCATGCATTCGCCGTCGCGAGTTGTGCAGCTGAGGGTTCATTCACGCGCCCGATGTCCGCGCGACATCAGCGTGTTTCTTCTCCATCGAATCCGCGATTTTGCGCGGCTGCGCTCAAGCCCTTGCCATCGGGCCTGTGCCAATCTTTTTCCATGGCGGCGCGCCCCAGGGTGCTGCGCTGCCCGGCCTGTCGTGCCGCGCGTAACACGCGTGACACGCCGGCCACGTAATACAGGACACATGCTTCATGAATTCAGTTGTCAAAACGTACAAGGGTTATGAAATTCACCCGCTCGTCTATCCGCGCCGCCCGGCGGACGGTCAGACGAGCCGCAATCCGGACGCCGGTTACGACGCGTCGGTGCGCATCTGCCGCGTGGGCGCCAATCCGGCTGCCGACGGGCGTGTGTTCCGTCTGCAGTACCTGTTTCCGTTCGACGGCACGGGCAAGGCGCGCATTGCGTGCATGGCCCACGCCGAGCAATTGATCGACGGCCGTGTAGACGGCCAGTCCGTCGCCGATCTTTGAGCGGTACTATCAGCGCATAGGCTGATGCCGCAGGACGGCGGGCTCGAAAAGCCCGCTATTGACCCCATCTGATGTTGTGCTGCCCGGCGTGGGCGACCAACACCCCTTATCCCATCGACCAGGAGTTATGCATGGCGAAAGAAGAACTGCTTGAACTTGACGGTATCGTCGACGAAGTACTTCCGGACAGCCGTTACCGCGTGACGCTCGACAACGGCGTCGTGGTTGGCGCTTACGCGTCCGGACGCATGCGCAAGAACCACATCCGTATTCTCGCGGGCGACCGCGTGACGCTGGAACTGTCGGTCTACGATCTGACCAAAGGCCGGATCAATTTCCGTCACAAAGACGAGCGCGCCACCGGTGGCGGCGGTGCTCGCAACACGCAATTCCGTCGCCGTTAAGGCGGGCGGCACGCTGACCGCGCTGCGCACGGTCCTGGCGTGATCCATTGCGAACAAGTCGTACGCGAAGCCATTCGCGCGCCTTCTCCGGCTGGACTCGTTATCCATTGACTCGAGCCTGAGCGGCGCGCTGCGGCATCGCCCCGTTGCAGCCTGATTTTTCCTGGCGCCTGGCGCTTTCTGTTGCCAGCGGGCGTTTCACGGCCTTCCTCGCTTCCTCCCTGCGCGCGCTCAAAGCCTGAACACCGTCCCGATATCCTCTGCGGCGGCGCTCTTGCGCACCTGCTCGACCACCCGCTCCTCCAGTTCCGCCAGATGTTCACGCATGGCCGACAGTGCAATGTCGAGGTCGCCCGCGTCGAGCGCGTCGATGATTTGCGTGTGTTCGTCCGCGGAGCAGGTCGAACCCTTCGACGGGTCGAACAGCGCTTTATACAACTCGGTTTTGGCGACCAGTTGCCCAACCAGTCCGAGCAACTCCGTGCCGCCCGCCAACTCCGTCAGCAGCACGTGGAACTGGCCGGCAAGACGCACCGACTCTTCGACGACCCCCGCGTGCAACGCCTTTTCTTCACTGCGCACGTGCGCGCGCAAGCGCCGCTTGTGCTGCGCGCTCAACGCCCCGCACAAGGCGGCGACGATGCCCGCCTCGACGATCTGCCGCGCGCGATACACCTGGCGAATGTCCTCTTCCGACGGCGACGGCACGAACGCACCGCGATTCACCTCCAGCACGAGCTTGCCCTCGAAGCCCAGCCGCGCCAGTACCTTGCGGAGCGCGCCGCGCGTGCAGCCGAACGCGGCAGCGAGATCGCGTTCGACGAGCTGCGCGCCCGGCCGCAGGCGCCCCTGCAACAACGCGGCGGTAATGGACGCATAAATACGCTCTTCGACGCTGATCGAATCGTCGTCGCGTGCGGCTTGAATGGGCGCTTCGCTGTCGGCAGCGGACGAACGCCGGGGACGTGGGGCCATGGTTTCAGTCATCGGGAATGGAGCGATATCGGCAGGCATTCTAGCCGCGGCGGGCAGCCCGCGCCTGTCACAAGACAATTAAGTGGCGACGTGCTCTGATCTTCCGGTGCGGATACCGTTGCCTTGGGCGCGCTCCGTGGCCTGCTCCCGCGTTGCCGGGAAGTCCATGAACGGACGCGTTGCGGCGATGCGCTCAGCCCCCAGCCCTCTTCGCGCTGTGACCGTATTTTTTCAGTGCCTCGATGACTCGCTCGCAATGGTCACCCTGCACTTCAATCACGCCATCCTTGACCGTTCCACCAGAACCACAGGCCGTGCGCAACTGCTTGCCTAGCAAGGCCAAGGCAAGAGGATCGAGCGCCAGCCCTTTAACCAGCGTCACGCTCTTCCCGCCCCGGCCCTTGGTCTCGCGCGTCACTCGCGCCACGCCATCGCCTGCCGCCAGGGTCCTCGCGACCGTCTTGCAGACACATTGCGCGAGCACCTGTCTGCATTCGGGACACATCCGCCCGCCATCGGTGGAATAGACCAGGCCGCCTTTTGAACTGCTCTTCATGATTGGCTTACTCAAAGACACTTAAGTCGGGAATCGCGACGCCCGATCTTCTCCGCCGACGCGGGCGAGCATCGCAGACGCACGATCTACGCCGATACATCGCGGCGGCAGCCGCATCTTACGATGAAAATTTCTACAGCACGACGACAGCCACGCTTCGGCGATCCACGACCGGACGCTTGCCTGCTGGCGGGATCGCCAACAGAAAAGCGTCCTTGATCGAGCAACGGGACTACCGCTGATAAAACAATCACGCCACTACTCGATCCTTGCCGTGGAACTGCTGCATCCAGTAAGGATAAGGCAGTTGCGGCTGCGAAACCTGATTCAGACGTTCGGTCTGCGCTACGTTCAATGCGATTTGCTGAGCGTCGAGGTTAGCGGTCAGTTGGTCGGGCGTGCGCGCGCCTACGATGACGGAACAGACTTCACGGCACCCCAGAATCCGGGCCAATGCCACCTGAGCCGGCGACGCGTTCAGTTCCATAGCGATGTCGCGCAATACGCGCACGACAGGATCCGCCTTTGCGGGATCGGCACCCGGCGACGCGACATCCTAGACACGTCACCGGATGCGCACGCGTTAGCCCGCCTGCGAAACGAGGTCGCGCAGAACGGTGTCCAGTTCCACTTCGCCCTTGACGATGTCAGCCGGATCACCTTCGAACGCGATCCAGCCTTCGTTGAACCCGTCAATCATGCGCATGCGCGGCAGCGGATCCTTCGTACCTTGGGAGCGAAACAGCGCGCCCCATGTGTTGCGCGGCACCACCTCCGCACGAACCGGACGACCGAGCACCCGGGCAAACGCCTCGGCCAGATCATTCGGACTCACACGTTGCGGCCCCTCCAATTCGACGACACGCACGCCGTGCCAGGTTTGTTGAAGCAGTTGTGCGGCAACGCGGCCAACGTCCGCGGTCGCGACCATCGGCACAGCCCTGTCGAGCGGCTGCAAAAAGCTGGAGATCATCCCGGTGTCCCGGGCCGGCGCAACGTCCCATGCGGCGTTTTCCATGAACCAGCCAGGACGCAGGAATGTCACGGGCATAGGTAAATCCCGAAGCGCCTGCTCCATCAGCGTGCGTTGCGTGAGCAGATTGGTCTCGGTGGCCTGCGCCCCGATCGTCGACAGACAGACGACCTTGCCAGGTGCCGCCGCCTGAAGCGCCTCGCGCACGGCGTCGATGACGGCACGTGCCTCGGGAAAGCCCGGCGCCGGATCGAACTCGGACGGCGGCAAAATGAACACGCCTTGCGTGCCTTCGAAAGCCGCCGTCAGGGACGCCGCGTCGTCCATGTCGGCGGTCACCACTTCACAGCCGCGCTCAGCCCACGAACGTGCCCGGGCGCCATCGCGTACCACCGCGCGTACCGGCTGGCCCGCGGCGAGCAACGTGCGAGCCACCGCACCGCCGACCTTTCCTGTTATCCCTGTGATTGCATACATTGCAGTTTCTCCTTGCGTAGATAGACGTGTGCCGCTCCGCGAGCGGCGCTCAGGCTTGCTGCAAGCCGTGAGCGTACTGTTGGGATGCATTGTGGATAAACGCGATGAGAAACAAAATGACACGAATGGCACTTGTAAAATGACTGATGGTTACTAATGAGTCATAGTGCGATGTGTAACGCACTATGCGGTGCCAACCAATCACGACCCGCACGCGGTACTGAATCGAACGTTCGGAACCGGCGACGTGGCCTTCGATCGCGGCTGCGAGTCGAAGTCCTCCTGCGTGGCATGCTGGCGTTCGACTGAACGTCTTCCGACCGTCAAATGACGAGGATGCAGCACCTATGAGATCGTCCAGCGAGAATCTCTCTAGCGGTATCAGCGTGTTTGCTGCCGTCGTCGACGCGGGGACGTTCGCAGCCGCCTCCGAAGTGATGGGCATGTCGCCACCCGGCGTTAGCCGGGCCATCGCCCGACTCGAAAGACGGCTGAAAATACGGCTATTCAACCGGACGACCCGCGCCGTTTCCCTTACTGACGAAGGTCGACGGTTCTACGAGCAGGTCATGCCGCACCTGAGGGGAATGGAAGAAGCAGCAGCCGCCGCGGCGGGAGGCGCGGCGACAGTGCGCGGGAAACTGCGCGTCAATCTCGATCCGGCTTTCTTCCGAATCATTCTGGGCCCGAAGCTCGACGAATTCATGGATATGCATCCTGAACTTGAAATCGAGTTCATTGCGAGAGATCAGCTCGGCGATCTCATCATGGACGGCTTCGATCTGGCGTTGCGATTTGGCGAACCTCGCTCATCCAGTCTGATTGCGCGAAAGCTCCTTGACACCGCGGTGGTCACCGTCGCATCGCCCTCGTACCTCGCTCGCAGGGGGCGGCCAGCGGAGCCCCAAGAGCTGGGTCGCGGCGTGCACAGGTGTCTGGAATTCCGCAACCCGGAAACCGGCAAGCCCTATCCGTGGGAATTTCATCGCAAGCGCAAAAAGCTTGTTGTCGAAACGAACGGACGGCTTACGGTGAACGATCCGAGCGCACTCCTGAACGCGTGCCTCGCCGGCTCGGGCGTCGCGCAAATGCTTCTGCTCGGAGCCGAGCCCCTGATCCGGGAAGGACGGCTCGTCAATCTGTTCCCGGACTGGCCGGATGAGCGCTTCCCGCTCTATGCGTACCATCCATCGCGGCATCACACGCCGGCCAGGACACGGGTATTTCTCGACTTTATCGTCGCCTTGACGAGTACAAATTAGCAAGTCGAATCAGGCCCGTTGAACGGCTATTCAACACAGACGGCTATCTGCAGTAGTCGCCGCAGTCGACGTCAGAGCAACGAGCAATCGCGAGGCGCTTCGAGTGCCGATCGCCTCATCGCGCGCGCAGTTCCGCGACCACATATTGCGCTCGACACGCAAAGCGCAGACCTGCCCCTATCCTGCGAGCTATACCGGACATCACTGAAATGGTTAACCATTTTTTGATACTATGGTTGACCAAAAACCGAACCTCGCACGGTTTTTCACACCGCCCGTCCCTCGCCAACAGGATCCTTGTGAACTCGCACTCCAGCGCCAGCCCGGCCCGCAGGCCCGCTCACCACGCCACGACGGCGCTGAAGTGGCGCGACGTCGTGTGGCTGGGCGCGATCATCGTGATCGGCATCAATCTGCGCCCGCTGCTGACTTCGATCAGCCCTTTGATGACGACGATCCGCGAGGCAACCGGCCTCAGCTTCTACGGCGCGTCGTTGCTGACCAGCCTGCCGGTCGTCGCGATGGGCGTCGGCGCATTCGGCGCGGGCGCGCTGACTCGCAGGATCGGCGAAACGCGCGGTGTCGCGCTCGGCTTGCTGGCCATCGCGCTGGCGTGCGCGGCGCGCTGGACTGCATCGACCGGCGCGGCATTGCTCGCCACCGCGTTGCTCGCGGGCGTGGGCGTCGCGGCGATCCAGGCGCTGTTGCCCGCCGTCATGAAGCAGCGCTTTCATGCGCGCGTGCCGCTCGCGATGGGTGTGTTCTCGGCGTCCATCATGGGCGGCGGCGGGCTGGGCGCGAGTGTGAGTCCATGGGTGAGCCGCATGACGGGGTCGTGGCATGCGGGGCTCGCGGTATGGGCGATTCCGGCTTGCGCCGCGCTGGTCTGCTGGTGGGCATTGAACCGTCGGTCCGTTTCGAACAGCACCGCGGTACAGAATGCTTCTGCGAATGCCCTCGCCCTTTCGCTGTGGCGCACGCGGCGCGCGTGGACGCTCGGCCTCTACTTCGGCATTGTCAACGGCGGCTATACCAGTCTCGTCGCGTGGTTGCCGGCGTTTTATCAGCAGCGTGGCGTGGGCGTCGCGGCAAGCGGTTCGCTGCTGGCAGGCATGACGGTGTTCCAGGCCGCAGCGGCCTTGCTGCTGCCACTCGCTGCGGCCTCGTTCCGGGATCGGCGGCCGTGGCTGATGCTCGGCCTCGCGGCGCAACTATCCGGGTTGCTGGGCCTGATTGTCTGGCCCGATGCCGCGCCTCTGCTGTGGGTCGGCGTGGCAGGCGCGGGACTGGGCGGGACTTTTTCGTTGACGCTCGTAACCGCCATGGATCATTCGGCCGATCATCGAGTGGCCGGCAAGCTCGTCGCGTTCACCCAGGGTGTCGGCTTCATCGTGGCGGCAGTTGCGCCGGTCGTTGCCGGCCTCGTGCGAGGTTGGAGCGGCAGCTTCGGCGCCGCATGGATCATGCTGGCCGGCTGCGTCGTCGCCATGATCGCTGTGAGTTTTCTGTTCTCGCCCCGCAGTTACAGCGATTGGCGTTGAGGTGCCGAGCGTTGAGGTGCCGAGCGTTGGGGTGCTGAGCGGGGCCGCGATGCGCCGCTTCGGTGCATCGGCCGCGCGTGCCCCGCGCAGGTGCAGTGGCGGTTTTCCACGCGGTCGCCAAGTCCGTGACTGCTTTCGTCCCACCTGCGCATGCGTCGATTGGCATAGGCATTGCTTTATCCAAGGCTAGCCGTCGATAAAACTCCATTCCATGCTGCGCGTTCTCCTCGTAACCGACACCGATAAGCCCATCGGCGATCTCCGCGACGCCCTTGCCCGCCTCGGCTACGAGATGCTGGCGAGCACCGCCACGCCGCAAGTGCTGCATCGCGTAGTGCAGAGCGAGCGGCCGGATGTCATCATCATCGACACGGAATCGCCGTCGCGCGATACGCTCGAACAACTCGCCGTGATGAACGCCACCGCGCCGCGTCCGGTGCTGATGTTCAGCCACGACGCCAACCAGCAATTGATTCGCGACGCCGTCGGCGCGGGCGTCACGGCATATCTCGTCGAAGGTCTTGCGACCGAGCGTCTCGCGCCGATCCTCGAAGTCGCGCTCGCGCGTTTTGCGCAGGAATCCCAATTGCGCGAACGTCTTGCGCAAGTCGAAAACGAACTCGCCGAGCGCAAGCTGATCGATCGCGCCAAGCGCATCCTGATGGATCAGCAAAAAATCACCGAGCACGCCGCCTATGCCAATCTGCGCAAACGCGCGATGAACCAGGGCGTCAAACTCGCCGAGGTCGCGCGCGCCATCATCGCTGCGGCTGACTCGCTCAAATGAAGCGCCGTCCATGAACTCTCCTACTTCACTCGCCACCACGTCCACTTCGGGACCGCTCGAGAAGACCCATTTGCGGCTCGGCTTCGTGGCGCTCTCGGACGCCGCGCCGCTCGTCGCCGCCAAGCTGCTCGAATTCGGCCATGCACATGGCCTGACGCTGGAACTGTCCCGCCAGCCGTCATGGGCGGCCGTGCGCGACAAACTGCTGTCGGGCGATCTGGATGCGGCCCACGCGCTCTACGGACTCGTCTACGGCGTGCAACTGGGTCTCGGCGGACCGCAAACGGATATGGCCGTGCTGATGGTGCTCAACCGCAACGGCCAGGCCATTACGCTCTCGAACCGTCTCGCGGATGCGCTCGCCGAACACGGCACGCTGCCCAGGGCGCTCGCAACGCTCGGCCGCAAGCCGGTCTTCGCGCAAACTTTCCCGACCGGCACGCATGCGATGTGGCTGTACTACTGGCTCGCGTCGCAAGGCGTGGATCCGTTGCGCGATATCGAGAGCGTAGCGATTCCCCCGCCGCAAATGGTCGCGGCGCTCGCCGAAGACAAGCTCGACGGCCTGTGCGTCGGCGAGCCGTGGAACGCGCAGGCGCAAGCGCGAGGCGTCGGCAGAACGATCGCTTATACGAGCGACGTGTGGCCCGATCATCCCGACAAAGTGCTGGCGTGCCGGCGCGATTTTGTCAGCGCGAATCCGCATGCCGCACGCGCGCTCGTGCGGACCATGCTCGAAGCGTGCCGCTGGCTCGACGGCGCGGGGCATCGCGAGGAAATCGCGCGCTGGCTCGCGCGGCCCGAGTATGTCGGTATCGATGAAACGTTGATCGCGGCGCGTCTGGGCAACGAAATTGCCGCTTCCGCACCGGGCGGTCTGCCCATGCGCTTCTTCGACAACGGCGTGGTGAACGACCCGCAAGCGTTCGAGGGCGCGTGGTTTCTCACGCAGTTCGAACGCTGGGGCATGATCGACGCGCGCGCGGATTATGCGGACATTGCCGCGCGGATCAACCAGACGCAGTTGTATCGCGAGGCGGCCAGCGCTGTGAACGTGGCGGTGCCGGCAGAAGGCGCTTCGACCGTATTGATCGATGGCGAAACGTGGGGCGGCGACACGTCACCCACCGCTTACGCACGGCGCTTTCCGATCCGACGCTGAGTGGTTCGCCAACGTCACGCCGTTTTCAATGGCGGGTTTGCGACCGTCGGCATGCGAGCGGATAACGGTCATGACGTCGGGGTGTCAGGATGTTTGACAGTGGCGCGGCATCGTGCCGATTTCAGTCCACTTTACCGTTTGGGTTCTTGATTCGCATGCTCCACGCTCGTCATGCAATCATCGACTCAGTGCAAGGTCGCCTCGGCAACGCCAGCCAGCGCACAGAGCACAACGACGACGAGCGGTGGAATCTTCCAGCGCGTCAGCAGGAAAAAACCGATGGCCGCGATCGCAAAGTCGAGTTCCGAGAGAACCGCACTGGTCCAGACCGGTGAGTACAGCGCGCTCGCCAGCAGTCCAACGACCGCGGCATTCACTCCGGCAAGCAGTGCAGTCATCGACGGGTGTGCGCGCAGCGCTTGCCAGTACGGTAGCGCCGCGAGCACGAGTAGCAGACCTGGGAGGAAAATGCCCGCGGTAGCGAGCAATGCGCCGCTCCAGTGATTCGGCGCGTCCGCCATCATCCAGCCGAGAAATGCGGCGAACGTGAACAAGGGGCCCGGCACGGCCTGCGCGGCACCGTAGCCCGCAAGAAAGTCGTTCGGCGAAACCCAGCCGGTCGCGACGGTTTGCTGTTGCAGAAGCGGGAGCACGACGTGACCGCCGCCGAACACCAGGGCACCCGAGCGATAGAAGGCTTCGAAGACCTTGACCGCCTGACCCGCGTGGAGTCCGACCAGCGCCGGAAGCCCGAGCAGCAGAACACAGAAGAGGATCAACGCGACCGTACCCACCGTGCGGGAAACGCGGAAACCGTGAGTATGCTGCGGTCCGCGACGGGTGTCTGACGATGTCCTCTCGCACAACCCGAGTCCGAGCACAGCGCCGAGAGCGATAACGATGAGTTGCGCATAGACGGTCGTCAGAATGGCGAGCACCACGATTGCGATGAGCGCAATGGCAGCACGGCGTCGATCCGGACACAGGCGCCGTGCCATATCCCAAACCGCCTGAGCGACGACAGCCACGGCGACAAGCTTCAGGCCATGGATCAAGCCGCTGCCGAGCGGGCCGCCAAGGCTCGGAGCAACAACTGCAAAGCCAAGCAACAGGAGGACTGAAGGCAGCGTGAATCCGAACCAGGCCGCGAGCCCCCCAAGCCACCCGGCTCGCAGGAGTCCAATCGAGAATCCCACCTGGCTGCTCGCCGGTCCTGGAAGGAACTGACACAGTCCGACCAGATCGGTGAAGGTTTCGTCATCGAGCCAGCGGCGCAGCTCGACGAACTCCCGGCGGAAGTATCCCAAATGCGCTATGGGGCCGCCAAAACACGTCAGCCCCAACCTGAGAAACACCGCGAGAACCTCCAGCGCGGCACTCGCCCGACTCGAGTGGGATGACCTCATACCAGTTTCCATGAACTGCCGGTTTTCCAGATTGAAAGACCAGGGCGCCCACATGACCCGGACGGTTATGCGCGTGCGCGCCGGCCCGGAAGTGCCCGATGCTCAAAAAATTTCCGCCGCCAGGAGGTCTTTGCCGTTCGTTCAACGGACATCGCTTACGGCTGGGTGTTCGGTTTGCTTGCGCTCAGCTTTTCGAAGTCCTGAGCGGAAATGCCGCGTCCTTTATACAGGAACGCCGTTAAGTCCCAAATCGTCTGGTCGTCTTGCGTCTTGCCGAACGCAGGCATCGCGGTCATTTTCACACCGTTCTTGATCACCCAGAACATCATCTGTGGGTTGTTGCGGCGTGTTGCGCTTAGCAATTCCGGCGCGATCGGAAGGATGCCCTGACCGATCGGGCTCAGCGTTTGTCCCGGCGCGCCGTGACACGCCGCGCAGGTGTTCCGGTAGAGACGGGCGCCGGCTTCGACGTTGGCGACGGTCATCAGGTCGGTCGGCACCTGGACAGCGGCCGCATGGCGGTGCAGCGATTGCATGTAAGTCTTATGCAGCACCCAGGCGACAAGCGGGTTGTGTCCGGATGCGGCCGACACATCGTACAGGCCCGAATACACAAAACCGAATCCGGCCGCGACGACCGCGACAACGGTTGCAGCGAAAGTGCTCAGCCTGGAATGACGGACAAGAAAAGAGGGGTCTTTAGCTACGCTCATGTTTGATCACTTGCTGGAAACGATATAACGCTCGGCCAGAATCTGGAATTGGATGATGCATGCCTACAGGACGGCCATCATTTTTCGAGCATCGGATATGCCATGAAGGAAGCGCCGCCAGGTCATTATTGGTTCTGGTAAATGACGGCACTCTTGCCCGTTGATTACGGATTCGTTATTGACCGGTACTCAACGGCGGAAACAACACGCTGACGACCAACCCGCCACCCTGCGCATCGGTGAGCGCCACCAGCGCGCCATGCACGCGCGCGATTTCCCGCACGATCGACAAACCCAGGCCGCTACCTTCGAGCGCCTGCGTCGCCTCGCTGCGATAGAAGCGTTCGAACACCGCTTCGCGTTCGCCGGCGGCAATGCCTGGCCCGTTGTCGATCACCTGCAGCAACGCCTGCCCGCCTTCGCGCGCGACCCGCACGGTAATCACCGCGCCGTCGCCGGAATAACGGATGGCGTTGTCGATCAGATTGCCGACCAGTTCCGCGAGCAGATCGATCTGGCCCATCACGTCGACACGCACGTCCTGTTCGAAACCGAGATCGATGCCGCGCGAACGCGCCACCGGCGACCAGTCGAGCGTCACGCTGCGCGCCACCTTATGCAGCTGCACTGCTGCATGCTTGACCGTGTAGCCGCTGTCCGCGTCGAGGCGCGACAGCGACAGCAACTGCTGCACGATGCGCACCGCCTGTTGCACGGCGCGATTCAGCCGCCGCAAATGCACCCCTTGCCGACGATTGCCCCCCAGAGTCTCGTCCGCGACGTCGATATCGCGCAGCGCCAGTTCGGACTCCGCCTGAATCACCGCGAGCGGCGTTTTCAACTGATGCGCGGCGTCGTTGAAAAACCGCCGGCGCGACGACTGCATCAACTGCGTGCGGCCGATGTACTGATTGATCGAATCGACCATCGGCGCCACTTCGCTCGGCAGACCGACGGTGTCGAGCGGCGTCGGATCGTCCTCGGCGCGCGCGGCCACTTTCGCCGACAGGCGGTTCAACGGCCGCAAGCCGCGCGCCACGCCCAACCAGACGATGCCGAGCGCGAGCACCACCAACAACCCTTCCTGTTGCAGCGACCCCGGTCAGAATCTCGCGCGCCAGCGCCTGACGCTGCTCGATCGTTTCGCCGACCCGCACCAGCACCACGCGTGTCTGCGCACTCGGCACATCGTGTACCGGCAGCCTGAGCATCGCGATGCGCAGCGGACGGCCACGAAACACGTCGTCGTAAAACCGCACGCTGTAGGGCTCGCCCGGCCCTTTTCCGGGGTCCGGCAAGTCGGGATAGCCCGTCACCACACGGCCGCCTTCCTCGCGAATCTGATAGTAGATGTTGCCGCCGCCGTTCGATTCGAACATCTCCAGCGCGAGGTACGGCAGATCGACCTCGATCTCGCCGTCGCGCAGGCGGATGCCGTCGCGGATCGAGCGCAGCGAAAATTCGAGCGTGCGGTCGAAGGCCGCGTGCGCCGCGTTCATCGCACGCTGATACGTGAGCCATGCGTCCAATGCGAGCAGCAGGAGCAGCGGCAGCAACAACCACAGCGCGATCCGCACGCGCAGATTCGGCCGCGTCATGCGCTTTTTGCTTCCAGCAGATAGCCGAGTCCGCGCAGCGTCACGATGCCGACCGAACTGTGTTCGAGTTTCCTGCGCAAGCGGTGTACATAGATTTCGATGGCGTCCGCGTTCACCGATTCGTCGAGCCCGAAGATTTTCTCCGACAACGTGTCCTTGTTGATCGCGCGGCCGTTGCGCAGGATCAGCACTTCCAGCACGGAACGCTCGCGCGGCGTCAGGGCGAGCGGCTCGCCGTCGAGCGTGAAGCCGCGGTCCACACTGTCGTAAAGCAGTGTGCCGCATTGCGCATGCAGCGGCTCCTGGCCATGACTGCGGCGCAAGAGCGCACGCGCCCGAGCTTCGAGTTCGGTGAGCGCGAACGGCTTGGCGAGATAGTCGTCGGCGCCGAGATCGAGCCCGCGCACGCGCTCTTCCACCGAACCGTGCGCGGTCAGCATCAGCACCGGCACCGCATTGCGGCGCGCACGCAAACGGCGCAGCACCTCGAGGCCGTCGAGCTTCGGCAAGCCGATATCGAGAATCACCAGCGCGTAGTCCTGTGTGCGCAAAACATGGTCCGCCGACTCGCCGTCGTGCATGCAGTCGACGGTGAGTTTCGCGCTGGTCAGCGCGTCGGTCAGCGAGCGGGAAAGGATCGGATTGTCTTCAACAAGCAGCACACGCATGAACGGAGTCCCAGGGAAATCCATGAGGAGAATTCGATCATTGTGATGCATTTCCATCTAAAACTGAAAGCGTTCAGAAAGCGTCGATCTCTTACCATTCGCCCACACAAAACCAACACGAAGTTTTCTGGAGGAAGACGTGCAAAACGCTTTGAAGGTTCTCGCAGCCGCTGTCGCATTCGCCGCAAATTCAGCGTGGGCGGCCATTCCAGCCGGCTATCCCAGTGACTATCAGGCCACGGTCGAGGGCGCGAAAAAGGAAGGCAAGCTGATCGTTTATTCGGTCACGGACACCGCGCTGGTGCGTCCGCTCATCAAGGATTTTGAAAGCCTGTACGGCGTCAAGGTCGAGTACAACGACATGAACAGCACCGAGCTGTACAACCGCTACATCAGCGAAAACGCGGCCAGCAGCACCAGCGCCGACGTGCTGTGGAGCTCGGCCATGGACCTGCAGGTCAAGCTCGTCAACGACGGCCTGATGGCCACTTATGAGTCGCCCGAAGCGAAGCAGTTGCCGCAATGGGCGCAATACCAGAAGCAGGCTTACGGCACCACCTACGAGCCGCTCGCGATCGTCTACAACAAACGCCTCGTGGCGGCCGGCGACGTGCCGCAAACGCGCGCCGATCTGATCAAACTGCTGCAAGCCAGGCCCGATCAGTTCAAAGGCCGCGTCACCACTTACGACATCGAAAAGTCCGGCGTCGGTTTCAACTATCTGACCCAGGACGCACGCGTCAACCCGCAGGTCACGTGGGATCTGGTCAAGGCCATGGGCGCCACCGGTCCAAAACTGCAATCGAGCACGGGCGCGATGATGGAGCGCATCTCCTCGGGTGAGAATCTGATCGGCTACAACATTCTCGGCTCGTACGCGCTGACCAAGGCGAAGAAAGATCCGTCGATCGGGTATGTCTATCCGAAGGACTACACGCTGGTGGTCAGTCGGCTCGTGACGATCTCGAAGAAAGCGCAAAGCCCGAACGCCGCGAAGTTGTGGGTCGACTACCTGCTCTCGCAACGCGGCCAGACGCTGCTGGCGAATCAAGCGAACCTGTTCTCGATTCGCGCCGACGTGGAGGGCGAAACGTCGATGGCGGGCCTCACGAAGCAACTCGGCGATTCGCTCAAGCCAATCCCGATCGGTGCGGGTCTGCTGGTCTATCTCGACCAGTCCAAGCGCCTCGAATTCCTCAAGCAATGGCAACAGTCGATCAAGCGCTAGCCCTTCGCGTTTGACTCGCAAGCGGCCGCGCTGCAACGCGGCCGCCTGCCCTTCCTTCCATACCTGTCGATATGCGGCCTTTGCGCCGCAGGGGGACCCTCATGCTTTCCACTAGCGCAACCGGACGCCGCGCCGCGCCGCCGCACGCGGCAGACGGCGGCTCCATCGGCACGCTGCCGCGCGGCGGACTGCAGCCGTTCATGGGGCTGCTGCGCTGGCTCGTCGTCGCGGTGCTGACTGTGGCGGTGGCCCTGCCGCTCGGCTTCATCCTGTTGCAGAGCGTGTTGAGCGCGCCCTTCTTCGACGCGAAACGCACGTTCGGCCTCACCGGCTTCGAATTCATATTCAGCGACCCGGACTTCTGGTCCGCGCTGAAAAACTCGTTCGTCATTGCGGCCGGGATGCTGTTCATCTCGATTCCG
This sequence comes from Paraburkholderia sp. FT54, assembly GCF_031585635.1. Classification (NCBI taxonomy): domain Bacteria; kingdom Pseudomonadati; phylum Pseudomonadota; class Betaproteobacteria; order Burkholderiales; family Burkholderiaceae; genus Paraburkholderia; species Paraburkholderia sp. FT54. Next base: position 1,106,630 of record NZ_CP134196.1, on the reverse strand, counting down.
CTCGGCGGCATTCTCGCGTTCCTGATGGTGCGCACCGACCTGCCTGGCCGCCGCTGGCTCGAACCGCTGCTGCTCACGCCCGTCTTCGTCTCGCCGATGGTGCTCGCCTTCGGCTATGTGGTCGCAGCCGGCCCGGTTGGTTTCTACTCGGTCTGGTGGATGGAACTGTTCGGCACCGCCGAAGCACCGTGGACCGTCTACTCGGTGTTCGCCATCACGGTGATCGTCGGCCTCACGCATATGCCGCACGTGTACCTGTATTCGTCGGCGGCGCTGCGCAATCTCGGCTCGGACGTCGAAGAAGCAGCGCGGGTCGCCGGCGCGCGGCCGTTTCGCGTCGCGCTCGACGTCAGCCTGCCGATGACGCTGCCCGCGCTGCTGTTCGCCGGCGTGCTGGTGTTCTTCCTCGGCTTTGAAGTGTTCGGTCTGCCGCTCGTGCTCGGCGATCCCGAAGGGCACCTCGTGCTGGCCACGTATCTCTACAAGCTCACCAACAAACTCGGCGTGCCCTCGTATCACCTGATGGCCGCGGTCGCCATGTGCATCGTCGCGATCACGTTCCCGCTCGTGCTGCTGCAACGGCGGCTCCTGAAGAGCGCGAACCGCTTCGTCACGGTCAAAGGCAAGGCGGGACGTCAGACCGTGCTGCCGCTCGGCGCGTGGCGCTGGGTCGCGCTCGCCATCGTCGCGCTGTGGCTGCTGCTGACGGTGTTCGTGCCGCTCTCCGGCATCACGTTGCGCGCGTTCGTCACCAACTGGGGGCAAGGCGTGCATCTCGCCGAAGTCCTCACGCTCGCCAATTTCACCGAACTGTTCGAGCAGGACAACCTGGTGCGCGCGATTCTGAACACGCTCGGCATCGGCGTGATCGGCGGGGCGCTGGCGGTGGGCTTCTATTCGCTGGTGGCGTTTGCCGGCCATCGCCGCAACGACTGGGCCACGCGTCTGCTCGACTACCTCGTGCTGCTGCCGCGCGCGGTGCCGGGCCTGCTCGCCGGTCTCGCGTTCCTGTGGATCTTCCTCTTCGTGCCCGGCCTGAAGGAACTGAAGAACTCCATGTGGAGCATCTGGATCGCCTACACCGTGGTGTGGCTCGCGTACGGCATGCGTCTGATTCAGAGCGCGCTGCTGCAAGTCGGCCCCGAACTCGAAGAAGCGGGACGCAGTGTCGGCGGCACGCGCGCACGCGTCAGCCTCGATGTGACGCTGCCGCTCGTGCGCTTCGGTTTGCTCGCGGCGTGGCTGCTGATCTTCATGATCTTCGAGCGTGAGTACTCGACCGCCGTTTATCTGCTCTCGCCCGGCACGGAAGTGATCGGCGCGCTGCTGGTGTCGCTGTGGGCGACCGGCGCGGTCGATCAGGTCGCGGCGCTTTCTGTCATCAACATCGCGATGGTCGGCGCCTGACTCGGCGTCGCGCTGCGCTTCGGAGTGAAATTGCATGGATAAGCTCTCGGTCGACAACCTCTTTCTCAGCTATGGCGACAACCCGATTCTCAAAGGCGTGTCGTTCGAACTCAATCCCGGCGAGGTGGTCTGCCTGCTGGGCGCGTCGGGCAGCGGCAAGACCACGCTGCTGCGCGCGGTGGCCGGTCTCGAACAACCGTCGTCGGGCCGCATCGAACTGGACGGCAAGGCGTTCTTCGACGGCGCGGCGCATGTCGATCTGCCGGTCGAGCAGCGTTCGCTCGGGCTCGTGTTCCAGTCGTATGCGCTGTGGCCGCATCGCACGGTGGCCGAAAACGTCGGCTATGGATTGAAGCTGCGGCGCGTTTCCGCAGCCGAGCAGAAAAAGCGTGTGCAGGCCGCGCTCGACCAGCTCGGCCTCGGCCACCTTGCCGCGCGTTATCCGTATCAGCTTTCCGGTGGCCAGCAACAGCGGGTGGCGATTGCGCGCGCGCTCGTCTACAACCCGCCGGTGATCCTGCTCGACGAACCGCTCTCCAATCTCGACGCCAAGCTGCGTGAGGAAGCCCGCGCATGGCTGCGCGAGCTGATCGTGTCATTGGGCCTTTCGGCTTTGTGCGTGACGCACGACCAGACCGAAGCGATGGCGATGTCCGACCGCATCCTGTTGCTGCGCAATGGCCGCATCGAACAGGAAGGCACGCCCGCTGAACTGTACGGGGCGCCCCGTTCGCTCTATACCGCCGAATTCATGGGCAGCAACAACCGCATCGAGGCACGCGTGGCCGCGATCGACGGCGAACGCGTGACGCTTGCCGGCGACGGCTGGCAACTGCAGGCGCAAGCGCGCGAAGCGCTCACGGCAGGCCAGCACGCGCAAGCGGTGATCCGCCTCGAACGCGTGCAGGTCGCCGACGGTCCCGGCGCGAACCGGCTCGAAGCCGAGCTCGTCACGTCGATGTATCTCGGCGACCGTTGGGAATACCTGTTCCATTGCGGCGACCTGCGGCTGCGCGCCTTCGGCCACGTGCCGCGCGCGGCCGGCCGTCACTGGATCGAGTTCCCCGCCAACGATTGTTGGGCCTTCGCTCAGGCGAGTTGAGCGCGGCACTGAATCCAGACTGAAGCAATGAACACAACCAGAGGAGACTATTGATGAAGTGGAGCATGAAGAAAGCGACCGTCGGCGTCACTTGCGCCGGGCTCGCCGGCTTTGCAGTGGGCGCGCATGCGCAGTCGAGCGTGACCTTGTACGGCATCGTCGACGCGGGCGTCGAATACGTGAACCATGCAAGCAAGGACGGCGGCGCCACGCGCCTCGTCTCGGGCGGCAAGAACACGTCGCGCTGGGGATTGCGCGGCGTCGAGGATCTCGGCGGCGGACTGAAGGCGGTGTTCCAGTTGGAAAGCGGCATCAACATCGCCAACGGCCAGTTCGACGACGGCCCCGGCGCGATCTTCGACCGCCGCGCGACCATCGGCCTGAAAAACCGTTTCGGGCAAATCACGCTCGGCCGCAATTTCACGACCACCTACGACTACATGCTGCCGTTCGACCCGATGGGTTACGCGCCGAACTACTCGTGGGCGACGTCATCCACGGCGACGGGCGGTCGTAAAGACGGTCTGTTTTCGCGCTCGGCCAACGCCGTGCGTTACGACGGCACCTTCTCCGGCTTCAAGTTCGGCGCGATGTACGGCTTCGGCAATGTGCCCGGCAGCATGAAGTCGAGTTCGAAGTACGACTTCGGTCTCGGCTACGAGAACGGCCCGTTCGCCCTGGTCGCGACCTTCGACCGGCAGAACGGCGCGAACGACAGCGTCACGCCCGCCGACACCACCAACTACATTCAAGGCATTCACGCGGGCTTGAGCTACGACTTCGGCGCCGTGAAGGCGATGGCCGGCTACCGGAACTATCGGCGCACGTTCCACACCAGCGCGCCGACGCTGCGCAGCGACATGTACTGGCTCGGCGGTCAATACGACGTGACGCCGTTCATCTCGCTGCTCGCCGCGGTCTACCATCAGGACATCAAGGACGCGAGCGACGCCGATCCGACGTTGTTCTCGCTGCGCGCGCAGTATGCGCTGTCCAAACGCACGGTGCTGTATATGGCGGGCGGTTATGCAATGGCCAAGCACGGCAATGCGGTGAGTCTGTCGCGCGACCTGATCGGCGCGGCGGATACGCAAGCGGGCGTCACGGCGGGTATTCAGCATCGGTTCTGATTAAGCCCGGCAGGCGTGATGCTTCAAACGACACGAGGCGCGCGGGCTGATCATTGCCCGCGCGCCTCGTAGAACGCCTCGCCGCGCAATGTCGCGCGGCGAGCGTCGCTGCTCAGAAGTTGAAGTTATCGATATTGCTCGAATCGAACGTAGTCGGCGGTCCGAGAATGATTTCGCCTTGCGGTCCGACGGTGCGTTTGCCGAGCTTGCCGGCGTCGAACGACTCGCCTTCCTTACCGCTGATCGTGCCCGACGACAGCGCCGCCGCGGCATATGCGGCCAGGTAGCCGAGTTGACCCGGATCCCACAACTGGAACGCCTTCACGGTGCCGTTCTTCACGAACGCGCGCATCTGGTTCGGCGTGCCGAGACCGGTCACCGCCACCTTGCCCTTGCTCGACGAGGTCGAGATATAACGCGCGGCGGCGGCAATGCCGACCGTGGTCGGCGCGACAATCGCCTTCAGGTTCGGATACGCCTGCAACAGACCCTGGGTTTCGACGAACGACTTCTGGTCGTCGTCGTTACCGTAGGCGATTTTCACGAGCTTGATCTTCGCGTACTCCGGTTTCTTCAACTCCTCCTGCATCCATTTGATCCACGTGTTCTGATTGGTCGCGTTGGGCGTGGCCGACAGCACCGCGAACTCGCCCTCGCCGCCCATCAGCTTGGACACCAGTTGAATCTGGCCACGGCCAATGCCTTCCGCGTTCGCCTGGTTGACGAACAATTGCCGGCCCTCGGGCGCCGTGTCCGAGTCGAAGGTCACGACCTTGATGCCTTGCGACATCGCTTTCTTCAGATACGGCACCACCGCATTGGCGTCGTTAGCGGCGATCACGATCGCGTCCTGTCGCTGCGTAATCAGCGTGTTGATGTACTGCACTTGCGACGACGCACCCGCGTCCGACGGTCCCACCGCCTTGCCCACGCCGCCGAATTCCTTGATCGCGGCCATGCCGCCGTCGTCGGCGATCACTTCATAGGGGTTGTTGATCTGCTTCGGCACGAATGCGATTTTCAGACCGCTTTTCAGGCCCGCGGCGGACGCGGCGCAACTGATCGCGATCAACGCGACGCAGAGCGCCGCGGTGCCGGTGTGACGTAGAGGTTTGAACATAGAGTGTCTCCTGCCTTGTTGTTGGACGTGGTGTTGTCCGGGTTATCGGTTGTTGGACTTTCTCTTCGAGAGACGCAAGCCTTGCTAAAAACGTTAGACAGAAGAAGCGGACTTCGCGATGAACCGCCGGTCGCGCGCGGCGCGCCAGCGGGCAACCAGATTCGGTATCAGCACCGATGCCAGCAGCAGCATGCCGGTGACGATGGTGAGCGTTTCGCTGGACACGTCGTCGAGCGTCAGCGCATTCTTCAGCACGCCGATGATCAGCAGCGACAGCAGCACGCCGATCATCGAACCGCGTCCGCCGAAAATACTCACGCCGCCGAACAGCACCGCCGCGATCACCGACAACTCGAAGCCTTCCCCGTTGTCGCCGCGCGCGCTGGTAAAACGCAGCGTATAGACGATGCCTGCCAGCGCGCTCATCGCGCCGGACAGCACGAACAGACGCAAGCGGATCTTCGCCACTTCGATGCCCGAGAACGCCGCGGCGGTCGGATTCGCGCCGATCGCATAGAGACTGCGGCCGAACGCCGTGGACTGCAACAGCACCGTGAACAGCACCGCGCCGACGATCACGATGGCAAACGGCAACGGTATGAAACTCCCGCCGAGCGTGTCCATGCCGAACGCCGTATAAGCGGGTGGGAAATCCGCCACCGCCTGGTCGCCGAGCAGCACATAGGCGAGGCCGCGAAACAGCGCCAGCGTGCCGATCGTGACCGCGAGCGAAGGCAGATTGAGCTTGACGATCACGAGGCCGTTCAGCAAGCCGGCCAACGCGCCGGCAACCAGCACCAGCACGATCACGACGGGCATCGGCAAGCCCATGTGCCACAGCACGCCCATCAATGCGCTGGATGCGCCCAGCACCGAGGCCACCGACAGATCGATTTCGGCAGCAACGATGATCAGCGTCATCGGCAGCGCCATCAAGGCGATCTCGGTCAGATCGGCGAGCACGTTGCTCAAATTCGCGCCGGTGAGGAACACGGGCGACAGCAGGCGTCCGAGCGCGAGCGAGAGAATCAGCACGATCACCAGCAACACTTCCCATTGCAGCGGCGTTTCGCGTTTGCGCGTGAGCAGCGCGGAATCGGGTTTAGCCATGGTCGCGTTTCCTCATCATGCGTTTCGCAACGGAGCGGGCCAGCAAGGTATCGGCGGTAATCGCGGCGACGATCAGCGCGCCCTCAATGGCCTGCTCCCAGAACGGCGACACGTGCAGCACCACCAGCGCGATGCTGATCACGCCGAGCACGAGCGCGCCGAGCGTGGCGCCGAGAATCGTGCCGACGCCGCCGGTGATCGCGACGCTGCCCACCACGGCGGCGGCCACCACCTGCAATTCGATGCCCTTGGCGGTGCTGGCATCCACGGTGCCGAAGCGGGCCAGCCACAACGCGCCCGCAAAACCGGCAATCGCGCCGGACAACAGGAAGCCCGCCATCACGCGACGCTCGACATTGACGCCTGCCAGACGCGCCGCCTCGGGATTCGAGCCGATCGCGTAGTGTTCGCGGCCGCCGCGAAACTGCTTCAGATAGATGGCGAGGCCGATCAGCACGACGATCGCGATCAACGCGAGCGTGGGGATGCCCAGGAACGTGCCGGTGGCGAGACGCGAAAACGCGTCGGGCAAGCTGGTGGCGTTGATCTGTCCGCCGTGCACCCACGCGTAGTCCGCGCCGCGAAAAATGTACAGAGTGGACAGCGTTGCGACAAGCGACGGCACGCGGCCCACCGCGACGAGCAGCGCGTTGATGGTGCCCGCTACAAGACCGATGCCGAGCCCCGCCGCCAACGCCACGATCACCGGCATATGCGGAAACGCGACATATAGACTGCCAACCGCATACGCGCTGACGCCGACCGTCGATCCGACCGACAGATCGATATGCCGCATGAGGATCACCACGGTCATGCCGGCCGTCAGCAAGCTGATAATCGACACGTTCAGCAGCACGTCGCGCAGATTCTGCAGATTCAGGAACTGCGGCTTCGCGAGCCCGGTGCCTACGATCAACAGGATCAGTACGACGAAGAGTGTCGTCTCGCGGCTCTTCGCCACGCTCGCGACCAGGCCGCCTGGCGAACTCGCCGCGCGCTTCGGAACCGGCGCCCGCACCGGCGCGGGATGAGTGGAAGAATGGCGCATCATGCGGCGTGTCCCAGCGGTGAAGTCGGTTGTCCCGGTTGGCCCAGCGCGGCGCCCATGATGCGTTCCTCGTCGGCGTCGGCGCGCGCTATATCGGCGCTGATACGCCCCTCGTGCATCACCAGCACGCGGTCGGCCATGCCGAGGACTTCCGGCAATTCGCTCGAGATCATCAGCACTGCCATGCCGTCGCGCACCAGTTCGGCGAGCGCGCTATACACCTCGGCCTTGGCGCCGACGTCGATGCCCCGCGTGGGTTCGTCGATGATCAGCACTTCCGGCCCGGTGGCCAGCCATTTGCCGAGCACGACCTTCTGCTGATTGCCGCCCGACAACGTGCCGACCGGCGCGTTGGGATCGCCCGCCTTCAGGCGCAGACGCGTGCCCCACTGATTGGCGAGCTGCGTCTCGCTGCGCGTCGAGATGAGGCCGTGTTTGACGAGCCGTCCGAGCACCGTCATCGAGGCATTGCGCGCGATGCTCAATTCCAGCGCGAGCCCCTGCTGCCGGCGATCCTCCGGCACCAGCGCCAGTCCGGCGCGTACCGCGGCGGCGGGCCGGCCTGCCGCCAGACGTTCGCCGGCAATCCAGATCTCGCCCGAATCGAGCGGATCGATGCCGAAGATCGCCCGCGCGACTTCGCTGCGCCCCGCGCCGACCAGTCCGGCCAGCGCCACGATCTCGCCGGCGCGCACGTCGAAGGAAATGTCCTTGAATACGCCCAGCCGCGTGAGGCCGCGCACCGACAGCCGCACTTCGCCGGGCGGCCGCTCGGCCTTGGGATAGAACGTTTCCAGATCGCGGCCGACCATCCTGGCAACGATGGACTCGGTGTTCAGATCGGCGGTCAAACCGTCGAAGACTTTCGCGCCGTCGCGCATGATCGTGACGCGTTGTGTCAGCGTGAATACTTCGTCGAGCCTGTGCGTGATGAAGAGAATCGCCACGTCACGCTCGCGCAGTTTGCGCACGATGGCAAAGAGCCGCTCCACTTCCGGCAGCGACAACGCCGCGGTGGGCTCGTCCATGATCAGCACATTGGCGTTCAGCGACAACGCCTTGGCAATTTCGATCACCTGCTGATCGGCAATCGACAAACCGCGCACCAGCTGATCGGCGCGCAGATCGACGCCGAGCGACGCCAGCAAGCCGTCCACCTCGCGACGCATCGCGTCGTACTGAATCCGGCCGATGCGGTCGACCGGCTGCCGTCCCATGAAAATGTTCTCCGCGATCGACAGATCGAAGAACAGCGTCGGCTCCTGATAGATGACCGCGAGCCCGGCGTCGCGCGCCTCGGCGGGTGTCGCAAAGCGGCGCGCCGCGCCGTCCACCAGCAACTCGCCGGTATCCGGCTGGTGTACGCCCGCGAGAATCTTCACGAGCGTCGATTTGCCCGCGCCGTTTTCGCCGAGCAAGGCATGCACTTCGCCCGGCCAGAGCGCAAGGTCGCCGTCCGATAGCGCGCGAACCCGCCCGAACGATTTACTTGCATGCCGCAATTCGAGCCTCGGCACAGCGGATGTGGGTTGCTGCACTGCGTGTCTCCTTCTTTTCAGATGCGATAGCAACGTTCCGCATTCCCGCAAAACAGCGCTTGTTTTTCGGCGACGCTCGCGCCCTCGACAATCGCCGCATACGCATGCCACAAATCCGCGTACGAGCCGAATAGCCGGTCGACGGGAAAGTTCGAGGCGAACATCGCGCGCTCGACGCCGAACGTATCGATCGTTTCGAGCACGTAAGGCCGCAGGCTTTCCACAGTCCACTGGTGATCGAACATCGCGAGTCCGCTGATCTTCACGGCGACATTCGGACAGCCCGCGAGCAAACGCATGCCGTCGCGCCATGCGCGATAGCCGGCCACGCTATTGCGATCGACAAACATGCCCGCGTGGTTGACCACAAACTGCGTGTCACCATGTTCACGCGCCAACGCTGCCGCCTCTTCCATCTGCGACGGATACAGTTGCAGATCGAACGACATGTCGTAACGGCGCAGCAACGCGAAGTGCTCGCGCCATGACGGCTCGCGCATGAAATGACGGCCAACGTAATCGAACAGCCTGTTCTCGTGCACGTTCAGAATCTGCCGGATGCCACGCGTATTGGCGAACGACGCATGCGCTTCGAGCAGAGCCGGTGCGTTCGGCGCGGACAAATCCACCGCCGCGACGATCGCGCTCGGCATGCCGCGCGATTCCTCGCGATCCGCAATGGATTGCAGCCAGCGTGTTTCTTCGACCGGATCGGCGGGATCGTGATTCGCTTCGACGTGCACGAGTTTCAGCACCTCGATATCGCCCGCTTCGTTCAACAGATCGTCGAGCAGGTAATCGTGCTTGAGATCACGCGCGTCGCCCACGAACGACACGCCCGGGTTTTGCAGCCACGGATAGCGATGCGTTTTCAGATCCCACAAATGGATATGCGAATCGACCACCTGCATGCGACGCCCTCCGTCCGGTGAAGATCGTTTCGAGGTTTAAGGTCCAGTCGGATCGAATCAACTCAGCGAGTTCAAATGAAAGACCGGTTCGAGCGCCTGCTGCAGCGGCGTGTGATCCGGGGCCGTCCGCATGATGTCGGCCATGTAATCCCACCATTTGCGCATGACGTCGAGTTGCGGCAGTTCGTCCATGGTGTGATGGCTGTTTCGCGTCAGCACGGCGAAGAGGTGATGCGAGTCCGGATCGAAGAAAATCCGATAGTCGCGCACACCGGCGTTGTGCAATGCATCAACCAGCTCAGGCCAGATTTGCGCGTGACGTCGTTCGTATTCTTCGCGCATGCCGGGGTTGAGCACCATCCGGAAAGCGATTGTTTCCATTGCGGCCTGTCTCCCGTCGTATCCGGGCGCTTTCCCAGCGAAGCGTGGGAGCGTCTGGAACGACTATAATTCCTGCGTCGATAGCATCTCAATCCGAAGTTGGGATTGGGCGATCCACAAACCGAATCGCACCCGCCCCATGAGCCAACCCTCTGCAACTGTCGCACTCGTCAACCGGCTCAAGTTCAAACACCTCGCACTGCTCGTCGCGCTCGACGACGCGCGCAATCTCCATCAGGCCGCCGAGGCCGTCAACGTGGCCCAGCCGAGCGCGAGCCGCATGCTCGGCGATATCGAAGAAGCGTTCGGCTTTCTGCTGTTCGAGCGCAACGCGCGCGGCATGACGCCCACCCCGCTCGGTGTGGTCACGCTGGCTTACGCGCGGCGCGCGCTGGCCGAGCTGACCCGTTTCGCCGAAGACCTCGAAGTCAAACGCCGCGGCGGTCACGGGCAGCTGACCGTCGGCGCGATCATGGGCGCCGCGCCCGATCTGCTGGCCATGGCGGTCGCCGCGCTGAAAACCGAAAGCCCGCTCCTGAACGTGCGCATTCTCGGCGAAACCAGCGACCAGGTCGTGCAATTGCTGCATCGCCGCGAAGTCGATCTGGCGCTCGGGCGATTGACCAGTCCGGTGCAACACAACGATTTCAGTTTCGAGCCGCTCGCGCGCGAGACCCTGTTGCTGGTGGTGCGGTCGGTGCATCCGCTCGCGCAGCGCGCGCGCCTTACCTTGCCTGAACTGATCGACTGGCCGTGGGTGGCGCAACCCGTCACCAGTCCGGCGCGCGTACTGTTCGAAGAGGAACTCGCGCGTGCGGGACTCGCGACGCCAGTGAACCTGACCGAATGCGCGTCGATCTTCGCTACGCTGCAATTGCTCGAGAATTACGATGCGGTGGCGATGCTGCCCGAGTCGGTGGTGCGGGATCATTTGCGCGGCAAGCTGCTCGTCGCACTGCCGCTCGAAATCGGCAAGAGCCTTGCCGGCTTCGGCATTCTCACGCGCAAGGAAGAACCGCTCGCCGAACCGGCGCTGCGCTTCATCGATCTGTTGCGCGGGTTCTCGCGCAAGCTCGCGCGCGACGACACCGCCGCGGCCGCTCCCGACTCCGTGATCGTGTCTTCGGCTCCGGTGAACTGAGATCGGCATCGCCGCGTTACTGCAGGTTGACGAAGAGACCGCCGTCCACCAGCAACGCCGCGCCCGTCACATAGCGCGCGCGGTCGGAAGCGAGGAACGTCACGCAATCGGCGACATCTTCCGGGCGGCCCAGTCTGCCGAGCGGAATGCGCTTTTCGAAGTAGGCTTTCTTGGCTTCGTCGGCGAGGTCTTCCGCATTCAGATCGGTTGCGATGGTGCCCGGCATCACCGAATTGCAGCGAATGCCGTACGGTCCCAAAGCCACCGCGCAGGATTGCATGAGCGAATGCACGCCCGCCTTGGTCGGCGTGTAATGCGTTTGCATGCCGCCGCCCACCAGCGCACTGATCGAACTCGTCGCCACGATCGCGCCGCCCGTGCCCTGCTCCTTCATTTGTTGCGCGGCGGCTTGCGTGACGTAGAACGCACCATTCAGATTGACGGCCACCGTCGACTCCAGCACTTCCGGCGGCATGTCGAGAAACGCGTGGAATGGACAGATGCCGGCGTTGCTGGCGAGCACGTCGACTTTGCCGAAGGCTTCGACCGTATGGCGCACCAGTTCCTGACCGGTTTCGCGCGCGGCGACGTTGCCCTCGATCGCAATCACGCGCCGCCCCAGCGCCTCGATTTCGCCGACCACTTCCGCGACGGCGGAACGGCGTCCATACGATGCGTCGTTATCGCCCCAGTAGTTGATCGCCACGTCCGCGCCTTCGGTTGCGCAAGCAACCGCTATGGCGCGGCCGATGCCGCGCGAGCCGCCGGTGACGATCACGACCTTGTCCTTGAGCAGCACGTCATTCTCCTTTTATGGTTCGACTTTGCGCCGGGTTACGCGCCGCGAGCGCCTCGACGTCACAGCACGCTATCAGCGCGGATAAGGCCGCACCAATGCGCATTCCGGATTCAGCCTCACGCCGAAACCCGGCGCGTCCGGCACCTTCATGCGTCCATTCACCGGCACCGGCTCGTCGAGCAGCAGCGGCGTGAACATCGGCACGACCTCGTCGGCCTTGGGCGCCATCATCAGAAACTCGGCGAACGGCGAGTTGTGCCGCGTGACTACAAAGTGATAGCTATACACCGATGAACCGTGCGGCACCACCATCACATTGTGCGCATCGGCGAGCGCGGAGATCTTGATCAATTCGGTGATGCCGCCGCACCAGCCGACATCCGGCTGAATCAGATCGCAGCATTGCATCTCCAGCAGCATGCGAAAGCCCCAGCGCGTCGCTTCGTGTTCCCCAGTGGACACCATCATGCCGCGTGGCACGTTGCGGCGCAGTTCGGCGTAACCCCAGTAGTCGTCGGGCGGCAGGCATTCTTCGAGCCATTTCAGGCCGTATTCGTGCGCCGCTTGCGCAAGCCGCGTCGCATACGGCACGTCGAGGCTCATCCAGCAGTCGTACATCAGCCAGAAGTCGTCGCCGACGCGGCTGCGCATGTCGGCGAGCTTCTCCAGATTCTGCTTGAGGCCCGCTTCGCCTTCGGCCGGACCATGCTGCAACGGCAGCTTGCCGCCAATGAACCCCATCTCCTTCGCCAGATCAGGCCGCGCACCGGTTGCATAGAACACGAGCTCGTCGCGCACGGGACCGCCCAATAGCTGGTACACCGGCTCCTTGCGGACCTTCGCGAGCAGATCCCACAACGCGAGATCGACGCCCGAGATCGTATTCAGCACCACGCCTTTGCGGCCGTAGTACAAGGTCGAGAAGTACATCTGATCCCACATCTTCTCGATGTCTGTCACGAGTTGGCCTTCGAGAAAACGCGCGAGATGTTTCTCGACGATGAACGCACCGATCTCGCCGCCCGTCGTGACCGCGAAACCGACGGTGCCGTCGTTCGCTTCGATCTCCACCACCAGCGTGCCGAGCACGTTGATCCCGAACGACTGGCGGCTCTGGCGATACTCCGGATAACGCGCCATCGGCGTGGAAATGTGATCGTCGATCCAGTGTCCGCCGGGCTGGTCGTGATAATCCGCACCGCCGCCGCGGACGATGAAGGCACGCACGTGCCGGATGGTAGGCATGGCCATGAATGGGGCTCCGTTATGAGTGCGTCGAGCGAGCGCCTAGCGGGCGCGAGGCAGTAAGGTTTCGAAAGTCGCGCCCGGCTGGGCGGGATCGCGGCGCAATAGCGTGCCGATCATGAGCGCGGCGAGCAGACTCGACACGCCCAGCACGACCAGTCCCGCCGAGGTCGACGAAAACGCGCGTTCCGCCGCGGTGCGCAAGCTCGGCGCAATGAAGCCACCGAGTCCGCCGAGCGAATTGATCAATGCGATGCCGCCGGCCGCGGCGGCGCCTGTGAGATAACGCGTGGGGAAGGTCCAGAAGAGCGGCTGCGCCGCGATGAAACCGCTCGCCGCACAACACAGCGCGAGCAAGCCGAGCAGCGGGCTATGCACGAGTCCCGACACGCCAATGCCGAGTCCCGCGACGATCAGCAACGCCACCGCCCAACGCCGATGCTCGCCCGTGCGATCCGCGCGGCGCGGCACGTACCAGGTCACGGCCAGCGCGCACAGCCACGGCAGCGCGGCGACCAAACCCACGCGCAAACCGACCGTCGTGCCGAGGAAAGCCGCCACCTGTTGCGGCAGATAGAAGATCACGCCGTATACGCTCATCTGGATCAGCAGATAGATCGCGGACAGCAGCAACACACGGCGATCCACCAGCGCCGCGAGAATGCGATGCGGGCCGTGGGCGGACGCAAGCAGTGCGTCGTCGTCGAGAGCCGCGCGCAAGCTGGCGCGCTCTTGCGGTTCGAGCCAACTCGCGTCTTCGGGACGGTTGTCGAGATACCAGAAAGCCCACACGCCCACCGCCGATGCCAGCACGCCTTCCACCAGAAAGAGCCATTGCCAGCCTGTCAGGCCCAGCACGCCGTGCAATTCGAGCAGCGACCCCGACAATGGGCTGCCGAAAATAAACGCCAGCGGCGCACCGAAATAAAACACGCCGACCGCCCGCGCTCGGGACGATTGCGGAAACCAATGCGTGAGGTAATAGATCACGCCGGGAAAGAACCCCGCCTCGGCGACGCCGAGCAAAAACCGCAGCGTGTAGAAAGCAGTGGGCGTATGCGCAAGGCACATCGCCGCCGACACGAGCCCCCACGTCACCATGATCCGGCACATCCAGGCACGCGCACCGACCCGATGCAACAGCAGATTGCTAGGGACTTCGAACAATGCATAGCCGATGAAAAACACGCCCGCACCGAAGGCAAACGCTGCATTCGACAAACCCGTGTCGTGCTGCAAGGCCTTCTGCGCGAAACCGATATTGGCGCGATCGAGAAACGCCAGCACGTACATCAGCAGCAGAAACGGCAGTAGCCGGCGCATCACCTTGCTGTTGATCGCCTCCAGTGAAACGGGCGCATGCGGATCCATACCATCTCCTTCGCAGAGCACGCGCGGACGGCGGCTCTACGTCTTTTTGTCTGGTGTACCGCCACTGAGCTAACGCCAGTGTGATTCCGCGGCGGCTCAGTACGTTGCGCGACCGCCGGACAGGTCGAATACCGAGCCCGTACTGAACGCGCAGTCTTCGGACGAGAGCCACAGAATCAGCGATGCCGCTTCCTCGGGCAACAGGAAACGATTCATGGGAATCTTCGAGAGCATGTAGTCGATGTGCTGCTGCGACATCGAATCGAAAATTTCGGTTTTGGCCGCGGCTGGCGTGACGGCATTGACGAGAATGTTCTTCGTCGCGAGTTCTTTACCGAGCGATTTGGTCAGGCCGATGAGCCCCGCCTTCGAGGCGCTGTAGTGCGAAGCATTCGGGTTGCCTTCCTTGCCGGCCACCGACGCGATATTGACGATCCGGCCATAGCCCTGCTTGAGCATCTGCGGCACGACTGCGCGGCAAGTGAGATACGGGCCGATCAGGTTCACGTCGATCACGCGGCGCCAGACGTCGGGCTCCAGTTCCCACGTGGTGCCGTTGCCGCCGGTAATGCCGGCGCAGTTGATCAGCACGTCGATCGCGCCGTGATCGGCGACGGTTTGCGCCACGGCCTGGGCGACGACGGCCTCTTGCGTGAGTTCGACGGTGACTGCCGTGACTTTGCCCAGTTCGCTGAGCTCGCGCTGGCTGCGCGCGAGGCGTTCGGCGTCCACGTCCCATAGCGCGACCGAGGCGCCCGAGTTCAGCGCCCGTTGCGCCACCGCGTAGCCGATGCCACGCGCGCCGCCGGTAATGGCGACGACGCGCCCCTCCAGATCGATTCGATTCATCGCTGTGCTCCTGTGACAGGCCTGAGCGGCATGCCTCGTGTTGTTGTATGTCAGCTGGTGTACGGTCAGTGCTTTTTTGTGCTGACGCTTCAGCCAATATACGAGCGGTGCGATGCGCCAACAATTCGACTATTGGAGGGGTCGATAACAAAAGTGAATCGATGGGGCGGCCCGACGACCCAATCCAACCCTCTTTCGATTTATTTTTTTTGCACTTGCACAAGCGCTCCACCGCGCCGGATACTGGTTCGGCCCGCTCAGTCTTCGCCGGCTCCGCGCGGGCTTCTTTTGAGCGATGAGCGATGGATGCGAACGTCAGGAGGCGCCATGGAAGTCTGCGACGGATGCTCCGACATCGACGGCCGGCCCGTCGATGTGCAACGGCAGGAAAACCTCACGCTGATCGGTGTCGCGGAGTGCAACGGCACGCTCGTCCTCGAGCACTATCGCTGCGACAAATGCCGGGCCGTTATCGCCAGACAATTCACGGGCGACTCCAATGAACGGATCTGGAGCGTAATCGAAGCTGCTCATTGAGCACGCGATGACCACGCGACGCCATCATCCGGTTACCTCAGTCCAGTTCGCGGCAAACGCCTACAATCAGCGAGGCATGACGCGGCATCGACGCGCCGCGGCACTTCCCCTGTTGATTCCGGAGGAACCATGAGTCGCACTGAGACTGCATTGATTGTGGGCGCGGGCAAGGGCTTGAGCGCCTCCCTCGCACGCCTGTTCGCGACGGAGGGTATGCAGGTCGCGCTCGCGGCGCGCGACACCAGCAAGCTGGCAGACCTGATCGGCGAAACGGGCGCCCTGCCCGTGAGTTGCGACGCCAGCCGGCCGGACGAGGTCACGGCACTCTTTGAGCGCGTGGAAAGTACATTCGGCGCCCCCGATCTGGTTGTCTACAACGCGAGCGGCCGCTATCGCGCGGCGCTCGAAGCGATCGAGCCACAAAAACTCGAAGACGCTTTTAAAGTAACCGCCTTCGGCGGCTTTCTCGTCGCCCAGGCCGCGGCTGTGCGCATGTTGGCTCGCGGCCATGGCACCATTCTCCTGACCGGCGCGACTGCCAGCGTGAAAGGACTGCCCGGGTCGACACCCTTCGCCATGGGCAAATTCGCGCTGCGAGGCATGGCCCAAAGCATGGCGCGAGAACTTGCGCCAAAGAATATTCACGTTGCGCATTTCGTGATCGACGGCGGCATTGCCAGCAGCGCGAGAGGTCCGGAAGACGGCGACGCGGACGACAAATGGCTGGACCCCGACGCCATTGCGAGGGAATACCTTCACATTCATCGTCAGCACCGCAGCGCGTGGACGTGGGAGGTCGAACTGCGGCCATGGGTTGAGCGGTTCTAGGCTTCGTCGCTCGTCTGATCTATCGAACCAGGAATCCGTAGGTGAGCGGGTCACGCTCGTCGACGATCCAGGTCGCGAAGCCGCAGACAAACGCATTGCCTTCGACTTCCGGAATGACGGCCTTGAAATCGCCCACCGTCGTTTCACTCAGGACGCGCCCTTTGAACACGGTGCCGATAATCGACTCGTTCGCCAGCGTGTCGTCCTTGCCCAGTTTCCCACGCAAATAAAGCTGCGCGACCCGGCCTCCGGTTCCGGAGCCGGTCGGTGAACGGTCCACCTCGCGATCGGCAAACACACAGCAGTTGGCTTGCGTCGAGCCCGCATGCCGCGGTGCGTTCGCAATGATGGTGCCGTAGATGTGGTTGATCTCGGGAATGTCGGGATGCTCGACAGGAAACGCCTTGTTCGCAGCCTGCTTGACTTCAGCACCAAAGCGGATAAGTTCTTCCACCGACGACTCCCGCACCGCGAGACCATGCGGCTCGCCGTCGGTGTAAAAGTAGAACGCGCCGCCGAACGCGATATCGCCCGTCACCGAACCGAACGACGGCGTCTCGACGGTCACGTCCTGCTTCCAGATAAACGACGGCACGTTGACGAAGCGAACGTTGCCGGCATGCTCGCCATCCCACTTCACGAATGCTTCGATGAACCCGCACGGCGCGTCGATGCCGACGCGCGTTTCGGGTATTTCACGCTGAACCCAACCCAGTTCGACCGCTGCCGTCGACAGCGCGATGACGCCATGGCCGCAATGGTCGCTGTAGCCTTCGTTGTGAAGGAAGATGATGCCGAAGTCGGCATTGGGGCTGACCGGCTCCGTCAGATACCCGCCGTACATATCCGCGTGCCCACGCGGTTCGAACATCAACGCCCGGCGGATCTCGTCGGCGTTTTCCTTCAGCCATGCGCGCCGCTTGACGATCGTGTCGCCAGGCAGACGCGGCAAGCCGCTGGTGACAATGCGGAATGCCTCGCCGCCGGTGTGAACTTCAACAGTCTGGATAGTGCGTGAAATTTTCATGTTTGCTTCATGAAGTGAATGGGTGGCTTGCCGTTACTCTCCGTAAGGGGCCGGCAAGCCGTTCTTGATGACGTACACGGTGGTCGGCGCGCCCTTCAGGTCGCCGAACTCGTCGAACGAATAGGTGCCCGCGACGCCCTTATAGTTTTCCTTCGCGAGTTGGGCGGTCAGCTTGGCCTTGTCCGTTGTCGTTGCGGCCTTCACCATCGCGTCGGCCAGCAGCTTCACACCGTCGTAATAGCTCACGGCGTAGACCTGCGTATCGATGTTGTAGGCCGCCTTGTACTTTTGCAGAAACTCGCGGCCGCCCGCTGTCTTCTCCAGCGCGATGCCACCCTGCGCGCAGTAGACGATCGATGCGGCGTCGCCCGCGACCTTGCCCATGTCGGCCGAGCAGATGCCGTCGCCACCGAGCAGCTTCGCCCGCAGTCCGCGCTGGCGCATCTGTTTGGCCATCGGCGCGCCTTGCGCCGCGTACCCGCCGAAGAAAATCACGTCGGGATTTTTGGCCTTGATGGTCGTCAGAATGCCGAGGAAGTCGGTCGCCGACGAGTTGGTGAACTCCTGGTCCACAATCTGAATGCCGTTCGCCTTGGCGACCTTCACGAACTGTTCGGCGACGCCCTGACCGTACGCCGTGCGGTCGTCGATCACGGCGGCGGTTTTGGCCTTCAACGTCTTCGCGGCGAACTGCCCCATCGTGCCGCCCAGTTGCTCATCGCTCGCGCCGATACGGAAGATGTTCTTGAAGCCCTGCTTGGTTAGCGCCGGGTTCGATGCAACCGGCAGCATCGGCACATTTCCGGCGTTGTAGACGCGCGAGGCGGGAATCGCCACGCCCGAGTTATATGGCCCGACGACAGCCACCACGCCGCTGTCGACCAGTTTCTGGGCAACCTGCACGCCAATCTTCGGGTCAGCCTGATCGTCTTGCGAGTCGAGCTTGAAGGTGACCTTCTGACCCGCGACGGTGACGCCCGCCTTGTTCAACTCGTCGATGGCCAACCGCGCCCCGTTCTCGTTGTCCTTGCCGTTCGGTGCCTGCGGGCCCGTGAGCGGCGCCGAATGACCGATGGTGACGACAACCTGGGCACTCGCGGACAGGGTGAAACCAGCGGCCATCAATGCGGCCGCAGTCATTGCAAGACATCGCATACCGGACTCCGATTGGACTTGGGGAGCAATCACCTTATGCTCAATTGGGTTCCAATTCAATCGACCGGTACGCCAGGCGCGGGTTGTCCCGATGATCGGTTCAGTCACATCTGGCCTTCAAATCGTCAAAGCCGCAGCAGTTCGTTCTTCATCCACTCGTGAACAGCGTGACTCAATTCCTGCTGTGTCATGTCCCGCGGAGACAGTGCCGGCCCGACCACCACGCGAATATGCCCGCGGCCGTCAGGCCAGCCTTTCGTCGGCCAGACCTTGCCCGCGTTCAACACGACGGGAACAGCCGGCACGCCGGTCGCGCACGCCAGCCGAACGCCGCCGGACGTCATTCGCAACGGCGCATCGTGCGCCACCCGGGTTCCCTCCGGGAAAATGACGACGACATCGCCCTTTGCCAGCCTCTCCGCGCTTTCCTTCGTCACGGCCTGGTGAGCCTGCCGCGCGGAGCCGCGGTTCAGGCTGACCATATCGAGGCCACGCAGCACCCAGCCGAAGAACGGGATGCGCAGAAGATCTTCCTTGAATACAAAGCTGATGCGGCGCGGAAAAAGCGCGAGAAATGCGAGCGTTTCCCAGGTCGATTCATGACGGCACAAGATGATCGCCGGACCGTCGGGAAGGTTGTCGAGCCCGTCTATCGAACATGAAACGCCGGGTAGCCAACGCATGACAAAAACCAGCGCCCGACACCACTGCTTTGCAAGCCAGTAACGTCCAGCCCGCCCGACAAAAGGAAACAGAAGCAGGATGATGATTGAATATAGCGTCCCGCTACCGAGCAGGTAGACGATAAAAAGCCATTTGGTGAAATTTGAGCGCATCGGGACCTGAATCGGATGGGAGGGCAGCGGAAGATTTTCATCGTAACCCGTTGAGACTGCGGGGTGCGGGATACGTTCGGTTGCGAGCCCGAGGCGGCGACGGCGGGCGGGAAGTGTCGCGACCAAAGCAGCCATTTGGTTGGGATGGACACGCCCTGTTCGCCGTCGATCGTGCCATTCCGATCCTGGAGTCAAGCTTCTGTACCGCGTCTGTACTAAACGCCTTGCTTCACGCAGCAGCGCCGCCAGCTCAAAACGGCCCACGGCTCGCGAGCCGGGCGTATTCGTCCTTGAGCGTCCCGATGCGTCGCCGGTATGCATCGAGCAGACACGGCTGTCTGGCGCCGCACGCTTTTCTCGACTTCAGCCACGCCTGCTGCTCGTCCTGCATGTCGCCGCGCGCGCCCATGGCAACCAGCCCGGTCAGCATCTGGTAGCGCACCGACATCTCGACGTCCATCTCGCTCAGTTGCCGGGATGCGCACACCGCCTTCTCGTCCGGCGACCGTGCCCGGCCGCAGTCGAAGCCGGCAGCGAACGCAGAAGCGGAGCCGAGCGTAATCATTGCCAACAGCGCCCATCGCCAGTGCCGCTTGGTGCCTTGAGCGCGTTGTCTATTCATCACGCTTTTGCGTTCCAGTTGAATTGCCGTGCGCACGGGCTGAACGGCTAGACCGATACCCGACAACTAATCCGTGCACACCGGGGAAGCCACCGCCTCGGCGACGACAGCCTTTTCGCCGCGGCCAAAGCTCGCCAGCGCGGCGAGCCCGAGCAACCCGAGGCCGCTGCCGAGCAGAAAATCGGCCGAAATACCAACATGGTCGACCACCAGTCCGCCTACCAGCGACCCCAGCGCAATCGCCACCTGAATGATGCTCACGAACAATGCCGAGCCGGCTTCGGGCGAGTCCGGCGTGGCGCGCTGAATCCAGATGCTGAGGCACAGCGGCAACGCGCCGAAGGCGATGCCCCACGCGAGCACCAGCGCCGCGACGCCAATCGTTGAATGCTGCAGCAACGGCAGCAACACCAGCGCGAACATCAACAGCGAAATCACCGCGCCGAGCGACATTTTCAGATTGCGCGTCACTGTCGACGAAACGGCGAAGTTCGAGATGAACCCGATCATGCCGAATCCAAGCAGCAGCCACGTGATGGTCGACATGTCCAGATCTGCGTTGTGCAGCAGGAACGGCGTGATGTACGTGTACGAGGAGAAATGCGCGCCGAAGGCGAGCGCCACCATCAGCAGGCTCCGCCGCGGATGCGGCCGACGCAGCAGCGCCGCCAGATCGCGCAGACGCAGCGCGGCGGTCGACGGCAAAGCCGGCACCAGGAGGAACTGTGCAACCAGCGCGACAGCGACCAGCACGCCGGTCGCCATGAACGACACGCGCCATGAGGCGAAGCTCGCGATGAACGTGCCGAGTGGCACGCCGATCACCGTGGCGCAGGTCACGCCGGTGAGGATCGTCGCCATGGCCCGCGCCGAATCCTTCGGCTTGACGAGCCGCCCGGAGGCCGCCGTGGCCAGCGTCCAGAAACCGCCCAGGGCGGCGCCGAGCAACGCGCGCCCGAGCAGCATGCAGAGAAAGTTCGGCGCAAAAGCGGAAATCAGATTCGACGCCAGCAGCAATGTCGTGAGTAAAAGAAAGACGCGCCGGCGATCCATGCGCCCCGCCACCAGCATCAGACCTGGCGCTGAAATGGCCGCAATGACGCCGGGGACGGTGACCATCAGGCCGGCCATGCCCGACGACACGCCCAGATCCGCGGCGACGCGCGGCAACAGTCCGACCGGCAAAAACTCGGTCGTCACAAAAGCGAAAGCGCCGATGGCGACAGCCACCACAGCCAACCATGAACGCAGGGACGACGAGGCGCCATCGTCCAGCGAGGCAGCGCTCGCGGGCAGATTGTCTTCGATCAACATAGTATTGTTTGCGAGTCTCTTAACAACGGATGGGATTGGAGCGGCCACACCGCACTGATCCATTCGCAGACCGCCCGGCACGATTGAAAAAGCAGGCCATATGGGCCTGCTTGCCGGAGGTGACGCGATTGCGGTCTGCAAAATCAGCGGGTGAAAACCCGAATGGACTACACCATAACATCGTATTAAATCCCTCGCTGACGCCTCCGGAAAATTGCAGCGGCGCGTGGGGTTATTGGTGCGGATGCCGCGCCTGCCTCTGCGTACGAATGACGCGACAGCGCATGCCGCAGCGTGAGCGTCGCTTGGGCACGACGCTTGCTGAAGCCCACGTCAGCGTTTAACGCACTCTCACCTGCTCATCAAGAACGAGGACATCGCCCATGGTTACCACCCGCCCCTGCACCGCCACTTGCGTGATCGACGGCATGCCGCTCACGGTCACTTTCTATCCGGACAACGGCGTGCTGCGCATTGCGGATTCATCGGGGACGTGCATCAAGGAAACGCGCTGGCAGGCGTCGTGGCGCGCACTGCTGGATGAATTCCGCGGTTTCACCGAGCGCGCCGCCGTGGAAGGACAGGGTTTCAACACGATGATGGGTCGTTTCGGCGAGTGCGCCGATCAGCCGCAGCACTCGTTGAAAAACATGGCGCTCGCCTGACGGCGGCGTGACGGGAAGCGGCGCCTGCTGCTGCGCACCGCCTTCCCAAAGATGGATCTGTCACTGACCAAAATAGATTCTGCATTGAGGCCCGGAAGACGTGCACGGCTGGCTCTGCCGGCCGCCCGCTTCCGATTGCCCCGCGGCGACGCCGCCATACGACACGTTCCGCACCGGCTGGGCGCCGGCCGTGCCCTGTCCCGATTCGCTGAACGGCATGTCGGTCGTCGCTTGCGCCGATTCGTTCGCGTTCTGTTGCATCAGCGCGCGGCCCGACACGCCGGAGCCCTGCTGGCCCTGACTGTCCAGCGCGGCCACTGTTTTCGGTACCAGAAACAGCACGGCGCTGGCGAGCGCCATCAATAGTCGTAGTTTCATGTCCAGACTCCTTGAATCCGGCGCAGCAGTTTTCGTCCTCCAAAGAATTGATCCGCGAAAAAAGCGAGGTGCCCAATGGGCCGACGGACGAGTCGATGCCAATGCCAATGCCAATGCCAACTGCTGCGGCGAGTCATCGAACTAAACGAATAATGAGTTGCCAGACCTGCAACCGATGTCGGACGCGTTTGCGCGGCTGGCCGGAATCAGTCGCCGCAGGCTGGAAGCACGGATTTTGGCTCCGCTGTTTTCTTTATAGCTCGGCCATTCAGGAATTCAATCGCTGAACACCCGGGCCGGTCGACCGCAGCCGGAGTGGTTCGATGGAAGGGATTTGTACAAAATCACCCAAACCGGTACGTGCTTTGGCCGCACAGTGCGTTATGATGCTGACATAACGTCAATAATCGGCCCCGCGCGTAGTACCGGCGAGAGACGGAGCGTGGAGATGAAACCGGCCTGCCGCGATCAGTGCATCGTCAATACCGTTTTTTCACCTGTGAGCATGAGGCCTGGCGTGAGACATACGCAGCCTTTCTTGCCGCACGGCGAAGCGCTTGAACATTCACTGATCGACATCCCTGAATTTGATAGGCGGCCGGATCGGCTAATTGCTGCGCCGCGATATATGGAGCGACGTTTTCTAAACGCTGCCTTTGGCATTTCCTTTATTCGATAACCACACTGCGGGCCGTCCCCCATTTACATGGGCCGATGCTTTCGCGGATTTTCCTTGCAATCTGTAATTGACAGAACGCCGGACGTTTTAGAAGGACGAATATCTTATGGACGAAAGGAAGCGAGATAGCATGATTGCGTATCTCCGCCATCGCATGGAAGAGTTTGGCATCAAACCAGAAGACCTTGCTGCAGTGCTGGCATCCGAGCCGGCCGCGCAAAAGGCTGAACGCTACCGTAGCGCAACCGGAGATAGCTGGGACGGCCAGGGTGAAATGCCCCAGTGGCTGAAACAGGCAATCAGCGCAGGTCAATCCATCGACCACTTTGAATTGTCGGCCGCGCCCGCGCCTGCGCCGCAGCCGAAGAAACGTGTGGACTGGCAGAACGACCCCTTCGCGGGAAGTCCGCTCGCGCGTTCGAACAATCGGTAAACCACTGCATCATTAGCTGCTAGCGTAAAGAAACTACCCCGCACTTCCTCGGTGGGAAATCCCAGGTTCGGCACATTCGCCAGCACGAGTGTGACGCACTGCCGCGTGCGCCTTGCCCCGCATGCCCGTGTTGCACAGCACAGCCTTGCCGCGCTTTTCCCCGTTTGCATCCAGATGTCTCTGCCCGCCGTATATCCGGACAGAGCAGCGCCATTGCGCGTTGCATCTCGAGGACCGCTCATGGCAATCACGAGCGGCATACGTCCAGCTCACAGCGAGCCTGATGCCGATGAGCTCGCAAGGAGAAATGTCATGCGCAAATCAATACTGAAAATCATGTTGGGGTGTGCTGCCGCGCTTTCAGTGGCAAGCGGTGCGGCGCTCGCTCAAGGCGGCGGCAACGGCCAGGGCGGCAGCGGCGGAGGCAACGCGCACAGTGCCGCGACCGCCGGCATGACCCGTTGGGGCGATCCCGTCTCGAATCCGCTTGACCCGATGCCGGGAACCACCATGAAAAACATGGATTCGGCCAACGGCAACCCGCCGCCGATGTCGCCCGGCGACCCGATGAATCCCCCGAAAACCGCGCAGTGACATTTGCGGGCGTCGCGCCTCAGGCCTGACCGAGACTGAGGCGGCGCCCGCGCAAAGTGTTCACGCGTCGCACGTCGTGACCCGCGGCGGCGAGGCACTCAGCGAAGGGATCCCCGAAGGAATCGCTGCCGCCGTTGCCGCGGCGCTTGCCGGCGTCGCGTACTGGGGCAGTTCGATAAACGCGCTGACCTGCCGCACGATTTGCCAGAACACCTTCTCGAACAGGCGCGCGCGCTCGGACTCGGCGATGTCGTCGGCGAGCGGATCAGCAAAGGTCCAGTTGCATGATGCAGGGCCGCCCGGAAACGCGGGCGCGTGGTGTGCGTCGACGGATTCGTCCAGCGCGACGACGAGGTCCATGCGTGGTGCCCATTCGCCGGTGAATTCCAGCCAGCTTTTCGGGCTGAGAATGCCGAGCTCCGAGATGCCCGGCCGCAATTGCGCGACCGCAAATGGATGAACCCGCGCGGCCGGCTCCGGCCCCGCACTGAATGCTTCGAACCGGTGTCCGGCCAGTTCCCGCAACAAAGCTTCGGCAATGATGCTGCGTGCTGAATTCTCGCGACAGAGAAACAGCACCTTATATTTTATGGTCACGCTTACCCCGTACCCGTGTTTTTTTGTTTGTTTCTGTGTGCAATTCTGCCGGCCCAGTCTTTCGGCCTCGTGACACTACGATGTTCAAATTTGTTGCGCCACGAGAATTTGTACCAGGGCCGCTCACTCACGGGCACCGCGCGTCGCGCTTGCGCCGAAGCGTATCAGCGCAGGCACCAAGCTTTCATTGAGCCTTCACACGAGGCTGAACTGAGACCTGAGCGCTTCAGACAGAGGCGTCGGTCTCGCGTCGGCCGGACACGATCCGGTTAGCCGCGTCGCTTCCGTCCGACGCGGCCGCGGGCGAAGTCTCGAATGACATCGCTGCGGATGGCGCGCTGAGCGCCTTGACGCCATTGGCAATGCCGGGTGCCGCGACGTACGGAATAAATGCCGCCACCGCAACCACTATGATGAAAGTGAACATGGCCGTCGTGCCTCCCGGGATGACTGCGTGGAAGTCAAACGAAGCAGGACCGCGTGGCAACGGGCGCGCGCCGCCCTTCACGGCGGCGTTCGAGCGACCCCGGCAACGCATGCTGCGGACGTGTCATTGATTCTAGAAGTGCGGATTCCAACGCTCAAGGCCGCTCTCCATATCGATTCGGTCTACGTGCAGCGTCAAAAGCGCAAGCCGTTGAGAAACTGAAACCACAAACCTTCCAGCACTCCGGCCGGATGGGTCTCGGCAGCGGGTTCTTCACGCTTGCCCGGGTTCGCGCGGCTGGCCGGCGCAGCCTGGCTGGCGGCGTCCTGTTTCGCTGAAGTTGCTTCGGATTGGGCGCGGACATTGGACACCTCGGGCGCGTCCGCCGCATTGGCCTCAGCTTCGGCTTCAGCCTTCGCGGCTTCGCGGCGCGAGGCCTGCAACGCCGACACGCTATCGGCGATCTGCGCGGCTCGCCGTGCCTCGCATTGACGCCCAAGCAGCACGCCGAACAGCACATCGCGATTGTGGCCATCGTCGGCGAAACGCATGGCGAGCGAAACCATCTCCGCGTACGCGGTCTCGTCGGCGGCACGCGCGGCCGCCTCGCGCTCGGCTTGCGCCTGATGCTGGCGTGCGCGCTGCGCTTCCCAGCCGCGCATCTGCTCGGCGTAGACCGCGTCGTAGACCTTGCGCTGCGCGGCGTCGGAGAGGATCGCGTACGCGTCCTTGATTTCCTGGAAGGCGGCTCGTGCAACTTCTTCGGTGCCGCTATTGCGGTCAGGATGCCACTTCATCGCGGCCTTGCGGTAGGCCCGTTTGATTTCTTCGTCCGTGGCGTGCGTGGGCACGCCGAGAGTGTCATAAAGAGTTGCCATTGCTTGCTCGACCTCGCCGTGATTCACTTCGCGGACCATCGTAGCATGCAAAAAACGGCTTTATCGTGAAGTGGCCCGGGTGTGCGCCGCTCCATCGCCCGAAAAAAAAACCTCGCCACTGGCGTGGCGAGGCTGAATCCCATGTCAAGGAGGCGTCATGGAGGAGACGTTTCGATCATAGCCGGATGTCATTGCGCCCCCAAACAATGCTTCGCCATATGCTTATCCAGCGCGGCTTCAAGTGCATTGCAGCGCACGCGGCATGAGCGCCGCAGGCTGGCAACACGCCGCGCGGTTATATCGTTAGAACAAAAAGTCGGTTCGTGCCGTGCCCGGCGCTGATTAACATGACACTTCAAAGTCCGGTTCGCCTCGGTCCGCCGCGCGCAGCCCCGTGCCGACGCATCGTGAGCCGTTACCGAAGGAGTATTTCGTTGACCAGTTTCGATCATCATCGCCGGCCGCTCATCATCGGCATTGGCGGCACGACGCGCGCCGCCTCGTCGACCGAGCGCGCGCTCGGCTTCGCGCTGCGCGGCGCGCAAGCCGTCGGCGCGAACACCCGCCTGTTCGGCGGCACTTTCCTGCTTAGCCTGCCTCATTACGCTCCGGAGCACGCTCACCGCACGGAAGAACAGCTTGAACTGATCGAGGCCGTGCGCCGTGCGGACGCGCTGATCATCGCCACGCCCGGCTATCACGGTGGCGTGTCCGGTCTCGTCAAGAACGCGCTCGACACGCTCGAGGAA
Source organism: Paraburkholderia sp. FT54 (assembly GCF_031585635.1). Taxonomy (NCBI): domain Bacteria; kingdom Pseudomonadati; phylum Pseudomonadota; class Betaproteobacteria; order Burkholderiales; family Burkholderiaceae; genus Paraburkholderia; species Paraburkholderia sp. FT54. The sequence goes on along the minus strand of NZ_CP134196.1, from coordinate 1,079,759 downwards.
TTGCGCGCCGACGAACGCCCGTATCTGGATGGCCGCGCGGTCGGCTGTATCGTCACGGCTTATGGCTGGCAAGCCGCGGGCTCGGTCCTGACGTCGTTGCGCTCGATCGTCCATGCGCTGCGCGGCTGGCCGACGCCGTTCGGCGCGGGCATCAATACGCTGGAAACGCGCTTTGACAGCGTCGACACCTGCTCCGACGCGAAGGTCGTCGATCAACTCGCCACGGTCGGCCAGCAGGCCGCGCAATTCGCGCTGGCGTTCAACACGCACCGCACGCCGGAAGCCACGCCGCTCGCCGGCAACACGCTCAAGGACGCACAACCCGCGCGCCTGCTGCACGCGGTTTAACTCCCCTCTTTCTTTACCGTCCGATGACGCCGTGGACCCGCTCGAGCGGCCCACGGCGCGGTCGTTCGCGCAAACCGTGCGGCACATAACAGACCCGCGGCCCGCGACGCAGGATAGTGTGTTCGAACACAGCGAATATGATCCGATCGGGGCTCCTACACACTTCCCTGCAGATTTGCTTACGACGAAAGATTGGTTCACCCGCTGCGCAGCGCGGCCTAGGCTTGACCCTGCCCGCTGATTTACCGGCCGCGTGACGCTACGGGTTGCGTCCGACGTGCCGGCCTTTTCGCAACGCATGCGGGCACAACGACTGCCAAAAATCATGAACGCACATATTCGCTACAAGGGTTACGAAGTTGCCCCGGCCGCACAACAAATGCCCAATGGCCTGTTCGCCGCCAATCTGACCATCGAGAAAACTTCCGCGAATCACGGTCAGCATTATTCATTCGACGCGCTCGATTACTTCTTCGACGAAGAGCACGCGCTGGCCTATGCGTTCCGATGGGGACGCATGTGGATCGATAACCACCAGTAACGCCAGCCATCGCAGCAGCAGCGTCATCTGCATGATTGGCGCCGGCCGGCTTGCGCCGCTCAGCATCGGCATTTGAACGGTTGTGCCAGAATAGGCGACCCATCGAGTTCGCCCTCTGTACGCCTGCCATGTCCGATACATTGACAGATGTTGCCGAAGACCGCGCCCTACGCCACTGGACATTGCGCGGCCCCGCCCGCGTGAAGATCGGTTCCGAGGCACACAAGCAGATGTCGCGGTACAGACCGAAGGGCGCGCGTCGATCGCCGTCCATACCCATGAGCGCGCGCGACCTGTTCGCGCTCTGCCTCGCGGAAAACGACCGGCGCATGAGCGGCTACGATACGAGACTGCTGCGGCCCAGGCTGGTGCCCACGCTGGCGCGCCTCGCGCTGCGCTTCATGAAACCCGCGCGCCGGGACACCTCATCAGCACAAGGAGACACCGGCCATGACATGGACCGTCGATGAACAACTCGCGTTGACCGCCACGGAAGCCGTCGCCGCGATCCAGTCCGGCTGCCTGAACGCAGCCGACTACGTGGCCACCTTGCTCGCGCGCGCGGCGGCGCTCTCGAGCCTCAACGCGCTCACCTCGCTCGACCTGGACGGCGCGCTCGCCGCCGCGCGGCGCATCGACGCGTTGCCCGCGGCCGACAAGGCACGCTTGCCACTCGCCGGTTTGCCTATTGTCGTGAAGGACAACATTAACACGGCGGGCATGCAGACCTCGGCGGGCACACCCGCGCTCGAGGGCTTCATGCCCAAGACCAATGCGCCCTCCGTGCAGCGCCTTCTCGACGCCGGCGCGATCGTGCTCGGCAAGGCGAATATGCACGAACTGGCATTCGGCATCACCAGTACGAATTTCGCCACGCATGCGGGGCCGGTGCGCAATCCCTACGATCCCACGTTGATTCCCGGCGGCTCGTCGGGCGGCACCGCCGCGGCGATTGCCGCGCGCATCGTGCCCGCGGGTCTGGGCACCGACACCGGCGGCTCGACGCGCATCCCGGCCGCGTTGACGGGCACGGCGGGGTTTCGTCCGTCGGTCGGCAACGGCGGCGCCGAACGGCGCTATCACGATCCGAACGCCGTGGTGCCGATCAGCCATACACGCGACACCGTCGGCCCGATGGCGCGCAGCGTCGCCGATATTGCGCTGCTCGACGGCGTGATCACCGGCGCCGGCGCATTGCCGGCCGTTGCGTTGAACGGCCTGCGCATTGGCTTGCCCGCGCCGCTCTGGGAAGGACTCGAGCGCCAGGTGGAGGACGTGGCGCGCGCCGCGTTGAAGCAGCTCGAAGCGGCGGGCGTGGTGTTCGTGCCGGTGACGATGACCGAACTGAACGATCTGAACCGCATGGTGGCCGGCCCGATTGCGATCCATGAGCCACGCGAGGACGTGCTCGCCTGGCTCGTCTCCAACGACGCGCCGGTCAAAACCGTCGTGGAAATGGCGGCCCGCATCGCCAGCCCGGACGTGCGCGCGATCTACGACGGCGTGCTCGACGATGTGCTCGGCGAGCGCTACGAGGCCGCGCTGAATCATTGGCGGCCGCGCTTGCAGCAGTACGTGGCCGCGACGTTCGCCGACGAGCGCCTCGACGCGCTGCTGTTTCCGACCACGCGCCTCGCCGCCGTGCCGATCGACGACATGAACGGCTCGTCGACGGTCTCGATCGACGGTTCGGCGCCGATCGACACCATGGACGCATTCCTGCGCAACACCGATCCCGCCGGCACGTCGGGCATTCCGGGCCTCTCGCTGCCGGCCGGCATGACGGCAAGCGGCTTGCCGGTCGGACTCGAACTGGACGGCCCGCTCGGCGAGGACCGGCGCCTGCTGGCGATCGGCGTTGCCTTCGAGCAGCTTCTCGGCGCGTTGCCGGCACCGGTGCTTTGACACCGGAAAAACCTTCGCCAGCACCTAAAAAAATTCAACCAATCCGCCGATGAAAACACCAACGCCCGCTCTCCCGCAGCGGGCCCTCTTGCGCCGCGGCGCGCGAATCGCCGCGACCTTAGCCCTCGGGTTGGCCGCCACCGCATGCGCGCACCTCGCCGCGGTCGACTCGAACGCGCTGTGGAAAATCGTCGATCTGCGCTGCGTGCCCTCGCAGCAGGCAACCGGCACGCCGGGCCAATGCACGGCCGTCGACCTCGACAGACGCTACGCGATCCTGAAGGATATCGTCGGAAGGTCGCAGTATCTGCTGATTCCGACCGACCGCATCACCGGTATCGAAAGTCCGCTCGTGCTCGCGCCGCATGCGCAGGATTACTGGGTCGACGCCTGGCAGGCGCGGACCTACGTCGAGAAGTCGGTCAAGCGCTCTCTGCCTGACAATCAACTCGGCCTCGAAATCAACTCGCAATATCGACGCACGCAGAACCAGTTGCATATCCATATCGACTGCATGCGCGGCGATATCAGCGAAGCGCTCGCGCGTCACGCCAAAGACTCGCCTGATGAATGGCGCTGGGACACGCTCGACGGCAACCGTTACCGCATCATGCGCGTGAGCTCGCTTGGCGCAGCCGACAACCCGTTTCGCATCGTCGCGCGGGACAACCAGGGCGCTCAGGCGATGGCCGCACAAACCATCCTCGTGACGGGCGCGGGGCCCTCCGCTGACAAGGACGGCTGGCTGATCGTGAACAGCGGGCTCGACGTGGACAACGGCAGCGGCTCGGCCGAAAGTCTGCAGGATCACGCCTGCCGCGTGGCGGACGCGCCGTGAGCGCCTGACCGGCAATGGCGGATGTCACGGCCCGCGCCCGAGCCCGCCGGTCTAAGCACGATTTAGCAGATGCATTGCTGAACAAATTGGTTCTGGCGACGCGCGCGGGTCCGTAGGATCGGTCTGAACCTGCATCCGACCGATCCGTTCATGGCGATTTATCTCGACGACACGCAACGCAAGTGGCTCGCCCGCCTGGCGGCAAGCTGGACATGGCGCACGCAATGGCCGACCTGGGCACTGATCGTGACGATCTATGGTGGATGGTTCGGCGTGGCGACGCATGCGCGCGATCTGGGCTTGCCGCTCACCACGCTCCTGCTGGCCATACTCGGCACGTGGTACATGTCGTTGCAACACGAGTTGCTGCACGGCCATCCCACGCGCTCGCCGTTCGTCAACGCCCTGCTTGGCTTCGCGCCGCTCGCCGTGTGGTTCCCATATGGCATCTATCGCGATTCGCATCTTCAGCATCACGACGATCCGCATCTGACGCATCCCGAGCGCGACCCCGAGAGCTACTTCGTCAGCGCGCTCGTGTGGCGACGCGCGGGTTGGGCGATTCGCGCGCTGCTGCGCTTCCGTAATACGTTGGTCGGCCGCCTGCTGGTCGGGCCGGCGTTCGCCATCGCCGCGACGGGCGTGGAGACACTGCGTCGAATCAGAAGCGGCGATTGGCGCGCTGTCCCGGTGTGGCTCGCGCACTTCGCCGCGCTCGCCGCCCTAACGGCCTGGCTGCAACATGTCTGCGCGATCCCGCCGTGGGTCTTTATCGTCGGCGTGGGTTATGGGTCGCTGTCGCTGGGTTCGATCCGCTCATTTCAGGAGCACCGCCCGGCGCAGGCGCACGAGCATCGTACTGTCATCAACGAAGCGGCGTGGTTCTGGCGCCTGCTGTTTCTGAACAACAACTATCATCTGGTTCATCATGACTTGCCGCATGTGCCATGGTTCGCACTCCGGGACGTCTATGAAACGTCCCGCCAGCAATACATAGAACGCTCGGGAGGATTTCTTGTGGCGGGTTACAGCGAATGGTTGAGGCTTTACGCTTTAGCACCAGTCGCGCATCCGGTGCATGGAAATTTGCCCGACTTCATCCAGAGGAATTCGCCGCGGCAACGCGACGCTGCGCGGCCAGATCGCCAGGCCTCTCCAGCGCGCAGTTGAACATGGATGTAGTTGATGCTTCAGGCGGCTGCCCGCGCCTTCATTGCATCATTCACGAAGCAGGTTGATTGCTGTGATTTGGCCGCGCGGACCTGGTACTGGAAACGAAATTAGCCAGCGTCCACCATCACCAGCTCGGAATCTTCAAGGGCGGAAATCTGCGCCGTGGCGACTTTCGTGATTGCTACGCCGTCTAGCGGCCCAACGGGCTCGCCATTCACTTCGATGCGTCCCGAGGCCACGACCAGATAGGCGCGTCGCGCCGGACCCAACTGGTGTCGAACGCTTTCGCCTGTCTTCAGCATTGCGCCAAGCACACGCGCATCGGCGCGAACAGGAAGCGCACCTTCATCGTGGGCAAACCCGCTGGCAAGAACTACGAAGCGCCCCGACCGGTTGCTTTTGGGAAACGGCCGGGTACCCCATGCGGGTTCACTACCGGTTTCACGCGGCAGCAGCCAGATCTGGTAAAGCTTGAGCGGTATCTCGCCCTTGTTGAACTCGGCGTGGCGTATACCCGTGCCGGCGCTCATGACCTGAACGTCGCCGGCGTGGATCGTTTGCTCGGAACCCAAGGTGTCTCGATGCCCGAGCAGGCCCTGGCGCACATAAGTGACGATCTCCATGTCACGGTGCCCGTGCATGGGGAAACCGCTGCCGACTGCGATTTCGTCGTCGTTCCAGACAATCAGAGGACCTAACGCGGCGTGCGCGGGATTGCCGTCCGCGCTGACCGCGAAATGGTGTTTCGCGCGCAGCCAGCCGCGTTTCGCCCCATCCAATGAATCCCAACGTCTGTGTGTGAGCATGTGTGCCTCTGTTTTCCCGCCGCAGCACATGCGACGCGTGCCACCTGCGCGGCGGCCGGATGAGCGCTGCCGCCGGTGCGAATATGCCTGACGTTCAGCCAAACAGCTTGTTTGCCGTCCGGGCGATCAATTCGCCCTGATGCCGGGCACCCGCGAGTTCAATAGCGCTCGGCTGGCGCTGACCTTGCCCGCCGGCGATGGTCGTGGCGCCATATGGAGAGCCGCCGACGATCTCGTCCAGCGTCATCTGCCCCTGGTGGCTGTACGGCAGGCCAACGATGGTCATACCGAAGTGCAGGAGGTTGGTGATAATCGAAAATAGCGTCGCCTCCTGTCCGCCGTGCTGACTGGCGGTCGACGTGAAGGCGCCGCCGACCTTGCCGTTCAATGCACCGCTCATCCAGAGACCGCCGGCCTGATCCAGGAACGTTGCCATCTGGGAGGAGATGCGCCCGAACCGGGTCGGCGTACCGACGACGATCGCGTCGTAGTCGGCGAGCTCGGCGACCTTCGCAACCGGCGCTTGCTGGTCAAGCTTGAAGTAGGCCGCCTTGGCCACCTCCTCCGGCGCGGTCTCAGGCACTCGTTTGACGTCGACGGTAGCGCCCGTCGAGCGCGCGCCTTCGGCGACGGCTTCCGCCAGTGTTTCGACATGGCCATACGAGGAATAATAGAGAACCAGAACTTTCGACATTTCGACCTCCTTCCTATCTCTGTAGTAATGCCACGGTGGAAAATGAGGTGCGCCCGACAATGCGCACCATGTTGCTGCGAGGACCGGTCCAGGTAAGACGAGCCGGCCGGTCAGGCGGTCGTCTCATCTGATCCGTCTTGTTAGCTCGCGTTCAGAGGCGAAATGCCCGAAGCGCTCCGCCCGGAGCGCGCGTCCAGGCTGAACGCGCCGGCACCAAAGTAAGTGATCTGCAGGAGACCACCAGCCATCATCACGTTCTTGAGAAAATGAATCATCTGATTTTGATCTGCGAAATTGTGGTGAAAGAACAATGCAGTGACCACGCAGAACACCGCCATCGCGAGCGACACGACGCGAGCCCTATAGCCTGAAAGCAGCAGCAAGCCGCCGCCCAGTTCGGTCAGCACGGCAACAATGAACGCAAGTGACGGCGCGGGCAGACCCATGGCGGCAATATAGCCCACTGTCGCAGCATGCGCTCCGAGCTTGCCGAGCCCGCTCATGACAAATGGCGCCCCGATCAGGATGCGGCCCAACAGCGGAAGAAATTTATAACGATCCATGACGAATCTCCTGAAATGAAATGAAATGAGACGACGACTGACATGAATGCTACGTGCGCAATGTTGATGCGCATATCTCCGCGGCGGCAATGTATCGTTGCTATTGGCAGAACGATAAGAATCGGTCAAAGCCCGGAACCCGATTCGGGCTCTCTTTGCAATCAATGTGTGAAAAGCAGCGCGCGGCAATCAGGAGATTTGCATTGAAGCGATACATCAGCACACCGCACAACCCTGCGCCGACACATCAAGGGCGCTTTCTCTGCGTCCCACAGCGCTCGCTTCGGTTCCATGCAAGGGTTGTCGCCAATTGCGAAGCGACGCTGAGCACGCCGCACGACGGCGACACTCGTCAGCGGAATCCTTCCAGCACCGTTTTCCCGATAGCCCTTCCCGTTTCGATCCGTTCGTGAGCCTTGCGAAGATTCGCTGCCGTCAAGGGTCCCTCCACATGCGTGAGCGTCGTCCGCAGCACGCCGGCATCGACCATTGCCGCCACGTCTTTCAGCAGGCGGTGCTGGGCATCCATGTCCGCTGTCTGGAACAGCGACCGGGTAAACATCATCTCCCACGACACCGTGATGCTCTTCGGCTTGAACGGCGCAATGCTGTCGTCAAAGTTGTCAATCAGCGTTATGTGACCCTGGGGGTTCAACGCGCGAGCGAGACTGGGGCCGCTGCCGGGCGTCGAAGTAATCGCCCCGATGTAGTCCACGCCAGTGAAGCCGATTGCGTGCAACGCTTCGTCGATGGGCTTGCTGTGGTCGGCAACGTGCTTCGCGCCGAGCTTGCGCACCCACTCGGCGGTTTCGGGCCGGGATGCAGTGGCGATGACGATGAGGCCCGTGAGGCGGTTCGCCAGTTGGATCAACATGGAGCCGACGCCGCCTGCTCCGTTCAGAACGAGTAGCGTGCCGGAGGGTGTGCGCAAGCCACGCGGCACCTTCATGCGGTCGAAGAGCATTTCCCATGCGGTTATCGACGTGAGCGGCAAAGCCGCCGCCTCGGCGAACGACAATGAGATGGGCTTAGGCCCGACGATCCGCTCGTCGACGAGATGAAACTCCGAGTTTGTCCCGGGGCGGTCCATCGCGCCCGCATAGAAGACCTCGTCACCCAGGCTGAAAAGGGTGACCTCGCTTCCAACCGCTTCGACGACGCCCGCCGCGTCGTAGCCCAACACTCTGGGCAGTTGGCTCTCCGAAGGATCTTCCCAGCGACGGCGCTTCACATCGACAGGATTGACCGACACGGCCCTCACGGCGACCCGCAAATCGCGCGGGCCCGGTTCCGGCATCGGAAGTTCAAGGTCGGTCAAGACCTCGACGCCCCCCTTTGCTGTGTAACCAATCGCCTTCATTACATTCTCCAAGGTCGCCTATGCCGAACGGTAGCCACCGAACTACCGATGGTTTGACCCGTTAGCCATGCTATATCCACAACGATATTTCGCCTATGTCGTGAATTGCAAAGCAACATTGCGAGTGGTAGAACGTTAAAGGCCCAACTTGGAGCCACCGATGAACCCGATCACTGACCTCAACGATCTTCGACTCTTCGCGGAAGTCGTCGAGCACGGTAGCTTCACGGCAGCGGCCCGCAGCCTGAGCGTACAGACGTCGAAACTCAGCCGGCGCGTTCGCGCACTGGAGGAGGAGCTGGGCGTTCGTCTGCTAAATCGCACCAGCAGGAGCCTGTCCTTGACGGAAACCGGCCGGCGGTTCCACCAGCATTGCCTCGCCCTGGTAGCCGAATCGAAGGCCGCCAGGGACTTCGTGGACCAGACGCGCTCAAAGCCGCAGGGCACCATACGGATAAGCTGTCCCGTGGGACTGCTGACCTCCGGCATCTCCGCAATCATTACGCAGTATGTCCAGGACAACCCGCAAGTGCAGGTCCTCGTCGACGCAACCAACCGCCGCGTGGATGTGGTCGAGGAGGGCCTCGACTTCGCCATCCGGGTCAGGCTTCCCCCTCTGGAAAACACAGATCTCGCAGTCCGGCAACTGGCCTTATCGGTTCACATTCTGGTCGCCAGTCCGGATCTGGCGGCGCGCCATCCCGTGCCCAGCGCGCTCGAATCGCTCAAGGAATGGCCCACACTTGCCATGTCCAGCAGCAGCGAGCGGTTTGTCTGGAACCTGGTCGACGCCGAGGGTCGCACGAGTTCATGGGCGCATCAGCCTCGTCTGGCGACGGATGACCTGGCGAGCTTGCGGGTTGCCGCCTTGCGAGGCGTCGGGGTGGCCATGCTGCCCCGCGAACTTGTCGATGCCGACATTCAGGCCGGCCGCTTGCAGCACTTGCTGGCGGACCTGGCTACGACGCCCGCCCTCGTCCACGCAGTTTTCCCTACGCGTCGCGGCATGGTTCCGGCCGTCCGGCATTTACTGGACGCCCTGGTTTCGGATTCGAAGACCTGAACCGGAAGTGATAGTGCGCGCGTGACTGCGCAAGGCATACGCGTCATCGACCATGGTCAGCATCGCATGGCCGTACAGGGCCGCAATGAGGGTATCGACGGCCGCAACAAATGGGTGCAATTGATCCAGAGAAATCCCGGCACTGCTGTATCGCCGCGGACGATAGTTCGCATCGAGACATATAGGCTTCTTTCCAGCCATGCCGTCGTTTATCTTGTCTTCCCCGAGATCACCCCGTGAGGAACCGCGCTCGTTTGCCGGAAACGGAATGGATCATCTTTCACCCAGCACTCGCCGACCACGATCAAACGATTCACATCCTGACGAATCCCGCCATGGCGGGCGCCATCCATGAATCCGTCGAATAGCGCGAACCTGAAGTTGCTGGGAGGAAGTCCGATAGGCTCGTATTTTTACGCACAGAGTTCCTATGTGACGTTCAAACCGAATTCTTCCGGCTCTTCCTCTTTTAGTTAGTCTATAAGGAACAGCTCATGCAATACGTCCATGCCGGTAACGCACCCATTCCGGCCATAGGCTTTGGCACCTACGGGATGAATGGCGACGACATCTATCGAATGATCCCCTCAGCCCTTCATGCTGGCTTCCGTCATATCGATACCGCGCAAATCTATCGCAACGAAGCCGAGATCGGCGACTGCGTAGCCGCATCCGGCATCCCAAGAAGCGAAATGTTTCTGACGACCAAGGTGTGGGTGAGCAACTACTCCGCAAGATACTTCGATGCGTCCGTCACAGAGAGTCTACGCAAGCTCAAGACGGATTACATCGACCTGCTCCTGCTGCACTGGCCGAGTCCGGATGTGACCTTGGCCGAGCAGATCGAGGGGCTCAATGCGGTCGTGCGCTCCGGCAAGGTCCGGCACATCGGCGTCAGCAATTTCAACCGTGCACTCATGACGGAAGCTATCCGGCTCTCGGCGGCTCCGCTCGTAACGAATCAGTTCGAATACCACCCGTACCTGAACCAATCCTTGCTGATCGAAAGCACGCGCCAGGCTGGGCTTGCCGTCACGGGATATTGCGGCATGGCGATTGGCCGCGTGTTTTCGGACCAAACGCTCAAGGAGATCGCGGCCCGCCATGACAGAACCGTCGCCCAGATCGTCTTACGTTGGCTCGTTCAACAACCCGGCGTTGCAGCGCTGTCGAGAACCACGCGGATTGATCGACTGGCACAAAACATCGCGGTCTTCGACTTCGAGTTAGATGGTGCGGATATGGCAGCAATACACGCATTGGCGACGGCAGGCAGCCGAATCGTGGATCCGCCGGGTCTTGCCCCACTGTGGGACAGTACAGACGCTTGACTGGCCGTCAGTCAGGTCACTGCGATAATTCGTTTGCGAGCGTTAGCTTCTGTTTGGTGCAGCCAACGAAGTCACGGCCATTTCACCGCAAATGCCGGTTTTCCCACATACCGCCAGCTTACGACTTGTCATCCTGATGGCTCAGGCGTGTGTGTTTGGCGGGAGATGGCTATGTCGGTCTATGTCGATGAAGGGGTTCGGCCCTGTGTGACGGAATGCGCAACGGTCGCGTTCCGGGTGTGCTGTGACGATCGCGCGCAGATCTTCGAGGTCAGCGCCGAGGCTCTTGTGGCCTATTGCGGCGCGGCGAGCAAGCGTAAGGAAGATCTGCTCGTCGCATTCGAAGATGCGCAGCTGGAAATCCTTTCGGTAGCCGCGCAAAAATGGACATTCAGACCGACGGAGCCGGTGCGTCTCGGCCTCGACGAATTCCGAATGGTCAGACATTAACCGGCAGCTATGCCAGAATCGCATCATGACCTGGATCGCCGCCCTGCCAATGTATAACGTCACACCCGCGCTCGACCTGGAGTGGCGCGAGTGGCTCGCCGACGTGCTGCGCATGGTCAAGCCCGCGTGCCGCATCGTCGAACCGGACGAGGAATTGCATGGCTTCTGGCGGCGCCCCAATCTGCTGATCTCGCAGACCTGCGGCTATCCGTTCAGGCACGGCTTGCAAGAGCAGGTTCAACTGATCGCGACGCCGCGTTTCGACGCGCCGGGCTGCGAGGGCGCGCATTATTCCAGCGTGCTGGTGACGCGCGCGGACGCGCAGTTCGATACGCTCGCGGCCTGCCGCGGCGCGCGCGCCGCCTACAACCAGGACGACTCGAATAGCGGCATGAACGTGTTTCGCCACGCCGTGGCGCCGTTCTCGCGCGCCGGCATGTTCTTCAGTTCGGTGTTGCGAACCGGCTCGCATCTCGGCTCGTTGCGCGCGGTGGCGGAAAATCGCGCGGATGTCGCCGCAATCGACTGCGTGACCTTCGCTTTCGTATGTGACGAAATGCCGGAACTGGCCCGGCAGGTTCGCCGGATCGGCATGACGGCGCCGTCGCCGGGCTTGCCTTTGATCGCCTCCGACACGGTGCCCTCGGCAACGATCGAGGCATTGCGCGAAGCCCTGAACGAGGCGCTCGTCATGCAGCCGGAACGCGCGAAACGCCTGCGTTTAGCGGGCTTTTCCGTTTTGCCGCCCTCGGACTACGAGCGTATCGAGCAACTCGAAAACGAAGCGCGCGCCGTCGGCTATACGCGCCTCGCCTGAGCCGCGGATCTAGCGCTGTTGCACGTCCAGCACCAGAAGCTGCGCGCCGTCGGCCACCTGATCGCCGACCGCGTACAGTACCTCCGACACCGTACCGGCAGCCGGCGCGCCGATGGTGTGCTCCATCTTCATCGCTTCCATCACGATCAGCGGTGTGCCCTTCTCCACCACGGTGCCCGGCTCGACCAGCACCGCGATCACCTTGCCCGGCATCGGCGCGGTCAAACGGCCCTCGCCGCCTTCGGCGTCGGCGGCGTGCGCGAGCAGGTTCTGCCACTCGAACGCCAGCGCTTCGCCGAGACAGAACACATGGAACGTATCGCCGTCGACGAACACGCGGCCCGTGGCGCGCGCATCGCCGATCGTCGCGCGGAATTCATGCGGACCACTGCCGTTCGACCAGCTGAAATCCTCGCGCACGCCGTCGTGTTCGAGCGTTTGCGTGCCGCCGTCGCGCGCGAACGTGACCGTGAAGGTGCTTTCGCTGCCGTCACCCGTGCTGCCGCTGTCCAGATCGCGCCAGCCGAGCATCTGCGTATAGCCGCCATTCAGGCGCCAGTGCGACAGCGCATCCCACGGCGACGCGCCGTGCGCCGTGCCGCCCTCGCGCGTGAGCAACGCCGCGCAAGCCAGCGCCAGCGCCTCCTTGAACGGCTTCTTGCGCGGCGCGAACAGGGCGTCGTGATGACGCTCGATCAGGCCCGTGTCGAGATCGCCCGTGGCAAACGGCTCGCTCGTGACAATGCTTTGCAGGAACTCGACGTTGGTGTGCGGGCCGACCACCTCGCACGCATGCAGTGCGCGGCTCAAACGCGCAAGCGCCTCTTCGCGCGTGGCGCCGTGCACGATCAGCTTGGCGATCATCGGATCGTAAAACGGCGTGATGGTGTCGCCTTCACGCACGCCGCTGTCGATACGCACCGGCGCCTTGCGTCCCGATTCGCCGGCATCGATCGTGAACTCCACGCCTTCCGGCATGCGCAGATGCTTGAGCGTGCCCGTCGACGGCAGGAAGCCGCGTGCCGGATGCTCGGCATAAATACGCGCTTCGATCGCGTGGCCGTCGATCTTCAACTGTGCCTGGGTGAGCGGCAGCGGTTCGTCGGCGGCGACGCGCAGTTGCCATTCCACCAGGTCCTGGCCGGTCACCATCTCCGTCACCGGATGCTCGACCTGCAGGCGCGTGTTCATTTCCATGAAGTAGAAATCGCCCGTGCTGGTCATGATGAACTCGACCGTGCCCGCGCCGACGTAATTCACCGCGCGCGCGGCCGCCACTGCGGCTTCGCCCATTTCGCGCTTGATTTCAGCGGACAATCCAGGCGCCGGCGCCTCCTCCAGCACCTTCTGGTGACGCCGCTGCACCGAGCAATCGCGATCGAACAGATAGACCGCGCCGCCGTGACGATCCGCGAACACCTGCACCTCCACGTGACGCGGCCGCGTCAGGTATTTTTCGATCAGCACGCGATCATTGCCGAAGCTGCTTGCGGCTTCCCGCTTGCATGAAGCCAGCGCCGCCGCGAAATCCTCGCTGCGCTCGACCACGCGCATGCCCTTGCCGCCGCCTCCCGCGCTGGCTTTGAGCAGCACCGGATAACCGATCGCATCCGCCTCGCGGTGCAGCAGTTGCGCGTCCTGATCGTCGCCGTGATAACCCGGCACGAGCGGCACGGCGGCCGCATGCATCAGCGCCTTCGCGGCGGCTTTCGAACCCATCGCGGCGATGGCTTCGACCGGCGGTCCAATGAAGACGATACCTGCCGCCTCGCACGCATGCGCGAAGTCTTCGTTTTCCGACAGGAAGCCGTAGCCCGGATGCACCGCCTGCGCGCCGGTGGCGCGCGCGGCTTCGATAATGCGTTCGACGCGCAGATAACTCTGCGCCGCTGTCGACCCGCCGATGTGCACCGCCTCATCGCACGCGGCGACGTGTTTCGCGTTGGCGTCCGCATCGGAATAGACGGCCACGCTCGCGATGCCGAGCCGCTTGCAGGTCGCGGCGACGCGGCACGCAATCTCGCCCCGGTTGGCAATCAGAATCTTGTTGAACATGAAGTGTCTCGATGAAGTGTGCCGTTTTTCGGGGCTGTTGCTCTGATCAAGGCGCGGTGAGCGCCATGGAATAGGTGCTTCAGTTGCGCCAGGCGGGCGGGCGTTTTTCGAGGAACGACGCGACGCCTTCGCGGCCTTCCGCGCCGGCACGCGTGCGCGCGATGCGCGCCGCCGTGTCCTCGATCATGGCGTCATTCAACTCGTGGCCCGCCATGTCCTGCACGAGCTGCTTGCACGCGCGCACCGCCTGCGGACCGTTCGCGCAAAGCGTCCCGGCAATCTGCTGGACAGTGGCGTCGAGTTGCTCCATGCTCACCGCTTCGCTGACGAGCCCGAGGCGCAACGCCGTCGCGCAATCGAACTGCTCGGCGGTCGTGAAATAGCGGCGCGACGCCTGCTCGCCCAGCGCGCGAATCACATACGGTGCGATGGTGGCGGGAATCAGACCGAGGCGTGCCTCCGAGAGGCAGAAGCGCGCGCTTTCAACGGCCACCACGATGTCGCACGCCGAGATCAAACCCATGCCGCCCGCGTACGCATCTCCGTTCACGCGCGCGATCACCGGCTTGTTGCAGCGATAGATCGACGACAGCATGTTCGCCAGCAGCATCGCATCGGCGCGGTTCTCGTCGTCCGAGTAACCGGCCATCTTCTTCATCCAGTTCAGATCCGCTCCCGCGCAGAACGCCTTGCCGTTCGCGGCGAGCACCACCGCGCGCACGTCGTCGCGATGGTTGAGCGCCGTGAAGACCGAGGTCACCTCGGCGATCATGGTTTCGTTGAACGCGTTGCGCACGTCCGGACGATTCAACGTGACGGTTGCAATCGGTCCGGCGAATTCGACATTCAGTGTTTCGTATTGCATCGTCGCAGCTCCTGCGCTTCGTCGCGCATCGTCACATTCTGAACACGCCGAAACGCGTGTCTTCGATCGGCGCATTCATGGCGGCCGACAAGCCGAGACCGAGCACGTCGCGCGTTTGCGCCGGATCGATCACGCCGTCGTCCCACAGACGCGCGCTCGCGTAGTACGGGTGGCCCTGATGTTCGTACTGATCGCGGATCGGCTGCTTGAACGCCTCTTCTTCTTCGGCGCTCCACGAGCCGCCCTTGCCTTCGATGCCGTCGCGCTTGACCGTGGCCAGCACCGACGCCGCCTGCTCGCCGCCCATCACCGAGATACGCGCATTCGGCCACATCCACAGGAAGCGCGGCGAATACGCGCGACCGCACATGCCGTAATTGCCCGCGCCGAACGACCCGCCGATGATCACCGTGAACTTCGGCACTTTGGCAGTCGCCACCGCCGTCACCATCTTCGCGCCGTTACGCGCGATGCCTTCGTTTTCGTATTTGCGGCCCACCATGAAGCCGGTGATGTTCTGCAGGAACACCAGCGGAATCTTGCGCTGGCAGCACAACTCGATGAAGTGCGCGCCCTTGAGCGCGGACTCCGAAAACAGAATGCCGTTGTTCGCGATGATACCGACCGGATGCCCCCAGATATGCGCGAAACCGGTGACGAGCGTGGTGCCGTAGCGCGCCTTGAATTCGTCGAACGCGGAGTCGTCGACGATACGCGCGATCACCTCGCGGATATCGAACGGCTTGCGTGTATCGACGGGAATCACGCCGTACATGCTCTTCACGTCGTAGCGCGGTGGCTTCGGTTCCTGCAAGGTCACGGGCACCTGCTTGCCGCGATTCAGATTGCCGACGATGCTGCGCGCAATGCCCAGCGCGTGCGCATCGTTTTGCGCGAGATGATCGACCACACCCGACAGACGCGTATGCACGTCGCCGCCGCCGAGGTCTTCCGCGCTCACCACTTCACCTGTGGCGGCTTTCACCAAAGGCGGACCGCCGAGAAAAATCGTCCCCTGATTCTTGACGATGATCGACTCGTCGCTCATGGCCGGCACATATGCGCCGCCCGCCGTACACGAACCCATCACCACGGCGATCTGCGGAATGCCCGCGGCGGACAGATTCGCCTGGTTGTAGAAGATGCGGCCGAAGTGATCGCGGTCCGGAAATACGTCATCCTGGTTCGGCAGATTCGCGCCGCCCGAGTCGACCAGATACACGCAAGGCAAATGATTTTCAGCGGCGATTTCCTGCGCCCGAACGTGCTTTTTCACGGTGACCGGATAGTAGGTGCCGCCCTTGACCGTCGCGTCGTTGCAGACGATCACGCACTCCTGCCCGGCGATCCGGCCTATGCCGGTGATCACGCCCGCGCCTGGCGCATCGTTGTGATACATGCCATAGGCCGCGAGTTGCGAGAACTCGAGAAACGGCGTGCCCGGATCGAGCAGCTTCTCGATGCGATCGCGCGGCAGCAGTTTGCCGCGTCCCGTGTGTTTGTCGCGGGCCGCCTGACCGCCGCCCAGTGCGAGCTTCCCGACCTTCGCGCGAAGGTCGGCGACCAGCGCTTCGAGCGCCGTCGCGTTGGCGCGGAAGTCGTCCGAGCGCGGATTTAACTTTGATTCGATGATCGGCATTACGGGCTTCTCCTGTCGATCGGAGTGAGTGCGTCAGCATTGGATGTCGATCCGGAGTGAGTGCTACAGCACTCACTCCGGTCCCGCGCAGCGCGCTCCGATCCCATGCAAGTTAGTTGCTTTCGCCGCTTTTTACAGGCTTGCGCTCACACGCTGCGATAAGCCGCGCGCTGCGCCGTGCGAAGCATGATGCGCTTCAGCTTCAACTTCAACTGCACACGCAACCGCTCAGGCCGTCTCGGCAAACAGTTCGCGGCCGATCAGCATGCGGCGGATTTCGCTCGTGCCGGCGCCGATTTCATAGAGCTTCGCGTCGCGCCACAAACGGCCGACCGGATACTCGTTGATGTAGCCGTTGCCGCCGAGAATCTGGATCGCCTCGCCCGCCATCCACGTGGCTTTTTCCGCCGTGTAGAGAATCACACCGGCGCAGTCCTTGCGCACCTGGCGCACATGTTCCTTGCCGAGCGTGTCGAGTTGACGGCCCACCGCGTAGAGATATGCGCGGCACGCCTGCAACGTCGTGTAGAGATCGGCGACCTTGCCCTGAATGAGCTGGAATTCGCCGATCGGCTGACCGAACTGCTTACGGTCGTGGATATACGGCACGACCGCGTCCATGACCGCGACCATGATGCCGGTCGGGCCGCCCGCGAGTACGGCGCGTTCGTAGTCGAGGCCGCTCATCAGCACCTTCGCGCCGCCGTTCAACTGGCCGAGAATGTTTTCTTCCGGCACTTCCACGTCCTGGAACACCAGTTCGCCGGTATGCGAGCCGCGCATGCCGAGCTTGTCGAGCTTCTGCGCGACCGAGAAACCCTTCATGCCTTTCTCGACGATAAACGCGGTAATGCCGCGCGAATTCGCTTCGGGATCGGTCTTGGCATAGACGACCAACGTGTCGCAGTCCGGGCCGTTGGTGATCCACATCTTCGTGCCGTTGAGCACGTAGCGGTCGCCCTTCTTCTCCGCGCGCAGCTTCATGCTGACCACGTCCGAGCCCGCGTTCGGCTCGCTCATGGCGAGTGCACCGACGTGTTCGCCCGACACGAGCCTGGGCAGATACTTCTGTTTTTGCGCTTCCGTGCCGTTGCGATGAATCTGGTTGACGCACAGATTCGAGTGCGCGCCGTACGACAGACCGACCGAGGCCGACGCGCGCGAGATTTCCTCCATGGCGATCATGTGCGCCGTGTAGCCCATGTTGGCGCCGCCATACTCCTCCGAGACCGTCATGCCGAGCACGCCCAGATCGCCGAACTTGCGCCACAGGTCCATGGGAAACTGATCCGTGCGATCGATTTCGGCGGCGCGCGGGGCGATTTCTTTGGCAGCGAATCCCGCGATGCTGTCGCGCAGCATTTCGATTTCTTCGCCGAGCGGGAATTGCAAACCGGGCAGGTTGCTCATTGCTGTGTCTCCAGAGTTCGTTGGCGGCCGGCCTTGGGTGGGCGCCGGCTGGTCCGGTTGCGGCTCGGCGGACGGCGGCGGCCTTGTGAGCCGCCGCTGTCGTCCCGCACGAGACGCGAACGTTCAAGGCGCATTTCACGCTAGATTTACGTAAGCGTCAATAGGTATTTTTGAGTGTTACTCAGAAAATGGTGCAACCGCCTACAAGCCCGATAAGGCGTGCTAGCATTGTCGTCATCAGGCTCGTTCCGCGCTTCTGTGAGCCGAATTCGCTTCGCAAATCTGAACTGGACTCATATGACGGTTGCCATGAAGGCAGAGTTACCCGCCTCGCGCCGCCAGCCGGCCGGGCGCAAGTCGCAACAACGCGTGAAGGAGATCCTCCAGGCGGGGCGCGACGTGTTCTCCGAAAAAGGCTACGAGCGCGCGACGACCGCCGAGATCGCGCAGCGCCTCGGCATTTCCGAGGCGACCGTGTTCAGCTATTTCCGCGGCAAACGCGAGTTGTGCGCGCGGGTGATCGGCGACTGGTACGACGAGATCATCGAGGCGATCGAGTCCGGCTTGCCGCGCGACGGCAATGTGCGCCAGCAGTTTGCGTTCATCGTGCGCACGCATTTGCGGCTGATGCTGGTCAACGGCACTGATCTGTGCGCACTGGTGTTGTCCGAAGGCCGGGCGCGGCATCATGAGCTGAGCGAGGCGCTCACGGAGTTGCAGCGCCGCTATACCGCGCCGCTGATGCGCGTGCTGGCGCAAGGCCAGGAAAGCGGACAGATTCGCGCCGACATGCCGTTGCGCTTGTTGCGCTCGATGGTGTTCGGGCCGATGGAGCACGTGCTGTGGGACGCCACGCTCGCGAACCGGCACATCGATATCGACGCGACGGCGGATCAGCTCATCGACGTGCTGTGGGCCGCGCTGACGCCGCCAGATCCGGCGGTAAGCGCGTTGCAGCAGTTCAGGGTGGAAGTGGCGGAGGCGAACCGGCGGTTCGAAGAGGCGGCGCGTGGTGCGGAAACAGCCAAACCTCGCGACGGCAAATAGCGGGTGCACTTCCGGATTCCCCTCGCTTCTGTTCTGCGGCGGAAAAACGGCTAATCTACTGCTTCCCGGGCGAAGTCAGATGGAGAAGCCAAGTGCCGAAAGAACAAGCCGCAAAGACCGCAAAAAACTCCAACATCCGCATCGGCATAGGCGGCTGGACCTACGCCCCCTGGCGCGGCACCTTCTACCCCTCCGACCTCACGCAAAGCCGCGAACTCGAATACGCGAGCAGGAACCTCACATCGATTGAAATCAACGGCACGTTTTACGGTTTGCAAAAACCCGCGAGCTACGAAAAGTGGTATCAGGAAACCCCGGACGATTTCGTCTTTTCGCTGAAGGCGCCGCGTTACGCGACCAACAGAAAAGTCCTCGCCGAGGCGGGCGAAACGATTGAACGCTTCTTCGGCAGCGGCGTGCTGCTGCTCAAACAGAAACTCGGTCCAGTCAACTGGCAATTCGCGCCCACCAAGAAATTCGACAAGGAAGACTTCGAAGCCTTTTTGAAGCTGCTGCCGGCCAGCATCGAAGGCCAGAAGCTCAGGCATGCGATCGAAGTCCGCAACGACACCTTCAGGACGCCGGACTTCATCGCGCTCGCCCGCAAATACAAGGTCGCCGTAGTACTGGCTGGCGACAGCGAATACCCGCAGATCGCCGACATCACCGCGCCCTTCGTGTACGCGCGCATCATGGGCACGACGGACAAACAGGCCAAGGGCTATTCGACCAAAGCACTCGACGTTTGGGCCGAACGCGCGCGGCAACTGGCGGCAGGCACGACACCGGACGACCTGGAGACCTGTGCGGAGGCGCCCGCAAAACCGGCCGCACGCGACGTCTATCTCTACGTGATCAGCGGCTTCAAGGAACGCAATCCAGCGGCTGCCATGGCGCTGATCAAACGTCTCTGACACGCGCCTGACGGCCGCATCGCGCGAGTGTCATAATCCCGGCAGCGAAGACAAGCACCATCGACGCACCCACACATACGCAGCCAGGCCGCGAGGCCGCTTCATCACCAAGGTCCGGGAGAATATTTTGAGCGCCATCGACAATCCTTTGCACGATCAGGAAGTCGGCTCGGCCGACGCCACCCAGGACACCACGCGCATCGACGACGTTCGGATCGGCGCGGTACGTCCACTGATTTCCCCTGCGCTGTTGCAGGACGAGTTGCCCGTGCCGCCGTCGGTGCAGACACTGGTCGAGAAAACCCGCGCGGAAATCGCCGACATTCTGCATGGCCGTGACGACCGGCTCGTGATGATCGTCGGACCGTGTTCGATTCACGACCACGACCAGGCGATCGAATACGCGCACAAGCTGAAAGCCGCCGCCGACACCTACAAGAACGATCTTCTGATCGTGATGCGGGTCTACTTCGAGAAGCCGCGCACCACGGTCGGCTGGAAAGGCTATATCAACGACCCGCGTCTGGACGGCAGTTTCCGCATCAACGAAGGTCTGCGCCTTGCACGGCAACTGCTGCTCGACATCAACGGTCTCGGCTTGTCCACGGCGACCGAATTTCTCGACCTGCTGAGCCCGCAATACATCGCCGACCTCATCGCTTGGGGCGCCATCGGCGCGCGCACGACCGAGAGCCAGAGCCATCGTCAACTGGCGTCAGGCTTGAGTTGCCCGATCGGTTTCAAGAACGGCACGGACGGCGGCGTGCAGATCGCCGCGGACGCGATCGTCGCCGCGCGCGCGAGCCACGCGTTCATGGGCATGACGAAAATGGGCATGGCCGCGATCTTCGAAACGCGCGGCAACGACGACGCGCACGTGATCCTGCGCGGCGGCAAGAAAGGGCCGAACTACGACAGCGCGTCGGTGGAAGCCACTTGCGTGGCGCTCAAATCAGCGGGTTTGCGCGAGCAGGTCATGGTCGACTGTTCGCATGCGAACTCGGGCAAGTCGCACTTGCGTCAACTCGAGGTGGTGCAGGACCTGACGCAGCAATTGTCGCAACGCGAGCGCCGCATCATTGGCGTGATGCTGGAGAGTCATCTGGAAGAAGGCCGTCAGGATCTGAAGCCAGGCGTGCCGTTGCGTCACGGCGTATCGATCACGGATGCCTGCGTCAGTTGGGCGCAGACCGAGCCGGCGCTCGAGACGCTCGCCGAGGCCACCCGCAAACGTCGCGCGGGCTGAGAGTGGAGCCGGGGGCAAGTGCTGCGTCGAGCACGCCCCAGGAAGTCCCTTGGGGTGAGCACAAAAACACACGCGCCGCACCAGCTGCCGATCGATCCATCTAACCGGAGTTGGGCAGCGCGTGATTCCTCACGCCCGATGCATCGCTCGCCGCGCGCCAGGTGCGCGCACGTGGATGCTCCGGCGCGAAGCGCGTTGCATTACGACGCGTTGACGGCTTCCTTGAACGCCTTGCCAGCGGTGAACTTCACCGTCTTGGCAGCCGCGATCTGGATCTCGGCACCCGTCGACGGATTGCGGCCCACGCGTGCTGCGCGCGCGCCAGTCGAGAAAGAACCGAAACCGACCAGTTGCACCGTATCGCCACCCACCACGGCTTTGGTCACCGCTTCGACGATCGCGTCGATGGTTTGGCCGGTGGCCGCTTTGCTTTCGCCCGTCGCTGCGGCGACTGCATCAATCAGTTCCTGTTTGTTCATAGCACTTCCCGTATGGTAATCATGGAACCGGCGCCACATCTGTTGCGCCGGGACCGACACACTAACGCATAGGCGCGGGTTCGCGCAAACCTTGGGTGTAAGCCTTGTATCACCCGCCCACAGGGAATTTGACGATTTTTTGGTGCAAACTGCCATAAGAATCGCGCGCTTAGACGTTTCTTTGGCTCGATGCGTGATTTCGCGTTATCACAATCCGTTGCAATTTCAGTGCTTTAGCGCGTCGCAAGCCGCCACCAGCGGGCTTTTTTCCTACGTTATGGTGGATCGCGCAGAGTCGGTATTGGTCAGGCGCGGCGGCCGGAAAATAAAGAATCCGGGAGGAATAAAAAATGAAATTTCGCCATATTGCAACATGCGCGGTGCTCGCCGCCATGTCCTGCGCGGCCTCCGCAGCCGACGACAAAGCTTGCGCCACGCTGCTCGGCACAGCAGACTCACCCGCGCCGCAGAGCTTTCAGGTGCGTGACGGCGAGCCGGTCGACCTCGTCAGCGGCGCCCGGACCGTACACGGCAAGCTGCTCGTTTTCGGCGACAGCGGCGTTTTCCGCGCTTATTGGCAGCCCGAGAACAGCCCCGAAAAATACGTGCTGGCGAATGCCGGCATGAATACCGTGCGCCTCGTCTCCACGCCGCCGCAAGGCACGCCGGCACAGAATGGCCAACCCGGCACGACACTCGCGCCGCAACGCGTGCTTTCATGTCCGGCACTTTGACGCGACAAGCCTGTCATTTCGCCCACTTCGACGCGGCAGAAATGACGCACAGAGCATTACTGCCCGGTCGTACTTACCGCTTATTCGCGAGGCGATCGATTTCCGTCTGACTCGCCCTCAAGGTCCCACCCGCCGTGCCGATATACAAAGCTGCGTGTGCTGCGCAAACGTTAAAGGGACGGAGATGATTCTGTTAGCCAAATTGAGGGACGCGTTGTCGGTCGCGGAACGCGACCCCGATCTCGTCCGTTCGCAGCTCGAAGCATTCGGCCATCAGGTCCCGCTCCTCTACTTCATACTGCTCGTCAATACCGCGGCCGTCGCCGTCACGCACGTCAGTTGCGCGCCGGCATGGTTGTCGGTCTATTTTCCGGCGACGTTGTGCGCCTTGTGCATCATCCGGTGCATACGATGGTGGCATCTTCGGCACCGCGTCCTGACTCTCGACCAGGCGGTGCCCGAACTGCGCAAGCTGATCTGGCTTGCCGGCCTCTTTGCGATCGCATTCAGCAGCTGGTCGTTGCTGCTTTTTCCCTACGGCACCGCGTACGAACAGACGCAAGTCGCGTTTTACATGGCGACCACGCTGGTCGGTTGCGTGTTCTGCCTGATGCACCTGCGCGCGGCTGCCATGCTGCTGCTGTCGATCGTCATCCTGACTTTTTCGACTTTTCTGGTTTTCACCGGCTATCCGGTCTTCATCGCGATGGCCGTCGACATGACACTGGTCGGCGTCGCGCTCGCCTTCATCATTCAGCTGTACTGCCGGACCTTTGCCGACGTGGTGCACGCACAGCGCGAGTTGCAGGCGAGCCAGCAAAAAACGCAGCGCCTCAGCGACGACAACTTCCGGCTCGCGAGCATCGACAGTCTGACGGACCTGCCCAACCGGCGCAGTTTCTTCGCGTCGTTGCGCGCGCTGTCCGAGCAGGCGCTCGGCGCCAGTACCGGCTTCAATGTCGGGCTGATCGATCTCGACGGCTTCAAACAGGTCAACGATATCTACGGCCACGCCTGCGGCGATCTCGTCCTTCAGGAGGTCGGCTCGCGCCTGCTCGCGCTTGCCGAGCCCGGCATTTTCTTCGCGCGCCTCGGCGGCGATGAGTTCGGGGTGCTCGCGCAGCACAAACTGGCGGACGAGACGCTCGTCGAGTTGGGCGAGCGCATCTGCGAGGCGCTCGGTCAGCCATATCGAGTAGCCGGCAACGTCGCCGAACTGTCGGGCACGATCGGTTGGGCCGCATTCCCCGAGGCCGGCACGACGGTGGCGCAAGTGTTCGAACGCGCCGACGCGGCGCTATACGTCGGCAAGGAAAGCCGGCGCGGCACTCCGGTCATCTTCTCGACCGAACATGAAACGCGGATCCGGCGTTCGAGTCTCGTGACTCAGGAGCTCCGCCATGCGGATCTCGAGTCGGAACTGTTTCTGGAGTTTCAGCCAATCTGCGACGTGTTCACCCAACGCACCATCGGTCTGGAAGCGCTCGGACGTTGGCACAACGCACGGCTCGGCGCGGTCAGGCCGGAAGAATTCATTCGGATTGCCGAGCGCACCGAACTGATTCTGCGCATCACGGAAGTGCTGCTGCATAAAGCGCTCGATGAAGCGGCGCGCTGGCCGTCCGAGCTGTATCTGTCGTTCAATCTGTCGGCGATCGATATCTGCACGTCGGCGCGCGCCCGCCGCCTGATCGATATCGTCATGGCAAGCGGCGTGCCGCCGCATCGCGTGTCGTTCGAAATCACCGAGACCGCCGTGACGCGTGATTTCGAACAGGCCCGCTGTTCGCTGACGATGATCAAGAAAGCCGGCTGCCGCGTATCGCTCGACGACTTCGGCACCGGTTATTCGAGCCTCAGCTACGTACACCGCCTGCCCTTCGATACGATCAAGATCGACCGCAGCTTCATGACGGACGTGGACACCAACAGCGCGTCGAAGAAGATCGTCAAGTCGGTGCTCGACCTGTGCCGCAACCTCGGACTCGAATGCGTGCTGGAAGGAATCGAGACCGCATCGCAAGTCGAGGTCGTCAAGGCGCTCGGCGCCCGCGCGGTGCAGGGGTATCTGTTCAGCCGGCCGATGCGGGCGAGCGCGATTGCGCACTATCTGGAATCGGCTTGCGTACACAGCTACGCCGTACAGATGCAGCCGTAGTTCGAATTCGCGCGGCTCGCTACGCTGCTCTATTCCGCCACGCTGTCCGCGCCACCAAATTCGTGCAGCAGGATCATTCGTTCCGGAATATCAACGCCTTTGACGGCGACATACGGGCCGTAGGCGATCTGCCACGAGGCCGACAACGGCACCGCGAGAGGAGCGAGCGGAACCCGCTTCATCATCAATGCCAGGCCCTTTCGCCAGACAGCGCTCACAAGCGCGCTAACGCGCCGCGGTATCGTATTCCAGCTTCGGATACCAGTCCGTGCCGCGGCCGCCGGGTGTCATGTCGAGCACGGTCCAGATCGGCATCACATCGGGCGCGCCGCGTGGATCCTGGCCGGGGTCCGCTGTCGACGGCCCCATCTCCTCCGCCCAGAAGTGCCGCACCGTACCGCCTGAGCGCGTGAACACATTGAACGCGGGATTGTCGTCGCCGGCTGGGTCTTCCGCTGCGTAGTCGCGATTGAAGGTATTGCCGCCCGATGAATACAGCCGCAGATGCCGCCAGCCACGCTCCTTCCTGAACGCAACCAGCTTCTCGATCGGCGAGCGGGCGATCACCGCAAACGCCACGCGCTGCAGGATGTCGGGCATTTCGCCGTCGTACGCGCTCAGAAGCGACGTACACATGGGACACGGCCGGGCGCGCTGCGGGCCGAACATCCAGTTGTACGTAACGAGCGTGTCATGGGCGCCGAACATTTCCGAGAGCTTCACCGGCCCTGCTTCGCCAATGAACAGGTAGTCCTCAGGCACGACACCGCCAGGCGGCAACGCGCGGCGCTGAGCGGCGACCCGTTCGATATGCCGGCGCAATTCGATTTCCTCGGCGAGTAGTTCATTGCGCGCCCGGCGATATTCGGCGTTTTCGCCGGGAAAGCGGCTCGGTGCGTCGGCCAGTTGCCGGGCCGGCTTCAGCGTCTGTGCGGATGCGTGTACGTCAGTCATCAGCCATCTCCTTTTACGTAAAGGGATATAGCGCGCCGCGACCGCAGGCGCGTTCTCGTCCCCTATATAGCCACGACGACCCGCGCGGTGGCAAATCGACAGCAGCGGGAAAATTTTTTTGCTGCGACACTCGCGCCCGCCGCAACGGCGACCTGAAGCGCCCAGCAAGGTATCCTTAAGCGCAACAGCGCGCGCGCGAGGCGCGCCGTCCATGGGGATGCAATATGCCGCTTCGTCTACCACCGCTGCCGGCGCTTCGTTTTTTCGAAGCGGCTGGCAGGCATCAGAGTTTCAAACTCGCCGCCGCGGAACTGAATGTCACGCCGAGCGCGATCAGCCACGGTATTGTCGGACTGGAACAGGCGCTCGGCGTCGAACTGTTCGTGCGCGAGCCGCGCGGCATTTCGCTCACGACGAGCGGCGCGGACTATTTGTCCTACGTCTCCGAAGCGTTCTCGCTGATCGCCATCGGCACACAGCGCTTGCCGAATCACCGTGCGGATCGTCCGATCGCGCTGAGTTGCGCGCCGACCTTCGCGTCGCGCTGGCTGCTGCCGCGCCTCGCCGGCTTTCGCGCGCGTTGGCCGGATGTGAACGTGAGCGTCGACACCTCGCACCGTCAGGTCGGTTTTCCCGTCGACGGTTTCGACTTCGCGATTCGCATGAGCCGTGCGCCGGTTGCCGGCACCGCCTGGACGCGTCTGTTCGGCGAGCGCTTCGTGCCCGTATGCAGCCCCGCGTATCTGGCGAATCTGCGCGACGGGCAAGGCAATCTAGACCTGCGTCGGGCGACGCTCATTCATGTCAATGCCGCCAGCGAAGACTGGCAGGCGTGGCTGGATGCGACCGGCACCGAAGGCATGGATACACACGACGGCCTGCGCGTCGACACGATCCAGCTCGCCTTCGAAGCTGCCGCGATGGGCCTCGGCGTTGCGCTCGGCAGGCGGCCGCTGGTGAATCGCGATATCGAGAGCGGCGCGCTTGTGGAGGCCTGTCCGACCACCATCGCCTCCACCACGGCCTACTGGCTGGTCAGCGCGGAAAACGCGGACCGCCGGCCGGAACTCTTCGACTTCAAACGCTGGCTGGTCAGCGAGGCCGAGCACTTCGGCGCGCACACCGACGCCGCCGACCCGGCACTGCGCAGCGCCGCCAACTGAGGCGCACGTCCTCTTCGCATAGGTGAGCCACGCTCACCTGTCATCGAAATCTTTTCTTTTGCCGCTTCCGACGCTCGCTGCGACCATGTGTCGAAGGAGATCAGAACCATGTCGAGCGCCAACAGCAAACGCTTCGCCCCCGCGTTCAACCAGACGACGCTCGTGATCCTCGCCGGCGCGCTCATTCTGAGCGCCGCGATGGGCATCCGGCAGACCTTTGGCCTGTTCATCGGACCGTTCTCATTCGACCGCGGTTTGCCGGTCACGCTGATTGCGTTCGCGATCGCGCTGCACAATCTCGTGTGGGGTTTCGCCCAACCATTTGCGGGCGCCGCCGCGGATCGTTATGGCTCGGCGCCGGTGGTCGCGTTCGGCGCGACGACGTTCGCGGCAGGTCTCGGCCTCGCGGCAGTGGCGCCGGGCGGCGCCATGCTGATCGTCGGCATGGGACTGCTGGTGGGCATCGGCGTGAGTTGCACGACGTTCGGCGTGGTGCTGCCGGCGGTCGGCCGCATCGCCTCGCCGGAAAAACGCAGTATGGCGATGGGCCTGGTCAGCGCCGGCGGCTCGGCGGGCCAGGTGCTGATGGTTCCGCTCGTGCAAGGCATCCGGCTCGGTTCGGGCATCGCCACGTCGCTCTTCGTGCTGGCTTTCCTGATGCTGCTCATCGCGCCGCTCGGCATGGTGCTCGACCGGCGCGCGCGGGTCGGCACGCCCGTTCAGGAAGAGCATGTAGCGCCGCTTCGCAAGGTGCTGGGTCAAGCGGCCGGGCATCGCGGCTACCGGCTGCTGACGCTCGGTTTCTTCACCTGCGGTTTCCAGCTTGCCTTCATCGCCACGCATCTGCCCGAATATCTGTCGCTTTGCCATATGCCGGTCGGGCTCGGCGCCACCGCGCTCGCGCTGATCGGCCTGTTCAACATGGCGGGCAGTTGGGCGTGCGGCTGGCTGGGCGGCCGCTTCCGGCAGCATCATGTGCTCGGCTGGCTTTACCTGATTCGCAGCGTGACGATCGGCGCGTTCTTTCTCTTGCCGAAAAGCCCGGCGTCGGTGGTGATCTTCGCGGCCGTGATGGGTCTGACCTGGCTCGGCACCGTGCCGCTCACGAGCGGACTCGTCGCGAAAGTGTTCGGCACACGCCACCTTGGCAGCCTGTTCGGGGTCTGCTTTCTGAGCCATCAGATCGGTTCGTTTCTCGGTGCCTGGCTAGGCGGTCTGGTGTTCGATCTGACCGGCTCGTATTCGCTGCTGTGGGAAGCGACGGTGGTCGCCGGCCTCGTCGCCGCGCTGCTGCACTTTCCGATCGACGACACCACCGTGAGCACGTCCGCGCATCGGGCCGAGCCGGCTGTTGCGTGAGCATGCGTGCCGACGGCGGCCGCGGACGCAGCCACCGGCACGAACCTGAAAAGCAGCGGGAAACGTATTGAAAAGCAGCCCGCGCGGCTATTTTTTCGGCGTGTCCGCTGCGGCTTTCGGCACGCGCCCCATCAGATAAAACTCGTCGTTCGGACGCATGGAAATCACGTTGGCCATGCGATTCGACAACCCGAAAAACGCCGTGATTGCCGCGATATCCCAGACGTCTTCGTCGGAAAAACCGTGCTCGCGCAGCGTTTGAAAATCGACGTCGCCGACCGTGCCGGACTCGCTGCAAACTTTGACGGCGAAATCGAGCATCGTCTTCTGACGCGGCGTGATATCCGCCTTGCGATGATTGACGGCGATCTGATCGGCGACCAACGGCGCCTTTTCGTAGATGCGCAGAATCGCGCCGTGCGCGACCACGCAATACAAACACTGGTTGATCGCGCTGGTGGCGACCACGATCATCTCGCGCTCGCCTTTGCTGAGGCCGCCCTCTTTCAGCATCAGCGCGTCGTGATAGGCGAAGAACGCGCGGAACTCGTCCGGGCGGTGCGCCAGTGTCAGAAATACATTCGGCACGAAACCCGCTTTCTCCTGCACTTCGAGAATGCGCGCGCGAATGTCGTCCGGCCATTGATCGGGTTCCGGCACGGGGTAGCGGCTGATCGGCTGAGCGTTTGCCATGTGATGTCTCCGTCGTATCTGTATGGGTATGACGACGATTCTAGCAAGCCGCACAGCCGCAACCCGACCGCGCTCGATAAGTTCCGATAACGACGCCCATATCGTCTAGACTTGCCACTCAAGGGAGCATGAGCCACGCCGCGACGACCGGCGCCGGCCGGATTTCAGCAGGAGCTGACCATGTCAGACGTTTTGCACGACGCGCGGGCACCCGTCGTCAAGGTTCGACCCGACAGGGAAATGGCGACGACCCAGCGGCTGCCTTACTTTGTCGGCATTTCCGCAAGCACCGCGGGCGCTAAGGGTTTGTCGATGTATATGGTCGTGGTGCCGCCCGGCGGTCATGCCGAGCCACACTTCCACGCCGACTACGAAACCGCGATCTACATGCTCGAGGGCAAGATCGAAACGCGCTATGGGCCCGGCCTGCGCGAGTCCGTCATCACCGAACCAGGCGACTTTCTGTTCATTCCGCCCGGCGTGCCGCATCAGCCGTTCAATCTGAATACGACCACCGCGGCACGCGCGATCGTGGCGCGCAACCATGCGGACGAGCACGAACGCGTCGTGCCGTACGATCCGGCCTCGGACGCGTGATTCGATCCGTGAAGCACGGCGAGGCTCGCGCGGGCTGAAAGGTCGTGGCTGCACGGGCCTCGCCGCCGACGCTAGAAGGCCCACCTGATTGAGGACGAGGGCGAAGAAGGCAAGTACAGGGTGCGAACGCGGCTGGCGAAGTAACGATCCCGCGCGTTGAAGGCCCCGCGACGCTCATTAAAAACCGCTTGCGCTTCACGCCCAATGTGTGCACCATGCATATATGCACATTGCACATATTGAGGCATCCCCATGACGCAGCGCACAGAAAATCTGCTCGGCGTGCTCGCCCTCCTGGTCACGGACGAGCTGAACGCCCAAGCCACGGTGGACGCGCTCGCCGGTCCCACCGCGCGCGCCATGCTCAACGCGGTCGGCCAATATCCCGATTCATCGATTGAAGTGCTGCGCGAGGCGGTCGATCTCTCGCATCCGGCTGCCGTGCGCGCCGTGGCGGGACTGGTCGAGGCGGGTCTCGTCGAGAAAAAATCGGGCGCCGACAAACGCGCTGTCGCCCTTGCGTTGACCGCGGCCGGCAAGCGTGAGGCCAAACGTCTGCAAACGGCGCGCGACAGGATGCTGCAACGCATTGTCGGACGGCTCGACGACAGCGAGCGCGAGGTGCTGGAAAGCCTGCTGATCAAGATCTTGTGGAACGAGACCCGCGACCCCGCGCACGCCATGCAACTATGCCGCCTGTGCGATGACGGACCGTGCCTGAAAGCCGGCTGTCCGGTGGAATGCCGCGAACAGGGGCTGCCCATGCCGGCGCGGAGCAGCCCATGAAATCCGCCGCGCCGGTGCGCTGGCCGGCAATCGCGGCATTGACCGCGGTGTCGGCGCTCTCGCAGGTCGGCCAGTTCGGTATCGGCTTCATGGTGCTGCCCGTGTGGCTCGCTCATCGCGGTCTGGACGCGCCACGCGCCGGGCTCTTCTCCGCTGCGCAGTGGACCGGCATGCTGGCCGGCTTGCTGATCGCACCGTGGCTGATGGCGCGGATCGGCGCGAAACGTACGGTGTCGCTGGGTCTGCTGGCCACGCTCGCGGCGTTCGCCGCCATGAATGCGTTGTCGTGGCCGCTGTGGCTCTTGCCCGGTCTGCTGACGGGGCTCGGCATCGGCTTGCGCTGGATCGCCAACGAAACCTGGCTCTACAGTCTGGTCCCCGCTGAATCGAGCGGACGTGTAGTAGGCGTGCACGAAGCGCTGATCGCCACGGCAGGCGTCATCGGACCGGCGCTCGCCGTATGGTGCGATGTCGATGGACGCATCACGTTCGCGGCCGGTGCGGCCTTCACGTTCGCCGCGGCGCTGCCGCTGTGGCTGACCGCATCGGGCGAGAAACGGCCTGCCTTGCAAGAAGCACAGCCTGCGAGAAGAAAACGCGATCAACGACACCTGCCGATCGGTCCGCTGGTGAGCCTCGGCATGGTAGTCATCGCAGCAGGCGGTATCGGCGACGGCGCGCTTTACGGCCTGTTTCCGCTATTCGCCGACGCACACGGCCTGAGCGCCACGCAAACCGCTACCCTGCTGACGCTGTTTGGTGTCGGCGGCATGGCGCTGCAATTTCCGGTCGGCTGGCTGGCCGACCGCGCGGGGCTCGCGGCGACAGTGATCATGTGCGCCGCGCTCAGCACGCTGGCCATCTGCGGCTTCGCGCTGGCCACGCCCGCATCCTGGCTCGCCGCCGCGAGCGCGCTGTTGCTCGGCGGCATGAACAGTTCGTTCATCACACTCGGCATGTACGCGGCGGCTTGCAGCGACAAGGCCGCACTCACGCGCAACATGCGGCTGGTGTCGCTCACGTTCACCGCGAGCTCGATCGTGGGGCCGCTCGCCGCGGGCTTCGCGATGAAAGCGCGCGGCAGCGACATGCTGATGTGGCAACTGGCGCTGATGAGCGGCGCGCTGGTGGTCTACACGCTCGGCTTGCGCGAAGGCCGGCGTCAGCCCGAACACTCGTCGTCGATGGGCTGAGCCGGTTTTTTTGCACCGATTGACAGGAACGTTGTACTTGCCTAGGCCTCGCGTTCGGCAACCTTGCGCTGCCGCCACAGACACAGCAGATCGCACGCGATATGCGCGGCGGCAATCGCCGTGATCTCACTCTGGTCGTAAGCCGGCGCCACTTCCACCACGTCCGCGCCCACCAGATTCAACGCGCCGAGCGCGCGCACGATCGCCAGCCCCTGCGCCGACGACAAACCGCCCGCCACCGGCGTCCCCGTACCGGGCGCGAACGCCGGATCGAGACAGTCGATATCGAACGTCAAATATGCGGGACGTGTCCCCACAATCGACACGATCCGCTCCACCGCCGCTCGCGTGCCATGCTCGTGAACCCAGGCGGCATCGAGAATATTGATGCCCAGACAATCGTCGTTCCATGTGCGAATGCCGATCTGCACCGAGGTCTTCGGATCGATCAAGCCGTCCTTCACGGCCTTGTAGAACATCGATCCGTGGTTCAGGCTGTCAGGACTGTCGTCGGCCCAGGTATCGCAATGGGCGTCGAAATGAATCAGCGAGAGCGGTTTGCCGTACTTCTCCGCGTGCGCGATCAACAGCGGATAGGTGATGTAGTGATCGCCGCCGAGCGTCAGCATCTTCGCATCCGAGCGCAGAATCGTGCGCGCATGCTCGACGATGGATTCCTTGATCGTGAGCGGATTGTGCGCGTCGAACCAGCAATCGCCATAGTCGGTCACGGCGAGCTCGTCGAACGGATTGAAACCCCACGGATACGGATGCAACTCCGACAACTGCACGCTGGCCGCGCGCACCGCAGCGGGCCCGAGACGCGCGCCCGCGCGGAACGTGGTGGCCAGATCGAGCGGCACGCCGGAGACCGCCACGTCGACGCCCTCGAGTTCTCGCGTGTACTTGCGGCGCATGAACGACAGTACGCCCGCATAGGTGTTTTCGATCGATGAGCCGTAGAGCGACGCGCGTCGGATCGCGCCGTCGCCGTAGACGAGTTCAGTCATGGATGACCTGATACCTATAGACAGTCCGGCGCAGCACGCGAAGTTTCAAAGGGTACGCGCAACGCCGGTTTCGGATTCATTGGGAACGCGACGGCGCGCACCACACGCGCCGCCGCGCTGGCCGCGCGAATCCTTTAGCGCAGCCGCACCAGCGTGGACTTCAGCTCGGTGTATTTTTCCAGAGCATGCAGCGACTTGTCGCGGCCGTTGCCCGATTGCTTGTAGCCGCCGAACGGGAAATTCATGTCGCCGCCTTCGTCGTAGCAATTGACCCACACCGTGCCGGCGCGAAGTTGGCGGGACACCTCGTGCGCGGTGGTCAGGTTCGAAGTCCAGACCGCGGCGGCGAGACCATACTCGCTGTCGTTAGCGATCCTGATCGCCTCTTCCACCGTGTCGAACGTGATCACCGACAACACCGGCCCGAAGATTTCCTCACGCGCGACCTTCGCGCCGGAGGCCGGAATGTCGAAGATGGTCGGCTCGATATAGAAGCCGCCCGTTTCCTCTTTCACGCGCGCGCCGCCGAGCAGCAGTTTCGCTTCGGCGCGGCCTGCCTCGATATAGCCGAGCACGCGTTCGAGCTGAACCTTGTCGACGATCGCGCCCATCGACGTCTTCGGGTCGAGCGGATTGCCGGGCGTGTAACTGCGCGCCGCGGCGATCAGTTTGTCGAGGAACGCGTCCTTAATGTCGCGGTGCACGAGCAGGCGCGAACCCGCCGTGCACATTTCGCCCATGTTGTAGAAGATCGCACCGGCCGCCGCATTCGCCGCGCGATCCATATCGGGGCAATCCGGCATCACGATGTTGGGCGATTTGCCGCCGAGTTCGAGCCAAACGCGCTTCAGGTTGGATTGCCCCGCGTACTGCATGATCAGTTTGCCGACGTTGGTCGAACCAGTGAAGGCGAGACAGTCCACGTCCTGATGCAGAGCCAGTAGCTTGCCCGGCTCGCCCGCGCCCGGCACGACGTTGAACACGCCGGGGGGAATGCCTGCGTCGAGTGCAAGCTGCGCGAGGCGGATCGCGGTGAGCGGCGACTTCTCCGACGGCTTGAGCACCACGCTATTGCCAGCGGCCAACGCCGGGCCGAATTTCCACGACGCCATCAGGATCGGGAAATTCCACGGCACCACCGCAGCCACCACGCCGATCGGCTCGCGCGTGACGAGTCCGACCAGATGATGATCGGCCGGCGCGACTTCGCCGCCGATCTTGTCGATCGCTTCAGCGAACCACTCAACGCAGTACGCCGCGCCCGGCACGTCCACGCTGGTGGTGTCGGCGATCGGCTTGCCCGCGTCGAGCGTTTCGAGCAGCGCGAGCTCGTCCATGTGCTCGCGAATCGACGCGGCCCAGCGCAGCAGAACGGCTTTACGCTGACGCGGATTGAGGCCCGACCACACGCCGGAGTCAAACGCGCGGCGCGCGGCGGCAACGGCAGCATCGACGTCGACCGCGCCGCTGTCGGCCACCTTCGCGAGCAGCTTGCCGTCGATCGGGCTCAGGCAGTCGAACGTGCGGCCGCCTTCAGCATCGCGGTATTCGCCGCCGATAAACGCCCGGCCTTCGATCGAAAGCGTAGCGGCCTTGTCTTGCCAGAAAGAAAGAGATTTCTTGTCCATCAGGATACCTCATTGTTATGCGCTCGACGCGAACCTGCATCGACTTCATGCGGTACTGAACTGCGGCACTGAGTTCAGTCGAGGCGCGTTGGCGCGAAGTCTTCAGAAGGTGGGCGGCGAATTGGCCGACACGATCTCGCAAAGATGCTCCGCGCTGGGATTGCGAAAACGATGCGGAAGACGGCTTTCGAAGTAGTAGCTGTCACCGGGGTCGAGCAGCCACGTGGTGCCGTCCACCGTCAGTTCGATCTGACCGCTGACCACCACCCCGCCCTCGTGCCCTTCGTGCTCCAGCATTTCCGGCCCCGTGTCCGACAACGGCTGATAGACCTCGCGCAAGATGCCCATGTTGCGGTCCTTCACACTCGAACCCGCCAGATAGAACTCGATCGACTCATTGCCGAGGTTCGGCATGTCGGCGCGGCGCGACACCACCGAACGCTCCACTTCCACTTCGAACGTGAAGAATTCGGCGAGACTCATGGGTATGCATTCGAGCAGTTTCTTCAGCGAACCGACCGAAGGGCTCACGCGATTCTGTTCGATCAGCGAGATCGTGCCGTTCGTCACTCCCGCCCGTTTCGCCAGTTCGCGCTGTGACAAGCCATTCTTCTTGCGGATGTATTGCAGACGGGTCGCTACTTCTATGGACATCGCTAGGTTCTCTGACATTGAAGACAATCGGGACGCTAAGTGACCAGATGAATGGAACACATGACTCGGGCAACACAGCGCCTGCGAGTGTTGAATATTCTAATCACTTTGATTATTGCGCCGCTGGGGAAAACCCTGAAAGGTTTCCGAAATATGAATCGCGCAATGAACGTTCCCACCGGGCCGGATTCTAGCCGGACCTTCGGGAAAGCCCTGATAAATGTTTTATCAAAAATGGTTTGACGGCATTATTGGCTCGTATATGCTGGTTCCCAGGCGATCGTCATGCCGATGTCATGAGGCACTCAAGTGTGTTTCACGGCGCAGCGAATTCAGTTCGCACGGGTTCAAGACGATCATCCCCGCGTCCTGTTTCTTTAAACGCCTCGTGCGGATTTCGAGCAGGCCGTTCAATACTTTCAACGTCGCCAGTCGAGTGTAATCGTGAGAGTCCGAGGCCCTTTGGTGAGATGGAATCGTAGTCAGGCGAGTTGTCCTCGCGCTGACGGCGCCATCGCCGACGGCAGCAGCGGCAGCCTTGCGTTCCGCCGCTTTCTGTCCGTCTTCACGATCCTGTCCCGCCGTTCAGTTCGACGTCACAACTCCATCTCCGCGCGCGCCTTCATTGCAGTGCGCACGGACGAAGTCGCCTCGCTGCTGCCGTAGCGCCTCCCTCCTTTTCGCCGTTCGATTCATCCGTTTGCGTGAGCGCGCTCTTTCGAGCCGTGCCTTCCTGCCTGTGCGGTGCTGTCTGCCGCCTGCGCGTTTCATGCCCATCGGAAAAGTTGCGCTCCGCAGCGGATCGAATCGAACAGCCCATCCGACTATCACGCGCGGCGCGTTTCAGTTCAACCACGACCGCCCGCACCACCCCGGTGGCCTCGCGCACGGCGCACGGCTACGGAATCGTGCCGCGCAGTGTTTAACGTTGTTCATGCCGCGTCCCGCGGGGAACACACACGTCTATTCGTCATGCGAAACAAACCTCTGGTCGGCATCAGCGCTGATAGAACGATGATGGGAGTCCACGCGTCGCACGTGGTCGGCGAGAAATACATCGCCGCGATCGTGGACGGTTCACAGGCGCTCGCCATGTTGCTGCCGGCGCTCGGCGAACGTCAGTCCGCCGAAGACGTGCTGGCGACTGTCGACGGCCTGTTGTTTACGGGCAGCTATTCGAACGTCGAGCCGCACCGCTACGGCGGCCATCCCAGTACACCAGGCACGCTGCACGACGCCGCACGCGATGCGACGACGCTGCCGCTGATGCGCGCGGCGATCGCCGCCGGCGTGCCCGTGCTGGCCGTCTGCCGGGGCTTTCAGGAAATGAACGTGGTTTTCGGTGGGACGTTGCATCAAAGCGTTCACGCGGTGGACGGTCTGAACGATCATCGCGAGAACAAGGAAGACGACCTCGACGTGCAATACGCACCGTCGCATTCGATCACGCTGACGCAGGGCGGCTTGTTGCAACGCCTCGCGGGCGGCACGAATGAAGCGCGTGTGAATTCCTTGCACGGTCAGGGCGTCGAGCGGCTGGGCGTGGGCCTCACGGCCGAAGCCACCGCGCCGGACGGACTGATTGAAGCGGTGAGCGTCAACGATGCGCGCGCCTTCGCGCTGGGTGTGCAGTGGCACCCGGAGTGGAAGCATGCCAACGACGCACTATCTACCGCGATCTTTCGGGCGTTCGGCGACGCCTGCCGCGATCGAATGCGCACCAAGGCCGGCTATGGCGCGGCATCCGCCGCTGCCACGCATGCCTGAGCCGGTCGCGCACAAACTGAGAGAATAAACATGCATGACATCGACGATTTTCTGAAGAAGAACCGTGTCACCGAAATCGAAGCGATCATTCCGGATATGGCCGGGATCGCGCGCGGCAAGATCATTCCGCGCAGCAAGTTCGAGTCCGGCGAGTCCATGCGCTTGCCGCAGGCGGTGATGATCCAGACCGTCACAGGAGACTATCCGGAAGACGGCACGCTCACCGGCGTGACCGATCCGGACATGGTGTGCGTGCCCGACGCCAGCACCATCCGCATGATTCCGTGGGCCGTCGATCCTACCGCCCAGGTGATCCACGATTGCGTTCATTTCGACGGCACGCCCGTCGCGATCTCGCCGCGCCGAGTACTGCGCCGCGTGCTCGAACTCTACAAGGCCAAAGGCTGGAAGCCGGTTATCGCGCCCGAGCTGGAGTTCTATCTGGTCGACATGAACAAGGATCCGGACCTGCCGCTGCAACCGCCTATCGGTCGTACAGGTCGACCGGAAACCGGCCGCCAGGCTTACTCGATCGAAGCGGTCAACGAATTCGATCCGCTTTTCGAAGACATCTACGAATACTGCGAGGTCCAGGAACTCGAAGTCGACACGCTGATTCACGAAGTCGGCGCGGCGCAAATGGAAATCAACTTCATGCACGGCGATCCGCTCAAGCTCGCCGACAGCGTGTTCCTCTTCAAACGCACGGTGCGGGAAGCCGCGCTGCGTCACAAGATGTACGCGACTTTCATGGCCAAGCCGATGGAAGGCGAACCAGGCTCGGCGATGCATATGCATCAAAGTCTCGTCGACGAAGAAACCGGGCACAACCTCTTTACGGGCGCGGACGGCAAACCGACCTCGCTGTTCACGGGCTATATCGCCGGTTTGCAAAAGTACACGCCCGCGCTCATGCCGATTTTCGCGCCCTATATCAACTCGTATCGCCGTCTGTCGCGCTTCATGGCCGCACCGATCAACGTGGCATGGGGTTACGACAACCGCACGGTGGGTTTCCGGATTCCCCATTCGGGGCCGGCTGCGCGTCGCATCGAGAACCGTATTCCGGGCGTGGACTGCAATCCGTATCTGGCGATCGCCGCGACGCTCGCCGCGGGCTATCTCGGCATGACGCAGAAACTCGAAGCCACCGAGCCGCTGCTCAGCGATGGTTACGAATTGCCCTACCAGTTGCCGCGCAATCTCGAAGAGGGCCTGACGTTGATGGGCGCGTGCGAGCCGATCGCCGAAGTACTCGGCGAAAAATTCGTCAAAGCCTACCTCGCTCTGAAGGAAACCGAATACGAAGCGTTCTTCCGCGTGATCAGTTCGTGGGAACGCCGGCATTTGCTGCTGCACGTGTAAGGCAAACGCGAAAAAATTGGAGGCAGTAATGAGCTACAGAACAGAAGAAGTCGCTTACGTGCAACCGGCCCAACCGGCCGCGAGCGCACAGGCAGCACAAGCTACGCAGCAACGCACCACCGCCGAATATCGCGCACTGGACGCCGCGCATCACATCCATCCGTTTTCGGATATGGGCTCGCTCAACCGCAGCGGCAGCCGTGTGATCGTCAAGGCGCAAGGCGTGTATCTGTGGGACTCGGAAGGCAACAAGGTAATCGACGGCATGGCCGGCCTGTGGTGCGTGAACGTCGGTTATGGCCGCAAGGAACTGGCCGACGCCGCGTATAAACAGATGCAGGAACTGCCCTACTACAACACCTTCTTCAAGACGACGCACCCGCCGGTGATCGAACTGTCGGCCCTGCTCGCGGAGCTGGCGCCGCAACCGTTCAATCACTTCTTCTACTGCAACAGCGGTTCGGAAGGCAACGACACGGTGCTGCGCATCGTCCATCAATATTGGGCGACGCAAGGCAAGCATTCAAAGAAGTTCGTCATCTCGCGCAAGAACGGCTATCACGGTTCCACGATCGCGGGAGGCACGCTCGGCGGCATGGGCTACATGCACGAACAGATGCCCTCGAAGGTCGAGAACATCGTGCATATTGACCAGCCGTATTTCTTCGGTGAAGCAGAAGGCAATCTGACGCCGGAAGAATTCGCGCTGGCCCGCGCGCAGCAACTGGAAGCGAAGATTCTCGAAATCGGCGCGGACAACGTTGCCGCATTCATCGGTGAGCCTTTCCAGGGAGCGGGCGGCGTAATCTTCCCAGCTTCGACATATTGGCCGGAAATTCAGCGCATTTGCCGCAAGTACGACATTCTGCTCGTCGCCGATGAAGTGATCGGCGGTTTCGCCCGCACTGGCGAATGGTTCGCGCATCAGCACTTCGGTTTCGAGCCGGATCTGATCACGCTGGCCAAGGGCCTGACGAGCGGCTACGTGCCAATGGGCGCGGTCGGCCTGCACGACCGCGTGGCGAAAGCGATCATCGAAAACGGCGACTTCAATCACGGTCTCACTTATTCGGGTCACCCGGTCGCCGCCGCCGTTGCAGTCGCCAACCTGAAGCTGCTGCGCGACGAGAAGATCGTCGAGCGCGTGAAGAACGACACCGGTCCGTACTTCCAGAAGCAGTTGCGCGAGACCTTCGCCAATCACCCGATCATCGGCGAAATCTCCGGTGCGGGGCTGGTGGCCGGCTTACAACTCGCGCAAGACCCGAAGGCGCGCAAGCGTTTCGCCAATGGCGGCGACGTCGGAACGATCTGCCGCGACTTCTGCTTCAACGGCAACCTCATCATGCGCGCTACCGGCGACCGCATGCTGCTGTCGCCGCCGCTCGTGATCAATAAGCTGGAAATCGACGAAATCGTTTCGAAGGCCAAGAAAGCCATCGACGCGACAGCACAACAACTCGGTATTTCGTAACGGCAGTCCGTTCCGGCATGAGCACACCCACAAAACACGCTCATGCCGGTTCTTCACATCAAGGGAAAAAACCATGAGCGTTAGTCATCTTCGTCATGCGGTCGCGGGGGCCGCGCTTCTCGCCTTCACCGGTTTTGCGGCGCTGTCGGTTACGCCGGCCCTTGCGGCCGACACGGAACTGAATGTGTACAACTGGTCGGACTACATCGCGAAGGACACGATTCCGAACTTCGAGAAGCAGGACGGCATCAAGGTCAAATACGACAACTACGACAGCGACGACACCTTGCAAGCCAAACTGCTCGCCGGCAGTTCGGGCTACGACATCGTGGTGCCGACCTCGAATTACATGGCCAAGCAGATTCAGGCCGGCGTGTATCAGAAGCTCGATAAATCGAAGCTGCCGAACCTTGCGAATCTCGACCCCGTATTGATGAAAATGATTGCCGACGCGGACCCGGGTAACCAGTACGGTGTGCCCTGGGCATACGGTACGGACGGCATCGGTTACAACGTGCAGGCCGTGCAAAAAGCGCTCGGCGCCAATGCACCGGTGGATAGCTGGGCACTTGTCTTCGATCCGGCTAATCTCTCCAAGCTGAAAGGCTGCGGCGTCTCGATTCTCGACCAGGCCGTCGATGTGTTCGCCGCCACGCTGCAATACATGCACAAGGATCCGAACAGCACGAACCCCGCCGACTATCAGGCCGCGTTCGACGTGCTGAAGAAAATCCGCCCGTATATCACCCAATTTAATTCGTCCGGCTACATCAACGACCTCGCCAATAACGACGTGTGCGTCGCGCTGGGCTGGTCGGGCGACGTCGGCATTGCGAGCCGCCGTACCGAAGAAGCCAAGCGCTCGTATCAGATCAAGTTCTCGAACGTGAAGGAAGGTGGCCTGCTGTGGTTCGACGTGATGGTGATCCCGAAAGACGCGCCGCATCCTGAAGCCGCGTTGAAGTGGATCAATTACATTTCGGACCCGAAGGTCAACGCCGCGATCACCAACGAAGTGTTCTACCCGACCGCGAACAAGGCCGCGCGCCAGTTCGTGACGCCGGCTGTCGCACAGGACAAGACCGTTTATCCGGGCGATGAAGTGTTGAGCAAGATGACGCTCATGAAGCCGATGCCGACCGACATTCTGCGCCTTGAAAACCGTCTCTGGGCGCAGCTTAAAACCGGCCATTAATCACGCCACGTTGATAAATCGATCCCGCGCTCAGGGATCGCTCGGCCCCTGAGCGCATGAATCGCAGTAACGGTAGTCAGCCTGCGCGCTTATAGCGTCCCACCCGCGCGCAGTCCCATGTTTTCCGATCGCAGCGCACGTTGCGAGACGCTTCCCGCGCCTCGTATGGAGACACTTGCGCCCGCGATCCGCAAGGAACGGTTACATCATGAACTCGACGACCTCAAAAAGCGCAGCCGGCGCCACGCAGATGGCCCGCCCCGCAGTGACGACAAAATCGAAATCGGACGAATTCGTTCGCATTGAAAATGTCGTGAAGAAATTCGGCGACAGCACTGCTGTCGACAACGTCAACCTGAGCATCGCCAAGAACGAATTGTTCGCGCTACTCGGCAGTTCGGGCTGCGGCAAGTCCACACTTTTGCGCATGCTCGC
This sequence comes from Paraburkholderia sp. FT54, assembly GCF_031585635.1. Lineage (NCBI taxonomy): Bacteria > Pseudomonadati > Pseudomonadota > Betaproteobacteria > Burkholderiales > Burkholderiaceae > Paraburkholderia > Paraburkholderia sp. FT54. Next base: position 1,039,050 of record NZ_CP134196.1, on the reverse strand, counting down.
GGGGCTCGAGACGGTGACGTCCGGGCGTATCTTCGTCGACGGCGAAGATCTCGCCGCGATGCCGCCGTACAAGCGGCCGGTCAACATGATGTTCCAGTCGTACGCCCTCTTCCCGCACATGAGCGTGGAGGCGAATATCGCCTTCGGCCTGAAGCAGGAGGGCACGCCGAAGAACGAAATCAAGGAACGCGTGGCCGATGCGCTCAATCTCGTGCAGATGAGCAAATACGCGCAGCGCAAACCGCATCAACTGTCAGGCGGCCAGCAGCAGCGTGTGGCGCTCGCCCGTTCGCTCGTGAAGCGCCCCAAGCTGCTGCTGCTCGACGAGCCGATGTCGGCGCTCGATAAAAAGATCCGCCAGAAGACCCAGCTCGAACTCGTGAACATCATCGAGAAGGTGGACGTGACCTGCGTGATGGTGACGCACGACCAGGAAGAGGCGATGACGATGGCCGGGCGCCTCGCGGTGATGAGCGAAGGCCGCATCGTGCAGATCGGCTCGCCTAGCCAGGTCTATGAGTTTCCGAATAGCCGCTTCTCCGCCGAATTCATCGGCTCGACCAATCTGTTCGAAGGCACGGTGGTCGCGGATGAACCGGACCACATCTTTGTCGAAAGCGAAGACCTCGAATCGCATATCTACGTGAGCCACGGCATTACCGGGCCGCTCGGCATGCCGGTGGGCATCTCGGTGCGTCCGGAACGCATCAAGGTGTCACTCGACAAACCGTCGACGCCGCACAACTGGGCGCGCGGCGTTGTTTCGGATGTCGCGTACATGGGCAGCTATTCGCTCTATCACGTGCGTCTGCCGAGCGGCAAGACCGTCGTGTCGAATCTTTCCAGCTCGCATCTGATGGCCGAAGGTGCGCCCTCCTACAACGACGACGTGTTCGTCTACTGGTCGCCGGCTAGCGGCGTGGTGCTGACGCAATGAGAAATCCCACTACTACCTCTCCCGCGGCGCTCGGCGCGCCGTCTGGCAGCCACCTGCTCGGCTCGCTGAAAAAACGCCTGGCGATCTTCGTGCCGTCAGGCCGCACCACTGTGATCGGCGTGCCGTTCCTTTGGCTCACAGTGTTCTTCGCGTTGCCGTTCGTGCTGGTGCTGAAGATCAGTTTCGCCGATCTGCGTCTCGGCATTCCGCCGTACACGGATCTCGTGACGATCAAGGACGGCATGGTGCATTTCGCCATGCATCTCAGTCACTACGCGTTCCTGCTGCAAGACGATCTGTACGTCGCTACCTATATCAGTTCGCTGAAGATGGCCGCGGTCTCGACCTTCTTCTGCTTGCTGATCGGCTACCCGATTGCGTACTACATCGCGCGTTCGGAGCCGACGAAACGCAACCTGCTGATGATGGGCGTGATGCTGCCGTTCTGGACGTCGTTCCTGATTCGCGTCTACGCATGGATCGGCATTCTGAAAGACGACGGACTGCTCAATCACACGCTGATGGCAATCGGCATGATCCATTCGCCGTTGCGCCTCTACCACACGGATATTGGCGTCTATATCGGCATGGTCTATTCGTACCTGCCCTTCATGGTGATGCCGCTGTACGCGCACCTCGTGAAGATGGATCTGACGCTGCTCGAAGCGGCCTACGACCTCGGCTGCAAACCGTGGACCGCATTCTCACGCATCACGTTGCCGCTGTCGAAGAACGGCATCATCGCCGGCAGTCTGCTGGTGTTCATTCCGGCGGTGGGCGAGTACGTGATTCCCGAACTGCTTGGCGGCGCCGACACGCTGATGATCGGCCGCGTGATGTGGGATGAGTTCTTCAACGATATGGACTGGCCGATGGCATCCGCCGTCACCGTCGCAATGGTGCTACTGCTGCTCGTGCCGATGGCCGTGTTCCAGTACTACCAGGTCAAGGAACTGGAGGGCGCGAAATGATCAAGCCTAATAAGACGCTTTCCAATAGCGTGCTGACATTTGGATTTCTGTTTCTCTACATTCCGATCATCAGCCTGGTGGTGTACTCGTTCAACGAGTCGAAGCTCGTCACGGTGTGGTCCGGCTTTTCGCTCAAATGGTATGGCGCGCTGTTGCAAGACGGCGAGTTGCTGAACGCGGCATGGCTTTCGTTGAAGATCGGTCTGCTGACCGCGTGCGCCTCGGTTGTGATCGGTACGTGGGCCGGTTTCGTGCTCGCGCGCTTCGGACGCTTTCGCGGCTTCACGCTCTTCGCCGGCATGATCAATGCGCCGCTCGTGATTCCTGAGGTGATTCAGGGCATCTCGCTGCTGCTGTTGTTCGTCGCGCTCGAACAGATGCTCGGCTGGCCGAAGGGCCGCGGCCTCTTCACGATCTGGATCGGTCACGTGATGCTGTGCGTGTCGTATGTCGCGATCATCGTGCAATCGCGCGTGAAGGAGCTCAACAAGTCACTCGAAGAAGCCGCGCTCGATCTCGGCGCCACGCCGTTCAAGGTGTTCTTCCTGATCACGCTGCCGCTGATCTCACAGGCGTTGATGTCGGGCTGGCTGCTGTCGTTCACGCTGTCCTTCGATGACCTCGTGCTCTCCGCGTTCCTGTCCGGCCCCGGCTCGACCACGCTGCCGCTCGTTGTGTTCTCGCGTGTACGCCTCGGCCTGAATCCGGAAATGAATGCGCTCGCCACGATCTTCATCACCACGGTGACGATCGGCGTGATCGCCGTGAACCGCTGGATGCAGTTGCGCGAACGCAAGCGCAACCGCGACATGCAAATGGCTTTCGCGCTCGCCGAAGCCACTGACCCCTTGCCCGCCGCACCACAACAAGCCGTCGTACGAAAGTCGCTCGATACGGCACGCGCATAAGAAGTCCTTTTTGCAAAACGACCATAAGGAGAATTTGAATGAGAAAGAAGCTTATCTGTCTGTTGGTGGCGGGGAGTTTGCCTGGCATAGCCATGGCGGACACCACCAGCGACCAGATCAAGGCGCTTCAGGCCCAACTCAATGCGCTGCAAAAGGAGGTCAAGCAGTTGCGGGCAGAAGTCGCCACCAAGCCGAAGGCGGCGGCCACAGCGAATGCGGCGACTGCGGCCCCTGCCCCGGTGGTGGTGGCCGCGCCGGTGGATATCTCGTCGCCTGAATACGGCAAGGCTCAGGCGACGCTGACCAACGACGACGTGACGGCGATGAAGCAACAGATCGCCAATCAGCAGTTGAAGGTCGATTCGCTGGAAGACGCGGCGCAGACGGGGCCGATCGCCGGTTTGTCGGTGACAGGTTATATCGACCCGACCTATATTTATAACCGTGCGCAGAGCAGCTCGTCGTTCCTGTTCGCGAACCACGAAAGCAGTTACACCTACTTCAACAGCACGTTCGGCGATCTGTATCTCGACATCAAGAAGACCTTTGGTGTCGGCCCGATGGCGCCGTCGGCCGAAATCACCTTGATGCCGAACCGCGGCAACGGCATTACGCTGCTGCAGAACTCGCACGGCGATATCGGCAACAACATCCTGAACACGGCGGTGGTCAATGTGCCGTTGACGGCGACCACGACACTCGTGGCCGGTTTGATTCCGAGCTTCGGTGGCTACGAAGTGCAGCAGTCGAATCAGATGCTCACGCTTACGCACAACCTGCTGTACGACTTCTCCGATCCGGGCAGCTATGTCGGGATCGGCGCGAACTACACGGCCGGCAGCTGGGCGTGGAAGTTCTTCCTCGGCAACGAGCAGTACCGCACGTATGGCGCGACGACACAGATCGGCACCAACGCCCTCGGCGATCCGATCACGACCAGCAACAAGATTCCGACCTTCACCGCACGTACCGACTACACGTGGTCGAGCGCCCTGGATATCGGCGGCTCGTTCAATATCGGCCGTCAAACCTTGCCTAGCTCGATCGACGCGAACGGCATGGTCAGCTACGGCGTAGGCGGCCAGGCGCCGAGCTCGGGCGGCACCTTCTTCTTCACCGAAGCCGACCTGACCTACACGCTCGCCGACGTGCAGTACAACGCAGAACTCGACTACGGTCAGCAGCAGAATGCCGCGTTCAATGGCGGCCAGGCACAATGGTACGGCCTGTCGCTGCTCGCGCACCGCAAGTTCAATCTGCCGGTGGTGGGCCGCATGGGCGCGACCGTCCGTTATGACTTGCTGGTCGACAGCAAGAACGGCGGCGGCGGTGGTGGCATCGCGTTGAACGGCAACGGCATGGACACGGCCAACGGCTTCGGTATTGGCGCGGACTGTCTCGCCAATTCGCAGGCGAACGGTGGCCTCGGTTTCGAATGCAAGGGCGCAACCCGCCAGGACGTTTCGCTCGACCTGCTGTTCTATCCGACCCAGCAGATCACGGTCAAGGTGGAATACCGCCACGACTGGGCCAACAAGCAGGTGTTCCTGAAGAACGACGGCTCGTATGGCAAGTCCAACGACCTGATCGCGACACAGTTCATCTACTCGTTCTAATCCGACCTGCCCGCGCGTGGCCTTGCTGTCGAAAAAGGCCACGCGCGCAGGCTCATTCCGCATGCTCTGCCTATGCTCCGATTCTCGAACCAGCCTCACGTCGCCTCGTACTATGCCGCCACCGCCAACGACACCACTCGCCATCCCCCGCTCGACGAAACCATCAGCGTGGATGTTTGCGTGATCGGCGCCGGACTGACCGGCATTTCCACTGCGCTCAATCTTGCGGAACGCGGCTATTCGGTCGCGGTGCTCGAAGCATCGAAAGTCGGCTGGGCGGCGAGCGGACGCAACGGCGGCCAGTTGATCGGCGGCTTTGCGTGCGATATCGATACGTTCGCGAAGCACATGCCCGCGGACGACGTAAAGCGTGTTTGGAACATGGGGATCGAAACCCTCGACATCGTCAAGGAACGCGTCGCGAAGCATCAGATCGATTGCGATCTGACCATCGGCTATCTGACCGCGGCGAATAAACCGCGCGATACCGACGCGTTGCAAAAATGGCGTGACGAAGCGCAACGGCGCTTCGGCTACGACCGCTTCAGCTACGTCGACGCCGACGGCATCTGCAACTATGTTCAATCGCAGCGCTACCTTGGCGGCCTGTTCGACGCCGACAGCGGCCACCTGCATCCGTTGAATTACACGCTGGGGTTGGCGCGCGCGGCACGCGAGGGCGGCGTGCGGATTTTCGAAGACAGTTGCGTCACGACCTTGCGTGAGGAAAACGGCCGACATGTCGCCGAAACCGCGCGCGGCCAGGTGCAGGCGCGATTCGTCGCGCTCGCCTGCAACACCTATCTCGGCCAGCTCGCGCCGGATGTCGCGAACAAGATCATGCCGGTCGGCACCTATGTGATCGCCACCGAACCGCTCGACCCCGATCGCGCTGAAGCACTGATGCCCGCCAGGGCCGCCGTGTGCGACAGCCGCTTCGTGCTCGACTACTTCCGGCCCGCGCCCGATAACCGCCTGCTGTGGGGCGGCAAGGTGAGTTATTCGACGTTCGCGCCACGCAATCTCGGCGAAGCGATGCGCCGCGATATGCTGAAAACTTTCCCGCAACTCGACGACGTCAAAATCGACTATGCGTGGGGCGGTTTCGTCGATATCACCATGAACCGCGCGCCGCATTTCGGCCGGCTCTCGCCGACCGTGTATTTCGCGCAAGGCTTCTCGGGCCACGGCGTGAATACCACCGGTCTCGCGGGTAAACTGATCGCCGAGGCGATCGACGGCCAGGCGTCGCGCTTCGATCTGTTCGGCAAGATTCGTCACCGCGATTTTCCGGGCGGCGCTACACTGCGCACCCCTGCCCTCGTACTCGCAATGGCCTGGTATCGAATGAAGGACCTGCTTTGATGAATGCTCCGACTCCCGGCTTCAACCTACTCGACCGGCGTGCCGATGCGCTGATCGCCAACTCCTACTATGAAGCGAGCGCCGCCTGTCCGCTCGCTGACGACCCCGCGCTCGACGGCTCGGTGCAAGCCGACGTGTGCGTGATCGGCGCGGGCTTCTCTGGCTTGTCGGTGGCGCTGGAGTGCCGGGCGCGCGGCTTGTCGGTGGTCGTGCTCGACGCGCATCGCACGGGCTGGGGCGCGTCGGGCCGCAATGGCGGCCAGACACTCGTGGGTTTCGCGAAAGACGAGATCATGGAGCGCCAGCTCGGTCTCGACGGCGCGCGCGCCGCGTGGGCGATGTCGGTGGAAGGCGTGGCGCTGGTGCGCGAGCGGATCGAACGCTATGGCATCGACTGCGATTTCACGTCCGGCTATCTGACGGTCGCGACCAAACCCAAACGCGTGCCCGATTTGCGTTCGTGGATGGAATCGGCTTCGCAACGCTGGGGTTACACGAAACTCTCGTGGCTCGATACCGACGAGGTCCGTTCACGGATCGCTTCGAAACGCTATCTGGCCGGAGTTTATGATCCGTTTTCCGGGCATCTGCATCCGCTCAAGTACTGTCTCGGTCTCGCTGACGCCGCTCGCCGCGAAGGCGCGCAACTGTTCGCGCATTCACCGGTGATCGAGGTCGTGCGGGGGGCGCGCCCTGTCGTGCGAACCGCTCGCGGCGAAGTGCGTTGCCGTTTCGTCGCGGCATGCGGCAACGCCACGCTCGGCGACGTGCTGCCCGCGCCGGTGGCCGCGCGTATCGCGCCGATCGCGTCGTATATCGTCGCCACGGAACCGCTCGGCAAGGAACGCGCGGATGCGCTGATCAAGGGGCGCGAGGCGATTTGCGACAACAACTTCTTCCTCGACTACTTCCGTTTGTCCGCAGACCATCGCGTGCTGTTCGGCGGGCGGGCGAGTTCGACCGGCGCTTCACCGGTGCAACTCGGCGAAGAGATTCGCCAGCGCATGATCGGCGTGTTCCCGCAACTCGGCGATGTGAGAATCGACTATGCGTGGGGCGGTTTTGTCGACGTGACGCGTAATCGCGCGCCTGATTTCGGCTCGATCGATCCGAATTACTTTTATGTGCAGGGGTTTTCGGGGCATGGCGTGGCGTTGACCGGTATTGCCGGGCGCGTGGTTGCCAAAGCAATGGCGGGTGAGACGGCGGCCTTCGATCTGTTCGCGCAATTGCGGCATGCGCGCTTTCCAGGTGGGCCGGCATTACGCGGGCCGGCGCTCGAACTCGGGATGATGTATCACCGGATCCTGGAGTTGTTTTAGGTGTCGTCGGGGCAGAGGTGGCGCAATCAGGTCGCAACGCCACCGCTTTACTATTGTTGATCCTCACCAGCATACTGTCATACTTATTCGTATGCCGCTTTGAGGAACCGCCGATGACTATTCAACTCACCCGCGAATTCGCATCGAAATTCGCCAATCTCGCGCTCGCCCATCTCACGCGCGAATACCCGAACAAGCTGACGCATTCGCTCGCGGGCCCGCAAGACGTGCAGGGCCCGCGCGCGCTGCACCCGATTTTTTACGGCAGCTACGACTGGCATTCATGCGTGCACGGCTACTGGTTGATCCTGCATCTGCTCGAGCGCTTTCCCGATCTACCTGAAGCGGCGCGCATCGTCGCGGTGGTCGACGAGCATTTCACCGCGGCGAATGTGGCCGGCGAAATTGCCTATCTCGAACTGCCGCACAACCGTGGTTTCGAGCGCCCGTATGGTTGGGCCTGGCTGCTCGCGCTCAGCGCGCAACTCAATTCGTTGAAGCTCTCCGACGCCGCGCGCTGGTCGAAAACCTTCGCGCCGCTCACCAAGGTGTTCGTCGAATGCTTCGAGGAATTTCTGCCGAAAGCGACCTACCCGCTGCGCGTGGGCACGCACTTCAACATGGCCTTCGCGTTGGCGCTGACGCTGGATTTCGCGCGGCAAACATCGCGTGAATCGCTGGAAGCACTGGTCGTGAACACCGCGGAACGCTGGTTTGTGAACGACGTAGCGTGTCAGGCATGGGAGCCTGCCGGCGACGAATTCCTCTCGCCTTCGCTCATGGAGGCGGAACTCATGCGCCGCGTGTTGCCGCCCGCGCAATTCGTCGACTGGTTCGGCCGCTTTCTGCCGGACCTCGGCACGAAAAAGCCCGCTACGCTGTTCGAGCCCGTCACCGTGACGGATCGCAGCGACGGCAAGATCGCTCATCTCGACGGCCTGAATCTCAGCCGCGCATGGTGCCAACGTTCGCTGGCGCGCGCACTGCCGGCAGGCGATATTCGCCGGGCGATATTGTTCGATGCAGCCGAGCGGCATCTGCAAAGCGCGCTGCCACACGTGGCTGGCGACTATATGGGCGAGCACTGGCTGGGTACATTCGCCGCGCTCGCATTGGAAGCCTAATAAAAGGCCTGATTCAAGGCTTCGATTCGAATTCGACTCAGCAGCATGATCCGCTGAAAATACAAAAGCGGCGCCGCACGCGCGAAACGGTTTCTCCCACCCACCGATTCGCGCCGCGAGCGCCGCTTGTCTATAACCGCCTTCAATCCAGAGCCGCTTCCCGCGACTCAGCCAGCGACCGTGCCGGCTTGCCGCATTTATTGCCCCGTCAGCTTTTTAGGCTTCGGCGGCGTTTGAACCTTGTTGTACTGGAACTCGGGCGTCGCCTTCAGCGCGGCCTTGGTGGCGCCGGCAAGATAGAAATTCCCCTGGCGGATGTCCAGCGCTGCGATGGGCACCGCCACGTCGTGCGACGCCACGCCCAGAAAACCGCCCGCGGAGACGATTGCCGCGGACAGCGAGCCGTCCGTCGCGATGACCAGATCGCGGACCGTGCCGATTTTCTCGTTCTGGTCGTTGTACACCGACTTGCCGAGAATGCTCTTCTTCACACTCCAGCCGCTCAGCAGCGCATTCGACTGCTCGACCGTGACGCTCAGCGGTTGCGTGCCGGCGACTTGCGCCTGCGCACCGAGGCTGGTTGCAGCTACTGCGACGACAACAACGAGTTTGCCCAATCTCATATCGTTCACTCCGCTTTTAGTAGACTTGACCGGTGCATGGCCGGCGCCGAAAGGAATCGCTGCCCCACGATCATACAGACTGCGCGACGCTGATGCATCCAGCGTGCCGGAAGGCTGTGCGCATGCGGCTGCCGCAGCGAGTCCGAGCGATGTACTCGGGGATCGCGTCGCGACGCGAAGCGCATGGCGGTAAAATCCCGCAAGGCGATCACGCCCGTTTTAGAGGTGGAAGTTTGACCGAGCTTGAACAGGGTTTCATTTTGACCCGACATTGGCGCGACACGCCGGCCGGCACGGAAGTCGATTTCTGGCTGGCAACGGACGGCGGGCCTCGTCACGTCCGCCTGCGCCCTCAGCCATCGGTGGCGTTCGTTCCCGCCGAACATCGCGAGCGAGCCGAAACGATCCTGCGCCGCGAGGCGCCGCTCGATCTGCGTCCACTCGATCTGTGCGACTTTCGGCATCGGCCGGTCATGGGACTTTACTGCCCGCAGTACCGGCAATTGACGGGTTTCGAGAAACGCCTGAAGCAAGGCGGCGTCGACGTGTACGAAGCCGATATCTTTCCGCCCGAGCGCTACATGATGGAGCGCTTCATCACAGCACCGGTGTGGTTCAGCGGCGATACGCAGAGTAACGGCAACAGCGGCCCGCTCCTGAACAGCGAACTCAAACCGGCCACCAGCTATCGCCCGCCCTTGAAGCTGGTTTCGCTCGATATCGAAACCAGCGCTCACGCCGAGTTGTATTCCATCGCGCTGGAAGGTTGCGGACAGCGCCAGGTATATATGCTGGGGCCGCCCAACGGCGACGCGAGCATGCTCGACTTCGACCTCGAATACTGTGAAACCCGCGCGCAGTTGCTGGAAAAACTGAACGTGTGGCTGGAGCGGCACGATCCCGATGCGATCATCGGCTGGAATCTGGTGCAGTTCGATCTGCGCGTGCTGCAGCAGCATGCCGAACAATATCGCATACCGTTGCGGCTCGGCCGTGGCGGCGCGGTAATGGAATGGCGCGAGCATGGACTCAAACAGAACCATTTCTTTGCCGGCGCCGCGGGACGGTTGATCATCGACGGCATCGAGGCGCTGCGTTCCGCGACGTGGAGTTTTCCTTCGTTCAGTCTCGAACATGTCTCGCGCACGGTGCTGGGCGAGGGCAAGGCGATCGACAATCCGTATCAGCGCATGGATGAAATCCAACGCCGCTTCGATGAAGACAAGCCCGCGCTCGCGCGGTACAACCTCAAAGACTGCGAGCTGGTCACGCGCATCTTCGCCAGAACGGAGTTGCTGCCGTTCCTGTTGGAGCGCGCGAGCGTGACCGGTTTGCCGGCGGATCGCAGCGGCGGATCGGTGGCGGCGTTCACGCATCTGTACATGCCGCGCATGCATCGGCACGGCTACGTCGCGCCCAATCTCGGCGACGTGGCCGGCGCCGCGAGCCCCGGCGGTTTCGTGATGGATTCGCGCCCCGGCCTCTACGATTCCGTGCTCGTGTTGGACTACAAGAGCCTGTATCCGTCCATCATCCGAACCTTTCTGATTGACCCGGTCGGCCTCGTCGAAGGCATGCTGAATCCCGCCGACGATCAATCAGTGCCGGGCTTTCTCGGCGCGCGCTTCTCGCGCACGCGGCATTGTCTGCCGTCAATCGTCGGGCAAGTCTGGCAAGGCCGTGAAACGGCCAAACGCGAGAACAACAAGCCGCTTTCGCAGGCCTTGAAGATCATCATGAACGCCTTTTACGGCGTACTCGGATCGACCGGTTGCCGCTTCTTCGATCCACGTCTCGCGTCGTCGATCACCATGCGCGGCCACGAAATCATGCATGCCACGCGCGAACTGATTCAGGGCGAAGGCTACGAAGTCATTTACGGCGACACGGATTCGACCTTCGTGTGGCTCAAACACGCGCACAGCGAGGAAGACGCGAGCCGCATCGGCCGCGCGCTGGTCGAGCATATCAACGCGTGGTGGCGGCAGAATCTGCAGGCGCGATTCGGGCTCGACAGCGCGCTCGAATTGCAATTCGAACGGCACTATCGGCGCTTCTTCATGCCGACGATTCGCGGCGCCGAGGAAGGCAGCAAGAAGCGCTATGCCGGCCTCACCGTTTTGCAGGACGGCAGCGAAGACATCGTCTACAAGGGACTCGAAACGGTACGCACGGACTGGACGCCGCTCGCTCAGCAGTTCCAGCAGGAACTGTATCGGCGCATCTTCACGCAGCAACCGTATCAGGATTACGTGCGCGACTATGTGCGCGACACGCTCGCAGGCAAGCTCGACGATCAGCTCGTGTACCGCAAGCGCCTGCGCCGGCCGCTCGGCGAGTACGAGCGCAACGTGCCGCCGCACGTGCGCGCGGCACGTGTGGCGGACGAGTTCAATCGGCGGCAAGGGCGCCCGCTGCAATACCAGAACGGCGGCTGGATCAGCTATGTGATGACGGTTGCCGGACCCGAGCCGCTGGAAACGCTACGCTCCGCAATCGATTACGAACACTATCTGACGCGGCAATTGCAGCCCGTCGCCGACGCTATCCTGCCGCTGTTGCGCGATGATTTCACAACCTTGATGTCAGGCCAGAAGCAGTTGTTCTGAGGCGGTGCTGGCATCGCGCGTAAATAAAAAGCGCGTTGCGCGCCTGCTTCGACTCACGGCGTGGACGGGCGCTCCGTGTCGTACAACCGATCCGGGATGAACAGCGCGGTCACGCCGCTCAGGAAGAACACCGCGCCGACCACGAGGAAACCCAGTCCGATGGAGAACTGCGTGGCCAGGAAGCCGATGACGATAGGCGCCGCGCCCGAGCAGAAGCGGCCCAGGTTGTAGGAGCCGCCCACGGCAGTGCCGCGAATAGAAGTGGCGAAACTCTCGGACATGAAAGTGCCGATCGTGCCCAGCGGTACGCCGTACAGAAACCCGAAGAAAAGCATGAGGACAGCAATGTTCTCTCGCGTATGCCAGAAGATGATCACCGGCAGAAAAAGCGCGGCGCCCACGCAGCCGAAGACATAAACGCCACGCCGGCTCCAGCGGTCACCCAGCCAACCAGCAAAGATCTTGCCGATGAAGGCGACGACGTAGGTGCCGATCATGTATCCAGTCAGCGCGCTGAACTTGATATGCAGTTCTTTTTCGAGGTAAGTCGGTAACCAGTTGTTCAAGCCATAGAAACCGGAAAGAATGAAAATCGAGGCCAGGGTCCACAGAATGAACAAGGTTCGTGTCTGTCGATTGCTGAAAATCACGTGGTAGCGGCTGTCGCGCCATCGACGCGGGCTCGTGCGCTCGACGGCATGACTTGCCCGCCAGCTGGCCGGCTCGGGGACCGCGAACTTGATCGCCAAAGCAAACACGACAGGCAGCGCCGACACGTAGTACAGCGTGCGCCAACCGTAGTGCGGCAAAATCCAGCTGCTCAATGCAATGACGGCGATGTAGCCGGCCGAAATACCGGTTTGCAATGCACCGAGAATCAGGGAGCGCCGTTCCGTGGGCACATATTCGGCAACGAGCGTTGTGACCAGCACCATACAGCCGATGCCCAACGAGCTGATGAAACGGACAATCGCGAATTCCAGAAAACTATGCGTGAGCCCGAGCAGCCCCGCGCCGAGCGAAAAGAGCGCCAGCGCCCAGACCACCACCCTCACCCGCCCTATGCGGTCGCTCGCCCAGCCGCCGAGAATCCCGCCGACAGCCATGCCTAACAACGTCAGGCTGCCCAATGCGCCGGCCTGGACATTGCTCAGCCCGAAGTCGTCCTTGATGCGCGTTAGCGTGAGGCCGTACATCATGACGTCGGCGCCATCGGCCATTAGTGCGAGATAGCCGAGAACGAAAACCAGCAGCCAGCGGCCTTGCGATCCGGCGGTTTGGCTCGCCGGTGACGTTGTTGCAACACGTTGGGTGGTGGTCATGTCAGAGAGCAGTCAAGCTGCTGGCGGATATCGTATTGCGCGAAATGAGAGCGGGAGCCAGGAAGGAACCGATCAGCAATCCCAACTCTTCATGTCCTGTCGTGTACCACCTCTCCTGATGCGTCAGGTTCATCGTGCCGATGCACACGCCGTCGTAGGCGATCGGGATGTTCAGTATCGATCCGAGACCCATGCCGATCATCACGGTGTGATCGTCGAACGCTTCGCGAATGCCTTGTGGCGTCTCTGCGCGAAACGGCTTGAGATCCTGCAGTATTTGTCTGGCCCACGGGGTGCCGTGTTTCTTCTTGCGCCCACCAACCGGGTAGACGTCGGGCATGTTGGTGTAGACGCGCTCCACCTCCTGGTTTTGCGCATCGTAGGACATGATCGTGAACAGGCTGAAGCCGATTGCGCTAGCCGCCACCTCGTGAACGGCGCGGAAAATCGCCATCGGCTGACCTTTGAGCCGCATGGCCTTCGCGAGATGCTCAAGATTCGAAATATCCAGCGCGTGGCGGGCTGGCGACGCAGTTTCGATCCGGTTGCCTTGCATGGTCTATATCAAAGAGTTAGCAAATCACGGCATTCAGCCGTGTATTTCAGTGGAATTGAGCGGGCCTCGAACATCCTGCACGCGGCCGAGCTCCTCGGCCTCGATGTCTTCGAGCGAGCGGTTGCGAGTCTCGATACCCAGGAAGAAAACCACGCAGGCCCCGATGAGCAGCACCGTCGTGGTCATGGCGAACACGCCAAGGAACCCGAACACGGGATAAACGAGGCCAACCAGAATGGGGGCGCTCACCGAGCCAATGCGGCCAAACGATGAGGACGACCCGGTGCCGGTCGTGCGAACGGCAGTCGGAAACACTTCCGGGGTGTACGCATACACGCCTGCGAACGCGCCGTTCATGAAGAACGACAGGCATATGCCCGCGGCCATGATGCCGATTCCCGTGTGAGAGAACGCAAGCGCGATCGCCGCGATGCCCCCCAGCAGCATGTACGATGCGACCACGGCCTTCCGGCCGATCCGTTCATTGAGCCATGCGGCCGAGAAATACCCCGGAATCTGCGCCCCATAGATCGCGATGGAATAGCCGAAGCTCTTCGTCATGGTGAGCCCCTCTTTGAGGAGCAGGCTTGGAATCCAGGAGAAGAACGAGTAGTAGGCGAACGCAACCGAAAACCACATCAACCAGCTTACTGCCGTGGTGCGCGCGAGTCGCGGCGACCACAGCGTCAGCACGTTCTGCAACGCGCTACCACTTGCACGCGCCGATGCGGGCATGATGCCGACGGAACTGACCGGGGGAACATGAATGCCACGGGCGGCAAACCATGACTCGATCGTGCTCACGATACGGTTCGCTTCATCGGTTCGGCCCTGACTCTCGAGCCATCGCGGCGACTCGGGCAACGTCCTGCGCCACCAGAGCAACATGACGACGGGCAACGAAGTCACCACGGCCAGGTAGCGCCAGCCATCGGCAAAATTTCGCACCACGACGAAGCCGAGGATGGATGAACTCAGGTAACCGAACGACATGAAGCCAACCAGCGCGCCGCAAAACATGCCCCGGTAACGTCGCGGCACGAATTCCGCCAGGAATGGCGCGATCACCACCGTCTCCGCGCCAGAACCAAAACCCGCGACGATGCGCAACGCGAAGAACGTGTGCCAGTCAGTGGCAGCGGCACTCGCGAGCGACGCGACGCAGTAAATCGCCAGCGCCGACATCATGATGCGGCGACGGCCGATCAGATCGGCGAATACGCCAGACAGGAAAGCCCCGAAGAAGTAGCCGATATAGGTGCTGCTCGCGACGAGGCCGGTCTCGGCGCTCGTCAGGTGCCACAGCTTGCTCACGACCGGCAGCAGGAACGCGAGTGACGATGAATCGAGTCCATCGAACAGATACCCCAACCCACCGATGAGCAGGAGTTTCCGATGAAAGCCCGATAACGGAAGTCTTTCAAGACGAGCGGCTACGGCAGACACGGTGTCTTTCTCCCTGAAAAAATGGACATGATCTCCGTCATGCCGACGTTAGCGCCCGACCGCGTAGGCCTGCATCTGGCGCGGCGTCGCGGCGCCACGCATCAGACCGTTTCTGATCCCCACCGCGCAGACCCGCCCCAACGCCCACGGTTCGGCCACGGTCAGGTCGTGCCCACGCGCGCGTAACTCGGCGATGGTGCTTTCCGGAAAACGGGACTCGGCGGACATCTTGCCGAGGTGCATCGCGCGCGGGTAGAACGAACCCGGAAAGTGAGCAGTCTGGAACGACGGCGAATCCGCGGCCGCCTGAAAATTCATGCCGGCGTGCACATGTTTGAGAAATAGCTGGAGCGACCATTGATCCTGCTGATCGCCGCCGGGTGTGCCGAATGCCGCGTAGGGTTTGCCTGCGCGGGTGACGAGCGTTGGCGACAGCGTCGTGCGCGGACGGCGCCCAGGGCCGAGCGACGAGGGCAAGCCCTCTTCCATCCAGAACATCTGCGCGCGCGTGGTGATGTTGAAGCCGAGACCGGGGACCGCCGGCGAAGCCTGCAGCCAGCCGCCCGACGGTGTAGCCGAAACCATATTGCCCCACCGGTCGACGACATCAAGATGAACCGTATCGCCTCGCAGTTCAGGCAACGGGGCAAACGTCGGTTCACCCTGCCCGAAACCGCCGGACTGTTCCTTTCCAGCCAGCGCCACGATGCGCGCGGCGCGTTGCCCGCTGTCGCCGAGCGTGCCTGGACGGAATTCAAATGATGCGCGGCGCGGGTCGATCAGCCGACGGCGTTCGTCGTTGTAGGCGTCACTCAGCAGCACGTCCATGGGCACGCGCGCAAACCGGGGGTCGCCATAAAACACCTCGCGGTCGGCGAACGCGAGCTTCGAACACTCGATGACCGTATGGACGAAGTCCGGGCCCAGCGGGTCCATGGCCGCGAGATCGAATCCCTTGAGCAGCGCCAGCTGCTGCAGGAACATCGGCCCCTGGCCCCACGGACCAGTCTTGTGGACGCGGAGATCTCCATAGTCGTATGAAACAGGGTCTTCATAGGACGGTTCCCAGCGCGCGAGGTCGCCGGCGTCGAGCAGGCCGCGATTGCGCTGACCCGACGTGTCGAGAACGGCCGTCGAACCAAAATACTGGTCAATGGCGTCAGCCACGAATCCGCGATAAAAGACCTCGCGGGCGCGTTCGCACTGTTCGGCGCGATCACGCCGCGTATTCGCTTCTCGCAGAATGCGCTTGTACGTGTCTGCAATCGCCGGATTGGCGAATAGCTGGTTTGGCATCGGCGCGTCGCCGTCGCGCAGCCATTGCTCGGCCGAAGTCGGCCATTCGGTCCGGAAGAAATCCTTGATGGCGAGAATCGATGAAGTCATGCGCGGCAGCACCGGATAGCCGTTTTCCGCATAACCGATGGCGTAGCTCAGTACGTCTTCGAGCGGTAACTGGCCATAGTCGCGCAGCATGGCCATCCACCCGCCGAACGCACCGGGCACCACCGCAGGCAGCAAGCCCGTACCCGGAACGACCTCGAGCCCCAAGTTCCGCATACGCTCGATAGTCATGGTCGCGGGCGTCACGCCCTGCCCGCAAAGCACACGCACGCGGTCTTCCCGCGCGCTGTAGAACACGACCGGCAGTTCGCCGCCCGGACCGTTCAGATGCGGCTCGACGATCTGCAGAACAAAACCGGCGGCGGCGGCGGCATCGAATGCGTTGCCGCCTTTCTCAAGAACGGCCATGGCCGACGCGCTGGCGAGCCAGTGCGTGGAGGCCACCATGCCGAATGTGCCGATCAGCTCCGGGCGGGTTGTGAACGACATGCACTGCTCCTTATGCGATGACGGGCGACTGGCGGCTGAACCAATCACCATAGGTACGAGTTAGACAAAAGACGGGGATACGACTAAAGCCACTGCGTTTCGCCCGATGTTAACCTGAAACATTCCAGCAACATAGCGGGTCAAAAAATTTTCTGGAATACGCGCGTCACGGGCGCGCCAATTCTGCTACTGTTTGCACCAATAATCATTGGTTCGGCTGGGGAAAAATGGAAAAGACAGTGTTGGACGGCTTGCTCGGCTATATCGCCGACCATCAACTCAAGGACGGCGATGTGCTGCCGCCCGAAAGAAAGCTGGCGGAAGAACTTGGAGTCAGTCGAAGAGAACTGCGCTCGGTGCTGGCTTCACTGGAGGCGTCAGGCCGGGTCTGGCGCGGTGTCGGACGCGGCACCTACCTGGGAGCGCGTCCACTGAAGTTCGGTCCCACGCTGCGTGGACTGCGCGCGGGGACCAGTCCGGCGGATATCGCCGAGATGCGACTGCTGTTCGAGCCCGCACTTGCGGAACTCGCCGCAACGAAAGCCAGTTGGGACGAACTGCTGGAACTGGAAAAATGCGCACGTAAGAACGCTGCCGCGAAAAACGATGAAGAGTGGCAACAATGGGATCACCGCTTTCACTTGCTGATCGGCCAGGCCACCCGTAATCCCGCACTCATCGCGCTGATGGAAGTCATCAACAGCATGCGCGTAAAGCCGGACGTGCGTGAGAAGACGGTGGCCCAGGAGACCCGGCAGTACTTCGCCCAGCAGCATCAGGCTATCGTCAATGCCATGAAAGCCCGTGATGGACAGACAGCGGCCCGGTGCATGCGCGAGCATCTGCTGAGCGTTCAGGGGCGCGCATCCGCTACGGCCAGAGTGGGCGGACTCACCGATCAGCAGGTTTAAGATTGTTCGGCGCGCTCGCGATTATCAAAACTCAACTGCGCGCCGCACGCTTTCTCATCCTGACTGCAATCCAGCCAATTCGTCTCCGGCGTCGGCCTGGGCGCAGCTCAACGTTCTGTAGATTGTCGCTTTTCAATCGCCAAAGCGTGCCCTGAAGGATGAAGCAGAGCTGCGTGCGGCGTAATGCTTCACGAGTTTGCAAATACAAACCGGCGCTATTGCGATATCTTCTCCAGCTCGATCCCCTTCGTGCGCGGCCCCATCAATCCGATTGCCAGCATCACGATCAGCATCGCCCCAGCGATGAACACGAACACGCCGCTCGTCCCGAAGTGCTTCAACACCGCTGCAATCAGAAACGCCGTGAAAATCGCGGAAAACCGGCTCCACGAGTACACAAAACCCACCGCGCGCGCCCGAATGCTGGTCGGAAAAAGCTCGGTCTGATACGCATGAAAGCTATACGAAATGATGTTGCCCGCGAGCGTCAGACACACGCCGAGACTCACCAGCAGCACCGCGCCCGCGGCCTGACTGAACCACAGCCCGCAGACGATATTCACACCCGCCATCACCACGATCACCGTCTTGCGCTCGAAGCGGTCGCCGATAAAAAGTCCGATCACGGGACCGAGCGGCGCGGCCAGCGCGATCACGCTCGAATACATCAGGCTGGTGGTGATCGTAATGCCCTGCTTGATGAGCAGCGTGGGCACCCAGTTCGCGAAGCCATAGAAGCCCACGGTCTGGAAGATATTGAAGATCGTCATCATCAGCGTGCGGCTGCGGTACGGCGGCACCCACATGTCGCGGAATCTGCCGCGCGGCGCGACCGGCGCCGGCGGCGCGGGCGGCGGCAGCTCACGGCCGTATTCGCGGCGCACTTTCGCTTCGAGCTCGGTCATCACGCGATCGGCTTCGTCGAGACGTCCTTGCTGCGCGAGCCAGCGCGGGCTTTCCGGCAACGCGCGACGGATCCACCACACGAACAGCGCACCATGCGCGCCGATCAGCACGACCCAGCGCCAACCGTCGAGTCCGAGCAGCGTGCGCGGCACCAGCAGATACGAGAGAAACGCCACCACGGGCACCGCGGTAAAGCCGACCGCCTGCTCGCACGCAAACGCGCGGCCGCGAATCTGCTTGGGCACCAGTTCGGAGATATACGTGCCGATCGTCACCAGTTCGACGCCGATACCGATTCCCGCCACGAAGCGCCAGAAGTTCAAACCGGTGGCCGTTTCCTGAAACGCCATCACGACGTTGGCCGCCGTGTACCAAAGCAGCGAATACGTGAACACGGCGCGGCGTCCGAAGCGATCCGCCAGAAAGCCGCACGCGATCGTGCCGATAAAGAGGCCGCTGAACAACGCCGCGATAAAACTCGCGACGCCGGTCGAGCCGAACAGGCCGTGCGTGGTCGCCGTCAGCAGACCGCTTTTGACGAGTCCCGGCGCGACATAGCCGGAGTACAGCAGATCGTAGAGTTCGAAGAAAAAGCCGAGGCTCAGCAGCACCACCAGCTTCCTGACGGAACGCGTGGCGGGCAGCCGGTCGAGGCGCGCGGAAATGCTGCCGGCGTTAAGCGGCGTGGCCGCGGCGGCACGCGTGGCTGCGTTATCGGAATACGTCGCGCCGCCGCTCTCTTTCGCGACGGAGCCGGCGTGATCGGGGGATGCCATGTTGTCTGTCTCCTGGTGATGCCGGCGAAAATAAAGCTCGCCGGACCGGTCTGGCGCCGGCCTCTCGTACTTCTGCGCGTCACACGCACCGCGAGGCCGGCCCCAAGGTCCGGCCAGCATTCTAGCCGCGTGCGCGCTTCAATTGTTCGAAGGTCGTGATTTTTCCGGCCAGCGCGCTCGCCGCCACCGTGTACGGACTCGCGAGCCACACGTTGCCCGGCCCCGAACGGCCCGGAAAATTGCGGTTGATCGCGCTGATCGTCACCTCGTTCGCATCGGCGGACTGGCCCGGCCCGCAATTCGCGCACGACCCGCAGCCCGGCATGACGAGCGTCACGCCCGCGCGTTCGAAGATCGGCAAATAACCCCGCGCCTCGCAATACGCGCGCACCGCCATGGTGCCGAACTGCAGGTAAAGACGCGTCCCCTCGGGCACGCGAATGCCTTGCTCGACGCCCCAGCGTAGCACCTCGTGATAGAAATCGAAGTCTTCGCGCTTGCCTGCCGTGCACGAACCACCGTAAGCGATATCGATGGCCACGTCCTGCTCCAGTTGCGGCGCCGGCACGCCGTTGCCGGGATCGCCG
This sequence comes from Paraburkholderia sp. FT54, assembly GCF_031585635.1. Classification (NCBI taxonomy): domain Bacteria; kingdom Pseudomonadati; phylum Pseudomonadota; class Betaproteobacteria; order Burkholderiales; family Burkholderiaceae; genus Paraburkholderia; species Paraburkholderia sp. FT54. Next base: position 1,019,238 of record NZ_CP134196.1, on the reverse strand, counting down.
GGACGCGCGAGCATCGGTTCGATCGCGTTTGCGTCGATGCGGATCGTGTCGCGATAGGTGGCGCCCGCATCGCTTTTCATCCAGCTTTCAAGGGCGAAATCGACGCCGCGCCGCTCTTTCAGAAACGCCACCGTGCGTTCGTCCGGCTCAACGATGCCGGTGAAGCCGCCAAGTTCCGCGACCATGTTGGTCAAGGTCGCGCGCTCGTCGATCGACATCGCGCGCACGGCCGCGCCGCCGTATTCGAACACGAGGCCGATCGCGCCACCCGAGCGGATCGCATCCATTTGCAGCAGATGCAGCACCACGTCTTTCGCGGTCACGCCGTCGCGCAAATGACCGCCGATCTCGATGCGCAAAGTCTCCGGCACCTTGCAGCGCACGTAACCCGTCACCCAGCTATTGGCGATTTCCGTTGCGCCCGCACCGAATGCGAGGCAGCCGAGCGCGCCCGAATGCGGCGTATGCGAATCGGTGCCGCACGCCACCTGGCCCGGCAACGCGTATTGCTCGGCCATCAACGCGTGACAGATGCCTTCGGAGCCCGGCATGCTGTCGAGCGCGCCGTGCGAGCGTACCGGATAGTCGCGCGAGAACGACGTATGCCCTTCCATCAGATTGGCAACGCCCGGCAGCAGACCGTCGCGCACGTGCGGAATGCTTTGCGACGCGAGCACCAGGTGATCCTGGAACGCGATGATGTGATCCGGCGCATGCAGCGGCGCAGGCTTGCCGAACGCGCGATGCATCAGGTGCGCGCACATGCCGGTGAAGTAATCGTGACTGAAGCGCCAGTCCGCTGCGATGAACACGCCGTCGCCGCGCTGCGCGCCCACGCTGCCCGGATGCAGATGCCGTTCGATGATCTTCTCGACCAGCGTCTTCGGCCCGGCGGTCTGCGCCGCTTTAGTGTCGTCGCCCACGCGCGGCGCGGGCCAATCGGCAAACTTGCTGTAGGCGAGCAGGCCGCCGCTGCGAATGATCTGCTGCGTGAGCGCGTCGCGGCCTTTGAGGAACTCGTCGATAGGCACCGTTTCTCCGGCGATCAAGCGATCGAGCACGGAGAAATCTGTGGTGGTGAGAATGCCGATGTTGTCGCAATTCTGCTGATAGATCCGCTCGAAGCTCTCCGCGACGATCAGCCGGATACCCGCCGAGAGTTCCGCCAACGGACTCGATTCACGCGACGAACCCTTGCCGTAGCGCTTGCCCGCCACCGTCACCTGGAAGCCGCCGTTCTTCACCGCATCGCGGCCGATCGGCAAGCGCTCGCCGGCCTTGAAGCCGACGTACGGATACTGGCCAAGGCGTTCGTCGTAGGTGAGCATGACGGTGACCGGCGTGATCTCGTCGGTGGAGACGTTGTCGCGCAACGGGCCGGCTGTGGCGCGCGTGAGGTTGTCGCCGGTGAGTTGCGCCTCGATCAGCGCGGGGTCTTGTGACAGGTACAGCACGCGGCCGTCCAGACGAATCGTGTCGCTCATAGGCATTCTCCTTGCGCTCACTATACGGCGCGCGCGGGCCATGCCGAAGTGCCGGTACGGCAACGCAGCCCTCTCGTTCGGCGATGCTCGGCGGCGAGCGCCGCGATCGTTCTCGACAAGGTTCAGACGGTAATGCGTCGCTGGCATACGGCAGCCGGCGGAGAAATGCATGTGGCGATTCGCCGGCCGTTGCTCGCGTCAAACACCCTTGCCGAGAAAGCCGACCAGCGCCGCCGCACTCGCGCTTAACTGATCGCGCGCCTTGAAGATCATGATGAGGCGGCGCACCGCCCACGCATCGCTCAAGGACAGCAGGCTCACGTCGAGCGCGTTCACGTAGAGCAGTCCGACCTGCTCCGGCACGACCGCGATACCGAGTCCGGCATGCACCATCCGGCACAGCGCGTCGAGGCTGCTCACGCGAATCCTGACGTCGAGTTGCCGCCCCGCGCCGGCCGCCTGCTGTGCGAGCAGTTGCGTCAGCGCGCTCTCGCTGCGCAGCCCGACGAAGCTGTCGTCGAGCAGTTCGTCGAACGTCACGCGCAACGCGCCGGCGAGACGATGGCCGCCCGGCACCAGCACCGCCAGCCGGTCCTGCCGGTACGGCACCTGTTCGAACGCCTCGCTGCCGGCCACCGGGTTGCAGATGCCGAAGTCCGCCGCGTGCTCGCCGACGATCCGCAGCACGTCGGCGCTATTTTCTTCTTCCAGTTCGATCGACACTTCCGGGAACGCGCGCCCGAACGCGGCCACGTCCTCCGGCAGGAACTGCACGATCGAAGACAGGTTCGCCACCACCCGCACGCGCCCTTTCGCGCCCGACGAAAAGCGCGACAGCTCCGCGCTCATCTGTTCGATATTGCCGATGATCGCCAGAGCGTAGCGCAGCACGGTCTCGCCGACCGGCGTCACGGTAATGCCGCGCGACTGGCGCTGGATCACGGGCAAGCCGATCACCGCCTCGATCTCGGCAATGCGCCGGCTCACGGCGGACGATGCGATGAACTCGCGCTCCGCCGCGCGCGCGATGTTGCGCTCCTGGCAGACAGCGACGAACAGGCGCAGCGAGGTGAGGTCGAGTTTCTTGAGAAGGTTTTCCATTGCGCTGCTTCACACACGGTGAGGCCGAAGGACTCGAAAGCGAACCCGGCATCGGGATGAAGGGACCTGGCAAAAAAGATGGGCAAGTGTAACGCTCTTCTCCAAGCCAGAATGCCTGCCATTCAATCGGCTTTCGACTTCTCCTGACGATCGGCGCCACGCCCTTGCGCCTGCCTCTTTCGCACTGGGACGGCGATACCTTTACCCTCACCTTCACGCTCGCCAACGAAAACGCCGCGCCGGGGACGATTTCCAAGGTGTCGTTCCTGAGCAATCAGGTGACGCTCGAGTACTACAACGCGGAAAGACTCGGGACGTTTCACGCGTTGATGCCGAAGCGTTTCACCTGAGGATGTCGCCCGCCTTGTGCCGCTCGTCCACGCCGTCGATCAGGATCACCGGGCCGCGCGCATGCCGCGTGCGCAACGGCAGGATGCGCTGATAAGCGTGCGATGCATACCAGGCGCGCGCGGCGGCGAGATCGGGGAATGCAATCGCGATCAGATCGCCGTGCCATGTGCCTTCGAGTATTTCGGGGCGGGCGCCGTGCACGATGAAATGGCCATTGAACGGCGCGAGCGTGCCGTCGATGCAGTTGAGGTATTCGACCACGTCGTCGCACAGTTCGACGTCGTGCAGATGGGCAATCGCGTAGGCGGTCATGGCGCGGCTCCTGGCAATGAGTGGATGCGGATCGAAAACTTGCATACCACTCATGGTCGCCTCAGGCATGACGCGCGTCGATTACCTGCGAGGTAAAAGAATTCAAAGGCCGCCGCTATTCCGCGCTGACTTGCGCGAGTGCGGCGATCAAGTCGCCGAAGCGTTCGCCCTGCACCAGGATGTGCCCTCTCAACGCGGCGGCCGCGGCTTCGCCGTCGCCCGCTTCGAGCGCATCCACCACAGCCTGATGCTCGTCGAACGAGGCGGCGACACGCCCCTTGACGCGCAACTGCAAACGCCGGTACGGGCGCAGCAGTTTGTGCAACGCCTTCGCCTGGTCATGCAGAAAACTGTTGTGGCTGCCGTGATAGATCAGACAGTGAAAGCGCTCGTTCAGGTGGAAATACTCGTCCGGGCTGCCGGCGTCTCGTGATTTCTGACACGCGACATGAGCCTCGCGCAGCACCTGCAGTTCCTGCGCACTCATGCGCCGCGCGGCAAGACGGCTGCACATCGCCTCCAGTTCGGCCATCACTTCGAACATCTCGATCAGCCTGTGCAGGCTGATCTTCGCGACCACGGCGCCGTGCCGCGGCCGCATCTCCACCATGCCGGCCGCCGCTAGCTGGAGCAGCGCTTCCCGCACAGGCGTTCTGGACACCTCGAAGCGCGCGATCAATTCCGCCTCGTCGAGCCGCGCGCCGGGCGGAAGATCGCCGGTCGCGATGGCTTCCTCGATGGATTCCCGCAGCCGGTCTGCGAGCGTGAGCCTGTTTGTCATGTTTGGACTCCACACGGAATCGAGTTGACCACGACGAGCATGCCGCCACTGTACGCGTAAACGATAGTTGAGAACGGTGTGTGCCGAATTATAAATACCGATGACGGTTATAAATATAAAGATAGACCATTACAAAATATTGACGAACCTTTTGGGCATATCGACACTGTTCGCCCGATCACGGTCCGTCCCGCCATACGCGCGCACTCTTTTTCCTCGACCGTGTTCGGAGGCCTGACCATGAAGGTGCAGTCAGTAGCTGTATCGCTAGGAGTCGGTGTCGGAATCGCGTTGCTCGGTGGATGCGGACACGACAGTGTGTCGACGTCGTCTTCGCCCACGGTGGCGAAAGGCGCTGGCTTCATTCAGAGCTTCCAGGTCCTGTCGAGCGCACCGGCGTTCGGCGGCGCGACGCCGGCGGGCGCTGCGGGTCCCTACCAGGTGATCACCGCGGTCGTGCACGGCGAACTCGATCCGAACAACCCGCTCAATGCGGGCATCGTGAACATCAAGAACGCGCCGGTCGGCAGCGACGGCTACGTCGCCTATACGACCGACGTGGTGATCCTGCGCCCGCAAAGCGCGGCGGCCGCCAAACGCGTGCTGTTCTATGACGTGGTGAATCGCGGCAGCAAGATCGGCGCGGCGTCATTCGTGGGCGGCGGCGCGCTCGATACCGGCGCGGCGCCCTCGTCCAGCTTCCCGTCGCTGCTGCGTAACGGCTATACGATCCTGTGGAGCGGCTGGCAAGGCGACGTGCCGGTCACCGGCAACAGCAGCACCGCCGGCGCGGGCCTGCTCGGCGCCAGCTTCCCGGTGGCGACCAACAAGGACGGCACGCCGATGACCGGCTTGAGCCGCGAGGAATTCATTCCCGACTACGCGGGCGGCCCGCCCACCACCATTCCGCTGACTTACCCGCCGGCCAATCTGTCCGACAAGAGCTCGGTCACGTTCACCGCGCGCCAGTCGTGGCTGAGCGCGTACGGCAGTATTCCGGGCGGCCTCGAAACCTACACCGCGCCTTCCCAGCCGGTGACGACATGGAGTTACATCAGTACGCCGAACAATGTCTACGAAGGCAATTATTCCGTGACCTTTACGCCGCCCGCGACCGTGCCGGGACCGAACGGCACCCAGGTCGCGCCTGACGCCGGCACCATTTACAGTTTCGTCTATCAGGCCGCCGCGCCGACCGTCGACGGCATCGGCTTCGCGGCGCTGCGCGACCTCGTGTCGTTCCTTCGCTACGACACGGCCGACGCGCAAGGCGTCGCCAATCCGCTCAACGATCTGAAGAACGCCGGATGCGTCGCGTCGACGTGCTCGACCAATACGAACTTCGATATCGCGATCGGCGAAGGCATTTCGCAGTCGGGCCGCTTCATGAAGGACTTCCTGTATCAGGGCTTCAACGCCGACAAGAACGGCAAGATCGTGTTCGACGGCATGTTCCCGATCATCTCGGCGGCACGCCGCACGTGGACCAATGCCGCGTTCGCGCAGCCGGGCCGCTGGTCGAAGCAGCATGAAGATCACTTCATGCCGGGCTTCCAGTTCCCGTTCACTTACGCGACCACGACCGACCCCGTGAGCGGCGCCACCGACGGCATTCTCAAGCAGTGCACGGCCACCAACACCTGCCCGAAGATCATGCAGCTCGACGGCTCGTTCGAATGGTGGGGCGGCGCGGCGTCGCTGGTCGTCACCGACGGACGCGGCAACGACATCCAGTTGCCCGCGAATGTCCGCTACTACCTGGTCGCGGGGACGCAGCACGGCGGCGGCAGCGGCGTGACGACCGGCAACTTCACGGTGCCCGCAGCGGGCAGCCAGTGCCAGTTGCCGGGCTCGCCGGTCGAAGAAACGCCGGTTGAACGCGCGCTGATTCCGGCGCTCGTCAACTGGGTCGGCAAGGGCACGCCGCCGCCCGCGTCGCAATACCCGAGCGTTGCGGCCGGCACGCTGGTCGCGCCGACCCAGACCGCGCTGGGCTTCCCCTCGCTAACCAACGTGTCGGTGCCGAGCGGAGCCGCCGCGACGCCCACGCCGCTGCAACTGACGTTCAACGGCGAATACAACCAGCTGTTTGTGACCGACTATAGCAACGCGGTTCCGGTCGTGAACACGGCACAGGCCTACACGATTCTGGTGCCGAAAGTGGATGCCAACGGCAACGAGACGTCCGGCGTGCTGGTGCCTGACGTGAGCGCGCCGCTCGCCACTTATACCGGCTGGAATTACCGTAGCGCGGGACATGCAATCGGCGATGGCTGCATTTCGAACGGCGCTGCGATTCCGTTCGCGGTGAGCGCCGCTGCGCAAGCTGGCGGCACCGATACGCGCACCACGCTGGCCACGCTCTACGGTGGTAGCCGGTCGAAGTATCAGGCTGCGGTCGCGGCCGCGGCGAACGCCTTGGTCAGCCAGGGCTATCTGCTGCAGGACGACGCCACCAACGTCTTCATCGCGAACGCTAGCGCCGTCTCCGCGACTTTGCTGCCGCAACCTTGAGACCCTTGAGACGCCGCGTGCCGGGGACGAACGCCATCATGATGCACAGAGCAGGATGCACCATCGCCGCGTTCGTTGCCGCCGCGCTGATGAGCGCATGCGGAGGGGGTGGCGGCGGCGGCAACGCCGCCGTGCCGCCCGCGCCGTCTTCGAATGCTTCGGTCTATCAGAACAGCTTGACGCTCGGCAGCGTCGCTGCCGTTTCGTTGTCGCTCATCGCGGCGACGACGACTGCCAATGCAATCCTGGTCAGCCCCATCGCCGCGCCGCTGCTAGCGGTGGGGAACAATACGCTCGTGTCGACGCATCTGGCAACTAACGTGGCCGGCGCCGGCACAGCATGCGTGTCGGCGCCTACGAACAGTATCGGCACGGTTACCGGAGTCAACGCGGGCGTCAACATCAAGAGCGTGGCCGCGCTGCTGGACAATAGCTGGAGTGTGTCGGCCACACCGTCCGCGAACTGGACGACGCTCGGCGCGAGCGGCGCCGTGTTCGATGGCTGGGAAAACTGCGGCGCGAAGGCCGAAGGCGCGCCGTCGCCGTCGTCCACCTTGACGGTCAATGCCGACGGCAGCTTCTCCGATAACGTGTTCGACGGCAATCCGTCTACCACCGTCACGACGGTGAATCAAAGCTTCACTGCGGCGCAGGCTGCTTCGTTGTTATCGGATGCTGGCTATCCAGACACCAGTCAGCCGGCTAACCCACAGACGATCCGCTTGAGGATTTACCACAACGCCGCACAGCAGACCGTGCTGGTCGAACAGGGCATTCCGGCGAGCGGTGCGACCAATCAGAATCCTGGGTTCGTCGCGATCTATTTGCCGCGTTGAGCGCAGGCGATCGTCGGCATCGGCGTGCGGCACTAGTTCTGATGTATTAGCGCGGCGTTGTGATGCGGCGCCGTGGCTTGGGAGCGGCCGCGGATCGATCTAGCGCTGCGATTGCGGCGCGACGTCGAGCATCTCCAGATGACGCGCTTCCGTTTCGTCGTCCGCGGGGAACATGCATTCGAGGCGCAGTTCCTGCGCCGCGATCGTTTGCGGCGTGCCCACGCTCGCGACCACTGAGAAATACCTCATGACGTGACCGTTCTTGACGAAGCCGATGGGGATCACCGGCATGGCCGCCGCTTCCGACGCACCCGAAGCCAACGGATGCCCTGGCTCGAGGCTCGTTTGCACATTCGGGTAGGCACGCAACGCATCGAGCAACTCACGCGTCCGAGCGTCGATCACGCGGCCCACCGACTCCCGGTAGACACGCTGAATCAGGCTGTCCGCAACGGTCTGCCAGTCGGCGACGAATGGGCGCATGCCGTCCGGATCGAACACCAGATGCAGCATATTGCGCGGCCCCTTGCGCGCCACCATGTCGATGAAGCAATTGAAAAAGCGCGGCGCGGCGTCGTTGGTCATCAGCACATTCCAGTAGCGGTCCATGACCAGCGCCGGAAATGGCTCATGCTGGCGCAGCATGCGTCCGAGCGCTTTCGTGACACTTTGCATTTCCTGCGCGTTCCACGCGGCGTCGGCATACATGGGCGCGTAGCCCGCGGCCAGCAGCAGCGTGTTGCGTTCCCGCAGCGGGATGTCGAGTGCCTGCGCGATATCCATCAGCATCTGGCGGCTCGGCACGCTGCGTCCGCTTTCGATAAAACTGATATGACGCTGCGAAACGCCGGCATTGAACGACAGGTCCAGCTGACTGATGCCGCGTACGTCCCGCCAGTGACGCAACAGCATTCCGAGATCGTTTGGCGGGGCTTTTTTGACTGGATTCGCAGGGGTCATCGCTTTCTTGTCCGCTAGTCGATAAAGATGGAAAGTTCGGTGACCGGCCAGCGCCGCTCGACCGAACCTCGCCGGTCAGCATACTCGCTTGCGCTGACCGCAACTTCCCACGCGAGACTCAAGCCTGCCAGGCGTGAACCTGGAACTGCGCTTCCAGCGGCGGCTGCGTGATGCTGCCCACGTAGTTCGTGATCGTCGAGGCCGCCGCCACCGCGAGCACCTCGAGTACCTGATCGCGACGGAAACCGGCTTCCAGAAATGCGCTCACGTCGTGCCCGTCGAGATGGCCGCGCTTCTCGATCGCGGTCTTCGTCAACATGGAGAGCGCGGCATGTTTGCGGTCCGCGGGCGGGCGGCCCGCGCGAATCGCTTCGATGTCGGCGGAATTGAGCCCTTCGTTCAGCGCCAATGCAGTGTGAAACGCGACCGCCCATGTACATGCGTTGGTGACGGCATTCGTCAACAGCAGCGTCTGGATCTGCGCTTCCGTGAACGTGCCCGAATGGACTTTCTGAAACAGTTGAATGAAGGCGCTGATCAGCACGGGCGATTCGGCCATGGTCCCCGCGATGTTGGGGATGAAGCCGAAAGTCTGCTGGAGTTGCTGCAATACCGGTTTGGATTGCGCCGGTGCGGAGTCGATGGTGTGAACCTGAAACGTCGACATGATGTGTCCTCGATAGTGAACGCGGCTCGGGGTGAACTGCGCGACAACCGAAGATTAGGCGTGAGGGTGAGGCGTGCCAATTACCTCGCATGTAATAGGACGGGCGCAACGCGAGAGCATGCGCGAGGATGAAAAAGGCCGGATGCGTGTGTCGCAACCCGGCCCGCTTCACCACGAAAGACTTCAGATCAGAACCGATGAATAATCCCCACCCCAACCGCCACCTGACTGCCTGACGAAGACGGCGTGGAGTTGTAGCCGTCGCCGAGTGTCGCCGTAGCGTCGATGATCTGCCCGGCGCCGTTGGTGCCCAGCGTCTTGCCCTTCGCTTTCTGATACGCCTCGAGCGCATACAAGCCGGTGCGCTTGGACAACGAGTAGTACTGCGAGAGGTTGAACTGGTGATATTGCGCATTGTCGTCGATGCCGTTCGCGCGCGTCGCCCGCGTGTAGCTGTAGCCCGCGCCGAAATCCCACGCAATCGCCGGCGTCCAGTGCAGAACCAGACCGCCGGTGTTCCAGATCTCCGTGTCATGGAACTTCGAACCGGTGCCCGGAATGTACTGCACGTTCGAGTACGTAGCCGTGACATCCCATGCGCTATTGAACGTGTAGCCGCCGCCGACCGCAAAACGCTGCTGTGCCTGCGCGGTCTGATAGCCGTTCGTCAGCGCGGAGACGCCGATCTGCGAGCCGCCGTTGGTGGTGGTCGAATCCGCGCCCCACGCACCGCCGCCCAAGGTCGAGTTGTTGATTCGCGAGAAGCCGACCGCGAGACCCACCGGGCCCATTGCATACTGCACTGCCGTCGACCACGTCGAGCCGCGGTTCGTACTGCCCGCCACACCGCCGAGCGAATACGACCCGCTCGCCGTCAGACCATAGAACTTCGGCGACGTGTACTCCAACGTGTTGTTCGCACGGTAGATCGTGTCGAGGCCGTCGATATCGCCCGGGTGCGCGCCGTAGTAGCCGGTGATCCAGGTCGTCGGACTGTAGGGCGAGAGCAACTGGTAATACGATGCGTATTGCCGGCCCGCCGTGAAGGTACCGTACACAGGGTTGGTCAAGCCGACCCATGCCTGGCGGCCGAACATCGCGTTGGTGTATTGCTGGCCGCCCGTCGCCGAATTGAAACCGGATTCGAGCTGGAAGATCGCCTTCGTGCCGCCGCCCAGGTCCTCGCCGCCCTTCAGACCGAAGCGGCTGCCGGCCCATACGCCAGGCGTCATCTTGACGGCCGATTTACCGCCGCTGGTCGAACCGAGCGTCGATTGATTGTTGGTATACGACAGGCCATTATCGACAATACCGTACAAGGTCACGCTGCTTTGAGCAAAGGCCGGCACGGCCGCTGCGATTGCTGCGCCGAACAGCACGGCATCGACACGTCTGATATTTTTTTTCATGCTCCAGATCTCCAATTGCTACGTCTCTTGTTGAAATACTTTTTGCCCAGCGCCTGGGTGTGGTTCATCCGCGGCGTCGCGTGATGGCCCGTCGTTTCTGCAACCGCCGTTTCACCGATCGGATAACCCGCCCCAACCGGCGAGTCAGCCTTAACAACCGTCTTGGGATACGAAGATAAGAATCGCGCCGGCTTGAAGAAAGTGCGGGTAAACCACGCGCGGGCTCAGGGGAAATTGCTCGAAATGGCTCAGAGTGTCGCTTTCCGGCGTTCGGAGCGGCGCTGCAACCCGCGCGGCACATGGTTTCGTCGGTATCCCGAGCATGCGTATCCGGTTTTCGCCCGCGCTCGCATCCGGCCACTCGCAATAAACAAAACAGATGGCCCTGAAACGAAGACGCAAGCCTCTCGGCAAGCGTGGTGTACCGCTGCGCGCATGGCTATACTTGACGGCGTCCAGCGAGTCGATAGCAATGAACGAGACCACCCAACAGGCGATTGTCCAGACCTTACGCGAGAAGATTCTGGCGGGCGAACTGTCGCCCGGCCAGCGGCTCGTGGAAGCACAGCTCGCGCAATGGCTCGGCGTGTCGCGCACGCCGCTGCGCTATGCGCTGAGCGTGTTGTCCTCCGAGGGGCTGCTGGACCGTTCCGGCGGGCGCGGCTATGTCGTGCGCCGTTTCAGCGTCACAGACGTGTTGAACGGCATCGATGTGCGCGGCGTGCTCGAAGGACTCGCCGCGCGTTCAGTCGCGCAGAGCGGTGTGGGACCGGCGCTGGCTGCATCGCTCGACGAGTGCCTGCGCGAAGGCGACGAGATCTTCAGCAAAGGACATCTGCGCCAGGGCGACGACGTGCGCTACGCCGCCATGAACGGGCGCTTTCATGCGCTCATCGTCGAGGCGGCGCAAAACGCGGCCGTGAGCGCGGCGCTGAGCCTGAACGACAAGATCCCGTTCGTCTCGCCCTCCACGGTCGCCTTCGACGAATCCGCCAGGGAGCGCCAGTTCATGATGCTGATGTACGCGCATCGCCAGCATCACGCGATTGCGGACGCACTGAAGAAAGGCGACGGCGCGCGTGTGGAAGCGTTGATGAAAGAACACACGCACATCTCGAAGGAAAGCCTGAACCTGTCGCTGCCGACACTGCATCTGATCGCGGGCGCGGCATGACGAGGGCCGCCACGTCCTCCGCGAGCAACCCGGCGTCGGCCAGGATATCGGCGGCCTCTGGCAGCAAGGAATTGCTCAACCTTGCACAGTTGCGCGTGTTTCGGCTCGTCGCCGATATGGGCAGCGCAACGCGCGCCGCCGCTGCGCTGTTTCGCGCGCAGTCGGCCGTCACGCGCTCCGTGCAGGAACTGGAGTCCGCGCTCGGCGAGCCCCTGTTCGACCGCGGCCCGTCGGGCATGTTGCCGACACCCGTGGGACGCGCCGTGCTGCTGCGTTGCGAACGGATTTTCGCGGAACTGGAAGAACTCGCGCACTGGTGCGGCGCGCGGCAAGCGCGCCGCCGGCCCGCCGCGGAAGGCGCATTGCCGGCGTATCTGCTCAACACGCGGCGACTTCAACTGTTCGTGGCGCTCGCGCGGCACCGGCACATGCCTAGCGCCGCGAAGACCTTCGGCATCAGCCAGCCTGCCGTGAGCACCGCGATTCGCGTGCTGGAAAGCGGCTCGGGCCTGAGTCTTTTTCATCGAAGCCCGCGCGGCATTCTGCTCACCACGGAAGGCGAAACGTTTCTGCTGCACGTGCGCCGCGCGTTGAACGAGCTGCGGCACGTGCCCGACGACATCGCCGCATTGCACGGCAAGATTCAAGGCTCGGTGACGGTCGGCGCGCTGCCGCTCGGACGCACGCTGATCCTGCCCAAAGCGATCGCACGAATGACCTCGGAACATCCGGGCGTGCGGGTCGTTACCGACGAAAGCAATTACGAAGCGCTCGTCGCGGGTCTGCGTGCCGGCGACATCGATTTCATTCTCGGCGCGCTGCGCGACAACGACGCCAGCAGCGGCCTGAAAAACGAGCGCCTGATGTCGGAAGACATGGTCGTGCTGGTGCGCCGCGAGCATCCGCTCACGCACGCGCGCAAGCTGACCATCATGGACTTGCGCGACGCGCAGTGGATCCTGCCGCGCAGCCACGCGCCGGCGCGCGCGCTGTTCGAGGCGCAATTCAAGCGCATGAAAGTGAAGCCGCCCATGCCCACGGTCGAAACCGCCGACCTCGCGGTCATTCGCGGCCTGCTGCTCGGTACGGACATGGCGGCCGCGCTGTCGGCGCAACAGTTGCACCATGAGGTCCAGTCCGGGCAACTGGCGGTGCTCGACGTGCAGTTGCACAACACCCGGCGCGAGATCGGCCTCACCGTGCGCGCGGCGGGCACGCCTTCGCCTGCCGCGCGCGCGTTGATCGATGCGATTCGCCTCTCGGTGGTCGACGTCACGCGCACGATCAATATCGCCGCGAACTAGTCGCGCTGCGCGCTCGACCGTCGAGATGCTTATTCCGGCAGTCTGCCGAAGAAAGCGCGCCAGTCGAATAGCGTGGACGAGCCATGAACATATGCAAGCAGCGCGATATATACAGCGTGACCGTGACACAGTCAGCGGCTATTGCCCGACAATAGGGACCGCGACGATCTGGCCGAACGCGTCGCCCCTCTTATCGTCCGGAGACCACGCCAATGAATAAACGCCAGTTCCTGACCAGCGCTGCGCTATTGAGCGCGGCGGCTGCGCCCGCATTCGGCAGCCAGCGCGTCCGGAAGGAGGCCTGTGCGGCATCGCCCGTCGTTCTGACGATCACCGGCGCGATCAAGCGTCACAATCGCGGCGCGCTCGATCCCGCCTTCGATCAGCTGCTCGCCAAGCATCAGGTCAAGTTCTCCGAAGCATATGGCGTCGATTTCGCTTCGCTCGCCGGCATGCCGGCCGTGACGATCAAGCCCACCACCGAATACGATTCGCGCCAGCACGCCTTGAGCGGCCCACTGCTCACGAACGTGCTCGATTATGTCGGCGCACCGAACGCGGGGAGCACGCAAATCGTCATGCATGCGGTGGACGGCTACGCTGTCGCGACGACGCTGGACAAAGTGCGCGCGTATCGATTCATCGTGGCGACGCAAATGGACGGCAAGCCCCTGCCGCTTGGCGGCGTCGGTCCGCTATGGGCGACCTACGACGCGGACAACATCCCCGAGTTGTCGAGCAAGCCGCTCAAGGACCGGTTCGAGCTATCGCCCTGGGGCCTCTATCATTTGCAGGTGACCGAGGCGTAAAGCGGCCAGCACTCAACGCTCGCCAGGCGGCAAAAACTCCATCTGCTCCTCGACATACAGCGCGTAGATCAACTTGAGCATCGCGCTGATGTCCTCGGATTCGTCGAGCATGCGCATACTCATGATCACCGGCGACACGAGGTTCGGGTCGTCCAGATTCATGTAGCTCACGTCATCGCGCTTCAATCCGTACACGCTGCTGGGCACGATCGCGACGCCTTCGCCCGCCGCCACCAGACCAAGTGCGATCTGCAATTCACGCGTTTCGTAGAGGCGCTGCGGTTTGAGCGAGCGGTCGTGGAACGCCGCGAGCACCTGGTCCGCAAAGCTCGGACGCGGCGCCTTGGGGAAAATGATCAGCGTCTCGCCGACCAGATCGTGCAGCGAGAGCGCGGGCTTCGACAAACTGAGCGGATGTCCCACGGGCAGCGCCACGATCATGCGCTCCTCGCGTAACACGACCCGCCGCACGCTCGGATCCTCGTGACGGATGCGGCCGAAGCCGACGTCGATGCGCCCTTCCTTCAACGCCTTGATCTGGTCCATGGTGGACAGCTCGTGGAGGCTCAACTCCACCGCGCTGTTTTCATTGCGAAAGCGCCGGATGATTTTCGGCAGCATGCCGTACAGAGTCGAGCCGACGAAACCGATCGACAGGCTGCGCTCGATCTTGCCGACGCGCCGGGTCATCGATTCCAGCTCGGCGGTTTGCGCCAGCAACTGCACCGCGTGCGAATAGAAGAAGCGCCCCGCGTCGCTCAGTTTGAGTGGCCGCGAGCCGCGCTCGAACAGCAGCACGCCGAGCGATTCCTCCAACTGCTGGATCTGCCGGCTGAGCGGCGGCTGCGCAATGTGCAGACGTTCGGCCGCGCGCGTGAAATTGCGCTCCTCGGCGACCGCGACGAAATAGCGTAAATGGCGCAATTCCATGACTATACCTTTCAGATATAGAACTAATACTGAAACGGTGTTGGACGCCGCAAACCCGCGCCCATTATCCTGCATTCACGCCTGAAGACAAAACAAATCATACCTTCCGGGCATTACACGGCGACAGCGGCAGCGTTTCGCGGCGCCCTCGAAAAGCAGAGTACTGGAGCAGACAATGAAACATTCCGATATCGAGTCCCTCGTTCGCGGCTTTCTGGTGGACACCGGCAAAGGCAACGTCGACGCGCGCACGCAGCAGGTCGTCGTGCGGCTGACGAGCGATCTGTTCAAAGCCATTGAAGATCTGGACCTCACTGCCAGCGAAGTCTGGAAAGGCATCGAATACTTCTCCGAAGCGGGCGCCACCCAGGAACTGGGGCTGCTGGCCGCCGGGCTCGGCCTCGAACGCTTTCTGGATATCCGCATGGATGAAGCGGATGCCGAAGCCGGCCTCACGGGCGCGACGCCGCGCACCATCGAAGGTCCGCTGTATGTGGCCGGCGCGCCGGAAAGCGAAGGCTTCGCGCGGCTCGACGACGCGACCGAAGCCGCCGACGGCGACGTGCTCTTCATGCAAGGCACGGTGTACGACATCGACGGCAAACCGCTGCCGGGCGCGCAGGTCGAGGTCTGGCACGCGAACCTGAAGGGCAACTACTCCTTCTTCGACAAGACGCAGCCGGACTTCAACCTGCGCCGCACGATCATTGCCGATAGCAACGGCCGCTATTGCTTCCGTAGCATCGTGCCGGTGGGTTACGGCTGTCCGCCGGACGGCACGACCCAACGCCTGCTCGACAAACTCGGCCGTCATGGACGGCGCCCCGCGCATATCCACTTCTTCGTGTCCGCGCCCGGTCACCGCAAGCTCACGACGCAAATCAACATCGACGGCGACGAGTACCTGTGGGACGACTTCGCGTTCGCTAGCCGCGAGGGCCTCGTGCCGCCTGTCGAACGGATTACGGCGGCGGACCGGATCGCCGCGCACGGTCTGACGCAGGCCTTCGTTTCAATCGACTTCGACTTCCGCCTGAACGCGGAGCACGCGGCCACGTCCGCGACCGAAGTCGAGCACATTCGCGCCGCTGCTTAGTGCCTGCGGCTGCATGCAGTTGCAGCCCGCCGGGCGACACGCATCACGTGATTTGCCCGCGATTACGATTCAGGAGACAACCATGATTCCGATTTACCCCGAGCGAGCACCGCGCCTCACCCGCATCGACGACTTTCTGGTCGAAGACGCCGAGCGCGGCGACTATCGTCTGCATCGCAGCGCCTTTACCGATCCCGCTCTCTTCGAACTCGAAATGCGGCATATCTTCGAGGGCAACTGGATTTATCTGGCGCACGAAAGCCAGATTCCGAACAACAACGATTACTACACCACGCACATGGGACGCCAGCCGGTCGTGATCGCGCGCAACCGGCAAGGCGAACTGAACGCCTTCATCAATGCGTGCACGCACCGCGGCGCGATGCTGTGCCGTCACAAGCGCGGCAACAAAGCCACCTACACCTGCCCGTTCCACGGCTGGACCTTCAACAATAGCGGCAAGCTGCTGAAGGTCAAAGACCCGGAAGACGCGGGCTATCCCGAGTGCTTCAACAAGGAAGGCTCGCACGACCTGAAGAAGATCGCGCGCTTTCAGAGCTACCGCGGCTTTCTGTTCGGCAGTCTGAACGCCGACGTGCTGCCGCTGGAGGAATTTCTCGGCGAGGCCGCGCGCATCATCGACATGATCGTCGATCAGTCTGAAGACGGACTCGAAGTGCTGCGCGGCGCGTCGACGTATACCTACGAAGGCAACTGGAAACTGCAAACCGAAAACGGCGCCGACGGATACCACGTCTCCGCGGTTCACTGGAACTACGCGGCGACGACCAATCATCGCAAGGAAGAAAACGCCCGCGTCGATCAGGTCCGCGCGATGGACGCCGGCAACTGGGGCCGCCAAGGCGGCGGCTTCTATGCGTTCGAACACGGCCACATGTTGCTGTGGTCGCGTTGGGCCAATCCGGAAGACCGGCCGAATTTCAGCCAGCGTGACGCGTTCGCGGCGCGCTGCGGCAGCGAAACCGCCGACTGGATGATCCAGAACTCGCGCAACCTGTGCCTCTATCCGAACGTGTATTTGATGGACCAGTTCGGCTCGCAGATCCGCCTGCTGCGGCCTCTGTCCGTCGACAAAACCGAAGTGACGATCTACTGCATCGCGCCCAAGGGTGAATCGGCCGAGGCACGCGCCCGCCGCATCCGTCAGTACGAGGACTTCTTCAACGTGAGCGGCATGGCGACGCCCGACGACCTCGAAGAGTTTCGCGCCTGTCAGCAAGGCTATGCCGGCAGCGCGCTCGAATGGAACGACATGTGCCGTGGCGCGCGTCACTGGATCGAAGGTCCGGACGAAGCGGCGAGCCGGATCGGCCTGAAGCCGTTGATGAGCGGCGTCAAAACCGAGGACGAGGGACTCTACACCGTACAGCATCGCTATTGGGTGGAGACGATGAAACAGGCCTTGAAGCCGGCGACGGCACAGGCTCAGCCCACCGCGGGAGCCGACGCATGAAGCCGCTTGCCATTACCGATCTCGAAGCGTTTCTCTATCGCGAAGCGCGCCTGCTCGACGACGAGCAATGGGACGACTGGCTCCAATGCTATCACCCGGACGCGGTGTTCTGGATGCCTTCGTGGGACGACGAGGACAAGCTCGTCACCGATCCGCAAACCGACATCTCGCTGATCTATTACCCGAACCGTCAGGG
Source organism: Paraburkholderia sp. FT54 (assembly GCF_031585635.1). Taxonomy (NCBI): domain Bacteria; kingdom Pseudomonadati; phylum Pseudomonadota; class Betaproteobacteria; order Burkholderiales; family Burkholderiaceae; genus Paraburkholderia; species Paraburkholderia sp. FT54. The sequence continues at coordinate 1,001,840 of NZ_CP134196.1, read as the reverse complement.
GCTCGAGGATCGCGTGTTCCGCATCAAGACCGAGCGTTCGAGCGCGACAATGCCGGACACGCGTACCAGCCACAACATCAGCAACGTGGAACTGGAGAGCGAACAGGAAGGCGTGTGCACCGTGCGCTTCAACTGGCACACGCTGAGCCACCGCTACAGGACGAATTACAGCTACTTCGGCATGTCGCGTTACGTGATCGACTTTTCGGGCGATGAGCCCCGGATCCTGAACAAGTATGTCGTGCTGAAAAACGACTACATCAATCAGGTCATCGACATTTACCACATCTGATAAGACGTGGTTCGGGAGCAGCACATGGAACACAGCATTGCACTTCAATTCGAAGATGGCGTGACCCGCTTCATCACCTGTCGCGACAACGAAACCTTGTCGGACGCGGCGTATCGCCAGAAGGTCAACATTCCGCTGGACTGCCGCGACGGCGCGTGCGGCACCTGCCGCAACTTCTGCGAGTCGGGCCAGTACGATCTGCCCGCGTCGAGCTATATCGAAGACGCGCTCACCGCAGACGAAGCCTCCCAGGGCTACGTGCTCGCGTGTCAGACGCGGCCGCGCTCGGACTGCGTGATACGCGTGCCGGCTTCCTCGCCGGCGTGCAAGACCGGGGTGTCGAAGCATGCGGGCAAGCTGGCCGCGATCGACAAGCTCACCGATTCGACGCTTCACTTTTCAATCGATGTGGACGAACCCGGGCAATTGGGCTTTCTGCCGGGGCAGTATGTGAACGTCGACATTCCGGGCAGCGACACCTTCCGCTCCTACTCGTTCAGTTCGGCGCCGGGCGCCGCGCAGGCCGCCTTCGTGGTGCGCAACGTGCCGGACGGCCGCATGAGCCGCTATCTGTGCGAGCAGGCGCAACCGGGACAGCGCATCACGTTTTCCGGCCCCTACGGGAGCTTCTATCTGCGCGATCCGGTGCGGCCCGTGCTGTTTCTCGCCGGCGGCACCGGCATTGCTCCGTTCCTCTCGATGCTGCACGTGCTGAGCGCGAGCGGCAGTTCGCAACCGGTGCGCATGGTCTATGGCGTCACGCATGACAGAGACCTCGTCGGCACTGCGCAACTCGACGAAGCGCAACGCGCGATCGGCCAATTCGAATATCGCACCTGTATCGCCGATGCGGCCAGCGGCCACGCTCGCAAGGGCTACGTCACGGAACACGTGGACCCCGCATGGCTGAACGACGGCGACGTCGACGTCTATCTGTGCGGCCCGGTCGCGATGGTGGAGGCCGTGCAGACCTGGTTGCGCAACAGCGGCATCACGCCGGCGCATTTCTTCTACGAGAAATTTTCAGCGAGCAGTGTTGCGTGATGACCATGACTTCGTCCAGCCAACGCTTCAATGAAAGAGTCGTGATCGTCACCGGCGCGGCGCAAGGCATCGGCCGCGGTGTTGCGCTGCGCGCGGCGGCCGAAGGCGCGACCGTCGTGCTCGCCGACCGTTCCGAACTCGTGCACGAGGTCGAGGCCGGGATCGCGGCGCGCGGCACTCCCACGCTCGCCGTGATCGCCGATCTGGAGACTTACGCCGGTGCGTGCAAACTGATGCAGGCCACGCTCGACGCCTTCGGCAGGATCGACGTGCTGGTCAACAACGTGGGCGGCACGATCTGGGCCAAACCGTACGAAGAGTATGAGCAGGCGCAGATCGAAGCCGAAGTGCGCCGCTCGCTGTTCCCCACCTTGTGGAGTTGCCGCTCGGTGCTGCCCGCGATGATCGCGCAGCGGCGCGGCGCGATCGTCAACGTGTCGTCGATTGCCACACGCAGTATCTATCGCGTGCCGTATGCGGCGTCCAAAGGCGGCGTGAACGCGTTGACCGCCAGTCTCGCCTTCGAACATGCGGATGACGGCATTCGCGTGAACGCGGTCGCCACCGGCGGCACCGAAGCGCCGCCGCGCATGGTGCCGCGCAATACGGCGCCGCAGACCGAACAGGAGGCGCGCTGGTATCAGGGCATCGTCGATCAGACCATTGCTTCGAGTTTGATGCACCGTTACGGAACGATCGATGAACAGGTCAACGCGATTCTGTTTCTCGCCTCCGACGAGGCGTCGTACATCACCGGCACCGTGCTGCCTGTCGGCGGCGGCGATCTGGGCTGACGCAAGCGGGCTCAGAGCGGTTGATGGGTCCCGCTCAGCAACCCCGTCCGCCTGACGCCGTGCCGAATCGTTCGATGCACGCCTGCCTCACGCGCTCGACCGGCATCGACCAATCCTCGCCCGGCGCGCGGCGGAACAGGCGCAGCGTGTGCGGATACCACGGCGAATCGCTGCGATCCTGCAGCCAGCGCCAATCGATATCTTTCTCCGGCAGCATCACCCAGCACGGCTTGCCGAGCGACGCGGCCAGATGCGCGGTGGACGTGTCCACGCAAATCACCAGATCGAGTTGCTCGATGATCGCGGCGCTGTCCGCGAAATCCGTGACGACCGAGCCGAGATCGAGCAGCGGCTGAGCAGCGGGCGGATTGGCCGCCTCGTCCTCGCCGCGCCCTTTTTGCAGACTCACGAAGCTCAGGCCGGGCACGCTCCAGAGCGGCGCCAGCATGGCGAGCGAAGGGATCGACCGGTGCGCGTCGTTATGATGATTCGCGTTGCCCCGCCACACCAGACCGATCTTGCGGCCGGACGGCAGCGCGTCCAGCATGGGACGCCACCGCTCCACCAGCGCCGGCTCGGCCGCCAGACGCGTGGGACGCGGAATCGTATCCACGCTCGTGCGCAGATGCAGCGGCGCGCTCAGCAGACTCGTCCAGCAGTCGTACGCGGATGCCTGCTCGCGCGCGGTGTCGTGATCGAGCACGGCGTCGACGCCGTTGACGCAAGCCATCAGCCTGTGCAGCGACGGTGCGCACGCGAAGGCAATACGCGAGGCGCCCCGCGCTTTCAGCAAGGCGAAATAGCGGCTGAACTGAATCATGTCGCCAAGGCCGTCTTCCTGCCACACCAGCAGCGCCTTGTCGGCGAGCGTATCGCCTTGCCACTGCGGGCAGCTCAGCATCGCAGGAGTCTTGCGATGGACGAAACCGGGCAGCCCGTAGCGGCACTCGTACAGGCGCCACCCCTCTTCGAAACGGCCCATGCCGAGCAGCAGCACGGCCAGGCCGAATTTCGCATCGCCGTAGTCGGCACGCAAAGCGAGCGCCCGGCGATACGCGTTTTCGGCCTCGTGCAATTGCATGAGTTGAGCCCGCACTGCGCCGAGGTTGTAGTGCGCCTCCGCCAGGTCGGGACGCGCGCTGAGCGCCTGCTCGAAAGCCTCGACAGCCGCCGGCAAACGATCGAGACGGCGGAGCACGCAACCTAGATTGTTGTGCGCATGGACGAAATCCGGCCGCAGGCGAATCGCCTCGCGGTAAGCCGATTCGGCCTCGGACAGACGCTCCAGTTTGCATAGCGCCACGCCGAGGTTGTAGTGCGCTTCGACGTAGTCGGGGCGTTGCGCGATGGCTTCGCGGTAGGCGGTCTCGGCTTCGGGCAAACGTTCGAGATCGGTGAGCACGGCGCCGAGATTCAGATGGGCTTCCGCGTAATCCGGACGAATGGCAAGTGCAAGGCGGAAAGCGAGTTCGGCTTCGGCGGGGCGCAACGTCGCCTTCAGCACGCCGCCGAGGCTATTGAGCGCCTCCGGATACTGCGGCCGGATCGTCAGCGCCTCGCGGTACGCGGCGTCCGCTTCAGCGAGACGGCCGAGTTCCATCAGCACATTGCCCAGATTGTTACGCGCTTCGGCGTGGCCGGGCCGCAGCGCAACCAGTTGCCGGTAGATCGCCTCGGCCGCCGACAGGCGCCCGAGCGACTTGTGCAGCATGCCGAGGCTGGCGTACACCTCGGCGTAACCGGGTTTGATCTGCAGACAGCGGCTCCAATGGCTTTCGGCATCCGCAGGCCGCTGCAACGCCAGCGAACAGGCGCCGGCGATATTCAACGCGTCGGCGCGTGCGTCGTCCGGCAGCGCACTGCTGTCGAGCAGCGGCGTCACCATCGACAAAGCCTCGGCGAATTGTCCGGCTGAGAATAACGACACGGCCTGCTGGTTGATGCCGTCGATCGGGGATGCGAGCTGCGTCTGGGTCATGAGTCGCGGTAACTGGGGTCGGCGATGATCCGGCCGGGTCGATCGCATGTGCCGCGCCCTGACCGGCGCTCAGGCTGCCGGACCTGGAGCTGGCGTGTCGAAGCCGTGGTCCGAACGGAAAAGCGGAACATGTACCACGCAGGTTACGTGAATCGGCGCGCCCGTAATGCGGAGAAATGAGCGCCTTTCGGCCTTCTAATCCAGCGCTATGCCCAGGATCACGCGAAAAAAGACGGCGCGGCAATGTTAGAATCGCCGCGCCCTTACAATCACCCATCATGATTCCACGCTCCCGCAACCGCATGACCGCATGGCTTGGCCTGTTCGCCATGTGGCTCATCGTGTTCGCGCCGATCGTGAGTCAGATGCTGGTGTCGAACCGCGCATACGAGCCCATCGCCGCCCTCTGTTCGGCGCTTCAGCCGCACGACTTCAGCGTAGCAAGCGCGGCGGGCGCGACGCCCCAGGCCGCCCCGGTGCCGGTCCATCTGAGCCATGACGACGCGTTCGGCGCGTGCGGCTACTGTCATCTGCTCCAGCACCACCTCGCCATGCCGACAGTCGCCGCGGCCGAGCCGCCGGCCGCCGTCGCGCTGGCCGGCACCGCGCCGCCCGCTCTCTCCACCCGCTTCACGCCGCTCGGCGCTTTTCCGTCCGGCCGTCCCCGAGCCCCACCCGTCGTTTCCTGATCGTTACTGGTCCTGATCGCGCATTCGTCGCACCCGTCGAGGGCGCGCGCGATCGCCTGTTCCATGCATCGAGGAAACGTTCATGCTCAACTTCGCCCTGCGAAGGCTGCCCTTTTGCGCCCGCCGCGGCGCGCGCGGCTTCTCGCGCCGACCTTTGCCCCGGCCGTTTTTATCCGCCTGTCTGCCTGCCATCGCTCCCGCGTTCGTGCCGGCTTTGATCGCCTCGCCGGCTCATGCGCAGAGCGCGAGCGCCGAAGCCACGCTGCCCGCCGTCAGCGTCAGTGCGAGTGCGCTCGCCGCGCCCCGCGCCGTCGATCCCAATCTGCCGGCCTCGGTCGAATCCGTCACCCGCGAGCAGTTCGACAACTGGAACGTCGTCAATACCGAGGACGTGCTGAAGTACATGCCGAACCTCGCCGTGCGCAAGCGCTTTATCGGCGACCTGAATTCGATCATCGCCGTGCGCGGCACCAGCAACTCGCAAAGCGCGCGAGGTCTCGTCTACGCGGACGGCCTGCTGCTCAGCAATCTGCTCGGCAACAACTTCTCGTTTCCGCCGCGCTGGTCGATGATATTTCCCGACGAGATCCAGCAAGTCGACGTGATCTACGGGCCGTTCTCGGCGCTCTATCCGGGCAATTCGCTCGGCGCGACCGTGCTCATCAGCACGCGCATGCCGAAACAATTCGAAGCGACCGCCGACGTCAAAGCCTTCACCCAGCACTTCAGCCTGTTTGGCGTGAATCAGAATTTCAACGGCAGCGAAGCCAGCGCGACGCTCGGCGACCACATCGGCAAGTTCTCTTATCTGCTCGGCGTGAATCATCTGGAAAACACCAGCCAGCCGCTGCAATTCGCCACGCTCGCCAAATCCGGCACACCCGCCAAAGCCGGCGACACGCCGGTCACCGGCGCGTACTTCTACAACAACCAGACCAATACGCCGACGGCGGTACTCGGCGTGAACGGCGAAGGCATCGAGCACACGGTGCAGGACCAGTTCAAGCTGAAGATGCAGTACGACTTCACGCCCACGCTGCAGGCGGGCTTCACGCTCGGCTACTGGCATCAGACGTACAACAGCCAGACCTCGAGCTTTCTGCGCGATGCGGACGGCAATCCGGTCTACAGCGGCAAGGTCGCGATCGACGGCTACGAATACACGATTCCCGCCGCCGCGCTCGCGCCGAGTCTCGGCCATAGCGAGAACTGGCTCTATGGCCTGTCGTTGAAAACACGCAATGCCACCGGCTGGAATGGCGAGGCGATCGCTTCGTACTACGACGTCGGCAATAGCGTGGCGCGCACCGCGAATTCCGGCGCGCCGGGCAACGGTCCAGGCACCGTGACCTTCGGCGACGGCGCCGGCTGGAAAACGCTCGATCTGCGCGGCACCTATACGCCCGCGACGAACCAGCCAGGGCTCGCGAACCACGCGCTGAGCTTCGGCTATCACTACGACAACTACTTCGCCGACAACGAGAGCTACAACACGCTGAACTGGCGCGACGGCGCGGCCACGTCGTTCGCCAACGCGTTTGCCGGCAAGACGCAGACGCAGGCGCTCTATGCGCAGGACGCATGGCGCTTTCTACCGCGCTGGAAGCTCGTCTACGGCGCACGGTATGAAGACTGGCGGGCCTATGGCGGCTCGCAGTCGCTGGCCGGCACTACCCTGCCGTACAGCGACGCGAGCCAGCAGCACGTCTCGCCGAAAGCCGCTTTGTCGTTCGACGTCACCGACGATCTGACCTTGCGCGCATCCATCGGCCGCGCCTATCGCTTTCCGACGGTCAGCGAGTTGTTTCAAGGGCAGATCAACGGCTCCGCGATCGTCAACAACAATCCGAACCTGAAGCCTGAAGACGATCTCTCGAAGGAATTGACCGCCGAATGGGCGCACTGGAACGGCGTGTTCCGCTTCTCGCTGTTTCAGGACGACGTGAAGAACACGATCTTCAGCCAGACCGATACGACGGTGATTCCCAACGTGACGAACTTCCAGAACATCGGCAAGGTCCGCTCGCGCGGCGTGGAGACGAGCTACTCGGGAGAGGATGTCGTAGTACGCGGCCTGGATCTGCTGGCGAGCGTGGCGTACACGCAGTCGAAGATCATCGCCAACGCGCAGAACCCGGCCACGGTCGGCAAATACTTCTACCGGATTCCGCTGTGGCGCGCGGATATTGCCGCGACGTATCACTTCGACGAACGCGCGGCGCTCACGCTTGCCGCGCGCTTTTCGGGCCGTCAGTACAACACGCTGACCAACACCGACACGAATCCGGACGTGTTCGGCGGCACCAGCTCGTACACGGTGGCCGACGCGAAATTCACCTTCAGGCCGACCAGGCTGAGCGAAGTCGGCATCGGCGTCGACAACCTGTTCGATGCCCGCTACTTCGTCTATCACCCGTATCCGGGCCGCACGTTTTACGTGGAAGCGAAGCTGCGGATCTGAGCACGCAGAAGCAGCCGCATGCGCATCCCCACTGCTCGAACCGGGCGATTCATTTTTTGCTTCAGGAGGATTCATGTCCACCACTACCGCCGCTCGACGCGTCACGCCGGCGACCACCACGGTCCACCCAGGCTATCGGACGCTCTGGCGCTGGCATTTTTATGCCGGCCTCTTCGTGATGCCGTTTCTGGTCGTGCTGGCGATCACCGGCACGCTGTATTGCTTCCAGCCGCAAATCGAGCCGCTGCTGTATCCGCAGCGCCTGATCGTCGCGCCGCAAGCCGTACCAAGACTGCCCGAAGAGGCGCTGCTGGCAAGAGCGCGCGCGGCCATGCCGCCGACCGCGGTCGCGCTGACCGCGGTCGTGGCGAGCGCACCCGAGCGCAGTGCCGAGTTCGTCTTCCGTCTCGCGGACGGCGATAAGCAGAGCGTCTATGTGAACCCCTACACCGGCGCGGTGCTTGGGATGCTGAGCGTCGAACGCCGCTTCATGCAGGTGGACCGGATGCTTCATCGCAAGCTGCTGCTCGGCAAGCCCGGCGAGCTGCTGATGGAACTGGCCGCATGCTGGACGCTCGTGATGATCGGCACCGGCGTCGCATTGTGGTGGCCGCGCGGGAAAACCACCGCGCGTGCGGCGCTGTTGCCGTACTTCGCGCTGAAGGGCCGCGCGCTGTGGAAGAACGTCCACGCCGTGTTGGGCATATGGCTGGCGCTCGGCGCGCTCGCATTCGTGTTGACGGGACTGCCGTGGACGGGTTCGTGGGGCAAGCAGTTCAAAGCGCTCGCCACCGCCGCGAATCTCGGCGCGCCGCCGGGTTCGTGGGGCGGTTTGCCGTTGACATCTGTCATGCCCGGAAAGAGCGGCAAACAGCCCTCTATCGCGGACAAGCGTGCGGAAAACGCGACACACGATGAGCACGCCGAGCACAACGGCCACGGCCCTCAAGCAGCCGGCGTGGACTCGATGCCCGGCATGGTGATGGACGACCTGCCGCTGCCACTCACGCCCTGGGCCGTCGGCAACACACGCGTGCCCAGCTCCAACTCCCGCTCCTCCTCCGACGATGCAAGCGCCGCGCATCCGCTGCCGCTCGGACGCGTCGTCGCGCTGGCCGCGTCGCTCGGCGTGACGGACGGCTACAACATCGTGTTGCCCGCTTCCGCGACCGGCGTCTACACCGTCTCGTACTTCCCGGACGATCCGAAAAATGAGCGCACGCTATACATCGACCAATACAGCGGCGCGATCCTGAAGGACATCCGCTATGACGACTACGGCGCGGTGTCGAAGGCCGTGTCGTACGGCACGTCACTGCATATGGGCCGTTATTTCGGCGTCGCCAACCAGATTCTGTGCGCCGCCATTTCCCTGGGGCTCGCGGCGATGGCCGTCACCGGCTGCGTGATGTGGTGGAAGCGGCGGCCGCAACGCTCGCTCGGAGCGCCGTCGCGCGAACGTGCCGCGCCGCCGATGCGCGGCTGGAAAACCGGGCTCCTTCTGCTCGGCATCGTGTTTCCGTTGATGGGCGCCACGTTGCTCGCGGTGTGGCTCGCGGATCGCGCGATTTTCGGGCGCGCTTCGCGGCGCGTCGGCGTCGGCGTCGACCAGACGGAGTCCGCGCAACGGTGAGCCGACGCCGCCGGGGAATCCGCGCCGGATGCACAGCTTCCTCGTGCCAAGCGGCATCCCGAAGATGGCGCCAACCTTGCGGTGACTCTGGACCACGGTCCTCGGAAACCGATTGCAAGTCTCGCTCGTTTAAGATACATTTTGCTCGATTATGATCGTTTCGTAGACCGAGCAAGGTGAACACATGCAACGAACGCGACAGGAAGCCATCGACGGGCTGCTGCCCGAGCAGCGCGAACAGTTGATTCTCGAACGGCTGCGAACGCACGGGCGCGTGCTGGCGTCGGCGCTCGCCGCGGAACTCCAGACCTCGGAACACACCGTGCGCCGCCATTTGCGCGATCTCGCCGATCAAGGCCACTGCAAGCGCGTCTACGGCGGCGCCCTGCTGATCTCGCCGTCCGACAAACCCGCGGCGGTGCGCATGGGCGAAGCCGTGGATCGCAAGGCCTGTCTGGCCGCCGCCGCGGTGTCGATCGTCCGCTCCAAGCAGATCATCCTGCTGGACGCGGGGTCGACCAACGTCGCGATTGCCGGGGCGCTGCCCGACAACGCGGACCTGACCATCGTGACGAACTCGCCCGAAGCCACCGTGCGCCTGCTGAACCGGCCGGGATTCGAGGTGATTCTCGTCGGCGGACGGATCGCGCGCGGCGCGGCGGGCTCGCTCGGCGCGACCGCCTTGCTGCAGATCCAGCAGATGCGTGCCGATCTCTGTTTCCTCGGCGCGTGCGCGCTCGATCCGGACGAAGGCGTCGCCGCCTTCGACGCCGAAGATGCCGAACTCAAACGCGCGATGGTCAAGGCAAGCGGCCAGATCGCCATTGCCATGACCTCGGAAAAGCTGATGACGGCGGCGCCGTTCTCGGTGGCGCCCGCTTCCGCTGTCGACCACCTGTTCGTCGAAGCCGACGTGTCCGCTGCGCGCCTCGCCAGCCTCGAAGCCGTCTGCGACAACGTGATGGTGGCGCGCTCATGACATCGTCCGCCATTCCCCAAAACAAACCGGTCAAGGAACGCGCCGCCACCCTCGGCGTGTTTCTCGCCAACGGCTTCGGCATCGGTGCGTGGGCTGTCGAAGTTCCGCGCATCAAGGAGAGCCTGGCGCTGGGCGACGCCTCGCTCGGCATCGCGCTGTTCGCCTTCGCGCTCGGCGCGATCGTCGCGATGCCGCTGGCGGGACAACTGGCGCCGCGCTTCGGCAGTGGCCGCGCCACGGCGCTGCTCGGCGCGGCATTCGTGATCGCGCTGCCGCTGCCGGCCTTCGCGCCCGGCATGGCTTCGCTGTGCATCGTGCTGTTTCTGCTCGGCGCCGCGAACGGCGCGCTCGACGTCTCCATGAACGGCCACGCCAGCACGATCGAAACGCAATGGCACGCACCGATCATGTCGTCGTTTCATGCGGCCTGGAGCGCGGGCGGCCTGCTCGGCGCCGCCACGGGTGCGATGTTGCAAAAGGGCGGCGCCGGCGTGACGGGCGGCCTGTTGATACCGGACCTGTTCATCGCCGTCCTGATCGGCGCCGCCGCCGTGCTTGCGCTGCGTGACCTCGGTCCGAGAGCGGCTGCCGCGTCGAGCGGCCTGGCGTGGCCCTCTTCCGCCGTGATGAAGCTCGCGATGCTCGCGTTCCTCTGCATGCTGGTGGAAGGCGCGGTCGCCGACTGGAGCGCCGTGTATCTGCGCTCGGCCTTGAACCGCGAAGCCAGCGTCGCCGCGATCGGCTACTCCGCATTTGCCTTCTCGATGGCGGCGTGCCGCATCGTCGGCGATGTGTCCGTGCGCCGTTTCGGCTCGAGCAAGGTCGTTGCGCTCGGCGGCCTGATCGCGGTCGCCGGGCTTGCGCTCGTGCTCAGCTGGCCGACCGTGCTCACCGCTTGCGTGGGCTTCGCGATGGTCGGCGTCGGCCTCGCGAATATCGTTCCGGTGATTTTCAGTGCAGCGGGCCGCTCGACGCTCACGCCGGCGACCGGCGTGTCGATGGCCGCGACCTTCGGTTATGCCGGCTTCCTGGTCGGGCCGCCGTTGATCGGCCTCGGCGCGGGCCTGCTCGGCCTGCGCCTCGCCTTGTGCGTGCTCGTCGTGGCGACGCTGATCGTCTGCCTGGTCGGCGGCAAGGCGGTGCGCGGCGCGCGCCTCGCCTAGAACACGCTAGAACAGGCCCGGAATCACGCGATAACGTACCCGGCCCTTGTAGGTGCGATAGCCTTCGTCCGCCGAGAGAAGCTGCTCCTCGCGCACGATGCGTCCCACCTGCAACGCGAACTGGCAACCGTACACCAACAGGTTTTGCAGACCGAAGTTCACCAGCAGAAAGCCGATGTCGGTGATGAAGTAACCGAGGTACATCGGATGCCGAACGAAGCGATAGGCACCACGCGATACGACGCCGCGATTGGCCGGCAAGATGCCGAACGAGCGGCGCAGCGAGGCCTTGGCGAATAGCTGCCAGAAAATCCCCAGCAGTTGCAGCGCCGCGCCGACGGCCTCCGGCACGAGTTGCGCGCCGGGTGCGAGACGCACGGCAATGAAGTAGTACGTGCCGCCCATCGAGCAGAAGAACGCGAACGGCCGCCAGTCGCGTTTCATCGGCACACGCGTGAACAACGACAAGCCCACCGTGACGCACGCCGCTACCACCAGCAACAACAGCGTGATCCGCGACGGCGCCGCGCGCCATTGCGTGATCGCGGCATAGGCGAACAGGCTCAGCATGGTCGCGGCGCCCGCGCGCGCGGCCACTTCCACGAGTGCGTGGCTTAGCCCGACGCCGCGGCTTGCAACGGCGGTCGTGCCATTTTCGGTACTGGCGGCGAGTGGCAGGTCTTGCAAAGGTGTCGTCGGTGTCATGGCACGCTCACTTGGAAATACGGAGGATTTGCGAAGCCAGTTGCGAGAAGCACGGCTTCAGATCGGCCGGCGTCGCGGCGTAGCAATACACGCCGACCGGCTGTTTCGGGTTGTAGCAACGCGATAGGGAATCTGCCGTGTTCGCCATGCACTTGAGCACGTCCTGGCCGATTTCGTTGTCGGGACCGGCGGGCTGCACCAACTTGTCGCCGTACCCAAGCGTGAACACGTAGGTGCCTTCGGCACGCGCCGCCGCGGCCATCGCCTCGAGCAGATTGCGCGACACGCGGTTGACGTTGACATACGTGGGGTCACCGGTCGACACGACGCGTGGCGCGCTCACGGGCCAGATCGGGAAAATCTGTTCGTTCTTATCGTGCGCGTTGTACCACGGCGGCATGGCCGTTATGAGCCTGGTCGAATCGTTGTTAGCCGTATAACACGGCGATTTCAGCTGCTGGTTCAAGGCGCTCAGGCTGTACAGCCCCGAGACGTGGCCGGTGAGATTGTCGTCGCTCGCGATCGTTGTAGCGTTTGCATCGCAACTGCCGCTCTTATTGGTCGTTATGTACGAGGAGAAGCTATTCGGCGCGCCGTCCGAGAAGAACACGATCACGCGCAGACTGGACGGCTGTGTGATCACCGTGTTCAACTGGTTGCGCGCGTTCCACAGTGCTTCGGCTGAATTGGTGCTGCCGGCGAACGTGTATTTGTTGATGTCGGCGGTCATCGTGGCGCGATCGAAACCGCGTGCATTACCCTTGAACGGCACATCGATCACGGTCCCGTAGGCGAAGTGCATCAGCGCGACACGATCGTTCGTCACATCGAAATTGTTGAGGAAAGCCACCGCGTTCGAGCGCACCGCCGCTGGCACGCCGGGATCGTTCAGCGAACCCGTGTTGTCGATCACGAACGCCATGTCCAGCGTCTTGCGAATCGCCTGCGAAGTCGCGCTCACGTTCAGCACGTTGAAGCCGAGTATTTTCATCAAGCTGACCGGCACGCTCGCCTGCGCGGTCATGCCGATCGTCACGGTGCCGGCGTTGAACACAATCGACGGCGTTCCCGCCGTCACGCTCGAACCGAGAAAACCCGCCGGATAGTTCGCCGCGAAAAACGCCGTTGCCGCCTGCTGCGCGTTATTGGTCTGCTCCGTCTGGTTGCTGCCGCGCGTGACCGCTTCACCGGCCGCGATCACCGCGCCGTCGGTGGCGGCGTCCAGGCGCGCCTTGATCATGTAGCCGAGACCGGAATCCACCGCAAGGCCGAGGATGCCCAGCAACGCGATCAGCGACACCGCCACGATGATGCTGACCGATCCCCTCTGCCGTCTTCTGAATGCCGCTGTTGTTTTCATGGCTACCCCCGGTGCTACGTTTTTTTATTTGACCCGCTTTTCGCCGGGTCAGAACACTGTCATTGAATAGAGATTCGGTGAAAGCGCGGGCGTCTGGATGCCGCCGCCCAGATTCACCGAACCGATCAGCGGCGTCTGCTGATAGAACGCCTCGACCACGTAGGCGATCTGGCCGTCGGCGAGCTTGCCTTGCAGCAGGTTCACCACGGGCGACGTCTTCCCCGCCGCCGGAATGCCGCCGCAACTGCCGGTGCCGTCCGTCGCCCAGCGTGTGCCGCTGTTGCCGCAATTCCACAGCTGGCTCGCGGGATAATAATTGCCGCCGTTCCAGCGATACTGCGCGACCACCACGCCGGTGCAGTTGTTGCCGTTGCTGTCGCAGTTGTTGTTGCCCATGATCTCGGTGATGTAGATCATGCCGTGCGCGTTCATGTTCAGCGGCGGCGTGGTCGCGGTGAGCGAAGACATGATGGTCTGCATCGGATAGGTGAGCGACGCGCGCGAGGACAGACTCGCGCCTTCGCGGCTCACGTTGATCAGAATCATCTGTGCCTGGATGTTGCGCGCAATGTCGTACGCCGGCAGCGCGAGCGCGAGGAGGATCGGCAGCAACAGCGCCATTTCCACACTGACGACGCCTTTGGACGCGCGGCGGCTTCGCAAGGAACGTGTGCGCATGTCAGAAGCCCTCGTTGCGCATCGTCGCCGCGACGCTGAAGCCGAAGTTGCCGTTGGCGAAAAACGGCTTGACCAGCGGCGTGAGAAGCGGCCAGATGCAGTTGATCTGCAGCACGACGATGTCGCCGGGATTGCCGAACATGCCGGTGCTGTAATTCGTCTGCGTGTTATAGGTTTGCGTCGCGCCGTTGATGGTGATGGCGTAAGTCGGCGAGACGAGCGAATAGAGACCCATCGAGCTGTTCTTGATCTCCTGCACGACAGCCAGATAACGTTGCTGGTTGGTCGCGTTCGGGTCGAGGTTGGTCTGCCCGGTTACCGCATAACGCGCGCCTTCCCGCACCGCGTATTGCATGGTCAGGTTGACCCACAGCGCGATGCCGAGATCCATGGCGATGCACAGCAGCAGAAACAGCAGCGGCGCGACCAACGCGAACTCGACCGTCGCGACGCCGCGCTCCTTGCGGGTCGGTCCGCGCTTGCCTGCGCGCGCCTGTGCACTGAACGTGGACTTCCGCTGAGCGACTTTCATTTCGTCTCCTTGTCCAGCACCGGCACGGGCTTGCCGCCGCGCTCCGCGCCGCGTTCGGCGTGCACGCGCAGCGGCCAGCAGAACGCATCCAGCAGCGAACGAGGTTGTGCGCCGTCGTCCAGACCGGTGGGCGGCCACTCCTCCCTGGCCGGCACCCACTGGGTGTCGAACAGGTGATCCCACAACGGCAGCAGTTGCGTGAAGTTATGGTCGAAGTGCTCGGTGCGGCTCGAATGATGCAGGCGGTGATATTGCGGATTGTTGACCCACGTGATGTAGCGGCCGAGGTCCACGCGCAGGTTCATATGTGCGAAGTAATTGCCGAGCATGAACACGATCGAAGTCGATGCGACGATCCACGGTTCGACCTTGAACAGCACGCCGACGAGCGGATAAAGCAGACAGCCCTTGATGAGCGATTCGACCCAGTGGTGCCGCCACGTGACCGTGATATTGAATTCGACCGCGCTATGGTGCAGCGAATGCAGCTTCCACAGCACGGGCCATGTGTGCTGCAGGCGGTGAAACGCATACTCGAGCACGTCGATGGTCAACAGCACGATCACGAACGAAGCCACCGCGCCCAAGCCGTGCGAGTTCAGAACCACCAGGCCGCCGCCGAGCGCATTCACGATCGCGATACTCGCCGCCGCCGTCAACGGCTTCAGCGCTTCCACGATCGCCATATACACGCCCGCGTAGGCCACGTTGAAACGCTGCCCGGCGCGCGATTGCAGCATGGCGGCGGGCCAGCGCCGTTCCAGCGCCGCGCCCGCGGCCATCATCACCAGTCCGAGCGCATACATGCGCAGCCACAGGCCGGCGTGTTGCAGGAGGTCAGGAAACGGGCCGGATGCGAACATGTGATTCCCCAGTGATTGCCTGGCGTTCAACCGCCCGTCATGCTGTGGATGGCCGGAAACAGCTGGCGCACGATCTGGATCGCCGACGGACCGATCAGCACTGTCAGCAGCGCCGGAAAGATAAAAAACATCAGCGGAAACAGGAGCTTCAAGGCGATCTTGGCAGCCTGTTCTTCAGCGCGCAAGCGTCGTTTGGTGCGCAGGTTGTCGGTATAAACACGGAGCGAATCGCCCACGCTCGTGCCGAAGCGGTCCGCCTGGATCAGCATCGCGGCGAGCGTGTCGAGATCTTCCACGCCGGTGCGCAGCGACAGGTTGCGCAAGGCCTTGTCGCGCCCTGAGCCGGCGCGCAGTTCCAGCAGCACCATGTCGAATTCGTCTTTGAGCGCGTGGCTCTTCACGCCGATTTCCTGGGTCACGCGCATCATCGCCGCGTCGAGGCCGAGGCCCGCTTCCACGCACACGGTCATCAGATCGAGCGCGTCGGGCAGATCTTCGAACAGCTTGCGCTGACGGCTTTCAACGAGGCGCGTCATCACGAGGTTCGGCAGATAGAAGCCGAGCGCCGAGGCGCTCAGCACCGTCAGCAGCAGATACATGCGTTGGTCGGCTTCGAAGGCGTTGCCGAAAAAGATCAGCGCAAGGGCCGGCAGCGTGAGCGCCAGCACCGTCTTGGTGGCGAAAAAGATGGCCGGCGCGGACGGCGTGCGGATGCCCGCGTTCGCGAAGCGCAGACGCAGCGCCGACTTGTCCCAGTCCTCTTTCGGCAACGACAGTTTGGCGACCCGCTCGGACACCTTCGTGACGGTCTCGACCCAGCTCTTCTGCGCGCCGGCGTCGGCTTCACCAGGCGCGCCCGGCTGGCCGAGTTCCTCGATGCGCCGCTGCACGGGATCGGGACGCAGCAGCGTCATCGCCTTGAGCGCCGCGCCGAACACGACCAGGAACATCACCCCCAGCAACACGATCTGTTCTATTTTCATGGTCTGCGGGCCGCGCCCGCGCTCCTCGTGTCGAAAGCAGTCGTCTAGATATGGATGCGCACGACTTTGCGCATCCATAAGATGCCGAACAGCATCATCGTGATCGCCACGCCGGCGAGCTGCACGCCGGCCGGGTCCTTCCAGAACACGCTGATGTACCCCGGATTGAGCAACGTCAGCAGTCCCAGCAGCGCGAACGGCAATATGGCGAGCACCCACGCCGACAAGCGTCCTTCCGCGGACAGTACGCGCACCTTGCCGAGCAGCTTGAGCCGCTCGCGAATGATGCCGCTGATGCTACCGAGAATCTCCGCCAGATTGCCGCCCGCCTCCCGCTGGATCAGCACGGCGATCACGAAGTAGCGCAGGTCCTCGACCGGCACGCGGCTCACCATGTTCAGCAGCGCGTCGTTCATGGAAACGCCGTAGTTGATCTCGTCGAACACCAGCGCGAATTCGCCGCCGAGCGGTTCGGGCAGCTCCTCGCCGACCATGCCGAGCGCTGCCGGAAAGGAGTGTCCGGCGCGCAGTGCGCGGGCGACCAGATCGGCTGCGTCGGGCAACTGGCGCTCGAGTTGCCGCACGCGCCTCGTGCGCTTGCGGCGCAGAACCATGGTCGGCAGCAGGCTGGCCACTGCGGCGAACACACCCAACACCAGCGCGGGCGCGTGCAGCACTGAGCCGGCAAAAACGCCGGCGACCGCGCACAGCAACGTGTAAGTGATGAAGCGTGCCACCGACCACTTGAGCCCGGACTGCTGCAACTGCCGGTCGAGCGCATGCACGCGCGGCATGCGTAACAGCAGGTTCGTGACGAACGGCGACTCGCTCAGCATGCGCTGCTTGAGAATCGAGAGCTGTTGGCTGCTCACATTGCCGCCCGCGGACAGCGCGCGAATGCGCTCGTCCATGCGTTTGACGTCCTTGCCGTGGTGGCTGCTCCAGAACAGATAGACCGCCTCGATGGTCAGCACCACCGCGAGAAACGCGAGCACCGCGAAGCCGATAAACGACGTGTTCATGTCCCTCTCCTCAAACCGGGTGCGCGTTCATACTTCGAAACGCCGTGCCGGATCGAACATCTGGTCCGGCAGCACGATGCCGAAGCCCGCCAGCCGCTCGCAGAACTTCGGCCGCACGCCGCTCGCGCAGAAATAGCCTTTGATCATGCCGTTTTCGTCGACGCCGGTGCGCTTGAACATGAAGATCTCCTGCATGTTGATGATGTCGCCTTCCATGCCGGTGATTTCCTGAATGCTCATCAGCTTGCGGCGCCCGTCGGTCAGACGCGACGCCTGCACCACCACGGTGATCGCCGAAGCGATCTGCTGACGGATCGCCTTGATCGGCATTGTCAGACCCGCCATGCCGACCATGTTCTCGAGACGCGTGAGTGCGTCGCGTGGCGTGTTCGCGTGCAGCGTCGCCATCGAACCTTCGTGGCCGGTGTTCATGGCGTGCAGCATGTCGAGCGCTTCGGCGCCGCGCACTTCGCCGAGCACGATGCGGTCGGGGCGCATCCGCAGCGCGTTGCGCACCAGCGAGCGCTGCGAGATTTCGCCCTTGCCTTCGATGTTCGGCGGCCGTGTTTCGAGCCGCAGCACGTGCTGCTGGCGCATCTGCAATTCGGCCGCGTCTTCGATCGTCACGACTCGCTCGTCCTCGGGAATGAAGCCGGAGAGCAGATTGAGCAGCGTGGTCTTGCCGCTGCCCGTGCCGCCCGAAATCAGCACGTTCAGCTTCGACTTGATCAGCGCTTCGAGCAGTTGCGCCATCGAGGGCGTGAAGCTCTGGTTGTTCACCATGTCGGTGACGGTGAGCGGATTCACCGCGAAGCGGCGAATCGACACCAGCGGTCCGTCGATCGCGGACGGCGGAATGATCGCGTTGACACGCGAGCCGTCGGGCAGGCGCGCATCGACCATCGGCGTGGATTCGTCGATCCGGCGGCCCACGCGCGAGACGATGCGCTCGATGATCTTCATCAGATGCGCGTCGTCGTAGAAGGTCACGTCGGTGTGTTCGAGGCGTCCGCGCCGTTCCACATACACATGCTGCGACGTGTTCACCAGAATGTCGGAGATGGTCGGATCGTTGAGCAAGGGTTCGAGCGGGCCGAGGCCGACCATTTCGTCGTGCACGTCCTGAGCGAGACGGCGGCGCTCCAGTTCGTTCATCGGAATCTTGTCTTCGTCGACGATCCGCTCCACCAGTTGCGCCAGTTCGCGCTTGATCTGCTCGGGCGACAGGCGTTGCAGCTTGTCGAGCTCGACCCGGTCGATGATCGCCTGATGAATGTTCATCTTGAGCTGCTGATACGCGCGCCGCGCCGCGAGGCTGTCGGCGGCTGCGCCGGCCGCCGCCGCCGCGGGAGTGGCGCTGTCGAACGGCAGGGTGCCGCTCTGGATCATCAACTGTTCGCGCAATGACATGGTGCTCTCCGCATTCTTTTCGATGGCAACCGGCTTGAACGGATTCAGGCCGCGTGTCCAGACTTCAGTGTCCCGGCTTCAGTTGCGGCGGCGAATTCGGCCGGCCGGGGAAGAGACGCCCGAGCACGCTCTTGCGCGTCGCAACCGGCAACGGCCACAGCAACGTGGCCAGCTGCGCGATGCCCTGGGCGAGCGCGCCGCCCTTCGCGCCGGTGACGAGCGGCACGCCGTGATTCAACGCCTCGGTGGCCTGCTTCTCGTCGCGCGGCAAGTGATGAGCGACCTTCGCGCCGAACGTTTCTTCGAGCGTCGCCAGGTTGATGCGCGCGCTCTTGTCGTACTGGTTGACGATCACTTTCACCTTGCTCGCCGGATAGCCCAGCTCCTTGAAGATGTCGAGCATGCGGCGGCCCGCATGCAGGTACAGAATGTTCTGCCGCACCACCATGCAGATCGAGTCGCTGTGATCGAGCGCGTGGATCGCGAGCGGATTGATGTTCTGGCCGACGTCGATCAGCACCGCGTCGTATTGTTCGCGCACCAGCGTGAGAATCCGTTCGAGATGCGCGGCGCGCAATTCGCCTGATTTGACCGGATCGCCCGCGCCGGCCAGCACGTCGAGATTCGCGTGCACGTGCATCACGCAAGATTCGAAGAAAGCGGCGTCGAGCCGCTCGATCTGCGAGCACAGGTCCGCGAGCGTGGCGGGCGGCGCCTTGTCGGCGACCAGCAGGCTCGCGTCGGCGAATTGCTGGTTCAGGTCGATCAGCAGCGCGCGCTTGTCGCGCAAGGCGGCCAGCGCGTAAGCGAGATTCACGGCGATCAGGGTGGTGCCGCTGCCGCCCTTGCAGGAAGTGAACGACACCACGCGGCCGTCGCGTCGCACGCCGGCGTGCTTCTTTGCCGAGACGTGGGCGAGCGCGTCGGCGATCTCGCTGTCGTCGAGCGGCCAGGACAGCACGTGCCGCACGCCGACGCGCATCGCCGTCATCAGCAGCGTGGTCGACGGCGCCGGCGTGACCAGCATGCAGTGCAAATTCGGCGCGTGCGACAGCACCTCCTCGACGCCGCTCAGATCGCGCGGCGTCAGGTCGGCGTCGTCGACGATCAGCAGATCGGCGCTCTTGATCGCCGCGGCGTGCACGCGCAACTGCTTCGCCGTGCCGTGCAGCGTACGCAGACGAAACGCGATGCCGCTTGCCTCGAGACGCGCCGCGATCTGCGGCGCGCGCTCGGCGCTGGACGAAATCAGAAGGGTGTCGATCATGGTAAGTCTCCGCTGGCGTTAAATCTTGACGCCTGGTTGTGTCGCTTCAATACCCATTCGATGAGCCGATGCCGATCGTGAAGGCATTGGTCGGCGCGGGCGGCGCCGTGAACGATTTGGCGTAGCTCTTCTGCGCCGCGGCGGCCGCCGTGCCGTCGATACCCGCGACCGGATCGGTATTGGCCGAGGCGTTCGGGTTGAGCGTCTGCATTTCCTTGATCTGATTGACCGAGTCGCCGAACGTCGCGTCCCAATGCGGCGTCGAACTCAGGCAGCCGGCGAGCGCGGCGCTCAAGCCGGCGCCCAGCGCCGCGCGGATCAGTGTCTTGGTGCTTGTCATGTCGATCTCCGGTAGGCCGCGCATTACCGCGAGGCGTGTGAGTCACTGGTTTCCGGCGCGGCCGGGATCACGGCCACGGACGCAGCCGCGCTCGGAGCGGGTGCGGGAACCGGCACGGGCGCCGGTGCCGGTGCCGAAGCCCCCGTAGCCGGCGCGGCGCGCTTCTCGCCTTCCATGTGGCCGGTCAGGTACACGTTCGCTTCGCTGGCGTCGCCGAAGTGGTCGGTCGGCAGCGGATAGTGCTGCGGCAGCGGTTTGGCGAGACGCGGCGTCACGACGAACACCAGTTCAGTCTTGTCCTGTTCGTAGCTGGTGCTGCGAAACAGCGCGCCGAGCACGGGCAATTCCGCGGCGCCGGGCAAGCCCTTGATCGTGCCGGTCACGTTGCTCTTCAGCAGGCCGCCGATCGCGAAGCTCTGCCCGTCGAACACCTGCAGCGTGGTGGAGGCGCGCCGCGTCGTGATCAGCGGCAGGATCGAGGTCGTGTTCGAGTTGCCGGCGCTGACCACCACGCCGGTGGACGACAGTTCGGACACCTCCGGCGCCACCTTCAGGTTGATGCGGCCGCCTTCGAGCACGGTCGGCGTGAAGGTCAGGCCGACACCGTATTGCTCTTCCTGCAGCACGATGGTCGTGCCGCCCGAACCGTTGCTTTGCGGCACCGGAATATAGACTTTGCCGCCCGCGAGGAAACTCGCTTCCTGGCCGCTGATCGCCATCAGGTTCGGCTCGGCGAGAATCTTCACGAGCTGATCGGTTTTCTGCGCGTCGATGGCCATCTTGAGCGGCGAGTTGTTCGCTTTGGATGCAGTCAACGCGCTGAGGCCGCCCGACAGGTAATCGGCCAGCAAGCCGAAGCTCCAGCTGCCGATGCCGCCGTTGATGTTGGCCGCTACGCCGAGCTGGTCGATCAGCGTCTTCGAGACTTCGGCGACCTTCACTTCGAGCATGACCTGCTGCGGCGCGGCCACATGCATCATGTTGATGACGCGTTCGCCGCTCGCGCTACCGAGCGACGGCGCCGGCATGCCCATCGCGCGCGGTGCGGCGCCGACCGGCAACGGGCCGCTGCCCATCGGCGCGGCGCCTTGCAAGGCGGTGGTCGGACGGGCCACGAAGGCGCGCGCCAGTTCGAGCACGCGTTCGGCCTTGACCGCGTCGGAGACCGTGCCGGTCAGCACCAGCGTATCGGCGGCGGCCTTCACCTGAATGCCGGTTTCCTCGGGCATCAGCGCGGCGAGGGTTTGTTGCAGCCCGCCCGGGTCCGCGCCGACGCTCACGTCGATGATCGTGCAGGAGCCGCTGCGCCCTTGCACGATCATGTTGGTGGTGCCGACGTCTGAGCCGAGCAGATAAAGCGTTTGCGGGGACACGAGCATGGCCTGCACGATCGACGGATTGCCGACGGTGCGGCTCTTCACCGGTTCGCGCACATCGACCATCGCGGATTTGCCGACCGGGATCGTCACCGAGCTATGTTCGGCGACCGGGCCGCTGCAATTCGGCCCGCGGGCAGCTTGCTGCGCGCCGCCGGACGACGCGCCCGGGCCCATGCCGCTGGCCGCGATGGTCAGGCGCACCGAACCATTCGACGCCAACGTGAGCGGCACCTCCGGCAGGCCTGGCGCACCCGCCGCCGCGGCGTTCTGGCCGGCCGCCTGCGCCACTGGCAGCATCGTCAGATACATGCCCAGCAGCACACAGGTGCAAGCTTCGGCGATCCGGGTGCGGCCCCATGGCGAGCGCGAATTCGCTTCGCGCTGGCCGAGCGGGTGCCGCGGCGCGCTAGCGCGCTGAGTGGTCCTGGCGTTCATGTCCTACCCCCGTTATGTGCCGCATTTTTTACGTGCTGGTGTGAATGTCAGTCACGCATCGGTCACGGCTTGCAGGCTCGAGCCTGTCAAAAGCATTCTTGTCTTGCGTCGGCGCCGTCGAGTACCCGCACACAGTTGGCCGGTGCGTGCGCCGCGACTTTGCGCACGATGCGCGCCGGCTTCGGTTCGGGTGCGGGCACCACGGCGACCGGCGTTTGCAGCAGGCTGGCCTTGGTGGCGCCGGCGGTGTCGATCGCCTTCGGATCGATCTGGTTGCGCAGCACCAGCGACAGCGTGCCGATGCTGCGTGCAAGGTCGATCTTCTCGGCCTGTTCCGGCGACACTTCGAGTGTCACCGCGTCGACCACCTTCGGCTTGGTCTCGTCGCGGCCGACTTCCTGCGCGACGGCAAGCACGAGAATCTTTTCGAGCACGATCTTCGAGATGTTCTGATCGCGCTGGGCGCCTGGATCGCGGCCATCCTTCTGCGTGTTGACGATGATGTCGACGTAATTGCCCGGCAGCGCGAAGCCCGCCACGCCGATCACGTCGTTCACGCGCACGGTGATGGCGCGCTTGCCTTCGCCGATCACCGCCGAGAGGCCGCCGAGCGTGCCGACCGGCGTGAGTTTCGCCTCGAGAATCGGCTCGCCGTGCAGCAGGCTTTCCTTCAGCACGCGGCCGTCGAGTTTCTGAATGTCCGTGAAGGAACCGGGCGGCACGCTATTGGACGGCCAGTCGGTGAGTTTGAGGAAATCCGGGCCGATCCGCTGACCGAGATTGATGTCGGCTGCCGCCACCACGACCCTGGTCGTGGCATTCGACGACTGCGAGACCATCCAGCGCGAGGCGAACACCACCGCGGTGAGGCCCGCCAGCGTCGCGATCAGCAGCATCGTTACAGCGCGCGCGTTTTTCATTTTCAACCCCCGATTTTTGGCCCTGCTCCGGCACGCGTCACACGCTGGCGAACAACACGCATGCGCTGCCTATTGCTATCGCGACGCCGTATGGCATGGTCCCCGTCGCACTGCTTTCAGCCACACTGCCCGACTTTCGCGGCGCGCCGTTGCCCGGCGTCGCGCAGTTGATCACCAGGGCCGCCACCTCGCTCAGTCCGGCGCGCATCTGGCGGCGCCGAAGCCATATTGCGAGCGACCCGATTCCACCGATCACACAGGTCGCCAGACCAATTTCGAGTGCGCCGTAAGCGCCGCAGAAAGCGCCGATCGCCGCCATCAGCTTCACGTCGCCCGCGCCCAGCAGCCGCATTGCGTAGCCCGGCAGGAAGATCGCGCCACCCGCGAGCATGCCGCCCAGCCACATCGTCATTCCGTCGACACCGCCGTGCGTGAACCACTGCACCGGTATCGCCACGATCAATCCCGCCGCCACCAGCCAGTTAGGAATCCGGCGCGTTTGCATGTCCCACAGAGCGGCGACGAGTACGAGCGTCATCACGCATGGTCCAACCGGAAAAGGAACCCCGTTCATTGCCTGCTCCGTTCCAAGGATCGAATTGCCCTTCTTTACTGGAGTCGATTCGTTCAGCGCGAGACCGTCGCTACCCTGTCCCGAAGGACCGTCGAAACAGGGCAAACGATCGGATTTGCGCCTGTTGTCGCGTCAGGCCGGAGCGACCACGCCCGCCAGCGAGGCCGTGATGATGCCGAAAATGGCGCTCACCCGTGCGCCAAGCGCGGTAACCGCCACAATGATCGCCACCGCGATCAGGCCGGCCAGCAGGCCGTATTCGATCGCTGCAACGCCGTCTTCTTCGCGCAGAAATTGTTGGATCGTGTTCTTCATGCTAACCCCCGTAGAGTGAAAGTTGACTTCGGTTCGTGCCATTTGCAGCCGCCTGAAAACAGGTGTGCCGAAGCGGCGTTCAAGCCCGTCACGAGGACGGAAAAAAGTGGCGAGGTCAGCGCTACTTCGTCACGATCATGAGTGGCCGATACCCCGTATCGATCACCCGTGTCGTTGTTTATGGACATCCGTTTTTCGTTGGCCTCGCCGCACCCCGTAAAACGCGTGGACTTCCCCGAACGCGATTCACGAAGACTGTTGTTGCTGCCGGGATCTTTTTTGCTGCCTTGTCTAACTGCTCGCTGCGTCCCGGCTGCAACGTGTTTCGCTTTGTGACTCTCTATTTGCAACGGGTATGCCAGCAGGCCTCAAAGCCTTGCCAGGCAATAATTGGCGAGTTAGCGGAGGGTGCCGGAGAGAGTTCGCAACACGCGATGATTCGGATTTGAGACGCCGGAAAGTGCCGGGCCGAAGCCGTCTGGCCATGCATCTCGCATAATTCCTGGAGGATGGAAAACCCCTAGGACCATTGGCTGGCAATGGTTTGACGAATGCTTCGGTCAAATATGCTGCGATTGAGCCGACAAAAGCAGGTTTTACTGTGCGCGTCCGCGATGTTGCAAACGTGAGACGGACTGCCCGAGAGCGGCACGTCGGCACGGCGGCGAAAAGCGAGATCCGCTCGCTTCGCTATGTGGGGTAGCGCGCATTGCGCGATTGACGGTGAATCGCCCCATCGCTCTCGCGTGCGATGAAACGCCAGGGATCGATGCCGTGGCGGAAGATTTTTTTGGATGACGCGAGGAAAGCATCGATTGCCCTCGGACGAAGCGCTGCGCCTTGCTGGTGGCGCTTGTCACGGCGATTCGGGGGGCATGCCCGGCATCGCTTGTTTTGCGAGCGGACGACAAAAATTCCTTGGAACGCGAGCGCCGTATCGACCTGCATAGTGAAAAAGGCCAACGCGTCCGGGTTCGTTCAGCCCTGCGAGCCGGCCGCATAAAGTGACACTGCTCGACGCGTTCGCCGCTGCCGACACTGCACGACCGTCGCGGCATTTCGACTGCCACGATGTGCGAGGCGATCAAGGGCGGGCTGACCTGAACGTGAGAGGGACGACGCCGGCCCGCGGCGGTCGTCGTCCCATCCGGCCTGCGCGACTGAGCGGATCGACTCGCCCGCCGCCACGCCGACCATAAACGCCTGAGTTCAGCCCGCAGCCACGACGTCGATCCGCAAAGCTTCCCCACCCGCCGCGATCGCGAGCAGGATGTCGACGTTCGGGTGCGCGCCCGGACGGTTGCGTGCATCGGCCGTGTGCTCGGCGAACACGACGAGGCCGTGCTCGGCCGCCTTGGCGTCGAGCGCGCCGAACGTCTGCCGCAGATAGTTGTACACCGCGAGCGACCCCTGCTTGCCCGGCTTGTTCTCGATGCTGGCCACCACGGCGCCCTTGCCGTCCACCAGATCGATACGCGCGATACCGTCGATGCCCGGCATCTGCGCGAGGTTGTCCTTGAATACGCTGCCCGGTTGAATCATTGAAACCACTCCTTCTGTTCGGAAAATTAAAACGCGGGCCGTATCTTATCCGATAGGGTGACGCAGTACATTCGGGCGCACGGCCTTCAGGGCGTCCAGCGATACACGACGATGCTCGAGCCGTTGTAGTTGTCCTTCGTGATCACGTACTCGCCCGCGGCTCTGAGATACGCACGCAGGCCGTACATCGAATCGACGTCGTTGCCGACATCCACGGCTCCCGGATTCGAGTTGATCAGCGTGGTGACGAGCTGGCCGGTGGTGAGATTGAAGGCGTCGATATTGGGCACCGTGTGCACGTAGCCGACGAACAGATAGTTGCCCGCCGCCGTGATCGACTTGGGATTGGCGCTCGTGAGATTGATCACCGGATCGGGCCGCGTCGTGTTGCCCGCGCTCCAGCGGTGATAGACCTCGATGCGCGACTGCATGGCCGTCCAGTCCCAGCTTCCGGCAATGCCTTGCGCGAGGATCATGGTGTCGCTCTCGGGCAGGTAGACGATGCGCGTGAGCGGCCGGATGCTCTGCGGAATGGAGATCGTGACGGCCGGGCCCCAGGTCGGTTTGCCGTTGCCGTCGAAGCCGCTCAGCGGATAGTGGTAGATGTGATTCGTCCGGTCCAGACCGGCCCACACGTCGCCCCTGCTGTCGATGCAAAACCCGCCCGTGACCTGGCGATCCGTATTGAACGCCGGCCCAGGAATCGACGCGTCCGGAATCGCGATGTAGCCGCTCGCTGGGTTGAAATGAAAAAAGTAGAAGATGCCCGGGTTCTGCCCGGACGCCACCAGTATCCGGTTGCCGCCGACCGTGACGAGCTGGCCGAAGTGTTCGTCGCGCTGCGTGTCGTTCATGTTCAGACGCGGGTCGGACGGATACGTGAACGGGTCGACCGTGTTCGCGACGAAGGTGCCGCCAGCCGTGCCGGTGTAAATGTGCGTGCCGCTGAAAAAGTAGGCGCCGTCCGTCGATGGGTCAGGAGCCGCGACCGCCTCGAAGTTGAGCGACTGCAGCTGCCACTCGAGGTTGCCCGCGCTGTCGTACGCGTGAAGGTCGGTCGCGCCGTTGCGTCCCAGGTCCCAGCCGCCGCCCCACGGATTGTTGAGCACGTACAGGTTGCCGGCGGCGTCCTTGCCGATGCCGGTCACGCGTGTGAAGCGCTTGTCGCCCACCTGCCCCTTGATGCCGCTGGTGGTGTCGAGATAACCGCCCTGAATGCCGAAGGTCCCAGCGAGGGTCGGCGTTCCCGTGATCGAGTAACGTTTGATGTTCATGTCCGGCCCCTGGTCGCCCACCATGAGTTGCGCGGACGCGGCATCGAAATACAGCGCGGACGGCCGCGACGTCGCCGCCATCTGGATGGTGGTCAGCAGCGCGCCGCCCGGACTGAATTCGACGACGGTGCCCGCGCTCTGCTGCGCGACCCACAGATTGCCCACGCTATCCAGCGCCAGCGCGCCCGGGCCCGATACCTTGATGTCCTGCTGCCAGACGCCGTCGGTCGTGAAGACCCGCACGCGATTGCCGTAGAAGTCGCTCGCATACAGCAGTGATCCCGCGGTCGCGAGGCCGGTGATGACATCGGCATGCGGTATCGCCGTCCACACACTGACGGGGATGATCAGGTCGCGCGTCTGGGTGGCGCGGTTGTAGCGTCCCACCGAGCCACTGCCGAACGACCTGTTGTATTGCAATGCTGCGAAGATCGACGTGGCGTTGCCGGTAATGGCGCTGCCCTGAAAGTCGGCGTGCGTGCCGATCGAGCCGACACTCTGGCCGTTCTGATAGATCGCGACGCCACCCTCGTTCTCGTCCCACAACGAAGCCGTGTAGATCACGCCTTCCGGCGCGACCCACATCGAACGCGCGGTGTTGCCCACATGCGCGGCGAGTGTGCCGAACGTATTGCCCAGCCAGTCGGTGGTGTATTGCGCGTAACAGGCCTGCGAAAACATGACGATCGCCGCGCACAGGAGCGTGGCACGGATGCGGTGTTTGACCATGTAATGCTCTCCGAACAGCCAATTCCCGACAATGTACTCGCCAGATATGAAAAGACGGTGATTGATATGAAGTTATAGTCGTGGCACGGCAGTAAAGCATGCAGAGTGCATATAAATGGAAATGGGCCGTCCGCAAGCAAGCGGAACACCCCTCTTTTTTCGCACTTTACCGAGAACGGATCTCAGGCGCACAATCTCTGCGAACAGGACGGCCCGCCGTCTTCTCCGGTCATTCAGACCGTTCGCGCCGGCGCGGCATCCGGCGGCAAACTCACCACGGCGCGCCACGCGCGCCTCCATTCGGAAAGCCCCATGAGCAATAAGTCGTCAAGCAGACGTGAAGACCTGGTGGCAGGCGGGAGCCGTCACCACCAGATTTTTCCAACGCTCGATGAACGTCAGTTTGCGGTGCTCGAGCGATACGGCGAGCGGCGCCGGCTGAAAGCGGGCGATCTCCTGTTCTCCGAAGGCGACCGGCACATCCCCATGTTTACCGTCGTCTCCGGCATGATCGAGGCGACGCGAGGCGCCGGCGACAAGCACCACGTTCTGGGCACGCACGGCCCCGGCTGCTTCACCGGCGAGGTAGGAACGCTCGCCGGCCGCGGCGCGGTAGCGAGTGCACACGCCGTTACCGATTGCGAAGTGATCGTGATCGACGAGGAATCGCTGCGGGCGCTCGTCGTCGCGGAAGCGGAGTTGAGCGAAACGATCATGCGCGCCTTTATCCTGCGGCGCGTCGCGTTCATTCAGGATCAGCACGGCGGGCTTCTGGTCATCGGCAGTTCGGCTTCCTGGAGCACGCTCGTGCTGCGGCATTTCCTTAGCCGCAATGCGCAGCCTTTCGCCTACTTCGATATCGTCGAACACGAGGAAGCCAAGGGACTGCTCGAACGTTATGACGCAACGGAAGCCGATATACCGCTGATCGTCACCCTGCAAGGCAACGTACTCAAACAGCCGACCAACCGGGCGGTGGCCGATGCGATCGGTCTGAGCCCCGACCGGCTGAACGGCGAACGGTTCGACGTAGTCGTGGTCGGCGCGGGACCGGGCGGTCTCGCGGCCGCGGTGTACGCGGCCTCAGAAGGACTCAGAGTCGCGGTTCTCGACACCAAGGCGCCCGGTGGCCAGGCCGGCACCAGTTCGAAGATTGAAAATTACTTTGGATTCCCAACCGGCATCTCGGGGCAAGCGCTGGCCGGCCGCGGACTGTCCCAGTGCCGCAAGTTCGGCGCGGAAGTCGGCGTGCCCATCGAAGTGCTCGGCATCGAGTGTGAAAACGCGCCGCCCTTTCACCTGCGCCTCAATTACGACGAGCACGTGTATGCCAGCGCGGTCGTCATCGCGACGGGCGCGCGCTATCGCAAACCGTTGTTGCCGCGCCTCGAAGAGTTCGAAGGAAGCGGCATCTATTACAGCGCGACCTACATGGAAGCCGCGTTCTGCAACAACCAGGAACTGGTCATCGTCGGTGGCGGAAATTCGGCCGGGCAGGCTGCGGTGTTCCTGTCGGGATTCGCGCGCCACGTGCATATCGCGATTCGCGGCGACGGACTCAGCGCGAGCATGTCGAACTATCTGATCCGGCGCATCGAAGCGGCGGCGAACATCAGCGTTCATGTGCGCACGCAGATCGTCGAATTGAATGGCGAGGCCCAACTCGAATCGATCAAGTGGGACACTCAAGGCCGCATCGAGGAGAAACCGATTCGCCATGTGTTCCTGTTTCTCGGCGCACAGCCGAGTACCGGCTGGCTCGGCGATTGCGTCGCGCTCGACAAACACGGTTTCGTGCTCACCGGTCCCGACGCGATTCCGCAGTGGTCGTCGGACCGTCCTCCTCACTATCTGGAGACGAGCCGGCCCGGCATCTTCGCCGTGGGCGACGTGCGCAGCGGCTCGGTGAAGCGCGTTGCGGCAGCCGTCGGCGAGGGCGCGGCCGCGATCCAGTCGCTGCATCAATATCTGGCGCTGAACAGGTAAGGCCGGGCGCCGCGAGCGCCTCGCGGCCGGCGACGAGCGCAACTACGCCTTGCGCAGATTCCTCAACATCAACCGCGCTTCCAGACCGCCGCCGGGACGGCTGTGCAGTGTCAGCGTCGCGTCCATCGCCATTGCAAGTTGCCGTGCGATGGCAAGGCCCAGCCCGGTGCCACCCGTATCGCGATTGCGCGAGGCTTCGAGCCGGTAGAACGGCTCGAACACCGCTTCCAGCGACTCGGCCGGTATGCCGGGGCCGCGGTCGAGCACCGCGATCAGCGTCTCTCCGCCGGGCAACACGGTCGCTGCGATCTCGGCCGCGCCGCTGAACTTCAGCGCGTTGTCCACCAGGTTGCCGAGTATGCGGCGCAATGCCTGCGGACGCGTCACCAGCGAATTGCCGAGCCGCCCTTCCAGGCTGACCGCCTGACCGGCGTCCACATAGTCGCAGACGAGGCTGTCGAGCAGCGCGTCGGGATCGACGCGGCAAGGCACCTCGGTTGCGCCATGCAGCGTGCGCGCGTACGTCACGCCTTCCTTCACCAGGCTTTCCATTTCCTGCAGATCCTGGCGCAGCTTCGCGCCCTGCGCGTCGTCGTCCATCACGTCGACGCGCAGGCGCATCCGCGTGATCGGCGTTTGCAGATCGTGCGAAATCGCCGCGAGAATCTGCATGCGTTCGGTCATGTAGGTGGCGATGCGGTCCTGCATCGCGTTGAAGGCGCGCGCAGCGCGCGATACCTCTGATGGCCCGTCCTCCGGCAAGCGCGCCGCCTTCAGGTCGGGGCCGAGCGTATCCGCGGCGAGCGCCAGTTGATGCAACGGACGCGTGGCGAGACGCACCGCCAGCCAGCAACACGCGACCAGCACCGCCAGTTGCAACGCGAGTACGAGCGGCAGCCAGCGCGACAGCGGCGCGCCCGACATGGGCCGCATATCGATCGTCAGCGGCGTGCCGTCGCTCAGTTGCAGATGAACCTGCAGGCGCTCCTTGTCGCCGGGGACGGCATTTACCGTCAGCGGATAGTGGGTGCCGATGCCGTCAGCGATGGACTGCGCCACGCGCTCGGACAGATGCGCATCGATCGGGCTGCCGGTCATGCCCGGACCGAGAATGAACTCGTAGCTGCGCCGCGCAAGCCGTGGCAGCCACTGCGCGCGTTCGCCAGGCGGCAAATGATCGAGCAGCGCCACCGAACTGCTCACTTCGCGCTCGATATAACCCATCATCACGTTGGTCATGGTCTGGTCGCGCTCGGTCAGCGTGAGCCAGAACGACAGCGTCTGCGCCAGCGCGAGGCCGACGAAAAGAATCAGCGCGAGCCGCGCGAACAGCGTGCGCGGCCAGTGCAGCCAGGACCAGCGGTTCATTGCGTGTCCTCGATAGCGGTCACCGCCGCGGAAAACACATAACCCTCGCTGCGCAGTGTCTTGATGTAACGCGGTTCGCGCGCGACATCACGCAACCGTTGACGCAGACGGCTCACCATCAGATCGATCGAGCGGTCGAACTGATCGGCTTGGCGTCCTTGCGTGAGATTGAGGAGTTGATCGCGCGTCAGTACGCGTTGCGGGTGATCGAGAAACACGCGCAGCAGGCGGTACTCGGCGCCGCTTAGCGCCACCATGGTGCCTTCGGCATCGAGCAGATGGCGCGCGGTGGTGTCGAGGCGCCAGTCGCCGAAGGCCAGCATCGGCGCCGATTCCGTCACCTGCATGCCGGGCGGCAGCATGCGGGCGCGGCGCAGCACGGCGCGAATGCGCGCGAGCAATTCACGCACGGCAAAGGGTTTGGGCAGGTAGTCGTCGGCGCCCATCTCCAGGCCGACAATGCGATCGGCTTCCTCGTTGCGGGCCGTCAGCATCAATACCGGCACCGCACGGAATTTGCCGGCGCGCAGTTCGCGGCACAGCACCAGACCGTCTTCGCCCGGCATCATCAGGTCCAGCACGATCAGATCGGGCGCGCCCTGCTCCAGCGCCGCGCGCATCTGGCGGCCATTCGCCGCGAGCGACACGCGCATGCCGTTCTTCTCGAGATAACCTGCGAGCAATTCGCGGATGCCGCGGTCGTCGTCGACAATCAATACGTGATCGATGGTTTCCATCAACGCATCATCTCTTTTGGCGTTTCAACTGCACCCGGCCCGCAACCATCAATGAACACTGCACCGGATGCGCCAGTTCGGCGGCAACGCCGCCCGTCACGAAGACGACGATAGCCAGCAGGCGTCTCATGCGTCCTCCAGCACGGAGAGGCTCGCGCCATCGGCGACCCCCGCTTCCAGACTATACGGATCGACGCCCTCAAGGCAACCGATGTTGACGCGCCACTGCTGCGGGTCCTTGCGCGTCTGATGAAACGGATAGATACCGCAGTGTTTGCAAAAATAGTGCCGGGCCACTCGCGTATTGAACTGATAGAGCGTCAGCGAATCTTCGCCGCTCAGGATCTTCAACTCGCTTGCCGGAAACAGCGGCGTCATCAATGCGCCCTTGCGGCGGCACAGGCTGCAGTTGCAGCGCCCGGCCGGGGTGACCGGGGTACGCACTTCGAATTTGACGGTCCCGCAGTGGCAGGATCCCTGCAGCAAGTCGGCGCTCATGGTGCTCTCCGTGATTGGCAATGCCTGCTTTATAGCCTGGCTCGCCCGGCGAATTGTGTCGCAGTGTATCTGCACCTCGTCCAGATACACAACATTGCACCCGCGCGGTTTGGACGACACATGCCAGATACCTGCGGACGCTTCAATACGGTCATTCGCGGCTGACACGCGAACTGCCGTTTTTTAGCCTCATCCTGAAAGGACCCTGACATGCTCTCCGCCTCCAAGATCAAAACGCTCGCCGTTGCAACCGTGATCGCCGCCGCAGCCGCGAGCGGCCTTGCCGCCTTCGCGGGGTCGCCCGAACCGGGCGCGCCCGTTCTCGCAGCCAACGCGCCCGCGCCCGAATTCACCGGCATTTCGCAATGGCTCAACAGCGATCCGCTGACCTTGCAGCAACTGCGCGGCAAGGTGGTGCTGGTCGATTTCTGGACCTACACCTGCGGCAACTGCATCAACACGCTGCCTTACGTGAAAAGCTGGAATCAGAAATACAAGGATCAGGGGCTGACGGTGATCGGCGTGCATACGCCCGAGTACCCGTTCGAGCGCGACACCGACAATGTAAAGACCGCCATCAAGCGCTTCGGCATCACTTATCCGGTCGCGCAGGACAATCGCTATGCGACCTGGAACGCGTACAACAATCAGTACTGGCCGGCTTTCTACCTGCTCGACAAGCAAGGCCGGATCGTCTACACGCATTTCGGCGAAGGCGACTATGCGAAGACGGAAGCGAAGATTCAAGCCCTGCTCGCGCAGCAAGGATAAACGCGGCTTCGTATCGGAATGTATCCGCGGTTTCCGGCGATACACAACATTGCAATTCGCCGCCTTCTCGACACATGCCCGATACACCCGCGCGGTTCAATACATCAACGCCGCTTCTCCGGGAACAATCGCATCGCAGCAAGTCCAGGTCGACCTCTGCTCGTGCTTTCCGATTCGCGGACGTCTCTTATCCAACCGTTCAAGGAGAACGATATGAAAGTTTCCATGATTGCTTTGACTCTTGCTGCCTGTGTGGTCGGAAGTGTTGCTCACGCCGCGGTTGCTCCGGCCTCGACCTCCACCGTGGATGCTTCGCAGATCGCACAGGCCGCGCAGCCGCAATGGTCCGCGAGCGCGGCCAGCGTCACCTCGAAAACGCGCGCACAGGTTCGCCGGGAACTCGTGCAAGCCGAGAAAGATGGTCAGCTCGCCAACTTGAACCGTTCGCTCTATATGGGTAGCTGAGTAGCGGTTTAGCGACGACGTCGCGAGGAGCGCGCGAGGCGCTCCGCATGTGCAGCGAAGCGCGCGTTAGCCCATTCTCCACCGCGGCAATTCAGTACTCGACGAGAATGGTCACGCGCCGATTCGCGGCGCGCGCAGCCGCGTCGTCGCCGATGATCAAGGGGAAATTGTCGGCCCGGCCGATCGCGGCCATTCGGTGCGCTTCGATGCCTTTGTCCGCGAAGAAGCGAACCACCGCCCCTGCCCGTGCAGAAGACAGCTCCCAATTGGATTCGTATTTCGCCGTTGAGATAGGCAAACTGTCCGTGTGCCCTTCGACGAGGATGTTGTTCTTCGATCGGTCACGCAGCACGCCGGCAATCTGATTCAACACACCGAATGATTCAGGCAACAAACGCGCGTCGCCGGAGTTGAACAGAATTTTTGCGTTGATGGCGATTTCCACGCCGTGAGCCGCGTTCGAAATCGTAATCTGGCGATTGTCCTTGAGCGGCTCCAACAGCGAAAGAAGCCGCATCTTCGAAGCATCTGGCGTAGCGAACGTCGCCTCCGTCACCACGTGACGCTCCAGTGCCTTGATTTCAAGCTCCCTCGTTTTTGCCAGCTGCAGCACATAGAGCGCAAGGAACAACACCATCAACGTGGTGATGAGGTCCGCGTAAGAAATCCGCCAGCGACCGGACTGCTCCTCGCCTTCGTCGCCGGCATCATAGCCGGTCTTGTCCGCCGTGAGGCGCTTCTTACCCGAGGAGGTGTTCATACTCGAAACGCCTGCGTCCGAAGTTACGTGTGATGGGTCCCGACCCGCTTGTTATCCGCACGACCGGAACCCGCTAGCCCAGCAATTCGGCTGATCTTTCCCTCACGTCGCCCGCGAGCCGTGTTTCGATGGTGTGAGGCGACTCCTTGCGCGAGATCGCGAGCAAGCCGTCGAGATATAACCGTTTGAAGCGCAATTCGCTGTCCACCTGCGCCCTGATCTTTCCGTACAAAGGCAAAAAGACCAGATTTGCCAGCGCAAGACCGTATAGCGTCGCGACGAAAGCCACCGCGATGCCTTGCCCGAGTTGCGCGGGCTCGAGCATATGGCCGGTCACCTGAATCAGACCGAGTACCGCGCCCAGAATGCCGAACGTCGGCGCGTAACCGCCCGCCTGTTGCCAGATCCGCGCGGCCGCCATGTGATTGCGCTCGTAGGCATCCAGTTCGCGCTGCAAGGCGTCTTCCAGCACGGCTGTCGATACGCCGTTTGCCAGCAACTCCAAACCTCGCTTGGCGAATGGATTGATGCCGCCCGCCTCGATCGACTCGAACACGAGCATGCCGTTCAACTTCGCCTGATCGCCCCACTCGAGCAGGACGGACAGGCTCTCGCGATCGACCTGTCGCGCCTTCACAAAAGCCAGGCGCAGTTGCTTGATGCCGTCGTAAAACCTCGCCCAGGTGTTCTGAATCATCACCGCACCGAAAGTACCGCCGAGAACGATGACGAATGCCTCCAGTTGAAACAGCGAAGTAAAGTGGCCGCCCTCGAGCGAGAAGCCAGCGACGATCGCCGTTACGCCGAACACCGCGCCAAAAAGCGTCAAAAGATCCATACGTCCTCTCGAATGGCCGCCCGCGCTTTCGAAGCTCGAAGTCGACGCTGCCGGCCGTTTGCGTGTTGCGCGTCAGGCATCCAGATTGGAAAGCGGCGCGGCCGCGGCCGTCGGAGCTTTGATCGCGCGCACGGTTTCGAGGAAGCGTTCTTCGATCTCGGCAATTTCGAGCGGATCGATGTTGATCTCACGACGCATCACCCACGAGACCTCTTTCTTTCTCGCCTCGGTCATCACCGAGAGCAGGCGTTCGGCGATCGGCTGACCTGTCACGGCGGAAAGCAGCTTCGCGAGGTCGTATGTGTCGAACGCACTCACCGCTTCGAACAACGTTCGCTGGTCGACGAACTCCAGATCGTCGAGCGACTTCAGGTCGTCCGGACCGCGAGTATTGCGGCGCGAGAAATAGCTGATGCCCTTTTCTTCGACATAGTTCAACACCTTGGTCTTGCGAAACGCAAAGATGTCTTCCGCGATCTCCGCGTGAGACAACTTGTTGAGAATCACCTTCTTCTCGACACCGATCAAGGCTTCCAGGTCGTCAAGCTCGATCAGTTCCAGCTCGCTGCTGATGGACAGATCGAGATCGTGGTCCGCCACCTGTTGGGCACGCTCGGTGATCCGCACCGGATCGAACGTGACCAGCTGCCGGCTCATGGCGCCGTCCTGCGCCGAATAGCGCGCCGACGTATTGCTCAGACGATCGGACCGGCCGGGTTCGAGCGAGACGAGATTGAGTTTCTCCATCCGTTTGAGCATGGCCAGCACATGCGGACGCGAATGTCCGGCAATCGCATGGCACTTCCTGATCACATCAGGCAAAGGCACCGAGAATTCCTCGCCTTGCCCGCGGCGCATGCGGCCGTCCGGTCTGTCGGCGTTCTCTCCACCCGCCATCAAGGCAAGAACATGCGCATACGACAGGACGCCCGGCAGGAAGTCAGCGTGCGTATTAGTGGCGAGGATATCGTCCTTTTTTTTCACCCGCCGGATCAGCGTGCGTACGATATGGCGGAGCAACGGCGAGACGCGCTCGAGTTCATCCTCCACCACGTTCGCCGCAATGACGGTCAATTGGCAGAAGCTTAGTGCCTTCGCGGTGTGCGCCCGTGGTTCGGGCGGCAACAAGGCCGCCTCGCCGAAAAACTCGCCTTTGCCTAGCGTGGCGAGAATCACTTTCTTCTCGTCGCACTGCGTGGAGATTTCGACTTTGCCATCTGCAATGACGTAGACGACGGCGTCGCCCGCGAAGCCTTCGGAATAGATGACTTCGCCCGGAGCCGCTGTACGCGACCATGGCGATCGTTGGTGATTCAAGATTGATTCCCCCGAAAAGGCAAAACGCAAAGCTTTAGTAAACGTAATCCTCAGACTTAACGGCGCAAACGTTTGGGAGCCTTACTGGATAAGGCTTGGCGCAGTACTGCTTTTTTCTGGCAACGTCGTTCCCTGACAAAATTCCAGACGTTGCCGTGCCGCGACGTTCAGGCAAATGTAAGAATCAAATTTTTCACCACAATCGCGGAAAATTTTTGGAATAAGCGGAAATCCCATGTGTTCGCCCCTACAAGACAGCGACGAACGCTGCACGGTAGGTGACCAAATAAGCATGTACGCGCTGCTCTCATTGCAAGCGGGTCATGTTGATGAACGGGCAAAGACGTAGCCTCATTTAATTCACAAGGCATCTTCAATCTTTTACTAGTTAGGCATCCAAATGAAAAGCAAACTTTCCATCATTCTCTCGCTGATCGTCCTCGCTTCGGCAGGTTTCGCTACCCAGGCCTCGGCGAAGGAACATATGCACACGAGCACGCAGCAGTGTGTCGGCCCCGCAGGTTTCTGCACCCCGTACTTCGGCAGCTAAAGCAGCACACTTTCCCGGCAATCGTTGCCCCTCTCATCGCATTACGAAGGAATTTTTATCATGAAAAAAGCTCTTGTTTGTTTCGCTCTCGCCGCTGGCGCACTGACCGCTCCCGTTCTGAGCTTCGCACAATCCAATGCCCCCGTCACACGTGCCGAAGTGCGCGCCGACCTGGTGCGCCTCGAACAGGCGGGCTACCACCCCTCGCTTGCGGAAGACGCTAATTACCCGGCCTCGATCCAGGCCGCTGAAGCGAAGGTCGCCGCGCAAAACGCGCCGCAAACGACGCAGTCGTCGTACGGCGGCGTGACGCAGAACGGGAGTTCTTCGTCCGGCATGCGCACGCACGCATCGACGGACTCCAGTTGCGTCGGCCCCGTCAGCTTCTGCAACGTTTACTTTGGCAACTGAATGACGCGTATCGGGAATCCTGTTTCGCCCTTCATATCGACAGGATTCCTATTTTCTACAAGTTTTTAATAATGTTTCTCCAGAAAAATTCCTAACTCAATAAGCCGGAGTTTGTCATGAAAGTTTTGCCGCTCGTCGCCACGGCCTTGTCGTTGTCAGCCGCCCTTTTTGCATCCACGGCCGCGATCGTGCAAGACGCCAAACCGCTGAACGCGCCGGTCCACAACATTGTTCTTGTCCACGGCGCATGGGTGGACGGTTCGGGCTGGAGACCGGTCTATGACCGACTGACCAAAGACGTTTATCACGTCACCATCGTGCAGGAACCGCTGACCTCGCTCGATGACGACGTCGCCGCGATCAAGCGCGTTCTCGATCAGCAGAACGGCCCGACGATCCTCGTGGCTCACAGCTACGGCGGCTCGGTCATCACCGAAGCCGGCGTGCACCCGAACGTAGTGGGTCCGGTGTACGTGGCCGCGCACGCGCCGGCCGTCGGCGAAGATGAAAGCGATCTCGGCCTGTGGCACCGCCGCCCGGCCCAGATCAAGACTCCAGCCCCCGCCGACGCCCTGTCACCTCTCGCAGCAACTTACTGAACTGACTGCACTCCTGCCATCCGCACCTCTCGCGAGGCAACGCAGCTAGCAGCAGTTTCAGCACAAAAAAAAGCCCGCTTTCGCGGGCAACCCTTCTCGACACAACACACAATCGCCTCAACCCTTCGTCGCCCCGAACGTCAAGCCGGCGACAAAATGCTTCTGCATCGCAAAGAAC
Source organism: Paraburkholderia sp. FT54 (assembly GCF_031585635.1). NCBI lineage: Bacteria > Pseudomonadati > Pseudomonadota > Betaproteobacteria > Burkholderiales > Burkholderiaceae > Paraburkholderia > Paraburkholderia sp. FT54. The sequence goes on along the minus strand of NZ_CP134196.1, from coordinate 964,001 downwards.
ATCGCTACTGAGGGCAATGCCGCGAGAATCGATCCCGCCGAAACAAGATTCCACGCCGTGGTCCACTGCCCTTTCAATGCGGCCACGCCCACGGTAATCGGCGCGGCGTCGTCGCCTTGCGTCAGACATAGTGCCCAGAAGTAGTCGTTCCAGACAAACGTGAACACGAGAATCGCCAATGCCGCGAGCGCCGGGCGGATCAACGGCAACACGATCTTGAAGAACACCGTCCACTCATTCGCGCCCTCGATGCGCGCCGCCTCGACCAGTTCGAACGGCAACTGTTTGATGAAGTTGCGCAGAAACAGCGCGCAAAATCCCGTCTGAAACGACACATGAAACAGAATCAGCGCGCTGACGGAATTGAACAGACCGAGTTGCAACGACAAATCCCGCACCGGAATCATCAATACCTGCACCGGGACGAAATTCCCCGCCACGAACGTCGCGAACAAGGTTGAATTGCCGCGGAACCGGTAGATCGCCAGCGCGAAGCCGGCCATCGCCGCCAATGCAATCGAGCCCACTACGGCAGGCACCGTGATCAATACGCTGTTCCAGAAGTAATGCAACATCGGCGATGTGGTCAGCGCCTCGCGGTAGTTGTCGAACATCGCGAAATGCTTCGGCCATCCCCAATAGTTGCCCTCGCTCAACTCTTCGGTCGAACGCACGGACGTGACCAGCACGGCGATCATCGGCAGCAGCCAGATCAGGAGCGCGACCGGCAACGTGAGTTTGTACATGCGGCGAGTGGCCGGCTTCCATTTGTCGATGGGAATCGGAAACATGATCGGCTCCTTATTGCTCGGTGCGCAGCATCCGCCGCAAGTGATAAACGATGTACACCAGCATGATGGCGAACAGCACAACTGCCACCGCCGCCGAATAGCCGATCCGGTAGTACTTGATCGCCTGGTCGTACATGTAATACGCGAGCACGGTCGAGCTTTCGAACGGGCCGCCGCTCGTCATCACCGAGATCAGATCGAAACTGCGCAGTGCGCCGATGATGGTCACGACGATCGCCATGAAGGTGGTCGGCCGCAGTTGCGGCAGAATCACATGCCACAGCATCGACCAGCCGCGCGCGCCTTCCATGCGCGCGGCCTCGATCTGTTCGGCGTTCAGCGACGTCAGGCCGGTCAGGTAGAGAATCATGCAATAGGCGGTTTGCGGCCACAGCGCCGCGAACACGATTCCCAAGGTCGCATAGCGCGGGTCGCCGAGCACCGGCACGCCGTGGCCGAGAACCTTGGCGAGCAGACCGAAAGTCGGGTCGTAAAACCACGAGAAGATCAAACCGACCACCACGCCCGACAGCACGAACGGTGCGAAAAAAAGCGATTTGACGATACGGATGCCGGCCACCGCCTGATTCAGATACAACGCCACGGCGAGTCCCATGGGCGGAGCGAGCAGGAACAGCAATAGCCAGATGAGGTTGTTCTTGAGCGCCGTGTAGAAGGTCTGCGCATGGAACAACTCCACGTAGTTCGCGAGGCCGACGAACGACGGCTCGCTCATTCCGTCCCAGTTGAAAAAGCTCAGGCGGATGGTCGACAGGATCGGCCACACCACGTAGATGGCCACCATCACGCAGGCCGGCGCGAGGAACAGAAAAGCGGCGCGCCGCTGCCGGCGCGCAGTGGGCGACGGACGGCGGCGCCGTACAGCGCCGGGTTTGCCGCCGCGCAAGGCACCGCCCGGCGTGGGCAAGCCCGGGCCGCCGGGTTCGGCAGGACCGCCGACAGTGTGACGGGTGACGGAATGCGACACGATCGTTCTCTCCAGATCGGAAATGCAACGGAAGGCGGCCTCGCGGCCGCCACCGCTCACTTCTTGTAGATCCGCTTGCGCGTCTGCTCGAGTTGCGCGAGCACGTCGTCGAGCTTCGTTGGGTCGGAGATGAACTGCTGCATCCCCTTCATGCCTTCGTCCGCCATTTCCTTGGTCATGTCGCGATCATAGAACTGCGCGATGCCGCCCTTGGTGTTCGCAAGAATCTGGAAGCCTATCCTGGAGATCGGATCTTCCGGTTCCGGCGACTTGCTGTTAGCCGACAGCGAGCCGAGCCCGGCCGCCAGTTTCGCGCCGATTTCCGGTGTCTCGACGAACGCAAGGAACGTGTGCGCATCCGCCTTGTTCTTTGCCTTCGACGGAATATGCAGCGACTCGACCGGACCGTCTTCGGCGGTCGGCACTTTCGCGTCGATGATCGGGAACTGGAAGTAGCCCATTTCCGGCTTCACGTTCGGCGGAAAACCAGCGGTGATGAACGTGCCCATCAGCATCATCGCGGCCTTGCCCTGGAACAGGAACGGCTGCACCGAATCGAGATCGTAGGAGAGCGAGTTGTCGATGAAATAGCCCGCGTCGATCAATTGCTTCCACGTCGTGTAGACCTTCTTCACGCGTGGATCGGTGTACGCAATCTCGCCCGCCATCAGCTTCTGATGAAACGCATTGCCGTTCAAACGCAAGTCGAGGTAATCGAACCAACCCGCGAGTGTCCATGAGTCGCGGCCCGCTACGGCAATCGGCGTGATGCCTGCGGCCTTCAACTTCTTGCAGTCTTCGAGAAACTGATCCCACATTTTCGGCTCGCCATTAATGCCGACCTTCTGGAACAGGTCCTTGCGGTAGAACATACCCCACGAGTAGTAAACCGTCGGTGCGGCGTACTGCTTGCCCTTATACGACGACGCTTCCCTGGTCGACGCATACATGTCGTTCCAGCCGTTCTTCGCCCAGTCGCCGCTCAGGTCTTCGAACAGGCCGCGCTGCGCGTAATAGGCCATGCGTTCGCCGTCGTGCCAGTTGACGATATCGGGCGCGACTGTCGTCAGCCAGCCGGGCAGTTGCACCTTGTAGGCTTCTTCGTCGACGAACGAGACCTTCACGTCGATGCCGGGATGCGCCTTCTTGAAGTCGTCGATGACCGACTGCCAGACCGCGCGCTGGCTCGCACCCTTGAACGCGATATTGGCGGTGAGCGTGCCCGCCTGGGCCGTGCTGACGGCTGACGTTGCCAAAGCCGCGCCGGCCAGCGCGAGTGCCAATAGAATCTTGCGTGGTTTCAGTTTCATGTTGCCTGTCTCCTTGATTCCTTGATTTTGCGTCGTTGTCGTTGCTGCATGGAATTTCGTCGGACACCGCGTCGGCGCATCAGACCACTATTGCGCTCGAAAGACGGCCACGCCCTGCGGTTCGATTGCGTGGGAGCCGATCACGAAGGCATCGCCGGCTATGTCGGTGAGCGTGTGTGTCTTGTCACCGTAGTTGAACACATAGGTCAGCGCGCCGCGGCGGCTCACGCGAACGCTATCGCCGAGCGGTGTCGTTGCCACACCGGCTTCTTGCGCGATCCGCGCAAACAAGCGCACCGTCAGTGCATCGTCGAACAGACTCGCGAGGTAGTGGAACGCGCCGCCTTGAACATACGCGGGATGGCCGTCCGCGAATCGCGCGCGCACGTCGAGCGAATCCGCCGCTTCGCTTTCGATGAAATCACGCCAGTGGCGAGCGAAGCCGTGTGCTTCACTCGTGCTGGCGTCGTCCGACAGGCGCACCGCTTCGGTCACGTTCGGCCGCATCGATTCGACACGCCACACGCGCAGCGGCAACACCGAGGCCAGCGCACCAGGCGGCAGGTTCACGGGAATCTGCAAATCCGCGGTCTTCGAACCCGTGCGCGGACCGAGCACGACCTGCGCACCTGCGTTTGCAAGACGCTCCGCGAAATCAGCGGGCACCACCGGCAGCGGCGGCACGACGATCAGGCTGTAGCCATCCAGCGGCGCGTCCACCGGCACGATATCCACGTCGAGGCCGAGCGCGCGCAGCGCCGAGTAGTACTCGAAGGCGAAGCGCGGATAGTGGAAGTCCGCTCCCTGCGGATGAATCTCGAACAGCCACTTCGCCTCGTAGTCGTAGACGAGCGCGACTTTCGAACGAATCGCGCCATTGGCGTCGGCATTCGCGGCGAGCACCGTGCGAATCTCACCGGCGACTTGCGCCGCTTCGTTGCCGCCCACGTCGAGCCGGTTATCGGGCATGTTCAGTCCCGCATGCATCTGTTCCTGCGCGAACGGCGCCTGACGCCAGCGAAAATACGATACGCAGCCCGCGCCGTGCGCGAACGCTTCCCAACTCCACAGCCGCACCATGCCCGGCAGCGGCGCCGGATTCCATAGCGCCCAGTTCACCGGACCCGGCTGCTGCTCCATCACCCAGAACGGCAGCTTCGACATGCCGCGATAGACGTCGTGATTGAACGACGCGAAGTCAGGATGCCCGCTGCGCAGCCAGCGCGCTTTCACCTCCGGCGCAAACCATTGCTCTTCGAGCGCGCCGAGCGGATAGCTGTCCCACGTCGCTACATCGAGATCGGCGGCAAGCTTGTAGTGATCGAACTCGGTGAAGAGTTGCATGAAGTTGTGCGCAACCGGCCGCCCCGGCGAATGGGCGCGGATGATCTCGACCTGCATGCGGTTATAGCGCGCCACCTCGTCGGACGCGAAACGCCGGTAATCGAGGCGATGCGAAGGATGCGCTTCAGTCACGGTCGCCACCGGCGCGTCGATCTCGTCGAAGCTGCGGTACTCCATGCTCCAGAACACGGTGCCCCATGCGCGGTTCAATGCTTCGATGGTGTGGTAGCGCGCTTTGAGCCACTCGCGAAAGCGTCCCACCGCCGCCGGCGAATAACTGACCACCGTGTGGTGGCAGCCGAACTCATTGTCGGTTTGCCAGTAGGCGACCGCGGGATGCTTGCCGTAGCGCCCGGCCACCGCCGTGCAAATCTTCTGCGACGCGGCGAAGTACGACGGTGACGAAAAGTCATAATGGCGCCGTGAGCCGAACGCACGCGGACGGCCGTCCGCGCCGATCGGCAGAATGTCGGGATGGCGGTCGATCAGCCACTTGGGCGGCGTCGCTGTCGGCGTGCACATCACCACTTGCAGGCCGGCCGCGCCCAGCACATCGATCGAGCGATCGAGCCAGCCCCAATCGTATTCGCCCGGCGTCGGCTCGATCCGGCTCCAGGCAAATTCGGCGATCCGCACCTGTTCGATGCCGAGGGCTTTCATTCGGCGAGCGTCGTCTTCCCACATCGACTCGGGCCAGTGTTCCGGGTAATAACAGACTCCAAGGCGCATCCGAATGTCCTCTATGCGTAGTGTTCGACGGATTCGAGCGAAGCGGCGGCAAAGCCGTCTTCGGTAAACAAATGGCAAGCGGGTCGGGGCACGCGCAAGCTCGCGCGCTCACCGGGCGCGAGGCGTGTATTGCCCGGCGCTTTGGCGATCAGCGCGGCGCCGCCGGGCTGATCGAGGTGCACGTAACTGTGTTCGCCGAGTTGTTCGACGAGCGACACGGTGCGCGTCAGCACGGCGTCGTCTGACGTGACGCGGGACGCATCGACAAATTCCAGGTGTTCAGGTCGCACGCCGAGCGTGACCGTTTGCGAGGTTTGCAAACCCGCGCCGTTCACCGGCACCCGCACGCTTTCTTCCGTGTGATCCAGCGTGATGGTCACGCCTTGCGCATCGACCGAGGCCACCCGTCCCGGCAGAAAATTCATGCGCGGCGAGCCGATGAAACCGGCGACGAAACGGCTCTTCGGACGGTGGTACAACTCGAGCGGCGCGCCGATCTGCGCGATGCTGCCGTAACGTTCGGTGTCCTTGCCGGCATGCAGCAATACGATCTTGTCGGCGAGCGTCATCGCTTCGATCTGGTCGTGCGTCACGTAGACGACGCTGGCCTTGGCGAACTGCTTGTGCAGCCGGGCGATCTCGATACGTGTCTGGCCACGCAGCGTGGCATCGAGATTGGAGAGCGGCTCGTCGAACAGAAACACGCCCGGCTCGCGCACGATGGCGCGGCCGATCGCCACCCGCTGCCGCTGGCCGCCCGACAACGCCTTGGGCTTGCGCTCGAGCAACGCCTCCAGTTGCAGGATGCGCGCGGCTTCCCGCACCTTGCGATCGACTTCATCCTTGGGGGTTTTAGCAAGCTTCAGGCCGAACGCCATGTTCTCGAACACGCTCATATGCGGAAACAACGCATAGCTCTGAAACACCATCGCCACACCGCGTTGCGCGGCCGGCACGTCGTTCATGAGTTGTCCGCCGATCGAGAGGTCGCCGTCGCTGACGTCTTCGAGGCCGGCGATCATGCGCAGCAAGGTAGATTTGCCGCAGCCGGACGGACCGAGGAACACGCAGAACTCGTTCTCGCCGATCTCGAGATCCACGTCGCGGATCACCAGCGCGCCGTCGCCGTACGCTTTCTGCACGCCTCTTAACGAAATGCTCGCCATCGCATCGACTCCGTGATTTAATCGGCTCGAAGTCGGAGATTAAGCGCTTAATCAGCAGGGCCGAAAAAAATCGATCGGTTGCGATCGTTGGGCCTTGCCTGTCTCCGATATCGTTTTGTCTGTGCGACAGATGGTGCCGCGCCTCGGCTCGCGACGCAAATGCCGGGCAGCCATCCCAAATATTGATAACATCATGCCCACACTCAGCGAAGTCGCGCGTCATGCCGGGGTCACTCCGGCGACGGTGTCCAACGTGCTGCGCAATCGCGGCCGGGTCGGCGCGAGCACGCGGCAACGCGTGCTCGACGCCGTCGAAACGCTCGGCTACCGTCCGCATCTCGCCGCTCGCGCCCTTGCCGAAGGCCGCGCGCCGACGCTCGCCCTGATGGTGTCGAGTATCGCCAACCCGTTCTATCCGGAGTTCGCGCTTGCCGTCGAACGCGCGGCGCGCACCAGCGGCCATTTCGTGATCATCTGCAATACGAACGAAGATCCGCTGACCGGCCGCGCGTATCTCGACCAGATTGCCGGCACGCTTTCCGAAGGCGTGCTCGTGACGAATGCGAACCTGGATTTCGCCGATCTTCACACGACCGAATCGCGCGGCACGCCGGTCGTGCTGTGCATGTGGGAGCGGCCTGACGAGCCGCCTGGGCTGCCGTGCGTCGCGGTCGATTTCCGGCGCGCCGGCGAGCTGGCCGGCGCGCATTTGCTGGAGCTCGGCCACCGGCGGATCGGCGCGATCGTCGGCAGCAAAGCGTCAGGCATTCACGCGGCCCGCTACGAAGGTTTCGTCGATGCGCTGCGCGCCGCGGGCGTGCCGAAGGGCCGCGTGAAGCACGCGGCCGATACGATACAAGGCGGCTATGCCGCGGCACGCGCGCTGCTGGAAAGCGATCCGAAGCTCACCGCGATCTTCGCCACCAACGACCTGCCCGCGCTCGGCGCAATGCACGCCGCCGCCGACCTCGGACTGAATGTGCCGGCGGACCTGTCCGTGATCGGCATCACCGACATCCAGCTCGCACGCGAATCGCGCCCCGCATTGACGACGGTCGCCGTGCCGACAGTCGAAGTCGCCGGGCTCGCCGTGTCGCTGTTGCGCGAGTTGATCGAGTCGTCGTATGGACAGGCGGGGCGCGGCGGCGCCAGCGTGCCGATGCGGATTGCCTCGCCGCCCGAACTGGTCGTGCGGGCATCCACCGGCGCGCCGCGTTCGCGGTGATGTGGCCGTGACAGCATCGCGGAGGTTACGTAGCGAATCCTTCATTCGCGCACGCCGCCTTCCCGGCAAGCACTCGCGCCGCGCACTATGCCGATTCGCCACGAACATCATGATGAACGTGCTTCAGTGTTCGCTGAATACCGTCGCGGTGCGAGCCATTTACCGTCGAGAAAAGCCCAGTTAGCCTTCAATTTGCTTTCACTCAGGCCAGGACTTTCCCCAAGCCCGAAGGCTCGATATCGATCCGCACTACGCCGTCGAAGCCTTGCCACGTATGGCGCGCGGCCTGCCGGCAAGTTTTCGCGCCTCACTTTCCGTTCCGATCATTTCCTTGACGCGGGCCGATGCGCCTGCTGTACTAAATCAACCAAAGTGATTTAGGCAGCACGAACGGAGTCGAGCCCAGGCCGTTTCGAACCGCCGTCACCGAGCATCAGGCCGCAAACCAGGTTGTCGGCGCGCAGCGTTCGCGCAGACAGCCGCCAGCAGTCCACAACGTCGTTGCCAAAAACCGGAGGAGCGTCCCATGAATCTGAATTCCAGCAGGCTTCCTGTCGCGAGGAAAATCGTGTCGATGTGCGTCGCGGCATCGGCGGTATGGTGTGCGAGCGCGAGCCAGGCGGCTGACCAGCCTGTCGTCGGCCTCATCACCAAGACCGACACCAACCCCTTCTTCGTGAAGATGAAACAGGGCGCGGAAGCGGCCGCCTCGAAAGACGGCGCGAAGCTGATCACCGCCGCCGGCAAGTTCGACGGCGACAATGCGAGCCAGGTCACCGCCATCGAAAACATGATGACGGCCGGCGCGAAAGCGATTCTGATCACGCCGAGCGACACCAAGGCGATCGTGCCGAGCATCAGGAAAGCCCGCGCGGCCGGCGTGATGGTGGTCGCGCTCGACACGCCGACCGACCCGCAGGACGCCACCGACGCCCTCTTCGCCACCGACAACTTCAAGGCCGGCGTGTTGATCGGCAAATACGCGAAAGCCGCGCTGAACGGCAAGCCCGCGAAGATCGCCACGCTCGATCTCGCGCCCGGCGTCTCGGTCGGCGTGCTGCGTCATAACGGCTTCCTGGAAGGCTTCGGCGTGAAGGAAGGCGATCCCTCGGTGGTCTGCAGCCAGGACACGCGCGGCGATCAGGCCAAGGGCCAGACGGCGATGGAAAACTGCTTGCAGAAGTCGCCCGACATCAACGTCGTCTACACGATCAACGAACCGGCCGCGGCGGGCGCTTACCGCGCGCTCAAGGCGGCGGGCAAGGACAAGAGCGTGATGATCGTCTCGATCGACGGCGGCTGCGAAGGCGTGCGCAACGTCAAGGCCGGCGCCATCGCCGCGACCTCGCAGCAGTATCCGCTGAAGATGGCCTCGCTCGGCGTGACGGCCGGCGTCGACTACGCGAAGACCGGCAAGAAGGTCTCCGGCTATCAGGACACCGGCGTCACGTTGATCACCGACAAAGCGATGTCCGGCATCGACAGCAAGGACACCAAATTCGGCCTCGACAACTGCTGGGGCAACAAGTAACACGTACTGAGTAGAGCGGCCCGCTTCGCCGGGCCGCCATCGGATTTACCGCGTGGCCAGAACGCCACGCTCATGCATCGAGGTCATCCATCATGTCGACTCCTTCCACGCCCGTCGGGCACTCGCGTTCGTTTGCCGAGCGCATGCCATCGCTTGCCGAAGTCGGGCCATTCATCGCACTGGTGCTGGCGTGCGGCTTCTTTATTTCGCAGAGCAACCGCTTCCTGTCGTTCCAGAACCTCTCGCTGATCCTGCAGCAAACCATGGTGGTCGCCGTCATCGCCATCGGCCAGACGCTGATCGTGCTGACCGGCGGCATCGATCTGTCGTGCGGCATGGTGATGGCGTTCGGCTCGATCATCATGACCAAATTCGCGGTCACGCTCGGTGTGCCGCCGGCCCTCGCGATTCTGTGCGGGGTTGGCGCAAGCACACTGTTCGGCGCGCTCAATGGCGTGCTGATCACGCGCATCAAACTGCCGGCCTTCATCGTCACGTTGGGTACGCTGAATATCGCGTTCGCGCTCACGCAGATCTATTCGAACGCCGAGAGCGTGTCGAATCTGCCGGACGCAATCATGTTCTTCGGCAACACGTTCAAGCTCGGCCCCGCGGATGTCACCTACGGCACCGTGCTCACCCTGCTGATGTATCTGGCCACATGGTTCGTGTTGCGCGATACCGTGCCGGGCCGGCACTTGTACGCGCTCGGCAACAACCCCGAGGCCGCGCGCCTGATGGGCCTGTCGTCGCAGAAAATCCTGCTGACCGTGTATTCGCTGGCCGGCGCGATCTACGGCATTGCCGCGCTGTTGTCCGTGTCGCGCACCGGCGTGGGCGATCCGCAGGCGGGGCAAACCGAAAATCTCGACAGTATTACCGCGGTCGTGCTCGGCGGCACGAGTCTGTTCGGCGGACGCGGCTCGATTGTCGGCACGCTGCTCGGCGCGTTGATCGTCGGCGTGTTCCGCAATGGGTTGACTCTGATCGGCGTCTCTTCGGTCTACCAGGTGTTGATCACCGGCATGCTGGTGATTCTCGCGGTGGCCGCGGACAAACTTTCCCATCGTCGCGGTTAAATACACAACCGCACTATCGTGCATGGGGCCCGAGTAAGCGCTGAAGCGCTAACTCGGGCCGACAGGAGCCCGTCATGTCGACACCTATTTCCGCTTCCACCGCGATGCCCGTTCTGCAGGCGCGCGGTCTCATCAAACGCTATGGCAATGTGACCGCGCTCGACGGTTGCGACTTCGAAGTGCTGCCCGGCGAGATCATGGCCGTGATCGGCGATAACGGCGCGGGTAAATCGTCGTTGATCAAGGCCCTTTCCGGCGCCACGGTGCCGGACGAAGGCGAGATTCTCCTCGACGGCAAGCCGGTCAAATTCCGCAGCCCGCTGGATGCCCGCGCGCAAGGCATCGAAACGGTGTACCAGGAACTCGCGGTGGCGCCGGCCATGAGCATCGCCGAAAACCTGTTCCTCGCGCGCGAGTTGCTGAAACCCGGCTGGCGCGGCTCGATCTTCAAGATGATCGACAAGCGCCGCATGCTGGACGAAGCGACCGCGCATATGAAGGACCTGCAGATCGGCATCCGCTCGATGCGTCAGGCCGTAGAAACGCTCTCGGGCGGCCAGCGCCAGGGCGTGGCCGTGGCACGCAGCGCGGCGTTCGCCCGGCACGTGGTGATTCTCGACGAACCCACCGCCGCGCTCGGCGTGAAGGAAGGCAACATGGTGCTGGAACTGATCCGGCGCGTGCGCGATCGCGGCTTGCCGGTGATCCTCATCAGCCACAACATGCCGCACGTGTTCGAGATCGCGGACCGCATCCATATCCAGCGACTCGGCCGGCGCGCCGCGCTCGTGAACAGGAAAGACATCCACATGTCGGAAGCCGTGGCGATCATGACGGGCGCCAAGGAAGCAGACGTCAAGGCAATCGCATGATGCGTGCATCCTGCTGAGCGGGCACTCGCCATGGAAACCACCAGCACCCGCTCGCCCCTCAAACGCACGGTCGGCTCGAATCAGGTCGGCATGCGGCAGTTCAACGAGCGCATCGTGTTGCAGGCGATCCGCTTGCATGGGCCGCTGCCGAAAGCCGACGTGGGCCGTCTCACGCGTCTTTCGATGCAGACGGTGTCGATGATCGTCGAGCGTCTCATCGACGACGGCCTGCTCGAAAAGCAGGCTCGCGTGCGCGGCAGGATCGGCCAGCCGTCGGTGCCGATCGCGTTGCGCGCACAAGGCGCGTACACCATCGGCGTCAAGGTGGGACGCCGCAGTCTCGACGTGCTGGCCATGGATTTCGCCGGCCACGTGGTGCACCGCGACGTTTTCGAGTACGCCTATCCTGATCCGCGCACGCTGTTTCCCGCGCTCGAAAGCAAACTCGCGCGCGTGAATCAGATGCTCGGCGCGAAGGCCAGCCAGGTGGTCGGCGTAGGCGTCGCGGCGCCCTTGTGGCTCGGCGGCTGGCGCGACTTTCTCGGCGCACCGCCCGATGCGCTCGAAGCGTGGCACGAGATCGATCTGCGCTCGCGCATCGCGACCATGACGGGCCTGCCCGTCGAGTTCGCCAAAGACACCACGGCCGCCTGCGCCGCCGAACTCGTGATGGGCCAGGGCCGCGGCATCCACAACTTTCTGTATCTGTTCGTCGGCACGTTTATCGGCGGCGGGCTCGTGATCGACGGCCGTTTGCATGGCGGCCCGCACGACAACGCGGGCGCGGTCGGCTCGATTCCGTTGCGCGAAGGCGGCCCGCGCAAACCCGCGCGCCAGTTACTGCACGCGGCGTCGGGCTTCGTGCTCGAAAAGCTCTTGAGCGATGCGGGCGCACCGCCCGCGGCCGCGCACGATCATCGCGCGTTGTTGCCGGAGATGTGGCGACACACGGAGCAATGGCTCGACAGCGCGTGCCCCGCGATCGCCAACGCGCTGACCAATGCGGCCGCCCTGCTCGATCTCGAGGCGATTGTGATCGACGGCGAACTCGACCGGCAACTGGTGCGGGAAATCATTCGCCGCACCGAGCGCGTGCTCGATCGCTTCGAATGGGAAGGCATGGTGCGTCCGCAATTGTTGGAAGGCGCCATAGGCGCCGATGCGCGTGCAATGGGCGGCGCGATTCTGCCGCTCTACGCGCATTTCGCGCCGGTCCATGAGCTGTTCCTGAAACCGGCGGCGGAGACAGTGTATTAAGCGCGGCCGGTGTGATGCATCTCGATCAACACCGCCACGCTTCACCCCATACTCATTGCGCGGCGACCTTGGCGACGGAAGCCGTCTTCGCAGGCGGATTGTCCAGCAAGGGCTGCAGCACCGGCGCGAGCGACTTCAACAACTGCACCGACAGCGCGCTCGTGAACTCGTAATGCGAGGCATACGGTTCATGCACCCACGCGGTCAACGTGCCGTAGAACCGGTCGCCCATCGCAAACACAAAAGTGGCGCTGCGGTTCACCTTGCGCGACTCGATCAGCCGCGCGCCTTTGGCAAAGACATTGAAGCGCTGATCGCCGGTTCCGGTCTTGCCGTACACCTCGAGCGTCTGGCCGTTGGGGAACGTCATGCCTTGCGCGAGACGCCTTGCCGTACCGCCCGTCACCACATCACGCAACAGCACTTTCACCACACCGGCGATTTCCGGCGACAACTGCTGCTGCGGCGCCATCGCCGCGCGCTGGAAATGCGTTTCGTAAGGCGTGTCTTTCGCGAAGTCGAGTTGCGTGAGGCTTTCGGTCGGCACCTTGTTGCCGTTGTTGGCGATCACGCCGATCAGTTGGGCGAGCGCGGCCGGCCGGTCGCCTGACGCGCCGATAGCCGCTGCATACGAAGGCGTGAGCGTCGCGAACGGATAACCGAGCGCCTGCCACGATTTGCCGATCGCATCGTACGCGCGCAGTTCGACCATCCGTTTGATGCGGCGGTCTTGCGTCGCGTGATAGCGCGTCTTGAAGAGCCACGAATACGTGGACAGCCGCACGTCGCGGCTCGCGCTCTGGATCTGCGCGAGCGTGGCATCGGGATGCTCGCGCAGATAGTTGAGCGTCCACAGTTCGAGCGGATGCACGCTCGAGATGTAGCCGCGATCGTTCAGATTGAAGCGGTCGATTGCGTATTTGGCATACAGGTTCGCCAGATCCTCGTCATCCAGCACGGAAGCGGCGGGCGTGTTTTTCAGCGCGGCGCGCATCTTCGCGTTGAACCACGCATTCGACTCGTCAGGCGCTACGCTGCGCAACACCGTCGCCACTTTGGGCGGCGATTTACGCACGCCCAGCAGCAATAGCGCCAGCGCCTGATCGGGCGTCTTGCCGTGGTACTTCGTGTAGAAACGATTCATGTACACGCGGCTTTCCTGATCGGCGAAACGCGTCAGATACATCTTGCGCGTCTCAGGATCGCCCAGCCATTGTGACGACGGCCCGGTAGTCTGCACCATTTCGTAATGGACGATGTCGCGCATCAGCCGCACGAACACCAGATTCACCGAATGCTGGAATGCGCGGTGCACGGTCAGGATGCGGCCGTTGTCGTCGGATTCGAAATTGTTGAAGGTTTGCGCGCCGCCGCCCGTGTAGAAGGTTTCACCAGGACTGGCCGAGTATTTGCGCTCCACGGCCGCGTCGAGCATGGCTTGCAGCGAGCGGTCCGAAGTGTGCGCGAGATAGTCGAGCGCCCAGCGCGTGAGCTGGTCGTTCGGATCGGGCTTGACGGCTTTCAGCTCCGTTGTGCCCAGCGGTGCATAACGCTTGTGCAGGTCGGAGACGATCTGCAAATACGTCACCACGGTGCGCAGTTTCGCGGTCGATCCGAGATTCAGGCGAGCACCGGAGTTGATGTCGAACGGCTGGTTGACGCTGTCGGTTTGCACCCGCACGAGGTTGGCGCCGTCGCGCCGCTCGAACAGCGTGAAGCTATAGGCGATTCTCGACGGATCGTCGGACGCGCGCAGCATTTCGAAGCCGACCAGACCCGCGGCTTTCGCGCCGTCGCGCGTGGCGGCGGCGGCGAGCCGGTCGCTCACGGCCTGCTGAACCGCGTTGTTGAGCGTGCCCTTCGCCTGCAGGTCGAGGCGGTCGAGTTCGTAAAAACTCGGAATGCCGAGCGCGGCCAGCAGATGCGAACGCATGGACGTCACCGCCTTGCGCGACACGAAGGAATCCGCACTGGCCGTTTTCACGGGCGCGCGGTGCAAATCGACCACCGCGGACAGCGCGGCGTCGCGCAACGGAATCGAAACAATGCCGCCGTTCGCCAGCAGCCGCAGATAACTGTCGGTCAGCCGTTCGAGTTCCTTGTAGCCGTGATGCAGGAAATACGACGGCGCGCGTTGCGCGATCATCAGCGAGAGCACCTGGCGGAACGCCACGCCCTGCTCCGGCAGATTCTGTTCGGTCGACGGCGCGCTCAGGATGCGGTTGACGTCGTTGAAATCGCGGCCATACCAGGCGGCGAGACCGTCGCCGATGCCGTTGATTTCGCCGATGCCCGGCTGCGCGGCCAGCGGCACCGAGTTGAGATAGTGGACCACGATCTGTTGGCGCGCCGGCATGGTTTGCGGGCCGTTCAGATAGGCGCGCACCGAAGCCGATGCGATCTGCCGCAATTTCTCCGGCGGCGTCGCCGTGCGGCCGCCCGCCGAGTGACGGAATTTTTCGATCTGCGTGGCGAGCGTGCTGCCGCCGGGCTGCGACTGATGGTGATTGAATACGCGCACGCCCTGATCGGCGAGAGCACGGCTGAAGCGCCCCCAATCGATTGCCGGGTTGCGGTTCGGCTGGTTCGGATCGAGCAGATAGCGGTCTTCGATAAACAGCAGCGAATTCACGACCAGCGGCGGAATCGCGTCGAAGTCGTCATACACGCGCCCGGGAAACTGCGCGGCGAAGAGCGGCGCGCCGGTGCCGTCGAAGAGTTGCAAGCCCGCCCGATCTTTTTCTTCGTACGGCAAGAAGAGGCCGTTATCCGCCAGCGACAGCATCCGCTCGGAATCGCGCGCCTGGGAGGTGATTTCGAAACCGCGTTGCAGTAAGCGCTGCTGGATGGACGGCAGCAATGCGTAGCCCAGACGACTGTCGTAAGGGCCTTTGTCGGCTTCTGGAAAACGGATGGAATGACTGGCACCGTCGGCGACGGAAAAGCCCACGTCGCGAGTCAATTCGGAGAGATAGTGCGCCTGCAATCGCGAGGTTTCGATCTCGTTCTGGCAAAAACGTACCGTCAATGCCAGCGCGAGCAAAAATGCCGCGACCAGCGCCCATTTGACCCACTTGCGGACAGACGTCGTACCCGTCGCGCGAAACGGTAACCGAACCAGCGGCCGATTCATGGTGCTCTCCCCGAGCGGGCGCCGGTTTCTTCTGGCCCGGCGCACCTTCGGAGCAGTGTAGCGCGGAATGCGGACTCGCAATCGGTTCGGATTTACCCGACAGTGTCGCGGCTACAACACCCTTTTGCGAAGCATGGCGCGGCGCCGGTTGCCATGCGATATTGAAAGTCTTTCGCGTGATGAAAAACCGCCGTTTCAGGCGGTTTTTTGCTTCCGTGCCGCGTGTTCAGCCCGCCGTGCTTGCGTCGGCTCCTCCGGCTGCGCGCGCAGCAATTCGATGAACTGTTCCGCCGGTGGCGACAGCACACCGCCCTTGCGCGTCACGATACCGAAAGTTTGCGAAGGCGACTTGAGCTTCACCGGCACGAGCCGCAACATCTTTTGCCGGACGAACAAGACGGCGATCGCCGTCGGCAATAAGGAAACCAGGTTGTGACTGCTTTGCAGGAGCGCGACCGTCACGAACGTCGAGGCCGTCGAAACCGGGTTATCCGGCATTTCCAGACCGGCCAGATCCATCTCACGCTCGAGCAGCGCATGCAGCGGCATATGCGACGGATACATCACCCAACGGTGGCCGGCCAGATCGCGCAGTTTCACCTCTTTCTTCGGCAACGGCGGATGGCCGTAGCCCACCACCACCGAGAGCGGCTCGTCGCCTAGCGGACGATAGTGATATTTCGACGGATCGGCCGCCACCGCGGCGCGGCCGATCACCAGATCGAGCCGGCCGTCGTCGAGTTGCTGCAGCATGCGCGCGCTGGTGTCTTCCACCACTTCGACGGACAGATTCGGCTGGCCCGCATGCAGTTGATTCAGCGCCGGCACGACGCACTCCGGAATCGCCCCCATGATTGCGCCGATCGCAAGACGCCCGCCACGCCCGGAACGTATCTCGGCGACGTCCTGGCAAAGCGCGGTGAGATCGGTCGTCACGAGGCGCGCGTAGCGGATCACGCAGTGGCCGAGCTGGTTCGGGATCATGCCGCTTTTCGAGCGCTCGAAAAGCGGTGCGTCGAGCATCGACTCCAGTTCCTGCAACGCTTTGCTGGCGGCCGACTGTGTCATCGACATCGCGCCGGCGGCTTTGTGCAGCGACTTCAGGTCGTCGAGCGCGATCAGCAATTGCAGTTGCTTCATGCGCAGTTTCGACAGCAGGACGTTCAGGGTGTCTTTCATGCGGGGTGAGTCGCAAAAGCGATCACAAGATGGAAACAATTCAATATACCTGCCGTGCTCAGCGCCGTATAGTCGGCAAAGGAGACATTCCAACGCCCACGAAAACACATATCACCATGCCCCAGTCATCCCATCCTGCTGCATTGCGCGGCGTGTTCCCCGTCGCGCCGACCATCTTCGACGACGCCGGCCGTCTCGACCTCGAAGGCCAGAAACGCTGCATCGATTTCATGATCGACGCGGGTTCGAACGGGCTGTGCATTCTGGCGAACTTCTCCGAACAGTTCGCCCTCTCCGACGACGAGCGCAATACGCTGATGCACGTGGTGCTCGACCACGTCGCGGGCCGCGTGCCGGTGATCGTCACGACCACGCATTTCAGTTCATACCAGTGCGCCGAGCGCAGCCGTAGCGCGCAGGCCGCGGGCGCAGCGATGGTCATGGTCATGCCGCCGTATCACGGCGCGACGATCCGCATCGGCGAACGCGGCATCTACGAGTTCTACCGCACCGTGTCCGACGCGATCGGCATTCCGATCATGATTCAGGATGCGCCGGTCAGCGGCACGCCGTTGTCCGCGCCGTTTCTCGCCCGCATGGCGCGCGAGATCGACAACGTCTCGTACTTCAAGATCGAAGTGGCGCAGGCGGCGAACAAGCTGCGCGAGCTCATCGAACTGGGCGGCGATGCCATCGCGGGTCCGTGGGACGGCGAAGAGGCGATCACGCTGATGGCCGACCTGGACGCGGGCGCAACCGGTTCGATGACAGGCGGCGGCTACGCCGACGGCATCCGTCTGATCATCGACGCCTACGCGGCCGGCGACACCGAGGCAGCCGCCGCGCACTATCAGCAATGGCTGCCGTTGATCAACTACGAAAATCGCCAGGGCGGCCTCGCCTCGTGCAAGGCGCTGATGAAGGAAGGCGGCGTGATCCGCTCGGACGCGGTACGGCATCCGTTGCCGCAGATGCATCCGGCCACGCGCGAAGGACTGTTGAAGGTCGCGCGGCGGCTCGATCCGCTGGTGCTGCGCTGGGGCCACTAAAGCGCGTCGGGAAAGCATCGACGCGTCAACTGAACCAGCAAGCCCATTCCGGTCCGGGCCTCGTCTCACTACACACGCACCCCGTGTCCGAACTGCCCGGCAAGCGAGTACGCGGCGCGCCATATCGTCATGACGCAAGCACACGCAGGGCCGGGCTCTGCTGCCACATACGCAGACCTCGCCTCATCGGATGCAGTCCGACGAAAAAAAACCCCCATACAAGAGAGCGGAGAAGTTGAGTACCATAGGCGCGCAAGCTCACCCTATCTCCTTCCATGACCGCCAATCCTCGTGAACTGACGCCGGACATGCTCGCCGAGCTGCTCGAACGTGTCGCCAGACAGGACGCCGCGGCATTGCGCGAGCTTTATGATCTCGCCGCCCCGAAACTGTTCGGCCTCGCGCTCCGTATATTGAGCAGGCACGAGTGGGCCGAGGAAGTCTTGCAGGACAGCTTCGTCAATATCTGGCGCTTTGCCGGCGACTATCGCCGCGCGCTGTCCGCTCCAATGACGTGGATGTCGGCGATCGTCCGCAATCGTGCTCTCGACCACCTGCGGCGAGTCAACGCCCAGGAAACGGAATGGAGCGATGCGTTGGACGATCTCGTGGCAAGCGGTGATCCGGATCCCGAAGCGCTGAGCGCGGTCAGCCTGCAGGCCCGTTTGCTGGCCGGCTGCATGCAGCAGCTGGAACCGGCGCAGCGCCAGGCGGTGGCCCTCGCGTACTTGCGCGATCAAAGCCATAGCGAGATCGCCGAAATGCTGACCGTGCCGCTCGGCACCATCAAGTCATGGATCAGGCGCGGCCTCGCCAAGCTGAAGACCTGCCTGGGAGGCGAGTGATGAATCTCAATCGCTATCCTCAGCTAGTCGATCTGTTGGCCGCCGAATACGTGCTCGGCACGCTGCGCGGCGGCGCACGGCGCCGCTTCGAACGCTATGCGGACCGCGACGCGTCGATCCGCCGGGCCGTCGACGAATGGCAGCGGCGCATCTCGCCGATGGCCGAACTCGCCGGGCCGCGCATGCCGCCTGCCGCCGTATGGGACGCCATCGAACGGCGTCTCGGCCCCGCCGCCGCGCGCGAGGTGGCACGTCCTCGCGCTGTGGTGGAAACACCCGCGCGGCCGTCGCGCGGCATCTTCGAGAACCTCGCGTTCTGGCGCGGCTGGGCAATCGGCGTCACGGGCCTCGCCGCGCTCGCCGTGGTGGTCGCCGTGCGCTCGCTCATGCCGTCAACCACGCCGCCCGTCACCGCGCCGACCGTTGCTCAGCAACCCGAAACGGCGGTGTCGCATGTCGCCGTGCTGAACAACAAGGACGCGCATCCGGTCATGCTGGTCGCGTGGGACGAAGCGCATTCCACCATGACGGTGCAACCGCTCGGCAAGGTCGATTTGCCCGCGGGCCGGGCGATGGAACTGTGGGGCATTCCGGCGAGCGGCCGTCCGGTCTCCCTCGGCATGCTGCCTGACAGCGCGAACGGCAAGGTCACGGCCGGCCAGCAGAAGCCGGAGGATTACGCGGCGCTCGCGGTATCGATCGAAGCGCCGGGCGGCTCGCCTGATCACAATGCGCCGAGCGGTCCGGTGGTGTTCACCGGCAAGCTGCTGCCGGTGTCCTAGGCGTTTCATGATCCGCCGGCGAAGACCGGCATTCGCTGGACGCGGATGCCGGCCTTTGCTTCATCCGCCCTTTGACACAGGGATCGCGCGATGGCTGGACGCGAGCGCGCGATTGCCGCTACCCTAGCCGTATGCAAAGCTTTTACGAAGCCACTGTCACCCGTTCGTCCGCCTATGCGCCGCTGGCTGGCCGGCGTAGCGCCAATGTCTGCGTCATCGGCGGCGGCCTCGCGGGATTGTCCACGGCGTTGCGACTTGCCGAGCGGGGCGTCGCCGACGTCACGGTGCTCGAAGCCCGGCAGGTGGGTTTCGGCGCGTCCGGGCGCAACGGCGGGTTCGTGTTCGGCGGCTACAGCCTCGATTGCGCCGACCTGCTCAACACCCTCGGCGCCGCGCGCGCCCGCGAACTCTATACGCTGACTACCGACGCCGTCGATCTGATGAGGAAGCGCATCGCGCGCTATCGCATCGACTGCGACGCCACCGACGCCGGCGTGATCCTCGCCAACTGGTTCGACGAACCGGCGCGGCTCGAATCGCAGCGGCGCCTGATGCGCGATTCGTTCGGCGTCGAGTGGGAACCGGTCGCGCCGGAGCAGCTCGCTGCGCAACTGAAAACGCGCCGCTACCACGGTGGTCTGTTCGAGCGCAACGCGTTCCACTTTCATCCGCTCAAGTACGTCCTCGGCGTGGCTAACGCCGCGGCGCATGCCGGCGTGCAGATCCACGAGGATTCGCCGGTCGTGCGTCTGCAGCGCGATGGCGACGGCTTCGTGGTGCACACGCAGCACGGCGCGCTCGACGCGCAACACGTGGTGATGGCGGGCGGCGGCTACGCGCGCCGCGTCTACCCATTGGTCGAACGCGCGGTGCTGCCGATCGCCACCTACGTGATGGCGACCGAACCGCTCGGCTCACGTCTGCAAGACGCGATCGACACGCGCGCCGCCGTCTACGACACCCGCTTCGCCTTCGACTATTATCGGCCGCTGCCCGACACGCGCATTCTGTGGGGCGGCCGCATCTCGGTGCGCGACCGCGCGCCGGAGGTGATCGCGCGCCTGTTGCGACGCGATCTGCTGAAGGTCTACCCGCAATTGCACGACGTGCGCATCGAGTACGCATGGGGCGGGCTGATGAGCTATGCGCGGCACAAGATGCCGCAAATCGGTCGCAGTGCGGACGGCGTCTGGTACGCGGTCGGCTTCGGCGGACACGGCATGGCGCCGACCACCGTATCCGGCGAACTGCTGGCGGCGGCGATTGCCGGCGAGCGTCCGGTGCCCGAAGCATTTGCGTCCTTCGGGCTGACGCCCGCTTACGGCGCGCTGGGTTTGGCGGCCGCGCAACTGACCTACACCGCCATGCAGACACGCGACGCGCTCGCCGCGCGCCGCCGGCCTGCGGTTTGACGTCGATCGATACGCGGCCGCTCATGCCCGGGACCCGCTCCAGAGGCCTATTTCGCCATGCTAGAATGCGCCGTCACTGCCGCTCGAATACACAATGAAAAAGGGAAGCAAGGCCGCCGAGCCTGATACCAACGGCATCCCGTCCGACAGTCCGCGTACCGACGCCCGGCGCAAGTACGATCCCGAACAGACTAAGCGCAACATCCTCGAGGTCGCGACCCAGGAGTTCTCCGCGATGGGACTGACGGGCGCGCGCGTCGACGCGATCGCGGAGCGCACGAACACCACCAAGCGCATGCTGTACTACTACTTCGGCAGCAAGGAAGGGTTGTACCAGGCGGTGCTGGAAAAGGTGTATGGAGACATTCGCGCGCTCGAACAGGATCTGCACGTCAGCGAACTCGATCCGATCGAGGGGATGCGCGCGCTGGTCGAGTTTACGTTCGACTATCACGACCGTCAGCGCGATTTCGTGCGGCTCGTGACCATCGAGAATATTCACGGCGCGAAATACGTCGAGCAGGTCAAGACGTTCAAAGGCCGCAACGTCACCGTGATTCATACGATTGAGGATCTGCTGGCGCGCGGCATCGCGGCTGGACAGTTCCGCAGCGACATCGATCCCATCGATCTGCATCTGCTGATCAGTTCGCTGTGCTTTCACCGCGTCGGCAATCGCCATACTTTCGGCACGGCGTTCGGCCGTGATCCGTCGCATCCGCGGTTGCGGGCCCGGCATCGCGCGATGATCGTCGATGCCGTGCTGCGGTTCGTGCGCAAGGACGATTGAGGCAATCGAGCCTCAAAGTAAAAACGGGACGCGCCGCGTCCCGTTTTTTTTTCGTCCGGCTCGAGGAAGGCGCTTAATCCACCAGCACGATCCGCTTGATATCGCCGACGATGAAGATGTACGACAGCGCCCCGACCAGCGCGATCGCGCCGATGAACACCAGCGCGCCGACGAACGAGCCGGTTGCCGCGACGATGAAACCCACCACCAGCGGCGTCACGATGCCGGCCAGATTGGCCGCGAAGTTGAAGATGCCGCCAGTCACGCCGAGCAGGCCGTCCGGCGCGATGTCGGACACCAGCGTCCAGCCGAGTGCGGCCATGCCCTGCGCGAAAAACGCCACGGAAAGAATGGCGATCACCAGCACGTTGCTCTCGACATAGTTGGCGAGAATGATGGTCGACGCGAGCAGCAGGCCGGCGATGATCGGCAGCTTGCGCGCCACGTTCGGTGACTTGCCGCGGCGCAGCAGCCAGTCGGAGAAGAAGCCGCCGAACATCACGCCGATCGACGCGGCAATGAACGGCATGATCGCGAAGAAGCCGATCTTCAGCCACGCCATATGGCGTTCGGTGGCGAGATACGTCGGGAACCAGGTGAGGAAAAACACCAGCGTCGAGTTGCCGGCGAACTGGCCGAGGCAAATGCCCGTCAATTGACGATGCTTGAGCAGACGCCCGATGGTGCGCCATTCGAAGCCGCCCTTCGTCGATGCCGTCGATGCCGCCGATGCGACCTTGCTGGCCGCCGCCCCAGCATCCTTCTTCCGATGCGTGAGACCGCCGCCCGCTTCGATATAGTCGAGCTCCGCCTGATTCGCCGACGGATGATCGCGCGGCTCGCGATAGAACATCCACCAGATCACGCCGAACACGAGGCCCACGCCGCCCACCACATAGAACAGCGAACGCCAGCCGAACGCGCCCATCAGCATGAACAGGAACGGGCTGAAAAACGCGAGGCCGATATATTCGCCGACCGTGT
The DNA here is from genome assembly GCF_031585635.1 of Paraburkholderia sp. FT54. Taxonomy (NCBI): domain Bacteria; kingdom Pseudomonadati; phylum Pseudomonadota; class Betaproteobacteria; order Burkholderiales; family Burkholderiaceae; genus Paraburkholderia; species Paraburkholderia sp. FT54. The sequence continues at coordinate 941,535 of NZ_CP134196.1, read as the reverse complement.
ACGTGCCAGTCGCCATGGCGCGTTCGCTCTGCGGGAACCAGGTGGCCACCACGCGGCTGTTGGTCGGAAAGCACGGCGCTTCCGAGACGCCGAGGCCGAGGCGGAACGCGAACAGCGCGCCGATGCCGTGCACCAGCCCTTGCGCGAGTGTGCACAGGGACCAGAAGGTCATCGACAGAAAATACGTCACCTTGCTGCCGAAGCGGTCGAGAAACAGGCCGCCCGGAATCTGCGCGGCCACATAGCTCCACGAAAACACGGAGAACAGCAGCCCCATCAGCGCGGCATTGACGCCGAGTTCCTTGGTCAACTGCGGCGCCGCGATGCCGAGCACCGTGCGGTCGAGATAATTGATCATCGTCCCGACCGCGAGCAGCGCCAGAATCTGAAAGCGGGCTTTCGAGCGGCGCGCGGTGCTCACCGCGACGCCTCGCGGCGCGGCGGTATCGGCGGGAGTGGATTGAATCGGTTGCTGCATGGGGTGTGCGTCTCCTCGATCTGGTTGTTACCGGTCGGCACGCTGCCGGTTAGCGTTGCAACAATGACTGAAAATGGGTGTAGACGCGTTCAGCGTCCGGTTCGAGACCGGTGAAAATGCGCATGGCGTCGACCGCCTGATACACCGCCATGCCGCCACCGCTCAGCGTGCGGCAGCCGAGCGCTTCGGCCGCCTGCAAAAGCGCAGTGCGGATCGGGAAGTAGACGATGTCCGCGACCCACAGATCGCGGTGCAGCAATTCGACCGGCAACGGCAAGCCGGGCAATTTCGCCATTCCGGTGGGCGTGGCGTGAATCAGGCCGTTGGCGGCAGCGAGCGATTCACCGAGCGAACTTCCGGCGCTGACGGTGGCGGCCGGAAAACGCTTCTGCAATTCCTCGGCAAGCGACGCGGCGCGTGTGGCATCCACATCGAATAGCGTGAGCGATTTCGCGCCCATGTTCAGCGCGGCGTGCGCGACTGCCGCGCCGGCGCCGCCCGCGCCCAGTTGCACAACGCGCTCCAGCGACACGTCCGGCAAGCCGCGCTGGAACGCACGCGCGAAACCGGACCAATCCGTGTTGTGGCCGATGCGTTTGCCGTCCTTGAACAGGACCGTGTTGACCGCGCCGAGTGCGCGCGCGTCGTCGGAGAGTTCGTCGAGCAGCGGAATCACGGCCTGCTTGCACGGATAGGTGATGTTCAGGCCGTTGAAGCCCATGCGTTCGGCGGCCATGAGCAGATCGGGTAGCGCGGCAACGTCGAGTTTCAGCGCCTCCAGATCGATGCGCCGGTACACATAGTGCAGGCCGAGCTTGCTGCCCTCTTCCTCGTGCATCGCGGGCGTCAACGATCCGCCGATACCCGCGCCGATCAGGCCGACCAGATAGGAATGAGGTGTTGCCTGTGAGTTCGCTTGCACGTTCGCTTGTACGTTCATTTCGCCGCCCTATGCTTAAGAATGGTCGCCATCCGCTCCAAAGCCAGTACATAGCCTTGCGTGCCGCAACCGATGATGATCGCGTCCGCCACGGCCGACACGTATGAGTGATGCCGGAACGCCTCGCGGCGATGCACGTTTGAAATATGCACTTCGATGACCGGCTTTTCGATTGCCGAGAGCGCGTCTGCGATGGCGACCGAGGTATGCGTGTAAGCCGCCGGATTGATCACGATGCCGTCGACCTTGGTGCGTGCCGCATGCAGCCAGTCGATCAGTTGATGCTCAGCGTTCGACTGGCAGAAGTCGACCACGAGATTCAGGCGCTCTCCCGCATCGCGGCAAAGTTTCGCGACGTCGTCGAGCGTTTCCGAGCCGTAGATGGTCGGCTCGCGCGTGCCGAGCAGATTGAGGTTCGGTCCATTGAGAACCAGTACTGACGCAAAACCCATGACAACCACTCCTGCGAAGTAAGGCATGAAGCCAGCTACGGCAACCGCGGTGCTTTTGCAACGTGAGCGAAGTGTGCGCGCATTAGGCGTCGCCGTCATTCGGGGTTTGTACGAATTTGTACCATCTAGTTAGTTTGTATAGACTGTCGAAAACTTCCGCTAATGTGGGCGATTGTGGCCTGCGTCTTGCTGACGCGTGTAACGAACTGGCCCACTTTCCGCATTGCAGCATGTCCGTCGGCTGGTCATGCACGCGACGCGCGCCGCTCATTGCGCGCCTTGTCCAACAGCCGTTTGATTGTTTTTGCAGGAGCCGTCCATGCAACGTTCGATTGCCACCGTGTCGATCAGCGGAACCCTCGTCGAGAAGCTGACCGCGATCCAGGCGGCGGGCTTCGAAGGCGTCGAGATCTTCGAGAACGATTTGCTGTATTTCGACGGCTCGCCCGCCGACGTGCGGCGCATCGCCGAAGATCTCGGGCTGAAAATCATGCTGTTTCAGCCGTTTCGCGATTTCGACGGGGTCAGCCCGGAGCGCCTCGAACGCAATCTCGACCGCGCGAAGCGCAAGTTCGACGTGATGCATGAACTGGGCACGGACCGCATTCTGGTGTGCAGCAACGTTTCGCCCGACACCATCGGCGATGACTCGCTGATGACCGACCAGCTCGGCGCGCTGGCCCGTGCGGCCGAGGCGGCCGGCGTGATCGCGGGCTATGAAGCGCTCGCCTGGGGCAAGCACGTCAAGACCTACCGGCACGCGTGGAAGCTCGTCAACGCCGTGAATCACCCCAATCTCGGGCTCGTGCTCGACAGCTTTCACACGCTATCGCTCGACGACACGGTGGACCCGATCGCCGACATTCCGGGCGAGCGCATCGCCTTCGTGCAGATCGCCGACGCGCCGAAGCTCGCCATGGACGTGCTCGAATGGAGCCGCCACTATCGCTGCTTCCCGGGCCAGGGCGATTTCGATCTGGCCGGTTTCACGGCGCAAGTCGTGAAAACGGGCTACAGCGGGCCGCTTTCGCTGGAAATTTTCAACGACGGCTTTCGCGCCGCCCCCACCACCATCACGGCGGCGGACGGCCATCGCTCGCTGCTGTTCCTCGAGGAACAGACCCGCGCGCTGCTCGAAAGCACGCGGCAACCGGTTGGCGACCTCTACCGCTCGCCCGCGGCGCCCGCGCACGTCGGCTATCAGTTTCTCGAATTCGCGGTCGACCACGCGACGCGCGCGCAACTCGTCGACTGGCTCGGCAAACTGCGCTTTCGCGAGGCGGGCCGGCATCGTTCGAAGGAAGTCACGCTGTATCAGCACGGCGCGGCCTCGATCGTACTGAACGCCGAGCCGGATTCGTTCGCCAACGCGTTTTTCCAGCAACATGGCTTGTCGCTGTGCGCATCGGCGTTTCGCGTGGACGACGCCAATCAGGCGTTCGAGCGCGCCGCCGGCTTCGGCTACGCGCCGTTCTCCGGGCAGATCGGCCCGAACGAGCGCGTGCTGCCCGCCGTGCAGGCGCCGGACAGCAGCCTGAACTATTTCGTCGACGAAACGCCGAATCAGCCCACCTTGTTCGAGGCCGATTTCGTCCTTACCGACGTCAACGGCCCGACCGAAGTGGGGCCGCTTAGCCGCATCGACCATGTGTGCCTGTCGGTGCCGGCGAATTCGCTGGATACGTGGGTACTGTTTCTGCGCACGGCCTTCGGGTTTCAGGCCGAACCCGGCGTGCTGGTGCCCGATCCGTACGGCCTCGTGCGCAGCCGCGCGCTGCGCAGCGGCGACGGTTCGGTGCGCATCGCGCTGAACGCCTCCGTGGACCATCACACGGCGGTGGCCGAGGCGCTGCACACCTATCACGGCTCGGGTCTGAATCACGTCGCCTTCAGCACCAGCGACATTTTCAGCGCGATTCCCGAGTTCGTCGCCGACGGCTTGCCGGTGCTGCGCATTCCGCGCAATTACTACGAGGATCTCGCCGCCCGCTACGCACTGCCGGACGAGATGCTCGAAGCGCTGCGCGCCAATAACATCCTGTACGACCGCGACGAGCGCGGCGGCGAATTTTTCCACACTTACACGGAACAGCTCGACCAGCGGTTTTTCATGGAGATCGTCGAGCGGCGCGGCGGTTACGACGGCTATGGCGCGGCCAACGCCGCCGTGCGGCTCGCCGCGCAGGCGCAGCGGCGCAAATAGCCCGCCGGCCGTGGTGGGCCTTCGCCCGCTCATCCGCCGAATCGCACCGGATCGGGCACGGCGTGTGCGGCGTCGGCTGGGGTAGCCGCGCCGCACCGATATAATGGCGCCTGATTTCGCGGCCGATGCCGCGCGGCTGCGGCATGTGCGCGCAGCGCGCGTATCTTCAGCCGAATGTAACGCCAGGAGAGATATGAAGAAGTTTGCCGTAGTTCTGTCAGTGCCCCTGCTCCTCAGCGCTTGCGCGTACTTCCAGAAGAATCCGGATGCCGGCGAGCCCGTCACGGACACCACCACGCAGCGCTCCGTCAACGACGTGGTCTCGTGCCTCACGCAAGTGGCCAGCAGCCACGACGCCGCGTTCAAGTCCACGGCGATCCCGCAAGGCCAGATGCTCGACTTCGGCGATTCGAATATCGTCAAGGTGCGTAGCGACAACGGCGCCACCACTTACCGTTTCTATGCGGGCAAGCGCCACGTGAGCAACCTGTGGATCGAGTCAGCAGGCAAAACCTGCGCCCCGTAAAGGTTTGCGGGGGAACGAAGCGTCCGTGTGAGAATCGGTTAACTGGTCCGGCGCAATCTTCGTGTCATGGTGTTACAGGACAATGTGTCTTAAGAATCGTTTAAGTCTTCGTCCGCATCATCCACCCGACACTATCCCGTGCAAGGTGCGAACCATGAACCAGCCCGATCCCAACACGAACGACTCGCCGGCGCCGGCCAAACGGCCCACCATGCTGCGCCGCCTGCTGAGCCACCACGAGCTGGCAACGCTGCTGCTGTTGCTGCATGCGCCGATCGACGCGTTCGCGAAACCCGAGATTCCGCAGCTTCACGAAGCCGGCCTGATCGAGACGGTTTCCGGCGACGCCGGCGCTTCGCATATCCGTCTGACGCCTGAAGGTAATGCCGTGCTGCGCGGCCTCGGCATCAAGTAACGCGCCGTAGCCGAACCTTGCGACTCATGCCTGCCACACGCCGTACCCTGCTTCACGCAGTCCAATCGCCAATTCCACTTCCATATCCTGTGCGCCGCGATAAGGCATGGGATTGAACACTTCGTACAGTTCAGGCACGAGACGTAAGCCGTAGTCGCGCACGTAGCGATTGGCCTGAATGCCGGCCTTATGCCGGTCGAAGCGCAGATCCGGGTCCAGTCCCGTCATTCCCACATACACGCAAGGCCTGTCGAACCGGTAGTCCGGATTCGCGCGGCGAAAGCGCGCCGCGTTCCAGACCTTGTCGTCCAGCGCGACGACGTAGACGTAGTAGTGATGCTTGCGACGAGCCATGTGCGGCGCTTCAGCTCCGCGAAGTGCCGTGCAGCAGCATGCGGTATTCGGTCGGCGTGACGCCGACGGTCGCCTTGAATTGCCGCGTGAACGCGCTGTGGTCGGTGTAGCCGCACAGCGCGGCGACGTCGGTGACTTTGTCGTGTGAAACCAGCAGCGCCGTGGCGGCGTCCAGCCGGGTTTTCAGCAACACCTGGCGCGGCGTCAGATGAAACACTTTGTGAAAATAGCGCTCCAGTTGCGCGACCGACATATCCGCCATGGACGCGAGCTGCTTCAGATTCAAAGGCTGGACGTAATTTTCCTGGATCGACTGCACGACCGCGGCGAGGCGGCTGTAGGCCGGATGACTGCTTTCATCCGCTTTCAGATCGCGGGAAATGCCGGCGAGGCCGACCACCTTGCCGGCGGGATCGCGCAGCGGCTGCTTGCAGGTCAGACACCAGCCCGGCTGGCGGCCGGGATACAGATGCAGTTCCAACTGGTCGATCATCTGGTTGCCGACGTTGATGATCGCCTTGTCCTGCGCCGTGTAGATGCGCCCGAAGCGGCGCGGGAACACATCCTCGGCGGTCCGGCCGAGCAGCGCGGCCTTTTCCTTGTAACCGCAGCGGGACGCGAGCGTGCGGTTGACCAGTGCATAGCGCGCCTGAGCGTCCTTGACGAAGAACACGACGTCCGGCATGGCGTCGAACACCGGTTCGAGCAGCCGGAAGTGGGACAGCATGCCGGACAGCGTTGCATCGTCCGGTTCTACAGGATGAGCCAGCGTGTTCATCGTGCGGGTCCCGTGGATGCGTGCGTTGATAGGGGCATTCGGGGAGCGTTCGTCGTTGCGGCGTTGGGTGCTACGGTTGCTCTGCTGCTCTGTTGCTCTGTTGCTCTGTTGCTCTGTTGATCTGTTGCCGGTTGCCGGTTGCCGACCGACGCTCGGGGCTTCGAGTTTGGCCCCAAGGCGCCTGGCACATGCGGTCGATTATAGGGCCGCGCCACCTCCAACAATATCCCGCGGAACGGGGACGAACGGGTCATTCAGCCGGCGGCGGCTCGGTTCCCGCCGCCATCAACGTGCCGATTTGCGCCGGACTGAAAGGCGGACGCGGCGCGGCGGCCCGCCAGCCAAAGTACAGATTCGCCGCTGCGCCGCAGATTCTTCCCTGGCAGGCGCCCATGCCGCAGCGGGTGTGCAGCCTGGCCTCGCGCCAGTCCGAAAAAGCGCGCACCTCGCCGATGCTCACGTCCTCGCAGCGGCACAGTAGCGTGGCATCGGCGGGCGGCGTGCGCGCGGCGTCCCGCAAGGCGAAGGTGGTGTCGACGCGCCTCGCGAACCGCTGCCATCGCGCGCGCTGGGCGTTGAGCGCGACGTGATCCGCGGTGGCGCTACCGCTTGCAAAGAGGCCGGCAATCTCCCCTTCCACGCCAGCCAGTTCGGCGCCGCGACGCCAGTGCACTCGCCCGCCGCGAAAACGCCCTCCACCGACGTACGCTGCTCGCCATCGACGACGATCTCGCCCGCTTTGCCGATTGCGCAGCCGAGCCCCTGGGCCAGGGTGACGTTCGGTACGAGTCCATAGCCGCAGGCCACGCGCTCGCAGTCGAGTGCGACGCTCGTGCCGTTGCGGCCGCGCCTGATCGTGACGCGCTCGACGCGGCCTTCGCCGTGCGCAGCTTCAACGACACTGCTGGTCCAGTAGTGCGTCCCGGCGAAACCATGCGTCATGCCGAAGGCTTGCCGCAACTTCGCGGGCGCGGCCAGCAGCGACACGCCGAAGCGCGCGACGTCGAACGCCGAAGCCTGCTCCACCACCGCCATCACCCGTGCCCCGGCCGCGCGCGCAGTGGCAAGCGCCGCGATCAGCAAAGGACCGCTGCCGGCAAGCACGATCCGCTCGCCACGCACCGGCATGCCGCCTTTGACCAGCGCCTGCAGCGCGCCCGCGCCGGTCACGCCCGGCAAGGTCCAGCCGGCGAACGGCAGGAGCCGTTCGCGCGCACCGGCAGCAAGGATCAGGCGCTCGTACGTAACGACCGCACCGCCGCGCTCCGCCGATTCGAGCAACAACCCGCGGGAATCAAGCGGCGCGACCACGCGAGTCGACGGCCAGTGTGTGATGGTGCTCCGCCCGTTTATTGCAGTGAGCAGGTTGTGCAGCGGCGCTTGCGGGACATGGCCCGGACCCTGACGCCAGATCTGACCGCCGGCGCGCGGGTTGTCGTCGAGCAGCGCAACTGACGCGCCCCCGCACGCGGCCGCGCGGGCGGCGTTCAAGCCGGCAGGACCGGCTCCGACGATGACGATGTCGAAGTGCTGGTTCATCGCGTAGCCGCTGCCTCTCGTGGCGTGCCCGCCGCATTGCAGGTAAGAACGATCTGACCGTCCCGGCACAAAGTCTGGCACGCCAGCGCATGTGCCCGGCCGTCGATCGTCACGCGGCATTCCTCGCACACGCCCATACCGCACAGCGCCGCGCGAGGCTGGCCGCTCAGCGAGATCCGCGTACTGCGAACGCCCGCTAACACGAGTGCCGCGGCCACGGTCGTACCGGCATCAACGTCGATACCGTGGCCGTCGATCGTCAAGCTGACGCGTGTCGTCGCGCTCGCGCTATGCATGCATCGCCTTTTGCGCAAAACGCACTGGCAGATAAGGCTCGACGTCGATCAGCGCGGCACTCGCCACGATCTGCGCGGCAAGGAGCTTCGCGGTAGCGAGCGAGGTCGTCACGCCCAAACCCTCGTGACCCACGGCGAGCCACACGCCCGGCGCGAAATCGCCGGCCGGACCGATCAGCGGCAGTCCGTCGGGCGAGGCTGCGCGAAATCCGGTCCACGCGCGAATGCCATTGAGCGTCGGCAGCACCGGCAGATAGCGCGCGGCGCGTTGCAGCATTTGCGCGAGCACGGGCATGTCGACGGCGGGATCGACGGTGTCGAACTGACGCGAGGAGCCGATCAGCAATTGTCCTGTGGGCCGCGGCTGCGCATTGAACGCCACGGAGGTGCCGGCCGCGTGATGCGCGCTCCGGACGTAGCCGAGTTCGAGCAACTGATGGCGGATCAGGCCGGGATAACGGTCTGTGATCAGCAGGTGGCCTTTCTTCGGCCGCAAGGGCAGCGGCGGCACCAGCTGCCGCGCACCCAGACCATTGGCCACGATGACGTGCGCCGCGCCGACGCGCTCTCCGTCCGCGAGCGTCACGCCGCTCGCGTCGACCGACGTCACCGTCGTGCCCAATCGCACGTGGATCTTCGCAGCGGCCGGCGATTGCGTCAGCAGCCATGCGGCGACGGTCGGCGCGTACACGATGCTGTCGTGCTCGATCCGCAACCCGCCCGCCAGCGACGCGTCCAGCGCCGGCTCGCAAGCTCGCAACACGGACGCGTCCAGCAGTTGCGCGGCAATCCCGCGAGCCTCGAACGCGCCATGCATGGCGCGGGCGGCTTGCCACTCCTCTTCGTCGGCTGCGACCCAGAGCGTGCCGCAGCGCGCGAACGCGTCGCGCGGACGCAGTTGCGGCGCGAGTTCCAACCACAAATCTCGTGAATAGCGGCTGAGCGTGAATTCCGCCGGCGAGTCGTTCATCACGACGATGTGCCCCATGCCCGCCGCCGTCGCGCCGCCGCCGACGCCCTGCGCGTCGAGCACCTCGACCCGCATGCCGAGCGCCGCCAGTTCCGCCGCGCACGCCGCGCCGACAATGCCCGCCCCGACGATCAACGCGTCCGCTGTCATGCCGTGCGGATGCCCCAGGCGAAGGGATCGCGCTCGTCGAAGCACAGGCGCGCTTCTGCCGTGACGTACGCGTGACCGGTAATGGTGGGAATCACGTGGACCCCGTCGCCGGCATGGCGGTAGCTCGCGTCGAACACGCTGCCGATAATGCTCTCCTGCCGCCACACCGCGCCCTCGGCCAGCTTGCCACCGGCCGCGAGACAGGCCAGCTTGGCGCTCGTCCCGGTGCCGCATGGCGAGCGGTCGTACGCACTGCCGGGACAGAGCACGAAGCTGCGGCTGTCGATGCCGTCGCGCGAACCGGGGCCGAAGAGTTCGATGTGGTCGATCAAGGCGCCATCCGCGCCGGTGATGCCTTGCGCGATCAGCGCGTCGCGAATCGCCTCGCTGAACGCCGTCAATTCGCCGATCCGCGCTGACTCCAGCGTGCGCCCATGGTCGGCGACGAGAAAAAACCAGTTGCCGCCCCAGCCGATGTCGCCGGTCAACACGCCGTAGCCCGGCACGTCCACCCGCACGGATTCCCGATAGCGATAGGCCGGCACGTTGCGCACGGCGACGCTGCCGTCCTCGTTGAGCGTGGCTTCGACAATGCCGACCGGCGTCTCGATCCGGTGACGCCCCGGGCCGATCCGTCCCAGGTGCGCCAGCGAGACGACGAGACCGATCGTGCCGTGCCCGCACATGCCGAGATAGCCGACGTTGTTGAAAAAGATCACGCCGGCCGTGCACGTAGGGTCGTCCGGCTCGCAGAGCAATGCGCCCACTACCACGTCCGAGCCGCGCGGTTCGGTGACGATGCCCGCGCGCCAGTCGTCGAACTGCGTGCGGAACACGTCGAGCCGTTGCGCCAATGTGCCGCCGCCGAGATCCGGGCCGCCCGACACCACAAGGCGGGTCGGTTCACCGCCTGTGTGCGAGTCGATGATGTCCAAGGTTTTCATGATGCTCATGGTAGAAACGGCGGGCGCTCGAGTCTTGGTGCGCGTGCGCGTGGATTGTGACGATTTTGGCATAGCTATGCGATGACGCGACGGCTGCGGGTTACTCGCGGATCCCGGACCGCATGCGTCCGCAGATGCCCAACGGGCGTGGCCCGGAGCGCATGACGCCGTGCCAGTCACGCGCTCTCAATGCAGCTCGCGCTTTATCTCGAAATGAGCCAACCGCCTTGATCCGGCGACTCTCCAGGCAAAGCGACTATGCCGAAATCGTCATCCGCCACGCGCGGTTCACGCAAGACGGCAAGATTTTCCCTGCTTACACTGCGCTTGAACACATCACACTCAGGAGAGCAGTCGTGGCGCATATCTGGGAAGGCGTATTGCCCGCAGTCACCACCAAATTCCATGCGGATTTCAGCATAGATCGAGCGTGGACCGGCAAGAATATCGAGGCGCAGATCGACGCGGGAGTGGACGGCATCATCGTGTGCGGATCGCTGGGCGAAGCGTCCACGCTCTCGCTGGATGAGAAGCTGCAAGTGCTCGACATCGCCGTGGAGGCTTCGCGCGGCCGCGTGCCGGTCCTGTTGACGATCGCCGAAAACAGCACGCTCGACGCCTGCCGGCAGGCCGAAGCCGGCGGCCGTCATGGCGCGGCCGGCTACATGGTGCTGCCGGGGCTGCGTTACCTGTCGGACCGCCGCGAGACTTTGCACCATTTCCGCAGCGTCGCCGACGCGAGCGCGCTGCCGCTGATGATCTACAACAACCCGCTTGCCTACGGCGTCGACATGACGCCCGACATGTTCGCGGAAATCGCCGACGAGCAGAAGATCGTCGCGATCAAGGAATCATGCGGCGACGTGCGGCGCGTGACCGATCTGATCAACGCGGTCGGTGACCGTTTCGCGATTCTCTGCGGGGTCGACAATCTCGCGATGGAAGCGATGCTGATGGGCGCGCATGGCTGGGTGGCCGGTCTCGTATGCGCGTTCCCGCGTGAGACGGTGGTGATCTACAAGTTGCTGAAGGCGGGACGCCTGGAGGAAGCGCGAGCGATCTACCGCTGGTTTGCGCCGCTGCTCGCCCTCGACGTGTCGGCGAAGCTGGTGCAGAACATCAAGCTTGCCGAGACTATCGTCGGATTGGGCACTGAGCCGGTGCGCCCGCCCCGTCTGCCGCTGGCAGGCGACGAACGCATGGCCGTCGAAGCATTGATTCGCAAGGCGCTGGAAACGCGGCCGGCGCTGCCGCGGATTTGATCTGACTCGGCTTCTTGAGCTCAGGCCGCCTGCCTGTGGACGTCGGCATCGGCACCGACATCGGCGGATTGGCCTTGGCGCAGATGCAGCAGCCTGTAGCCGCTTTTATAAACCGGTTGCAGCCGGAATCCGTTTTGCGGCTCGATCTCGAGCAAAAGACGCAGCCGCGAGACGTGACTGTCGATCGTGCGGGTAAATTCGCGGAACTCGCGGCCCCAAACCATCGCGAAGATGTGATCGCGCGACATCACGCGGCCAATATTGGAGAAGAACAGCGACGCCAGCCGATACTGGGTGCCGGATAGCTGGACCGGCTGGCCGCGCAGCATGACGAGCTGACGGTGCGTATCGAAGTGGTACGGCCCGACGTCGAAACTCGCGGTGCTGGACCGGTCCGGATACGCCCGCCGCAGCAGCGCCGCGACCCGCTCGCGGAACTCGGCTGCGCGCAGCGGCAACGCCACATAGTCGTCCGCGCCGGCGACAAACGCGCGCACGATGTTTTCCTCCGCCGTGTCCGTCGATGCGAACATGACCGGCAGACGATCGCCGCCCACCGCGCGCGCCGCGCGCAAAACCTCGGTGCCGGAAAGGCGCAGGCCCTGCCAGTCGAGCACGAGCAGATCCACGGTGGAGCGCGCGAGCGTTCTCGACATGCTCAGGCCGTCGTCGAAGGCCGTGCAGGTATGGCTGGCGTTCGTCAAGACCTTTTCGATCGACTGACGCATGACCAGGTCACGCTGAAGAATGGCAATACGCATGGGATAACTCTTAACTGATAGCTCGGACGCGATTCTCAGAGGCGGGCCCGTTCCATCCCATAGGAGCAATCCTAATTTACATATGAATCGAACCTCGCTGACAGCGCCGCATCACATTCCTCCCTACGCTTGCGACAGATCTTAAGGCGCCGTCTGCATTGCTACTGAAGAAACACATTCGGGGAACTTTTTCCAATCCAATTAAGCACTTCCCGAAGTGTTTGGCTTCCATCCTGTAAAATCCTCGCCTGGCCCCAGTCGTCATCGCGCTTGCCCTACCCGGGCCGGTGCGCGGTGTCCCGTGCTCTACCCAGCGCTTGCCACACTTCTCGCCCGACGACCGCCGTAGTTCCACGCGCTACGTGTGGCTCCCAATTCAAAACAAGACACAAGCAATGCAAGCGACAAATCTGGGTGGAGCGCAGGCTGTCACCCCACGCCCTCTTGGGCGCAGCGATTACAAGACGCTCGGACTCGCCGCCCTCGGCGGGGCGCTGGAGTTCTACGACTTCATCATTTTCGTGTTCTTTGCGCCGGCGATAGGCCAGCTATTCTTCCCGGCAGCCATGCCGGACTGGCTGCGTCAGGTGCAGACCTTTGGCATCTTCGCTGCGGGTTATCTGGCGCGGCCGCTCGGCGGCATCATCATGGCGCATTTCGGCGACCTGTTCGGCCGCAAGCGGATGTTTACGCTGAGCGTGCTGCTGATGTCCGTGCCCACGCTGATGATGGGCCTGCTGCCGACCTACACGAGCATCGGCGTACTGGCGCCGGTCCTGCTGCTCCTGTTCCGCGTGATGCAAGGCGCGGCGGTCGGCGGCGAGGTGCCGGGCGCATGGGTGTTCGTCTCGGAGCACGTGCCGCAGCGGCACATCGGCTATGCGTGCGGCACGCTGACAGCCGGCCTCACGGCGGGCATCCTGCTCGGCTCGCTGATCGCCTCGGCGGTGAACCGCAACTTCGCGCCGGCGGAAATCTCCGCGTACGCGTGGCGCATTCCGTTCCTGGTGGGCGGCGTGTTCGGCATGTTCTCGGTCTACCTGCGCCGCTGGCTGCATGAGACGCCGGTGTTCGCCGAACTCAAGCAGCGCAAGGCGATTGCCGCCGAAGTGCCGCTCAAGGCCGTGCTGCGCGACCACGGCCGCGCCGTGATCGTCTCGATGCTGCTCACGTGGATGCTCTCGGCCGCGATCGTCGTGGTCATCCTGATGACGCCGACGCTGCTGCAAAAGCAGTTCCACATCGCGCCGGCCACCGCATTGCTGGCGAACTGCGTGGCGACGCTGTGCCTGACGATCGGCTGCGTGATGGCGGGCTCGATTGCCGGCCGCATTGGCGCGGGCCGCACGATTTTCATCGGCGGCCTCGCGCTGGCGGCGACGTACTACGTGATGTTCCAGCAGCTCGCCGTCGACACCTCCACGCTGGTGCCGCTGTACGCGGTGGCGGGCCTGTTCGTCGGCGTGATCGGCGCGATTCCATTCGTGATGGTCAAGGCGTTCCCGCCGGTGGTGCGCTTCTCGGGTATTTCGTTCTCGTACAACGTGGCGTACGCCGTGTTCGGCGGCCTCACGCCGGTCGCCGTGTCGCTCATGATGAAGTCCAACCCGATGGCCGCGCCGATGTACGTCGGCGCGATCTGCATTCTCGGGGCATTGACCACGTTGTTCATCAAGGACGCGCCGCACAAGCTCTGATCGGCGGCTTCCGCCTCGCAACGACGGCGCGCCATACGGCGCGCCGTTTTTGTTCGCGTCGGCTTCGACGCACGCCGCACGTGCGGCGACATCCACACTTCACGCCGCTCCGAAACATGGTGCGCTGCATCGGATCTACGATGTGTCGCATGAACTCCTCGAATTTCCCCCGCTCGTCCGCACTCGGCCGTGTTCTCGCGACGGTCAGTGTCGGCTTCGTCGTCACGCAACTCGACGTGACCATCGTCAATATCGCGTTGCCGAGAATCGGCGCGGATCTGCATGCGAATGTCACGGGCCTGCAATGGGTCGTCGATGCTTACACGCTCGCCTTCGCCGTACTGATGCTGTCCGCCGGCGCGCTCGGCGACCGCTTCGGCGCGCGGCGCCTGTATGCGGCCGGCATCGTGCTGTTCGCGCTGGCGTCGCTCGCCTGCGGCCTCGCCCTCGACGCCACCATGCTGGTTGCGGCGCGCGCGCTGCAAGGCGTCGGCGCCGCCGCCATGCTGCCGAACTCGCTGGCGCTGCTCAATCAGTCGTACGGACACGATCCCAAGCTGCGGGCGCGCGCAGTCGGGCTGTGGACCGCGGCGGGCGCGATTGCGATCGCGGCGGGGCCGGTGGCCGGCGGCCTGCTGATCGCGGCGTTCGGCTGGCGCAGCATCTTTCTCGTCAATCTGCCGATCTGCGCCGCCGGCTTTCTGGCGACCTTGCTATGGGTGCCGCAGCCCGAGGCCACGACGCCGCGTCAAGGTCGGCAATCGGCGTCAGCCACCGAGCGTGACACGAATCCATGTCGCATCGATCTGAGCGGCCAGTGTCTTGCCGTCGTCGCGCTGACCGCGTTCGTCGCCGCCGTGATCGAATGGCGGCCGCTGGGGCTCGGTCACCCGCTCGTGGCCGGCGGCTTCGTGCTTGCGCTGATCGCAGCGGGCGCCTTTATCGTGGTGGAGTCGCGCGTCGCGGCGCCAATGCTGCCGCTCTCACTCTTCAGCAAGCGCTCCTTCAGCGTCGCGGTGCTGTTCGGCATCTGCGTGAATCTGACCTATTACGGCATGGTGTTCGTGCTGAGCCTGTATTTGCAGCGTGTGCGTGGCTATACGCCGTTGCAGGCGGGTCTCGCCTTCCTGCCGTTGACGGGCGGCTTTCTGCTGTCGAATGTGGCGAGCGGCTGGGTGGTCGGCCGCTTCGGCGTACGCTTGCCGATGATCGCGGGCGCGATCACGGCCGGGCTCGGCTACGGCCTGCTGCATTTCGTCGACGCCAGCACGCCGCTCATCGGCCTGCTGCTGCCGTTCCTTCTGATTCCGTCTGGCATGGGCCTGGCGGTCCCCGCGATGACCACCGCCGTGCTGGCCTCGACGAACGCGGTACGCGCCGGCACGGCTTCCGCCGTCTTGAATACGGCGCGGCAGGCAGGGGGCGCGGTTGGCGTGGCGGCCTTCGGTGCACTGGCGAGCGGCGCGGCCGCCGCGCAGATCGTCCCGGGCATGCGGGCGTCGACCGCCGTATCCGTCGGTTTGCTCGTGATCGGCGGCGTGCTGAGCTGCCTCGTGCATCCACAGCCGCAGTCATCTGATTCGGCTCATCGTCATGCGGGCCGCGAACGGGTCGGCGAATCGCGCTGAGCGTGGACCCGCCCTGTATCGTTCGCGCAAAAAATCGCCCCCGCGATGCTTGCGCATGGCGGGGGTTTTACCTGTGTAGTCCACCGGTAGCAGGCTACGACGCCAAACCGTTAAAGCTTATAGCGACGCTTCCTGGATCGTGCCGGTGTCGATGGCGCGCTCGATCAGCCCTTCGTTTTGCGCCTTCGTGATGGCGTCGGCGATTAGCTTTTCCGGTTCCTCGATCTCGGCCTTGATCGTGCTGATGAGCCCGGACGCATCCAGAACCACCAGCGTCTTCGCCGAATCGGCCAGACTGATAATCACTCGATGCGGCGTAGGCCCTTCACCAAGACTCGCACACAACTGCGTGACCTTGCCGCCAATGGTTTGCTCAAAACTTTGAATCATTATTTGCTCCCTTGGTTACAGCCAGAATCGAAAGCGACTCACACAGACTACCTCAACCGCCGCATCAAAGACCGAGTCCGCCGCGCGGCGCTCGTGCACCGTCGATACTGATGCGGCCCGCGCCGGTCACGAACAGCAGCAGGAAACCACCGGCAATGCCGATGTTCTTCCAGAAATGGATCACCGTGTCGCGTTGCAAGGCGGCGTCGGTGACATTCCAGAAATCGTGGCCCAGCACCGCCGCCGCCACCGTGTACACCGCCAGGATGAGCGCGAGCGGACGCACCTTGAAGCCGACGATCAGCAACAGACCGCCGAGCGCCTCGACTGCCGTTGCAACCGGCGCGGCGATCTGTACGAACGGCACGCCCTTCGCATGCAGGTAGCCGACAAAGCCCGCATAGCCCAGCAGTTTCATCACACCGCCCCACAGGAACAGCACGGCAAGCGCGATACGTGCGATGAGGATAACGCTGGAATCGACGGGACGCGACATGAGGGGCTCCTGTAAATGAATAAGCAGCAGACCCGGCTACGCGGCCGCAGTTCCCCGCTTTGCACCTGAGAATATGTGCATTGCCCGCCTTTTCCAAGCTCGGGCCAGGGTCAGCGGCGCGAGACGCACCGCATATCGGGAAGGAAAAGGTGTCCGGGCGGGCCGCTCGTTATCGGCCGCGCCTTGCATGCCGCGGACGGATCGCCGCTGTGGTCATGCTTGAGGATACGTCGCGACTTCGATCAGATTGCCGTCCGGATCGCGGCAATACACCGAGGTCATCCTGCCGCGCGCGCCGTCGCGCTCCACCGGTCCGGCCTCGATTTCGACGCCTTGAGCGAGCCAATGCGCCTTGACATCGGCCGGGCTCGTGGTCGTGACAAAACACAGATCGGCGCTGCCGGGTATCGGCTCGCGGCCAGTGAACCACGCGACGGTGTCGGCCGTCGCAGGACGCAGATTGATCTTCTGATTGCCGTAGGTCATCGCTACCCGCATGCCGGTGCGCGACTGGAACTCGGTGCGCCGCATGCCGAGCATGCGCGCATACCACGCCGCGCTGACTTCCACCTCCGCGACGTTCAGAACGAGATGATCGAGACTGTCTATCGAGAAGCTCATGGTTTTCGTCACCGTGAAGTGAGGCGATGCGCCGTGGCGGATCAGGCCGGTCCGCCGACAACGGCCAGACGAAAAGTTAGCACGTGCGCGAGCTTCGCGTGCGGCGGCCGCCACGATGCGCTCTCATGGCTTCGCACCGCAATGGAACTGAGGAAGTTACGACTGAGGCGCGTCCGGCGCGAGCAGAACGCCCTTCGTGAAGACGAAGCAACCATAGCCGCGCGCTTCGCCGGTCGCGATCACGCAATACGCTTTGCGCGCGCGTTCATAAAACGCAAACCGCTCGATTGACGCAAACGGCACGTCGCGCCCTTCCGCGGCGTTGACCTCGACTTGTGCCTCGCGTTGCACGGCCGGAATCGTGTGCGGCTCGCCCACCACTTCCATGCGCGACGCGGGATGCTCGATGAACGTGTCCAGCGGCATCACCGACAGCACCGCGCGAATCGCCCGCGGCGCGCTCACGCCGTCGAGCCGCAGCACTTTGCCCAGCACGCTCTCGCGCGCCACCGAGTCGCCGGGAAAATTGGCGTCGCAAATGACGAGTTCGTCGCCATGGCCCATCGCGCGTAGCGCATGCAATATGTCGGCGTTCAGCAGAGGGTCCAGATTCTTCAGCACGGTGTCTCCTTATGGTCCGGTTGGCGGCTGACCGCCGGGGTTTGGACGTTGGTTATCGGGTGGCGCGAAGCGTTCCGTTCACGCCCGCGTTCGAGTCGGGCTGAAGCGGCAGGTGCCCGGCTCGACGAAAGCGTGTGTGCGCTTCGCATCGCATTCCAGCGGACGATTGTAGCAAGCAACGTCGCGTGCATCTGTCGGGGGAAGTTCGCGGCGGCTGCACGCTGCGTTGCCGCAGCCGGTCGTCGGCCGGACGTTGCACATCGCTGGCAAAATCGCGGCGCCGCCGCACTGCCAGCGCAGCCAGCCGACCAACGCCAGCAGCACGAAACCCGCGCCGCCCAACACCGGCTCGCGCCAGCCCAGCAGCGCGATGAACATGAAGGCGCGCGCGCCGGCGAGCAGCGCGAAGCCGGCGATGGCGCTCGACAGCGCGTCGACGGCGCCCGACAGGCGCGCAAATGCGATAGCCGTTTGGGGCGCCGTGGCGACAGCGGGCTCGTGCATGATTGTCTCCGTCAAAGAGGCGGTGCTCAGGCGCCGTCCGGCACCTGGTCGAGGAAGCCGGTAACGGCCTGCAAGCGTCCATGTGGATCGACCACGCCGAAGTCGGATCCCTTAACGATCGCGTCGCCCGCGGGCGTGGTCAGTTCCCACGAGAAGCGCAGCCGGTCGGCAAAGCCGTCGACCTGGCCCGTACGACGAAACGTGTGATGCGGGAAGCGCTCGTGCACCGCGCGGATCATCGCGTCGATGCCGTCGCGGCCCGCGCCTGCCAGCAGCGGGTCGCGATAGTCGGCGTCGACGCTCCATGTCGCGGCGATCAACTCGCGACGGCGCGTGCCATCGGTTTCATTCCATGCGTCGAAATAACGGTCGATCAGATCGGTATGCGCGTTCATCTCAAGACTCCTTCATTGGCATGACTGAGCACTACGCTCGACAGACACGTTCTGTACGGCGGGCTCGCAGTGAAGATTGACGGCTTGGGCGCGGTGTGTCGATTACGTGAGAGGTAAGCATTCGCGCGCTTCGTTGTTCGCCGGATTGGCCATCCGGCCGAGTCGTCAGCCGTGGCGGCAAGCGCTAACCTCGTGTGCCAAATGGCGGCCGCGCGGCGCCGGCGCGCGGCATATGACGTACTCAACCGACACGGACACGGGGGCGCTTTTCAATATGGTTTTCACACTTGCAAGACCGTATCCACAAGGATACAATTCTCAGCAGATCGGTTCACCACCTGTGTACGAGGTCAACCGCACCGAGGAATTCGACGCATGGCTTGCACGGCTCGCGGACTTACGGGCGAGGGCAAAGATACTCGTGCGGATCCGGCGTGCGGAACGCGGGCATTTCGGCGACGTGAAATTGCTGGAAGACGGTGTATCCGAAATGCGCATCGACTGCGGCCCGGGCTATCGGGTCTACTTCGCGCGTGAAGGGCGTATGGTGTATCTGCTGCTCTGCGGTGGCGACAAGTCCACCCAGCCGGCCGATATCAAGCATGCCAAAACAATGTGGGAAGCAATCAAAGAGGAACTGTCATGAGCAAGATC
This sequence comes from Paraburkholderia sp. FT54, assembly GCF_031585635.1. Classification (NCBI taxonomy): domain Bacteria; kingdom Pseudomonadati; phylum Pseudomonadota; class Betaproteobacteria; order Burkholderiales; family Burkholderiaceae; genus Paraburkholderia; species Paraburkholderia sp. FT54. The sequence goes on along the minus strand of NZ_CP134196.1, from coordinate 922,461 downwards.
AAAACCGCACGGTTCGACGCGTCACACTACCTCGACAGCGAGGAAGTGATCGCTGAGTATCTCAACGCCGCGCTCGAAGAAGGCGACGCCGACGTCCTGCTCGCTGCAATCGCCGACATCGCCAAAGCGCGCGGTATCGCCAAGGTTGCGGCAGACGCCGGACTCGGGCGCGAAAGCCTCTACAAGACCCTCGCGCCCGGTTCCAAACCGCGCATGGACACAGTGTTCAAGCTGCTGCGCGCGCTCGGCGTCAAACTCAACGCGGTGCCGGAAGGCGTGGCGGCGGCGTGAGTCGCGTTTCCTGGTCTGCCGGCTACGCAGGCCGGTACGTTGGATTGGCTGCGCTGTCGGGCGTGTTTCCGGGGATTCGTAGGCGTGGCCGGGGGTATTCCGGGGTATTCCGGGGTATTCCATTACCTCTCAGGTAATGGATCGCTCGCGCGGTTTGGCTATCATCGGTGGCATGAACACACTCTCTCTTGCGCAAACCGTCCCGTCGCATGTGCCGGCGGCCAGCCGCACAGTCGGCGATCTGCTGCGCGAATGGCGCCAGCGGCGAAGAATGAGCCAGTTGCTGCTTGCCGCTGAAGCCGATATTTCGACCCGGCATTTGAGCTTCGTCGAATCAGGTCGCGCGGTACCGAGCCGGGAAATGGTCATGCATCTTGCCGAACGGCTCGACGTGCCGCTGCGCGCACGCAATGCACTGCTGGTCGCAGCAGGTTATGCGCCGCTGTTCCGTGAGCGCCCGCTATCGGATCCGCAGTTGGCCGCCGCGCGCGAGGCCGTCGAGTTGGTGCTGAAGGGACACGAGCCGTACCCGGCACTCGCCATCGACCGGCACTGGACCATCATTGCCGCGAACAACGCGCTCGCGCCTCTCCTGACCGGCGCCAGTCCGGAACTGCTGAAGCCGCCGGTCAATGCGCTGCGCCTGAGCTTGCATCCGGAAGGTATCGCGGCGTCGATAGTCAATTGGCATGCCTGGCGCGAGCACATACTCGCTCGCCTGCAGCGGCAAATCGACGTAAGCGGCGACGACACGCTGAGCGCGCTGCGCGAGGAACTGGCCGCGTATCCGGCACCGCCGGGCGCCGAGGCGGCCGAACACGAGAACGGCGCCGTCAATCAGATCGCAGTGCCGTTGCGGCTGCGCACGCCGATCGGCGTGCTGTCGTTTTTCAGCACGACCACGGTATTTGGCACACCGGTCGACGTGACGCTCTCAGAGCTCGCCATCGAAGCGTTCTTTCCCGCCGATCAGCAAACCGCGGCGGCGTTGCGCGAATTCAGCGAGAACCAACGCGCGGAGGCGGCACGCTAACCGTGGCCTGACTGTAGAAGGCGCGGCACACTCGTGCATCGAGCACTTGTCGTTTCATTCGTTGGATTTACGCGGAGAGATGCACTTGAACGACAACGCCGTACTCGTCCGCCAGCTCGGTCCCGACGATCGTGACGACTACTTCAAGCTTCGCCTGCGTGGACTGAGGGCGCATCCGGATTCGTTCGGCCAGAGTTACGAGGAAGCGCTCGCCAAAGGCGTGTCACAACACGATGCAATGCTGAAGGGCTTGCATGCGGCTGAAGGCGATTTTTTGCTCGGCGCGTACGCATCGGCCGGAGCGCCGTTGATCGGCGTGGTTGGACTGATCCGCAACCCAGGCGACAAGCAGCGGCACAAAGCTGCAGTGATCGGCATGTATGTCGCGCCGGAAGCCGCGGGCCGTGGCATCGGGCGCGCGTTGCTCGACGAATTGCTGGCGCGGGCCTCGCGCGTGTCCGGTCTGCGGCAAATCCAGTTGCTGGTCGGCAGCCGTAACGAAACCGCGAGAAGACTGCATGAGTCGTTCGGCTTTCGAAAATACGGCTGCGAGGTCGGCGCGTTGAATGTCGGCGGTGTGTTTCATGATGCGGATCTGATGGCCCTGTTTATCCAATAGAAATAGATAGTGGCGCCACGGCGGCCGGTTGTCTGACAGGCCCGCTGCCGGCTGCTCAACGTCACGCAGCCCACACGCCGATAACAACGGACACCAAAGACCCCGTCCCTGCCGCCCTATTCGACCGCCCTGCCTTAGCAGCCGATCCGTGCTATCTTTTTCCTCCACCTCTTTTCCACTGCCTTTCCGCTACGCCCGCCCCGAAAACGGCCCTCCATTCGCCCTCGGGCGGCCTTCGACCCGTCGCTTGTCAGTCAACTCACTCATGTCCGACCTCTCCGCTTCGCTTCCGCGCGCGCCACGCCGTTTCGATATCAATCCGAAACCGCTCGGCGCCGCGCTCGTTCTGATCGCGCTCGGCGCCGTTTATCTGGCGCAGACCGTCAGTGGCCGCCAGGCGGCGCTCTATCTTGTCGGCGCCCTGCTCGGCATGTCGCTTTATCACGCGGCATTCGGCTTCACTTCGGCGTGGCGGGTTTTTATCGCCGACGGCCGCGGCGCCGGCCTGCGCGCCCAGATGCTGATGCTCGCGCTCGGCGTGTTGCTGTTTTTCCCGGCGCTCCAGGCCGGCACGCTGTTCGGCCGCCCGGTAGTCGGGCTGGTCGCGCCGGCGGGCACGTCCGTGCTGGTCGGGGCCTTCATGTTCGGCATCGGCATGCAACTGGGCGGCGGCTGCGCGTCCGGCACGCTGTACACCGTGGGTGGCGGCAGCACCCGCATGATCGTCACGTTGGCGGCGTTCGTGGTGGGTTCGGTCGTTGCGACCGCGCACATGCCGTTCTGGACCGCATTGCCGTCGCTCAAACCGCTGTCGATGTTGACCACGCTCGGCGCCGGCTGGGCCATCGTGCTGAACCTGATCGTTTTCGCGGCCATCGCGGCACTGACCGTTCTGGTCGAACGGCGCCGCCATGGTCAACTGGTCAATGAGCCGCCGCGCCAGCCGCATACGTCGCCATGGCTGCACGGCCCGTGGCCGCTGTTCGTCGGCGCGATTGCGCTGGTTCTGCTCAACTTCGCGACACTGGCGCTCTCCGGGCGCCCGTGGGGCGTGACGTCGGCGTTCGCGCTTTGGGGCGCCAAACTCTTTGCCGCGCTCGGAATCGATGTGGCCGATTGGCCCTATTGGGCCGCCCATGCCAACGCGGGATCCCTCGCCGCCCCCGTTACACATGACGTGACTTCGGTGATGGATATCGGCATCGTGCTCGGTGCGATGGCGGCCGCGGCGCTGGCCGGACGTTACGCGCCAGTGTGGAAAGTGCCGGCTCGCTCGCTGATCGCGGCGGTGGTCGGCGGCCTGATGCTGGGCTACGGAGCCCGCCTGGCCTACGGTTGTAACATCGGTGCCTACTTCAGCGGGATCGTGTCAGGCAGCTTGCACGGCTGGCTTTGGCTGGTCGCTGCCTTCGCCGGGAACGTGCTGGGCACGCGACTGCGGCCGGCGTTCGGTCTCGAGGTCGAACGCGTTCGCTCCACCGGCTGCTAGACGTCACGCAGGAAGTTACAAATACGGCCTCGTTTGTAACCGGGGCCGTACCAATCTGTTACACATCTGGTTTGTCCCCATAGCGGCGCCCAAAGCCGGTATTTATTACTCTATATTGCGCTCGCTTTCTGTTTCCTTTCCGAGTCGGACGGGAATTACCGATCAGCGGACAGCCCGCGACATTTTCCCGGCCAAACAAGCGGAAGTCCCGCGATACAAGGGTTTCCATGGATCAGACAAAAATCCCCGATAGCGGAAAATCTGCTAAGCATCGTCTATTACAGGACCGTGAAAGAGTTACCGAAAATTGATGTATCTTTTTGAGATATTTTTTTGAGAAGGGATTGATTTCTTGTTTTGCCCTTCATACAATTCGACCCAAGCTGTTACGAAATGTAACGCGATGTATCAAAAGGTCGCTGTCTGTATCAGGTGGTGACACGTAGCCGGAGGACAACGTTTCCGGCGAGGCACAAAAGACATAACGGCAAAAAATGCCGACATAGTAATTCGGGGCTTCGGAAAACACAGAAAATGGACCGTAGCAGCGAGACGCTGGATTCAATCCGCGAGATTAACTTGTCTTACATCATGCTCGCGCAACGTATGTTGCGTGAGGACAAACCGGTCGGCATGTTCCGGCTGGGACTGTCGTCGGAACTGGCTGATTTGCTTGCTGGGCTGTCGCTCGCGCAGATCGTCAAGCTGGCCGCTTCCGATCAGCTTTTGTGCTTCTTCCGCTTCAACGACCACTCGATGTTGTCGGCGTTGACGCAAACGACGAAGCACACCGCAGTTGCACCGACTCATGCGGCGATCCTGCTTGCAGGCCAGCCGGCTGAACAGTTCGCTTAATCGAGGTGACTGCGATGCTCAAGCGTAGCCTGACGGAAGACGCACAGGAAGTATTCCGCGCCATTGCGCTGATCGAGCTGGGCGCGCGCATGCAGGTGCTCGAGAGTGAATTGACGCTCTCGCGCGACCGCATGATCCGCCTGTATCGTGAGGTCAAGGGCGTATCGCCGCCGAAGGGCATGCTGCCGTTCTCGGCGGACTGGTATATGACGTGGCTGGCGAACATCCACGCGTCGTTGTTTTACAACACATACCTGTTCCTGAAGAACGAAGCGCGTTGCTCGCATCTGGATGCGCTGACCAAAGGATATCGGCTGTATCTGGAACACTGCCAGCACAGCGAAACCGAACCGGTGCTGGATTTGACGCGTGCGTGGACGCTGGTCCGTTTCTTCGACGCCGACATTCTGCAATTGACCAAATGCTGCCGTTGCACCGGCAAGTTCGTGGCACACAAACACGACCTGCAGCATAACGTGGTGTGCGGCGCGTGCCAGCCGCCGTCGCGTGCCGGCAAGACGAAGAAAGCCGCGGCGGCCCGCCAGGAAGCGCTCGAAGCAGCGCAGATCGCGCAAGCAGCGTGATCGCATCGATGAGGGCAGGTCCAGCCCGAATCGAACCGAAGTCTTGATTAGAAAGTCCGCCTCCGCGCGGACTTTTTTTTCGTCCCATTCGCGCCGGCGGTCGGCGTCGACACACAGCACGCGGCAAAGGGCCGCTTCAGCCAGCCAATCCCACCGTCTGCACCACCAGCCACAGATTCGCCGCGCTGATCACCACGAAAAGCGTCCACGCGACGAACCGCGTCAGCAGCGTGTTGGCGAATTCGCCCATCAACGAACGATCACTGGTCATGCGGATCAACGGATAAAGGGCAAACGGCAATTGCAGGCTCAACACGACCTGGCTGGCGACCAGCAGTTTGCCGACCGCGCCGTTACCCATCATCTGCACGCCGATCAGCGCGGGGATCAAGGCGAGTGCCCGCGTAATGAAGCGCCGCTGCCAGCACGGAATTTTCAGCTTCAGAAAGCCCTCCATGATGACCTGCCCCGCCACCGTGCCGGTGAAGGTCGAGCTTTGTCCCGAGGCGAGCAAGGTCACGGCGAACAACACCGCCGCGAAACCGGTGCCGACGACGGGCGCAAGCAGCTTGTAGGCGTCTTCGATTTCGGTGACCTGATTGTGGCCGGTGGCATGGAACGCTGCGGCGGCGAGAATCAGGATCGCCATGTTGATCAGCAGCGCGAGCACCAGCGACACGATCGTATCGAGGCGCGACATGCCGATCGCCGATCTGATGCTGGCGGAGTCACGCTTTACCGCCCGCGTCTGCACGATCGACGAATGCAGATAGAGGTTATGCGGCATCACCGTCGCGCCGAGAATGCCGATCGCCAGATACATGGGTTCGCGCGAGCTCAATGCCTGCCACGACGGGATCAGTCCCTGCGCGACCGACGGCCAATGCGGCTGCACCAGCGCGAGCTCGATGATGTATCCCACGCCGATGGTTGCGATCAGCCCGAGCATGATCGCTTCGAGATCGCGGAAATTCTTGCCTTTCAGGCCGAGCACGATCAACGTGTCGAATGCGGTCAGCAGCACGCCGGTGGTCAGCGAGCATTTGAATAGCAGATGAAAGGCGAGCGCGCCGCCCAGCACTTCGGCCAGATCGCAGGCTACGATCGACAGTTCCGCGAGCAGCCACTGAAAGCGCGCCACAGCCGGAGAATAACGATCTCTCGACAACTCCGCGAGATCGCGCCCGGTCGCGATGCCGAGGCGCATGCTCAGGCATTGCAGCGCCATCGCCGCGAGACTCGACAGCATGACAACGAACAACAGGCTGTAGCCATAGCGCGAGCCGGCTTCGATGTCGGTGGCCCAGTTGCCCGGGTCCATATAGCCGATCGAGATCAGCAGGCCGGGCCCCGCGAATTGCAGGATCTTTTTCCAGAAAGGGGCGCCTTGCGAGACGGCCACCGAGCCTTGCACCTCGGATGGGCAAAACGGCGCCGTTGCCGTGGTCGGTAATTTGAACTGCAATCCGGGAATCTCTTGAAGGGGATAAAACGCGGCGCACCGTGCGGGCCGCCGCAAACCGCCTCAAGTGTACAAAGAAACCTCGGGCAGTGCGCCGGTGAGCGCGTATCGCCCGACGTCGCGCACGCGATAGTCGAGCGGATCATGCAGCGTATGCACGCGGGCGTTACGCCAGAAACGATCGAGCGCGAGCGGTGCGTGTGTCGCACGGGCGCCACAGGCGTCGAACAGTTTTTCGCTGACGTCGAGCGCGGCGCGGTGCGCGACGATCTTCGCCTCCGACGTGGCGAGCGCAACCTGCGCGCGCGTTTCCGCGGAAAGCGCCGGACCCTGCTGCCACGCGTCCTCAAGCAGCCACGCCGCACGGGTGGCCAGCGCTTCGGCGCTCACCGCCTGCAGGCGCATCTCGCCGAAACGCTGGATCAGGTAAGGATCGTCGGTGGCCTTGTCGACGCCGGAATAGATCCACGCCTTGCCGTGCCGCGTGACGTAGGCGCGCGCTTCGTCGAGCGCGCCTTGTGCGATGCCCACGAACAGATTGGTCAGCACCTGCTGCGAAATCAGCGTGCGCAAACTCGCGTGCGGCGTGTCGGGCCGCACCATCACTTCGTGCGGTTCGACCCTGACGCGCACGAAGGACACGCTGCCGCTGTCGGTCTGCCGCTGGCCAATCGGGTTCCAGTCCTCGTGAACGGTGATACCTTCGCGCGTGGTCGGCACCACGCCGAACACCGGTTGGCCGCTGAGCGGATCGTGCCCGGATACCGTCATCATCTGCGAGCCGCGCGTGCCGGAGCAAAAGCCCTTCTGGCCATCGAGCAGATAGCCGCCGTCGCCGGTTGCGCTTGCAACGAGTCGCGTGTCGAGCGGATTGACGGCGTTGCCCCACCACCATCGTCCTTCGACTGTGCCGCGCAGATAGCGGGCACGTTGTTCCGGATTGCCCCATACATTGACGCTGACTACCTGCAAGCAGGTGAAGCCCAACAGATGCGCGAGCGCGCTGTCCACCTGCGCGATCTTGCGGATCGTCTCGTAGATGTCGGGCCAACGCGCGCCGAGCCCGCCGAATTCGCGCGGCACCGCGAGCGTGAGCAGTCCCACGTCGGCGATCCATTGTTTCTCCTGCGCGGCGTGGCCGCCATCCAGATCGCGCTGTGCGGCGGTCGCGCGCAACGCGTCGAGCAAACCCGCGAGATCGCGCACCCCGGGCGCGGCGAATGCCTGAGGCGTTTGCAACGCATCGGCATGACGAGGATCGTTCATGCAATTTCCACGTAAAGAGTGATTCGGCGAGCGGCCGCAAGCGCAACGCTTTCGGCGTGGAATGCCGTAGCTAGCATGATAGGCGGTGATGCGAGAGCCGCAAACAGGCGCCGCTATTCTTCATGCGAATAGCTGCTGCACGTTAAGCGATAAACGCGATGACGCGGGTTCACGCTCGTTGCGCGAGCCGCCGCACGAACCGGTCGCCGACGAACTGCACCGCCGTGACGATCGCGATCAGCAGCACGATCACCGTCACCATCACGGTCGTATCGAAACGCTGATAGCCGTAGCGGATGGCCAGATCGCCAAGGCCGCCCGCACCGACCGCGCCCGCCATCGCCGAGGAACCGATCATCGCCACCACGGTAATCGTGAAGCCGCCGAGAATGCCCGGCAGCGCCTCGGGCAGGAGCACATGCCAGATGATATGCCGGCGTTGCGCGCCCATGGCCTGCGCGGCTTCGATCAAACCGCGGTCCACTTCACGCAAGCTCACTTCGGCCACGCGCGCAAAAAACGGAATCGCCGCGATGCTGAGCGGCACGATCGCGGCCCATACGCCGATCGTCGTGCCGATCAGCAAACGCGTGAGCGGCAGCAACGCGACCAGCAGAATGATGAAGGGCGTGGAGCGGAACGCGTTGACGAGCGCACCGAGCGTGCTGTTCACCGCCCGCTTCTCGAAGATGCCCCCGCGTGTCGTCGTGACCAGCACCAGCGCTAACGGAATGCCGACTAGCGCCGCGAAGAATGCGGATACGCCGACCATGACGATGGTGTCGCGAATTGCATCGGCGAGTTCGGAAAGCCACAACTCAGACATAGCCCAATACCTCGACATGGTTGGCATAGCGACGCGCGCCTTCGAGGAGTGTCGCGATCTGTTTTTCCACGGCGTTGCCCGCGTTCGCACGCACTTGCGCCGACACCACCAGACGCCCTTGCGCATGGCCCTGGATCCGGTCGATGCCGCCGTGCACGAAACTCACGTGCCCGCCATCGATACTCAACGCCGACGCAAGGCCGCCGAGATCGGGCTCACGTGCATCGACGCCGGTAAAACGCACGTCCAGCAGAATCTGTGCATCCGCATGCGCGATGTCGCGCAGCGGCTTGACCCGTTGCGCGAGGTCCACTGGCAAGTCATGCACCAAGGTGCGCAACAACGCGCGCGTCGCGTCATGTTGCGGATCGCCGAACACATGCCACACGGGGCCGGTCTCCACCACCTCGCCGCGCTCGATCACCGCAACCGTATCGCAGACCTCGCGGATCACCTGCATTTCATGCGTGATCAGGACGATGGTCAGGTTCAGGCGCTGGTTGATATCGCGCAGCAGCGCGAGAATGGCTTGCGTCGTTTCCGGATCAAGTGCGGAGGTGGCCTCGTCGCAAAGCAGAATGTCCGGATCGGTGACCAACGCGCGCGCAATGCCGACGCGCTGTTTCTGGCCACCGGACAAGCTCGCCGGATAAGCGTCGCGTTTGGCGGACAATCCCACCAACTCCAGCAGCGCATCGACTTTCCTATCGATAGCGGCTTTCGGCACACCGGCAATTTTCAGCGGCAACGCAATGTTCTCGCGGACCGTCTTCGCGGAAAGCAGATTGAAGTGCTGAAACACCATGCCAATGCGTCGGCGCAAAGTCACGAGTCCGCGCTCGTCGAGTTCACCGACACTCACGCCATTCACGCGCACCGCGCCTGAACTCGGTCTTTCCAGACCGTTGACAAGTCGCAATAGCGTCGACTTGCCTGCCCCGCTGCGGCCGATAATGCCGAACACCTCGCCCCGCGCCACCTTCAGCGTGACGTTGACGAGCGCCGCGGTCGACACGCCGCGTGCATTGGAGAACACTTTGCCGACGTCGTCAAATATCACAGCGGCTTGTGCCGCCGTTTCATGCGAGCCGGGATTGACGGCGAGAGACGGCGCGTCTTCAATGAATTGCGGCACATCAAAAAGATTGGCCATGGTTTCGCTCCTCTCTCACGCTTCCACGGTGACCGCCGCGGCGGCTCGCGCCCAGCGGCGATGCTGTGCGCCGGCATGCGCGTCGGGCAGACGGGCACGCCCACCGCCGAACAGTTTCTCGCGCAGCGTCGGCGCGGGATCGTAATCCTCCTTGTAGACGCCGCGATTCTGCAATTCCGGCACCACCAGGTTCACAAAGTCTTCGAACGATTCCGGCATCACCGTGCGCGTCAGATTGAAGCCGTCGACGCCCGCTTCCTCGATCCAGGACACCAGTTCGTCCGCGATCTGCTGCGGCGAGCCGACCACCGGTTTTGCGCGGCCGCCAAGCGTCATCTGTTCGAGTACTTTGCGTTTGGTCCACACGCCGCTCACACTCTTCTTCGAAATCGCTTCGACGGCCGATTGCATCGACTCGGTCTTCACATAGGAGATCGGTTCGTCCAACTCGTACTGCGAAAAGTCGATGCCGGTCGAGCTGGAGAAATGCGCGATGCCGCCTTCGGCGCTCGCATAACGGCGGTATTCCTCGAATTTTTCCTGCGCTGCCCGTTCTGTTTCGCCGACTATTACGGTGATGCCCGCGAAGATCTTGATGTCCTCCGGCGCACGGCCGAAGCTCACCGCGCGCGCGCGGATGTCGTCGACGATCGAGCGCGTCAGCTGCTTGTTCTGGCCACCGACGAACACGCATTCCGCGTGACGCGCCGCGAAATCGACGCCACGGCTCGACGAGCCCGCCTGGTACAACACGGGCGTGCGTTGCGGCGAGGGCTCGCTGAGATGAATGGCATCGATCGAATAGTAGGGACCGTCGTGCTTCACGCGGTGCACCTTGTCGGGATGCGAGAAGATGCGCGCCGCACGGTCACGCACCACCGCGTCGTCCTCCCAGCTCTGTTCCCACAACTTGTAGACCACGTCCATGTAATCGTCCGCGCGGTCGTAGCGGTCGTCGTGGCTGATCTGCTGCGCGAGCCCCATGCCGCGCGCCGCGCTGTCCAGATAACCGGTCACGATGTTCCAGCCCACGCGGCCTTTGGTCAGATGATCGAGCGTCGACATGCGCCGCGCGAACAGATACGGCGGCTCGTAAGTCAGATTCGACGTGACGCCGAAGCCGATATGTCCGGTCACGTGCGCCATCGCGGGCACGATCAGCGACGGATCGTTGATCGGAATCTGCACCGACTCGCGCAAGGACGTCTGCGGGCCGCCCTGATAAACGTCGTACACGCCGACGATGTCCGCGAGAAAGATGCCGTCGAACTTGCCGCGCTCCAGCGTTTGCGCAAGGCTCGTCCAGTAATCGAGGTCGGTGTAATGCGCCGAACGGTCGCGCGGATGCGTCCACAAGCCGTGATTGATATGGCCAACCGCATTCATGTTGAACGCGTTCAGCAGGATTTTTTTCTTCGCCATCGTGCAACTCCTTTGGCTTTCCGGTTTCAGCTGACCGCGCGGGCTACCAGGCGACGGCGTAGAGATTGCCGAAGGCTTTATCGAGCGCGGCGCGCACGGCCGGTGAATGCTGATAGATTGCGATGAACTTGCGGATACGCGAATCGTTCGCGCTTTCCGGACGTACGACCCATTGAATCGCGTAGTTCTTGTTTTCCAGGCCGTCGAACAGCAGCGCGCTATTCGGATCGGTGGTGCCGGCGAGCTTGATGAAACTCGGGTAGCCCTGTGCCAGATCGACGTCGTCGAGCGAACGCGCCAGTTGCGAGGCCTCGAGCTTTACGATCTTCAGATGCTTCGGGTTGTCGATGATGTCGAGTGTCGTCGCGCGATAGTCGATGCCCGGCTTGAGCTTGATGAGACCGGCGCGTTGCAGCAATAACAGGCCGCGGCCGCCGTTGACCGGATCGTTGGCGATCGCCACCGTGGCGCCGTCTTTCAGTTCGTCGAAGCGTTTGATCTTCTTCGAATACAGGCCGATCTTCATGATCGTGCCCGGCGCGATCGCGACGAAGTTATAACCGCCTTGCTTCTTCGCATTCTCGAGAAACGGAATGTGCTGGAAGTAGTTGACGTCGATGTCCTTGTTGGCGAGCGCCGCATTCGGCGTGTTCCAGTCGGTGAACTCGATGATCTTCACGTCGAGGCCCTGCTCTTTTGCTTCGCGCGCGGCGATTTTGAGCGCTTCGATTTGCGGACTGGTCGCGGTGCCGATTTTCAGCGTGGGCGAGTCGGCTGCCGATGCGGGCGCGGCCTGCAACGCGAACGCGAGACCGAACGCGCTGATGAGCGAAACTGTTGGTGTGTGGAAAAGGCGCTGCACGGAGGATAGAAAAATGCGCATGGTGAACTCGTGAGTTTCGGGCGTGATTTGATTCGAGGCGAACCGATCCAGCGGCATGCGCTGAAGCGTCTACGAAGGCACTTCCTTCGAGGCACAATCAGACTTGCCGGACAGATCGGGCAACGGAAGTCCGCAACGCGCGGGTTAAACCGCGCGTGGCAGCGACAGGACGCACAACTGAATCAGCGTGGACAGCGGAAGGTCGGACAGGTCATCGCCTCTCTCCAGATGAGGTGCGACTCATCATAGTGGGCGGCAAAACGGCGGTCTACGAAGGGATTTTCGGAAGGAAAGCGGGAAAAATGATTTGGGCAAAAAACGCCGGGCCACGCTTGCGCGCGACCCGGCATCTACCGCTGCCCCTTGTTCGAAAACTTACCGCTTCGCCACCTGCTGCACGGACGCGGCAACCACCGGACCCGACCCCGGCGCAACCGCCCCCACCGCCGTATCCGACGCCTTCAGATCGCCCCAACCACCGCCCAACGCGCGAATCAGATTAACCGTCGCCACCGCTTGCGTACCGGACAGATGGCTCGCCTGCAGTTGCGAAGTCAGCACCTGCCGCTCGCCGTCGATCACATCCAGATAGCTGACAGCGCCCTCCGTGTACTGCGTGCGCGACAGATGCGCCGCCCGTTGCGATGCCTGGACCGCATCGTTCTGCTCGCGCATCTGATCGTCGAGCAAACGCAAATCGGCGAGGTTGTCTTCCACCTCACGGAACGCCACCAGCACCTGCTGACGATACTGCGCCACGTCCTCGTCATATTTCGAACGGGCTTGCGCGAGGTTCGCCTTGCGGCGGCCACCGTCGAACAAAGGCAGCGTCAACGCCGTGCCGGCAAACGGTCCGAGAATGAACGCACGGCTCGACCACTTGAACAGATCGCCGAGTGTCGCCGATTCGAAGCCAGCCGCGCCGGTGATATCGAGCTTCGGGAAGAAGGCCGACTTCGCGAGGCCGACACGCGCATTCGCCGCCTGCATCGCCCGCTCCGCCGCCGAAATATCCGGCCGGCGTTCAAGCAACGCCGAAGGCAGACCCGGCGGCACACGCACCGTCACCGGCGCGAGCGGCGCTTCCGCGAACGAGAAATCCGCCGGCGGTTTGCCAAGCAGAATCGCCAGGCTATGTTCCGACGCCGCGCGCTGACGCGCCACGCCCACCGCGTCGGCACGCGCGCTCGCGAGTTCGTTGCGAGCCTGCGATACATCCAGTTCGCCGATATCGCCTTCCTTGAAACGCCGCTCGACCAGCTTCAGCGTGTCCTCGCGCAATGCGACGGTACGACGGTACAGGTCCTGATCCGTATCGAGCTCGCGCAACTGGAAGTAGTTCTGCGCGACGTCCGCCTGCAAGGACAACTGCACCGAACGGAACAACGCTTCGCTTTGCTGCTCGTCCGCCCGCGACGCGTTGACGTTCGAACCAACCCGCCCGAACAGATCCGCTTCGTACGACACGGTGGTTTGCGCGCGCCAGATCGTGCCGGTGGTGCCACCCGCGCTATCCGGCTGAAATTGCGACGCCGCCGAAGCACGCTGGCGCGTGGGGCCGAAGCCCGCGTCCAGCTTCGGGAACCAGTCCGACTTCGCTGCCTGCGTCACCGCACGCGCTTGCTGCACGCGCGCCGCGGCCGCCTTCAGGTCCTGATTGGCCGCAGCCGCCTGCTCCTCCAGCGCGTTGAGCTGCGCATCGCCGAAAATCGTCCACCATTCGCCGCGATGCGCGTCGTCGGCGGGCTGCGCCTGCTTCCACGCGCCGCTGTCCGGCGCCGATGTAGCCGATGTAGCCGACGCCGTGGGCGTTTCCTTGAACGCAGCCGGCGCATCCACTTCAGGGCGCTTATACGTAGGCTCCACGGAGCAGGCGGCGAGCAACGCGACCAGCAAACCGCTGGCAGCCGCCCGGCCCCACCCGCTCAAAGATTCAAAGCGTTTCATTATTGTTTTCTCCTCAAGCGTCCGTCACCGGCGCGCCATAGTGCGGCGAATCTTTCTGCGCGACGTGAATCGTGCCACCCGCCAGCGTACGCAGCACCACATAGAACACAGGGGTCAGCATCAGACCGAACAGCGTGACGCCGAGCATGCCGAAGAACACCGCGATACCCATTGCATGACGCATCTCCGAACCGGCTCCGCTCGACAGCACCAGCGGCACCACGCCCATGATGAATGCGATCGACGTCATCAGAATCGGCCGCAGACGCAAGCGGCTCGCCTCGATCGCCGCCGACAGCGGCGTATGCCCGTCATGCTCCAGTTCGCGAGCGAACTCGACGATCAGAATCGCGTTCTTCGCCGACAAGCCCACCAGCACCATCAAACCGATCTGCGTGAAGATGTTGTTGTCGCCACCCGTGAGCCACACGCCGGTCAGTGCGGACAACACGCTCATCGGCACAATCAGGATCACCGCGAGCGGCAGCGTCAGACTTTCATACAGTGCGGCGAGCACGAGGAACACCAGCAGCACGCTGATCGGGAACACCCACAAGCCTGCATTGCCGGCCAGAATCTGCTGATACGTCAGGTCGGTCCACTCGAGCTTCACACCATGCGGCAAGACTTCCGCCGCCACGCGTTCGGCCGCGGCTTGCGCCTGTCCCGACGAGAAGCCCGGCGCCGGCCCACCGTTGATGTCGGCAGCCGTATAGCCGTTGTAACGCACCACCATTTCCGGACCGAAGGTCGGCGTCACCGTCACCAGCGACGACAGCGGCACCATGTCGCCCGCGGCGTTGCGCGTCTTCAGTTGCAGGATGTCGTCGGCGCGTTGACGGAACGGCGCGTCCGCCTGCACCCGCACTTGATACACGCGGCCGAAGCGGTTGAAGTCGTTCACATACAGTGAGCCGAGATAGATCTGCATCGTGTTGAACACGTCCGTGACCGGCACGCCGAGTTGCTTGGCCTTCACACGATCGAGATCCACATTCAGTTGCGGCACGTTGATCTGATAGCTCGAGAAAGTCGGGCCGAGTTCAGGCGTTTGCGCGGCCTTCTTCACGAACGCCTCCGCGGCCTTATTCAACTCCGCGTAACCGAGCGCGCCGTGATCCTCCAACTGCATCTTGAAGCCGCCGAGCGTGCCGAGACCGAGCACGGGTGGCGGCGGGAACACCGCGACGAACGAATCCTTGATCGCACCGTATTGCTGGTTCAGCGCACCGGCAATCGCACCGGCCGAGAGCTTCTTGTTGCCGCGATCCTTGAAGGGCTTGAGCGTAACGAACACGATGCCCGCGCTGGAGCTATTCGTGAAACCGTTCACCGACAAACCCGGGAACGCCACCGCGCTCTCCACGCCCGGCTGCTTCAGCGCGATCGAGCTCATGTCACGAATCACTTTCTCCGTGCGATCCAGCGACGCACCGTTCGGCAACTGCGCGAAGGCAATCAGGTACTCCTTGTCCTGCGCCGGCACGAAGCCGCCCGGCACTACACGCGAGATCAGCACGGTCGCGCCCAGCAGGATCGCGTACACCGCCAGCATCGCGCCTTTACGGCGCAGCACGCCGGTCACGCCACGGCCATATTCCGTCGAACCGCGATGAAAGACCTTGTTGAAGCGCTTGAAGAACCCACCCAGCAGGCGATTCATCACACGCGTCAGGAAGTCTTCTTTCGCGCCATGGCTGCGCAACAGCATCGCGGACAGCGCCGGCGACAAGGTCAGCGAGTTGAACGCCGAGATCACCGTCGAGATCGCGATGGTCATTGCAAACTGCTTGTAGAACTGCCCCGTCAAACCGGTCATGAACGCGAGCGGCACGAACACGGCGACGAGTGTCAACGCGATAGCGATAATCGGCCCGCTCACTTCCTGCATCGCCTTATAGGTCGCGTCGCGCGCACTGAGCCCGTTTTCGATGTTCCGCTCGACGTTCTCCACCACCACGATCGCATCGTCCACCACGATCCCGATGGCGAGCACCATGCCGAACAACGACAACGCGTTGATCGAGAAGCCAAACGCGAGCAGCAGCGAGAACGTCCCGACAATCGACACCGGCACCGCGATCAACGGAATAATCGACGCGCGCCACGTTTGCAGGAACACGATCACGACGAGCACCACCAGCGCAATCGCTTCGAGCAGCGTATGCACGACCGCCTCGATACTCGAACGCACGAACTGCGTCGGGTCGTAGACGATCTTGTATTCGACACCCGCCGGCATGTCTTCCGCGAGTTCCTTCATCGCGGAGCGCACCTGATCGGAAATCGCCAGCGAGTTCGCACCCGGCGCCTGGTTGATGGCGAGTGCCACCGCCGGCTTGTTGTCGAGCAGCGAACGCAGGCCGTATTCCGAGGCCGCGAGTTCGATCCGCGCGATATCTTTCAGGTAGGTCACGCCACCGTCCGGCGTGGTCTTGACGATGATGTCGCCGAATTCGCCCTCGGTCCTCAGACGGCCACGCGCATTCACCGACAACTGCAATTGCGTGCCCGGCACCGAAGGCGATGCGCCGATCACACCGGCTGCCACCTGAATGTTCTGCTCACGGATCGCGTTGACCACTTCGGTCGCCGTCAAGCCGCGTTGCGACACTTTCTGCGGATCGAGCCACACGCGCATCGCGTAGTCGCCCGAACCCCACAACTGCACTTCGCCGACGCCCTGAATCCGCGCTAGCCGGTCCTTGACGTTCAGGAGCGCGTAATTGCGCAGATACGTCATGTCGTAGCGATTGTTCGGCGAGATCAAATGCACCACCATGGTCAGCGTGGGCGAGCTTTTGATCGTCGTGACGCCGAGGCGCTGCACGTCTTCCGGCAGACGCGGCAGCGCCTGGTTGACGCGGTTCTGCA
Organism: Paraburkholderia sp. FT54; assembly: GCF_031585635.1. Classification (NCBI taxonomy): domain Bacteria; kingdom Pseudomonadati; phylum Pseudomonadota; class Betaproteobacteria; order Burkholderiales; family Burkholderiaceae; genus Paraburkholderia; species Paraburkholderia sp. FT54. The sequence continues at coordinate 905,757 of NZ_CP134196.1, read as the reverse complement.
CGAGTTGCGTCGCGAGGTCCGGATTGGTGCCGAGCTTGAAGGTCACCGTGAGCGTGAGATTGCCGTCGCTATTCGCTTGCGACTGCATGTACAGCATGTTCTCGACGCCGTTGATCTGCTCTTCGAGCGGCGAAGCGACCGCTTCGGCGATCACCTTCGGATTCGCACCGGGATACTGCGCGTGCACCACCACCGAAGGCGGTACGACTTCCGGATACTCCGAGATCGGCAGCTTGAAGAGCGAAATAATGCCCGCCAGCAGGATCAGTACCGACAGCACGCCGGCAAAGATCGGCCGATCGATGAAGAATTTGGATATGTTCATGGGAAGCTCTCAACGTTGGAGCATGCGCCGCGCCGTCAGGCCGCGGCGCGCAAGGCTCACGAATTCTTGTCCGCTTTCGCGCGCGTTTGCGTTTGCGCCTGCGATTGCGCCTGCGGTTGCGTTGGCGTCTGCTTCTGCGCGAGCGGCGCGCTGTTCGGATCGTCATCGGTGGTCATCGGCACCATATGCGCACGCACCGCGTCACCCGGACGCACGCGCTGGATCCCGTTCACGACGATCCGGTCGGTCGCTTTCAAGCCGCCCTTCACCACGCGCAGATTGCCCTGCATGCCGCCCACGTCGATCGAGCGATACACGACGTGATTGCCCTGATCGACCACCAGCACGAATTTCTTGTCCTGGTCGGTGCCTACCGCGGCGTCGTCAATCAACAGCGCCGGATGCGGTTCGCTGCCGCCGACTTTCACCCGCGCATACAAGCCGGGAATCAGCGCCCCGTCCTGGTTATCGAAGCGCGCGCGCACGCGGATCGTGCCCGACGACGTGTCGAGCCGGTTGTCCACCGACTCGATCACGCCGCTGCGCGAATAGCCGCTTTCGTCCGCGAGGCCGAGTTCCACCGGCACTTTGCTGCCGTCTTTGGCGCGGCTCAGGTATTGCAGGTAGGTTTGTTCGTCCGCGTCGAACGATGCGTAGATCGGCGACACCGATACCAGCGTGGTGAGCGGCGCAGCAGTCGCGCCCGCCGAGATGACGTTGCCCACCGTGATTTCGGCGCGCGACACGCGGCCCGAAACCGGCGCGACAATCTTCGTATAGCCGAGATTGATGCGGGCAGTTTCGACGGCGGCCTGCGCGGCCTTCAGGTTGGCGCTCGCTTCGCGTGCGGCGTTCTGCTTCTCGTCGTAGTCACGCTTGGCGATCGCGTTGTCCGCGATCAGGCGCTGCGCGCGCTCCCAATCGCTTTGCGTGTAACCCGTACGCGCCTGCGCGGCGGCGAGTTGCGCTTCGGCGCGATCGACTTCGGCCGCATACGGACGCGGATCGATCACGAACAGCGTGTCGCCTTTCTTCACGAGCGCACCGTCCTTGAAGTTGACGGACACGATGGTGCCCGGCACCTGCGAACGCACGTCCACCTTTTCGACGGCTTCGAGGCGGCCCGAGTAGCTCTGCCAGTCAGTGATCGTTTTTTGCACCACAGTGGCCACATCGACTTCGGGCACGATGGTCGGCGCGGCGGGCGAGCTCGCGTCCACGCGAATCGCGCCGAACGTGCCCAGCCCGGCCACGACGATGACGGCAAGTGCGGCAATCGCCACACGGCGACGAGAAAGAGGAAGGATAGTCATGTCAAGCTCCCGAGATCGTTGATTAAAGTTGTACTTATTTCTGTTTCACCGATGGGCGCGCGCATCGAAGCGCCACTGAAAAAATCGCACCGCTTCCTGCAAAGCGGGCGGATGATCCGCCAACGCGGCATGCGAGATGCTCGGATAGCGGACCACCTGAGTCAGCACACCGGCGTCGATCAGACTGCTGGCGTATTTCTCCGCTTCCACATGCAGCACGTCGTTTTGCGCCGTCGCGATCAGCGTGGCCGGCAGGCCCGCCAGACGCGACGATTCGAGCGGCGCGGCATACGGATGCATGCGCTGCGACGCTTGCGGCAGATACGCGCGATAACACGCCGCGCACTCTTTCGCCGTGATGTCAGAGCCGAGGCGCTTTTCGTCGCCCAGACGCGTGAGGCTCGGATCGAGCATTGGCCCGAACAGCGCCTGCGCTGAAATACGCACGTCGCCGCGGTCACGCGCGATGAACGCAAGGCAATTGGCCAGTTGCCCGCCTGCATCGTGGCCGGCTACACCCACCTTCTTGCTATTGCCGCCGAACGCACGCGCTCGCGTTTGCACCCACAGCGCCGCGCGGTGCGCGTCTTCAGGCGCGGCGGGAAACGGAAACCGGGGCGCCAGCGAGTATCCGACCGACACCACCAAAGCCGGTAAGTGTTCCGCGAAATAACGCGAAGCAAAGTCGGCCTGATCGATCGAGCCCTTCGTAAATCCGCCACCGTGGAAATAAAGCAGTACTGGCAGTGCGGTTTTGTTTGCCTGCCGGTACAGACGCAACGTGATGTCCTGCGCGTGCCCTTCGATCTGCACGTCAGTGACTTCGAGGGCCGTGCTGTCGGCCTCCGCCGGGCCGCTGCCGGTGGGCACAAAGGAGTACGGCGGTTTAAATGCTTCCATGTCGAGCCGCGCAATGCGCATAGAACTTCAATGGTGCGAATTGTGGGTTCGGCAGACTCCTAAATAAATGCCTATAATCCGGCAACACAATTCGGCGCCCCTGAACAATCGAATGCGATTGTCTGCGGATTCGCGGTGGAGTCCTTTCCTGCTCAGTGCGCCAGCCCCTATTGGAGGTCTGCAATGGACCGGCTTCAGGCCATGCAAGTGTTCACGCGTGTCGTCGACACCAACAGCTTTACCCGCGCAGCGGAAACGCTCGACCTGCCGCGCGCATCGGTTACCACGATTATTCAGAACCTCGAAGCGTTCCTCGGCACGCGTCTGATGCATCGGACCACGCGGCGTCTGTCGCTCACACCGGACGGCGCGGCGTACTACGAGCGCTGCGTGCGCATCCTCGCGGACGTAGAAGAGACAGAGGCGAGTTTTCAGAGCGGCAATAAAAAGCCGCACGGCAAACTGCGCATTGACATGCCGGGGTCGATCGGCCGCTTGCTGGTGATTCCTTCGCTGTGTGAATTCCACACGCGCTATCCGGATATCGACCTGCAACTCGGCCTGACGGACCGGCCGGTGGATCTGTTGCAGGAAGGCGTGGATTGCGTGGTGCGGGTCGGCGCGCTACAGGATTCTTCTCTGGTGGCGCGTCGTATCGGTTTGTTCGAAGGCGTGACCTGCGCCGCTCCCGATTACATCGAACGCGCGGGGATGCCGACTTCGCTCGAAGATCTGGAGAATCACAAAGCAGTCAATTACTTTTCGAGCCGCACGGGTCGCACGCTCGATTGGGCCTTCATGGTTGATGGCAAAGAAGTCGAAGTAAAAATGAAGGGCATTGTGTCGGTGAACGACGCGGACGCCTACGTGACCTGCGGGTTGGAAGGCTTCGGCCTGATTCAGCCGGCGCTCTTCATGGTGCTGCCGCATCTGCGTTCGGGCCAGCTGGTGGAAGTGCTGCCGGAGCTGAAGCCTTTGCCGATGCCGATTTCCGCAGTCTATCCGCACAGCCGGCATCTGTCGCCTAAAGTCCGCGTTTTCGTAGACTGGATCGCGGAGCTGTTCGACCGCTGTCCGTTATTGAGCGGACGCGGCAGTCTCGACGCAATGTGCACGAAGCGCACTTTCGAAGAACGCGAGTCGGCTCCTATGCTCGACACTCCGGTGATAACGGAATGGGTCGCGTAATTCGCGTGAGTTGTTGAAGCGCAAAATATGGAACAATGAATTCCAACCGCGGCTCTAATGCCGCGGTTGTCATTTGCGACAACGCCAGCAAGGCGTTTCGCGCGGCGTTTGCCCGATTGTTCTGGAATTGCGACAATTCATTTCGCGAAAGTGCGATTTATCCGCACTGCCTCAAAGTCTACATTTCACCCTGTCGCAGCGCCGCTCGTGCTGCAAACGAATCGACAGGAGTGAATCATGAAACGCAATCTCTTAGCAGGTCTGGCTCTTTCGCTGCTCGTGAGCGCACCGGTGTTTGCACAAAGCAGCGGCGGCGGCATTGGCCGCGCCGGCACTTATGAAACGCTGCCGACCCCGACCGCCAGCGCAAAGACGCGTGATGAAGTGAAGGCGGAACTGGTTGCGGCCTATCGCGACGGCTCGCTGCCCGCGCTGAATCGCACGACGTATCCGAACAAAGGCCTGATCGGTCAAACCCAGGCCGAACGCATCGCCCTGCAGGAAGGTACGAGCGGCAACGTCACGCGCGTGGCCAACGGCCAGTAAGAATAACTTGCCGCAATGATTCGGCTTCCAGAATAAATGATCATTGCGGCGCAATTCATGCACTCTTCACAAAGGAGCACATCATGACACCTTCAGAACTCGATCATTGGGATACCGACACCCCCGTGTGGACGCCGTACCGCGCGCCACAACACTAAATGTCGAAGGTAGCAGCAAGTGCCCGCGGACCCGGTTCGCGGGCACACACGTATTTGCAGGGACCTAGCGCCGCGGTACGCCGTCGCGCCATTCGCTCCAATGTGTGGAGATATCCTGCACGAGCGGATTGCCCGCGAGAAACAGGTTCTTGATAGCGATCGTAAAGCCGCCTTGCGCGGCATAGTTCAGCAGGTTGTCCGCACTCGTCTGCCCATCGTAGGGCCGGTCGAAATCGGAGCCCGCGCGCAACACGGCAACGCGATTCAAATCCACCTTATGTACCGAAGCCGCTCGCTTGAGCGCCTCGTAAGTGGCGTTATCTTCCTGCTGCGTGGTGCAGTAGACGCCTTTTCCATCGGTCAGAATCCTGGTCCAGTCGCGCGCTCTCTGGCCGAGGAGCGTACCTGACCACCACGTATCGCCAGCCAGCGTATCGCACTGAATGACGGCCGGCGCCTGATTGGCTGGCGCGTAAGAGTATTTCGCCCGTGCAGCCTGAGCCTGCGGGCTATCGGAAAGCGTCACGTGGTGAGACAAGACAAACGCCGTATGCGCGAGCCGGGGGTTCAACTGGAACACTTCGGTGCGGTAGTCGAGCGGAGGTTTGGCCGAAGGACTCGTGGTGTTGATGCCAAGGTAGCCCGTGTCCCAGCCCGGCGGAATCTCGCGCCCGTCGATCTCCCACTGAATCCCGAAGTCGACCAGATATTTCGCCCACGCGGCGGAGCCCACGGTGCCCTGCTGAGGATCGATGCCGGCAATCCCCGCCACCATGAAGTACGTATTGCGCAAATCGAAACGTGGCGAGAACGTCAGCGCCATGATCGACGCCGCAGCGTTGCTATGCCCCATGCCGGTGGTCATCACACACACGTCCTGCTTGTTGCAATGGACTGTCGGGTAATCGGGCGACAAGCCGTCCACCGCAATCTCGCGCCAGGGTCCGAGATTGTCGAGCCATACCTGCCCTTCCGGCCCGAACATCGAAATGATCATCACCTTGACGGGCTGCCCGTGCGAGCCGCCGCCGTCATGCGAGAAACCGTCGTGGTCGTCCGCACTGGCCGGTCCGGACGAAAAGGCGGCGCAGGCCGCGAGGGTCATGGCGCAGATGGCGCCGAGTGAGCGAGTCAGCATCGTGATCTTCCTTTTTTGCTTGTGATGCAGGTTGGGAGAAAGTGCTGCTTTCAAGCCGAAAGAAGTATAGGTGCGAAGAAATTATTTGCCACTACACGATGCAATATCGATCGACCTTTTCTGGACGGACCCCGCCAAAACATGCGAATCGGTTCAGCACGCACTCTTCGGCGTTTTCTTATAATCGATAGTCCCCAGCGCACTGCCTTTGTGCACTTCACAACAGGAGCACCACGATGGACTATGTGAAACTCGGCCGTACCGGCCTCGATGTATCGCGCCTTTGTCTCGGTTGCATGAGCTACGGCGTGCCGTCTCGCGGCACGCATCCCTGGTCGCTAGACGATGAAGCGGCGCGCCCCTTCATCAAACAGGCGCTCGATCACGGCATCAACTTCTTCGACACGGCGAACGTCTATTCCGACGGCACCAGCGAAGAAATCGTCGGCCGCGCGCTCAAGGACTTTGCGAAGCGCGACGAGATCGTGCTGGCCACCAAGGTGAATAGCCGCATGCATCCAGGCCCGAATGGCGCCGGCCTGTCGCGCAAGGCGATCATGGCGGAGATCGACCACAGCCTCCGACGCCTCGGCACGGACTACGTGGACCTCTACCAGATCCATCGCTGGGACTACGGCACACCGATCGAAGAAACCATGGAAGCGCTGCACGATGTCGTGAAAGCCGGCAAGGCGCGCTACATCGGCGCATCGTCCATGTATGCCTGGCAGTTCGCCAAAGCGCTGCACGTGGCCGAGAAGAACGGCTGGACGCGCTTCGTGACGATGCAGAACTACGTGAATCTGCTATATCGCGAGGAAGAGCGCGAGATGCTGCCGCTGTGCGAAAGCGAAGGTATCGGCGTGATTCCGTGGAGCCCGCTCGCGCGCGGCCGCCTGACGCGCGACTGGAGCACCGAAAGCGCGCGCTCCGAGACCGATGAATTCGGCCGCACGCTGTACGCGCAGACGGAAGACGCGGACCGGCGGATCGTCGAACGGCTCAGCCAGATCGCCAAAGAGCGCGGCGTGCCGCGTGCGCAAGTGGCACTCGCGTGGGTGTTGCAGAAGAAGCCGATCACCGCCCCGATCGTCGGTGCGACGAAACTGCATCATCTCGACGATGCGGTGGCCGCGCTCTCTTTGAATCTGAGCGCGGATGAAATCCGCCAGCTTGAAGAACTGTATGTGCCGCACGCGGTGACCGGCTTCCAGTAAGCGGCACACGTGCCGCTCAAACGCGCGGCACCTCCGGTTCGAAAAACACCCAACGGACTTGCGGGAAGGTGGCCTGCAAGTCCGCCTCGATCACGTTGATCGCGTCGACCATCGCGCGGCCGCTCGCGTAGTCGATCATTTCCGCCTGCACGGCCACCACCACATGACGGCCCCATTGCAGCGTGATCATGTTGACGATGCTGCGAATCTCGGTGCGTCCGCGCAGATGCGCCTCGATGGCGCGCCGCACTTCGGGGCTCGCCGATTCGCCGACGATCATCGACTTCACTTCACGCGCCACCAGCCACGCAATCAGCATCAGCAGCACGCCGACGCCGATGGACCCCAGCGCGTCATAGACAGGATTGCCGGTCACCATGGTGAGCAGCACGGCCACGAAGGCCATTGCGAGGCCCGCCAGCGCGGCGATATCCTCGCCCGCTACCACCAGCAGTTCGGATTCGCGCGTCTCCCGAAACCAGCGCCACATGCTTTTGTCGGGATGCGTCTTGCGGATTTCCTTGACGGCGCCCCACAAGGAAAGCGCCTCGAGCACCACCGACACGCCGAGCACCGCCAGCGCCACATACGCATACTGCAACGGCTCGCGCACGAACAGACGATGCACGCCCTCATACACCGAGAACGCGCCGCCCACAAAGAACAGCAGAAGCGCGACCAGCAGCGAATAGAAGTTGATCTCGCGCCCGCCGCCCATGGGATGCAGCGGGCTCGCCGGCTTGCGCGCTTCACGCAGACCGAATAGCAACAGCAGTTGATTGCCGCAGTCGGCGGTCGAGTGGATGGCTTCGGCGAACATCGAGCCGGAACCGGTAAACGCGGCAGCCGCGAACTTGCAGATGGCGATGCCGAGGTTGGCGGCAAGCGCATAGAAAATGGCTTTCGGCGATTCTTCTTTCATCGTCGTGGAAGGCGTCCGTGAGTTTGCAAAGAGCTTGCAGTGGGCAACAGCCGTATTATGGCCATGCCGGGCGGCATGCGTCCAACCTGGGTGTTGTTTGCACCGCGCCCCTGCTTGCGCTCTACCGCATTCGCCTTCCCTTGCCTGCGCCAGCTTATGCTCTTTCGAGCGCCGCCATTTCACGCACGATCACCAGCAGCATCGACAGGCTCGCACCGCCGGTGGCACGCAGATCGGCCAGCAGGCGCGCATAGCGTTCCAGTTGCGCGGTGCGCTTCTCACGCCATGCCTCGACCAGCGCCTCGGGCGTGGATGCTTCGTCGGCGTCGGCCAATGCGCTCGTCGTCAACGCGCGTTTAAGGCGCGCGATGTCGGCCACCGCTGTCGCGCGCGCCAGCATGTCCCAGTGCGTGGGCGCCGGCAACGCGGCCGCGCGCTCGCTGATCCAGCTTGAATTCAGCAACGTGCCGAGCGCGAAATAGACACCGGCCACCAGTTCGAGACTGCGCCCGGAAGTCGCCGCCACTTCGGCGATATCGAGCAGCGCGGCGGAGATTTCGCCGCCTGCGACCCGCACCGCCAGTTCGCTATCCACGCCGGCGTCCGCGAACACACGTTGCCGCTCCGAGAGCGCTTCGAGATCGGCGCTCGGCAACAGCACAGGCCATTGCGGAGCAAGGCGTTGCGCCGCGTCGCGGCAACGCGCGAGCAGGCCGGCCACATCGCGGTCGCTGACCGCGCCCGCTTGCAATTGCCGCAGGAACCACAACGCGGATCGCTCGACGAGCCGCGCGACTTCGACGAACATGCGCGCCTGGATGTCGTCGGCGACGCGGTTGTCGAGCGCGTCGATACTGCGCCAGACGTCGTCGAGATTGAACACGTCGCGCGCCATGATGATGGCCCGCACGATGTCGCCAGGCTGCGCGTCGGTTTCTTCCATCAGCCGATGCACGAATTCGCAACCCACGCGATTCACTAATGCATTGGTCAGATGCGTGGCAAGAATTTCGCGGCGCAGCGGATGGCGTTGCATCGGCTCGCTGAAGCGCTGCCGCAACGGCTTAGGGAAATATTCGACCAGCATGTGGCTGACCAGCGGGTCTTCCGGCATCGACGATTCGAGCAGCGCGTCGTACAGCCACATCTTGCTGTAGGCGAGCAGCACGGCCCGCTCCGGCGTGGTGAGCCCTTGTTTGGCGGCCTGCCGTTCGGCGACTTCTTCATCGGTCGGCAGAAACTCGATCACGCGATTCAGGCGCCCCGCACGCTCGAGGTAGCGCATCAGGCGCGCTTCCGCGTCGAGCAGTTCGACACCGTAGCGGCCCGCAATCGACAGCGCCTGCGTCTGATAGTAGTTGTCCTGTAGCACAAGCAAGCCGACTTCGTCGGTCATTTCGGCGAGCAGCGCGTTGCGCTGCTTCTCCGTCATTTCGCCGTCGGAAACGACCAGTCCCAGCAGAATCTTGATGTTGACCTCGTGGTCCGAACAGTCGACCCCCGCGGAGTTGTCGATCGCATCGGTATTGATACGGCCGCCGCGCTGCGCGAACTCGATACGCCCGAGCTGCGTGAGACCGAGATTGCCGCCTTCGGCCACGACCTTGCAATGCAGATCGGCGCCGTTGACGCGGATCGCGTCGTTGGCGCGGTCGCCAACCTGCAGATGCGTTTCGCGGCTCGCCTTCACATACGTGCCGATGCCGCCGTTGTACAGCAGATCGACTGGCGCCTGCAAAATCGCGCGCATCAACTCAGCGGGCGCGAGCGCCGGCGCGCTGATGCCGAGCACCGACTGCACCGCCGGCGAGAGCGGAATTGTCTTGGCGCTACGCGGAAACACGCCGCCGCCGGCCGAGATCAGCGAAGGATCGTAGTCGGCCCAACTCGAACGGTCGAGAATGAACAGACGCCCGCGCTCGGCAAGACTGACCGCCGGATCGGGATTCGGATCGAGAAAGATATGTCGATGATCGAACGCGGCCACCAGCCTGATATGCGGCGACAGCAGCATGCCGTTGCCGAACACGTCGCCCGACATATCGCCCACGCCGACCACCGTGAAGTCCACGGTCTGCGTATCCACGCCCATTTCGCGGAAGTGCCGCTTGACCGACTCCCACGCACCGCGCGCGGTGATGGCCATTTTCTTGTGGTCGTAACCGACCGAGCCGCCCGAGGCAAACGCGTCGTCGAGCCAGAAACCGTACGACTGCGAGATTGCGTTCGCGTAGTCGGAGAACGTGGCGGTGCCTTTGTCGGCGGCGACCACCAGATAGGGATCGTCGGGATCGTGGCGCACCACGTCGGGCGGCGGCACGATGGTCGTGCCGGCGAGATTGTCGGTCACGTCGAGCAGGCCGCGCAGGAAGGTTTGATAGCAGGCAACGCCCTCGCGCATCCACGCGTCGCGTTCGGTTTGCGGCGGCGGATTCTTCACGACGAAGCCGCCTTTCGAACCGACCGGCACGATCACCACGTTCTTCACCATCTGCGCCTTCATCAGGCCCAACACTTCCGTGCGGAAGTCCTCGCGCCGATCGGACCAGCGCAGCCCGCCGCGCGCCACGCGTCCGCCACGCAAATGCACGCCTTCCACGCGCGGCGAGTACACCCAGATTTCGAACATCGGTTTCGGCTCGGGCAAGCCGGGCACCTGCGCGGGATCGAACTTGAAGGACAGATACGGTTTCGGATGTCCCTCGGCATCGAAGCGATAGTAGTTCGTCCGCTTGGTCGCTTTGATGACGCCGAGAAATTGCCGCAGTATGCGGTCCTCGTCGAGATTCGGTACCTGGTCGAGCGCGCTGTCGATCGTGCGCAGCCAGCCGTCGACGCGCGCCTCGCGCGTCTCACCCAATACCGGATCGAAACGGGCGATGAACAACTCCACCAGCATGCGCGCAATCGCCGGATTGCCGGTCACCGCGCGTTCGATATACGCGTCGCTGAAGGTCGAGCCCACTTGCCGCAAATACTTGGCGTACGCGCGCAGGATCGTCACCTCGCGCGCATTCAATTGCGCGCGCAACACGAGGCGATTGAAGTCGTCGCTTTCAATCGCGCCGGTCCACACCTGTTCGAACGCTTCTTCGAAGAGATCCTTCACGCGCTCGATGTCGAACTCGGCGTCGTCCGCGAGTTCGAGGCCGAAGTCGTGAATCCACGCGGGCGTCGCGCCGAGCGCCTCGATCAGATAGGGCCGCTCTTCATCGACACGCACGCCGAGATGTTCGAGCATCGGCAAACTGCGCGACAAGGCGATCGGCAAACCCGCGCGATACACCTTGAAGCGGAACGCGCGCGGGCCCGATTCGATCGGGCGGTACAGGTTCATGGCGAGCCGCTCGCTGCCTTGCACGCGTTCGATCAGTTCGATATCGCGCACCGCCGTGCGAGCAGGATAATCGTCGCGATAGCCGGCGGGAAACGAATCGCCGTAGTGTTGCAGCAGACGGTTGCCCTGCTCTTCGCCGAAGGCATCGAGTAGTGCATCGGCGAGATCGTCCTGCCAGCGGCGTGCGACCTGCACGAGCCGCGCTTCCAGCTCGCGTGTATCGACGTTGGGCATGCCGCCCGGCTTTGCATGCACGACGAAGTGAATGCGCGCCAGCGTCGACTCCGACAGCAGCGGCGTGAATTCGACATTCTCGCCGTTGAACGCATCGGCCAGCAGATTGGCGATGCGCCGGCGCAGATCGGTGTTGTACTTGTCGCGCGGCACGAACACGAGGCACGACACGAAGCGATCGAAACGGTCGCGCCGTACGAACAGCCGGGTGCGCTGATGCTCCTGCAAACGCAGCACGCCTAGCGCGATATCGTAGAGCTGATTCTCTTCGGCCTGAAAGAGCTCGTCGCGCGGATAGGTTTCGAGCACCGTGACCAGCGATTTCGCGAGATGACCTTTCGGCAGGAAACCGGCTCGTCTCACGATATTCGCGCATTTACGACGCACGATCGGAATCTCCGCGGCCGACACGAAATACGCCGTGGACGTATAGAGACCGATGAAACGCCGCTCGCCGGTCACCTTGCCGTCAGGGCCGGTCAGCTTGATGCCGACATAATCCAGATAGCCTGGCCGGTGCACGGTGGCGCGTGAATTGGCCTTGGTCAGAAAGATCGGCGACGAACCGGTAATGATCTCGGCTGCGGCCGGCGGCAAGGGTGTGATCTCGGCGGCACCGGCGGCCCGCAATGCATCGCGCAGAATGCCGAGCCCCGAATCGGGCACCGCGCGCAGACCGTAGCCGATATCGTGCTGCACCAGTTCGTAATCGCGCTGGCCGAGAAAAGTGAAATGATCGGCCACCATCCATTCGAGAAACGCGCGGGCTTCCAGACCTTCCGGTCCGCCCTCGCCGGCTTTCATGCCTTTGATCGTGACGCGCGCGAGTTCGACGATCTTCGGCCAGTCTTCGACGGCCGCGCGCACGTCGCGCAACACCTTGGCGATTTCGTCGCGCAGCGCGTCGAGTTTTGCGGCATCGCCGCAACGGTCCACTTCGAAGTGGATGAACGAGGTCAACTGCGAACGCGTATCGGTGGCTTCTTCAGCGCCCTGGACCAACCGCGCGATACTGCCGTCGGGCGCGCGCCAGATGCGAAACACCGGGTGCACGACGGAATGCAGCGCGAGGCCCTGACGGTTGACCGCCATCGAGACGGAATCGACCAGAAACGGCATGTCGTCATTGACGATCTCGATCACCGTGTGATCGGAGTGCCAGCCGTGCTGTTCGAGAATCGGGTTATAGACGCGCAGCCGTTCGGCGCCGGGTACGAAGCGCTGCGCCGTTTGCCAGTGCGCGAGCGCCGCGCCGTAGAGATCGGCAATCGAGCGGCTTTGCAGATCGTCGGCGTCGACGAAATCGTAGTAGTGCCGCAGAAAGATCTCGACGATCTTGAAGGTTGGCTCAGGCAGGCGCCCTCGCGCAAATTCGACGACATCGTTCAGCAAGTGCGTGACGGCTTCTTCGTTCTTTGCTTGCATGATCAACTCCCCCCGCTGGGCGGCAATGGCGGGTATCGCTGGATACTCGCTTGATTCGCATGCATCGTCTGAAGGGGAATTATGCACCTGCCGACCGGCATTCGACGGACGACCGCACTTAGGTTATACCCGCTGCCGCCGAATGCGCCGCCACGGCACGCCTGGCTGTCTAAAGCAGGGCTCCCGGCACCGCGTGCTCCTGCGCGAGCCAGGCGCGGACCTGTTCGCTGGTCCACGCCGGGTCGTCGTGCGGCAGGTCGTGACCGGCCCACGGATGCTCGCAATGCAAGGCGCCCCACGCCGCCGCGAGCTTTGCCGAGCACACTGGATCGACCAGTTTGTCGGCGCGCGAGGAAAGAACCAGCAACGGGCATTCCGGTCTCGCTTCGCCCGCAGTAAAGCGCGCCGCTGCCAACAGTTGCCGTAGCGCATTGCCCCGGCTCACGGGCGCGCTGCGGCGAATCCGGCTCCATCTGTCGAGATCGTCGCCCAGCGTCTCCACGTTGTTGCACGTCAGCCGATGAATGCCGTGTTCCGCGCGCGGCGCGTCGCGCCAGCGCGCGGCCACGCCCAGCAGGCCTGCCCACGCAGAGGGACGCAAGCGCTCCTGCATCTGGCTGAAGGGCCGCATGCTGGTGTTGATCAGCACCAGCCGTTCGATCTCGTAGGGATGCCGTTGCGCCCAGTCCGTCGCCACCATGCCGCCGAGCGACATCGCCAGCACGCAATATGGACCCGGCAGGCCGCTTTGCAGAGCAGCATTGCGCACGAAGCCGACCATGTCGGCGACGTTCGACGGCGCGCGCAACTGCGCGAACTCACCGTTGCCCGGCAGATCGATCTGCAGCAGACGGCCAGGCGCACCCATCTGATGGGCCGCTTCATTCACCGCTCCATGCAGCAAGCGGGGCAAGCGACCCCAGTGGCGGATTTCGCGCGTGAGTCCGCGCAGCAGGATCCACGTGCTCATACGCTTTCCGGTTTATACCAATGGTCGATCGCGCTTTGCAGCAATTGCTCGCGACGATTGCCTTGCGGCAGCCAGCGTTGCGACGAAAAGGCCGCGCGCGCCAGAAAGTCGAGCAGGTTCGCGTGACGTCGCAGCACGCGCGCAGTGCGATGCGCCTTCACCGGATTGAACATGCCCTGACGCGAAAACAACTGGCGCGGATTCTTCTTGATCCACAGCCAGGAGCCGAGTTCGAGGGTCATCGGCAGAAACACGTTGGGAGCGGGCGCGCGGTCATAGGCAAAGTCCCACAGATCGCCGTGCAACAGATATTGATGGCTCTGCGGTTCGAATGCGTAGCCATGGTGAGGATGCGCGCGTTCGAACATGGTCTTCAGCACGTACATCTCCGGCAAATGCGGCATCACTTTGCGGGTGCGCGCGTAGGGAAACCAGATGCTGTCGCTCCAGCCATAGCCCGAGTGGCAATCGAGCGCGATGCTCAGCGGCCGCGCGGCCAGTTCGGTCTCGACCACGCGCAGCAGTGCGGAGGCTTCGGGTTCCATCGGCGCACCCTCACGCCCGCGATACCACGGCAGCCAGGCGCCCACGCGCTGGCCGCCGGCCAGCAGCGGCACGCGTTCGTCGGCGTTCTGCGGCGCGTTGCGCATCAGGTCGACGCCGTTGGGGTTGGCGCGCGTGGCGGCCCACATGCCACCCGGATTGACGATCGGCATAAAGATCAGACGAATGGATTGCAATTGGCGCACCAGCAGTTCGTCCCATTCGAGTCGCGCAAGCAGCGCGCGCATGTAGTCCAGCACGAGTTGCGAGCCGATCCGCTCGAGCCCGTGAATGCCGCCGAAAAAGCCGATTGCCGGCGCTTGCGGGTCGGTGGAACCGATGCTCGCGGTATGGACGGCGAATTGCCGGCCGCGCACCGTCGTCTCGCAAACGGTGCGGATCGCGAAGCTCGCGCTGCCCTGCTCGAGGATCGTCCTGAGATCTTCGTACTCCGCAAAACTGTCGGGAAGGAAGCTCAGAGGCTGCATGACGATGTCGCAGGCAATTGCAAGGTTAATGGGGACGGCACACTGATTGACGCAATATAGCCTGGCCGTGAGCCATCATGCTGAAGCAGCGCGCGCCAATGCGGATCATGTCACACGCATGTCATTTTCCATGCGAACGAATAACGCCAATTTGTCTTTCCGCCGACTTGAAAAAGACACGAGAAGATATAGTCGTCTAGACGTTGCGATGCCTTCACTGAACCGTCACAGACGCTTCCTAGAATGAGCCCCACACATGCCGGCAACGGCCGGATGCATCAAGGGATACTCATGGAAGCAATTCGGGAAGCAATTCGTATCGAACGCTTGAGCAAGACGTTCAGCAACGGCCGCAAGGCGCTGGACGAAATCGATCTGCGCGTCGAGCCGGGCGAAATGGTTGCGTTGATCGGCGCCTCGGGCTCGGGCAAGTCGACGCTGCTGCGCCATATCGCGGGCTTCACGGCTGCGGATGCGCAGCCGTCGCAGATCGCGATTCTGGGCCGGCCAATTCAGCAGAACGGCCGCATCGTGCGGGAAGTGCGCAGCATTCGCCGCGATATCGGCTTCGTGTTCCAGCAATTCAATCTGGTGAACCGCCTCTCCGTCGAAAGCAATGTGCTGATCGGCGCACTCGCGCGGCTGCCGTTGTGGCGCCGTCTCAGCGGCCGCTTTCCGCGCGCGGAGCGCGAGCTGTCGATGGCCGCGCTCAACGAAGTCGGCATCGGCGAACATGCGCGCGAACGCGCCGCCAATCTCTCCGGCGGCCAGCAGCAACGCGCGGCGCTCGCCCGTGCGCTGGTGCAGCGCGCGCGCATCGTGCTCGCCGATGAACCGATCGCCTCGCTCGACCCTGAGTCGTCGCGCCGCGTGATGGACATGCTGCGCGCGCTGAACATCGAGCATCAACTCACGGTCCTGGTGTCGCTGCATCAGGTTGACATCGCAATGCAGTACTGCCCGCGCACGATCGCACTGCGCCGCGGCAAGGTGGTCTACGACGGCCCCTCCGCCGCGCTCACGCCGGACCTGCTGAAGAAACTCTACGGCGACGACGCCCGCGAATTGCTCAATGAAACCGCCCAGGGCACGGACCCTATCGAGGCTAAAAACCCCGCCGGCAGCCCTGCGCTTCAGGACACCGCGCCAGCCTCCGCGCGCTATGCGTTCGCTCTCAATCCCGCGCACTCGAACTGAGCGCGCTCATCCATTCTGTTAACTCAACCGGATCTCAAGCAATGAAATTCCTGCGTACGTTGATCACGCTCGCCGTCGGCGCGGCCGCCTTTGCCGGCGTCGCCTCCGCGCAAGCCGAGGACCTCAACCTCGGCATCATTTCGACCGATTCGTCGTCCGTGCTGAAACAGCGCTGGGAACCGCTGATTCAGGACTTGAACAAGCAAACCGGCCTGAACGTCAAGGCGTTCTTCGCGACGGACTACGCCGGCATTATCGAAGGCATGCGCTTTAACAAGGTACAGGTCGGCTATTTCGGCAATGCGTCGGCGATCGAGGCGGTGGACCGCGCGCAAGGCGAAGTGTTCGCGAAGATCCAGAACGCGAACGGCGAAGGAGGTTACTACTCGGTGCTGATCACGAACGTGAACAGCCGCTTCAAGACGCTCGACGACGTGTTCAAGAACACCAAGGACGTCACGCTCGGTTTCGGCGATCCGAACTCCACCTCAGGCACGCTGGTTCCCGGCTACTACCTGTTCGCCAAGCACAACACGCCGGTCAATACTTCGTTCAAGTCCATGCTCCCGTCGAGCCACGAAGCGAATCTGCTGGCTGTGGTGAACAACAAGATCGACATCGCGACCAACAACACCGAGATGCTCGACACGCTGAAGAAGGAACACCCGGACAAGTTCGCGCAAGTGCGGGTTCTGTGGAAGTCGCCGCTGATTCCGTCGGATCCGCTGGTGTGGCGCAAGGATCTGCCGCAAGCCACCAAGGACAAGCTGCGCAACTTCTTCGTGAACTACGCGAAGACCGATCCGCACGAAAAAGCAGTGATGGCGGCGATTAGCGGATACAGCGGCTTTGCGGCGTCGTCGGATGCGCAGTTGCTGCCGATTCGTCAGATCGCCCTGTTCCAGCAGAAGCAGAAGATCGAGAGCGACGCGCATCTCTCCGATGACGACCGCAAGACCCAGTTGGCCGCGCTCGACGCGAAGCTGAGCGCGCTGAACACCGCGCAATCGAAGCAATGAATACGGTCGATCTGATCACGTCGCCAGCGCGGGCGAGCGAAGCGCTGGGCGCCCGGGCGGCAAGCCATCCCGCGCCTGTCGCCGGCAAGCGCAGCTGGCTGTCGCTGCTCGGCTGGGTTGCGGTGCTTGCGGTATTGGGCGGCGCATGGCACGGCGCGGACATGCGTCCGCTGGATCTGCTGAGCGACTCCGGCAACATGGGCCAGTTCGCCAAGGACTTCTTCCCACCTGACTTCACCGAATGGCGCAGCTATCTGCACGAGATGTACGTGACGCTCTCGGTGGCGGTGTGGGGCAGTGCGCTCTCGCTCGTGTGCGCGGTGCCGTGCGGACTCATGTCCGCCCACAACATGGCGCCGATGTGGGTCGTGCAGCCCATGCGCCGCGTCATGGATGCATGCCGCGCGATCAATGAAATGGTCTTTGCCATGCTGTTCATCGTCGCGGTAGGCCTCGGTCCTTTTGCCGGCGTGCTGGCGCTGTGGGTGCACACCACCGGCGTGCTCGCCAAGCTGTTCGCCGAAGCAGTCGAGGCCATCGATCCGCGTCCCGCCGAAGGCGTGCGCGCCACCGGCGCAACGAGTCTCGACGAAATCATTTACGGCGTGCTGCCGCAAGTGCTGCCGTTGTGGATCTCGTACGCGTTGTATCGCTTCGAATCGAACGTACGCTCGGCGATGGTGGTCGGCATGGTCGGCGCGGGCGGTATCGGCGTGGTGTTGTACGAAGCAATCCGCTCGTTCAACTATGCGCAAACCGCCGCGGTGATGATCATGGTCATCGTGGTCGTGACGGTGATCGATCTCGCGTCCGCGTGGCTGCGCGAGCGCGTGACCTGAAGTTGCCGGTCTGATCGCACGGCGGGAAGTTTGGCGAAGCACGGCTTCCCAGCTTTCCGCCGCGCGCCGTTGCACTGACGGTCACAACCTGCATGCGCCGGGCCCCTCCCATCCTGGCAGCGTATTTTCGACGCCACAAATCGCCGCAGTTTTCCAGATAAAACCCCTGCGATCGAGTCGTCCACTCCTCTATTCCGGCGTTCCGCTGGAATAATCACGGGCTCGCGGCCCGCACCCAGGCCTTCGCTTTTCCTCCCTGGTCTTCGATGGAAACCTTAGTCGTTTTGCTGGCGCTGCTCTCCGCGCTGCGCGAACTGAGCTCGATCTTCGCGGTGCTGATCGGCTGGCTGTTCATGCGTGAGAAGCTGACCACGCGGCGTATCGTTGCGTGCGCGCTGGTGACGCTGGGCGCGGTGTTGATACGGATCTGAGACCCACCCTCACGCGAACTCCGGCAACGTCGCATCGATTGCATCGGCGAGCGTGTTGAAAGCCGGCGCGATCTCCTCATCCGGCACGCATGCGTAGCCGATCAGCAAGCCCGATGGCGCCAGCAACGGTTGCGCGTAATACCCCGATAAAGGCCGTACGACGATATTGCGCTCCAGCGCGGCGGCCGCCACCAGCCGGTCGTCGCTGCCATCTGGCAACTGCATGACCAGATGCAGACCCGCGTCGCCGCCCACCGCCGGCAACGCGTCCCCATAACGATGCGCGGCGGCGTCGAGCAGCGCCTGGCGGCGCTGGCCGTAGAGCGTGCGCATCTTGCGGATATGCGACGTGAAATGCCCTTCGGCGATGAACTCCGCGAGCATCGCCTGCTGCAGCAACTGCCCCTCGCGATACAACTCCGCGCTCGCGGTGGCAAAGCTCTCCGCCAACGCCTCCGGCACGACGAGATAGCCGATGCGCAAACCCGGAAACAGCGTCTTGCCGAAGCTGCCCACGTAGATCACCTGCCCCGAGGTGTCCAGACCCTGCAGCGACGCGAGCGGCCGGCTGCCGTAACGGTATTCGCTGTCGTAGTCGTCCTCGATGATCCAGCACTGGTTCTGCCGCGCGTATTCGAGCAACATGCGCCGCCGCGCGAGACTCATCACCATGCCGAGGGGATATTGGTGCGACGGCGTGACGAGCATCAGCTTCGGCGGCTGCGCGAGGTCGTCGGTGGAAGGATTGATGCCTTCCTCGTCGACGGGGATCGGTCGCGATTCGAGGCCGGACACGTGCAGCACGCTGCGCACGCCCCAATAGCACGGGTCTTCGGTCCAGATCACGTCGCCCGGATCGGACAGCAGGCGCACGGCAAGGTCGACCGACTGGTGAATCCCGGTCGTGATGATGATCTGCTCCGGCGTGCAGCGCACCGAACGCGAGGTGCGCAGATAGTCGGCCAGCGCGTGCCGCAGCGCCGCCAGCCCGCCGCCCGGCGCATACGTCAGCAGATCCGGGCGCAGCCGGCGCCAATACTTGTTGTGCAGGCGGCTCCAGACGCGCGCCGGAAACTTGGTGACGTCCGGCACGCCGGGCATGAACGCGCCCCACTGCCGCTTGGACACACCCGCGCCCGCGATCAGCCGCGCGCCGCGCGTGGACAGCGCGCGCCGCGCCTGCAGCGGCGCCGGCTCGGGACGCGCGGCGGGCGCCTCGGCATCCGGCACGCCGACGATCTCGTCCGGGGCGCTGTCGGCGACGAACGTGCCGCGCCCGGTCGCCGAACTCACGTAGCCTTCGAGCACGAGTTGCTCGTAGACCTGCGTGACGGTATTGCGCCCAATGCCCAACTCCTGCGCCAGCAAACGCGACGACGGCACCTTGCTGCCCGGCGGCAATTCGCGCGACAGGATCGCCTGCTGCAACAGCCGGTGCAGCTGGCGATAGATCGGCTGACCGTTGCCGCGGTCGAGGCGCTGGGCCAGCCAGTCGGACAAAACGCTCGCGCGCATGATTGGCTCCTACATTTTTATTGAAATGGCTCTGAAGTTAAGAGCCAAATCTCATTATAGTCGCTGCATGTGCTGCGCTGTGGGCGCGGCGTCCGCAAAAACCGAGGAGCGAAGGAGATGACCATGAAGAACGCCGAACTGAAGAGCCGTAAAGACGCAGCCACGCCGCGCGGCGTCGGGGTGATGTGCGATTTCTACGCCGAGCGCGCTGAAAACGCGGAACTGTGGGACGTCGAGGGGCGCCGTTTCATCGACTTCGCGGCTGGTATCGCCGTGTGCAACACGGGCCACCGCCATCCGAAGATCCTCGCGGCGATCCGCGACCAGCTTGATCACTTCACCCACACGGCGTATCAGATCGTGCCGTACGCGTCGTATGTCGAACTGGCTGAGAAGCTCAACGAGCGTGCGCCCGGCGACCATCCGAAGAAAACCGCGTTCTTTACGACCGGCGCCGAAGCCGTCGAAAACGCGATCAAGATCGCCCGCGCCGCCACCGGCCGTCCGGGCGTGATCGCCTTCACCGGCGGTTTCCACGGCCGCACGCTGATGGGCATGGCGCTGACCGGCAAGGTCGCGCCGTACAAGATCGGCTTTGGCCCGTTCCCGTCGGACGTGTTCCATGCGCCGTTCCCGAATCCGCTGCACGGCGTGACCACGGCAGACTCGCTGAAGGCCATCGAATTCCTGTTCAAGGCCGACATCGATCCGAAACGCGTGGCCGCGATCATCTTCGAACCGGTTCAGGGCGAAGGCGGCTTCTATCCGGCGCCGGCCGAATTCGTGCGCGCGCTGCGCAAGCTGTGCAACGAGCACGGCATTCTGCTGATCGCCGACGAAGTGCAAACGGGCTTTGCGCGCACCGGCAAGCTGTTCGCCATGCATCACTACGACGTGGTGCCCGATCTGATGACGGTCGCCAAGAGTCTCGCCGGCGGCATGCCGCTGTCGGGCGTAATCGGCCGTGCGGACGTGATGGACGCCGCGGCGCCCGGCGGCCTCGGCGGCACGTATGCCGGCAATCCGTTGGCGGTCGCCGCCGCGCACGCGGTGCTCGATATCATCGACGAAGAGAAGCTCTGCGAGCGCGCCACGGTGCTGGGTGACCGCGTCAAGGCCAAACTGATCGCGCTGCAAAGCGACGTGCCGCAAATCGCCGATGTGCGCGGCCCCGGCGGCATGGTCGCCGTCGAGTTCTGCAAGGCAGGCGGCACGGAGCCGGATGCGGAGTTCACCAAGCGCGTGCAGACGCGCGCGCTCGAACGCGGCTTGCTGCTGCTCGTGTGCGGCGTGTATTCGAACGTGGTGCGCTTCCTGTTCCCGCTCACGATTCAGGACGCGGTCTTCGACGAAGCCATGGCGATCCTCGAAGACGTGATCAAGGACAGCGTCGCCGTCACGGCTTAAGGAACCTCACATGACCACGTTGAGCTTGAAAGACCCGTCGCTGCTGAAAGGCCACGCCTACATCGCGGGCGAATGGCAAGGCGCCGACGACGGCACGACTTTCGAAGTGAAGAACCCGGCCACGGGTGAAACGATCGCGACGGTGCCGCGCATGGGCACGGCGGAAACCCGCCGCGCCATCGACACGGCCAACGCCGCGTGGCCCGCATGGCGTGCCACGACCGCGAAGCAGCGCGCCGCGATCCTGCGCAAATGGCATGACCTGATGATGGAAAACGCCGACGATCTGGCGAAGATCCTCACCATGGAACAGGGCAAGCCGCTCGCCGAAGCCAAGGGCGAAATCCAGTACGCGGCTTCGTTTCTCGAATGGTTCGCGGAAGAAGGCAAGCGCGTGAACGGCGACACGATCCCGACGCCGGCCAGCGACAAGCGCATCGTTGTGACGAAAGAGCCGATCGGCGTTTGCGCGGCCATCACGCCGTGGAATTTCCCGGCTGCCATGATCACCCGCAAGGTCGGTCCGGCGCTCGCGGCGGGCTGCCCGATCATCGTCAAACCGGCTGAAGCCACGCCGCTCTCCGCGCTCGCGCTCGCTGTGCTGGCCGAACGCGCCGGCGTGCCGCGCGGCGTGTTCAACGTCGTGACCGGCGAGCCGAAAACCATCGGCGCGGAAATGACGGGCAATCCGATCGTGCGCAAGCTGTCGTTCACCGGCTCGACGCCGGTCGGCCGTTTGCTCATGGCGCAGTGCGCGCCGACGGTCAAGAAGGTGTCGCTCGAACTCGGCGGCAACGCGCCGTTCATCGTATTCGACGACGCGGATCTGGACGCCGCGGTGGCCGGCGCGATTGCCTCGAAGTATCGCAATAGCGGCCAGACCTGCGTGTGCACGAACCGTTTCTATGTGCACGACAAGGTCTACGACGCGTTCGCCGGGAAACTGCGCGTCGCCGTCGAACAACTCAAGGTTGGCCGCGGCACGGAAGACGGCGTCACGCAAGGTCCGCTGATCAACGAAGCGGCCGTGCTCAAAGTGGAGTCGCATATCGAAGACGCGCTCGCCAAAGGCGCGCGCATCGTCACCGGCGGCAAGCGTCATGCGCTCGGCCACGGCTTCTTCGAGCCGACCGTGCTCGCGGATGTCACGCCGGCCATGAAGGTCGCGCGCGACGAAACCTTCGGGCCGCTCGCGCCGCTGTTCCGCTTCTCGTCGGACGAGGAAGTGATCCGCCTCGCCAATGACACCGAGTTCGGCCTCGCGTCGTACTTCTATAGCCGCGATATCGGCCGCGTGTGGCGTGTCGCCGAAGCGCTCGAATACGGCATGGTCGGCATCAACACGGGCCTCATCTCGAACGAAGTCGCGCCGTTCGGCGGCGTCAAGCAATCGGGCCTGGGCCGCGAAGGCTCGCATTACGGCATCGACGATTACGTGGTCATCAAGTACATGTGCGTCGGCGGGATCTGAGCACCCGGCTTGAAGCGCGTAACGGCCACGTCGGCATGTCTGACGTGGCCGTTTTTTATTGGCTCGGCGCAAACAGACGCGGGCTGGGAACGAAAACGGTTCCCTATTCCGCCAGGTTCTGTCGTTGAACTGCTGGCACAATTGCGGCAGTTGACCGCCGCGCACGCAGCCGAATAACAACCGTTAAATGAAACGCTTCGAAATGCTGGCCAACACCATGGCCGATGAAATCCGCTCGGGCAGCCGTCCGGTCGGCTCCCGCATGCCGTCTTTGCGGCATCTCACCACGCAGCACGGCGTCAGCCAGTCCACGGTGTTTCGCGCCTATTACCTTCTCGAAGAGTGGGGCTTGATTCGAGCACGCGAACGCTCTGGCTACTATGTGGCGCCGGGCGCCGCGCTCAAGCAGCAACCGGCGCCCCGCCCTCAGGTCGCGCTGGAATCCGCCAAGGTCGAGATCAGCGACCTTGTCTTCTCGGTACTCGAAGCCGCGAAGCATCCCAACGTGGTTCCGTTCGGCTCGGCTTTTCCGTCGCCGCAACTGTTTCCCCTTCAGCGCCTTGCCAGGTCGCTCGGACATTCGAGCCGGTTGATCAGTCCGTGGAGCACCGTCGTCGATCTTCCGCCCGGCAATGAGCCATTGCGTCGGCAGATTTCGTTGCGCTACATGGGGATGGGCGTTGCTCAACCGATGGAGCAACTCGTCGTCACCAATGGCGCGCTGGAAGCACTGAACCTGTGTTTGATGGCCGTGACGCGCCCAGGCGACGTGGTCGCGATCGAGTCGCCCGGATTCTATGCAGCCCTGCAGGCGATCGAGCGCCTCGATCTGCGGGCGGTGGAGATTCCAGTCGATCCTGTTTCGGGCATCGATTTGCAGGCGCTCTCCGATGCGCTCGACAAGCATCCTGTCCGGGCATGCTGGTTCATGACCAACTATCAGAATCCGACCGGCGCGGCGATGTCGCGGGAAAAGAAGAAAGCGCTCGTCGAACTTCTCGCCCTGCATGAGGTGCCGCTTATCGAAGATGACGTGTACGGCGAACTGCATCATGCGACGAACTACCCGCTGCCCGCGATGGCCTTCGACACCAAGGGGCTGGTGATGCACTGCAGTTCATTTTCAAAGACGCTCGCGCCAGGATACCGCATTGGATGGGTAGCCGCGGGACGTTTCGCCGAGAAGGTTCAACGCCTGAAATTGATGACCACGTTATCGGCCAGCATTCCCGCCCAGGCAGCCATAGCGGACTATCTTCAGCACGGCGGGTACGACAAGCATCTGCGGAAACTGCGCGGCGCGCTGCGCAGTCAGCTCGCTTCGATGGACACTGCGCTGCGCCGCTGCATGCCGGGCGATTCGCATTGGACGCTGCCGTCTGGCGGCTATTTTCTGTGGCTCCGGCTACCGTCGCACGTCGACGCGATGCAGCTGCACCGCCTTGCGATAGAGAGCGGCATCAGCATTGCGCCGGGTCCGATTTTCTCCGCGCGACACGAATTCCGGAACCATATCCGGTTGAACTTCGGTCATCCGTGGAGCGATATCACGGAAAACGCGGTTCGCACGCTGAGCTCGCTGCTCGATCAGGCGAGCCGATAAGCGGCGTTCACCGCGCCGGCCGCGCTGTTCCCGCGAGCGCGCGGCAACAGTCAATGCGCCACGCTGACCGCCAGCCTCGCGAGTGCAAACAGCGTCGCACCGAATCCGGCGGCAAGGCCGATCGCGACTAGCGGCAACAGAGGCAGCTTGACGCCCGCGATGTCGGCCTGGTGCGAGGCGCCGCGACGGACGCCGAGAAAACTCCACAGCACGATTCGCGTCATCTTCAAGAGGTTCATGGCATCACCTTCAAGGCAGGGTTGTTGTATCTCACGCGATAGTGTGAGCCCGTCGGGCCATCCAAAACAGTAGCAGTTGCGATCAATTCCGACGCAGCAGTTTCCCGCGACCGCCGGCACGCCCGGCCGCTGGTTCGCTCACCATCTGCTAGCGTGTTTTCAACAGCATCTGCTGCTTTCCAGCGACCACCATTGCCTCTATCGTTCGTCATTGACGAGGCTTGGACTCATGACGCCGGGTCTCATTGGAGCATCGCGCGTCCCAGCACCAGGTTGTTCGCCAGAAGCTTTCTGAGCGGGCACGGCATGTGCCAACGCCGATGCAGCCACGGCCCCTTCCAACGAAACCGACGCTCAGCCAGACATGCGCCATGTAGGGCGGCAGTCACACCGGACCATGTATCAATACACCGAGTTTGACAAATCATTCGTGCGCAGCCGCGCCGCGCAGTTTCGCGACCAGCTCGAACGCTGGCAGTCCGGCAGGCTGAGTGAGGACGACTTTCGTCCACTGCGTCTTCAGAACGGATGGTATGTGCAACGGCATGCGCCGATGCTGCGCGTGGCGATCCCATACGGAGAGTTGTCGAGCAGGCAGTTGCGCATGCTCGCCCGGATTGCGCGCGAATACGATGAGCCGGAGGCCGAGGTCTACCGGCTGGCCAGCGAAGCACAGCGCAAGCTCGGCACCGTCCGCTTGCCCACGAACCACGCGCATTTCACGACGCGCACCAACGTCCAGTTCAACTGGATTCCGCTCTCGAAGGCCGCCGACGTGATGGACTTGCTCGCAAGCGTCGACATGCACGGCATTCAGACGAGCGGCAACTGCATTCGCAACATTTCCTGTGATGAACGCGCGGGCGTCGCGCCTGACGAAATTGCCGACCCGCGCCCGTTTGCCGAAATCATGCGGCAGTGGACGACACTCCATCCCGAGTTCGCCTTTTTGCCGCGCAAGTTCAAGATAGCGATCACCGGTGCGAGCGAAGACCGCGCCGCGACGGACTGGCATGACGTCGGTCTTCGTCTGCTGCGTAACGAGGCGGGTGAACTGGGATTTCGCGTCACGGTTGGCGGCGGGATGGGCCGCACTCCCGTTATCGGCACCGTGCTGCGCGAGTTCCTGCCCTGGCAGCACATCATGAACTACATCGAAGCGGTGGTGCGCGTCTACAACCAGTACGGACGCCGCGACAACAAGTACAAAGCGCGCATCAAGATCCTGGTGAAGGCAGAAGGTCAACGTTACATCGACGGCGTCGAGGAAGAGTTCCGCCAGATCGTCGAACACGACGGCGGCCCTCACACTATTCCGCTGCCCGAGCTCGAACGCGTCAGCGCGTGTTTCGCTCTGCCACACACGCCTTTTGTGAATGCGTCGATCGATCTTGAAGCCATGGTAACGTCGAACGCCGCGGCCGTTGAAACGCCGCAATTCGAACGCTGGCTCCAGCGCAATGTGTCGCCGCATAAGAACCCGTACTTGCGGATTGTCACACTCTCGTTCAAACGCCTCCTGCAAGCGCCAGGAGACGCGTCAGCGCAGCAGCTCGACCACGTGGCCGACCTGGCCGAGCGGTTCTCCGCGGGCGAAGCGCGTGTCACCCACACGCAGAATGTCGTGCTGCCCTGGGTGCACGTCAACGACCTTCTGCCGCTTTGGAAAGCCGCGCGCGAGGCAGGGCTGGCGAGCGCCAACGTGAATTTGCTGACGGACATGATTGCCTGCCCGGGTGGCGATTTCTGTGCGCTCGCCAATGCCCGCTCGATTCCAATTGCACAGGCCATTACCGAACGCTATCAGGATCTGGACGAACTCAACGACATCGGTGAAATCGACCTTCATATCAGCGGTTGCATCAATTCGTGCGGCCATCACCATAGCGGGCATATTGGCATCCTTGGTGTCGACAAGGACGGCAAGGAGTGGTACCAGGTGACGTTAGGCGGCTCGGACGGCTCGACCGCCAGTGGTCGCGCGCAAGCGGGCAAGGTCATCGGCCCGTCGTTTTCCGCCATTGAGGTGCCCGAGGTCATCGACGCGCTGCTGTCCGCTTATCTCGACATTCGAGCGACGGTTGGCGAGAGGCGCGAGTCCTTCGTCGAAACGGTTCGACGGACAGGCATTGAACCGTTCAGGACGGCCGCGGATCGCGTGCGCACGCTGATGGAGAAAACGGCATGAAGGGCGCGACACGTATCAGGCTTCTCACTTTGCCCGAGCATGCATCGGCTCCGTCCCGGAAGGTTGTCTCTCTGGCAAACGACGAGGATCCGATCGAGCAAAAAGATGCAATCGCCTCGGCTGCGCGGGTCGAACTGCACTTTCCACATTTCACCGACGGAAGGGCTTACAGCCAGGCGTATCTGCTGCGCCGCCGTCTGGGGTTCAGAGGCGACTTGCGGGCAACGGGCGATGTGCTTGTCGACCAGTTGATTCAGATGGAGCGTACCGGGTTCACAAGTGCGGTGCTGAAAGACGGTATCGATCCAGAGGACGCCCAGCGTCAACTCGACCTCTTTCCTGCGTTCTATCAGGGCGACGTTATTCACGATGCGCCTTTTGTGCGATCAGATGCGCGGAAAAGGATGAGTGACGGCGCGAGAGACATGCAGGTGGTGTCTACATTTACCGCAATAGCTGGGGACTACTGCGTAAAGCAAGTTGTGTCGCGAGATAGCGGATCGTCGCCAGACGCATTTTCGGGAGCTTGCCCGCCCCGACTCGCTCTCGCACGCCTCGGTCAAAAGTAAACCGTCCTGGCGATGGTCGCGCTGCGGCTTCCCATCGTTCTCAACGACCGAACGTTCTATCGACTCCATCGAGGTGAGTAATCACGTGTATGACCACAAGGTCGGACTATGCACGCGTCAGGCCGTTTCGTAGGCGCTGGAAATGCCACCGCGGGCATGGCGGGCAACCCAGCGCGCTATTACAACTGCTACACACTACTCGATCGATCAACGACCGTAGGTAACAACCGGAGCCGAGTACGAACTGTTCGTCGTGTCCGAGCGTCCACCTGCCTGCGACGAGCCATTCGTGGCCGAACCATAACCGCTAGTCTGAGCGGCGCTCTTTTGTGCGGCGACGCGAGCTTCAGCAGCCTGAATGTCGGCCGGGTAGTCCAGGTCATTAGCGGTGCCCGGGTTATAGCCCGCTTTTTCCAGTTGAACCAGTTCGGCGCGGACTTGAGCGCGCGTAACAGGCTGATTCGATTGAGCAAAGGCGGCGAGCGGAGCGGAAATGAGAACGGCGATAACAGCAGCTTCGATCAGCGATTTCATGATGACTACCTCCAGAGATTGTTTTTGCCATGCTGCGGAAGCGTGTCTGCAGCGTATGGAGGCAGTCTAGGAGTCAACCCATCTAGGGTAAACCCCAGATCAGCGAATTCACTGTTGCGACTAATGGGATAAGTAGGCGCGGACGTTAGGTTTCGCCCCGGCGGCGATGGCGGTTCGCCCGCATTTCGGCCGCCCATCGCCCATCGCCCATCGCCCGTTGCCCGTTGCCCGTTGCCCGTTTCCCGTTTCCCGTTTCCCATCGACCAGAGTTGGCGCTTCAGCGGCCTCACGGTATGGCGTGGGCTCTGCATGGACTTGCCTGAACTAAACTGCTAGCGCCGAAGCTGACGGACGAACCCGTCGCACGGCCCCGCGCGCGGCGAGCGCGCCTTGGATACGAATGACGGAGACGATTGCCAATGCCGCAACCCACTGCCCTGCCCAGCTATCGCGATACGGTGCGCGCCGAATGGGTCGATTACAACGGCCATTTGCGCGACGCGTTCTATATGCTGATTTTCAGCTTCGCGACCGACGCCCTGATCGACCTGATCGGTTTGCCGGACGCCGTGCGTAAAGAACGCCGACGCTCGATCTACACGCTCGAAGCGCATATCAACTATCTGCATGAGATCAAGGAAGGCGCGCAGGTGCGCGTCGACATGCGGGTGCTCGGGCACGATGCGAAGCGGCTGCATCTCTACCTCGAGATGTTTGCCGACGATGGCGACGAACCGGTGGCAGCGGGCGAGCAAATGCTACTGCACGTGGATACGCGCGGCCCGCGCGCCGCCGCGTTCGAACCGGATGTCGCGGCGCACCTGCGGGCGTTGGCCGAGGCGCATGCCGCGCTCCCGCCCGCCGCGTTTGCCGGCCGCGTAATCGGCTTGCCCGCGAAAACGAAGGCCGGTGGGCGTGGACATGCTTGAACCACCCGATGGTCAATCGCAACAGTGACGACTTGCGATCCGTTAGCTCTGACGCCGGCGCGGCGAACGCGCAGGCGTCTTGCGCAGTGCGCGATCGGCGGGTGTGTCCGGCGCCGGCAACCGCACGGTGAAGGTCGTGTGGATGCCTCGTATCGAACTGCACTCGATACTGCCGCCCAGCAGCTCCGTCGCGCGACGGCAGAATGCGAGCCCCATGCCCGCGCCGGTGCCGTGCCGTTTGGTCGTGAAGAAGGCGTCGAAGATATAAGGCAGGACGTCGGGCGCGATGCCCGGCCCGGTGTCGCGAAATTGCAGCACGCAGAAATCCTGATCCTGAACGGCACTGATCGTGATCTCGCCGTCGCCGCCCACGCGAATGGCGTGCAACGCGTTTTTCAGCAGGTTGAACAGCACGAAAACCACGACCGTATCCGAGCCCGAAAAAGACATGCCGAGGTCGATGGGCACCACCGTGACACGCTCACGCTCGTTGCCGTTGAACGGATAGCGCTCCAGCGCCGACGTCACGCATTGCCGCACGGAATGCCGGCTGAAGCCGCCTCGGTCCAGACGATCGAGCGTGAAAGACGCGAGCGCCATTTCCACCATCGCGCTGGTACCGGATACTTCGCGCCGGATCGCCGTCGCAAGCTGGCCGATGCGCTCGGATTGTCCGGAGTCGTCGTGATCGTCATACAGCCCGTGCGTGACGGCTGTCCGGTAGCCCTTGAACACATGACTCCATACACTGGCGATTTCGTCGGCGTGCATGCCGATGGTGGCGAGCGGCGTCGAAATCTCGTGCGCGATGGTGGCCGCCACGGCGTATGGATGAATCAGGTGATAGCGGACGATGGTGATCGCCAGCAGCCCCAGACTGAGACCGATGAACAGGACGCCCGGCGGATAGAACCCGAAGCCGTAGTTGACTGCGTAATCCACTGCGGCAAACGAATACAGGCAAAGGCTCGCCAGACATAGATCGAGGCGCCGGCGTGCGTCGCCCTCCGCCTTCTGACGCGCGGCGAGCAGAAGCTGTCCGCTGCGGCCGGCCAGCAACACGGTCTGCACCACGTGCAAGGGATGCAGCGGCCCGGCAACCGGATAGTAGCCGAAGAAGAAGTGCTGATAGCCGGCCACCACTTCATTGCCGGGCAGCAGTATCGCGAGGACGAAACACAGTCCGTACGACGCGAGCAATACCGGCCGCTCACGGCGCTGAGCCGCCACTTCCGTCACGAAGTGATAGAACGTTGTCGGCAGAAAGAGAATGAAGAGATAGCCGCACCTGACCAGCAGGTCCGCCGTCTGCGGATTATCTGTCTGGAACAGCAGCGTCCATGCGCCTTGCCAGGCAAAGGTCGCGACGCACATCAGGATGAACGGCGTGAATAGGCGCGTCGCCCCTTGCGTAACCAGTACGTAGAGGCCGAACACCACGAACATCGCGGACACGCAGGCAGTCGGAATGGCGTACATGTGGCTCAACGTGTCGGCGAACTTTAGCGTTTCCGCTCATTCCGCCATTGCGCGAACGTCAGCAGGTCCAGGCCCACATCGGCCTTGTCGATCGGGGCCCAGCAATAGAAAACGTCATCCCAGCCCGGAATGGTGCGCGGCTCCAGCGTTCTGACAGTCATACCGGAGCGATAGGCCAGGTTCGGCCAGAATATCGGCATCACCTCGCGCACCGCCATTTGCCTCAGGAGTTCGGCCGGGCCGTCCTCGTCCGCAACGATCTCGCCTTGGGAGATCCAGTCGTTCTCAGCCCACGCGACGAAAACGCTCGGGTTGCCGGCGCGGTCGAACATCAGAATGGCGTCCTGTTCCGGGCGCCAGTAATACTCGACAATACCGTTCGCGGCCACCAGTTCGTCGATGACTTTGCGCGTTCGCAGGTCGCAATACGTCATGCCGTTTTCGCCCAACGCCAGCCAGCCGCCTTCCGAGCAATGCCTGGTTTTGGCATCCTTCAGGAAATGGGCCAACCGGTTGGCGGAGTCGGTATCAGTCTTTCTCAAGTATAAATCGACGATTCCCGCATTGAAGGCTTTGACCGCGACGGTTTCGTCCGCGACCCCGGTCAGCAGCACTTTCGCGCAACGCAGATGGGAGATGGACGAGAGGAACTCGACGCCGTTCATGCCCGGCATGTCGAAATCCACGACCACCGCCGCCACTTCGGCGAAACGGGAACCGCGGGCCAGAATATCCCTTTCCGCCGCGGTTTCCATGTAGCGTTCAAATCCTGTCTCGCTCACACATGCCGACGCCGGCGCGAACTCCAGCGAATTCTCGCGAGCATGCTGGCGGATGAAGGCAAGCGCGGTTTGCGGCCGCGTGAAAAACAGATTGGTGGCGGTATCCGGAAAGAAACGCCGCAGGGCGTCGAGGTAGCTGTCGTTGTCATCCACGAAGACAACCGTCGACGGATAGAGAACAGGTGGTCGGATAAAATTGTTCATATTTTCACGTGGTTCGTCACGCCCCCGCTGGAGGACAACCGCGGCAGACCGCCAGCCTTACGACACGGCAAGCCCGCACGACAACTTGTGGCGCGGCGGCCCCGAGCATGTGGGGGCCGGTGCCTCGGCCATTCGCCGTGTGGCAGCGCCATCATTTGCCGCTTCCGGTTCCCGCATGTTCGCATATGGAACATTCCGGCGCGCCTCGGATCTACTTATGTGCAGGATTCTCTCACGCCGGTCGCCAAGACGGTTTTCCGCTGAACAATATAGTACAGGGCCTTGACGTCGATGGTGCGAAGTCGCCGCCGTGATCGACGGCAGCGCTTAGGCGGTCGGGGCAATCCGCGATAGACAGCCGCCGCCTTTACGGCCGCGACGCGACCTCGTCCAGATGCTCCAGCAGATCGGCGGGATCGTCGTAGACCCGCAGCGCGCCCGAGCGCTCCAGTTCCTCCGTGCCGTAGCCGCCCGACAGCAAGCCCACACCCAGCGCACGACACCGCCGCGCCGCGAGCATGTCCCAGATGCTGTCGCCGACCACGACCGTGGTTTCGACGGGCACGCCGAGCCGCCCGGCCGCGGCGATGAACAGATCCGGGTCCGGCTTGGCATATTTGACGTCGTCGCGCGTCACGACAACCGCCTTCGCCGGATCGACACCCAACGCCTCCAGATTGAGCGCTGCCGTCTCCATGCGGCCGCTGGTCGCCACGGCCCAAGGCGTTCCGGCTTGCGTCAGCGCGTCGAGCAAGGCGCGCGCGCCCGGCAGCGGACACACCTGCGCGCGTAATCGTTGGTAAGCCGCGGCGTGGGCATGACGAAGACGCTCGACCCGCTCGGCGCTGATCTCACCATGCGTTTCCCGCAGAAGCTGATTGGTAAAGAGCCCGCCGCTCATGCCGATCTTGCGGTGAATTCGCCAGACCGACAATGGAATGCCTTCGCTGTCGAGCGCTTCTTTCCAGGCCAGTACGTGCTGGTAGACGCTGTCGACCAGCGTTCCGTCGAGATCGAAGAGGAAAGAGGTCTGGATTCGCATGGTGTGCTCCTGTTTGTGACTCCGTCCACCAATATGCCATGCCCCGGGATTCGCGGGTCGCGCGAATCCGGCCTCGGTTCCCGTTGACCCTCACGCAGCGCGACGATCCACGTGCCCCCGCGAAGTCTCGCGACGCGTTGCAAACGGAACCTGAGTTGGTGACTGGCACATGGGCAAGCGTAGCTACGCGATGTCGTACCGCACGATATGCGGGTCATCAAGAGCCAGTACGCGATGCACGGTCCCGGCGTTGCGTTCTTTGCAAATAAGAGTGCGGAGGTTTTGCGCGCGCGGTAGCAGGCGCTACGCGGGATAGAGAAGGTTGCAGCGCGGGCCGCTCTCTGCGTGTTCACGCGCCGCGAGCGCGGGCGGACTTCGTGGTTGCGATCGACGTCGGCACGCAATTGCTACAGGGTGCCGTCACCGATCTGACCGTGATGCATGATCGACGCGCCGCCATGGACATCGGCGGCGCATCGATCACTTTCAGCGCTTGTTGGACTGTTTGTTGGCGCGCGTATTGGGCCGCTTACTGGCCCGTGTAACCGAGCGGGACAGTCGCATTGCTCTTGGCAACCGTGGCGTTGTTCGACACGATGTACTGCGGCACCTCGGTAAGGGTCAGTGCGACCTGGCCGTTGGTGTAGGCAACCGTGCTGACATTGCCATAGCCATCGATCTTCGTCACATTGCCCGACGTGCCAGCGTTGTCGACCTGGAGCGAATAGCTGGTCGAATAGGTCTGGCTATACGTGCCGTTGCTCGCCGGCCACTGCGCATTGCTGTGCGTCCACGCCGCGGTCACGACCTTACCGTTACCCAGTTGCTGGAACCCATACGCGAAGACTCCGGCGGGAGCGCTCTTGATCCGACCCAGCGTGTTCGTACCGTCGAGAACACGCGTCATCGTTGCGAAGGCCATCGCTTCAGGCTTCGGCGAAAGGTTCGTCGCACCGAACGCACCGTTTGCGTCGTTCAGGTCGAAGAACGAGCCGTATCCCACTTCGCCCGGATAGTCAGGACCGTAGAACAGGGTCGTGACCTGCGCACCGCCGCCAAGCACGATGATGTGCGCCCGCACGCCGACCGCCGCATGCGCGAACAACTGGTTCTGCGACGGCACATTCGGACCGTAGCTCAGACCCGGATCGTAGCTCACGCCGGCTTCCGTGAAGAAGAGCTTCATGTTCGGCTTGCCCGCCTGCATGACCGAGCGCAGCTGCGCCATCTGGTTGTCGAGCGCGTTGGCCTGGTTCGCCGGACTCGGATCGGAATCCTGCAATTCAGGCGGATGGGCCGGGTATGTACCCGCATTCCAGTAGCCGTGCGTTGCGACTGCATCGATGTAATTCCACAGACCGAGTGCGCCGAACTTCTGCAGATAACCCGTCGTACAGGTATCGCAATTCGCGGCGAACGGATTGCCGGTGCCCATCACGACTGCATTCGGATCAGTCGAGTGAATGCCCTGATAAGCCGCCTTGTACATGGCGACGAAGTTCGCGTCGCTATCCGCCCAGCCGAGGCTCGGTTCCCACGTTACCTGGTAGTAGTTCTTCTGCTGATTCGGATAGTTGGCAGCCCGGATCAAACTCGTATCGGTGCCGACCTTGCTCATGAAGGTCTGGAACTCAGGCATGTTCGACGGCGCATAGTAGCTGTCGTTGAACTGGCCGGTTTTCGAATCCCACGCCGGCAGTCCGTCGAGACGCACGATACGCATCTGATCAGGATTGGCCTTGTAGAACGGATCGAGGTCGTTCACGTTCGGCGTATACGTGTTGGGACCGTTGGGTTCCATCGCCGATACCTGACGGTCGTCGATCGTCCACGAGATGCCCAGAGCGTGCAGCGCAGCGATGTTGCCGTTGAAGCCCTGCATGCCGAAGCGATGCTGATCCTGGTGAGCATACGTCACCGTGCCCAGTACTGAACTGAGATTCGGCAACACGCCGAATGTCGCGATGCCGACGGGACGCGTGCCGCTTCTCGGCAACGTGCCGCCGTTCGAACGCAGGGTGGCGGTGAGTGCGCCATAGCCGGACCACGTCGACGTACACGGAATCGTGCTGGTTTGCGCGCCGGCCTTGACTGCGAAACTTCCTTGCGTCTTGATCGCGCCGTTCGAATCCGCTACGGACCAGACGACGGTGTCCGCGTTCGGTGCGTTGGTCGTAATCGCCAGCTTGAACGAGGCGTTGTTCTGGAATACGCGCAGGCCATCGGTGGTGGGCGTGTCGGCGCTGATCACGCCGTTCGCGGTTCCGCCGGCCGTTTGCGTCGGCGTGCCGCACGACATGGTCGAGACGCTCGGCGTCGGAGACGGAGACGGAGACGGAGACGGAGCCGGCGCGGGAGTCGGAGTCGGAGTCGGAGTCGGCGTGGGAGTCGGAGCCGGACTCGGCGTCGGAGTCGGAGTCGGAGTCGGAGTCGGCGTTGGGGTCGGCGTCGGCGTCGGGGCTGGAGTGGGCGTTGCTGCGACCGCTCTAACCCAGCAAGACTTGCCATAGCCGTACGCGGGGTCCGACTGTGAAACTGCGCCGACATAGCAGCCGACGCCGTTGCTGAACGTACGCGGCGCGGTCAACATCACCGACGGCGAGGTGGGCGGAACCGCACCGAACACCACCGAGCCCGTTCCGAGGAACGAGCACTTGCCATTCTCCTGCGCGCACAACTTGTATTGCTGCCCTGAGACCGTGATGGTGCTTGCCTGAGCCTGCGCGCTTTCCGCAGCAAACGATGCCAACACTGTTGCTGATGCAACGCCCAATAGTTTCAAGTATCTCGTCATTGTCCGTATGGTTCGCTAAAAACAGGTTGTCCCCGAGAAATCAGCAAGATCGATCAGTCGTCCCGCCTTGACGTTATTGAGTCCAGAGAGAGGTGAACCTGAGAACGCGCTGACCGCGTTCATTGCTGATGAAGCTGAAGCTTTGATGTGCCGCTATCCGGTGGCGGACGCACTTGCAGTCCGCTCGCATGTCGACTTTCGCCGAACAGCGGCGTAATCGAAATTTCTCTCGGATTCAGGCAAACATCTATTTATTACGTTATCCTTACTATTCTGCTGCATGGCACACATTCAACGATCGCTTCCAATGACTACATCGGAATCTTCGAGATCGATCATCGGGCGCAACGTGCACCAGCATCAGACCGTGCGCACCGATTGAGTGAAAAATTCAGTCGACGCCAGAATGAAACGTCCCGCCGGTCGCATGACCGGGAAAACATCACAGGGGGCTAATGCATGCCGCTGACGCGACTCGAACATCGGGCGAGGCTCGCGCTGACAGGCTTGCGCACCTCATGTTGGACATACAAATTTCGGACCAGCAACTGCAATCTTGAAATTTAGGATGACGAATAATCAACCCAATTTCTTTTCGTTCACCGTTGACAGTCCACTATTGACATGAACCCGTCGACTCGACAGCGATCGAGGTAAGCATCACCTCGCGAGTCGGGTTCGGAACCGAAAAAGCCTTTGACCAGCGGATTTGCTTCGCGCGATCCAACGGCAGCGAAAGATCTGGATGCGTCGAATTCGAAGCGAACTGCGCCTCTTTCCAACCCCGCTTCGCCTTGGAAAAATCAACCTACCGCACCGCAGCAAGCCTCAACGTAACTGTTACAGAACGCGCACAGTTGCGGTATTAGTTACAGAAGTTTTAGGCAGACGAATTATAAACGTTTCATCCGCGTAACGTGGCCGATTCAAGGGCGATAGGTGATAATTACGAAAAATTTCAACGAGATTCGCCCGGATCTTTTCCAAACACGAGCGAGCAGAAAATTTCCGCCTCATGACGAGCGAAGAAATGTAAATGTTTTATTTGTCAGCTGATTGGTGGTCATTTTTCGGGGCAAGCGATGTTCGCGCAATTTTTATATTAGCAATACAAATAGCCTGCCCCGTTACCAACCGCCTCGCCCGAAAGAAGGCAGCTATTCTGTGTGTAAATGCAGAATTAGTGTCGCATCGTCTTTAATCAGATATGCAGATCGATTCAGGAAACTTGAGGAACTGAAAATCAAGGCTCAATATATCGCGTATTTATTTCGCATGACGAACTACACCGGCGTTCCGTATAGAGTCGAATATCGCCGCGACCGACCAAGGTCGGCCCAGCATCTGCGTCGGCAACACATCCGCCGAAACAGCGCCATTGCACGTTGAAGGCGTGGCGCAAACCTATTTCGAACGCCTCGAAATAGCGCATAAGGTGTCGGTTCGCGACGGCTTTGTTCACCACGACCGATCTGTGAACCGGCCAAGGCAACGTTGATCGTGATTTCGCACGACGCTCGCTGTTTCAGCGCAGCGAATCGTTATATCCGGCTGGACGACGGTCGCATCATCCAGGACGTGCGGCCCGTGCGCCCGTCGGGTCATGCCCGCTTCCGGCGAATGCGTCCTAAGGCGCCGCGGCCAGCCGGGACCACGGCGCGTGGGCTCACGTCCTACCGCGCCGTCGTCGCAAACAACACCGGATCGTTGCGATACAGATCCGGGAACATCCGCTTCAGGTCAGTGACCTTCGGCAGATCGTTGATCGCGATGTATGGGTAGTCCGGATGCAACGCGAGGAAATTCTGGTGGTAGCTCTCCGCCGGATAGAAGCCCTTGAAGTCCTCCACGCGCGTCACGACTTTCGCTGAAAACACATGGGCGTTGTCGAGCTGCGCGATATACGACTGCGCGATACCGCGCTGCACTGCATTCACCGGAAAAATCGCCGAACGATATTGCGTACCGTGATCGGGACCCTGGTAGTCCAACTCGGTGGGATTGTGCGCGACCGAGAAGAATATTTGCAGCAAACGTCCATATGTGATCTGCGTCGGATCGTAAGTGATCTGCACCGACTCCGCGTGCCCCGTATCACCTTCGCTGACGGTTTCGTATTGCGCCGTAGACGCCGCGCCACCGCTGTAACCCGAGGCCACCTGCTTCACGCCGCGCACGTGTTCGAACACGCCTTGCACGCCCCAAAAGCAGCCGCCCGCGAACACCGCCGTTTCACTGTGCGTAGCGGCGGGTTTTTCGTCCTGTACGGGAGCAGGAATCTTCGTGGCGGCTTCAGCCGAATGCGCGGCGTGCTGCGCCGCCGCCACGCCCAGAGCGACGATGACGAGGCCCGTGATTCGAGTGACGGAGAAACGCTTCCGCAGCGACGCTGTGCTGGTAGATATCGTGCGCATGGTCAGTCCTTTTGGTCAGTTGAGAGTTGAGGTTGCCCGCTCGCGCAGGTTCAACCGAACGTGAAAGCAAACGCCTGCACGCCCG
This sequence comes from Paraburkholderia sp. FT54, assembly GCF_031585635.1. Taxonomy (NCBI): domain Bacteria; kingdom Pseudomonadati; phylum Pseudomonadota; class Betaproteobacteria; order Burkholderiales; family Burkholderiaceae; genus Paraburkholderia; species Paraburkholderia sp. FT54. Next base: position 868,312 of record NZ_CP134196.1, on the reverse strand, counting down.
GGTCCAGAAACTCGATCGAGAAGGTGTGATCCCCGACTTCGCCAGTTTGCCGCAACAGTTGATAGAGACGCTGCCCGGTCACGGTGCCGCTGCCATCGGCGGCGACGTCGGTGCCGTGCGATGCCCCAGGCGCGGCGCCGTCGACGCTCACGCGAAACCGCACCGGCTTGCCGTCCTTGCCCGGACCGAGCACCAGATGCAGGTCGCGTGCATGAAAGCGATACACGATGCGTCCCGACGCCGCCACCAGCGTGGCGTGCTCCGCGCCCACATTCCATGAACCGGCGAGACCCCAGTCGTTGACGCCAGGTTGCGACGGCGCGGCATAGGTGTGCGCCTTGTCCGCCACTTCCCCGCCCGGCGACGCGAAGTTTTCCGCGCGCTGATAACCGACATAGGTTTCCGTCGATTGCATGTCGGCGTTGTCCGCCGCGGCCTGCACGCCTTGCGCGCCGCCGTTTGCAATACCGATGGCAACCTTCGACGCGTTCGCGTGACCCGCTTCGGTCAGCAGTCGCTGTATCACTTTTTCCGATTCCGCGTAATCGCCTTCGCCGAAGTGGTGGTAACGGATCTGCCCTTTCGCATCGACGAAATAGTGCGCGGGCCAGTACTGGTTATTCAGCGCGCGCCAGATCGCGTAGTTGTTGTCGATCGCGACGGGATAGTCGACACCAAGGTCGTGCGTCGCCTTCTTCACGTTGTCGATATTGCGTTCGAAAGCGAATTCCGGAGCATGCACGCCGATCACGACAAGCCCCTGATCCTTGTATTTCTGCGCCCACGCTTTCACATACGGCAGCGAGCGCAGACAGTTGATGCAAGAGTAAGTCCAGAAATCCACCAGCACGACCTTGCCGCGCAAATCCTGCGTCGTGAGCGGCGGCGAATTCAGCCATTGGACCGCGCCGCTCAACGGGGGCAGCACGCCTTCGACCGGCAGCGGCGCCGCGTCGGCGGCAGTGCGCATCATCGCGCCGCCGGACGTCACGGCGGAGTCCGCATCGGCACTAACGGCCGGTCGAGTCGCGGGGTTGGCGCTCGCCATCGCGCCGCCGGACGCATCGGCCGGATTGCCGGCGAGCGGCGCTTTGCCCGGCGCCGCGTTCGGCGAAAGCCTATCGACGAGCTTCTGTTCGAGACCACCGGTCGCAACCGTCGAGACGCGAGCGAGCACGCCGGTATCGAAACCGAGTGCGATCGCCGCCACGCCGCACAACATCAACGCGCCGATGCCGCGGCGAATCCATTCGCCCGCGCCCAGCGAACGTTTCATCGCCGTGAACACCTTGCCGCCGATCAGCAGCGCCACCGCCAGCGAAGTCGCCGCGCCGGCCGCGTAGGCCACCAGCAGCAACGTCGTGCCGACGCTCGCGCCGCGCAGTGCCGCACCGGTCAGCACGAGACCGAGAATCGGACCGGCGCACGGCGCCCACAGGAGGCCTGTTGCAATGCCAAGCAGAAACGACGAACCCGCGCGGACCTGCTGGCCGTCGGCCTGCGCGAAATTCGACAGCCGATTGCCGGCGCTGACGAGCGGCCGCATCAGATGATCGGCGAAGCGTGGGAACAGCAGCGTCAGCCCGAAAATCGCGAGCAGTGCGATAGCCACCCAGCGGCCATACTGGTTGGCCTGTGTGACCCAGCCGCCGCCCACGGCGGCGAGCGTCGCAACGAGAGCGAAGGTCAGCGCCATGCCAACGAGCAAGGGCAACCCGCTGCGCACGAATGGCTGGTCGGCGCGCGCGAAAACGAAGGGCAGCACCGGCAGGATGCACGGGCTGAGAATCGTAAGGGCGCCGCCGAGATAGGCGAGAACGATGAGTAACATGTCAGTTCCGAACGTTCGTTGAGGTCGGTTAAAGTGAGCATGCTGGCCCGGGCGGCAGCCGGCATGCGGTTCATCCAAAGCCTGATACCGCGGAAAGTGCCCACATCCTAGAGCGCCGGCGGTGTCGAAGTCCTCACGAAAAGTTAAATTAAATGTGATAACTCGCTGCCCGGAAATTTTGCACAATGGCGCCATGGCCGCCTTTCCCGGCGGCCGTGCCCCGGCCCTCCTCCTCAACACGCCCTGAACCGCGGCTCTAGCCCACCATGGACAATCCGAAGCGCATCCTGATCGTCGAAGACGACGTCGACATCGCCAACGTGCTGAGTCTGCATTTGCGCGACGAGCGCTATGAAGTCGTCCACAGCGCTGACGGCAATGAAGGGTTGCGCCTGCTGGAACAAGGCGGCTGGGACGCGCTGATTCTCGATCTGATGCTGCCCGGCGTCGACGGACTGGAAATCTGCCGGCGCGCCCGCGCGATGACGCGCTATACGCCGATCATCATCACCAGCGCGCGTTCGAGCGAAGTACACCGGATTCTCGGCCTCGAACTCGGCGCGGACGACTATCTCGCCAAACCGTTCTCCGTGCTCGAACTGGTGGCGCGCGTGAAGGCGTTGCTGCGCCGCGTCGACGCGCTGGCGAAAGACTCGAAACTCGAAGCCGGCAGTCTGCGCGTCGCCGGCTTGTCGATCGATCCGCTCACGCGCGAAGCCGCCGTCGACGGCAAGCCGATCGAACTCACGCCGCGCGAATTCGACCTGCTCTACTACTTCGCGCGGCATCCCGGCAAAGTGTTCTCGCGCATGGACCTGCTCAATGCGGTGTGGGGCTATCAGCACGAGGGTTACGAGCACACCGTCAACACTCATATCAACCGGCTGCGCGCGAAGATCGAGGCCGATCCGGCCCAACCCGAGCGCATCCTGACCGTCTGGGGACGCGGCTACAAGCTCGCCGTGCCCGGCGAGCCAGCCGGCGCACCGAAGGACGCATCGTGAATCTGACGCTGACCCAGCGGCTCTCGCTCGTTTTCTCCGTGCTGCTGCTGGCATGCTGCGGCGCGTCGGCCTTCCTGCAAATCCGTTCGAGCGATCTGCACGAAAAGGAAGTCATCCAGAGCCTGTCGCGCAATCTCGCCGACCATATCGCTCACCGCACCACGCTGATGGACGCCAGCGGCTTGCGGCCCGACGCGGTCCGGCAACTGTTCGGCCAGCTCATGAGGGTGAATCCGAGCGTCGAGGTGTATCTGCTCGACAATCAAGGGCGCATTCAGGGCGACGACGCGCCCGTGGGACACGTCAAGCGTGAACAGCTGAATCTTGCGCCCATCCGGCAGTTCATCGCGGGAGAGCCGCTGCCGATTCTCGGCGACGATCCGCGCAGCGTCGACGGCAAAAAGGTGTTCAGCGCCGCGCCGCTGCAACTGAGCGGACAGGCGCCGTCCGGCTATATCTACGTAGTCCTGCTCGGCGAGGAACACGACGCGCTGGCCGCGCGCGTGGCGGCCAGTTCCGTGCTGCGCACGACATTGTGGTCGATGGCGCTGGTCGCCCTATTGGGCCTGCTCGCCGGTTTGACCGCCTTCGGCCTCATCACGCGGCCGCTGCGCCGCCTGACCGACGCCATGCGCCGCTTCGATGCGCAGGGCGAGCCCGACACCCAGCCGAGCGTGCCGCGTTCGTCGCCGGCCGGACGGCGCGACGAAATCGCCGTACTCGAAGCGACGTTCGCGCAGATGGCGAACCGCATCGGCGAACAATGGCGCGCGTTGAGGCGGCAGGACCAGCAGCGCCGCGAGTTGATCGCCAATATTTCGCACGACCTGCGCACGCCGTTGACCTCGCTGCACGGTTACCTCGAAACGCTGTCGCTGAAGTCCGACACGCTCGGCGAAACGGAGCGCAAACGCTATCTGGCGATCGCGCTCGCACAAAGCGTCAAGGTAGGCCGGCTGGCGCAGGCCTTGTTCGAACTGGCCCGGCTCGAACACGGCAACGTGCAACCCGCGCTCGAACAGTTCTCGCTGGTTGATCTGGTGCAGGACGTCTTTCAGAAATTCGAATTGCCGGCCGAGGCGCGGCACATTCAGTTGCGCGCGGTCATTCCGCCACGCCTGCCGAACGTTTGCGCTGATCTCGGCATGATCGAGCGCGTGCTGACGAATCTGCTCGACAACGCGATTCGCCATACACCCGCCGAAGGATCGATCGAAGTCGATCTCGCGCACAAGGACGGCAAGGTGTCGATCACGGTCAGCGACACGGGCCCCGGCATTCCGCCCGAGCAGCGCGAGGGTCTGTTCGAACGCCCATTCAGTTCCGGCGGCGCGCATCGGGGCGGTGGATTGGGGTTGCTGATCGTCCAGCGCATGCTGCAATTGCACCATAGCCAGATACGTCTGCTCGAAACGGCGGGAACCGGCACGACGTTCTGCTTCGAGTTGCCGACGGCCGCTGCCAGGTCGAGTGTCGCCGGCGTGCTTATGTGATGTCTGGCGCCGATCCTCGATGCCAGAGATGGACGCGAGACCTTGGCGCTGCACCTGAAGCTCGGCGGCATCTTCTTAGCCGCATCGGCTTTTCACGAATTCCGAGAGTCAGACGTTGAGCGCCGCTTTCCGAAGTCGCCGACGCTCCAGCCAGTTGCGTACTTGACCCGCCGCGAACGCGCTTATCAGCAAGCACAGATATAGCATCAAGATATTGTGGCGCCATGCATCGAGCGTGACTTGATGCGCGACCAGTTTCGGATCGGGTCGCAATGGCCCGACACTGATTGCGACGACCGTTTGCTTCATTCGTATAAACCCGGCAGCGGAAAGCAACGGCAATACAACAAGCAGCGCGATCAGAGCCGGCTTCGCGCGACGCGCCATGGCACGATGGCGCACGCGCAGCCACAGTCCGAGACAACCATGCAGCCAGCCCGGCGCGAGTAGTGCAAGCTGCAAGCCCTGGGTGCCGCTGGTGATGAGCGATATCACAATGCGCTCATAGTTCGGTTCAAAGCCGTACAGCGAGGAGGCAAGCCGGGTGGACACGGCATGCCGGATCAGCAGCAGAGGCAGACTCAGTCCCGCCCAAAGTCGAACCCATTCAGTCAGCGGCAGCGTCCAGTGGCGGCGTCCGTAGATGGTTCGCAGCGCCAGTGAAAAATGCAGTAACGCCGCGCCATATAGCAGCACCGTTCCAGGCACGCTGCGCCATAACCGCAGCGCCAGCACGAGACCGCGCCCGGCAAGATCCAGCGACCAGATCCCCAGCGCATGATTGACCAGATGCAGAAAAAGATAGACCAGCAGAACCACGCCGGACACGAGCTGAAAACGACGCAGCAGAGCATGCACGGTCGATTCCCTGACGTTGAGCGCGGACAAACTCAGCGGCCGCCGAAAAAACGCTGGCGGTTCGCGCCCGGCGGCTCGGAATAAGTCTGCCGGGCACGGCGGCTTCCAGGCGGCGATACGTGTTCGATTCATTTCAGGCACCACGTGCAGGCCGTTCCTGCCGCTTGTCGCCCGTTCTGTGGTTCGCCGTCGTATAGCGAATAGCGTCGGCAAATTTCTGCAGCGCTGACAGCGAACCGCACACACTGTGGTATTCCTCGCGGCCGATCCGGGCGTCGAGAATAACCGCCATCCCTGACTGACGGGCCATGTCGATGATGTCCATTTTGATCACCCCCAATTCGTGTCTTCACGAACTGCAAGACTCCGAATCCGACACGGTTATTCCCGCTCTCTTTTCAACGCTCTGCCGGGAATAAGAACTCCACTCCGATGGTTTACCGGTTCAGAGCGTGCTGATGCCGACTCACGTCGAGTTCGAACTTGCGCTCGCACATTGAGGAGTATTGACATGAAACTGACCTCGCTGAACCGTCTCACGGTCCGGGCCCTGTCCGCCACATTCGTCGTAAGCGCCGCCCTTCTGGCGACATCGAACGGCGCCTATGCGCAAACCTCGACCACGCCCGCCACGCATCAGCTCACGCGCGCCGACGTGCGCCATGAACTCGAGGAGTTGGAAGCCGCCGGATACGACCCGTCTCGCGGCGACGACAGTAACTATCCCGCCGACATTCAGGAAGCGGAAAGAAAAGTGGCTGCCATGCACGCAGCCCAAACGAGCGCGCTCAACGACAACCAGCCGGCAATGCAGACCATGCCGACGCATTGATGGCGATGCCGTGTGTGTGAACCTGTGGACAGTGGGTTCTTCCTTTGAGCGTCGGTCTGCTTCAGATCGACGCTCTTTTTTGCCGGCATCAAACTCCTTACAGGCGGGCGTTGATGAACCATGATGACGACACCGGCGCCTCATCGGTGACCAGACGACCAGCTCTGGCCATCACATCTGATTCAGCATCACACTGCTCAACTTGCGCCGCGCGATCGGAGCGAGCGACGCACCCAGCCGCTCGCCCTGGCGTTCGTCGATAAGGCTCGTCAAAAGCCGGGAAAACCGTGGTTCTTCGACACCCGACACGATGTACTGCCAGCGGTACGCATCCAGCATCCCGGCTTTCACGCGAGCCTGTTCGTGATCCGTGAATATCCGCCCAGCATTGGCAAGAAAGTATTCCGCGTCAGCCTCGGACTGCAATTGCAGCAACCCGTCCACCGCGCCGATCAATTCGATCAGGTCGCCAATCGCCGCGTTACGTGCCGTGGCATCGAGCTTCGCATCGTCGCGCCCCCATTCGAGTTCGTCGATGATCGCGTGCTGCGACTCTTCCTTCCAGTGAAACAGGAACACGTCCTTGAACAGCGGTGACAGACTGTCGTCGACTTCCATGCTCTGGCGGTAATGCACTTGCGTCACGATTTCGATGCAGCAAGTCAGCGCGAGAATGGCCCACGTCGATTTGCCGAGAACGAAGTTCGCGACGTCATCGGTCGGCGGCAAGAAGCGATAACCCGCCGGCATGTCTTCACCGGCCAGTATCTCGATGCGGCGGAACAGTTCCTGATGCTTCAGTTCCTCCTCGGTGAAACGCATCACGGCTTCGAGCGCGATCTGGTCACCCAGTGCGTGATCGCGGCCGACTTCGAGCATCTTCGCGCCGACAAAACGCTCGACCAGTCGGAACATGTTCGCGTAAGTGCGTCCCTGCACCTGCGACATCAGGCGGCGTTCGGTCTCGTTCAGGAACGGCAACCGTACGACTTCCGTGAGGCCATCGGGCAGGAACTTGTGCGCGAGGTCGAAGCGGCGTCCGCGAATCACGTCGCGATCGATGTCCCAGCGGATACGCCGGGACACTTCAATACATCTGGCGTAACGCTGGGACGGCAACTCAGCCTGGATAGCATTCATGGCACTACTCCTCGACGGGAATGGGATTCGAGCGGCGCAGCGAGACTTCGCATGGTCACCGTCTGAATCGAATTCTCCGTGTCGGAGCAGGAGCGCACATGAGGCGGTGGTCCCGGCTGCCAGCCGGGACCGCGCCGATTCATGCGATGCGAGGGGACCTGTGTCCCGGATGACCGGGCAGACCCGAGCGTCAGGCTGCGGGCGAATCGAAACCCGCCTTGCGGGCAAGCACGATGGCCTGCGAACGATTCTCCACTTCGAGCTTCGCAAAGATGCTCGTGATGTGATTGCGCACGGTCTTTTCGCTGAGTGCGAGCCGCGCGGCAATCTGGGCGTTATCGCGTCCACCCGCAATCAATTCGACAATGTCGCGCTCACGCGGCGTGAGCGTGGCGAAGACCGGGTCGATGGCGACGTCGGCCGAAAGGAAGTTTCTGATTTCTTCGCGCCAACGCAGCCAGGCGGGTTCCGTATCGAGCAGCAGATGGTTCTCGCTTTCGAGCGGCACGAAACGCGCGTCGGGAATCTGTCCCGCGAGCAGGCGGCTCTCTTCGAACGGCACGCGGGCATCGCCGCTCGCGTGCAATACGAGCGTCGGGCACGTGACCTGTTCGAGCAGATCGACCACGTCGATCTCGTTGAAAACCCGCATGATCCGCGCGGCATTGCGCGGCGTGGTGGTCATGCGTTCGAGTTCGTTGAACCACCGATGCTGCTCGGGTGTGCCGCCGGGGATGAACTGCGTCGTGAAGAATTGACGGAAGGCCGGATTCTCCTGCCCCCAGCCGAGTTCGGCGAGTTTCACGAGCGTCTCGGCCTCGTCGCGCATCGCGTCGCCCGCCTGCCGCTTGAGCTTGCCGCGCGCATAACCGCCGTAGAGTATCAGTTGCTTCACGCGCTCTGGATGCGCCACCGCATAAGCCACGGAAATCGACGCACCCTGCGATATGCCGAGCAAAGTGAAGCGTTCGACGCCGCTCGCGTCGATCACGGCCTCGAGATCCTGCAGCCAGGCTTCGAATGAAATGTCCGCGACGTCGCGATCAGACAACCCGCAGCCGCGCTGGTCATAACGCACGAGCGTGTGATTGCGGCTCAGTTCCTCGACCACATGACTCCAGACAGGGCTCTCGAGATCGAATTCGATATGGCTCAGCCAGTTTGCAGCCTTGACGATCACTGGACCCGTGCCGGAATTCGCATAGGCGATGCGAACGCCGTCGCTGCTGGTACAGAAACGTATCTGCTGCCGGAGACTGGGCGGATTGGCGGACATGGCGCGCGGAATGTATGGCTGGTCCCAAAGGCGGTGATTCGTCGGAAGAAACACACTCGACGCCCTCGTGCAGGGTGACGAAACGGCCAGCTTTCAACATAGAAAGCCGTCACCATGTAATCAAACGCTGCAAACCGTCGAGCGCACTGACGAGAGCCTTGGCGAGCATCCGGTCCGGACACCGCCTTCGGTTCGCCCCGCCAAGCTTCGTCTTTTCCGAACCTTTGCTTCGCAATTAGCAGGTTTATCCGATCCCGAACATATCGCAGACTGGGCTCATCTTCACTACGGACATCGTCCAGGCAAGGAAAAAATCATGCGAACCTATCCGCGTAACAGCCCGCAAGCCGCTGCACGCATTGTCGCGCTGGCTCTCACGGCGGACGGCCACGTGTGCAGCTCGGAAGAGCGCGTGCTCCAGAGATTGAACATCGCCGGCGAGCTCGGTCTCGCACCCGCGCAATTCGAGCAGATCGTGCAGACGCTGTGTGAGGACCACCTGGTCGCGCATCTGTCGTCCGCGCCGCCGGTGGGTCATCTCGACCCGGCCATGCTCACGACCTTGATCGACGAGATCGACGATCCTGAGTTGCGCCGCAAGGTCATTCGCTTATGTGTTGCCGTGGCGGTCGCCGACGACCATCTGGCCGATGGCGAAATCAGCCTGCTCGCCGCCATATTGAACGCGTGGGGACCGAACCTGACGCCGGTCACCAACCGTCACGGCCTCCCATCGCGCGTCGTGCGCGGTTATCAGCGCGCGCCGGCCACCACCTGAGAAGCGAGACCATGATGTTGCCCGCGACGGGACCGAATGGCGTGAATTTCCTCGATCACGCCGTCCGCGCGGCCGAGCCAGCGCAGGCCCCGCAGCAGCGACAGGTCCTCTGCGCCAAGTTCCGCGAGCGGAAACACGCCGAGGCCGCGCGCGGCGAACACCGCCATCAGTGCGCTGTCCTCGAACTCGCCGACGATGCGCGGCCGAATGCCCTGTGCCTCGAACCACCGGTCGAGCCGTGCGCGCAAGGCGGCGTGCCGGGTCGGCAGAAGCACGGGCACGTCCGCGAGGCATTGCGGAAATCGCGCACGAGCGGCTTTGCGGATGATCTCCGTCGGGCCATACCAATCGACCGGCGAACCGGCAAGGCGCTGGCTCAACACACGCAGGTCGGCGTTGTGCGGCGCCGGCTGGCAAGCGAGTACCAGATCGAGCCGATGCAGTGCGAGCTCCGACAGCAACTGCGCGTGCTCGCCCTCATGACACAGGAGCCTGAGCGACGGCGTGCCGAGAACCGGCGCCAGCAATGCGTGCGCCGCGAGTTTTGAAATGCCGTCGGAGAGACCGACGGCGAGCCGCGCCACACCTTCGCTTCCCGCCTCGCGCATCTCGTCGAGCAACGCCTCGCCGAGCTGAAAAATCTGCTCCGCGCGACTGAACGCCGTCTCGCCGGCTTCGGTCATCGTGACGCCGCGGCCCGCCGGTTTCAGCAATTGGCGCCCGATCGATTTCTCCAGCTCACGCACCTGCGCGCTGATGGTCTGAACCGCCATGTCGAGCCGTTCGGCCGCGCGCGCAAAGCCGCCTTCTTTCACGACGATCCAGAAATAGTACAGATGACGGTAGTTGAGCATGGCGTGACACTTCGAAAAAAACGATATGTCGCTCAGAGTATCACTGATTTATCCGAAGCGATAAGACAGCGATCATGGCGTTAATCCGACGTCACCCGCATTCATTCGCCTACGGACACCATGGACACTCTGCTCGCACTCGTTGCCGATCCCGCCGCATGGGCCGCGCTGCTCACGCTGGTCGTGATGGAAATCGTGCTCGGCATCGACAACCTGATTTTCATCTCGATCCTCAGCAACAAGCTGCCGGAAGCGCAACGCGCGCGCACGCAGCGTATCGGCATCATGCTCGCGCTCGTGATGCGGCTCGGCCTGCTCGGCACGGTTGCTTGGATCGCGCAGTTGACCGCGCCTGCCGTCACGCTCTTCGGCCACGCGTTTTCGTGGCGCGACCTGATCCTGCTCGGCGGCGGTCTGTTCCTCGTCTGGAAGGCGACGCGCGAGATTCACCACCACGTGGTCCATGCGCAAGAAGAACACGACAAGCTGGGCAGCACGGTCCAGTTGACCGTGGCGGCCGCGATCGGCCAAATTCTGTTGCTCGATATCGTGTTTTCGGTCGACAGCATCATCACCGCTGTCGGCATGACCGAACACACGCCGATCATGTTCGTCGCGGTAATCAGCGCGGTCCTCGTGATGCTGTTCGCTGCGCGCCCGCTGTCACGCTTCATCGATCGCAACCCGACCATCGTCACGCTCGCGCTCAGCTTCCTGCTCGTGATCGGCATGACGCTGATCGCTGAAGGCTTCGGCTCACACGTGCCGAAGGCCTACATCTACGTGGCGATGGCGTTCTCCGCTTTCGTCGAGGCGATGAACATGCTGGTGCGGCGCGCGAAATCGAAGCGCACGCTCAGCACCGGGCAGTGATCGATAGCGTGTGATGGTTGTTTCCGGATCGGGCGGCTCGCCCGCTCCAGCGTTCGATGTCTTTGTACTCTTGAGGAGCGACACCATGAAATGCCCTGTTTGCAAGACCACTGATCTGCTGATGACCGAGCGCCGCTCGATCGAAATCGACTACTGTCCCGACTGCCGGGGCGTGTGGCTCGATCGCGGTGAACTCGACAAGCTGATTGCGCAGGACGCGGCCAATTCCGACGCACCGCCCGCCCCCCGCGCAAGCCGCGACGGGCACCGGGAGCGTGACCATTCGTACGACGGCCACCGTGGGTACGACGATCATCGAACGGGCTACCGGACGCAGAAGAAAAAACGCTCGATTTTCGATGTATTCGATTTCGACTGAGCGCCGTCAGCCATGAGGGAAGAAGCGCCGGGAACATTCCGGCGCCTGTCGCACTAGCGTGCTTTACCGCGAGCACCCTTGCCGGCGCTGCCGGCGCGCGGCGCATCCTTACCCGCGGGCGCGGCGCCGCCGTTCATCTGTTCCATCCACGACAAGGCGTCGACGTAGGACAGAAACTGCTTGAGGTAGCCCGGCGAAACTTCGCGCATGAGCGAGAGCGCCCGGTGCACGAGGCTGCTCGAATTGAGCGGACCGGCGTTCCCCGGCACTTGCTCCAGCGACTGCCGCAGTTGCTTCTCGGTGCGGACTTTCGACCAGACTTCCCTGAAGTAATCGAGCGCGGGCAGTTCGGGATACGCGTCGGCGCGCGGCAAACCTGTCGCCACAGGCACATGATCCTGGCTCGCGATAGAGTCGACGAGGCTCCTGAGCGTTGCATGCGCGGCGGGCTCTTCGTCAGCATGGACACGCGCGTCGTCAGCCGAAGACGCACCCCGTTCGATACGCCCCGCGTAGTCTTCGAGCAGCCCAGCTAGCCTCTCGTCCAGAATCCGTCGCGTTTCGCCGCTGTGGACGGCCGCGCGCCGCTCCAGCGCGTCGATGAAATGGAAGCGGACCGGATCCAGACGATCGGCGCCGCGCTCGCGCCACGCGTCGAGCGTCGTGCGGGCTACGTTTGCCGGATCGCTCTCGCCGCCGCTACTCACGAGGCTTCACCGTTACAGTCGACGGCCGCGGGACCGGCGCAATTTCCACGCGCCGGTTTTTCGCGCGTCCCTGCTCGTCCGCATTGGGACTCACGGGTTGCCCGGACCCGAACGCAGCCGCAAAGAGCGACGCGGCGGGCACGCCGTTGTCGATCAGCGCGCGCGTCACCGTCAGCGCGCGCTGCGCCGACAGCTCCCAGTTGTCGGCGAAACGACGGTTGCCTTCGCGCAGACGTTGGTCGTCGGTAAAGCCGCTCACCATCAGAATCTCGTCATTGGCGCCGAGATACGCGGACAACGGCCCGGCCAGACTCTTCAGCAGATCCCGCCCTTGCGGCTGCAACTGATCCGAGTTCAGCGCAAACAGCACATTGCCGCTGATACCGATGCGCCCATTCACCAGCGTCACGCGCCCAGCGGCGAGCGGGCCGGCCAGCGCCTGTTCCAGCGTCTTGCGCCGCTGCGTTTCGAGCTGACGCTGCTTGACCTCCTGCTCCAGCTTGCTCGAAAGCTCCAGCTGCACGCCGATCACGCCCACGAGTATCAGGACGAAGGCGCCCAGCAGCACCGACATCAGGTCGCCGAAAACCGGCCAGATCGGCGCGACCTGCTCCACGCCGCCGTCGATGTCCTCACTCATGCCGCTTCAGCTCCGGCTGACGCACGCCGGCTGGCGAGCTGCTGCAGGTCTTCGACGATCTGCTTCTGCGACATCACGCTCAGGTCGATGACTTCCCGCGCCTGCGCCACGTAGTACGCAAGCTGTTCGTCGCTGCGCGCGAGCGATTTGTCGAGCGCGGTTTCGATACGCTGAAGGTGCGCGACCAGCTTGTCGTTGGACTCGCCGAACACTTGCACGGCGGTGCCGAACGCTTCGCCGAGGCTCGCCACTTCGACGGCGCTGCCGGTGACCTGCGCGGCCACCGAGCCCAGCTTGCCGGTTTCGAGTTCGATCTTGTCGGTGAAGCGCGTGCCCACGCGCTCCAGCAAATCCGCCGAGGTGGCGACGAGCGCGTCGACGGCAGTGCGCTGCTCGGTGGACGCATGATTGACGGCGTCGAGCAGGGTTTCGAGCGTTTCCAGCAAGCGGCTGCGCTCCTGCAGCATCGCGGTATCGCGGACCATGCTGTCGGAGAGCTTCTGGCGCAGTTCGGCAACGACTTCGGCCGCGGCCTTGGGGGCTTCCGAGGCCGCCTGCACGAGCCGGCCGATTTCGGCGATCGTGTCGCTGGCGTGGGCCTGCGTCTGGGCCGTGATGTCGCGCGCGGTTTGCGCCAGCGTCTCGCAGATTTCCTGCTGACGGCTCGCGGTGTGTGCACCCGCCTGTTCCCACTTCTGGCTCAGCGTTGTGGCCATGGCGCCAAGCGCTTCGGTCCACGCTGCCAGACGCTGCTGATCCCGCGAGGCCAATTCGGCTTGCAGGTTCGCCGCGGCCTTCGGCGCTTGAGCTGCGGCTTGCACGAGCCGGTCGATTTCGGCAATCGTGTTGCTCGCGTGGGTCTGTGTTTGGGCCGCAATGTCGCGCGCGGTTTGCGCCAGCGTCGCGCAGATTTCCTGCTGACGGCTCGCGGTTTGCGCGCCCGACTGCTCCCATTCCTTGCTCAAGGTCGCCGCCATCGCACCGAATGCTTCGGTCCAGATCGCAAGCCGCTGTTCGTCCTTCGAGGCCAACTCGGTCTGCAAGTCCGCGTGCGACTGTCCCACGCCGCTCAGCAAAGACGCCGCGTGCTGCTCGAAAGTCGCGGCGGCCGCCGCCAGGGCCTGCTGGTTGCTCGCCGCGAGCTTCTCGCCGACACTTTCCTGGCGCGCCAGCGCCTCGTTCCAGGCGATCGACACGCTGCCCGCCGTGCTTTCCAGCCGTGCGGAGACGCCGTCCAGCAAACCGGCCGAGCGCTGCTCGAAAGTGTCGGTGAAGCGATCCAGCGAGGCGCGCAGATGCTGCGTCAGTTCCTCGCTCGCACGCTGATGTCCCGCCAATGCCCTGTTCCAGATGTCCGCTACGGTCGTGCTGGCCGTCTCGAAGCCGCTCGAGAGTCCGTCCAGTTGCCGCTGCACGGCGTGCGTGACGGTGTCGTGCAACGCCGTCGTCTCGCGCGCGAGGCCGGCCATCGTCGCTTGCATGACCGGCTGCAGCGCCGCGCCGGCGGCCCGCGTGCTGTCCGCCACGCTCTCCTTCAACGACTGCTCGACTGAACTGGCGAGGCGCGTGTAAGCGGCCTCGGCCCTGCCGTGGAATGCCTCCTGACTGGCTATCTGCCGCTCGTTCAAGGCGAGGCTCTGTTGTTCGATGGCCGCCATCATCGTCTGCAGCCGGTCGACCAGCGTGGGCATCACCTCGGCCTGACGTTGCAGAAGCCTGAACGCCTCGTCGCGCTGATGACTCTGCGAGTAGATGCGCAAGGTCGTCGCGATCTTCACGTCGAGCATCTGCGCCGCCTGCAGGCGCTCGCGCCGGCACAGCGCGGACAGCAGCCCCAGCATGGCGGAGGTCGCCACGCCCGCAATCGAGGTGCCGAACGCAAAGCCCAAACCCTTGACCGGCGCGGCCAGCGAGGCACGGATCGCCTGCAGGTCGGTCGCGCTTTCCAGCGCCATGCCGGTGCCGCGCAAGGTCACCACCATGCCGAGCAGCGTGCCGAGCATGCCCAGCAGCACCAGCAAGCCGACCAGGTAAGGCGTCAACGCCGGGCCAGGCAAGGCCACCCGCTCGCCTTCGACGCGCAGGCGCACCGCGTTGCGCAGGCTCGGATGCAAGGGCTCGAGCCATGCGCCGAGGTTCGGCGGCGGCCCGGACAGCCCCGCGACGGCGTGCGTGAGCGTGGCGGTGGCCTGGTTGTAGCGGTGCAATTCGAGCGCGCCCGCCACGTAGCAGACGCCGATCGATAAGGTGACAGCCAACGCCAGCGGGTTCGAACCGAGGTAGCCGGCGGCGATCCAGCACACGGCCGCCAGACCTGCCAAAAACACAACGAGATCAATACGATATCTGGACATAGTGTCCCAGTTAGCTGGCGCGAAGGGCGGCGAGCAGCCCTTCGACCGGTTGTAAACGAATATCCAGTTCGGCAAGCAATACGCTTTGCATGTCCTTGCGGAACACGTTCACCCATGCGCCGGGCGTGAGCGCCGCTGCGTTGCTTGCAGCAGCGCCTGCGGTGTCGCCCGCGGCCTCGGCGGCGGCGAGCGTCGCCTGCTCGGCCACGCGCAAGCGCTCGAAGTGCCCAGCGAGCAACGCGGGCACCGACGCCAGCAGATTGCGCTCGCGCTCGCTCAGCGCGCGCTCCATCACCGCGTCGACCACCGCGAGCCGCGCCATGTCGGGTGTTCTGGCGGCCAGCATGCCGCGCAGGCGGCCACGCAGATTGCCGATCCCCATTTCCATCGACTGCTGGATGGAGAGATAGCGCTGGCGAAAAACCGCGTAATCGGCTGCCGGCTCCGGCGGCGCACTCTGGGACGACGCATGCGCCGACCCGCGACGCCGGTGGGCCGCAAACACGCTGTCGCCCGTGATGGTCTTCGCCAGCGAACTGCGCGCGCGGACGTACTCCGACTCTTCGGCGCTGCCGAACACGCGTACACCGGCGCCGCCGGCGACGCCGGGCGGATTGCCGTTCAGTGCCGAGGACAGCGCAATGGCGTCGGTCCAGCCGAGCCATTGGCTGAGCCGGTCCGAGAGCGATTGCCTGGATTCGGGAACATCGACGTCCGCGAGGCGAGCCAGTAGGCGAATGAGCGCCGGGCCGCTGAGGGCGGTGCGCTGGGAGGCTTGCAACATACCACCGGAGACAAAAAAGTCGCCAGTTTACACGCTGTCGGCAATTGGGCGGCCGCCGGTCGACCCGAGGGCCGCGCGCGAGGCGCATTTTACTTGACCGGCGCCCTGCTCGACGACCCTTCCGGCCAGCTGATTCGACCACCCGATTCGGCCTGCAGCTTCGGCCTGCACCTTCGGTTCGCGGCTCCGCCCGTATGCGCTTATTGAAGCGACGCGCTCTCGCGCGCCAGAAGGTTCTCGCGCATCCATTGCTCCGCGTTCGAGTTTGATCGCGCGGCGGCTCGGGGAACTCAGCTGGATCGGGTGCGCATCGCCGCGATATTTGAAAGAATATGGCGAACCCGAAAGCGTCAGCGCGCTCGACGATCAGCGTGCAATGAACTACATTTCGAACGCGACCGGCCGGCCGCTCGACTGGCGCTTCCACGGGCAGGGCGAAGACCTCAAGATGACCATGTCCGGCCGCTTCGCAGTGAATGAAACGGAGGCCTATAAGCAGAATGAAATTCGATACCGTTGTGCTCGGGGCAGGCATTGTCGGCGTGTGCGTCGCCGTGCATCTGCAGAAACGCGGCCGCCAGGTGGCGCTGGTCGATCGCAAGCTGCCGGGTAACGAGACCTCGTTCGGCAATGCCGGGCTGATCCAGCGCGAAGGCGTTTATCCCTACGCGTTTCCTCGTGGGCTCGGCACGTTGCTGCGCTACGGGCTCAATCAGTCGCCGGACGTTCGCTACCATGCCGATGCGATCCTCAAGACAGCGCCGTTTCTGTGGCAATACTGGCGCAACTCTCATCCGGCGCGACACGCCGCCATTGCGAAGTCGTACGCGACGCTGATCGAGCATTGCGTGAGCGAGCACCGCGCGCTCGCCGCCGATGCCGGCGCAAGCGCGCTTTTGCGCCCGATCGGCTGGATGAAGGTGTTTCGCACCAAAGCGGCTCGCGACGCAGAAACCCGGCTCGCCGAACAGTGGCATCGGGAATACGAGGTCGAGTTCGAAGCGCTCGACGCCGCCCGCCTGCAACAGATGGAACCCGATCTCGACAGAACTCTGCTGGGCGGTCTGCGCTATCCGGCATCCGATTCCGTGAGCGACCCGAACGCGCTCGTCACCGCATATGCCAGACATTTCGAAGCACTGGGCGGACGGTTTTTTATCGGCGACGCGGACACGCTTCGCGATGGCTGGCAGGTCGATACGGAAGCGGGAACGATTGCGGCTTCATCCGCGGTGGTCGCATTGGGGCCGTGGTCGGATCGCGCGAGTACGCGATTGGGTTACCGCTTGCCTCTTGCCGTCAAACGCGGATACCACATGCACTACGAGCCACAAGGAACGGCGCGTCTGAATCATCCCGTGCTCGACGCGGAGGGCGGCTACCTGCTGGCGCCGATGGCGCGCGGCATCCGCTTGACGACGGGCGCGGAAATCGCGGACCTCGACGCACCCAAGACACCGACGCAACTCGCCGCCGTCGAGCCGGTTGCCCGCACGCTGTTTCCCTTGGGCAAGCGTCTGGATGACGAACCCTGGATGGGCCGGCGTCCTTGTACACCGGACATGATGCCGATCATCGGCCCCGCGACAAAACACGCGGGCTTGTGGTTCGCGTTCGGCCATGCGCATCATGGGCTCACACTGGGTCCGATAACCGGACGTCTGATCGCCGAGATGATGACGGGCGAAGCAACGATAGTGGACCCGCGGCCGTTCAACGTGGAGCGGTTCTGACGGCGCGCGCCGCGCCTCGGGCCAAATAAGAAACGCCGCGGACAAACAAGCGCCGCGGCGTTTCTTTTACGTCAACATCGTTCGCTCAGGCCGCAGCCACCACCCTGCGCGGCGACAGAACCGACACCGCGAAACTCACGGCGATATTGACCACCAGCGCGATCAGACCGATATACACCGGATAGACCGCATCGCCGAAATGCAGGGCGAACACCGGCTTGAGGCCTTGCGAAATCGCCAGTCCGGTTCCGAGCACGATCCCGGCCAGCCAGCCCATGAACAGGCCCGGCGTATTCAAACGACGCGTGTACAACGAGAACACGATCGCCGGGAAGATCTGCAGAATCCACACGCCGCCCAGCAGTTGCAGGTCGATCGCGTATTGCGTCGGCAGGAACACGATGAACAGCAGCGCACCGAACTTCACGACGAGCGAGACGATCTTCGCCGTGGAAGCCTCGCCTTCAGGCGAGATATTCGGCGAAACGAGCGGACGCCACAAATTGCGCGTGAACAGATTGGCCGCGCCGATCGACATGATCGCCGCGGGCACCAGCGCGCTGATCGCAATCGCCGCCGCCGCGAACCCGACGAACCACGACGGGAACAGCGTGTTGAACAGCGCCGGCACCATGTCCGAAGCCGACTTCACGTGCACGCCGGCCGCAATCGCCATGTAGCCGAGCAACGCGATCAGACCCAGCAGCAGCGTGTACGCCGGCAGGAAAATCGCGTTCTTGCGCACCGTATTCGCCGACGAGGACGACAGCACCGCCGTCATCGTATGCGGATACATGAACGCCGCCAGCGCCGAGCCCAAAGCCAGCGACGCATACGCGGTGAATTGCGTCGGCTTCAGAATGATGCCGGTCGCGCCGCCCTTGGCCTTGAAGTACGTATCGGCCGCGTCGAACACATGCGCGTAGCCGCCGAGCTTGGCCGGAATCAGCCACACCGCCGCGATCACGACGATGTAGATCATGATGTCCTTCACGAACGCGATCATCGCCGGCGCGCGCAGGCCGCTCGCATACGTGTACAGCGCGAGAATCACGAAGGCGACGATCAGCGGCATTTCGCCGGTCACGCCGAGCCCCTTGATCACGACCTGCATGCCCACCAGTTGCAGCGCGATATACGGCATGGTCGCGACAATGCCGGTGATCGCGACCGCCGCCGGGAACCACTTGCCGCCGTACTCGCCTTGCACGTAATCTGCTGCCGTGATGTGGTTTTTCGCGTGCGCGACCTTCCACAGTTTCGGCATCACCGCGAACACGAACGGATAGACGATGATCGTATACGGCAACGCAAAGAAGCCGTACGCGCCCACCGAATAAACCAGCGCGGGCACCGCGATCACCGTATAGGCGGTATAGAAGTCACCGCCCACGAGGAACCACGAAATGATCGTGCCGAACTGGCGGCCGCCGAGGCCCCACTCGTGCAATTGCGTCAGGTCACCCCGTTTCCAGCGCGCGGCAAAGAAACCGATCACGGTGACGAGAACGAAGAACGCGATAAAGACGGTCATCGCAACCGGATTGACAGGATTCGTATCGCTCATTTGACACCTCGGTACACGGCGTAAATCAGTAGCGAGGTCAACGGCACCCACAAGAACTGATACCAGTAGAAGAACGGAAAGCCGGCGAACGACGGACGGGTGTCGTTATAGAACGGCAGCCACAGCAATGCGATGTACGGGATCAGCAGGATTAGCCATAGCCATGAACGGCCGGCAGGTTGGGAGGTCTCCACAATCTTCTCCTAAGTCTATTATCGACACCGCGCGCCACGACTTGTGGCCAGCGCGCGGAAACCGGTTACCTGATATTGGTCAGCAGAACCGGAATGTGCGTTTCGCGCCGAGCAAACGCCCTCAAGGCGCACTACGCCGCGGGGATGTAGTATTCGCCTTCGTGAGCGTCCTCACAAGCGCGCAACTACGTAAGCCGGCTACGTAATACTACGTAGCCAGTCGCCCGTCTTTTCAACGATGAAACTCAAAGCCAAGATTGTCCTGCTGGCGATCGTGCCCTTTCTTGCCGCCATCGCGAGCATCGAAATCGGAGTGCGCCAGGAAGCCACGGCGCTCGCCGAGACGCAGCACGCGACCACCCAGGCCGCGTACATGGCCAGCAAGGAAATCGAACTCAAGCATTACGTCGAGCTCGCCACCACCGCGATTGCGCCGCTCTACAACGCCGGTCAGGACAATGCGCGCGACGACGCCATGCTGCGCACGCGCGCGCTCGACGTGCTGGAAAAAATGGACTTCGGCAAGGACGGCTACTTCTTCGTGTACGACATGCACGGCCGTTCGTTGATGCATCCGCGCGAACCCGACCTCGTCGGACGCGATCTCTCCGAACTGCGCGACTCACACGGCACGCTGACGATCCAGCAACTGCTCGCCGCGGCCTCGCGCGGCGGCGGCTACGTGCGCTACCTGTGGCATCGCCCGTCGACGGGCAAGGTGGCGTCGAAACTCGGCTACGTGGTGCCGCTGGAGCGCTGGGGCTGGATGATCGGCACCGGCATCTATCTCGACGACGTGGACAGCACCCTCGCGCATATCGACGAAGGCGCGGCCGCCAACATCGATCGTACGATGAAATGGATCGACGCGATCGCCGTGGCGGGACTCGCCGTGATCGCGCTGTGCGCGCTCGTGCTCAACGTCACCGAATATCGCAGTGCGGACGCCAAGCTGAAGCGGCTTGCGCAGCAGGTGGTGGAGTCGCAGGAAAACGAACGGGCGCGACTGTCGCGCGAACTGCACGACGGGATCAGCCAGATGATGGTCTCCGTGAAGCTGCTGCTCGAATCCGCGCTGGCGCGCTTCGAGCGCAGCGAAGTGCGCGTGCCCGCGGCAGAGGCCGCGCTGACCACGAGCCTTACGCGGCTTGGCGATACCTTGCGCGAAGTGCGGCGTATTTCTCACGCGCTGCGTCCGTCGATGCTGGACGATCTCGGCGTGGCGGCCGCGCTGGAACAACTCTCGCGCGAACTGAGCGAGCAGTCGGGCATCGAGATCGGCTTCACGCAGATCGCCCACACCCATGCCGCGGCTTTGCCGGACGCGGTCAACACCGTGCTGTTCCGGATCGCCCAGGAAGCGCTGACGAATATCGTGCGCCATGCGCAGGCGACGAGCGCGGCGCTCGCGCTGGAAATATCGAACGACGCCGTCACGCTGAACATCGCGGACAACGGACGCGGCTTCGACGTGGCGCATGCGTTCGTCGGCCGGCGCTCGGGCGTGGGTCTTCGCAATATGCGCGAACGGCTCGAAGCGCTGGGCGGCACGCTGTCGCTCAGTTCACAGGCCGGCCACACGCTCGTCACCGCACGCGTGCCGCTGGGATCGACCGAGCCGACATTGCCGGCCTTGCAGGAAACCTGACCATGAACGACGCCTCGCCCGACATTGCCCGTCTGATTCTCGTCGACGATCACCCGCTCGTGCGCGACGGTCTGCGTGCGCGGCTCGAAGCGGTGCGCAACCTCGAAGTGGTCGGCGAAGCGGGCAATGCGCAGGAAGCGCTCGCTCTCGCCGCGAGCGCGGAGCCTCATCTGGTGCTGATGGATGTCGGCATGAACGGGATGAACGGCATTGCGCTGGCCGGCATGTTTCACGAGCGCTTCCCGGCGATTCGCGTGCTCATGCTGTCGATGCACGACAATCTCGAGTACGTGACCCAGGCCGTGCGCGCTGGCGCACACGGCTACGTGCTCAAGGACTCGCCCGCCACCGAAATCATCCAGGCGATCGGCGCGGTGCTCGAAGGCAAGCAGTTTTTCAGTGCGGGACTGGGCGCGCGTCTGATTCAGGCCTCGGCGACGCAGTCGCCCGTCGAACGGCTCACGCCGCGCGAGCGCGACATTCTCGACGCGCTCGCGGAAGGCCTGTCGAGCAAGCAGATCGCGCAGCGCAACGATCTCTCCGTGCGTACGGTGGAAACCCATCGGCAGAATCTGAAGCGCAAGCTCGATATTGAAGGTCAGGCCGAATTGATCAAGTTCGCGGTCGAGAACCGGCGCACGAACCGTTGAAGACCTGACTGACGCCAGTCGGCGATCGCCGCATAATCAGCACTGCATCCACTCTAACCACTGCCGTCGTTCCGTCTAATCTACTCAACGCCCGCTACCTGGAGCTGATGAGGATGAAACGTTCGATTCCATTGCGGCTAGCGAGTCTGCTGATCTGTTTCGCCGCCGCTCACGCGCACGCCGAACCGGCGCGCGTCAATCGCGGCCACGATCCGTTCTTTCAGATTTCCAAAGCGATCGGCGACTGTCCCATGCCTTTGGGACCGCTCGAAACCGCGCAGGAATGGCTCGACGACAGTCATTACCGGATCGAACGCGGCAATAGTTGCTGGGTAGAAGGCCGCTGCCGTTTATCGAACGCCTATCTGTACGACGTGGAAATCGCCGACGCCGTGCAGCGGCGCCTCACCAACATCAATTTCGCCACGCACTGGCGCGAACAGTCGACGCTCTGGCTGACGCTGCAACGCCGCTTCATCTATGTGCAAGGCTGCGTCGCGCCCGGTTTCGACAAGCAGACCTTCCTCGCCGAACTCGCGAAAACCGCGGACGTCGAGCGCGTAATCGACGACACGACCGCCAACCCGCATGCCGCACAACTGCCCTACAAAACGCTTGCGAATCCGGACAAGCCGGTACGCGATCCAGGCAACTAGCCACATCAGCCGACGAGCGAAAGCAACGCGCGCGTGATATCCGGCATCACGGTTGAACGCCTATATCGGCAATCGAACATAGCAACGCAGAAATCGATCTTTGTGCGTTTTGGCGTCATTGTTACCATCGGCGGCCCGACATAATCCGGTCAACACAACAATGACAACACAACGATCGCACCGCCCTTCTCTTCGCCTTGGCATGATCGGAGTCGCCATCGCCAGCGTCGTCGCGCTCGCATCCTGCGGCGAAGA
Organism: Paraburkholderia sp. FT54; assembly: GCF_031585635.1. NCBI lineage: Bacteria > Pseudomonadati > Pseudomonadota > Betaproteobacteria > Burkholderiales > Burkholderiaceae > Paraburkholderia > Paraburkholderia sp. FT54. Next base: position 845,806 of record NZ_CP134196.1, on the reverse strand, counting down.
CAATCTGCCTGGCCCGGCGCCCGCACCCGTCGTCGCCCAGAAGCGCCCGAACATTCTGTACATCATGGCCGACGACCTCGGCTATTCCGACATCCACGCGTTCGGCGGCGAAATCAACACACCCAACCTCGACGCGCTGGTGCAATCGGGCCGCATCCTGACGAATCACCATACCGGCACCGTCTGCGCGATCACACGTTCCATGCTGATTTCCGGCACCGACCACCATCTGGTCGGCGAAGGCACCATGGGTGTGCCGACCGATGAGCGCAAAGGGTTGCCGGGTTACGAGGGCTATCTGAACGACCGCGCGCTCTCCGTTGCGCAACTGCTGAAGGACGGCGGTTATCACACGTACATGGCGGGCAAATGGCATATAGGCTCGGGCATTGTCGGCAGCACGACGGGTGGCGGACAAACGCCTGACCAATGGGGCTTCGAACACAGCTACGCGCTGCTCGGCGGCGCAGCGACCAATCATTTCGCCCACGAACCGGCGAACTCGCAGAACTACACCGAAGACGGCAAATACGTGCAGCCCGGTCAACCAGGACAACCTGGCGGCGCGGGCGGCAGCCCCGCCGTGTTCTATTCGACCGACTTCTACACGCAGCGCCTGATCTCGTACATCGATTCGAACAAGGGTGACGGCAAACCGTTCTTCGCCTACGCGGCCTACACGTCGCCGCACTGGCCGCTGCAGGTACCCGAGCCTTATCTGCACAACTACGCCGGCAAATACGACGCCGGTTACGACGCGATCCGCAACGCGCGCATTGCACGGCAAAAAGCGCTCGGCATCATCCCGAACGACTTCGTGCCGTACGGCGGCGCGTCGGAAACACTCGTCGCGACCGCGGCCAGCGCGAACAACGGCACGGCGAACGCGAAGTACGTGAGCGCCGTGCATAGTGCGGCGCAAGGCTATACCGACTATGGCCCGGGCACGGTGAACAAAACGTGGGCGAGCCTCTCGCCCGCCGAGAAGAAAGCCCAGGCGCGTTATATGGAAATCTACGCGGGCATGGTCGAAAACCTCGACCACAACATCGGCCTGCTGATCCAGCATCTGAAGGATATCGGCGAGTACGACAACACCTTCATCATGTTCCAGTCGGATAACGGCGCGGAAGGCTGGCCGATCGATTCCGGCGCCGACCCGACCGCAACCGACACCGCCAACGCCGCCGACCCGGTCTATTCGGCACTCGGCACCGATAACGGCAAGCAGAACGCGCAACGTCTGCAATATGGCTTGCGTTGGGCCGAAGTGAGCGCGACGCCGTTCCGTCTGACCAAGGGCTATTCAGGCGAAGGCGGCGTCTCCACGCCGTTGATCGTCCATCTGCCGGGTCAGACTGCGCAGAAGCCGACACTGCGCGACTTCACGCACGTGACCGACAACACCGCGACGTTCCTCGCCGTCGCGCAGATTTCGCCGCCCACGCAGGCCGCGCCGCCGCTCATCAATACGCTGACCGGTGTCGATCAGAACAAGGGCAAGGTGGTTTACAACAATCGCTATGTGTATCCGGTCACCGGACAGTCCCTGCTGCCGCTCCTGAACGATCAGGCCACGAGTGCGGTGCACACCGCATCGTTCGGCGACGAAGCCTACGGCCGTGGCTATCTGCGCAGCGCCGACGGCCGCTGGAAAGCGTTGTGGACCGAACCGCCGCTCGGCCCTGTCGACGGTCACTGGCAACTGTTCGACATGAGCGCGGACCGTGGCGAAACGCAGGACGTGGCGACGCAGAATCCCTCGGTGATCGACGGTCTCGTGCAGCAGTGGAACACTTATATGAGCAGCGTCGGCGGTGTCGAGCCGTTGCGTCCGCGCGGTTACTACTGAGCACGCAATGACCGTCAGATTCAAGCTGAAAAGCAACGCCGCGCTGTACGGCGTCTACGCGGCGATCGCCACGGCCGCGTTCGCCGCCGCTTTCACCGCCGCGACGGCCGCCTCGGCGGTCTTTAGCGGCGGCAGTCAAGGCGCGTTCGACGACCTCAACAAGTCGCGCCCGCTGGCCGCGCTCGGCTCGGAGCAGCAATGCGAGCGCTACGCCGGCCTGCCGTCGCGCTGGCGCGACGATCCGAAAGCCGGCATGGTGCATCTGCACGGCGGCGACTTCGTATTCGGCAGCAAGCTCGGTTACGAAGACGAGCGTCCCGCGGGCGACGGCAAGACGCGCGTCGCCGGTTTCTGGATCGATCAGACCGATGTGACGAATGCCCAATTCACCGCATTCGTCAGGGCGACCGGCTATGTCAGCGACTCGGAACGTCAAGGCGGCGCCGTGGTGTTTCACACGGCGACCCGCGACGAGATGAACGCGCGCGATCTCGCATGGTGGACGTGGGTCAAAGGCGCCGCGTGGAATCATCCGGCCGGACCCGGCAGCACGCTCGAAGGCCGTATGAATCAGCCCGTGACGATGGTCACGCAAGCCGACGCGCTGGCCTACGCGCGCTGGCTAGGCCGCGATCTGCCCACCGAAGCCGAGTGGGAATACGCGGGCAAAGCGGGCCGCGAAGGCGCGGATCTCGACACGGCGCCACGCGACGAACACGGCAAGCCGAGCGCGAATTACTGGCAAGGCGTGTTTCCCGTGCTCAATACGAATGAGGACGGCCACGTCGGTCTCGCGCCCGTCGGCTGCTATGCCGCCAACGATTTCAAGCTCTACGACATGATCGGCAATGCATGGGAATGGACCAAGGATGTCTACACCGGTCCGCACCAGTCCCACACCAATGGCGACACCGCGGCGGTCGCGCCGCTCGGCCGCAAACATGACACGCCGATGGTCATCAAAGGCGGCTCGTTCCTGTGCTCGCGCGACTATTGCGTGCGCTACCGGGCGGCGTCGCGCGAACAGCAGGAAGCGGACTTGCCGGCGTCGCATATCGGTTTTCGCACGGTGTGGAGGGACGCGTCATGAAGTCACGGCTATTCGCGGCGGCCGTGTTGCTGGTTGCCGCTTCGATGGTTCAGCACGTGCAGGCCGCCGCCTCGCAAGTCATCAAGGTGGGGGTGAGTCCGGGCACGCACGCCGAGATCATGGACGAAGTGCGCCGCGTCGCGACCAGTCGCGGACTCACGCTCGATGTGGTCGTATTCGACCGGCCCGAGCGCATCGATGTCGCGCTCGCCGCGAAGCAGATCGATGCGGCGAGTTTCGAAGACGAACCGCGCTTCGATGCGCAGCGCAAACAGCATGGCTACGCGCTGTCGAGCGTTGCGACCACCGTGACGTTTCCCATCGCCTTGTACTCGCGCAAACTGAAGAACCTCGGCCAGTTGCAGCGCGGCGCAACGATCGCCATCCCCGCCGACCCTGAAGGCACGGCGCGCGCCTTGATCCTGCTGCAGAACTTCACGCTGCTGACGTTCAAGGACACGGCGGGCCTGCACGCGACGCTCGCCGACATCACGAGCAACCGGTTGAATCTGCAGATCCGTCAGGTGCAGCACGCAAGTCTGTTCGACACGCTGAACAGCGTGGCCTTCGCCGTGATCGACAGCGACGCCGCGGCGCGCGCGGGCCTTTACCCGGCGCGCGACAGCCTCGGTCTCGAAGATGCTCGCTCGCCCTATGCCAACGTGCTGACGGTGCGCGACGCCGACCGCACTCAGCCTTGGGTCGCGCAACTGGTGGCGGCTTACCATTCGAACGACGTCGCGCATTTCATTCTGACGCGCTATCAGGACTCGGTGCGCCGGCCGTGGTGAACGCTTTCTCGTTCGCGTGCACGGCGTGCGGCAAGTGCTGCAATAGTCCGCCGGCCATGTCCTTACCCGAGTTGTTCGGGCATCGCGACCGGTTCATCGGCTGCCTTGCGATCGGCCGTGTGCCGCGCAGGCGCCTGGGTGAGCGGGTGCGCGTCGGCCGGCACGAAACCGTGCTCGACGAGACCGATATCGCTGCTTTCGATTCGATCGCGGACACACTGCTCTATCGTGCCGGCGACACTTTCAGCATCATGACGCAGGGCTACGATTACCCTTCTCTGGCACGCTGTCCCGCGCTCGCTGATGATGGACGCTGTGCGATCCATCTGAGCGGCAAGCCGGTCACGTGCGAAGTGGTGCCGCTCGATCCGCTCGTGCCGGATAAGCTGCAACATCTGGTGCTGGCCGGGCGCAATCAGAGCGCTGCATACCTTGGCGCCGATTGCATTCAGGAAGGTCAACCTCCGGACGCCACGCTAATTATCGCGGCAGGCGAGATAAAAGACGCGAACGCGAGGGACGCTTTGGCGCGCCGCCGCCGCTCGCTCGAAAGAGAACGTGAAGTGTGGGGCCGCGCCGTATTCGAATCGCTGCGCAAAGACCTGTTTGACTCGCCCGCCGCTTTGGCGCGCATTCCCCAAGGCGGCTTTCTGACGATTTCGATCGTGCCGGCGCTATTGGTCGTGGCGAGTACTTCCGCGCGTTGCCGACAGTTATGCCTCGACTATATCGACAGTCAACTCGCGCTGATCGACCGCAGTATCGAGCAAGCGCTTTTGCGACGCCGGCTGGATGATCGTCCGGTGACACAGGAATTGCGCGGATTCGCTCATGCGTATCAACGCGCAAGAGCGCTTCTCGCCACACCGCTGCCGGCTATGGGATCGGAGAGCAGCGCGCCCTCTTCTTTGCCAACTACCGAAGCCTATCTCTCTGGCGCGGATCATTGATCAAAAGATTCGTCAGAGTTGCGTGTCTAGCAGCGGCACGAACTTCTCGATCAGCTTCTCAGTGAACGGCCGATGCATCCATGCTTCGAGCGTGATCTGTTGCGACTTTTTTATATCGTCGGCGAAAACGGCGGTTTGCTGCTTCGCGAAGTCGCGGTCGTAGATGTTCAGATTCGCTTCGTCGTTGAGCTTGAACGAACGGTTATCGAAATTGGTCGAGCCGACCGAAACCAGATATTCGTCCACTATCAGCAATTTGCAGTGAAACATGGTCGGCTGATACTCGTACATTTCCACGCCTGCTCTGAGCAGATCGCCCCAGCACGCGCGCGATGCTTCCCGCACGGTATGCGTGTCGATCTTTTTTCCGGGCATGATGATCTGCACTTTCACGCCGCGTTTCGCCGCCTCGACGATCGCGTTGATAGTCAGCTTGTCGGGAACGAAGTAGGCACTCGCCAGATGAATGGAGTGCGTGGCCGCCGTGATCGCCATCAGATACATCAACTGCATGTCGTCGCTGCCGCCCGAGGGCGAGCTGCTGAACATATGCGCGAGGCCATCGCCCATGGGTTCCACGTGGGGAAAATAGCCGGGACCGTGCAGCACATTGCCCGTTGCCTTGACCCAGTTGTCCATGAAGACGGCCTGCATGTGACCGACCACCGGACCCGCTACGCGGAAGTGCGTGTCGCGCCAATGCTTTTCATCTTGCGCGTGGCCGGTCCACTCCGACGCAATACCCACTCCACCCGTAAAGCCGATATGCCCGTCGATCACCAGCAGTTTGCGGTGTGTGCGATCGTTCATGCGGCCAAGGCCGGTCCAATGGGGCTTGTGATACTGAATCACTTCCGCGCCGGCATCGCGAAGCAAATCCAGATAGCGTTTGTCCATTTTCGACGAGCCGACCCAATCGAGCAGCACATGTACCGCGATGCCATCGCGCGCTTTATCCGCGAGTGCCTGCGCAATCTGCTCGCCTATTTCGCCGGACCAATAGATAAAGGTTTCAAACGTGATGGTTTGACGTGCGCAACGGATGCCTTCCAGCATGGAAGGAAATATTCCGTCGCCGTTGAGCAGCATCTCGAAGCGGTTGCCGGAGATGACGGGCGGCCCGAGCAACAGACCCATTGAACGAACGAATTGCGGATCGTCGCTCGCATAGAGACGTTCGATCTTATGTTCGATCTTCTTCTCGCCGCTCGATAAATTGGCAATCACCAATATGATAATGAGCGTGACAAAGGCGGTAATCGGAATCGTCAGCATGCGTGGCCTCAATGCCAGTCGGCGGGACGCTTTGCTTGCGCGTCCTGCGGTTTGACGAACACGCCGGACCTCGGCCCGGCTTTTACGATTAACGCAGGACGCATTGCGCGTGCCCGTGACAGGCCCGCACTTTGCTACTCGAGCTGATTATCTGACCAGCGAAAATGCTTCGCGGCTGGCTATTTCACCCGCGCCATACACGCCGACCACCGTATAGTCCGACGCCACGCATTCGAACGTGGACGCCTGAAACGTGATGACGAAATGGCGCTGCGCGGCTCCCGTCGATGCAACCGCCGCAAGCTCGGCGGCAAGCGACGAATTCATGACTTCATGAACCGAGTAAGCAGTGAGACCTTGCGAGGCGAGTGGATGAATCTCCAGATCGCTATCCCCGGGCGGCCCCAGCCGATGAAATACCGTGTCCGGAAACAGCACCGCGCAGAATGGGTCGTCGTCGGGATCGAATGGTCCGAACCGTTCAAAGTCGGATTCCGCAACCGGATAAGAGAGAATGACCCGGCGGTCACTCGCAACGATGAAAGGTTCGGCGGCGTCTTCCGCCGGATGAGGAACGGAGTCCAGCAGGACGACCTGGTCTTCCTGCTGGGGTGATTCAAGCGAACTGGTCATCTACTTCACGACTCCGTTGCGCTCATGCGCTGGCTGGCGCCGGCGCGGCTTGCGGTGCTGCCGCGGCACTCGTCGCGATCGCTTTTTTGGCTGCGGTCTTGCGGACCGGCGCTTTCCTGGCCGCCCTGGTCGCGACGCTCTTCTTCGCCGCCGGCTTCGCGGCGCCTTTCTTTGCCGCTACTTTCCTGGTTGCCGCGGTGGCTTTCTTTGCAACCGTCTTTTTGGCTGCCCCTGCCTTCTTTGCCACGACTTTTCGGGCCGCGGCTTTCTTGCTCACAACGCCGCTAGTTGCCGCCGACTTCACGTTGCTGGCTTTCTTTGCGGCCTGGTGACCGGCATCCGCCGCCGTTGCCGAAGCGCTATCGATCAGGAATCTGGTGCGGTCTTTAGCCGACGCGAGCCATGCCGGCGCCGGGCCGCGGCCGCTCCAGGTCGCGCCCGTTTTCGGATTGATGTACTTGGGCGGCTGCGCGCCTTTCGGCTGACCTTTGCTGGCTTTCGCATGGGTGACAATAGCCTTGGCCGCCGACTTCAATTCGCTCGCGCCTTCAACCAGGAACTGCGTGCGGTCTTTCACGCCGGCAATCCAGCCCGGCGCGCGGCCATGACCCGTCCAGGTCGCGCCGGTTTTATGGTCGCGGTACTTTGCTATTGCCTTACCGGAGCTCGCGGCTTTCGCCTTGCCGTTGCCATTCAGGCCTCTCGCGGCGCGCCGGGCTTTTGCCTGGGCTTCGATATCCGCGGTGGTCAGGCCATGCTTGAGCATCAGGTCACGAATCTGGTCGACCGCGACTTGTGCTTTCCTGGCAATAAGGACGTCAGCTTGCGCCTGAAGCTTTTTAAGCTTTGCTTGGATTTGCTCTAACGTGGGCATTTGATTGCTCCTTATGTGGTAATCGATCGAACTATGCCACGAATGACGCGAGAAAGGCAGATCGCGTGACTATAAAAACACGAGTTTGAGTCGATCATGCATCCGGTGGAGTACGAACTTTTCGGGTTCTTTACTCCGTTGCCACACTTTTTCCGTCTTTTCCTTTGCCATCCCCCTTCTCTTCTATTGTCTTTCCAATTGTTGGGTCGCCGATCACATCGGTGTAAACACGACGGCCTGAAAGGCGGCCGCTGTGCATCGCGGCATTAGTCGCTTCTACTATAGGCAAGCATTTGAAGATTCAAAGGACGGCAGTACATTTTTTACTGTTTGAGTACGTTTGCGTGCCGCCCGTTTTTATGAAAATACATTCGCCCGCCCACGAGATCCGGATTTCCCGAGATGCAATGCGCGCGCCGGAACCTCCGTAACCCCGCGTTACCAATCTCGCAGCGCTGTTTCACCTGTGTCCGGACCGCCCTTCTACACTCCGAACCGTACTCAGCAGCAAAGCTCTGTAAACCCGCAAGGGCGTACCTGAGGCAATCGGAAGCATCGCACTTCGATATGCAAGGAGAAGGCAAATGAACAAGAAGATCATGGGCGCGGTATTGGGTCTGGCAGTGTTGGCGGCATCGTCGGCTGCCTCGGCACACGTGGATGTGGCCGTCGGAGTGGGCATTCCAGTCGGCGTGGCTGCACCGCCGCCGCCCGTTTATGTCGCGCGTGGTCCGGCTGCGGTCCCGGTTGTCTACGGCGGTTATGGCGACTGGCGCGCACGCGAGTGGCGCGAGCGCCGTGAATGGCGGGAACGCGAATGGCGCCGCGAGCATTGGCGCGAACACGAATGGCCGGAACGGCACTGGGGCGGCTATTGAAATGAAGCAGAATAGCGCCACTTTAGAACACCCTAATTGAACGGTACTTTTCAGATGAAAGCTGGTTACATCAGAACCGCCCTCGCGGCGGTGGCGCTCACTTCAGCAGCGGTCGGCACGGCGAACGCGGCAGGCTGCATGAAGGGAGCGGTCGTAGGCGGAGTGGCGGGGCACTATGCCGGACACCACGCGGTGGTCGGCGCGGTCGGCGGCTGCCTGGTGGGGCGGCACATGGCCAAAAAACATGCGGAAGAACAGGCCGCGCAACGTCAGCAAGCCAAAGCGGAATAAGCCGGGTTCGGGGTGCTTGCGCCCCGTTCAGGCGATTCGCAATCCGTGCGTCGGCAGAATCTCCTGCGTGGTCACGAAGCGGTGCTGCTTGACCGCGTCGTGAAATAACCGGTAATCGCTTTTCTCGAAAGCGTCCGTCCACTCGGGCTTGTCTCCGGTGTCGTCGTCGAATTTCAAACCGGTGGCCAGGTACTTCCAGGAACCGGGACCTTTAGGCACATAGTCCGGAATCGACTCCTTCAAACCCGGAATGCCGCCGGCCTTCACGACGCGGCAAATGTGCCGCAGGCGTTCGTTGTCGTCCTCGAGCCGGTTCGTATTGAGCAGGTTCGTGAGCACGTCTCTCACGTCGTCCGGCATGCCGGGCACGTTCTCGAAATCTTGCCGCCCCGCCAGATAGGCGCGCACGGCGCGGCATGCCATCTCAGCCGCCTGCACGAATTCCGGCAGATTGTGGCGTTGGACGAACTCGTTTCTACCATCGATGTAATGCCATTTTGCCCACGGCTGGTCGGGATAATGCAAGGCGGCGCCATGACCGACGGGCAGCGCAACGGTCAGCACATCCTCCTCGATGTGTTCGATCAGGTGCTCGCTGGCGAGTCTGAGTTTGGCGAACCAGCCTTTGCGCGTACAGTCCTGAGCCTCCAGCAGATGAACCCGATTCCACGGACTTTCGATACCGGCGAACCCCTGATGCGCCCATGTATCGACGTACGTGTGAAGCGTCACCCCCAGCCGGTGCAGTCCTGTCTCGGTGTCCCGGCGCAGGATCGCGCGCCGCACCACTTCGCGCGCCACGGCGCTGTCCGGCCGGCACACGGCCTTTTCGTGCAATGTCGAGCCCTCGGCGGCCGGCAGGAAATGAAAGGGCGTCCACACCAGCCGGTTCTTGTCGTCCTCCGTGGTGGCGTAGTCGAATAACTTGTGCGCGGTGGCGAAGCGTTCGAACGTCTCGCCGCCCTTGAAGCGCAATATGCCCGCGGTCGTCGCATCGTCGACATACTGGCAGGCATGTGCCACGGTGATCGCGTCGGCGGGCGGCATGCCGGCCACGCGAGCGGCAATATAGACGACACCATAATGAAAGTCGATATTCATGGCAGGCGCTCCTGACGCGCGACGAATGACGACGGGGAATTCTGGACTGCGCGGCGAGGCGGATGCCGCGTCGGCGCGTGAGTAGATAGTAGACGACCGAACGCGCCAGGACTTTAAAAAACCGCTCGCCGCCCTGTTTCACGGCGAGTCCAGTGCGTGCCTGCCGCTCACTAAATAGACTTGTGACAACGAAGCGCCGTATTTTCCCGTTTTTATTATTTGCACTGTCCGGCGGCTCAGCTATGCTGTGTGCCATTGGAAACCATTCGTAATGCGAAAGGGCATAACCGGGCCGCACGACTCTCCCGTGCAAATCTTCGGGCAGGACACGCTAACTCAAAGGATATTTCCTATGAAACTTGGCAACTGGAAAGAAGGCGCAAGTCCGGAACGGCGCAAGCTGATTCGCAGCAAGCTTCATGTATTGCTGGCCACGATCGGCACCCTGGCGTCCGTCGTCGGGATCTGCGTGGCCATTAACGGCGGGCTGGAATTCAATCGCACCAAAGTTTTCATCGGAGTCGGCATTACCGTCGTCTCCACCATCGTTTATATCTCGATGCTTTTCGCGCCGTCCGACTGAAATCCGGCCTTCTTCTGTTGTCCAGAGGCGCCCCGGTGAGTCGGCGCTTACGACAGATGGGTGATTTTCAGGCGGCTATTCCAACGCGAGTTCAGGTACTCGAGCGCCAGCGCCCGATGGCAGTGGTGTGGTAAATGTTCACTGCAAAGCAGGCAAGCCGAGCGGAACTGGTCGACGTCCAGGTTGCTTTCCACCCGGCGCTTTGCGATCAGCTCGACGTAAGCCGCCGAGAAATCATCCCACGTCAGTTCTTTGGCCTTGAAGCGCTTGAACAAGTCGGGCTCCGGCGCCAGGTCGGGCATTTCCTCGTAAGCGGCGCCGCACAACTTGTCGAGAAAGAAGGGCAGATCCTGTTTCTTCGCAAAGCCCGCAAGTTGCGACGTGTTGCTCAGGCGGATGTCGAGCACCGTGCGCACCTCCGCGTTTTTCAGCAAATCGAAAAATTCCTGAGCCGTCTTGCCGGTAAATCCGATGGTGGCCACCTGCACGGCATTGTTTTCGCGTTTCATCACGGGAGTATCTGACAGTGGGCGGACGCAGTGCCCGAAAAAAGAAAAAGCCCCGCTGCGATATCCGGGGCGTGGTTTAGTCTCGGTTCACGTCGCGCTGGCTTACTTGACGATAGCCACCAGTTCGACCTCGAACGTCAGGTCGCTGTTCGGCGGAATCACGCCGACGCCGCGGTCGCCGTAAGCGGTCGCTGCCGGGCAGGTCAGTTTGGCCTTGCCGCCCACTTTCATCTTCTGCACACCTTGCGTCCAGCAGGGAATCACGCGGTTCAGCGGGAACGTGGCCGGGCCGCCGTGTTTCGCCGAGCTATCGAACTCGGTACCGTTGGCCAGCGTGCCACGGTAATTGACCTTCACGACGTCGTCGGCGGCAGGTTGGGCGCCATTGCCCTGCGTGAGGTGTTCAACCACTACGCCGGAAGGCAGTTTTTCGGTAGTGGGCGCGGCGGCCATTGCCGTCGATGACAGAAGAGCTGCTGCGACCAATGCAACGATAGATTTCAAAGCGAGTCTCCAGGTGGGTAGTGCGCCTCATTGTAACGGATCGCATGTGGCGCACCGGCGCGTTGCCGGCAGATGTCCCGAATCGGCTCGAGGCGCGCGTCGTTTGCATCGAACGCGTATTTCGCGGTGTTGCCGGCGATCAGGTCGGGTTCGTAGCCGCTCAGGAATTTCTCGGGAAAAACCACCAGTTTTGCGCCGAGGTCGGCGGTGAGAGCGGTCAATTCGACCGTTCAGGCGATGTTGGCCGTGACATCACCGGACACCGGTTGAGCTTGCGCAGCCGCGATTCGCAATGAGGTTTGCGGCAGCAATGCTTGTGTGTGATTCAACGCGCGCTCCGTGATGAATGAACCATTGCGATGCGCCCGCCTACGTTTAACCCCGAATATAGGCGGCCGAAGCCTCGGCATTTAAACACGAGCGGCACGCCGTGTGTAAGTGCGAAGATGCGTGGTGAACCACCTGTACGGTTTAGCGGTCCACATAGAAGATCCCCTCCTTCGAGTTTTTCGCCGTCACGCGAATCCGATGCTAAAGAGCGCCTTCGATGACCGAGCCGGCTGATTCCGACGAGACCACGACCCCGGCGTCTTCTGCTCAGCCGGCGCCGCGTCGCGCGCCCCGGCCGCGGCGCATTCCACGCAGCCGCGAGCAGCAGGCGCGGCTCGACGCGCGCGAGCCGGCGTTCGAGCCGCAGCCTTTTTCCATCGACGAAACCGCGGCACGGCGTCCCTTTGCCATGAAACTCGCCGAGTGGTTCGACGCGCGCCGTTGGCAGCCATTCGAATTTCAACGCGAGGTCTGGCAGGAAATCGGCCGCGGCGCGAGCGGTTTGCTGCACGCCACGACCGGCGCGGGGAAAACCTGGGCCGTCTGGTTCGGCGCGCTGGCCGCCTTCGCCGCTACGCCAACTACCCGCGGCCGCGCGCCCCGCACGCAGCCCGAGCCGCTCACCGTGCTATGGATCACGCCGATGCGCGCGCTCGCCGCGGACACCGCGCGCGCCTTGCAAAGTTCGGCGACGGAACTCGCCGCGCCGTGGAGCGTCGGGTTGCGCACCGGCGATACGTCGTCCGCGGAACGCGCGCGGCAGAACCGGCGCATGCCGTCGGCGCTGATCACGACGCCCGAAAGCCTATCGCTTATCCTGACCCGCCCTGATGCTCGCGACGTGCTGGCGCACGTGCGGCTGGCGATCGTCGACGAATGGCATGAGTTGCTCGGCAACAAGCGCGGCACGCAGACGCAACTCGCGCTCGCGCGTCTCGCACATTGGCGGCCTGAATTGCAGGTGTGGGGATTGTCGGCGACGCTCGGCAATCTGCCCTTCGCCGCCGATGTTCTGCTCGCGCCCGTGAAGACACCACGCGTGAGCGTGCATGGCGCGCTGCCTAAAGCACTGATCGTGGATACGGTGATTCCCGAGACCATCGAGCGGTTTCCGTGGGGCGGCCATGTGGGCATGCGCCAGGTCGGCGCCGTGGCCGAAGCGATCGGCGAAGCCCAGACTTCGCTCGTGTTTACCAACACACGCTCGCAATGCGAGGTCTGGTATCAGGCGCTGCTCGAAGCGCGGCCCGAATGGGCAGGGCTGATCGCGCTGCATCACGGCTCGCTCGATCAGGAAGTGCGCGAATGGGTCGAGCGTGGCCTCAAGAGCGGCTTGCTGAAAGTGGTTGTGTGTACATCGAGCCTCGATCTGGGCGTCGATTTCCTGCCGGTGGAGCGCGTGTTTCAGATCGGCTCGCCCAAGGGCGTCGCGCGATTGATGCAGCGCGCGGGCCGTTCGGGTCACGCGCCGGGGCGGCCGTCGCGCGTCACGATCGTGCCGACGCACGCGCTCGAACTGGTCGAAGCCGCCGCCGCGCGCGAGGCCGTCGAGAAGCGTCAGATAGAAGGCCGCGAAACGCCTGAGAAACCGTTCGACGTGCTGGTGCAGCATCTCGTCACGGTGGCGATCGGCGGCGGTTTCGACGCGCGTGAACTGTACGGCGAAATTCGCAGCACCTATGCCTACCGGCGACTGACGCAGGCGGAGTTCGACTGGGCGCTCGGCTTCGTCGAAGGAGGCGGCACGGCGTTGCGCGCCTATCCTGACTACCATCGCGTGGTGCGCGAAAGCGACGGGCTGTACCGCGTGCCGCGCGAGGATCTGGTGCGAAGGCATCGCAACAACATCGGCACGATCGTCGCGAACGGTACGTTGAATGTCGCTTATCTGTCGGGAGGACGGATCGGCGCGATCGAGGAATCGTTTATTTCGCGGCTGAAACCCGGCGATATTTTTACTTTCGGCGGACGTGCGCTCGAATTGATCCGCGTGCAGGATATGACCGCGTGGGTACGGCGCGCGACGTCATCGCGTGGAGCCATGCCGCAATGGGCGGGCAGCCGCATGCCGCTTTCCTCCGAACTCGCCGACGCCACGCTGACGATGCTCGCGCGCGCCGCCGGCGGCATCTACGACGAACCCGAAATGCGGGCCGTGCGGCCGCTGCTGGAATTGCAGCAGAAATGGTCGGCCTTGCCTGAGCCGGGCGTGCTGGTGGTGGAGTTGGTGAAATCGCGCGAAGGACACCATTTCTTTTGCTATCCGTTTGCGGGGCGTACGGCGCATATTGGTTTGGGTGCGTTACTCGCATGGCGCGTCGCACGCGAAAAGCCCGGCACTTTTTCCATTTCCATGAACGACTACGGCTTCGAGTTGTTGTCCGCGCAGCCATTCGACTGGGCTGCGCAACTCGAAAGTGGGTTGTTCTCGTCCGAAGAACTGGATCACGACATTCTCGCCAGTCTCAATTCTTCGGAACTCTCGATGCGGCGCTTTCGCGAGATTGCGCGCGTATCGGGACTGGTATTCCAGGGGCACCCCGGGCAGCAGAAAAGCGCGCGGCAATTGCAGGCGTCGAGCGGCCTCTTCTACGAAATCTTTCGCAATCACGACCGCGGCAATCTGCTGCTCAACCAGGCCGACGACGAAGTACTGCTGCAGGAACTCGACGCCCGGCGCATTCGCATTGCGCTCGAACGCATGAACGCGAGCCGCCTGGTCGTCACGCGACCGAAGAAGCCGACGCCATTTGCGTTTCCGTTGATCGTCGGACGCCTGCGGGAAAAGGTCAGTACTGAGAAGCTCGCGGACCGCGTCGAAAGGATGCTCGCCGAACTCGAGAAGGCGGCCCGCACATGAAGCCGGCTTCGTTGCCGGTGGAGATCGCCGGGCAGCCTCTCGTGCTGTCGAGCTTGCGTGCGATGTTCGATCCGGCGCTGCGTTGTCTGTTCGTCGCCGATGCGCATTTCGGCAAGGACGCGGTGTTTCGCGCACGCGGCGTTCCGGTGCCGATCGGTTCGACCACCGATAACCTGATGCGCCTGGATATTCTGATCGCCGAGTTTGAACCGGCCATGCTGGTGTTTCTCGGCGATCTGCTGCATGCGCGCGAGGCGCATGCCAGGGAGATACTCGACGCACTGCATGTCTGGCGCGCGCGGCATGCGGGGCTGCGGGTGGTGCTGGTCGAAGGCAATCACGACCGGCATGCGGGCGCGCTGCCGGCGACGCTCGACATCGAGTATGTGCAGGAGCCTTGGCGTCTCGGCCCGTGGGCATTGTGTCATCACCCGCAAAAGGTCGAGGGGGCGTATGCGCTCGCGGGGCATGTGCATCCGGTATATCGGATTGCGACGCGCAACGATTCGGTACGGGCTCCGTGTTTCCGGTTTGGGATGGCGTGCGGCGTGTTGCCTGCGTTTGGGAGTTTTACTGGAGGCGCGCGCGAGGATGGTCGCGTGGCTGGGGAGAAGGTTTTTCTGGTGGTGCAGGAGAGGGTGATCGAGGTGGTGTGATAAGGGACCCGTTCTGGTTTTTTGAGCGGGCAGCTCGTGGAGGTCGATGGTGGGAGCGAGCGGACGGTGGTCGTTCGCTCGCTCCGTTTGGCATCGGTAGGGAGGCCGGTCTCCCGGCCTCCTTCCGATGAGGGAGCTTCGCTCCGTTAGTGGCTGCCGCCGTTGCCGCCGCCGTGGCCTCCGCCGCCGTGGCCGCCGCCGTGCCCCGAGCCGAAGCCGCCGCCAAAGCCACCGCCGAAGCCACCGCCATGGCCTGAGCCGAAGCCGCCGCCGTGGCCTGAGCCGAAGCCGCCACCGAAGCCGCCGCCGTGGCCTTGGCCTCCGTTGCCTGCGCCTGGGCCGTTTCCGCCTTTACCGCCGTCGCCACCGTTCCCAGGGCCACCTGCGCCAGGTCCGTTGCCGCCCTTGCCGCCGTTGCCGGAGCCACCGTGGCCCGGGCCGCCCGGGCCATGGCCACCATCGCCGTGACCGCTAGCGCCGTGGCCGCCGTCGCCATGACCGCTGTCACCGTGACCCCCGTCTCCATGGCCACCATCGCCGTGACCGCCATCGCCATGTCCGCCAGCGCCGTGTCCGCCATCGCCGTGACCCCCATCTCCATGGCCGCCATCGCCGTGACCACCGTCACCATGGCCGCCATCGCCGTGGCCGCCATCGCCATGACCGCTAGCGCCGTGGCCGCCGTCACCATGACCGCTGTCACCGTGACCGCCATCTCCATGGCCACCGTCACCATGGCCACCATCACCGTGGCCACCATCGCCATGACCGCTAGCGCCGTGGCCGTCACCATGACCGCTGTCACCGTGACCGCCATCTCCATGGCCACCGTCACCATGGCCACCGTCACCATGGCCGCCATCTCCGTGGCCGCCATCTCCGTGACCACCATCACCGCGGCCACCATCGCCATGACCGCTAGCGCCGTGGCCGCCGTCGCCATGACCGCTGTCACCGTGACCCCCATCTCCATGGCCGCCATCTCCATGGCCGCCATCGCCGTGGCCACCATCGCCGTGGCCACCATCACCGTGGCCAGCATCACCGTGGCCACCATCACCGTGGCCGCTGTCACCGTGACCCCCATCTCCATGGCCGCCATTGCCGTGACCACCATCACCGTGGCCACCATCACCGTGGCCGCCATCGCCATGACCGCTAGCGCCATGGCCGCTAGCGCCATGGCCACCATCACCGTGGCCGCTGTCACCGTGACCCCCATCTCCATGGCCGCCATCGCCGTGACCACCGTCACCATGGCCGCCATCGCCGTGGCCGCCGTCGCCATGGCCACCATCACCGTGGCCGCCATCGCCATGGCCACCATCACCGTGGCCGCCATCGCCATGGCCACCATCACCGTGGCCGCCATCGCCATGGCCACCATCACCGTGGCCGCCATCGCCATGACCGCTAGCGCCATGGCCACCATCACTGTGGCCGCTGTCACCGTGACCCCCATCTCCATGGCCGCCATCGCCCTGACCACCGTCACCATGGCCGCCATCGCCGTGGCCGCCGTCGCCATGGCCACCATCACCGTGGCCGCCATCGCCATGACCGCTAGCGCCGTGGCCACCATCACCGTGGCCGCTGTCACCGTGACCCCCATCTCCATGGCCGCCATCGCCGTGACCACCGTCACCATGGCCACCATCTCCATGGCCACCATCTCCATGGCCACCATCTCCATGGCCGCCATCGCCGTGACCACCGTCACCATGGCCACCATCACCATGGCCACCATCTCCATGGCCGCCATCGCCGTGACCACCGTCACCATGGCCACCATCACCATGGCCACCATCTCCATGGCCGCCATCTCCATGGCCGCCATCGCCGTGACCACCGTCACCATGGCCACCGTCTCCATGATGGCCACCATCGCCATGCCCACCGTCGCCGCCACTGTTACTGCCATCCCCGCCGGTGCCGCCACCGTTACCGCCGTCGCCGCCTGTGCCGGTTCCGCCGCTACCCGTCCCGCCACTGCCAGTTCCACCACCGCCAGCCCCACCACCGCCAGCCCCACCACCGCCAGCCCCACCATCGCCAGCCCCACCACCGCCAGTCCCACCACCGCCCGAGCCCGTTCCTCCCTTACCACCGCCGCCATTGCCGCTACCCGTACTCCCGGCACCCAGCCCCGACGAGTTGGAACTAGTCCCGCCGTTCCCGCCACTCGCCCCGCTTCCGCCGCTAACACCATTCCCGCCGCCATTGCCCGCGGCCGCCGCTCCTGCCGACGAAGTTCCGTTGCCGCCGCTTTGCGAGCCCGCAGCGGATACCGCCCCCCCCGCCGCCGCGGCGATTCCAGTTCCACCACGTATCACGAGGTCACTGGTTTCCCGCTTGCAGCCAAGCGTGTCGAACATCGGGCAATCGATCGGCAGCGCCTGCGCCATCATCATCTTGTTCGCACTGACCGACGGCGAGGCGGACGCCGCCGGATTCGTTTGCGCACCCGCCATCGCCGCGTACAGACTCACAGCAACTGCGAATACCGCCCGGCGCGTCCCCAGCGCCAGCGCGTCCCCGTTCTGTTTTTTCATTTCATTCTCCTAACTATATGCCTTGAGCGACCGGCCCTGATAACAAGTGAATCTCTGTTCACCGTTAAAAATGAAACTTCAACGCCCAGCCGTCATCGCCTAACGTCACGCTAAAACCGCATGACGTCCGGCATCTCTCGGCGGAAAACCCCGGTCCGATTCAACGTGATTCGAGAGAAACGACTGGCTGTGCGCGAACATATTCTTGAAAACGGCACAGCTGGGCCTGATGGACGTTGAAGTTATGCGGAGTGCCATTCAGCGACCGTGCGCTAGCCCACGCAATGCAACATCGCTGCACCGTTTACGATTAATTGCGTGTCTGAACTGCGAGAGATCGTCAAATAGTGCTTTTATAACGAGGTTGAATCTCACCTCGTTATATACGCATTCCTAATTATTAAATTTACAAATCCCTTGATGCGCTTCATCAGATGAATCAAGCCGATGCGCTCGAATACTTCATATACGTGTGCACACGAACGCAGAAGAGATTGCCAAGGCAGGAGTGAGAGCAATCACACAGACAGCGCAGCTCAGGCTATTTACTCTGCGCCATAATCGCCTCAGCATCTCGGCAAGGCAAAAAAGTCGAGCGAATAAAAGCGTTCCACCATCGGATCGGCCGCCCCCCTCGTCGCCATATAGAACTTGCGTCTCGTACCGCACTCGAAGTGCCGCGCAAACCCATCACTACTCCCTTTTGAATCCGTTAGCGATCTATGCGCCATCGCACGGACCGAGCGCGAATCCTGAATCGGCGACAATACGAACCTCGCAACTTCATCGACACCAGGAAAACAGATGCTTCTATCCGAACAATGGGTGCTGGTCACGGGCGGCGCGCGCGGACTCGGCGCGGCGATCACGCGCGCGCTGGTGCGCGAAGGCGCAAGCGTGGTCGTGAACTACCGCAAAAGCGAAACATCGGCGCTCGCACTGAAAGACGAATTCGGAGATCGTGTGCTGCCGCTTGAGGCGGACGTCACGGACACGGACGCCATCGCGCGCCTGTTTGAAAAAGCGCGGGCACAAACCGGGCAACCCATCGTGTCGGTAGTCAACAACGCGCTGGCCGACTTCCAGTTCGACGGCGACGCTCGCCCGAAAATCGACTCCATCGACTGGGCGCGTTTCCAGCAGCAACTCGACGGTTCGCTCAAGGGCGCGCTGAACACGATTCAGGCAGCCGTTACCGGCATGCGTTCGCGTGGGTTCGGCCGCATCGTCAACGTGGGCACCAATCTGTTTCAGAACCCCGTCGTTCCCTATCACGACTACACGGCCGCCAAAGCGGCACTGTTGTCGCTCACGCGCACCGCTGCCCACGACCTCGGTCCGGACGGCATCACGGTGAACATGGTATCGGGCGGACTGCTGCGCACCACCGACGCGAGCGCGGCCACGCCAGAGTTCGTCTTCGACCTGATCGCGAACTCCACGCCGGTGCGCCGCGTCACGACACCCGCAGAGTTCGCGGACGCCGTCCTGTTCTTCCTGTCGCCGTGGTCACGGGCGGTGACCGGCCAGAACCTGATCGTCGACGGCGGCCTCGTCAAAGGCTAAGTGGGTCGCTCACCACTCGCGCGCGCCACACGCTCGCGCGAACCAAACCGGGAAGTGTCGCTGCGCACCCACCACGCCGCGACACAACCAACTTCCTGCCGGTATCTTTTTCCGAAGCATTTCCACCATCCGCGGCGCAGAGCTGAGTTATCGCCAGCGGCACGACCCGCGGATGCTTGCCGCGCGAGCGTTCGCGCGCAATCGGTAAAAGACCACGGGTTTACCTTGTTTGACTTCAGGAGGGAGGCTCCTTTACTGGACGCAAAACAACCTTTCAGAACACTTCCGATTTGCTTTGGTCAGCTGAATAGTGTTCTGCGAATGTCTTCCGCTATCACAGGAGATGAGCCATGGTCCATGTGTCCAGCAGCGCCGTCGACGAATTGAAAACCGTCATGCGAGGCCAGGTTCTGCTGCCCGGCGACGCGCGCTTCGATGAAGCACGCAGCATCTGGAACGCGATGATCGACCGGCATCCCGCGCTCATCCTGCGTTGCGCGGGCGTAGCCGACGTGCGCCGCGGCGTAGCCTTCGCGCGCGACAACGGGCTGCCGCTCGCGATTCGCGGCGGCGGCCACAACATCGGCGGCAGCGCATTGTGTGACGACGGGGTCGTGCTCGACCTGTCGCCGATGAAATCGGTGCGGATCGATTCCGCGGCGCGTCGCGCGCATGTCGAACCGGGCGCAACACTGCGCGATTTCGATCATGAAGCCCAGGCCTTCGGGCTCGCCACGCCGCTCGGCATCAACTCGACCACCGGTGTCGCGGGCCTGACGCTCGGCGGCGGCTTCGGCTGGTTGAGCCGCAGATATGGCATGACCGTGGACAATCTGGTGTCAGCCGACGTCGTCACCGCTGAAGGCGAACTGGTCCACGCGAGCGCCGACTCGCACGAGGACCTGTTCTGGGCCATCCGCGGAGGCGGCGGCAATTTCGGCGTCGTCACGCGATTCGAGTTCGTCCTGCATCCGGTCGGACCGCTGGTGTACGGCGGTCTCGTCGTCCTGCCGATCGAGCAGGCGAGGGACGCCCTGCTCAAGTACCGCGCGGCCAACGCCGGCACGCCGGAGGAACTGAGCGTGTGGGCCGTGCTGCGGCTCGCGCCGCCATTGCCGTTTCTGCCACCGGAAGTACACGGCAAGCCGGTGATCGTCTTCGCGATGTGCTACACGGGCGCCGTCGAAAGCGGCCCGTCCGCGGTGGAATTCGTGCGCGCCTTCGGAACGCCGGTCGGCGAACATCTTGGTCCGATGCCGTATGCCATGTGGCAACAGGCGTTCGATCCGCTGCTCGCGCCGGGCGCGCGCAACTATTGGAAATCGCACAATCTCGGCGAGATCCCGGACGGCCTCATCGACGCGCTGCTCAATGCGATCGACAACCTGCCATCGCCGCAATGCGAGATTTTCTTCGGGCAGATCGGCGCGCAGACCCAACGCGTTCCGGTCGAAGCCACCGCCTATTCGAGCCGCGACACGCTGTACGCGATGAACGTGCATGGCCGCTGGGACGATGCGCGCGACGACGAGCGCTGCGTCGCCTGGGCCCGCGCATTTTTCGCTGCAGCGGCGCCGTTCGCGCTGGGCAGCGTCTACGTCAACTTCATGACGGAGGAAGAAGGTGGCCGCGTCGCCGACGCGTACGGGCCGAACTACGAACGGCTCGTCGCTGTAAAAAACCGCTACGATCCACGCAACCTGTTCCGTCACAACCAGAACATCCGGCCGTCGGCGTAGTCATAGACACGTGGGAACGGCGAGCGCTCGGCGCGCCTTTCCCGCCGGCGCGGGCTGAGCGCGCCGTGAAAACAGAGGCGCGGCGGGCCCGGGCACGCTAAGTGCTGGTTAGCAATTGACGTACGGGCTTGTCGGCGTCACGCCCCTACCGCTTGAACAGAAACTTGCAACGAAAAACGCCACCTTCATAAGTCAATCACGCAAAAGGAAAACAATCATGCGCAGACGACAATTCATCATGACCACCAGTGCTGCGCTCGCCACTGCGGGTTTCAGCCTCGCCGGCTGCACGACGACGTCGCCGTCTTCGAGCACGTCGCCTTCGGCCAACGCCGGCAAGCGCGACAGCATCAACGCGGGGGTCGATTCCACACTGTCGCGTCTCTATGAGAATGTCACCGGCTCGCGTGAACTGGTGTCCAAGGCACGCGGCATTCTGGTGTTCCCGAATGTCATTTCAGCGGGCTTCTGGGTCGGCGGCCAGTACGGCGAAGGCGCGCTGCGCGTGGCCGGCCGCACGGCGGGTTACTACAGCACCGTCGCGGGTTCGTTCGGTTTGCAGATCGGCGCGCAGTCCAAGGCCCTCATCTTCCTGTTCATGACGCAAGAGGCGCTCGACAAATTCACGACCAGCCAGGGCTGGGCTGCCGGCGCGGATGCCACCGTCGCCCTGCTGAAGATCGGTGCGAACGGCGCGGTCGACACGTCGACCGCCACGAGTCCGGTCGAAGCCTTCGTGCTCACGAACGGCGGCTTAATGGCCGGCGTGTCGCTCGAAGGCACCAAGGTTTCGCGTCTGATGATTTGAGTCCGAGCGCATACGCGCGTTGCCGCGCAGCCGCCTCGCCGGCTGCGCGGCATCTCCACCCGGCACGTCGCGGAAGCTGCGGCCGCGCAGCCCGCCTCCCTGTCACCGTGACCGCACTACTGTAAAATTCACGCTTTTTGCAATCTTGCCCGGCCACAGTTGCGCCTCAGGCCGGGACACTCATCTGTCCGCGGCCGCGCGTCCCGCTCGCATGCACGCCGTTTGCCCGGACTTCCCGCCTCGTTGAAGATGAACACCGCTCGTCCCACTCACGGCTGGCTCACCACGCTGCCCGGCATCAAAAGCAATGTCCTCGCCGGACTGACCTCGTCGTTCGCGCTGGTGCCGGAATGCATCGCCTTCGCGCTGGTCGCCCACCTCAATCCGTTAATGGGTCTGTACGGCGCTTTCTTCATCTGCGCCATCACGGCGTTGTTCGGCGGACGTCCCGGTATGATCTCCGGAGCGGCCGGCTCGATGGCGGTGGTCATCGTGGCGCTCGTCGTGCAGCACGGTACGCAGTATCTGCTCGCGACGGTGATCCTCAGCGGCATCCTGATGGTGCTGTTCGGCGCACTGCGGCTCGGCAAACTGATCCGCATGGTCCCGCATCCGGTGATGCTCGGTTTTGTCAACGGGCTGGCGATCATCATCGCGATGGCGCAACTCGCGCACTTCAAGCAAATTACGCCGCAAGGCGAACAATGGCTGCACGGCAGCGCGCTGCCGATGATGTGCGGACTCGTCGCGCTGACCATGGCGATCGTCTATCTGCTGCCACGGCTCACGCGCGCGGCGCCGCCCGCTTTGGTGGCGATCGTCGGCGTGGGTCTCTTCACGCAATTGCTGCATGTGCCTGCGCGCACGCTGGGCGACCTGGCGCACATCGCGGGCGGCCTCCCGGCTCTGCATATGCCGGGCGTCCCGCTGAACCTGGACACGCTGCATGTGGTGCTGCCCTACGCGGTGCTCATGGCGATCGTCGGTCTGCTGGAAACGCTGCTCACGTTCAACCTGACAGACGAAATCACCGAAACCCGCGGCCAGCCGAATCGCGAATGTCTCGCGCTCGGCGCGGCGAATATCGCCTCGGGTCTGTTCGGCGGCATGGGCGGCTGCGCCATGATCGGCCAGACCATGATCAATCTGAATTCAGGCGGCCGCTCGCGCCTGTCGGGTATCGTCAGCGGCGTGATGATCCTGATGTACATCCTGTTCCTGTCGCCGCTGATCGAGCGCATTCCGCTGGCGGCGCTGGTCGGCGTGATGTTCGTGGTGGCGCAACAGACTTTCGCGTGGGGCTCGCTGCGGGTGCTGGGCAAGGTACCGCGCAACGACGCGCTGGTGATCGTGGCGGTCACCATCATCACCGTGTTCTCCGATCTGGCGATCGCGGTGCTGTGCGGCATCGTGATCGCCGCGCTCAATTTCGCGTGGCAGCACGCTCGTGAAATTCACGCGCATGTCGAAGATCGCGCCGGCGACAAAATCTACGCCCCGCGCGGCACGCTGTTCTTCGCATCGACCACGCGTTTTCAGGAGCTTTTCGATCCGGCAAAGGATCCCGAGCGCGTCACAGTCGACTGCCGCGATCTGCTGCTGGCCGATCATTCCGCGCTTGCGGCATTGCAAGGCCTGGTCGAGCGCTATCGAAAAGCCGGCAAGGAATTACGCATGAAAAATTTGTCCGAACGCAACCAGCGCCTGCTGAGCCGCGCCGGTATTGCATTGGCATGACGACTTTCCAGCAGACGTCGACGACGAATCCGGGTTTGCAATCTGGAAACGCACATTGCCGGCGCCCCGGTTCGCTATGGCGCGTGGCGGATAGTCTGGAAAACCACTTCGGCGAGGCGTGAGCGGCCGGTCAGCGGCCTTCCGGCAGCGTGAACACGGCAATCGCCGCGCTGAGCTGGCCGGTCTGCGCTTTCAGCACATCCGCTGACGCGCTCGCTTCTTCCACCAGCGCCGCGTTCTGCTGGGTCGTCTGATCCATGCTCGCGACCGCGATGTTGACCTGCTCGATGCCCGAGCTTTGCTCCACCGAAGCCGCGCTGATCTCGCCCATGATGTCCGTCACGCGGCGCACTGCCTGCACGACTTCCTGCATGGTTGCGCCGGCACGGCTCACGTATTGCGAGCCGCCTTCAATCTGCGCCGCGGACTCTTCGATCAGCGTCTTGATCTCCTTCGCGGCCGCCGCGCTGCGCTGCGCGAGACTGCGCACTTCGCCCGCCACCACCGCGAAGCCGCGTCCTTCCTCGCCGGCGCGCGCCGCTTCGACCGCCGCGTTCAAAGCAAGAATGTTGGTCTGAAACGCGATGCCCTCGATCACGCCGATGATGTCGCCGATCCGATGCGACGACTGCGAAATGCCGCGCATCGTCTCGACCACCTGGCCGACCACTTCGCCGCCGCGCGCCGCCGTCTCCGATGCGTTGTGCGCCAGCTGGCTCGCCTGCTTCGCGTTGTCGGCGTTCTGCTTCACGGTCGCGGTGATCTGCTCCATGCTCGACGCGGTTTCGCCGAGCGCGGTGGCCTGCTGCTCGGTGCGGCGCGACAGGTCCGCATTGCCGGCGGCAATTTCGTTGGACACGGTCGAAATCAGCGTCGCGCCGCCGCGAATCTGCATGATCGCGTGCGCGAGACGCTGCTGCATACGCTGCATCGCGGCGAGCAGGCTGGTTTCGTCGCCGGCCTTCGTCGCCACGACCACGTCGAGGTCACCGTCGGCGATACGCGCGGCGATCCGCGCCGCGTACGCCGGCTCGCCGCCGAGTTGCCGCAAGATGCTGCGCAGGATCACGCCGATCACGAGCGACACCACCAGACACAGCAGCAGCGCGGCGCCCACATACTGGATGAGCGTCGTGTAAAACGCGGCATCGATATCGTCGGTGAAGACGCCGGTGACGATGGTCCAGTCCCACGGCTTGTACAGCCGCACATAGTTGATCTTCGGCGCCATCTCGTTGGAGCCCGGCTTCAGAAACTGCAAGTGGATGAAGCCTTCGCCTTCGCGCTGGGCCAGATCGGAGCCGTCCTTGAACACATGGCGCCCTTGCGGGTCGGTGAAGCCGCTCATGTCCTTGCCTTCGAGGTCGGCTCGCACGCCGTGCATCAGCACGCGGGCATGCGCGTCCTCGATCACGAGATAACCGCCTGCACCGTCGTAGCGCATTGCGCGCAGATCGGCCATCGCCGTGCGTTGCGCGTCGGCGAGCGGCAGAGTGCCCGCGGCGACCATGCCGTTATAGCGGTCCAGCACACTGTACGCGACGCTGACCACGCTCTTCAACTCGGCCTGACGGTCGGCGATCATGGTGTCGCGTGTTTTGAAAGCGCCCCACAGGCCGATTGCCAGAATACCCATGCACATGACTGCTAGCGCGAGCCAAAGCCGCACCTTCAGGCGAAACCGTTCCATCTCCGTATCCTTTCTGCTTGTCGTCGACGCGCCGCTCGCGGCGGACGCCGCGGCGGTTCACGTCACTCTTTGGATTAACGGCGGAACGGCGGAAAACTTCAGGCTTTGCCGACCGGTTTCGGGCGCTGGACCAGGGTGTGGGCGTTGCAGGCGCTGACTTGGGCGCTGACCCGGCCGGCTCCGCTTACCAAGAAACACGCGTGCAGCGGCGCCCTTTCGCTCAGGTCAGTTTCGCGCATGCGGATCGAGCCGGGCCTCACTCCGCCGGCAGCGTCAGCGAGGCGACTTCGCAGCGCGGCCACTGACGCAAAACGTCGGGCGCCAGCAACAATTTGGCGGCCCGCACGCCCGCGCCCATGACGATCTGGCTCCGCTCCATGACGGCGGCATCGACGAGAATTCGCCAGTCGTCCGGCAAGCCGAAGGCCGTGATCCCGCCGAACTCCATGCCGCTGTGCTCCACGGCCGCCTCGCGCTTGGCGAACGAAAGCCGCTGCGCGCCGAGCGCCGCCTTCACCGCGCCGTTGATGTCGAGCCGCAGCGAACCCAGCGAGACCAGCGCCGCATAATGCTCGGCGCCCTCTTTCTTGTAGCGGATCACGATCGTGTTCGCGCAATCTTCCAGACCGAAGCCGTAGCGCGCGCTGAATGCGGCGGTATCCGATGCGTCGTCGGTGACGGAGAAAACCGTCACGCCTTGCGTCGGCAGCTGCTCGACGACGTGCGCAGGCAAATGCGCGCCCAATTGTTCCGCTGCAATGACGTCCAGCTGCTGTACGAGTTCGTGCGAGTGCATAGTGAGCAAAATGTATGAAGGTCCCTCGGCATTCTAACGGCACACCTGGCCCGAGGTGTTCGGCCAGTGCCGGCACGGCGCGGCGCACGCGCCGGTCGCGCTTGTTATAGTGACAGGCACAAGGTTTGCGAAAGGCTTTGACGCGAAGACGGCGGCGAGACTGCCTACGCACCCGCGGCTCGCGCCCGCCACCTCGTCTTGCCCGCGCGGCGCCAGTACCCATTGGGAAACACGACCATGGACATCGACACGCTTTCCGCCGAGAACCTCCAACTGGTGGCCCGCAAGCAGGCCAACTGGGCCATTGGCGCCTTCAAACAGTTCGCCGAAGACCGCTGCGCGGCCATGGCCGCCAGCATCGCCTTCTACGCCGCGTTCTCGCTCGCGCCCACGCTGGTCATGGTGATCGCCGTGGCCGGCTGGTTCTTCGGCGCCGAAGCCGCGCGCGGCGAGTTGTTCGATCATATTCACGGCTTGCTGGGCGACCAAGCCGCCGCGGGCGTGCAAACCATCGTCGAAAATGCTCACCACAGCGGCAGCGCCGGCGGCGTCGCGGCGATCATTTCGTTCACGATGCTGGCAATCGGCGCGTCGGCCACCTTTTCGTCGCTCAATAGCGCACTCAATATAGTGTGGCCCTATACCGGGCCGCGCTCGTCGAGCGTGATCGCGCTGGTGCGCGTGCGGCTGATCTCGTTCGGACTGGTGCTCGGCGTCGCGTTCCTGCTGATCGTTTCGCTGGTGCTCGATACGGTCATCACCTTCATCGGCAAATGGCTGTGGGGCAACTCGCCGTATGTGGTGATCGGCAATCTGCTGCAACTCGGCGTGGGCTTGCTGGTGCTGGCGTTTGCGTTCGCCGGGCTGCTCAAGTTTCTGCCGGACGCCCGGGTGCGCTGGCGCGATGCGTTCGTGGGCGGGATCGTCGCAGCCGCGCTGTTTTCGGCAGGCAAGAAACTGTTCGCGCTTTATATCGCGCATGCCGGCATGGCCAGCTCGTTCGGCGCAGCCGGCTCGCTCGCCGTGCTGCTGATGTGGCTGTACTTCTCCGCCGCCGTGCTGCTGCTCGGCGCGGAATTTTCGGCGGCGCGCGGGCGCAGTCACGATCCGCGCGGAGGCTGGGGCATGCAGGACGATACGCCGCCCGGCAGCCGCGCCAAGCTCGCCTCGGTGCTGGCGGCATCGACGGTAACCGCGGATGCCGTGCCGCACATGGACGGACGCGCCGCGTCGAGCGACGCCGCGCTCGCACCCGTCATGCGCGACGCAAAGGCACGCGCGCTTGCCGGCACGGCGTCGGCAGCAACTTTCCTGGCGCAATCCAGAAGCAGGCCTTCGGCGCGAGCGACTGCGCTCAAGGTCGGCCGTACTGTCGTACTGGCCGAGGCGCAGGCGACTCGCATCGCCGCCGTCACGCTCGTCGAAGCGAGCCGCAAAGCCGTTGCGGCCGACCGCTACGTAAGGCGGCATCCGTGGACTTCGGTCCTGTTCGCGGCTACCGCCGGGCTGGCTGCGGCAATGGTCGCACGCCGCCATACCCACGACAGCGAGCACTAAGCCCAAGGTGCAACCAAGCCGGCTTCGAGCGCTGCACACGTCAGTCTGGATGGTTGCTCCTGCTCATAACGCCGAAAACCTGTCTAGCGGCCCGTCAAGCCGCATCTGTCTCAGTTTTTATAGAAACGCTACAGAAGGGCCAGGAAAATTAGACGACTTCATTACAAATCGCCCCTCGAGCCAGTGCCGAAAGTGCACATACTGGGTCGTCACTGTCATCAAAACAACAATAATGCTCAGTCAACGAATAAATGTTGCTAAAACAGAAATAATCGTTAACGCGCTTTAAATACAAGGCTTTGCGCGGTTGTCAGTTTTTGGAGACACTCTTTTTTTTCCAGTTCTTGCCGATTGACCCGGTGCGCTATTCTCCTTTCCGCAACAAATAAACTAATCATCTGCGTGGAGAAATGGATGAAACGAATCGCACTGTCTACCCTCTCGCTGGCGCTCCTCGGCGCCACTGGCGTGGCACATGCTCAAAGCAGCGTTACTCTGTACGGCTTGATCGACGAATCGATCCAGTATGTTCACAACACGGTAGATGCCTCTGGCCAGAACAAGAACCTGGTAGCCATGTACGCCGGCAACCTTCAGGGTGACCGCTTCGGCTTGAAGGGCACGGAAGATCTGGGCGGTGGCCTGAAGGCAATCTTCCAGTTGGAAAACGGCTTTGACGTGAACAGCGGCAAGCTGGGTCAAAGCGGCCGCATGTTCGGTCGTCAAGCGTTCGTGGGCCTGACGGGCGATCAATGGGGCACGGTCACGCTGGGTCGTCAGTACGATCCGCTGGTCGACCTGGTCCAGCCGCTGACGGCTGACAACTACTTCGGTTCCACGTTCACCACGCCGGGCGACGTCGACAACAACGACAACTCCTCGCGCACGAACAACGCCATCAAGTACACCTCGCCGGTGTGGGGCGGCTTCCAGTTCGAAGGCATGTACGCTCTGGGCGGCGTGGCTGGCGCAACGGGTTCGGGCCAAACGTGGTCGGGTGCTGCAACGTACGCAACGGGTCCGTTCAGCGTCGCTGCCGGTTACTTCCGCGCGGACAACGGCAACACGCTGGCTAGCCGCACGGCGGCAGGCTCGGTGGGCTGGAACGGCAGCACGTCGGACGGCACGTTCGACAACCAGGTCAACGGCGCATACGCCGCGGCCAAGTCGATCGGCATCGCTTCGGTCGCTCTGCAATATGTCGCGGGCCCGTTCACGGCTAACCTGCGTTACAGCAACGCACAGTACAAGCCGGACGCGAACTCGGGCTTCGGTTCGACCGAGAAGTACAACGTCGGCGGCGCGTACCTGGGTTACCAGGCAACGCCGGCCATGCTGGTTGGCGTAGGCTACATCTACACCAAGGCTAGCGGCGATTCGAGCGCAACGTATCACCAGGTTTCCCTGGGCGGCGACTACAACCTGTCGAAGCGCACGGACATCTACCTGGTTGGCGCTTATCAGCACGCAAGCGGCCAGCAACGCACGTCGGCCGGCACGCTGGTCGATGCAGGCGCAGCAATCGGTTCGTATAGCTACAACTCGGCTTCCAGCTCGCAAGAGATCGTCAGCCTGGGCATCCGCCACAAGTTCTAATCGAACTTTGACGGACTGCTGAAGCAACACGCAGTTGAAGACCAGCCACGGGTGAAAAGCCTGTGGCTGGTTTTTTTTCGTCCTAAGGTCTCCGATTCGCCGGGACGATCCAAATGAAAAAGGCCGCCAGCGAGCCCGATTCAGGCTCCTGACGACCTTGGTGTAATGCCTCCCGCGAACGCGCGCTTGCCGCCCTGCCAGCTTATTTCCGCTGCGCCTTGCCCCGCTCCGTTTGCGCCAACGTCTGCGCGGGCTTCGCATCGAGTTCATGCTCGATGCCATCAGCGCCCACCGGCGCGCGATGCAGAACCAGCGCCCGCTCCCGCTGCAACAACGGCACATCCGGCGATTCCTGCCAGTCCGGATCGGGAATCTCGCCGAACACCTGACGCAGCCGCTCGCCCCAGGTCCGGTGAATCATCTCGAAGTACGCGTTGTCGTGATCGATCGAAACGAAGCGCGTGACACGCAGCGTGTCCTTCTGGTAGACCAGCAGATCGAGCGGCAGCCCGACCGACAGGTTAGAGCGCAGCGTCGAGTCCATGGAAATCAGCGCGCACTTGGCGGCTTCGTCGAGCGGTGTGGACGGCGTCAACACGCGGTCGATGATCGGCTTGCCGTACTTGGCCTCGCCGATCTGGAAATACGGATTGACCGCCGACGCCTCGATGAAATTGCCCGCCGCGTAGATCATGAACAGGCGCGGCCGGTTGCCCGCGATCTGCCCGCCCAGAATGAAGCTGCAATTGAAGTCGACGCCGAATTCCTGCAATGCCTCCGCCTCGCGCTGATGCACGCAACGCACCGCGCGGCCGATCACGCGGGCCGCGTCGGCCATGGTCGGCGCGCTCCAGAGCGTGCGTTGGGAAGGATCCGTGGGCTCGGACAACTCGTGCAGCACCGCCTGAGTCAGCGACAGATTGCCGGCGCCCAGCAGCGTGAGCATGCGCTCGCCGGGCTGCTCGAACACCGACATCTTGCGCGCGGTGCTGATGTGATCGACGCCCGCATTGGTGCGCGTGTCCGAGAGGAACACGAGACCGTCGTCGACGGACATCGCGACACAGTAAGTCATAAGGAAAGGTACCCGCAAAAAACAACTGAACGGCGCTATTGTAATGCGGCGCACATGCGCCTCTATTCCGTTATATCCCGATTATCGGCCTTTGCGGGCCTATTCTGCATGGTGATATGCGGACTGGCGCTCTCTGGCGCCTCCACAGCTGTTTCTGCGGGCGACCCTCGTTGCGTCTCTATTGCGACTGTTGCCCGCTGACCGTAACGGACACTTTCAATTGCTCTTCCAGCCCGCCGATACGCCGGCCGCGCACCGGAGCGGCTGCTTCATAGTCTCGCGCGACGGCGAGGCGGCAGTAGATTTCGCTGGCAAACGCGGCGTGCGTGACGTCGATGGAAATCCAGCCCTTGCCTTCGAGCCACACGTCCACCCACGCATGGCTCGCGCCGTGCGTCACCTCGCCGGGTTCGATATAGCCGCTCACGTAGCGCGCCGGAATGCCGCGCGCGCGACAGCACGCGAGCATCAGATGCGCGTGGTCCTGGCACACACCGTTGCCGAGCGCGAGCGCCTGGGCGGCCGTGCTGGTGACTTCGGTGATGCCCGGGTTGTACTTCACGCGCTGCATGATCTGTTCGGACAGCGCAATCAGATTCGCGGAGCTCGTCAGGCTCGGCACCGATTCAGCCAGCTCGCGGACGGCGGCATCGGCCTCGGTCAGCCGCGTCGAGCAGGTGAAATGCTCGAGCGGAATCGGGCCGACGGCGTCGGGCAAATGGCCATCGATCAGGGGAATCGTGTCCACTTCGCCGGCCACATGCAGACGAATCTCGCCATGCGGCTTGTTGATGACCAGCGTGTGCAGCACGTTGCCGTAGGCGTCGAAGGTCGCATCGAGCTTGCCCGGCGCGTCGATGCTCCAGCGCCGCACGACCTGCGAGGCACCGCTCGCCGGCGTCAGCCGCAGTTGCTGGATCGAATAGTGGACAGTCGATTCATAGCGATAGGACGTGTCGTGGCGGATCGTCAGGTACATAAAAAACTCCGTCAGGCGACTGGCAACATTAGATAGGTACGCGCAACCAGATTGCCCAGCTCGAACACGCGAGCGAGGAACTGCGTCAGATAGGCGTGCAGGCCGGCTTCGAAAATCTGCCGGATGTCGGAGTACACCAGTTCGGCGCGCAGCTTGCCGGCGAACCGTTCGCACTGGTTCGAGCCTGAAGTGCGCAGCATCGCCAGATTCACGCAGACGCCTTCGAGCGACGCCAGCAGCGAACGCGGCATCTGCTGATTCAGGATCATCAGTTCGACCACGCGCGCCGGCGTGACGACGTCGCGATACACCTTGCGATAGATTTCCAGCGCCGAGACCGAACTCAGAATCGAAGTCCAGTAGTAGAAATCTTCGAGCTGGCGCGCAGCGTCGCGCGAATTCGGTTCGACGTCGGCAAAGCGCACGTCGAGAATCCGCGCGGTGTTGTCGGCGCGTTCGAGAAAGGTGCCGAGCTGCGTGAAAAAGAACGCGTCGTCCTGCAACGCGGTGCCGATCGTCACGCCGCGCGACAGGTGCGAGCGGAACTTGACCCATTCGAACAGCGCGCCCGGATTGCTCGCGGCCTGGCCGGACGAAGCGCGCTCATTGAATTCGAGCCACGTATCGTTGATGGTTTCCCACCACTCGGTCGTCAAGGTGCCGCGCACGGCGCGGGCATTTTCGCGCGCCGCCTGCAAACACGAATGAATACTCGACGGATTGGTCGCATCGGCCACCATGAAATCGAGCACGTGTTCGCGGGTCGGTTCGTCGTAGCGCTGCGCGAAGGCGGTTTCGAGTTCGGAGATGCGCAGCACCGAGCGTTGCGCGCGCGCTTCCTGCTCGGGCGTCTGCGGCAACAGCAGCGCCTTCAGGTTGATATCGAGCATGCGGGCAGTGTTCTCCGCGCGCTCCATGTAGCGGGCCATCCAGAAAAGGTGATCGGCGGTTCGGCTTAGCATGACGGCGTTCCGTATCTGATGACGCGAGGCCTCGTCGAAGGTAAAAGGCTCGCGCTGGTTATCCGTATGCGCCGGCGGCGCGCGTGTTGCGTATCACGTGCTGCCCCGGCGCGTTGGGTTGCGGGCGCGGTTGCGTGAAGCGTGGGCAACCGCATCGGCAACCGCGTCAGTCGACCATCCACGTATCTTTGGTCCCGCCTCCCTGCGACGAATTGACGACGAGCGACCCCTCCTGCAACGCCACGCGCGTGAGTCCACCGGCGACCATCGTGACCGTCTTGCCGGACAGCACGAACGGACGCAAGTCGATATGGCGCGGCGCGATGCCGGCTTCGACGAATGTCGGACACGCGGAGAGCGCCAGCGTGGGCTGCGCAATGTACCCCGCCGGACGCGCGATCAGGCGCTCACGAAACGATTCGATTTCGGCTTTCGTCGAAGCCGGTCCGACGAGCATGCCGTAGCCGCCCGCGCCATGCACTTCCTTGACGACCAGCTCCGGCAGATGCGCGAGCGTGTACGCCAGATCGTCAGGCTTGCGGCACTGGAACGTGGGCACGTTATTGAGGATCGGCTTCTCGCCGAGGTAAAACTCGATCATTTCCGGCACGTACGGGTAGATCGATTTGTCGTCGGCGATGCCGGTGCCCATCGCGTTCGCGAGCGCCACGCGGCCGGCGCGATACGCGGTCAAGAGACCCGGCACGCCGAGCGCCGAGTCGTTGCGGAAGGCGAGCGGATCGAGAAAATCGTCGTCGACGCGGCGGTAGATCACGTCGACGCGCTTCGGCCCCTGCGTGGTGCGCATGAACACATAGTTGTCGTCGACGAACAGATCCTTGCCTTCCACCAGTTCCACGCCCATCTGCTGCGCGAGGAAGGTGTGCTCGAAATATGCCGAGTTGTACATGCCCGGCGTGAGCACCACGACGACCGGATCGTCGACGCCTTCCGGCGCGACCGAGCGCAGCGTGTCGAGCAATAGATCGGGATAATGCGCGACCGGCGCAATGCGGTTCTGCACGAATAGTTCGGGGAAAAGCCGCATCATCATCTTGCGGTTTTCGAGCATATAGGACACGCCCGACGGCACCCGCAGGTTGTCTTCGAGCACGTAGAACTCGCCTTCGTCGCCCGCGCGCACCACGTCGACGCCGGCGATATGCGCGTAAACACCGAGCGGCACATTCACGCCCTGCATTTCAGGCCGGTATTGCGCGTTGGTATAGACCTGCTCGGCGGGCACGATACCGGCGCGCACAATATTGCGATCGTGATAGACGTCGTGGATGAACAGATTGAGCGCCTGCACCCGCTGGCGCAAACCGGCCTCCAGCGTCTGCCATTCACCGCGCGGAATGATGCGCGGAATCAGGTCGAATGGGATCAGCCGCTCGGTGCCGGAGAGGTCACCGTTCACCGCGAACGTGATGCCGACCCGGCGAAACAGCAAGTCGGCTTCCGCACGCTTGCGCGCGATCGCCTCGTTGCCCTGCTTCACCAGCCACCGTTCAAAGCGCGCGTAGTGTGGCCGCACGGCATCGTCATGATGACGCATCTCGTCATAGCATCGCATGTCACGCCCCGCTCTTGTTGTCGGATAGAAGGCGAATGCGCTGCGCATTCGGTGTTCGACAATCGATCAAGCAAGCGCTATGCCATTGAGCTTTCCGCGAACTAAACAGGTTGCATGCACGCGAACAGCGCATCCCGGCCGGCATGGCTCCGCTGCCATCGTACTGCGGCGGCCCATGATGCGCTAGTACAGTGCATATGCGGCACCGCGGTGCGTGCAGAGGAAGTCCCTGGGGTGCCCGGATTCGCAATACGCTTCGGATGCGCATAAAAAATCCCCGAGGGTTTGCACCCACGGGGATTCAGACAACGTGTGCTGCGGATCATCTCCAAGGGGCTTCCCCGGGAGCGTCTCAAGCGTCAGCCATTGTTAAAAACAGCGGCCACGCGTGAAGCCCGATTAACCTGCAGCAGCGTCTTTCAGCTTCTTCAGCGGACGTGCCTTGATGCGCACGCTAGCCGGCTTGGCCGGGAACCAACGCTCTTCGCCCGAGAACGGGTCTTTGCCGAAGCGCTTCTTCTTCGCCGGCACAGCTTGCACGACGATCTTCAGAAGACCCGACAGCGTGAATTCGCCAGCACCCTTCTTATGCACGGCGCCGAGGATCGTGTCTTCGAGCGCGGCCAGAACAGCCTTGGCGGTCTTCGGTTCCACAGCGGCGCGTTCAGCGACGTGTGCAGCCAGCGAGGCCTTCGTGAAGGTGTCCTTGATCGGCGACGGAGCGCTGGACGCCTTCACGGCGACCTTCTTAGCTGCGACGGCCTTCTTCGCAGGAACTTTCTTTGCAGCAACCTTCTTGGCGGGTACCGGGGCAGCAGCCTTCTTGGCCACCTTTTTTGCGGAAGTCGGCATGTTTCTCCTACCTGTTGTGGTCAGTGAATTGCACGAAGCGCACACGGTATGTGCACGCTTCAACGCCGGATTCTACAAGCGCTAATAGGATTTGCGCGACTCTTTTATGTATAACAGCGAAGGTTTGTTGCGCGGCGCAGACTGCGCAACACATTTTGATGCTTGTTTTAGCGGGTAAACGTGCGTCGGCGAGCCTGGCAACACCAACACGTAACGTACGTTACAAGTCATTTCGATGCATGAATAACGGCACTTTCTGCACGGAGGACGACCAGTGGATCGCTCGCGTATCGCAAAAAACAGGTCCTGGCGCGCTCGCCATCACCTGTCATGCGACGGAAAAAACACGCCCCCTGCAGCGAAAAACGCTGCGGGGGGCGGCTAATTTCGCCCTGCGACAGAAAATCGCGGGCGAGCGTCAGAACACTTTTACTGCGGGCTGACGTGTTTGAGATCGTGTTCGCTTTCCTTCACGTGAGCCCAATACTCGTTCTCGTCGCGCGCCATGCCGAGCTCGCCGTTGCGATACGCCATCGCCAGCGCGAGGTTGGCTTCGGGTAACTCCGCATTGGCTGCCCGCGTGAGCCATTGCAGCGCCAATGCGTCGTCGTGCGGCAGTGTCGCGCCAAAGCGATACTCGTTGGCGAGCTGGAATTGCGCGAGCGGCAAGCCTGCTTGCGCCGCCTGTTCGAGCCAGCGAATCGCCAGGCCGGCGTCGCGCGGTACGCCGTAGCCGTTGCGATAGAGCGTCGCGAGATCGTAGGCCGCCTGGGCGTCGCGCGAATCATGCGATGCCGCCAGCGTCAGCCAACGGCGGGCTTCCACATAGTCAGGCGCGACTCCGGGCAGCCCGCGCAACAGCAGGTGCCCGAGCGTGGCTTGCGCGCGCGGCGCGCCGTCGAGCGCAAGCCGGCGATAGAGCTCGACGCCTTCGCGTTGCTCGTCGATCTGCGGCGAACTCACCAGCACGTCCGCGAGCGCTTCGCGCGCCGCCGCGTTGCCGAACGCCGAGGTCAGCCGCAACTGCCACAGCGGCCACGCCGCATGCGTCGCCGAACCCTGCATTTGCCAGTCGTCGATCTGCACGCTGGA
This sequence comes from Paraburkholderia sp. FT54, assembly GCF_031585635.1. NCBI lineage: Bacteria > Pseudomonadati > Pseudomonadota > Betaproteobacteria > Burkholderiales > Burkholderiaceae > Paraburkholderia > Paraburkholderia sp. FT54. Next base: position 810,052 of record NZ_CP134196.1, on the reverse strand, counting down.
CACGCGCGTGGCCGCCACCGTGGCGAACGTTCCGACGCAGATGGCGAGGGCCGCCGCCAGCGTCAACGAAATGCGCGCGTTCATTGGTTGAGGTTCACAGAGTAAACCGCGAGACCCTTGCCGCTGCCGTCGTCGGCCTGAATCTGCGCGACGTTGGCGATGCCGTTGGCCTGCGCAAGCGCCGTCAGGTTCGGCGCCGACAGGAAGGTCACCGGACCGGCCGTCGCCACCTTCGTGAAGCGCCAGCTACGATCGCTGCCATTGCTTGCCGCCTTGATGGCCTGCGCTTTCTTGATGTAAGAGATCAGCACGTCGCGGCTCGCATCCGGCGACGCGTAAATCGTCTTGCTACCGTCGAGCCCCGGGAAATTTCCGCCGCCGCTCGCGCGATAGTTGTTGGTCGCGACGATGAACGACTGCGTATCCGAGATCGCCCCGCCCTGATATTTCAGGTTGCGAATCCGGCTTCCCACGGCCTGCGTGACGTCGATTTCATAGCTGAAATCCTTCGACGTGATCATGTCGAAGTTATAGCCGGGATACGTGCTGACGAGCGCCTGCGCAGCAGTGTTGGCGGGATTGATCTGGTTGAAGCGCTTCGCCGCGGTTTCGAGCCAGGCCTTCAGATCGGCGCCGGTCACCTTCACCGCGTAAATCGTGTTCGGATACAGGTAGAGGTCGGCGGCGTTGTTGATCGCCACGTTACCTTGCGCGACGTCGGTGAAATCGTTACCGCCGCCGAAGCCGCTCTTGAACGGCGCGCTCACCGACAGCACCGGAATACCCGCATACTGCGGCAGATTCGCGTTGATGTAGTCCTGCGTGTAGGCCGCCTGCGCCTGGTTGACGATCTCGATGGCCGACACGTCGCCCACATCGGCGAAGTAGGTGGTCATGCGGAAATCGGTCGTGCCGATCGGCGTTTTCACGTAGTTGATGGTCGCGGCGTGTTCGGCGGCGATGGCCTGCGAGACCGCCGGATCGACTGCCACGTAGCTGTTGTCCGCGTTCTGGATCGAGCGGGCTTGCGCAGTGCTCGCGTTGCGATCCACCGTCCACGTGCCGTTCGTGTAGTTCAGCGCGAGCTTGATCACGCCGAGATGCTTGCCCCAGAAATTCGCCATCACGGTCGGCACGCCGTTGACGGTGCCCTTCACCTTGTCGACGCCCGGCAGGTTGAATTGCGCGACGGTGCTGTTTTTATCGGGGAAAACCTGATGCGAGTGGCCGATCAGCATCGCGTCGATGCCGGCTACTTTCGACAGATAGTAGCTGCCGTTTTCCATCGACGGCGAATACGTGGAATTGTCGAGCCCGCCGTGCGACATCGCCACGATGATCTGCGCGCCCTTCGCCTTCATTTCCGGCACGTACTTCGACGCGCTTTCCACGAGCCCCTGCGTATAGACGTTGCCGTCGAGCCAGCGTTTATCCCACGCCATGATGGCGGGCGGCGTGAAGCCGATTACGCCGATCTTCACCAGCGCGCTGACGGTCTTGCCGTCGGGCGTCGTGGCCGTGATCGTGCGTTCGAGGATCGTGTACGGCTTGAAGATCGGCTGCTGCGATTTCGCGCCGAGCACGTTGGAGAGCACCAGCGGAAAGTTCGGCCCCGAGCAGGCCGGCTGCGACGCGACCGGACTCATGTTCGGCACGTCGAACGCGCTGCCGGTGACTTGCGCGAGAAACGGCAGGCCGTAGTTGAATTCGTGATTGCCGATCGTGCCCGCATCGTACTTCAGCAGATTCATGACCTTGTAGACCCCGAGCGTGGTCTTGCAATCGACCGGCGCGACCTGCGCCTGATAGTCAGCGAGCGCGGTGCCCTGGATCGTGTCGCCGTCGTCGAGCAACAGGGTGTTGGGAAATTCCTTGCGCGCCGCCGCGATCAGCGTCGCGGTGCGCTCGAGTCCCAGCGACTTGTCTTCTGCCAGCTTGTAGTAGTCGTAGCTCAGCAGGTTGGTGTGGATGTCGGTGGTTTCCAGCAACGCGAGCGTCGCGGTCGTGCCGTTCGCCACTTGCGGCGCAGGCGTGTCGACGCTGCTGCTGCACGCGGTGATGCCAACGGTGATACCGATTACGCTCAGCGCACCCAAGGTTCCCAACGCGCCGATCGCGCCACGCGCGCGCAGCCGCTTGCCTGCCATCAAGGTCACTCGCATTCTTACCGCCTCCGGGTCGTTGTGTTGTCGCGCCGGTCCGTCGGACCGGCTTTGCACTACAAACAATTACAGAGGCGCAAGAATACGGTGCGTTTATGACACTTATTTGTATGGTATTCGATAGCTATAAGTAATCTTTACGCGCGAATCGCGGGCCTATTACGCGAGCCGCGCCAGGACGCCGGCGAGCTTGGTGAGCGCGGCATCGATATGCTCGACCGCGATATTGCCGTAGCCGAACATCAGGCCCGGCTGCGCCTTCGCACGCACATGAAACGGCGCGAGTCCATACAAGCCGATCGATGCCGCACGCGCCGCGCTCACCACCGCTTCTTCCGTCAGCGGCGCTTTCAGACGCGCCGCCATATGGATGCCGGCCGTTGGCACGATCGGTTCGAACCAGGGCGCGAGACCGCCATGCAGATGATCGAGCAGCATCGCGCGGCGCGCCGCGTAGGTCTTGTGCATGCGCCGCAGATGCTTGGCGAATTCGCCATTGAGCATGAACGACGCGAGCGCCGTTTGCGTGAGCGTGCAGCCGTGCCAGTCGGCGATCTGCCGCGCCTTGATGAGCGGACCGTAGAGCGAAGCCGGCGGCACCACGTAGCCGACTCGCAGTTCCGGAAAGATCGTTTTGGAAAACGTGCCGACATAGGCGACGAGGCCGGCGCGATCGAGACTTTTCAGCGGCTCCATCGGCCGGCCTTCGAAACGGTATTCGCAGTCGTAGTCGTCCTCGATGATCACCGCGCCGCGTTTCTGCGCCCATTCGAGCAATTCGACGCGGCGCTCGAGACTCATCGGCATGCCGAGCGGAAACTGGTGCGAGGGCGTCACGTAGACGAGCCGCGCCTTGTCCGGCAGCTTGCTGACGATCAGGCCTTCCGCATCCACCGGCACGGGCACCACGCGCGCGCCGGTGGCCTTCAGGCACGCATGCGCCGGGGTATAGCCGGGATCCTCGATCGCCGCGACTTCGCCGGCGCGCAAGGTGATCCGCGCCAGCAGATCGAGCGCGTGCTGCGCGCCTTGCGTGACGATCACGTCTTCCCAGTTGCTGGCGACGGCGCGGTTGAAGGCGAGGTAGCGCGAGATCGCAAGGCGCAGTTCCTGTTCGCCGGCCGTGTCGCGATAGGTGCCGGGGCCGCGTGCCTGCGCACGCAACGCGTGATTCACGCAGCGGCGCCAGACATCGAAGGGAAATAGCGTCTTGTCCGTCGCGCCGCCGACGAAGTCTTGCGGCGACGCCACCGAAGGCTTCGGCAGGGGCAAGCTCTCGGGCATCTCGTCCCACAGCGGCTGGGCGCGCGCGGCGGCCTTCGCCTTGGCCCGTTCGCGCGACGACTCCGCGGCCCGCTCATGCGCGGAACGCTCCACCGGCAGACGCTCCAGGCCATCGGCGACGAAGGTGCCCGAGCCGCCGCGCGCGCTCAGATAGCCTTCGGAGAGCAGCCGTTCGAACACGTCGAGCGTGGTCTTGCGCGACACGCCTAGCTGCGTGGCGAGATCGCGCGTGGACGGCAGACGCGTGCCGCCCGCGAGGCGTCCTTCGAGAATGCCCGCGCGCAACTGACGATAGATCTGGCCGGACAGATCGTGATGACCTTCGACCGCGATATGGATTTCCATCCGGGTGGCTACCTTGGGTGGCTGGGAAATGGTTGCTTGGGGATGACCAATTGCAGGCGTTAGCTTACCTCTGCCGCCGCCGGCTGGCATAAGCAGACGTTTCGCAATCGAAATTGCGACTTCTTCGGTTGACGCGCAGAAACGCTCTCCGTGACGATGGACGTCAGCCCACGACTCATTGTGGACGGGTACCGCTTCGCCCAGTCGCAAAAAGGAAGCGACCGTACAAGCTATCGCCCGCATGCCGTTCCTGATTTTTTTATCAAGAGAACCGCCTTTGCCTATGCCGCACTGGAATACGCTCTCGGTCCCGCTGAAGAACGGTTGGCAATGCACACTTGTTCCGGTGAACGACTACCGCAGCCCGACGGGAGAACGAAAGGCTTTCATGCCGAGCGAGGAACTTAAACAGCTTGAGTTGGACCGGCGCGATTTCGACTGGCACTTCCGGCCAGACAGCGACCTGCGAACCTTGTCCGGAAACGCGGCCCTACGCACGATTCAAACGTTCCTCAGCGAAATCCTGAATGTGGCCCACTGGAACCTGCCAGCCGATAACGCCGGGGTCCAACGCATGCTCCGTGAGGCCGCGGCGGACGGTCGGCTGGTGCCCGTCATCAATCGCGAACGATACTGGCAAAGCCCGGTGTCACGTCCAACACCGGCGCCACTGAGATGGCCCGCAAATGGTGGCGGACTCGATGGCGCAGGTCAGAAGTGGGCGGCCTTCGCGGCGGCCGGTTCACGGCCGCTGTCCTTCAACGGCGAGCCGATCTTGTCCGGCCCGTTTGACCCGGGGGCGCAGGAAGCCGCACTTACTGCCGCACGCAGGGCGATGGCTGCAAATCGTGAAGACAGTAATCTGCTCAGCGGGCTTCGGGGCGTGGTGGGTGCAGTATCTGGAATGACCGACGGCGCCGAAGGTGGCGACCAGGACGTGGCCGGTCATAGCGCTGGCGCGCGCATGCTGTTCAGCGACGCGCAGCCCTTCGAATACGCGCCGCACACGCCGGATGGCGACAGAGAAGAGGTCGCCGCGCGTGGGGTTGGGCTAACGGGCAACGAACCGGGCGGATACCGCATCAACCCGAACGGTCTCGACGTAGATTACTTCGATTCAAAGGGCAACCTTTGCGCCCAATATCACGAGAGTCATGGGGAAGCACACGGTCATAATTTTGCTGACGGCAAGCGGGATAACGCTCATGTCCGGATGTCACCGATTAACTGCAGATAACGCCCAACCCGCGAAAGGATAGCGATGGACACGTCAAACAAGACTTGGGGCTGGGAGCTGGCAAAAAACGGCGCATGGCTTGCCGTGATTTTGGGCGCATATCCATCTTTTCACGATTCTGCCGTGCGGAGCTTCTGCATGCGCAGATGCCGGCAAACAAGCGAAGGTCTCGACGGGCAGTCGTTGGCGGGCGGCAGCACGCGTGAGCTTGTGGATATCCAGCTGGAAGTGCTTCACAACCGCTACGGCGCGCCCCCCGTTGCGGGTCGCCCCGATCACGTCGTCGTGCTCGATTGCCTGGACGTTCGTACGTCGGAGATTGACGCAAACGCCATGCTCGAAGAGGCAACGATTATGGACATGTCGTTATCCGAGACGCCGGGCGGATTGATCGCGTTGGATCTTGTGCCGAACGTCGGTCTCGATATCCGTTTGACTTGTAAAGAGGTCGTCGTGAGTGAGGTTCGTCCCTACAATCGAGACAATGCTTAGGCCCAGTTTTGCCAGCGCGCGCTCCATGGCGCGCGCTGCGTTTACCAATCAAGCAGATTACTCCGCCACCACCCCATTCAACGCCGCCGTTTGCCGCGCGCTCTCACGCGCCTCATCGCTGCAACGCTGATGTTCGCGCGACAGCTTGCGCATCAACGGCAGCAACAGAACCGCCACCAGTGCGCCCACCGCCGCGAGCCAACCGAGGCCGGTAAACAGCTTGGTGTAAAGCGGCAACGATTCGAGCGGATCCATATCGCCAGCCGGCATCTGCGCGAAATTCGCCACCACGCTGCCCAGATATTGCGACACGCCAGTCGCCACGAAATACGCGCCCATCATGAAACCGCTCATGCGCGCCGGCACGTAGCGCGCGATCATCGCGAGACCCAACCCGCTCACCAGCAATTCGCCGAGCGAATACAGCCCGTAGCCACTCACCATGAACCACGACGACACGCGCCCGTTCACCGCGTAATTGCCGCTCGCCGCATAGACGAAGAAGCCGGCCGCGACGACCGCGAAACCGAATGCGTACTTCACCGCGACGGGCACGTCCTTGCCGCTCTTCGCGAGCTTCGTGTACAGCAGCGCGAGCAGCGGGCTCAGCAACATGATCCAGATCGGGTTGAGCGCCTGAAACTGCGCGGCGCTCCACGTGAACCACGTCTGGCCGAACAGAATAAAACGCGGATCGACGTTGCGCAGCGCGAACAGCGTGAGCGAGGTCGACATCTGCACGTAGAACACGAAGAACAGGATCACCTGCGCGGTCAGGATCAGCGCGGCGACCAGGCCCGAGCGCTCCGAGCGTTCGCACTTCATCAGCATGTAGCCGAAGATGGCCAGAATCGCCACGCCCGCCGTATAAACGCAGGCCACCGCGATGGCCTTGTGCTGCAGCACGAACATGGTCGCCGCGCCGAGCGCGAGGCCGCCCAGCGCGACCGCGCCGACGCGCTTCCAGCGCACCGGTTCGGCGTCCGGCGCGGAGCCGATATGCGCGAGCGTGCGAAACATGATGAAGTAGTTCAGCACCGACAGCAGCATCCCCGCGCAGCAGACGGCGAAGGCCGTATGCCAGCCCCAATGGTCCTTGATCCACGGCGTGGCGAGCATCGACGCCGTCGAGCCGATGTTGACCGCCATGTAGTAGATGGTGAACGCGCTGTCGATGCGCGCGTCGTCGCCTTCGTAGATGCGGCGCACGAGATTCGCGGCGTTCGCCTTGAAGAGACCATTGCCCACCACGATCACGCCAAGCGACGCGTACATATAGGCAAGCTGGTCATTGGGCAGCGCCAGCATGAAATAGCCGACCGACAGCACGCCGGCGCCGAAGATCATCGTGCGGCGCGCGCCGAGAATCTTGTCGCCGATCCAGCCGCCGATCGACGGCGACGCGTACACCAGCGCCGTGAATGCGCCCCACGTGAGCGTGGCGTGGCTGTCGGTGAACTGCAGCTTGTCGATCATGAACAGCACCAGCAGCGCGGCCATGCCGTAGTAGCCGAAGCGCTCCCACATCTCGATCAGAAAGACCGTCGAAAACGAACGGGTCTGCGAGACGCGCGCACCGGGTGGATTGGATGAATGCATCGTGTACCTCTTGTTCAAACGGTTGCGGCGTCGCGCGAACTGGCCGCGCGGCGCGTGAAACGAAATTGGAAAGACAGTCGGCGAAGCGTGCGCCGTGACGCGAACGCAGATGCGTCAGCGCGGGCGCTAGCGCGCTCATCCGCACGCCAGCGCGCCAAATCAGCAGATAAACCGGGGGACGGGATAGAGGCCAGCCTCGCGAAAACGCCCCGCGGGAAGTCCTCTTGGGAGACACTGCGCCACATCGGGCCTGGACGCCGGCATGCAGAGCGGACGCAATGATAAAGCATCGCGACAAACGGGGATTCCAAAGCCGGCGGAGAGCGGCCGTGCCACGCGGCGGCGGGCGGAAAACCCGCGACGGGAAAATTCGGCAGTAATGGTCATGTCCTTATGCCGGCTGCCGTTCGATTGGAACGTGCCGGACAGTGTTCCGTCGCGCAGGATCGCTGCGGGCGGAATGATAAACAGCGGCCGGATGCGCGTGTGGTGTGCACGCGTGCGCCCTTCCGCAAGCGGGGCTGATTCTGCAAATGGAAGCATCCCGAGTCACTCAGGGAATTCACTGATCCCGCGTCAATTACCTGTTCTTACACGCCATACCTCTTGGCCGCACCAACGCCCGACGCTGAAAATAGTGTTTTGCGTCATACCTTTATCCTCCTAATACTCATATTGCATAACTCCGGCAATCGCTGGGCATACTGCTGCTTACCGCGTTTGTTCACCGTTTCTGGAAATAAACGGTCATATTGGCTGGGATTAGTTCCGATTCTGGCAACATAGAGTGTTGTCTCGACATGCGGTCTCTGCATCACCGGGGTAAAAAAGACCCGAAGCCCGGCCTGGAGCCGCAATCAAACCATATTTACTCACATCAAACAAATTTTGACGGGCTAATTTCCTCCTGCTATGGTCACGACAATTCAAAAAAGCAATCCGGCACTAGAAATCGGCAGCAAGATCCGCGCGCTGCGGCAACGGCTCAAGCGCACGCTGGATGACACAGCAACGGCGGCGGGGATTTCCAAGCCGTTTCTGTCGCAGGTAGAGCGTGGTCTCGCGTCACCGTCCATCACTTCGTTGGCCGGGATCGCCCACGCACTTGGGGTCACAGTGCAATATTTCGTCGACACACCCAGCGAAGAACGCTGCGTGAGTCGTGGCGATCAGTTGAAGTTTTTCGGTTTTGCGGACTCGGCCAATCTGTTTGCGCGGTTGACCAACTTGACGGGCGGCCGTCAGCTCGAAGCGATCCTCGTGAGGATGCCGCCCGGGCAAAAGCGCTCCGAAGTCACCACGCATGCCGGGGAAGAGTTTGTTTATGTGATTGACGGCGAAGTGTCGTTGACGCTGGAAGGCAAGACGTTCGTGTTGCACGCGGGAGACAGCGCGCATTACGAATCGACGGTGCCGCACAGCTGGGTGAACACCGCGCGGATCGAGTCGGTGGTCGTCTGGGTGGGCACACCAAGACTGTTCTAAAAAGCGGGCACCTTATCCGGTTGAACCGGCCAGGGATTGCCTGCATTACGCAACGTAAGGAATCCTGCATGTCGCGTCACCACCACGAGCAACAAGGGCCGCCCTGGCCCGGGCAACGCAGCTAAACGGGCGCCCTGGCGCCAGCGCGTTTCTCTCTCGACCTTTCCTGCGATCTCAACCGATGAAAAACCCGTTCGTCTACACGACGGCGCTGACCGCGCTCGTCCTCGCGTCCGCCCCTTCCGCTTTCGCCGTCATGGTGCCCGCGGGCGTCACGCTCGCCGCCAGCCAGGAGATGACCCGCCAGGTGCCGGGCGAAACCGAATCGCTCGATCCCGCGCACATCGAATCATGGACCGGCAACACGATCGGGCTCGACCTGTTCGAAGGCCTGACGCGCATGGATGCGAGCGGCGCGATCGTGCCGGGCGTCGCCGAGTCGTGGTCGCGCACCGGGCCGAATACGTGGATTTTCAAGCTGCGCCACGATGCGCGCTGGAGCAACGGGCAGCCGGTCACGGCGGCCGACTTCGTCTACTCGTGGCAACGCGTGCTCGATCCGAAGACGGGTTCGAAATACACGGTGCTGGTCGAATTCGTGAAGAACGCCAAGGCGATTCTCGCCGGCAAGGCACCGCTGACTAGCCTCGGCGTGCGCGCCGTCGACCCGTACACGCTCGAAGTCACGACCGAAGTGCCTGCCACGTTTTTCCCGCAGTTGACGGCCATGGCGACGATGACCCCGGTCAATCGCGCGGTCGTGACGAAGTTCGGCGGCGACTGGACCCGTCCGGGTAACTTCGTGGGCAATGGCCCGTATGCGCTGACCGACTGGCAGCCGAGCAACCGCCTCGTGGCGACCAAAAGCCCGACGTACTGGAATACCGGCAAGGTCGTGATTTCGAAAGTGACCTATCTGCCGATAGAAAACGACGAAACGGCAATGCGCATGTATCAGGCCGGCCAGTTCGACTACACGTACTCAATTCCGTCAGGCGTCTATGCGCAGGTGAGCAAGCAGTTCGGTTCCGAGCTGAAAACCGGCCTGCAGATCGCCACGTATTACTACAGCCTGAACAACGACGACCCGGCGTTCAAGGACAAGCGCGTACGCGAGGCGCTGGCGATGGTGCTGGACCGCGACCTGCTGACCAAGCGGCTGACGGCCGACGGCGAAGTGCCCATGTACGGCCTGATCGCCAAGGGCACCGAAGGCTCGGGCGTGTTCACGCCGGAGTGGGCGAGCTGGCCGATGCCCAAGCGCATCGACTACGCGCGCAACCTGCTGAAGACCGCGGGCTATTCGGACGCCAAGCCGCTGACGTTCACGCTCACCTACAACACCAACGACCTGCACAAGAAGGTCGCGCTGTTCGCCACGTCCGAATGGCGCACCAAGCTGGGCGTGACCGCCAAGCTCGAAAACGTCGAATACAAGGTGCTGCTCAAGCAACGCCATGACGGCAAGGTGCAGGCCTCGCGCGACGGCTGGTTCGTCGACTACAACGACGCCAACTCGTTCTTCGATCTGATCCGCTGCAACAGCGTGCAGAACGACCAGCACTACTGCAACCCGCAAGTCGACAAGCTGATCGACGAAGGCAACCAGCAACTCGACGACGCGAAGCGCACCGCCCTGTTCACGCAGGCGCACGATCTGGCCATGAACGACTACCCCGTGGTATCGCTCTTCCAGTATTCGGCCGACCGGCTGGTCAAATCGTACGTAGGCGGCTATAAGCCGACCAACTACCTCGACCAGCGCGCCACGCAAGACATGTATCTGATCAAGCACTAAGCGCGGGAGCACTGTCATGCTGGCCTATACGCTGCGCCGCACGCTCTGGGCGATCCCGACGATTCTCGCCGTGATCACCGCGTGCTATCTGCTGCTGCATCTCACCCCGGGCGGCCCGTTCGACACCGAGAAGCAACTCTCGGCGGCCGTGCTGGCGAACCTGAACGCCAAGTATCACCTCGACGAGCCGTTGTGGCTGCAGTACCTCCACTACCTCGGCTCGCTGCTGCACGGCGACCTCGGGCCGTCGTTCCGCTACGCCGACTGGTCGGTCAACGATCTCGTGTGGAAGGCGCTGCCGGTCAGCCTCGGCGTGGGCGGCGTGTCGGTGCCGATCGCGCTCGTGATCGGCGTCGCGCTCGGCACGGTGGCCGCGGTGCGGCGCGACCGCTTCGTCGATCACTTCGTGATGGTGCTCGGCAATCTCGGCAACGTGGTGCCGCCCTTCGTGCTCGGTCCGGTACTCGTGTGGATCTTCGCGATCCTGCTGAAGACCTCCGAAGGACGCGGCTGGCTGCCGGCCGGCGGCTGGGGCGACGGCGAGTGGCGCTATCGCGTGCTGCCGATCGTGCTGCTCACCATCATCAACGTCGCCGCGATTGCCCGCGTGATGCGCGGCAGCATGATCGAAGTGCTGTCGGGCAACTTCATCCGCACCGCGCGCGCCAAGGGTTTGCCGGGCCGCACGATCGTCTTGCGCCACGCGATGAAACCCGCGCTGATGCCGGTCGTCTCGCTGCTTGGCTCGATCTGCATTTCGTCGATCACCGCCGCCGTGGTCACCGAATCGGTGTTCGCGCTGCCGGGCCTCGGCCAACTGGTCGTGAACGGCGCGATCAATCGCGACTACACCCTCGTGCTCGGCCTCGTCGTGCTGACGACCGCCGTCGCCGTGCTGTTCAATCTGCTGGTCGACCTCGCGTACGCGTGGCTCGATCCGCGCATCCGGTACTGATCCATGCCCCGCTCAATTCAATCGACTGCCGCGGCGCTCGACCCGCTCGCGGCCATCGCGAAGGCGCCGCGCTCGCGCGGCCCGCTCGCCACCGCCGCGTGGCGCTTCGTGCGCAACCGCGCCGCTTTTACCGGCTTCGTCGTGCTGATGCTGATCGTGATCGCCTGCGTGGCCGGTCCGTGGTTCCTGCCGAACAATCCGATCGATAGCGACTGGAGCGCGATCAGCCTGCCGCCCACGCTGCAAAACATGCACTGGTTCGGTACCGACGAACTCGGCCGCGATCTGCTCGCGCGCACGCTGCAAGGCGGGCGCGTGTCGCTCGAAGTCGGTCTGCTCGGCACGCTGGTGTCGGGGCTGATCGGCGTCGCGTATGGCGCGACCGCGGGCTATCTCGGCGGACGCGTGGACGCGGTGATGATGCGTATCGTCGACATGATGTACGCGATTCCCTACATGCTGATCGCCATCCTCATGATGACGATGTTCGGCCGCGCCTTCTATCTGGTCGTGCTCACCATCAGCGCGTTTTCATGGCTCGACATGGCGCGCGTGGTGCGCGGCCAGACGCTGTCGCTGCGCTCGCGCGAATTCATCGACGCGGCGAAGGCGATCGGCGTGAGTTCGCGTTCGATCATCGCGCGTCATATCGTGCCGAATCTGTTCGGCGTGGTCGTCGTGTATGCGAGCGTGACGGTGCCGAACATCGTGCTGACGGAATCGGTGTTGTCGTTTCTCGGCCTCGGCGTGCAGGAACCGATGACGAGTTGGGGCGTGCTGATTCAGGACGGCGCGCAGAAGCTCGAATCGATGCCCTGGCTGCTGCTGTGCCCGGCCGTGATGCTGTGCGTGACGCTGTATTGCGTGAATTTCGTCGGCGATGGTTTGCGCGACGCATTCGATCCGAAGGACCGCTGACATGCCGCTACTCGAAGTCAAAGACCTCAGCGTACGCTTTACGCGTCGCGAAGGCGCACCCGTCGACGCGGTGCAAGGCGTGTCGTTTTCGCTCGAAGCGGGCCGCACGCTCGGCATCGTCGGCGAATCGGGCTCCGGCAAGAGTCAGACCGTGATGGCGTTGCTGGGTCTGCTGGCCGGCAACGGCAAGGTGTCGGGCGCCGCGACCTATCGCGGCGAAAACCTGCTGACCATGAACGAAGCGACGTTGAACAAGATTCGCGGCGACCGCATCGGCATGATCTTTCAGGACCCGATGACTTCGCTCAATCCGTTCCTGACGATCGAACGGCAGATGACCGAGACGCTGCAACTGCATCGCAAGATGTCGCGCCGCGAAGCCCGCCGCCGCGCGATCGAAACGCTCGAATCGGTGCGCATTCCCGATGCCGCGCGGCGCATCGGCATGTATCCGCACGAGTTTTCCGGCGGCATGCGCCAGCGCGTGATGATCGCGATGGCGTTGCTGTCCGAACCCGAAATCCTGATCGCCGACGAACCCACCACCGCGCTCGACGTGACCGTGCAGGCGCAGATCATCGAACTGCTGCGCGAACTGAATCGCGAACGCGGCACGGCGATCATTCTGATCACGCACGACATGGGCGTGGTGGCCGGCCTGTGCGACGACGTGATGGTGATGTACGCCGGCCAGACCGTCGAGCAGGCGAGCGCGGCCGCGCTGTTCGCCGCGCCGACGCATCCGTACACGCTCGGCCTGCTGAACGCGCTGCCGCGTCTCACCGACGATGACGACGACCGTCCGCTGCAAACCATTCCGGGCAATCCGCCGCTGCCCGGCGAAGTCGGCGCGGGCTGCGCCTTCGCGCCGCGCTGCGGATATTGCACCGAGCGCTGCCGCGAAGCACGCCCGCCCCTTGCCGCCACCGCTGATCACGCCGACGCGCTGCGCGCGTGCCACCGGCCAGTTGCGGAAATTCTCGAGGCACAACACGCATGAACGCCACCTCTCTCGCGGGACAAAACCAGGACGCGGCCACGCTCTTGCGCGTCGACAATCTCAAGGTGCAATTCGGCGTGCCGCGCGGCGGCTTTCCGTGGTCCGGCAAAGCGACGCTGCGCGCGGTGGACGGCGTGTCGTTCAACGTGCGGCGCGGCGAAACCGTGGGGCTCGTCGGCGAATCGGGTTGCGGCAAGTCGACGCTCGCGCGCGCGATTATCGGACTCGCGCCGGTGGCGAGCGGCAGCGTGTGCTGGCTCGGCGACGAAACCGTGCTGCCGGGCGCGCGCCGCGATACCTCACGTTTGCGCCGCGACGTGCAGATGATTTTCCAGGACCCGCTCGCCTCGCTCGACCCGCGCATGACGATCGAACAGATCGTCGCCGAACCTTTGATGACACACGGTCAGGACATCGCACGCGCCGACGTGCAACGGCGTGTGCTGACCATGCTGGAACGCGTCGGTCTGAATGCGCAGCATCTGCGCCGCTATCCGCACGAGTTTTCCGGCGGCCAGTGTCAACGGGTGGGCATTGCGCGCGCGCTGATCGGCGAGCCGCAACTGGTGATCTGCGACGAGCCGGTGTCCGCGCTCGACGTGTCGATCCAGGCGCAGATCGTCAACCTGCTGCGCGATCTGCAACGCGAACTGTCGCTCTCGCTGCTGTTCGTCGCGCACGATCTGGCCGTCGTCAAAGCGATCAGCCACCGCGTGCTGGTGATGTATCTGGGACGTGTGATGGAGTTCGGCGACAAGCGCGAGGTGTACGGCACGCCGCGTCATCCGTACACGCGTGCGCTGCTCTCGGCCGTGCCGGTGCCCGATCCGGTCGTGGAACGCGCGCGCCGTCATCTGCTGTTGCGCGGCGAGATTGCCTCGCCGCTCAGTCCGCCTTCCGGTTGCGCGTTTCGCACGCGCTGCCCGGACGCGATCGAAGCCTGCGCCAAGGAAATTCCGCAGCCCATCACGCATGGTGCCCATGCGACACGCGTCGCCTGCATTCGCGTGGGGGATGCCGCGAAATAAATGCCCTTGGCGCTGACGGGTTGCGCTTCAACGAAAAACGCGCGTGGGCGGCGCTTCAGAAAATCACCGACATCGCTACCGCAAGCCAGATTCCCGCCACGCCGACGAGAAACAGATGCCGCGCGATGCGAATCCGGGCGTCGCTGGATTCGGGCTCGACAGGACTCGTCGCGACCCACGGCACGAGCCCGAGGCAACCGAAACCGATCATCGCGGACACAAAGACGAAGACGTCGGCGACTCGCCACTGTGTCGGCTCATACAAGCCCCAGTAGCCGAGAAAGACAATGCCGATCGAGAAGATCGTGGCCGAAGCGGCACTGAGCGCGGGCACTGATCCAATTGGACTCGGCATGCTTCACCTCCGATCGTTAGGCTGTCATGGCTTGCCCGCTGAGTCCACGCTCGTGCCGTGGCATCGTTCAGGACGTGCGGGCCTGCCTCGCTTCATACGTCTTCAGATGACTATAGGCAATACGCAGCAACGACAAGCCGTGCTCGCCCTTTTGCGCATCGCCGCCGCGCGAAATCAGATCGCCGAGAATGTGATCCGCCTCCGTATGCGAGTGGTTTTCCACATCCCGCAACATGGAAGCGGTGAGCGGCGAAGGCGTTAAGAGCGTTTGCGTGGCGCGTGCGTCGAAGTCCGGGCCCATTGTGAAACCGTTGTGCTCGGCCACGGCCCGGCATTCGCCCAGCAGATTCTCGATCACGCGCTTGCCGTCCGGCGCAGCCAGAATATCGCCGACCGAACCGCGCATCAAGCACGTGCTTGCCGCCAATGTGGCCAGGAATACCCACTTCTCCCACATGCGCAGCAAGATGTTGTCGCTGACCACCGCATCGAAAGTCGCGCCCGCCATGGCCTCGGCGATGGCCTGGGTGCGTTCCGACGCGCCGCCGGCCTGTTCGCCGAAGGTGATCGCATGGGTGTCGTTCAGATGCACGATGTGCTGCTCGGCGTTGAGCGTGGCGGCAATCACGCACTGACCGCCCAGCACGCGCGCGGCGCCGAACTTTTCGTTGAGCACGTCCATATGGCGCATGCCGTTGAGCATCGGCAGAATCAGCGTCGACTCGCCGACGAGCGGCGCGAAGGAATCGATGGCGTCGTCGAGACTGTAGGCTTTGCAGCTCAGCAGCACCAGATCGAACGGCTCGGCGCTGACGCCGGCGAGAATCGTTTGGGGGTCGCGCAGCGTGAGATCGCCGCGCACGCTGCTGATGACGAGTCCTTCGCGCTTGAGCTTTTCCGCGCGGCCGGGCCGCACGAGAAAGGTCACGTCCTGGCCCGCCGCCGCGAGACGCCCGCCGAAATAGCCGCCTACGGCGCCCGCCCCTACTACTAGAATTCGCATCTTTGGCCTCTTGATAGGTTTCGGTCACGCGCGCCGCGCCCATGAGAAAGAGCTTCAGGGCAGCTTATGCGGTGCGTGTGCAGAAATGTAGCAAAGATTGAAGATCGGCACCGGCCACAATTGCCGCGTGCCGGCGTGTTGCATTGCACAGCGACTCACGTCAGATCAATCCGCGCCGTGCCGCCTGTACGTCAGTTATACGACACCGTCATTCTCACAGCGTGCCGCAAATGGTGCGCTCGTAAAGCGCCAGCATGCCCGGCACATCCACTTCCATGCACACCTTGCAGTCGGGCCGGCCGTCCCAGGCCGGCGCGGGAACGGGCATCGTCGAAGGCTTCTGGATGGTTTGACCGACCGCGATGCCCTCGGTCAGCACGCGCACGGGACCGCTGCGCGTCGTATAGAGATGCGGCGCCAGCACATAGGCCACCGCCGACGAATCGTGCACGAAGATGCCCGCAAGCTGCGCGCTCTGCCCGTGAAACGCCTCGTAGTGCCGCGACACTTCCCACACGAACTGACCGGCCGCGCCGCCGCGCTCGCGCAGCGACGCCAGATAATCGTGGCTCATGATGGTGCGCTGCGTGACGTCCAGACCGACGATCGCAACCGGCCACGCCGCGCCGAGCACGATGTCGGCGGCATCCGGGTCGCCCAGGATATTGGCTTCCGCCGCGGGCGTGACATTGCCGAGCACGCCGTCCGTGCCGAACGCGCCGCCCATGATGACCACCTGCTTGACGAGCGAGGCGATCTGCGGATCGTCGGCGAGCGCCAAGGCGAGATTCGTGAGCGGGCCCACGGCAAGCAGCGTCACTTCGCCCGGATGCGCGCGCACCGTGTCGATGATGAAGCGGTGCGCGGGGCGCGCGTCGAGTGCGGCCCCGTCCGTTGTATTCAACGCGATATTGCCGAGCCCGTTGCCGCCGTGGATCTCTGCGAGCGGCTCGGGCGCGGCGCACTTGAGCGGCGCCGCCGCGCCCTGCGCGACCGGCACGCCCGCGGCAAACCGTCCGGCGAGAAAGCGCGCATTGCGCGTGGTCGTTTCAATCGTCGCGTTGCCGAATACGCTTGTCAGGCCAAGCAGTTCGATATCCGGATGCAGCGCCTGAAACACGAGCGCCATCGCATCGTCCACACCTGGGTCGGTGTCATAGATGACCTTGTGCCTGCTCATCGATAGAACGCGTCCGGCAATTGTTCACGCGCGGTGGTGTCGCGCGTGACGCCATGCAGATTGCCGAGGCGAATCGGCAATTCAGGGCCGCCCAGTTCGATGATCACCTGGCGGCACGCGCCGCACGGCGCGACCGGGCCGTCCGTATCGCCGATCACGGCAAGCGCGGCGAACTGGTCGCGCTGATAGCCCGCTGCAATGGCGCTGAAAAACGCGGTACGTTCTGCGCAATTGCACAAACCATACGAGGCGTTCTCGACGTTGCAGCCGTCGAACACCTGTCCATCTTTGGTCAGCAGCGCCGCGCCGACCTTGAACTTCGAATAAGGCGCATAGGCCTTTTCTCGCGCGACGCCCGCGCGCTCCAGCAGTTGTTCCATATTCATGCAGCGATCCCCGATTCAATTCAGCGTAATGAACATGCCACGCAATCGTGACGCTCATCAGGTTCGAGAGCGTCGCGCCGAGCACCGATTGCATCGACAATTGCGGATGGCCGAACCAGCCGCCGATGCCGCTCACGATCCCGAAGTGGCAATGATGCTAAACGAAACTGATGCGGGAGGAAAAACTTTAAATATGGGCTGGGGTTCTATTGCCGAAGATTGCATCACGGTTGATGCGCCACGCATTTACGAAGTCGCAGCGGCGGGTGCATCGACGTATTTCGCACGCCGACGCACCCTGCTGCTATCGACTCAAAGTCACAGCATTTCCAATGCCAATGCGATCCCCTGACCACCGCCGATGCATAGCGTAACAATGCCGCGTTTGAGCCCGTCGCGCCGCATTGAATGGAGCAGGCGCGTGGTCAACACGGCGCCCGTCGCGCCGATGGGATGGCCATGCGCGATCGCGCCGCCTTGCACGTTGATCAGCTCGTCCGCGATGCCGAGTCTGCGCGCGACCGCGATCGGCACGGCGGCAAACGCCTCGTTGATTTCGAAGCGCTCGACATCGTGCAATTGCCATCCGGCTCGCGCCAACGCCATCTCCACGGCCGGCACGGGACCGAGGCCGAACATGCCGGGTTCGACCGCGGCGACGCCGTATGCCGCAAGCCGCGCGAACTGCGCGATGCCGCGTGCTTCCGCGAAGCCACGTTCGGCCACCAGCATGGCGGCCGCGCCGCTGTTCAATCCCGGGGCGTTGCCTGCGGTGATCGTGCCGTCGGGGCGAAATGCCGGACGCAGTTTGGCCAGCGTTTCCACCGTGGTATCGGGACGCGGCTGTTCATCACGCGTGAAATGCTGCGGGCCCTTGCGCCCTGCGATTTCCACGGCGACCAGTTCGGCGTCGAAATCGCCACGCGCCTGCGCTTCGCTGAATCGCTGTTGCGAACGCGCGGCCCAACGGTCCTGCGTTTCGCGCGTGATGTCGAATTGCGCGACGAGGTCTTCGGTGTGCCAGCCGGAATGCTCGCCGGAAAACGCGTCGTTCAGGCCGTCGCGCAACAGGCTGTCGTGGATTTGCGCGTTGCCCATGCGGTAGCCCCAGCGGCCGCCGTCGAGCAGATACGGCGCGCGGTCCATGTTCTCCATGCCGCCGGCCACCGCGGCATCGCCGAGACCCAGCAGGATCTCCTGGGCCGCCGATGCGATCGCCTGCGCGCCCGAACCGCACACGCGATTGACCGTCAACGCCGGCACAGCCACCGGCACGCCGCCGCCGATCGACGCCTGGCGCGCCGGATTCATCTTGTTGCCGGCCTGAATCACGTTGCCCATCACGACCGACGCCAATGCGGCCGGGTCGAGCCCGCTACGCTGCAACGTCTCACGCACCGCGAGCGCGCCGAGTTCGCTTGCGGGCACCTCTTTCAACGATCCGCCGAATGCGCCGATCGGCGTTCTCACCGGATTGCAGATCACTACTTCTCGCTGATTCGCCATCATTTCTCTCCAGTTGGTTCAACACCTCATTGGCCACGCTCATGCATCAGTTGTTCGCCGATACTGCCGTGACCGCGTCAGGCACATCCCAGCCGCCACCGAGCGACCGGTATAGCGCGACCGCCGAGAGCGCATGCTCGCGTTTGGCCTGGTTCAACGACTCCGCGTCGTGCAGATACGCCTCCTGCGCCGCGAGCACATCGAGGAAACTCGACGCGCCGCCCTTATACAGCTCGCTCGACAGACGCAGCGCCTGATTCGATGCATCGAGCGCGCCGCCAAGACGTTGCACCTGCACTGCGCCGCTCACCAGATCGCTGCGGTTGTCTTCGATTTCCTTGAGGGCTTGCAGCATGGTTTGCTGCAAACCGAGTTGCGATTCGCGCATGCGGCTTTCGCTCTCGTCGATATTCGCGGTGATGCGGCCCGCGTTGAAGATCGGACTCGTCGCGTTCAAGGCGGCGCTGAAGAGGTTGTCGGTCAGCGTCGGCAAGCCGAGATAGGACGAGGCCAGCAGGCCGTCGGCGAGATTGAGCCGGAACTGCGGATAGCGCTGCGCTTTCGACACGCCCACTTCCGCCGCGCGCTGTTCGACGCTCGCGTATGCGATGCGCACGTCGGGACGCTGCAAAAGCGCTTCGGAGGGCAGCATCTGCGGCACGCTTTGCGCGGGCACCGGAATATCGCGTGCATTGGCAAGCAGCAAACTGTCGACGCTCTCCGGTGTGCGCCCCGAATACACGGCGATCAGACTCAACTGATGCTGCACCGCCGATTGCACGCGCGGAATCTGCGCCTGCAAATCCTCGAGCTGGTTCTGCGCGCGCGCCACATCGAGTTGCGTCGACAGCCCGTAGCGCAGACGCTGCTGCGTGAGCTTCAGGGCACGTGCGCGGATCTGCTCGTTGTCGCTCAGAATCTGCAACTGCGATTGCGCCCAACGAAGGTCGATATACGCTGCCGCGGTATTCGCCGCGAGCGCGAGGCGCACCTCATTCAATGCCGACTGACGTCCCGACACCTGGGCCTGCGCCGCCAGCACGGCGAGACGTTCGCCACCGAATACGTCGGGCGTCCAGCTCGCGCTCAGGCCGATACCGGCCTGGCGCACATAGCCGAGCGGCGGCGGCGTGTTCTGACGCGAGTTCGAGGCGGTCGCACTCGCGTTCAGCTCGGGCAGCAGGGCCGCGCGATTTTGCTTCGCCAGATCCTGCGCCTGCCTGACGCGCTCTACCGCTGCCTGCACATCGAGATTGCCGGTCAGCACCGACTCGACCAGTTGATGCATGACCGGGTCGCCGAATTGCGCCCACCACGCGTTGGCGCTCACGCTGTCTTGCGGCGCGTCGACATTCCATGCAGCCGGCGCCACGGTCTTCACGGTCTGCGGCAAATCCGCGTGCGTTTCCGGTTGCACCGCGCACGCCGCGAGCGTCAGCAAGGCGGCGCTCGCCAGTACTTTGACAAGGATCGGTTTCATGTTGAATTCCTCAATGGGCATCGGGCGGTGGTGCGGTGTTGCCGAACGGGCGCGAGAACAGCACGCTCAGCAGGCCAACCACGAAACAGAGCGACAGTGCGTAAAACGTGTCGGCGAACGTGAGCACGAGCGCTTCGCGCATCAGCAGCGCGTGCAGTTGGCCGAGCCCGGCGTTGGCCGCGTTCAGCACGTTGCCGCCCACTGCCGCGAAATGCGCGCCTTGCTGCTGCAAGATCGATTCGACCACCGGACGGCCCACGTTCAGATGTTCATCGAGCCGCTCGTAGTGCAGGTTCAAGCGGTCGTTGAGCATCGTGCTGCTCACGGCAATGCCGATCGCGCCGCCGAGGTTACGCATCAGGTTGAACAGGCCGCTTGCGGACCGCAGCCTCGACATCGGCAATGAACCCAGCGCCATCGTGACAATCGGGGGAATGCAGAACTGCTGGCCGATGCCGCGCAACGCCTGCGGGATCAACAACTCCTGCCAGCCCCATTGATTGGTCAGGGGCACATACAGATAACAGCCGACGCCGAACAGCACGAGGCCGAACACCAGCAGTATCCGCATGTCGATAAAGCGCGCGACCATCGAATACGCCACCATCGCGACCAATTGAAAACAGCCGACTGACAGCAACGCCACGCCGATCTGCAACGAATCGAAACCACGCACACGCGATAAAAACACCGGCGTCAGGAACACTGCGCAGAAAATCCCGATCCCGGTGATGAACGACAGCAGACTGCCGATGCCGAAGTTGCGGATCGCCAAGGCACGCAAATCGACGATCGGCTCTTTCGCGGTGAACGCATGCACGATGAACAGGAATCCGCAGATCGCCGTGATCCACGCGCACGTCACGATGACGTCGTCGCCGAACCAGTTTTTGCGCGGCCCTTCCTCCAGCACGTATTCGAGGCAACCGAGAAAGCCGGACATCAGAAGGATGCCCAGGTAATCGCCTTTCTTCAGCAGCGACAGGTCGACGTTGTCGAAGTGCACGTATTTCGGCACCATCAGCGTGACGACCAGACCCGGCACCAGGTTCAGATAGAACAGCCAGTGCCACGACCATTGCGACGTGATCCAGCCGCCGATCACCGGACCGACAGTCGGCGCGAGCGTGGCAAGCGCGCTGATGGTGGTGGACGCTATCAGGCGTTCCTTGCCGGGAAACAGCACGAACGCCGTGGTAAACACAGTCGGGATCATCGCGGCGCCGAGCGCGCCCTGCAAACCGCGGAACAGGATCATCGAGTTGATGTCCCACGCGAGGCCGCACAACATGCTGGTGATCGTGAAGCCGAGCGCGGAGAACGCGAATACCCAGCGCGTCGAGAACACGCGAGTGAGCCAGCCGGACATCGGAATCACCAGAATTTCAGCGATCAGATACGACGTCTGCACCCACGAAAGTTCGTCCTGGCTCGCGGACAAGCCGCCGCCGATATCCTTGAGCGACGACGCAACGATCTGAATATCGAGCGTCGCCATGAAAAACCCGACGCACATCAATGTGAACGCAAGGACTTTGATTCGCGTCGGCAGTTCGGCGGGGTTGGCGAGAACTTGGGTCATGATGGGTTCACCCGCGCGCCGGCGTATTGCCGCTATCGACATGCACTTTCACCGTGGCCGAGAGGCCGGGGCGCAGCACGCCTTGCATGGCCTTGGGCACATCCAGCCGCACGCGCACCGGCACTCGCTGCACGATCTTGGTGAAGTTGCCGGTGGCGTTCTCCGCGGGTAGCACACTGAAGGTCGCGCCAGTGGCCGGCGCCAGACTTTCCACCACGCCGTGAATGCCCGTGCTCGAGGCGTCGAGATCGACGTCGACGGTGTCGCCGACGCGCATCTTCTTCAACTGGTCTTCCTTGAAGTTGGCGTCGATCCAGAGTCCGCTCGACGGCACCACGGTCAGCAGCGACACACCGGTGTTCGCCAGCAGGCCGACACGCGCCGTGCGATTGCCGACATAGCCGTCGATCGGCGAGCGAATCGTCGTGTACTCCACGTTAAGTGCCGCGACGCGCTGGGCGGCTTGCGCCGTCGCGATGCGCGCCTCGGCGTCGCCGATCTGCGCGTCGAGCACGGCGATCTGACGTTGCGCCGCGATCAACGCCGCGCTGCTGCGATCGACCGCCGCGTGCGCTTTCGTCAGATCGGCATCCGCTCGCTCGACGACCTGGTTCGACACCGCGTCGTCCTTCACCAGCTCGCGGTAGCGCGTCTGGTCCGCGGCGCTGCGCGTCAACTCCGCGCCGGAGGCGCGCACTTCCGCGGCCTGCTCGTTGATGGTGGCGAGCTGCAAGGATTTCTTCGCCTGCAATTCGGTCACCGCGGCTTGCGCGCTCTGCACTTCCGCCGTGGCCTGCGCAAGCCGCGCGTCATAGTCGCGCGCATCGAGCCGGATCAGCACGTCGTTTGCGTGGACGAACTGGTTGTCGTGCACCAGCACGTCCGTGACGAAGCCGTTCACCTTCGGCGCCATCACGGTGACATCGCCGCCCACGTACGCATCGTCAGTCGTTTCGACGAAGCGGCCAATGAAGAACCAGTACGACGCCGCGAGCGCCAGCACGACGAGCACTGTAATGACCGCGAGCAGCATCCAGGGAATGCGCCGTGCCGGTTTGGCGGTCTGGGCCGCGCTCGGCGGGGCGATAGTCGATGGAGTAGTGGACATGGTGTCGATATGTGCGTATGCACTCGTTACGTTGAAAAAAACGGCGCGTGGACTGCGCCGGCCGTGCGTCGCCGTATTCGCGGCTTCAGATTGAATCCCGTGTGATGGCGAACAATTCGCCGCGCAATGCGGCCGCGCGTCGTTCACCGAAACGGTGCTCGAATTCCGCTTGCGCGGCACGCCAGTGTTCACCCCCTGCCTTGAGACGCTGTTCACCTGCGTCAGTGAGCGCGATCGTCAGCGCCCGCGCGTCCGCGCCGAGCGCCTCGCTCGACACCAGGCCGTTGCGGCGCAGCGGCTGAATCGTGCGGACCAGTGTGGTGCGTTCCATGCGCATGGTTTCAGCCATTTGCTTCATCGTCATGGGGCCGGTGCGTTTGAGCCGTCCCAGCAGCGAAAACTGCGTAATGGTCAGCCCGACATTCGCCAGGTGCCGGTCGTATATCTGCGAGACATAACGCGCGGCCTGACGGATGGCAAAGCAGTCGTCGTCGAATAGCCCTTCCATTGCTGCACTTCCTCGTTAGTGAGTGCGTATGCACACAAACAGGCGAACCGATGCTCGTCAGAACGAGCATGTGCGCCTCAACTAGCCGGTGATACTGAACAGTTCGGCGCGCAGCGTTTTGGCGCGCGCATGGCCGAACTTCTTTTCAAACTCGTCTTGCGCGGCGCGCCAGGCGATGGCGGCCTGATCGAACGTGGCTTCTCCCTTCTCCGTCAGGCTGAACAGGAGCGTGCGGCCGTCATGCTCCGCCGATTCGGCCACCACCAGTCCGTCGCGCTGCAAGGGTTTCATCGCGCGGACCAGCGTGGTGCGCTCCATCACCATGGCGTCCGCCAGATCCACCATGGGCAGGTTCGGCATGCGCGCGAGCTTGGCGAGAATCGTGAACTGCGCAGCCGTCAGGCCTACTTCACCGAGGTGGCGTTCGTAGATTTGCGTAACGTGCCGCGCCGCCTGGCGCAGCGCGAAGCAGTTGCATTCGTCGTAAGAGATGGGACGGTTCATGGAGTGGAGTCTATATGTGCATACACACAGAGTCAAGTTTGGCTGCGTTGAACAGTGTGTTGCAAAAACCGGTCAGCGGCCAGTGCGAAATCGGACATCTATAAGACACATGTCCGCTCGCAACGAGGGCAGAAAATTGAAACCGGCTCGCAGCGTGACGCGGCGAGCCGTTGTGCTCCATCGTCAACTCAGCGCGATAAGCACGGCAAGTGCGCTCAGAGCAAGCGGTAAGCCAGTCGCGCAGCCGCTCTCGCGGTGCGCTTGTCCTGATCGAGCGACGGGTTGTATTCGGCGATGTCCGCCGCGCGCAGCTTGCCCGAGCCACGTACGTGCTGCACCATCGCCTCGACCACGGACAGCGGCACGCCCAGCGCCGCGGGCGCCGAGACACCCGGCGCGACGGCAGCAGGAAGCACGTCGAGATCGATGGTCAGATAGACGTCGTCCACTTCGTCCAGCATCTGATCGAGTTCGCGCAACCGCGGGGCCAGTTGCGTTTCCTGCATGTCGACGTCGAGCAGATAGCGCACGGCGAGCCGCTGCGCATGCTCGAACAGCGAAGCCGTGTTGCCCAGATCGTTGATGCCGAAGCAGACATAGTTGAACGGCACGCCACGTTCAGCGCAGTCGTTCGCGATCTGATCGAACGGTGTGCCTGAATTTCCGGGACGTTTCTGGCGCAGATCGAAATGCGCGTCGAAGTTGATGATCAGTAGTTTGCGAGGCGTGGCGGGTTCAGAGGCATCACGCCGCTCCTGATGCGAACGCAAACCGCAATACGTCCCCCACGCAACCTCATGACCACCTCCGAATACCAATGGCCGGCCACCGCTGCCGAGAACCTCGCTGACCACGCTTGCCAGTTCGGCTTGCGCGCCTTCGAGGTCGCCGTCGTCGCACACCACGTCGCCCGCGTCGGCGAGCGACACCATCGAGCTTTTGGCCGGCAGGCCCGCCAGCGCCCGCCGCAATTCCTTCGGCGCGTGCGCCGCGCCGACGCGGCCTTGATTGCGGCGCACCCCTTCATCGGACCCGAAACCGACGATCACAGGCACCCCGCTGCGAATGCCGGAAGCACCGTCAAACGACACGACCTGATTGAAAACACGCCGCGTGTCGCCGGGCTCGCCGTCGTCCGAGCGGCCCGCCCACACCTTGTCATCGAATGGAACTCTCATGCGCGCGACAACACCGCCTGCAGGAAAGCGCGCGTGCGCGGCTGCGAAGGCGCCGAGAAAATCTCCGCCGGCGGACCCGCTTCGACGATCACGCCGCCGTCCATCACCACCACCACGTCGGCGACTTCTTTCGCGAAACCCATTTCGTGCGTGACGACCACCATCGTCATGCCTTCGCTCGCGAGCAGTTTCATTACCTGCAGCACTTCGCCGACCAGTTCGGGATCGAGTGCGGAAGTCGGCTCGTCGAACAACATCACGCGTGGCTGCATAGCCAATGCGCGTGCAATCGCGACCCGCTGCTTCTGACCACCCGACAGACTCGCCGGCATCACGTGCGCCTTGTGCGCGAGTCCCACTTTTTCCAGCAACGCAAGCGCGGCCGCTTCGGCCTCGGCCTTGCTGGCGCCGCGCAACATGCGCGGGCCAACGGTGATGTTATGCAGCACCGACAGATGCGGAAACAGATTGAACGACTGAAACACCATTCCGACTTCGGTGCGCAGCGCATTCAGCGACCGCTCCTTGAGCATCTCGCCCTGATCGACCAGCCGATGGCCGCAAATATCGATCGTGCCGCCTTCCGCCTTCTCGAGCCCGTTGCAGCAGCGCAGAAACGTACTCTTGCCTGAGCCGCTCGGCCCGATCACCACCACGACCTGCTGCGGCTGAATGTCGAAATCGATGCCGTTGAGCACCGTATGCGAGCCGAACGACTTGGTGAGCCCGCGAATGCTGACGATAGGTTCATTAAGGTTGGTCACGGTATTCATTGCACCATCCCTCCTGCGCGCAAACGGCTTTCGACACGATGCAGCGCGTAGTTGGTCACCTGCGTCAACACCAGATAGACCAGCGCGATGGCCAGATACACCTCGAGCGAACGGTACGACACGCTGATAATCTTCTGCCCTTCATGCATCAGATCGTCGATGGTGAGCAGCGACACCAGCGCCGAGTTCTTGATCAACGCGATGAACTCGTTGCCGAGCGGCGGAATCATCCGCACGATGGCTTGCGGCAAAATGATCGCGCGCATGGCCTGTCCCGACGACATGCCGATCGAACGCGCCGCCTCCATCTGCCCGCGATCCACCGACTGAATCGCGCCACGCACGATCTCCGAGACATAAGCCGCCGAATACAAACCGAGCCCGAGCATACCGCACACAAAAGCCGGCAACAGAATGCCGAATTGCGGCAAGCCGAAAAACAGCAGAAAGAGCTGCACGAGCAACGGCGTGCCACGGAAGAACGTCAGGTACGCCGTGCACAGGTAGTACACCACGCGCCGCTGCGGCGTGAGCCGGCCAATGCCGATCAGAAGGCCCAGCACACAGCTCAACGCGAGCGAGGCGGCGGTCACTTCGACCGTCACCAGCGCGCCGTGCATGATGTCCGGCCAGCCGGCGATGACCGGCGAAAAATCGAGTTCCATTTCGTTTGCTCAGCCGATTATTGCGCGGCCGCGCCGAACCACTTCTTGACGATCGCCGCATAGGTACCGTCGGCCTTGATCTTGGCGAGCGCGGTATTGAACGCCGCCTTCAGTTGCGGCTCGTCCTTGCGCACGGCTATACCGTAGGCTTCGGTCGTCAGCGGCTTGTCGAGGACGCGGAAACCGCCGCGTGTCTTCACGAGTTGATACGCGGCCGGCTTGCCGGTCACGGCGGCGTCGGCGCGGCCAATGCCCACGAGATCGAACATTTCCTGATTCTTTTCGACTTCGACGCGATTGATCTGCGGGAAATTGTCGCGCAAGAAGTTCACTGACTTCGTGCCCACCTGAACCGAGACTTTCTTGCCGTTCAGCTCTTCCGCCGACTTGATCGGTGAATTGCTCTTTACCAGCACGACCAGGCCGCCCGCGTAATACGAGTCGGTGAAGTCGACCACTTTCGCGCGTTCGTCGGTGATATAGATGCCGGAAATCGCCGCGTCGAAACGATGGGCGATCAAACCAGGAATCAGGCCTTTGAAGTCGATGTCCGTCCATTGGACCCGCTTGCCCATCGCCTTGGCGAGCGCATTCATCACGTCGACGTCGAAGCCGGTGCGCGCGCCGTTCTCGGTGTACTCCATCGGCGGGAAAGTGGCGTCGGTGGCCACGTTCAGCACGTCCGGCGTTTGGGCCGACGCGGCGCCGGAGAATCCTGCACAGGTCACTGCAAACGTGACGCAGGCAAGGGACAACAGTCGTTGCAGCTTCATGGGGTAGGCTCCTTGTGGTTTTGTTCAGTTCGTTCGGAATCCAGATTGAAGGCAAGCCGCGAACGGCATGCCTCGGTCAATCGGTTTGCATATACTCGGAAATGGCGCGGGCCGTACGTAGCGTCCCGTCGATGAATTGGCTTTCGCGGCCGATGGCGCGCGTGGACGGCGCCATCAGGGTGATCGACGCGCTGCTGCCGGCGCCGCGTCCGCTGCGATGAAATATCGGCGCGCTCACGCCCCACACACCCGGATCGACTTCGCTGTCGCTGACTGCATAACCCCGAGCGCGAATCTGTTCGAGTTCGGCTTCGATCGCGGCGCGGCCGGCGGGGTCGTTGTCGAATACGCTGTCGAGTACTTCGCTGCGCGCCTTGTCGGCCATGAACGCGAGCAACGATTTCGCCGACGCGCCCGCCTTGAGCGGTACGGCACGGCCTTTCTCGAACGAGCAGCGCAACGAGTGCTGGCTGTCGACCATCTCGAGACACATCACCTGATGCTTGACGGCGACCACCAGTCCAATGCTTTCCTGCGACGCCCGCGCGAGTTGCTGCATCTCGCTGCGGCTCGCTTCGACCAGCAGTGAGTTCACGTCGAAGCCGAGCGCAAGCTGCAAGCTGATCGGACCCGGCGCGTAATGCCCCGCGTTTTCCGCCACGAAACCCCAGCGCTTGAGCAAGGCGATCTGCCGGTACAAGGTGCTTTGCGCGAGCCCGGTGACGGCGAGCAAATCCTTCACCGACATGGCCTTGCCATGACTGGCGAGCGCCGCCAGCACGAGCAACACCCGTTCAGCCCCGGTCACACCTTGTTCCACATTCACGATGACACCGCCCGCAATCCATCACGGACTCAGAATGCCAGAACGTTCCCGGATTTCAAAAATCAGATTCCCGGTGAATGGGAATGGAGGACAAGGGTTTTCCCCGAGCGCGGCGAAAAGAAGGTGACGCGACGAATGCGCGACACGTCGAGCGCATTCATCCGGTCAGAAGGGCTTGCCGCAAGGCTAAAGCGCAAGCACCGTCACCCCCACCTCCACCCGATGCGCGCCGCCGCCGAGAATCATCCCGCGCAGCAAGGACACGTCGCTGTAATCGCGGCCGATGGCGAGCGTTACATGATCCATATCGGCGAGCACGTCATTGGTCGGGTCGAGATCGATCCAGCCACTGCCGGGGCAATACACCGAGACCCACGCGTGGGATGCATCCGCGCCGATCAGCCGCGGCTGCCCCGGCGGCGGATCGTTGCGCAGATAGCCGCTCACGTAACGCGCGGGCAAACCCAGCGAGCGCAAGCAGCCGATCATCACCTGCGCGAAGTCCTGACACACGCCGCTCTTCAATTCGAAGGCGCGTTCGGCGGGTGTATCGAACATCGTCGCGGAAGGCTTGTAGGCGAAGTCTTCGTGAATGCGGTGCATCAGATCGATCGCGCCCGCGGCCACGGGCATGCCGGGCGGAAAACTTGGCAAGGCATAGTCGCGCAGCGACGGCCGCGGCACGATATTCGGCGACGCGAAACAGAACTCCGCCTCGGGCCGGAACTGGCCGCCGACGCAAAAACGCAGCGCATCGGCCACGTCGTCCCATGCGGGCGTCACCTCCGGATCGAGGTCGGTCCAGCGCGGCATGAGCGCCACGGTCGTTTCGCTGACGAGTTGCAAGCGCTCGTGCGGCGCGTCCAGCGCGAAATACAGCACGTCGTTGCCGAATGCGTCGATACGGCTATTCAGATACGACGGCTCGGGCTCGATCTTTTCGCTATGCGAGACCACGCGTTGCCACGAACAGGCGATCGGCCGGATCGTCGCCAGATGCTGCGCGGTCTCCACATACGTGGAGTAGCGATAGGTCGTGCGATGCGAGACGGACAGCACGGTCGGCGCGTGCTTCATGACCACACCTGCGAGGCGACCGTGCTGGCGTGACTGAAATAGCGCGCGCTGATTTCATGCGCGGCCGCGCCGACAAATCCGCCAATCTGATCGCACACCGCGATCAGATTGGCGTAGGCGCCGTCCTCGTCGACGGCGCACAGCGATTCGAGCGTCGGCAACGACGCGGCAGGCGGCATCAGTTCAGCGAACGGACGATGCCGCGTGCTGCCCGCCGCCACGGCGATCTCGTCGAGCTTTTTACGCAGGCGCTCATACACGCCGTAGATGCCGCGCGGATTGGTCGGCTCGATGACCAGCAGGTCGAGCAAGGCCGGCACTTCGAAGCGGCCCGGATAGAGCGAGCGGTACGTCAGCGTGCTGTCGAACAATTGCAGCAGCAGATCGAAACCGGCGGGGGTCGAAAGCTGACCTTTGTCGGCAACCACGCGCAGGAACGAGGTCATCGCCGACACGCGTTCAATGTGACGGCCCACGAACAGCAGACGCCATGCTTCGTCACGTGTCATACGGTCGCCTTGCGCGCCGCTGATCGCGGACAACTGCACTGACAGATGTTCGAGCGCATTCATCAACGTGACGCGATCGTAACGGTCGTAGCGTTCGCCGCGGCCGTTCGCGCCGCCATTGCCATTGCCGTTGCCTTGTGATGAAGATGAACCGCCGCCGTAACCCGGAGCCGGCATCAACGTCTGCAATGCGTCGCGGAAATCGTTGCGCGACGCGAGAATCGTGCGCCAATGATCGTTCGACAAACGTCCGCGCACTTCGCCGTTCGAACGCGCCTGGGAGGTCAGGTTCTGGCCGATGCTCGCGGCGCCGGCGCTCTCGCTCAGATTGGCGACCAGCGCACGCTCGAAAGCTTGCGGCGAATGCGGCGCGAACATGTCGCGGGACTGCACGAGCCCGCAATACATGGCGAGTTCGACCAGGGTCGGGAACATCGCGTCGGCGTCGTTGCCTTCCAGCGAGCCGAGGATCAGGCGCAACAGCCGCACGTTGTTCTCGGCGCGTTCGCCGTAACGCCCGGCCCAGAACAGGTTTTCCGCCGCGCGGCTCGACACGGTGCGGTGCTTGCGCGCGAGGTCGGCGGGCTGCATCGGCGAAGGCAGCAGCGTGAAGGTCGAAGTCGGCTGGCTCGACAGCACCCACGTGTCGACGCTGCTGCCGCCGTACTGCATGGACACCGTGGCCTGACGCGCGGCGGCCATGCGCGTGAAGCCGCCCGGCATCACATGCCAGCCGCCGTTGACGTCCGCAATCGCGTAGACGCGCAGCACCGACGGACGGCGGCCGACGGTGCCGTCCTCGTAACGCGGCGTGCAGGAAAAGCGCTGCGCCTGCTGGATCGTGTAGGTGTCGGGCATGGTTTCGATCCGCTCGCGCCACGTCGACAACCGCTGCCGGCCCTGCTCCACGCCGGGCGGCGCATCGCGTCCGGTGACCGGCCACGTCGGCACGATGAACGCTTCGTCCAGCCGCGCGAACGCATGATCGCGCGCCGCCTCTTCGCCGCACCACCACGTCGCCACGCTCGGCAACACGAGGTCTTCGTCGAGCAGCACTTCGGCGATGCCGGGCAGAAAACCGTGCAACGCCGGCGATTCGACGAAGCCCGAACCCGGCACGTTCGAGACGATCACATTGCCGGCGCGCATCACCTGCAACAAGCCGGGCACGCCGATGCTCGAATCGGCGCGCAGTTCGACCGGATCGCAGAACGCATCGTCCAGACGCCGCAGCACCACGTGCACGCGTTCGAGACCGGCGAGGGTCTTCAGATAGAGCTTGTCGTCGCGCACGGTCAGGTCTTTGCCCTCGACCAGCGTCACGCCGAGGTAGCGCGCCAGAAACACGTGCTCGAAATAAGTTTCGCTGAACGGCCCTGGCGTGAGCAAGGCAATATGCGGCGAATGTTCGGCGCCTTCGCTGTCGTGCTGCATCGTGGCCTGCGCCGACTGGGCGAGCGTTGCGATCAGTTGCGAGTAGGTCGGAGCGAGCCGGCTCACGCGCATGGCACGGAACGGATCGGCGAACAGCGTCGACACGATCAGGCGGTTTTCCAGCGCGTAACCGAGGCCGGACGGCGCCTCGGTGCGATGCGCCATCACGGTCCAGTCGCCGTTGGGCGTGCGCGCCAGATCGACCGCGACCACTTGCAGGAACTGGCCGCCTGGCGGCGTGTATCCCTTCACCGAGCGCAGATAGCCGGGATGGCCGTAGACCAGCGCGGGCGGCAATTGCCCGCGCTGCAATAAGGTCTGCGGCCCATAAATATCGGCGACGATCGCGTTGAGCAGATGCGCGCGCTGCGTCACGCCGTGCTCGATATGCGCCCACTCGTCCTCGCTGATCAGGAACGGCAGCAGGTCGAGTGCCCATGGCCTCGGCTCGCCGTTATCCGCGTAGACGTTGTAGCTGATGTCGTTGTCGCGGATCTGCTGCGCGACCGAGGCGAGGTGATCGTCCAGGCGCGCGATGCCGTCTTCGCCGAGCCGCTCGAAGAATTGCCGCCACGGTTCGCGCAGCGCGCCCGCGGCGTCGCGCAACTCGTCCCAATGTCCCTCGTGGGCCGGCAGCAGGCGCAACAGGGACGAAGCGTCCGCGCGCGCCGCGGACGTTTCGAAAGGAAAAGTCGATTGAAAGGCCAAGGTCGTGTCGTTTTAAGAGTGTGCTGGTTTCACCAGTAGCGCAGGTCCAGTGTGAACGGAAATTCCAGACTGCGGTGCGGCGCATCGACCGTGAGCGGCCCCGGCGTATGTCCCGACGCGAAGAAGCGCGCGCGCCGCCGGCTTTCCGCCTCGTAGGCGTTGACCGGGAAGGTCTGGTAATTGCGCCCGCCCGGATGAGCGACATGATACTGGCATCCGCCCACGGAGCGGCCGGCCCATGTGTCGACCAGGTCGAAAGTGAGCGGCGCATCCACGCCGATGGTCGGATGCAGCGCCGACGGCTGCGACCACGCGCGAAAGCGCACGCCGGCCACATATTCGCTGGCGCGGCCGGTCGGCTGCAACGGCACGGGTACGCCGTTGACGGTCAGCACATGGCGGTTGTCGTTCAGGCCGAGCACGCGCACTTCGAGCCGCTCCACCGACGAATCCACATAACGCACCGTGCCGCCCGGCGAGCCCTCTTCGCCCATCACGTGCCACGGTTCGAGCGCGTTGCGGATGGTGAGCGAGACGCCGTTCACCGTCGTCTCGCCGACCAGCGGGAAGCGGAATTCGAAGTGCGGCGCGAACCAGCTGCTGTCGAACGCGAAGCCCGCGCGGTTCAGTTCGCCGAGCACGTCGTCGAAATCCATCTTCACGAACGTGCCGAGCAGAAAGCGGTCGTGCAGCTCCGTGCCCCAGCGCGTGAGCCGCTGCGTGTACGGCGTCTGCCAGAAGCGCGCCACCAGCGCGCGCAGCAGCAGTTGCTGCACCAGACTCATGCGCGCGTGCGGCGGCATTTCGAAGCCGCGCAACTCGAGCAGGCCGAGGCGGCCGGTTGGACCATCGGGCGAATAGAGTTTGTCGATGCAGAACTCGGCGCGGTGCGTGTTGCCCGTCACGTCGATCAGGATATTGCGCAGCGAGCGGTCGATCATCCACGCCGGCAGGCTCGCGCTGTCGCGGCCGCCGAGCATGTCGATCTGCCGCTGCAATTCACGGAACGCCACTTCGAGCTCGTAGACCTGGTCGTTGCGTGCTTCGTCGATACGCGGCGCCTGGCTGGTCGGCCCGATGAACAGGCCGGAAAACAGATACGACAGCGACGGATGGTTGTGCCAGTACGCGATCAGGCTCGCCAGCAGATCGGGACGGCGCAGGAACGGGCTGTCGGCGGGCGTCGCGCCGCCGAGCACGAAGTGATTGCCGCCGCCGGTTCCGGTGTGCCGGCCGTCGGTCATGAACTTCTCGCTGCTGAGATAGCTTTCAGCCGCGGACTGGTACAGATACTCCGTGTGATCGACCAGTTGCTCCCAGTTCGCCGCAGGATGAATGTTCACCTCGATCACGCCAGGGTCGGGCGTGACTTGCAGCACTTTCAGGCGCGCGTCGCGCGGCGGCGGGTAACCTTCTAGCACCACCTGCATGCGTAGCTCGGTTGCCGTCGCCTCGACCGCCGCGAGCAGATCGAGATAGTCGTCGAGTTCGGTGAGCGGCGGCATGAACACATGCAGCAGCCTGCGGCCGCTGCCGAATGCCTCCGTTTCTGCCTTCGGGCCGGCCGCCCGTTTCGGGTCGCGTGCTTCGACGCAAATCGCCGTGCGGATCGTTTCCTTCGACGACTGCCCGCGCGCCGGCGCCGCCTGGTCGCCGGGTTGCCGCGCATAGGCCAGCGCGCCGCCGCCGGGCATGCCGCTCAGCAACTCCGCCGCCGAAGACGACAACGCCGCCGCGCGCCGCGCATCGGCGGGGCTCATGGTGCGCTGCTCGCCGTCGTATTGCATGCGTAACTGCGCGGCCGAACGCAACGGCACAGGTGGCGCAAACGGATCGTGCGCGTGCTGGTACGGATAGTCGGTCTTCGACACCCACGGCAGCGAATCGAGCGGCAAGCGATAACCCATCGGTGAATCGCCCGGAATCAGGAACATGCGCTCGTCGCGGAAAAACCAGCGGCCGCTGACCCATTGCGGCGCCTCGTCAGGCACCTCGCGCTCGCGCGCGAGCGGCAGCACGAAACCGGTCGCGCCGCCCAGGCCCGCGTCGAATACGCGGCGCAGGCGCACGCGCTCCAGTTCATCGTCCAGCCGTGCGTCGAGTGGATCGACGTTGACCGGCAGACGGCGCTCGCGCCACAGGTAGTACCAGACGTCCTCGAAACCGGGCTGGATGCAGTCCGTGTCGAGCGAGAGTTTGGTCGCGAGATGCGCGAGGAAGCGTTGCGCGTCGGCGGCGGTGTAGGTGCCGGGCTCGCGTTCGTCCGCGAACAGCGATGGGTCATGCCAGCAGGGCTCGCCGTCGGCGCGCCAGTACAGCGACATCGCCCAGCGCGGCAATTGCTCGCCCGGATACCACTTGCCCTGGCCGATATGCAGGAAGCCGTTCGCGCCGTAGCGCGAGCGCAGCTTGTCCATCAGCGCGACCGCGTAGCCGCGTTTGGTCGGGCCGAGCGCGTCGGTGTTCCATTCGGCCGCATCGCGATCGCGCACCGAGACGAAGGTCGGCTCGCCGCCCATCGTCAAACGCACGTCCATGTCTTGCAGCTGCCGGTCGACCTGCGCGCCCATGTTCAGCACGTCGGCCCACACCGCTTCGCTGAACGGCTTGGTGACGCGCGGCGTCTCCAGAACACGCTCGATCGACATCGTGTGTTCGAACTCGACCTCGGACTCGTCGACAGCGCCCGAGATCGGCGCCGCGCTGCCCGGCTCGGGCGTGCAGGCGACGGGGATATGCCCTTCGCCCGCCAGCAGCCCGGAGGTCGGATCGAGGCCGATCCAGCCGGCGCCCGGCAGGTAGACTTCGCACCACGCGTGCAGGTCGGTGAAGTCGACCTCGGTGCCGCTGGGGCCGTCGATGGATTTGACGTCGGGCGCGAGTTGCAGCAAGTAACCGGACACGAAGCGCGCCGCCAGCCCCAGCTGCCGTAAGGTCTCGACCAGCAGCCAGCCCGAATCGCGGCACGAGCCCGCGGCGCTCGCGAGTGTTTCCTCGGGCGTCTGCA
The DNA here is from genome assembly GCF_031585635.1 of Paraburkholderia sp. FT54. NCBI lineage: Bacteria > Pseudomonadati > Pseudomonadota > Betaproteobacteria > Burkholderiales > Burkholderiaceae > Paraburkholderia > Paraburkholderia sp. FT54. The sequence goes on along the minus strand of NZ_CP134196.1, from coordinate 775,187 downwards.
CGCCCGGCTCCATGCGGATCAGGTAACGGATCTCGCGTTGCAAACGTTGATTCAGGGCGACGAGAAAGTCGGCGGTACTGGTGGCCGTGCGGTCGATACTCCCGACAAACTCGGCGAAGCGCGGTGTCATCGCCCGCTTGACGCGGTACGGGGCGAGTTCCAACGCGAGGCCGGGCGAATAGTCGAACGGAAATTGCTCGGCCGAGGGTTCGAGAAAGAAGTCGAACGGGTTATAGACGGCCATCTCGGCGACCAGATCGACGGTCACCTTGAATTCGCGCGTCTTCTCGGGGAAAACGAGCCGGGCCTGATAGTTGGCAAACGCGTCCTGCTGCCAGTTGATGAAGTGTCCGGCCGGCTCGACTCGCATCGAATACGAGAGAATCGGCGTCCGGCAATGCGGCGCAGGCCGGAGACGCACGACCTGGGCCGACAGTGAAACCAGCCTGTCGTAACGGTAATGTGTGACATGATGCAACGCGACGCGTATAGACACACCGGACTCCTGGACGAAGGATGGCAGCCCGCCAAAAAGCAAGCTTCATGCCGTTTGTTGAACGCAAGTTGAACAGGTGCAAAAAACCGAGTGAACTGCCCGTACTGCCCGGATCACCGCCTGCTTCGAAGTTTGCCACGCGTGACCGACCGTCCGGTCGACCGAACACAGCACCCTTCCACGCCATTTCCAGGTCCGCGCACCAAAGCGGCGCAACGCCCGTGCACGATCATGCACGTACTGTGCGTTAAACCAGTGACGTCTGGCAAATGCGGCATGAAGATTGCGGCGGGTGTTCTCCTATGACTGTCCTCCCATCTCCCAGGCTCGACCGATGAAAACCTTCCACTGCAATCATTGCTCGCACCTTGTGTTCTACGAAAACGTTCGCTGCGAACGTTGCGAGTCATTGCTCGGCTATGTGCCTGAACTGGCGGAAATCAGCGCGTTCGAAGATGCCGGCGAAGAACGCTGGCGCAGCCTGCATCCGGGCGCCGAGGGCGCACTGTTCCGCCAATGCCACAACTATGCCGTCGAAAACGTCTGCAACTGGATGATCCCCGCCGACTCGCCGGACGTGCTGTGCCGCGCCTGCCAGCTGACCCTCATGATTCCGAATCTGAGCGCGCCGGACAACCGGCTCTACTGGTATCGGCTGGAGATGGCCAAACGCCGTCTGCTGTACACGCTGGCCGAACTCGGCCTCGACGTGAAGTCGCGCCAGGCCGATCCCGAGCACGGGCTCGCGTTCCAATTCCTCGAGGACGGCGGCGACGGTTCGCGCGTCATGACTGGCCATGATAACGGGCTCATCACGCTGAACATCGCCGAGGCCGACGACGCCTATCGCGAGAAAGTGCGCACCGCGATGGGCGAGCCCTACCGGACCCTGCTCGGACATTTCCGGCACGAGACGGGCCACTACTACTTTAGCCAACTGGTGGAGGACAATCCGCGCTGGCTCGAGCCGTTCCGCAAACTCTTCGGCGACGAAAGCACCGACTACGGCGAGGCGCTGAAGACCTACTATCGCGACGGCGCGCCGGCTGAATGGCAGGCGTCGTTCATCAGCGCGTATGCCACCATGCATCCCTGGGAGGATTGGGCCGAAACCTGGGCGCATTACATGCTAATCGTCGACGTGCTGGATACGTCGACCTCATACGGCGTAGCGCTGCTGCCCGACGACCCTAGCGAGCCGACGCTGACCGACCGTACGCCGGTGGAAGACGCGAGCTTCGAGAATCTGATGAAGCGGTGGTTTCCGCTCACTTATGCGTTGAACAGCCTGAACCGCAGTCTCGGCATGCCGGACGGCTACCCGTTCACGCTGGCTGCGCCGGTCGTGGAGAAGCTGCGCTTCGTGCATCGCGTGATCGAAGGGGCCGGCGACAAGTCGCAGCCGCGCGAAGCGGCGACGCCGCCGGGCCAGGCTGCGCCGGCGCAGCCGCTTGAACCAGCGGCGCAGCCCGAAATGGGGCAAACGGTGGATGCGGCGGCGGTTGGGGCACCGATCGACGCGACCGCCCTACCGCTGCAACCCGTGGCATCCGAACCACCGTTGCAGCAGGAACCCGCCACCGTCCAGGCCGCCCCGGCGAAGCGGGCTGCTCGGCGGCGCTAGCCGGGTTCTCCGGCGCAAAACCGACATGACTCGACAGACCCGCACACGCGCATCCTGAACAGTTGCGCGGGCGAAACCCGATCTCCGGATCCATGCACGGCAACGGCGACGGCGACAACCGCCTCGGTCCGTCCGCGCCATGCCGGGCAACCGCTTCCTGAAACCTGTCTGTCCGCCGGAGACCACCCAACGGTCATGTCGAGACGCCACACTGTCTCGCGCCACGATCGATCTCAAAAACCTTTCTCAAAATAAGACTCTTCCTAGATGCAGCCCGGTCGAATTCTTTGACAATCGGATCCAGCCGGCGACACCCGCAGCACGCGCAAATCGCCCTCAGTCAGCCCGACGAGCTTCGAACAAGCGTCACAACCCGCCACGGTTGCAAACGCCCCGCCGCCCGCCTCCTTGTCATTGAACACAACGCGCATGCGGAACAACGTATGCCGTTCACCATCGACCCAAGCCATGAGCACCGAATTTTCCCTCGATCGTTTCGAATCCCAGATCCAGTCCCGTGACTACGACGCCGCGCACGAGGAATTCTCCGCGCTGCTCAAAACGCTTTCCGAAAAACGCGGCACGCTCGGCAGCGAACGCTTTGCCCGCAGCGATCCGGACTCGCCCAGCCATGAAGAATCGCGACGCACCCTGCAACGTATCGCCGACGGCTTTACGGCGCTGTTTTCCGCATCCGGGTACACGCTGCCGCCGGAAAAAATGAACCTCATGTTCTGGGGCCGGCCGTGGATCAACATGATTTTCGCCGTGACGTCGTACGGCTCGACCGATCACATCGTACGCAAGCTCCTCGAAACCACAACCGGCAGCGACGACGCAGCCGCGCGCGACGCATTGACCCGCAAGCAACTCGTGCTTTACACGCCGAGCTCGCAATACGACCTTGATTTCGCCGACCTCCACCGATGCGACCCGGTACTCGCCACGAGCCTCGGCGTGTCGATCGTCGCCGGGGCCGTGCACATTTCGCCCGCCTCACATGAAAAACGCGAACGGCTGCTCAAATGGTTGCCGAGCGCGCTCGACGCCATCGAAGACCTCGACGACTTGCCGACCTCCGCCGTGTGCGGCGCCTACATGCATTGCAGTTACTCGACCTCGCCCGAGCGACACGCAATCAAGCGCAGCATCAACAAGCTGGTCCGCAACAAGCTCGGCACGCTCGGGCTGCTCGACCATGAGGCCGGCGTCGGCCGTACGCGGATCAAAGGACGCAAGCCGGTGATGCTCGTAGTGCTCGAATGGTTCACGGGCGGCCACACGATCTATCGCACCCATTCGCGCACAATGCTTGCCGCGCGCAAACATTTCGAGGTCGTCGCGTTCGGCGAGGCGCAGCATGTGGACGAAGCGGGCCGCGCGATTTTCGACCGCTTCGTCGAATTCGAGCATCCGGAATATATCGGCGACTGCATTCGCCAGATTCAGGAATTCGCGACACGCGAGAAACCGGACGTCCTCTATATGCCGAGCGTCGGCATGTTCTCGCACACGATCTTTCTGTCTAACCTGCGCGTGGCGCCGCTGCAGATCGCGGGTCTCGGCCATCCCGCCACGATGCACGCGGCGCAGATCGACTATGTGAGCGTCGAGGAAGATTTCATCGGCGACCCGACATGCTTCAGCGAAAAAATGCTGCGTCTACCCAAGGATGGCCAACCGTATGTGCCGTCCAGGCTGCTCACTGAGATCGTGCCGTCCGTGCCGGCATGCGGCGCAGTCGTCAACGTCGCGGTGACCGCCAGCGCGATGAAGATCAATCCGCACTTCCTTGAAACGTGCAAGGCGATCGTTGACGCCGCTCGCGTGCCGGTCAAGTTCCATTTCATGACCGCATGGAGCGAAAGCATCGATCTGGCGTACGTCAGAAAGTCGATTTATGCGACGTTGCCGGAATCGTGCGTGGACGTGTACGGTTCGCTCAGCTATCCGACGTATCTGAAAGTCCTCAACAAGATGGACATGTTCGTGAGCCCGTTTCCGTTCGGCAATACCAACGGCATCGTCGATTCGTTCACGATGGGCCTGCCCGGCGTCAACCTGTGCGGGCGTGAAGTATTCGAGCATATCGACAGCGGCCTCTTCGAGCGCGCGGGTTTGCCGTCATGGCTGACCACTCACTCGGTCGATGAATACGTGCGTGCCGCCGCCCGGCTCGCCGAACAGCACGACGAACGCGAGGCACTGCGCCGGCGCCTGATCGACGAGAAAGCGGTCGAGCGCATCTTCGTGGGACGTCCCGAGGCGTTCGGCGAAGGTGTATTGAAGTTGCTGAACAGCCTCGACAAAAAGTAAGCAACCCGACCGAGTCAACTGACGGGCCGCGACGGAAGATGTTCCGTCGCGGCCCGTTTTCACATCCGGCAAATCCGGCGATCGTCGGCTGTCGCTCGACTCAATACGCGACGTAAGGTCCCGTGCCGCCGGGTGTCGGCTGCTGCTCGACGGCGGCGTACACATTGCGGCCGTAGAAGAACGGCAGCCCCCAGTCGAAGATCTCGGATTTGACGAAAGCCGGTCCCGCCAGCAGCGGCAGCGCCGAATCGCCGCTATACGTCTGCGCAATCGTCGCGGCATTGCCGACGCTGAAATTCACCGCGCTCGTAGTGCCGTCCACGCCCTGAATCATCGCGCTCAGTTGCTCGGTCGATACCGGACAGTAGTACGAATTATTCGGACTCGCGCATACCGGCAACGCATTGGTCTGGAAGAACAGGCCGGTCGAACCGCTGTCCAGGATACTGCGCGAATACGTGGTGCCGTTCTGCACGGTCGTGAACGTGCCGTTCGACGGACTCACGCCGATCACCTGCGCACCGCCCAACGTATTGTTGGTCTGCGTGCCGATGCCGAACACCAGTTGCCCGGTGACTGACTGCGCGGCTCCCGACACTTGCGGCAAACTCAATATCGAGCCGTTGTTGTCGGTGGCGAAGTACGGAATCGGATTCGCCACCTGCAGTTCTTCGGCGAGCGGAATCGATGCGCATGTCGTGCCGTTACAGCCGTAGTAGGTGCCGGCCAGCGTCTGCTGCGCGCAATTCGCGCCGCAATCGTGCTTGAACACACCGATGCCGAGAATGCCGTTCGCCTGCAGCGTGGCCGGCGTGTTGCGCGATGCGCCGAGGGCCGCGCAATCGGCGGGTAGCGTTGCATAATTCGGGTCGATTAACTGGATCGGCAGCGAAGCGGCTTTTTCGCCGGCAATCTGCAAATCGGCGAGCTTGACCGCGCCCCACGTGTAGCCGTCGAAGAACTGCATGCATTCGGCGACCAGATTGCCCGAGGCGTCTTTCTGTTGCGGCAGCGTCATCGAAGCGGGCAACTGGGATGCGAACAGGCGCACGCCCCACGACCCGGTATCGACCAGCACGTGGTCGATGGTTTGACACTGCGTCGTGCCCGGCGTGCAGATCGTGAGACTGACGAACGGCATGTTCGGCACATCGCTCACGCCGGCGTCGACCGTCACGCGCACCGCGTTCGTGGCGAGCGCTTGCGACGACGGCGACGTATTGCCCACGGAGGGACCGGACGAGGGACTGGTCGAACTGCTGGCGCCGGCCGCGCTGTTCGAACCGCCGGATCCGCCGCCCCCGCCGCCGCAGGCACCGACGAGCAACGCGAGCAGGGCCGCGCATAGCAAGGTCTTGCACGAAGACATATGACGCATGAGCCGCTCCGTCATTGGATGACACCGACATCGACGCCCGCTGGCACCACTTGAGGCAGATAGGCATGCCCCGAGAACGCGCGCAAATGTCCTCCGGAGTACACGACCAGGTCGCTGCTGGAAACCGCGAGCGGCGTACCACGGCGCGTCGCGGTGGCGGCGACATACACGTCGAATGAAGCTCCCAGCACGGATTTCAGATCCGGCAGCGTCGGCCCTTCCCATGCGACACCGAACACGATGCCATTGGCCGCGACGTACTCGCGCACCAGCGTGCCGGACGGCAGCGTCATCAGGTGTACCGAATACGCGCTTTGCGTAGTGGCGGTGTGAGCCACCGCGCGCAAGCGGGACTGATCGCCATCGACGGTGCTGACGTTCTGGCCGAGCGTCGCGTGCGCGGCAAACGACAGCGCGCAGCTTGCCCCGAGCATCTCGCGAGCAATGCGGGAATAAAGCATCGGTTTCAAGAGAATTCCCTCGAGGTGGAACGCCCGTGACCGGGCGTCGAGCCGATCACGAACGGGAACCAAGGGCGCACGCTTCGTCGGTGGGGCCGAGGCTGCACCCACACTGGTTGAGCTGCGTAAATGCGTCTACGGAGTGGTGGCGCGAAACTTTAGGCATCGCAGCGAGGCGCGGCAATGGTTTGCAGAACGATTTGAACCTTTTGTCCGCGCGACACCGTTCGAGCCTGTTTGATATTTCAGGACCGGATCGCCAAGGGGCGGCGCGTGAGCGAACGTTTTTGCGTCACGGCTCGTTTGATGCGAACAGCGAAGCAAACTGCCCCGAGGTCCGCGCAGAAAAAAATTCATGCGCGTACGAGTACGCGGTAAATGTAAGCGGACGCTAAAAAATTGCGTGCAAGGAGGTTTTCTTCTGATAATAAAAGGGCTGAAGGCCCTTTTCGTGTGAAGAGAAAACAATGAGGTGATCGCGACTGGCAGAATGAAAAATGCCGCGGATGACTCGAGAGTCACCGACGGCATCGGCCATTCGAACGTCACGCGTCTCCTCTATTCGAGCGATTCGACGCGTCGGCGCCCGCTATTTTTTCTGCTGCTGCAAAAGCGATTTAAGCTCCTGCACGTTCTCTTCTACGCGTTTTGCGATCACCGCGTACGACTCGGCTTGCGTCTGATAAGCCGCTTGCGCCAGTTGCTGCATATCGGCAAGTGACTTGTGCAGACTCTGCTGGATCAACTCGGCGGCCTTGCCTGAAGGCGCGGCACCGCCGGCCGACAACTGGCCCGTCAGCGACTGCAATTCGCTCAGGGTCGAGCGCAACATGTCGGCCTGCTTCTGCGCAAGCGACTGCATCCCCTGGAAGGCCGTCTGATTCGCCTGAACCAGTGCTTCCATGTCCTTGCGTCGCGCTTCCATGATGGCGGGTACGTCGAAGCCGGGGAGCTTGAACTGCTCCAGCATTTTGGTGAAATCGCCAAACGGATTGGCGGCGTCAGGTCGGTCCATGCGAAATCCTCCTTAACGGTTGAATACTCGCCGGCGGTGCATCGCCGCGTGATGTTTCCGTGACGCATGCACTGGTGGCGTCGCGTGCGCCGCGCGTCCCGCAGACACTGGTTCTGGGGTCGGACGGCACATCGCTCAATCATGCGCCATCCGGACACAATGCGCCAGCGGGCACACCCTGGCTCGCGCCGCGCCGTCGACGGGCGTTGCCGGACATCGGCCGGGAGGTTTGGGCGGCATGGAAGGCCCGGTAAGTTACAAGGCGGCTTCGGTAACCCGACGAAACGGCATGTCGATTATCGTTGCCATGCGCCGGCGCACTGTCGCGCCGGCGCTGTTTCGATGGGAGCGACATCATGAAAAAGACAATGCTGAGCGCGGCACTGAGCGCCGCCCTGACCTTGGCCGCGACGGCCGCTTCTGCCCAGCAGACGCCGCCGTCCGCGGCCGCTTACACGCACGGCGATCCACAACGTGGCGACGAGCCGCCGCCACATGGCCGGATGGGCCGGATGGGTCCGGGGTTCGCGGTCATCAACGATCTGGAACAGTTGCGCCGTCTGTATGCCATGAGCGGACATCAAGGCGAAATCATCGCCGTATATCACGACGTGCTGAACAAGACGCAAGATCCGATGCTGCGCCATTACGTGCATGACTCACTGGCTCGCGAGCAGTTGAAGCCCGCCAATCCCGAGCAGGCGATCGCGACGTTGCGCGCCAGTCTGTCGGAAGACCTCGCCGCCGCGAACCAGGCGGCGCATGGCGAGCCGGGCGAGATGCCGCCGCCGGCTCATCAGGCGCAGTAAATTCTCGCCATGGCGTCGCGGCGCAAGCTTCGCCGTGACGCCGCATCTGAACCACGTGGCAATTTCCGCGCAGACGTCTCCGATTGAAAGCGCTCCCGCGCACAGGCTGCCCAACCATTCAGCATGCTTCGTTAGCTTTCCCACATTGCCGCTTCACTGACCACTTTTCATCTTCCGTCAGGTGATTAGGATATGAGCACTGCAATACTGGTGCCGTGGTGAAGAATGCGCTACCCGCTGAACATGGCCGTTGCCGCCGTCCTGCTGCTTTTTGTCCTTGGCTGCATCATCAAGCTTGCCTTGAACTGATGGCCGGCACGCACGACGCCGCACGCGCCTTTGCACGACCTCACGCCGCTTGCCGGCGCAGTCGATCCACATCCACGCATCCTCTCTTTTCCAGCCACGTCCGCTAATTTTCGCGGCACGCGAAAGCTCCGCGCGACGCCCCTTCACGCCGTGACATTGGACGAAATAATTGTTGAATGGAGTTCGGAAAGCGGCTCGCCCATACTTCGTTTCGCTGCCGGTGCGTACGAAACAGAACGCATGAGATCAAGGGTGCTTCACGTGCGAGACGCTTCGCCGATGATCAACGATCCTACGGTTGCCCGATCATCGAGAGAACCGTTCGAACATTCCGGCACCGCGTGCCGACGACAGGATCAACATGTTGACTTCAGTGAAATTCCTCAAAAACAAAGCCGCCCGTTTGGGCTGCGTGGCGATGTTCTGCTGCAGCGCGCTGCTGACCGGTTGTGCCGGCAGCGGCATCAAGGACGCAAGCGCGGCGAGCGCGCCGGTCCAGGTGCGCCCGGACAACATTTACGTCTACACCTTCGACGCCAATCCGGACCAGGTCAAACTGGACAGCGGCATGATGCAGAAAATGAAGACGCAACTCGGAGGTTCGTCCGCTGCACAAAAACAGATCGCCGATGCCGCCGAAGTCCGCGAACAGGTCGCCGACGAAATCGTGCATCAATTGCAATCGATGGGTCTGCGCGCCATCCGCTCGGACATCCCCGCGCCCGCCGACCAGAACGTGCTGCTCGTGCAAGGCAGCTTCGATACGATCGACTCGGGCAATCGCCGCCGCCGTCTGCTGATCGGCCTCGGTGCGGGCAAGAGCCAGGTCAGCAGCTCGGTGCAGATTCTGTATAAGCCCGCGGGCGGCGCACCGCGTCTCGTGCAAACCTTCACCGCCAATGCCGACAGCGGCAAGGCGCCCGGCATGGTCGAGACCGCGGGCGTGGGCGCGGCGGCCGGCAGTATCGCAACCTCGGCGGCGGTGGGTGGCGGCTTGCATGCCGTATCCGAAACCAAACGCGCCGGCGTTTCAGCGGATGCGAAACGCCTCGGCGACTCGGTGGCCAAACAGATCGGAGAGATCGGCGTAAGCGGCGGCTGGCTCTCGACGGAGCACACCAAAGGTTGATAGTTCGCGACCGGTTTGCTGAACCGGGCGAGTCATGAACAGCACGCGGCAGAGTGGAATCCGATCCCACTCTGCCGTTGGTCTTTTAAGCCTTCGTGTAGCGCAGCCACACCGAATCGTGTTCCTTTTTCTCAACGGACGTGAGCTTCAGATACGCCGGCGCCCGCCACTTTTCCATCGCCACTTCGAACGAAGAAGGATGTTCACTGCGGCCATCCACCAACGGCAAAATCAGCACACTCACTTCATCGACGAGACCGGCGTTCACGAACGCGCCGCTCACATGCGAACCGCCTTCCACGATCAGCTTCTTCACGCCAAGTTCGCGCGCGAGCGTTTGCACGACCTTGCCGAGATCGAGCTCGGTCTTGCCGCCAAACACGTATGAGACGCCGATTGCCAGCAACAACTTGACGCGCGGCTTCAGCCGCTTAGGCGACCTTGTAGCGTTCCAGCCAATGCGCGTAAGGCGCCGGCAACGTCCACGAGGGACGCTCGATGCCGAGCTTCTTCGCCGCATGGTACGGCCAGTGCGGATCGGCCAGATGCGCGCGGCCGACCATCACCAGATCCAGTTGACCGTTCTTCACCGAAAGGTCCGCCAGTTCCGGCGTATCGATACCCCACGCCGACGAAACCGGAATGCCGGCCTCGCGGCGCACGCGCTCGGCGATCGGCGCAAGGAACGCCGGCGCCCACGGAATCGCCGCCGTCGGCGTGGAGAAGCCGACGCTCACGCTCAGCATGTCCAGGCCTTCGCGCTTGAAATTCTTCGCCAGTTCGATCGATTCGGCGAGGGTTTCCTCGTCACGTCCGTCGTACTCGATCACGCCGAAACGCGCTGTCAACGGCAGATGTTCCGGCCACACCTTGCGCACCGCCGCCAGCGTTTCGAGCAGGAAGCGGCTGCGGTTGTCGAGGCTGCCGCCGTACGCGTCGTCGCGTTGGTTGGAGTGCGTCGAGAAGAAGCTCTGGCCGAGATAGCCGTGCGCGAAATGCAGTTCGAGCCATTCGAAGCCCGCGTCGCGCGCACGCCTGGCGGCGGCGACGAAATCTTCGCGAACGCGCGCAATGTCGTCGAGCGTCATGGCTTTCGGCACCTTGGGCAGACCGCCGCCGAACGCGATCGCGGACGGCGCGATGGTTTGCCAGCCGCGGCTGTCGTCGGCGGCGATGTGGTCGTCGCCTTCCCACGGACGGTTGGCGCTGGCTTTGCGGCCCGCATGGCCGATCTGGATGCCGGGCACCGAGCCGGCGGCCTTGATTGCCGCGACGACCGGCGCGAAAGCCTGCGCCTGCTCGTCGGTCCAGATGCCGGCGCAGCCCGGCGTGATGCGGCCTTCGGGCGACACGGCCGTCGCCTCGACGATCACCAGCCCCGCGCCGCCGCGCGCCAGACCGGCGAGGTGAACGCGGTGCCAGTCGTTGATCAGACCGTCTTCAGCGGTGTACTGGCACATCGGCGGAATGGCGATCCGGTTGCGCAGGGAAACGTCTTTGAGCTTGTACGGCTGGAACAATGCGGACATCAGGCTAAACTCCTCTGGACTTGCTTGTACGGTAGTTCGATGAAAATCGAATAACGAAGTATCGCAGAAACCTTTATCATTTGCAGGATGCGCACTTATAACCACCCTCCCGCTGAGGACTTCGCGCTCGGCCGGCTCTTTCATGCCCTGAGCGACCCGGTCCGCCTGGAGATCGTGCGGCGCCTCGCGTCGGTCGACGAGGCGACCTGCGGCGAACTCGACGGCGGCCGTCCGAAATCGAGCGTGTCCCATCACTTCCGGATCCTGCGTGAGGCGGGCCTCGTGCGCACGCGCGTGGCCGGCACCGTGCATCAGAATTCGCTGCGGCGCGCGGAACTGGACACCCGGTTCCCGGGCTTGATGGAGGCGATTCTCAAGCAGATCGTCGAAGAACCGGCGGTGAGCGAGCCAGCTTGACGGCGGCGTCCTGACGTCGCGGCGCGACGACCGCGCAGGCGGCGCGCGCGCAACGCGGACCGGCCAGCGAGCCTAGCCACCGCCCGGCAAAAATTCCAGCACTCAAACGCGCCGCGATCCGGCGCTGCTATTCCCGCCACAGCTTGCGCATCAGCGCAAGCAGCGCCGTCGGCGGCGTGCCTTTTTGACAATAACCGTCGAAATTGTGACGTGCTTTGCCGGTTTCCCTGACGTGATCCTCATCGAGCGACGTGAACGCGACGATGCCCAGACTCTGCGTCGGCAGATAGCTGCGTAGCGCGCTCGCGGTTTCATAGCCGTCGCGCTCCGGCATCATGATGTCGAGCACCACGACGTCCGGCACCCAGTCCCGCACACAGCGCAGCGCCTCATCGCAGCCATTGGCGGCACGGGCTTCCACGCCTTCGTAGGAGAGGTAGGTGGCGAGAGCTTCGGCGGCGCCGGCGTTGTCGTCGACGACCAGCACGCGCGGTACTTCATGCAGTACCCGGATCTCACGGGCGCTCCACCTTTGGCAAGTAGCGGGGGTTCGAGGCATGTATGTGACAGCTTGCGATAAAAACATCAGCGGGCAGCAAGCGGCATACCAACCAGCCGTGGAAAGGGGCGTCACGACACCGGGCATGCGGACGACCTCACTGGCGAAGAGCGCCGGGATGGCGCTCAGCCTGACGCAACGCGCATGCCATCGGCGCGCGACGCGGAGATGGCCGGCTTTTCGCGCCGCGTGCAATGTCCTCAACGCGGGGCGCGCCCCCGCGCGTCACGGCCGATGCCTTAGAACCGGTGCCGCATGCCCGCGGCAACCACCACCTGCTGATTGCTCGACGAAGCGCTTTGCCCGCTGATGTCGGCGGCCAGACCCGAGCCGTCGGCGCTGATGTGTTCGTAGCTGCCCTGCAGATAGACATCGGTGCGCTTCGACAACAGGTAGTCGGCCTGCAGCGAAACCTCGTGCCACTTCGGATGATGCGATCCGCTCGACGTCGACAGCGCGCCGGACGTGTACGTGTATTCGCCATTGAGGGTCAACGCCGACGTCAATGCATAGCTCGCGTTTGCCTCGTAGTTGCTGAAGGCCGCACCCTGCCCGTTCTCCATGAGACCCAGACTGTTCGCACCGTCGATCGTGTCGAGGCCGCCGAGTTGCGTGCGCGTCCACACAAAGCCGAGCGTTGCGGCGCCAAGCGTGTAGTTGACGCCCGCGCCGCAGGTGCGCTGACGCGCCGCAATGAACGTGCGGTCGGTAAGCGTGAGCGCGCCATTCGTGTTCGTGCCGCCACCGTTGTTCGCCTGCAGGTAACCGGCGCCGAGACTCAACGGGCCAGCGTTATACGAAGCGCCGAAGCTATACAGACGGTTATCGTCGAAGCTGCCCGCTTCGTTCGAGAAGCCGTACAGCGCGCCGAATCGCAGTCCGGAATAGTCGTTGCTGGCGAACTTTAGCGCATTGTTCACGCGAAACGTGTTGTTCAGATTGTCGTTGTCGTACGGATGCGCCGACAGATTGTTGCCGCCGGGATGACGTCCGGTGAAGCTGAGCGGCGCCAGATAATCCACCACGGAATCGTACTGTCGGCCGAGCGTCACGCTGCCGAAGCGGTCGTTCGCGAGGCCCGCATACGCCTGGTAGCCGAACAGGCGGCCGCCCTGGCGCAGCGTGCCGTTCATCACGCTGAAGCCGTTTTCGAGCTGGAATATCGCCGCGGTGCCGCCGCCGAGATCTTCACGGCCACGGACGCCCCAGTGGCTGCCCGTCACGTTGCCGCTGCCGGCCTGCACGTTGCCGTGGCCGCCCTGGTTGTCCGCGTAGGACAAGCCCACGTCGATCACCCCGTACAGCGCCACGCTCGACTGCGCGTGCGCCACGGGCGCATGACCCACGGCGTGCCCCGCCGCGCACGCGGCAAGCACAAAAACCCTTTTCATTGTTTTACTGGTCTGTTGATAGATCGAGACAGCCGCGAGCGCGTGCGACGACGTTTGAAGTGGGCTGGCTGGGCCGCGTGGTTATCGGCTGGCGATGCCCGTGCGATCGGCGAGACCGTCGATCAGCACTTGATGGTGTCCGCGCGAGCACGGCTCGATTCGCGCGAGAACACCGAAAACCTGTGCAAGACTCGCCGCCGTGACGACGGCTGGCGGCGCGCCGAATTGCACGATACGGCCGTCATGCAGCAACATCGCGCGGTCGCAGGCGCGCATGGCGACATTGATGTCGTGCAGCACGACCACCGTCACGATGCCGCGCTCGCGCGTCACGTCGCGCAATACCTGCATCACGTGAAACTGGTGATTCAGATCGAGCGCCGACAGCGGCTCGTCGAGTAGCAGCACCTGCGGGTCGCGCACCAGCGCCTGCGCGATGCCGACGAGTTGCCGCTGGCCGCCGGACAGTTCATCGAGCGAACGGGCGGCGAGCGCGTCGATACCGAGGCGTTGCAGCACCGCATGGGCGTGCCCGATGTCGTCCGCGTGACTCTGGCCGCGCGCGTGCAGCGAAGCGCCACGCGTCGCGCGGCACGCCACCAGCACCGACTCGAGCACCTGCAAACGCACACCCGCCGGCAACGCCTGCGGCAGATAGACCACGCTATGCGAACGCGCACTGGCCGCCGAGAGCGCGAGCGTCTCGCCATCCAGCGACAGCGAGCCGCTCGTCGCCGGCGTGAGACCGGCCAGCGTGCGCAGCAAGGTCGACTTGCCGCTGCCGTTCGGGCCGAGCAAGGCGGTGATGTGTCCGCGCGGCAGTGGCCCGGCGTCGAGTGAGATCAGCACCTGGCGGCGTGCGTAGCTGACGCTCAGATCGTGAATGTGCAGGCCGCTCATCCGAGCTCTCCCTGCGAGCGCACCACGATGCCGAGAAACAGCGGAATGCCCACCAGCGCCGTGACGATGCCCACCGGAATCAGCACGCCCGGAATGATCAGCTTCGACGCAATCGACGCGAGCGAGAGCATCAGCGCGCCGATCAGCGTGCTGCCCGGCAGATAGAAACGGTGATCCTCGCCGAACAGCGTGCGCGCGATATGCGGCGCGATCAGCCCGACGAAGCCGATCGTCCCCACGAACGACACGGCCAGCGCCGATAGCACCGACACGCGCAGCAACGTGCCGAGACGCAGGCGCCGCACGTCGATGCCGAAGCTGGCCGCGCGGTCCTCGCCGAGACGCAGCGCGGTGAGCGTCCACGCATTGCGCATCGACAGCGGCAAGGCGAGCGCGAGCGCCGCGCTCAGCACGCCGATCTTGGGCCAGTCGGCGCGCGCGAGCGAACCGAGCGTCCAGAACACGAGACCTTGCAAGGCGTCGGCCGAGGCAATGAACTGCATCAGCGAAACCAGCGCATGAAAAGCGAACACGAGCGCGATGCCCATCAGCACCACGCCCGCCGTGCTCATGCCGCGCCAGCGCGCCACGCCGTCGAGCACCAGCGCGCACAACAGCGCGAACACGAAGGCATTGGCCGAGACGATCCAGGTCTGCGAGACGCCGGGAATCGCGATGTCGAGCACGATCGCAAGCGAGGCGCCGAACGCCGCGGCCGCCGACACGCCGAGCGTGTACGGGCTCGCGAGCGGATTGTTGAGGATCGTCTGCATCTCCGCGCCCGACAGTCCGAGCGAAGCGCCCACGATCAGCGCCATCACCGCATACGGCAGGCGGATCTGCCAGACGATCACGCTCGTCGCCGGATCGGCCGACGCGTGGTCGAACACCGTGCGCAACAACGTCGCGATGGGCAGTCCCGACGGGCCCGAGCGCAAGTCGAACAGCAGCGAGCCGACGATCATGAAGCCGACCACCGCCAGCCACGCCACGCGCCGCTGCGTCAGACGCCGGTACTGGCGCACGCTCGCGCCGTGCAATGCCGCGGGATTCTGAAGTGTGGACATTGAACCCATCGCCTATTTCGCGGCGAGCGGCGCGGCGCTGCCAGTGCCATCGACCCAGTACGCGCCGTCAGGCGGCACGGCCAGGAAGCGGCGATACAACTCCGTCTGGGTCGCGTGCACGTCGAGGTCCTTGAACTGCTGCGGATAGAACCACTTCGCGAACGCCTCGATCGCGACGATGTTGTACGGCGAGTCGTAGTAGTTGTGCGAAATGCCATGCACGCGGCCGTCGTGGATCGCCTTGATGGTGTCGAAGCCCGGCCGCGCGACCAGCGTGCCGAGACTGGCGCGCGCATCCCCGTCGCTGGTGCGCGCGCCCACGCGCAGCGACGCGAGCCCCGGCTTGGAGCGGCTGCCCGTCGCGATGTAGACATCCGGGCGTGCCGCGATCACCTGTTCCATGCTCATGTCGCCGAGTACGCCGGGCACGAGTCCGGCGGCAATATTACGGCCGCCCGCGGCGGTCACGAACTCGCCGAAGTTGCCGTTGCCGGCCGTGTGGCAGCAGCCCGCGTCCCACACGCCCGCGAGCAGATCGAGAAAGACCTTCGGCCGTTGCGCCTCGGGAATGGCGCCGATCACGCTTTGCACGCGCGCGAGATGCTGCTGGTAGAACTGCGCGTAAGCATCAGCTTCCTTCTCGCGATGCATCACGGCGCCAAGGAGCTTGATACTCGGCAGCGTGTTCTGCATTGGATGCAGCCGGAAATCGACGAACACCACCGTCGTGCCGGTCGCTTCCAGTTGCTTGACGAGCGCGTTGTAGCGGCTCGGACCGTGGCCGCCGAGGCTGAAGATCGCCAGATCGGGCTTCAGCGCCAGCGCTTTTTCGTCGCTGATGCTGTCTTCGGTCGCCTTGCCGATCAGCGGAATCTGCCGGATGCCGGGGAAGCTTTGCGCGTACGCGTCGAAGGTCTGCGGGTCCATGGCCGGCAGATCGCCCTGCCAGCCGACGATGCGCGCGAGCGGCGCCTTGCCTTCCAGCAGCGCGACCGCCATCAGCAGACGGCTTTCGCCGAGCAGGATGCGATGCGGGTCGGCGGGAATCCGGACCGTGCGACCCGCCAGATCGGTGACCGTGCCCGCGGCCGGCGAAGTCAGCGTGGCCGGCGTGCCCGTGGGCGTCGCCGCGAATACACTGGCACTCGCGCTCGCGCCGGCGAGGCCCAGCGCGAACATCACGCCAGCCGCCAGGGCGCTGGCGAGCCGCGCAACAGGACGGCGGCTCGAAGAGATCCGGAAAATCGACATGATATAGTTACTGAATGAGAATGATTGCCATTTGGCGCCACTTTAGCGGCGCAATGTAATGGCGATGTGTTGAAAACACGCTGTTTTGTAATGGAATGTGTTGGCGCGGTTTTAGCCGCGCCGGACGCCCCCCCGCCGACCCGCAGCGCGGCCACTATCCGTACCGGCGCGCTCCGGCGAACCCAGGCAAAGACCAAGAGCTTGACGATGGACCACATACTGATCGTCGATGACGATCCCAACATCCGCCAGTTGCTGCGCGACTATCTGCGCGACATGGGCTACGAGGCGAGCACGGCCGGCAGCGGCACGCAGATGGAGCGGATCATCAGGACCTCGCAGGTGGATCTCGTGGTACTGGATCTGATGCTGGACGGCGAAGACGGCCTCGACCTCACGCGCGAACTGCGGCGCGAGCACAGCGTGCCGATCATCATTCTGAGCGCGCGCGGCGGATTGCTCGACCGCATTCTCGGCCTCGAAATGGGCGCGGACGATTACCTGCCCAAGCCCTTCGACCCGCGTGAACTGGTGGCGAAAATCAAGGTGGTGCTGCGGCGCACGCGCGCCATGCCGGCCGCGCCGCGCGCCGACGCCAGTGCGTTCGTGAGTTTCGCCGGCTGGCGGCTCGACACGCGCATGAAGCAGATGCTCTCGCCCGAGGGCGTGATCGTCTCGCTCGGCGGCTCGGACTATCGCACGCTCCGCACACTGCTCGACCATCCGAACCGGCCGCTGTCGCGCGAATTTCTGCTCGATCAGGTGTTCGGCAAGGAACGCACGCCGCTCGACCGCTCGATCGATGTGTGCATCAGCCGGCTGCGGCAGCATCTGAAAGACGCGGCGCGGCGCGCGGCGCTGATTCGCACCGTGCGCAACGAGGGCTATATGCTGGTCGCCGATGTCACCCACGAAGCGTGAACCGCGCCGCCCGCTGAAGCTGCGGCTGTGGCCCGATACGCTGTATGGGCGGCTCGTGCTGATTCTGGTCGTCGGCATGTTCGGCGGACAGTTGCTCACCAGCACGATCTGGTTCGAGGCGCACGACAATCGCACGCTCGAAATTCCCGCGCGTCTGTTCGCGAGCCGCCTTGCCGACACGGTCAGGCTGTTGCAGCACGCGCCCGACGAAAGCGCGCGCCGTGCGATCGTCGAACAACTCGGCGACGCCCGTTACCGGCTGCAGACGATCGACGCTCCCGCTGCCGTTTCGCCGCCAAAGCCGTCGGCCGGATCACTCGCGCAGCACACAGTCAGCAACCTGCTGTCCGGCGTGATTGCGCGGCGCCTCGGCGAACCCGTCGAGGTGCGCCTGCTCGACGCCCACTTGCGCGACGAGTCCGGCCATCACGAAGGCATCCTCAGCCTGTTCGATTCACGCATGCCGAGCGGCGATTTTCATGTGCAACTGAAGGTGCCGAGCGGCCCGTGGCTCGACGTGCAGGCGAACGAAGGGCAAGCCGGCATGCAAACCCAGCCGTGGTCGCTGGTGCTGGACTATCTGGTGCGGATTTACTTCGTTCGCCTGATGGCTGTGTTTCTGCTTGCGCTCGTCGCGGTGCGCTTCGCCGTGCGGCCGTTGCGGGAACTGGCGAAAGCCGCCGAGGCGCTGGGGCGCAACATCTATCGCCCGCCGCTTCCGGTAACTGGACCGCGCGAAGTGCGCACCGCGGCGCAATCCTTCAACACGATGCAGGAGCAGCTCACCGCGGGCATTGCCGCTCGCACACGCTTTCTGACGGCCGTCTCGCACGATCTGCGCTCGCCGCTGACACGGCTGCGCCTGCGTAGCGAGATGCTGCCCGATCCGGTCTGGCGCGAGCGGCTGCGCGGCGAACTGGATGAAATGGAAGCGATGGTCCGCGCGACACTCAATGCCGTGCAGGGCGTCGAAATCACCGAAGCGCGCCGCGAGATCGATCTCGACTCGATGCTCGACAGCATTGCCGAAGACGCGCGCGAGGCCGGGCATGAAGTGACGGTCGACGGGCGGACGCTGCGCCCGTTGCCTGGATATCCGCGAAATCTGAAACGCTGCCTGCAGAACCTTGTCGAGAACGCCATTCGTTACGGCGGCGAAACCGCGATACGGGTCGACGATTCCGCAAACAACGTGCAAGTAGTGATCAGCGACCGCGGCCCAGGCATCGCCGATGAACGTATGCTCGAACGCGTCTTCGAAGCGTATTTCCGGCTCGACGCGTCCGCCGGTGGAAAAAAGAACGGCACCGGCCTTGGACTGACAATCGCACGCAGCATCGCGGCCGCGCATGGCGGCACGCTGATCCTGCGGAACCGGACAGGCGGCGGCCTCGATGCAGTGTTGACGCTTCCGCGTGATGGCTAGCCGCTGCTCGCCTTGAAGGCGGAGCATGGGCACCGGCTCACTGCACGCGGTGCCTCGCCGCCTTAACACCGCTCACACCGGCGTATAGCTCGCAAGGCTCAAAGCCGGATCGTCATTCGCCTGAAACCTGGCATATTCGTAGCGCCGTTATGCACGCCGGTGAAAGCGGCGGCCCGTTCAGCATGACGGTGATCCGGCTGTATGCCGCGCGAACTCGCGCATTCCCGCACCACTCATCACGGATGGTTGTACATCGCATTCCAATCCGAACTGGAGACCGGCACACGTCCCGCGTCCGACGAGCCGCTCGCAGTGCCGCCAAAACCCGTCGCCGCGTGCCGCGCCGCCACCCGCGCTTCAGCAGCCTGAATATCGGCCGGATAGTTCGGGTCTTCACCGTGGGCGGGGTTATAGCCGGCCTGTTCGAGTTCGAGCAACTCGGCACGCACTTGCGCACGGGTGACAGGCGAGTTCGATTGAGCGAACACGGCAACCGGCGCTGCAAGGGCAACGGCAACCACAACGGCTTGAATAAGGGACTTCATGATGATGACTCTCCACACTTCGCTTGGTCTGCTACGAACAGCCCTGTTCGTAATTCAGTGACGACAGTCTAGAAAGGTGCGCGTTTGAGAATAAGGGCCGTCCGTGGAGAGGATTGTTCTCGAATGTGAATGAACTGCGGGCGGTCCGCCACATCTCGAAGCGAACCCGCGGTTTGCCGAAACAACGCACATTCCAATTCGACTCGCTATTGGTCCTCGCCTTCAACCGACGATTTTCGCCATTGCGTTAAGCCGCGAAAAAACTTTTGCGGGCAACTATCAGCGCTGGCTTCAGCGACAAGCTCCACGCCGCGCTTTTCAGACTTTTCAAATGACACTTGCCATCTCGCCAGAGATATGATCTCCTACCACTTACAAAATATTTCACGGCTAGGTTGGTTCGTTGCCACGCTCTGCGCGGCGTGCCTCACTGTTGCCTGATTCTGCACATATGCCGTTTACGTCGACGTATGAGTGCCGAATTCCGGCGCAACGGAGACCGCACGGGTACGGGTGTCTGATAGATGGCGTGCTCGTTTATTGTTGTCTGACGACTTATGACTATAGCCTGACGCCGTTATCAAGACCCACATCAGTTGCCAGTGCCGGCGAGGCTGCCGGGACAACTCGCCCTGATTCCGCCCGCTTTGAACGGCGTGGAATGCGACCCATGAAAATGCATTTGCTTTTACTTATCGAAGGAGAAGAAAAGACAAGTAATACATGACTAAAAATGTGAATCAGGCATCGATCAAATAAAACTGGAGACAACATGCTTTCACCAGGAAAACCCTCGTTTGCGTTTGCGCTCAGCACGCTCACCGCTCTTCTCGTCACCGCTTGCGGTGGCAGCATGAACGACAGCCCGGGCAATCCGGCCACCCCCCCGAACAATCCGTCGCAAAGCGCAGCCGTCTCTCTTCACGGAATTGTCTACGGCGCGCCGGATACGAGCGTCCCGTCGGGTGCCGGCGTTCCCATCACCATGATGGGACAGATGAGAGCGCTCTTCGACCTGATCAAGAAAGCGCCTGATTTCACGCAAGTGGTGATGGATCTTGGCGACGGCAGCCCCGTTCATGTGCTGGATACCAACACGGGGGATAAATTCCTGCCGGGTAAGCTGGCACTTGGCCTGTCGTACATACTGATCGACATGAAAGCCAAAGGCGATCCGAAATACGCGGACTATCTCGCGACGTACCAGAAAATTACGACCGCGATGATGACGCAGATGCACGGCACCGACTACACATATGCGAATACATCCTGGGGCGAGTACTACTACCTGGTTGCGTTAAACAATTTCAAAGCGCACGGCATGCTCAATGAAGTCTTCAGCGACGCCATGCTGACCACGCTGCAAAATCGCCTGACCTTCTGCGACATGTTCGGCGCGGATGCAAGCGGCAAGACCAATACATGCCCGGCCGCCGGCGTGCCGATCGACGTCGCATCGCTCAATACCGCTCAAAACTACTATGCGGTTTCCTACGGCATTGCGGGCTTGCGACAAAAACTCGGGTGGAGCAATCCGGGCTTCTCGTCGAAAACCGATCCGACCGTGGCATCGATGGGCGCGCGCGATGCGCTTCTGTACACGCTCACCAACCACATTCGAAACGATTCCTCCGGCGGCTTTTCCGACGAAGCTTCGAATACCCACACCACTTACCATGATCAGGCGCGCTTCGACCGGTACAGCACGCTCCTGATCGGTGAAGTGGTCGAGCGAACGTTCGAAATGGGCAATGAGGCCAATCTGACGCCGGAGCTGAAATCGTATCTGCGCAAATCGGTCGATCTGATTCTTCCGCAACTCAATGCCGACGGCCAGGGTTTCAACTACGGCCGATCCATCGGCCCATACGGCGATTCGGCCTTCATGGAAGTCCTCACGGCAGCGGCCAACGCAGGCGTACTCTCCGCGCAGGAGATGCAGGTCGCCTACTCGTTCATCTACAAGGCGGCTTACCGCTTCGACACGTTCTGGTACGACCCGACACTGCCCACGCCGTCAGTGAATATGTGGGTGAAAGGCCGCGGCACCGATACGTATCGCGGCAAACCTCGTGTCATGGGTGAGAATTTCAGCCTGCTGCACCAGTACATGTACGTGAATGCGTGGTGGGACAAACTGGGGTTCGGCAGCAAGGCGCCCATGTCCGACACTGACCTGCAAGCGTGGCTGGATGCAAGAGCGCATTACACGTTGACCTGGTACAACTTGCCCGGCGATACGGCTCATCCGTACAGCGCGGCGCTCGTCACAGTGCGAGACGGCAAGCGCGTCATCAATCTCAACTTGAGCCAGGCGCCCGACTACAACTCGTACACGCCGTATTACCCGACCCCGTTCTCCGACAAGCTGATCTACGGAACAACGGATCTGGGCTACGCGTTATTGATTCCGCAGGTGACCTATAACGGCAAAACCTACATTCCGGTCACGTACTACAAGAATCTGAGTGTCCAGGAAAACAACGGCCAGGTTGTGGTGTCGTTCGACACGGCCAAATTCCGGCAAGCCGTCAAGAACGCAACGTACGCCACGGACATCGACTTGCAGGTCCATACGGTGTTGACGTTCGCTCATGGCACGATGACCCGGTCCGATACGCTGAGCTCCGCAACGCTGACCGGCAACATTGCGGTCGAGACGGATTTCACGTCGTTTGCGGACTTCCAGAACACGACGGCGAATAGCGATGGGTTTTCGGTCAAGTACGCGAACAGCAATGCGACCAGCTATGGCACCACGGGTTTCGACGGTTGCGCGCTGTCTAACTTCGAGATGGCGGCCGGCGTCACCAATCCGCTGTCCACCACGCCGATTGGGCAGTTGCATTCGAACTTCACTTGTACGACGCATCCTTTCGCCTTGACGGCAGGCAGCAATCGCACGTTGAGCTGGACGCTGAAGTACGCTGATCCGAGCTGATCGCGGG
The DNA here is from genome assembly GCF_031585635.1 of Paraburkholderia sp. FT54. Taxonomy (NCBI): domain Bacteria; kingdom Pseudomonadati; phylum Pseudomonadota; class Betaproteobacteria; order Burkholderiales; family Burkholderiaceae; genus Paraburkholderia; species Paraburkholderia sp. FT54. Next base: position 752,696 of record NZ_CP134196.1, on the reverse strand, counting down.
CACGTGCCGGCCCTCTTGCGAGGGCCGGCCCATTTACTGCGCTTTCACGCGCGATCTGCAACCGGGGTTGCGCCGCGAGCAATCCATAAAACGCGGCGATGACGTCCGACCGCATTCGGCACAGCGATCGCAAGAAAAGACTAGCGCCGCAACTCGGAGACGATCTTCTCCGCCAGAAAATCGCACGGCGGACGATTCGATGCCGTGCTGCGCGCCAGCACCATTTCGAGCGCGGGAATCTCGGGCAATCCGTGCGCACGCCCAAGGAGCGTGAAGTGTGCCGGCACCGCGCATCGCGCGAGCGGCACGATTGCCAGGCCCGCTTCGGCCATCGACAGCAGGCCCAGCAGACTCGGACTTTCATACGAGGTGCGGTAGGCAATCCTGGCCCGCTCGAGGCTGCGAATCGCGTTCTCGCGCGCCACGCTGCCCGGCAAAAACACGGCAATCGGCAACGGCCGTTCGCGCCATATCTCATCGGCACTCGGCGCCGCCGCCCATTCCATCGGCTCGAGACGAATGAACTCGCCCGACAGGCCCTTGACTCGCGTCGCACACACCAGGTCGACCGAACCATCTTTCACCATCGGCGCGAGTGCGACGCTCGGCAAACCGACAACCTGAATCTCCACCTTCGGGTAGGTCGCCGAAAACTTCTTGAGGATCGGCGGCAGCAGCGACGACGCGTAATCGTCCGGCACGCCGATGCTCACGCGCCCGGTGACGTCTGGCCGAACCACCGCCGCCCACGCCTCGTCGCGCAATGCGAGCATGCGGCGAGCGTAGGTCAGCAGGACTTCGCCGTCCTGCGTCGGCACCACGCTTCTCGGCTTGCGCACGAAAAGCGGCTTGCCGAGCGCGGTCTCGAGCGTCTTGATCTGCATGCTCACCGCCGATTGCGAACGATGCACGACTTCCGCCGCCCGGCTGATATTGCCGGTGTCCGCGACGGCGACGATCATGGTCATCACGTCCAGGTCGAGAGCTTTCAATTGGCTGGTATCAGAAAAGTAGATAGATTCGATCAATATTACGCGTTTTTCTAAAATAGCGACATCGGGCATAGTGGCCGCAAAGGAGCCAGTCCATGAACGCCCGTACCGACCTCTCAGTGCTTGCCGTACCCGAACTGTCGTTTGCGACCATCGCATCGGGCATCTGCGTGCCGTACGTCGAGTGCGGAGAAGGCGAGCCGCTCGTGTTCGTGCACGGGTCGCTTTGCGACTATCGCTACTGGAATGCGCAAACCGCGGCGCTCTCCCAGCATTTCCGCTGCATCTCAGTGAGCCTGAGCCACTACTGGCCGGCGAGCGAGGCCTGCATCCAGGGCGAGTTCGGCTGGCAGACGCATGTCGCCGAGCTGGCCGAGTTCATCGAGGCGATCGACCTTGGGCCTGTCCATCTCGTTGGGCATTCGCGCGGCGGCTGCGTGGCGTTTCATGTCGCGCGCGAAAATCCGCGGCTCGTGAAAACGCTGACGCTCGCGGACCCCGGCGGTCCGTTGCAGATCGACGGGATGCCGGACGCGACACTGCCGGCCACGACTAATGTGCTGCGTGCGCGCGTCGCTGAACTCATCGAGAGCCAGCAGATCGACGCGGGTCTGGAGCTTTTCGTCGATTCGGTGAGCGTGCCCGGCTCATGGCGCAAGAGCCCGCTTGCGTTCCGCACCATGGCGATCGACAACGCGGGCACGCTGCCCAAGCAGCTCCGCGATCCGTTGCCCGCCTATTCCCGTGAAACGGCACGCGACGTGAAATGCAGGACGTTGCTGATCGACGGGCAGCGCAGCCCTCGCATGTTCCGCAACAACGTCGAAAAACTCGCGGAATGGATCGACTATGCGGAGCGGCAAACCATCGCCAGCGCGTCGCACGGCATGAATGTGTCGAACGCCGGCGCGTTCAACCGGCTCGTGCAGGCGTTCGTCAGTTTCTGATTGCGGCGGTTCGGTTCGGCGTTCGGCGAGCGGCCTATCGAGAACCTCAAAGGGGCCACGGTATTGCTCGTCGGCATTCGAACGGATATTGAGTTATTTCCGCAGCGCCGCGACCATCTTGATTTCGATTAGCAACTCGGGACGCGCCAGCGACGCCACCCCGAGAATCGTCCATGCGGGGAAGTCGGAACGGATGTAACGCTCCTTGACGGCCCGGAAATCATTGAGTTGTGACGCCACGTCCACGTGATACGAAACCAGTTCAACGAGGTCGGTGAAGTCGAGACCGAGGTGCCGAAGAATGACTTCGGCACGCCTGAACGCCCAATCAATTTGCTCTTCAGCCGACACGGGAATGCTCCCGTCCGCTCGCAACCCGACCTGCCCTGCAATGAAGACCAGACCGTTCGCCGACACAGCAGGCGAATACTGAAAAAGATCGAAAATCTTGTTGCCGCCGAACGTTTCATCGTTTTCGGGCAATCGCAGGCGCTCAATCTTGCTCATTTTTTTACCTCGGCGAAGTTCGTGTTTCGGTGCGGTCAATCTGCTTGACGGACAACATCACAAGTCAAGGCGCAATCGTGGTCCAACCTCGACAAAACCCACGGACAGGTAGAACGCAAGCGTGCGGGCCCAACGGGGCTGACGAGGAGCGCCAACGTCGAGTCGCTTCCATCCGCGTTCCTTGCCGAACCTCGCGGCTTCCCGGACCAGCGTCGCGGCTAATCCACCACACCGGCATTCCGGTCGGACATATAACTCAGTAATCTGCCCGAAGGCCCCTCCCGCGTATATTGCCACTCCTTCTGTCATGAGAAGGACGCCCACCGGACTCTCACCTTCTAGCGCCAGATATCCGAAGCTGCGACTCGTATGGCTCAGAACGGCTTCAGCGATAGACACCCGGTCCGCGGGTTCAGGTTCGCCATGGTGAAGCTCCGCCAGAAGATCTTCCACAAGGTGCGCAACGCAATGTGCATCGGCCGGTGCAACAGGGCGAATCAGCATCGAGGCAATCTCCTTACTATCGCGCGTGGCGCAGCCAAAAAACCGTTGCCCTGACACTCATCCTCAACAATGCCTCATATAATGACAGCAAGTCGTCATCTTTGAACTGCTCCTTCACTGAAGGCACCATGCCAAAAACTCAGAGTCAGCCGCCCGCTGAAGATTCTCCGGGCATCGAGGTAGCAGAGAAGCAGCCGGACCCCGCAGTAGAAAAAGTGTCCCGTGCTCTGGCTGCACAGATTCATGCCTTCCGAACGTCAGCAGGAATTGCTTCGGGCACCCTCGCGAAAATGGCCGGCATTTCCCATTCGATGCTCTCCAGAATCGAAAAAGGAACGGCTACACCGTCGATAGAAACTCTCACACGGCTTGCCAATGCCCTAGGCAAACCCGTGTCGCGCTTTTTCGTCGACCAGAGTGAACGCCACGACTGCTCGTTCGTACCCGCTGGACAAGGCGTGACTGTCGACAGGGAGGGTTCGTCGTACGGCCACATTTATCGGCTCGTTGGCCACGTATTGTCAGGAAATCTTTCCGTGGAGCCGTATGTCGTTACGCTCGACGAAAAGTCCCAGCCGTGGTCGACCCACCAGACAACGGGTATTCAGTTCCTTCACGTACTGGAAGGCAAGATGAAATACCGATACGCCAATCGACTCTACGATCTGAAACCCGGCGATAGCTTGCTGTTCGACCCGAATGCGGCGCATGGTCCGGAAGAAATCGAAAGCGTGCCTGTCAAGTTTCTCGCAGTATTCTTCAACATCCGCGAATACAGCTAACAAATAGAGACCATACCCTCACGCACCGGCGCTTATTGCACGTAACGGCTTATCGTCGCGACTGCTGAAGTTCTGCAAATTGCCTTGCCACCGCGCTTTCCCGATTGGCGACAATCTCTCCCGCTCCAACGCGCTCCCGGCCGTATACAATCCAGGCGTCATCGGGTGAACCGATAGTGGCATCCACTCTCAGCGTTTCCGGTTGCGAATCGAAATAGTATCGATAGACCAGCGCGGAATCGCATTCTCCCTTCAACAGTCGTTCAAAAGCCACCGGAATCGAAACCGCCGGAATCAGCCGCGAATACGAGCCGAGGTCTGCGTAGTCATCGGTTGCGGGGGAAACGAGCGAGATAGTTTCCGGCTTGCCCACGTCCCTGCGCGTGAGAATCGCCAATGTCTGACTCGGCGAGATGAAAGTGTCGACCACGAACCGCTCGCGGAAGTTACTGCCCATCACTCGCGGGGTATCCGGATGAACCGCGCACTGAATCAGATAGTCAATTTCGTCCGCGTCGAACGCAGCTAGCGCATCGTCGAAATTATCGAAGAGCCTGATCTCAGCTTCAAGCCCGTGGAAATCAATGTAACGACGCGTCACATACTCGTGGTTCGTCCCGGACGGACCGAGGGTGCCAAATCTGATTGTGGCCATGCTTTACTCCTGAAAACCCGTGGAACATGTTGACTGTGGGCGAAGCGCCTCTACCCCATCGAGGAGTTCGAGTTGACGCCTCGTCAACATGACGTATTCATTTCTGAATCATCTGGCTGAGGAATCGTCTCGCTCGCTCAGTCCTCGGCGCGTCAAAGAAACGAGCAGGCTCGTTGTCTTCCACGATTTCTCCCTGGTCCATGAACAGAATGCGGTCGGCCACCGCTCTTGCAAATCCCATTTCGTGGGTGACGCAAAGCATGGTCATGCCGTCTTGCGCGAGTAGCGTAAGCGTGTCGAGAACCTCCCTCACCATTTCCGGGTCAAGCGCCGACGTCGGTTCATCGAGAAGCATGATGGTGGGCGACATGCAAAGCGCTCTTGCGATAGCAACCCGCTGCTGCTGGCCACCAGAAAGCTGAGAGGGGTATTTCCCGGAATGGCTCGCCACGCGCACGCGTTCAAGCATTTCAAGCGCTCGTACTTCGGCCTCCTTCCGCTTCAGACCACGAACATGCATGGGAGCCAATGTGCAGTTTTCCAGCACGGTCATGTGCGGGAACAGATTGAAATGCTGAAACACCATGCCGACATCGGCGCGTACCCTGCGTACGTGTCTCACATTGTCGGTGAGCTCGATTCCGTCGACCTGAACGTCTCCCGAATCATGCCTCTCAAGTCGGTTCACGCAGCGAATCAGTGTCGATTTTCCGGAGCCGGACGGACCGCACAGAACAATCTTTTCACCTCGCCGGACATTTAGCGAAATAGAATTGAGTGCATTGAACTCGCCGAAACTCTTTGAGAGTCCCTTGATAGATATCGCGAGTTCGTTGTTCGGTATCGTATTCATAGCGAAAATCCTGCGCGTTTCGTGCGGTTCAGGTGTCGAGCCGCGTGAGTGTCTGGGCGTGGAATGTCAGAGCCGCCGGGCTTTCCTTCCAGGCCACAACCTGCCCGTCGGACAGCCGTTCGCTGCCATAGACGATCCAGGGGTCGTCGACTGTGCCGATCCGCTCGTCGATCCTGAACCGGGTGGGGTTTTCGGTGGCAAGGGACGAGTACGTCAGACCGCTCTCGTATTTGCCCGAGAGGAGTCCATTCGCAACCGATGCCGTCGACGTCTCCGGAATGAGGGTGAGTCCATCTGTGTTGACATAGTCGCGCGTGGCGGGCTGGAGTGCGAGCGTTCGGGGTGTGTCGACGTCGACACGCGTCACTACCGCCATGTCTTTGCTGGAAGAGACGAATGCGTCGATGACGAAAAGCTGTTTGCGGTACTTCGCGACAATGTCAGCCGTCGAAGGATGTACTGCAACCTGAACGATATAGTCGGCCTCGCCGTCAATCACCATTCGTGCTGCTTCGTCAAAGCTCAAAACCAGCGCCATCGACGCTCGCCCTTCCAGGCCGTGATGTTGAATGTATCGGGCAGTCACAAACTCGTGATTGCTACCGCTTGGTCCGAGTGTCAGAAACCGAAGCAATTTGCGTTTCTCCATTAACTTGGCGTGAGGGACTCAGGCGCATGAGCGCACCTATAAAAATGAGTCGTGAGAGGATCAGGCTGCGTGAGCGTCTCCAGAATCCGAAGACTTCGGCATCGCGGGTTGTTCAGGCTGTCGAGGGTTGACGGCGTTGACGTCCTTGCCTGTTCTGCGTGCAATGTTCACCTCGAGAATCCGGAACGCGTGCGATAGGAAAAACGTCATCGCGAGATAGATCATTCCCGCGCCGACGAAAATCTCATAGGGCGCATACGTCTCGCTAACCAGCAGCTTGGACGTTCCCGTCAATTCCATGATGGTCACCGTCGATGCGAGAGACGTCGCCTTCAGGTTCAGAATCGTTTCGTTCGCGTACGCGGGGATTGCAATACGAATGGCAATCGGCGCTTTGACGCGGCTGAGTATGGAGACCCGACTCAATCCCAGTGCCTCGGCAGCTTCCACGATGCCCTTGGGTACGGCGGACAGCGCCCCCATCAGAATGCGCGCCGTGTACGCGCCCGAATTCAGCCCCAAGGCAATGACCGCACAGATAAACGGGTCGCGCAAGAGCGGCCAGACTACGGAGTGTCGAATAAAAGAGAACTGTCCGAATCCGTAGTAGATAAAGAACAATTGCACGAGAGCCGGCGTGCCGCGGAATGCGCCGATATAAAACTTGACGCTAGCGCTGAGAACCTTGGACGAGCTCAAGCCCACCAGCGCTGTGGGCACACCCACAATAAGACCAACGGCCACGATGGCGACGAACAACTCAAGCGTGACGGGCAAGGCCGCTAGCAGACGCGGAACACTCGAAATGAGCAAAGAGAAGTCAAACATGCCTCACCTCGCCAATGCGGTCGACGTCTTGCGACGCACCGTGCTAAAAACGTTTGTCAGGGCGAAGCTGAGGACAAAGTACAGCACGCCGGCGACAAGGTAGAAGAAAAAGGGGCGATTTGTCGCCTCGACGGCGAAGCCTGTTCGTCGCATCAGGTCTTCCAGGCCAACCAGCGAGACAAGCGCAGTCTCTTTCAGCAGGACAGTCAACTGGTTCCCGAAAGCCGGTACCGCGAGGCGCCACGCTTGAGGTGCAATGACGTGGACAAAGCTCCTGGCGCCCGTCAACCCCAGCGCCGCGGAGGCTTCAAATTGGCCGCGCGGAACTTCCAGGATTGCGCCGCGGAAGATTTCCGTTGCATAGGCGCCAAACACCAGCCCGAGCGACACGGCACCCGCGCCGAACGCATTGATTTCAATCGGCCGCGCCAGGAGATGAGAAAGGGTGGCGCTGCCGCCGTAGTACACAAGGAAGATGACCAGCAGGTCCGGCACGCCTCGTATCGTGGTCGTGTACACGCCGGCGAACTGCCTGAGAATCCGCACAGGAGACAGTTTGGCGGCCGCCATCAGAATTCCGATTACCGAGCCGATCGCTGTGGCCGCGAGTGCGACCAGCAGAGTCATCAGGGCCCCAAGCAGAATGAGTCCGCCATAACCATTCAGAGTGAAGCTAGCCATGCTGGTCCCCGCATTACATCAGAGAGAAAGGGAAATACTTCTTTCTGATCTGGTCGTAGGTGCCGTTCACCATGATTGCGGCCAGCGCTGCGTTAATACGATTGCAGAGCTCAGTGTCGTCGAGACGAACTGCGATTGCGTTCCCATCTCCGAGTACGCCGCCTTTGAATTCAGGTCCAATGAAGGCGAAGTCCTTCGAGTCAGGTCGCTTGAAGAAGTCGGAATAGAACGTCGCTTTGTTACCGATGATGAGGTCCACGCGACCTGCGACGAGGTCCAGTTCCGGCTGACGGGTGTCGTCATACAGCACGAGTGACGCCGTCTTGTCGTAACCGTTGGCCACCAGCCACTGGTGCTGGGATGCGCCGCGTTGAACGCCGATGCGTTTGCCTTTCAGGCCCGCAGGCGAGACGTCCTTTATTCCACTGTCTTTTGCCGCGATAAAGCTGGACGTGGTGTCCTTGTACTTGTTGGTGAACAGAACCTGCTTGCGTCGTGCGGGCGTCGTCGACATCGACGCAACGATTGCGTCATATCGATTCGCCTGAAGTCCGGGAATGATGCCGTCCCATGCCTGCGCAACGATTTGGCATTTCATCTTCATCTGTGCGCAAAGGGCATTCGCAATGTCCACGTCGAAGCCCTGAAGCTGGCCGGACGCATCCTTGAAGCTCCACGGCGGATACGTGCCCTCGGTTGCCACTCTCAGAGTGTCGCCAGCCGAAAAGACGGGCGCTGACATGACTAGTGCTGCCGCCGTCAGGGCGCAAGTGACCAATCCTCGGAAACGTCGAAACAGGGTGTGTGACATGGCAACTCTCTCGTCGCGATTGCTGCGCCCCGGGTATTCCGTCGCATTAGAGGTAAAGGTAGTCCGTCGTTAATTTAACGTCAATATTTTAATTTTATGCAAATTCCCTAATCGGGTTTACGCGTAGATGGTCGTTCGCGCACCGTCGTCGCCGGCCCACCCGGCGGCGACGCATCACCCGGCCATCGTTAGATCGTCTCGTCCGAGATGGCCGCGGCAATATGTGCGGCATCCTCCCCGACGCCGAAGAGGAAACTCGATTTGCGTTTGTGCAGCCACGGCAGGCCAAGAAAGTACAACCCCGGTATTTCAGTGATGCCGCGGCTGTGGATTGGCGCGCCGGCCGAGTCGAACACCTCGGGCAGCTCGATCCAACCGAAGTCGAAGCTGTAGCCAGTCGCCCAGATCACGCTGCCAATTCGATCCGCGCGCGCATCGAGCAGCGTCGGCGAATGAGCGATCGTCCGGGCAGGGACATAGGACTTCTCGGGGGCTGGCTCAACGTCGAGGCCGCCAGTTCGCGCGACATGCGCGTCGATCCTCGTCACGAACTCTTCCAGGCTTCGATCGCCGCCGCGCAGAGTGGCTTCCAGGTCGTCGCCGAAATGCAACCGGCCATCACTGACGTCCTGGAGATGCCCGAGAAGAGACAAACCACGCGCGGCGGACTGGCGCAGGTCCACGTCGTATCCGCCGTGCACCCCGGTCACCAACGGTGGAGGCAGGCGGTGTTCGGGGGGCACCTCGGCAGCGGTCTGGTCGAGCAGGCCAAGCTCGCGACGCCACCATAAGGCATCGCGGCCCCGATAACGCCGCGGTGCGCGTTGGTGCCGGCCAACACTGAGGTAGGTGCGCCGTCCAGCCTCGATCAGTTCGTCGGCGATCTGGCATCCCGACGCGCGCGAGCCGATCACGAGCACGGCGCCTTCGGGCAGCTGGTGTGGATTGCGATAGTCGCCGGAGTGGATCTGCATGACCCCGGAGGGCAGGCCCCGGTGCAGAAGCGGGACGCGCCCACGTTGATATGGGCCCGTGGCCACGACCACGTTGCGCGCCCGCAGCTCGCCCTGCGGCGTGACCAGCCGGAATCTCGCCAGTGGCGCACCGGTTCGACGCAGTGCCGTGACCTCCGTGTTGTAACGTATCGGCGCGCGAATCGCTGCCGCGTAGCTTTCGAGAAATCCCCAAACCTCGCTGCGGTGCGCGAAGGCGTCGGGCGGACCGCCTGCATACGGTGGGTGGCCCGGCAGCTCGATGCTCCAGTTCGGGAACTGGAAGTACAGCGAATCCCAGCGCTGCGAGTGCCAGCGCTCGGCGATGCGCGCTCGCTCGAGCACCAGGTGTTCGCGGCGGCGCTGGCTCAGATGCCAGCTCAGGGCAAGGCCAGCCTGGCCCGCGCCGATCACGAGAGTCTCGATGCTTTCCATCGCTACTGCACTCCCATTCAGGCTTGCTTGACGCCTGCCGGCACACGCCCAAATGTTCACAGTCCTGAGGATCGCGGCAGGCGTCGAACAGCCCCAAATCGGCATAGACCGGCCGCTCGGGGATGTAACGCAACAAGCAGCAAGTGCAGCCAGTCGTGCGTGCCTATTTTGTGTGGGTGGTGTGATCTTCGAACGCGGCGACGATGCCGTCAATCATTGCCGCGATACGCGCGGTATGCCGAAGATCTTGATGCGTGACGAGCCAGACTTCGTAGACCGCCCCACGTGCGGGTTCCGGCCATATCTGCACGAGGCCGTCGTGTTCAGCCAGATGTATCGGAAGCTCACCGATGCCGATGCCGGCCTTCACGGCGGTACGCAACATGAGGCTGGAATTGAAGGTCGATACGATGCGCCCCGCGTGTATCGGTTCGCCCGCAAGAGTCGGTGATCGATTACCGGTCCAGTTTCCCTGATAGACGACAAGATCGTGGCCCGCGAATGCGGAGCCAGCGGCGGGCTTGCCGTGCTGCTCGAGATAAGCATTCGAAGCAAAGAGCGCCATGGGCCAGCGAACCAGACGCCGCGCCACGAGATCGGGATTGTCCGGCCTGACTGAGCGGACCGCGATATCCGCTTCACGCTTTGCCAGATTCAGCATGCGCGTCGACGTGTCCAGCAGGACGCGCACTTCGGGATGCACGGCATGCAGGCGTTCAATGGCGGGAAGCAGGAATTCGAGCGCGATCGAGTCGGTGCTGGTGACTCTTACGTCCCCCGCCAGCCGTGTATCCGTGCCTTGAGTTCGTCTGACGAGTTCGTGCGCGGAGTGCTCCATTTTCTCCGCTGATCTCAGCGCGGCCTCGCCTGCTGCGGTCAACGCGTAACCCTCGGAGGTTCGCAGGAAGAGCGTTGCACGCAGCGCGTGCTCCAGTGCCGCAATCCGTCTGCCGACCGTCGCCTGATCGAGATTGAGCGTCCTGGCCGCTCCACGGAGCGTTTTTTCGCGCTCCACCGCGAGAAACACTCGTGCGTCATCCCAGTTCATCGTGCGGCCCTCCTGATGCAAATTTGCATGCCACGTCGTGAATATTGCTGCACTTATTCATCAATGTCGATGCCTATACTGAACGCAAGAGTTCCTCGTTCAACGATCCGCCCGGATCAATCGAGCCTCATCTATAGAAGGAGTGGTATCCATGTCTGCTTCAACTTATCGTGTGCCGTCGTCCATGACGGCCATTGAGATCAAACAGCCCGGCGGTCCGGAGGTCCTCGTGCCGACTACGCGCCCGGTGCCGATGCCGGCCGCCGATCAGGTTCTGATCCGCATCCACGCGGCCGCCGTGAACGGTCCAGACGTTTTCCAGCGCAAAGGGCTGTATGATCCGCCCCCCGGCGCGTCGGACATTCCGGGCCTGGAAGTGGCGGGTCAAGTGGTTGCCGTCGGCGCCGACGTGTCGCAATTCCGGATCGGTGAACTGGTGTGTGCATTGATTCCCGGCGGCGGCTACGCGGAATATGCCGTTGCGCACGCCTGCAACACGATGCATATCCCCAAAGGCCTGACGTTGGTGGAAGCCGGTGCCATGCCTGAAACGCTGATGACGGTTTGGCTGAACCTGTTCCAGCGCGGCAAGCTAGCTGCCGGCGAATCGGTGTTGATCCATGGCGGCGCGTCAGGTATCGGTACCACGGCGACCATGCTGGCGAAGGCGTTCGGCGCTGCGAAAATCATCACGACAGTTGGCTCGCCGGCGCATCGGGAGGCCAGCCTCGCGTTGGGCGCAGACCTCGCGATAGATTACCGCGAGCAGGATTTCGTCGCCGAAACAAAGCGTTTTACCGATGGAAGAGGCGTCGACGTGATCCTCGACATCATTGCCGGCGACTACGTGGCCAGAAACTATGACGCGGCGGCGATGGACGGACGGATCCTCCAGGTGGGCGTGATCAAGGGGCCGGCGAAGGACCTCAACGTCTTGCCGATGTTGACGAAACGTCTGACGCATATGGGCTCGACATTGCGATCGCGTACATCCGCGGACAAGGCGGCGATCATCGACGAACTGGAGCGGCAGGTGTGGCCGCACATCGAGAGCGGCAAGGTCAAGCCGGTCGTCTACAAGACCTTTGCGCTTGCCGACGCTCGTGGCGCTCACGAGCTGATCGATTCCGGCACACACTTTGGAAAGATTGTCCTTACGACAGGTGCCGATCTCATTGGCTGAAGCCTGGCTTGCCGCCAAAGCGGCAAGCCTCTTGCCGGTTCCGTGATGGGGGCGACGAGGTCGTGATCTTTATCGGCGGTCCAACGTCTCGCGGTCCGCACCCACGGCACGCACGCAATCCACCGTCACCCCGTACCGGACACCATCTCACAAACCGTACCGGTGCTGTACTGGAAACGCTCGCTAGAATGCTCCAATGTCCCTTCGATGACACCGGAGCTCCCCATGTCTTATCTCAGTCTCAGCGCGCTGCCCGCCGGCATCCTGTTCGCGCTCGTCACCACCATCACGCCCGGTCCGAACAACACGATGCTGCTGGCCTCGGGAGTCAACTTCGGGTTTCGCCGCACGTTGCCGCATCTGTCCGGCATCAGCGCCGGTGTCGTGCTGTTGATGCTGTCGGTCGGGATCGGTCTGGGCGAAGCCTTCGTGCATTTCCCCGTGCTGTACACGGTGCTCGAGGTCGCGAGCGTCGCTTATCTGCTCTATCTCGCGTGGAAGATCGGCACCTCGGGCGAGTTGAAGGTAAAAAAAGGCGAGCGCCGGCCCATGAAGTTCTACGAAGCAATTGCCTTCCAATGGGTCAATCCGAAGGCGTGGATGATGGTGCTGACCGCGGCCACCACGATCCATCTCAGCGAGAGCTACAGCATGAACGCCATCGCCATGGCGGTGATTTTCTACGTGATCGGCTTTCCGTGCATCTGTCTGTGGGCGGGTTTCGGCACTGCCATGCGACAAGTGCTGTCGGCCCCGAAGCGGCTGCGCGTCTTCAATGTGGCAATGGCGCTGCTGCTGGTGCTGTCGCTGTATCCGATCGCGCTGAAGCTGCTCGGCCAGGGCGCGTGAAGAGGTCCGGCTACAGCGTCCCCTGCCCCACCCGCTCGATGAACCGCCACAACGCATCGTCCGTCGAATACGGCGCGTTGAAGCGGAACCAGGCGCTCGGGGCATCGTCGGGACGGAAGTAGGAGCCCGGCGCGAGCCAGATACCGTGGCTGAGCGCCGCTGTCGCCACTTCGCCGGCCCGCTGCGCTTCGACCGGCAAGCGCGCCCACAGGAACAGCCCGGCGCGCGGCCGGTGAAACAGTTCGAGACCGAGCGAATCGAGCCGCTCTTCAACGGTCGCGTGCGCGAGCTTGAGACGCTCGTTGACGGCTTCCACATGACGCGCGTAGCGCCCCTCCAGCAGCACCTTGTCGACGATCCGCTCGATCGCCTCCGACGACGTCAATCCCACCGCCATCTTCGTGCGCGCCAGTTCGCGCAGCACCGCGCGCTCGGCGACCACGTAGCCGCAGCGCAGCCCCGGCGTCACCGTCTTCGAAAAACCGCCGACGTACAGCACGCGCTGCAACCCCTCCATCGCCGCGAACAGCGGCGCGCCCGACGGCGCGAGTTCGCGGCTCACATCGTCTTCGATTACCCACATGCGCTGACGCTCGGCGATCTGCAGCAAGCGGAACGCCGCCGACATGCCGAAGGTCGCGCCGGTCGGATTCTGCAGCGTCGTGTTGACGAAGATCGCCTTCGGCTTGTGCTCGGCGACCAGCGCTTCGAGCACGTCCGTATCGACGCCCGCCGGCGTGCGCGGCACGCCATGCACCACCAGGCCGGCCAGCTTGAGAATCTGCAGCAGATTGCAATAGCCGGGATCTTCAACGATCACGGCGTCGCCCGCGCGCAGCAGCGTGCGCACGATCAGATCCAGCCCTTGCGTCGCGCCTTGCGTAAGCAGGACGTTGGACACATCGGCGGGCAAGCCGCGCCGGTCGAGTTGCTCGGCGATCCGTTCGCGCAAGGGCGCGAATCCGTACGGATGCCCGTAGTCGCCGAGGCGCGCCGCCGGCACCCGGCTCATGGCCCGCAGCGCGTGCTGCAAACCGGTCTCGTTGATCCATTCGTTCGGCAGCCAGCCGCCGCCCGCCTTGATCGGCACCGAATGGTCGGCGAACACGTCGGAGAGCAGCCAGGTCGCGGTGAGGCTCGGCGGCTGCCAGTCGGTAGCGGCGACCCGCGCGGACTGCGAGCGCGCCGCCACGCGATAGCCGGAACCGCGCCGCGCGACCACAAGGCCCATCGACACCAGCCGGTTGTAGGCCTCCGTGACCGTGAAGGTGCTCAGGTCGTGGCTGTGCGCCAGTTGCCGCACCGACGGCAGCAGCGCGCCCGCGCGCAGCGATTGCCCCTCGATGGCGCGCGCGAAGCCTTGCACCACCTGCTCGACGAGCGTGGGAGCGGCGCGCCGGTCGCGCTCGAGTTGTAGTTCGATCATGGTCAGGACGAAAAAGCAGGCCGCGCAGGGCGGCTGAGCGTATGAGTACGTGCGCAATGTGGCGCGGGCGAGCGTGACGACTAGCCACCACAAGCATCGACACAGTTGGCGCAAATCCACCAACACAGTTAGCGCCACACTGCGTCAACTGTTTATGCCGCCATTAAACCGCGAACGCTACAGTTTCGCCATGCCCCGAAGGAGGTCCTTGCGGGGGACTACTTCGATTCAAGGAGATACTCATGACTTCGCGCCCCGTCATCGACGACCTGTCGACTTTCTGGATGCCCTTTACCGCCAACCGTCAGTTCAAGGCCGCGCCGCGCCTGCTGGAATCGGCCAAGGGCATGTACTACCGCAGCACCGACGGACGCGAAGTGCTCGACGGTTGCGCGGGTCTGTGGTGCGTGAATGCCGGCCACGGCCGCGAGGAAATCGTCGCGGCGATCACCCAGCAACTCTCGACGCTCGACTTCGCGCCGACCTTCCAGATGGGTCATCCGCTCGCCTTCGAAGCGGCCACGAAAGTCGCGGAACTCATGCCGGAGGGCCTCGATCGCATCTTCTTCACGAACTCCGGTTCGGAATCGGTCGACACCGCTTTGAAAATCGCGCTGGCGTACCACCGTTCGCGCGGCGAAGGACAGCGTACGCGCCTGATCGGCCGTGAGCGCGGCTATCACGGCGTGGGCTTTGGCGGCATCTCGGTCGGCGGCATCGCACCGAACCGCAAGACCTTTTCGGGCGCGCTGCTGCCGGCGGTCGATCATCTGCCGCACACGCACAACCTCGAACACAACGCGTTCTCCAAAGGTCAGCCGGCCTGGGGTGCGCATCTCGCCGAGGAACTCGAGCGCATCGTCACGCTGCACGATGCGTCCACCATCGCCGCGGTGATCGTCGAACCGGTGGCCGGCTCGACGGGCGTGCTGATTCCGCCGCAAGGCTATCTGCAGAAGCTGCGCGAGATCTGCACGAAGCACGGCATCCTGCTGATTTTCGACGAAGTGATCACCGGTTTCGGCCGCGTCGGCAAGGCCACGGCCAGCGAATACTTCGGCGTGACGCCGGACCTGATCACAATGGCGAAGGCCATCAACAATGCCGCGATTCCGATGGGCGCGGTGGCCGCCAGCCGCACGATCCACGACAGCATCGTGAATAGCGGCGCGCAAGGCGCGATCGAGCTGTTCCACGGGTACACGTATTCAGCGCACCCGGCCGCAACGGCAGCCGCGGTCGCCACGCTCGACCTCTACAAGCGTGAAGGCCTGTTCGAACGCGCCGCGACGCTCGCGCCGACGTTCGAGGCCGCCGCCCATTCGCTGCGCGGCGCGAAGCACGTGAAGGACGTGCGCAACCTCGGCATGATCGCCGGCGTGGAACTCGAATCGCGCGACGGCGCGCCGGGTGCACGGGCGTACGAAGCGTTCGTCAAATGCTTCGAAGCGGGCGTGCTGGTGCGCTTCACGGGCGACATCCTGGCGTTCTCGCCGCCGCTCATCATCAACGAAGAGCAGATCGCGCACATCTTCAAGACTGTGGGCGACGTGCTGGCGACGGTACAGTAACCCGCCTGCAAAAGAGCAGCACGAAGGCGGCGCGCGTAACGTGCGCCGCCTTTTTTTCGACCGCGCGCCGTCGGCTCAATGATGCGTGCGCGAAGCCCGTGTTTGAGCCGCCTTCTTGGCTGCCGCCGAACGGCCCGCAGCGCCCTTCGTCGCCGCAGCCTTCTTCGCTGCCGCTGAACGGCTGGCGGCCGGGCGTTTGGCCGCGGCCGCCTTCGTCTGCCTGGACAGCGCCGTGCGCGACGCGCCCGCGCTACCCTCACGCTTCAACGCATCGGTGGCGGCGCGTGAGCGCTTCGCTGTCGATTCCGTGCTCTTTTTCGTGGCGCTCTTGTGCTGGCCCGCGGCGTTGTCCGTCGCGGCTTTCTTGCGGGTAGCCTCGCTTGCCGCGCCCTTCTTCGGCGACTTCACGGCGACGCCCGCACGGCGCGCTTCCGAAAGGCCGATCGCGATTGCCTGCTTCGCCGAGCGCACGCCGTGCTTGCCGGCCCGCACCTTATCGACCTGTTCCTTGACGAATTCACCTGCTTGCGTGCTCGATGCCTTACCGGCGCGTTTGTCGGCGTGAGCGCGCTCGAGAGTTTTCTTTTCAGGCATGACGGTTCTCCGGTTGACTGTGGCCTGTGTCATGCAGCAATGGCTGTGCCGCGCGCCGTTGCGCGAGTGAATACCGGTGGAAGCGTCGTCTACTGCGAATGTCCGATGCAAATTCGAGAAACGCGCTGCATCGCAGCAAAACTTCGGAAAACGAACAACGGGACTCGCGCCACACTCCTGTACAGCGTATGGTGGTGGTAAGGGTTGGCGTGTGGTCCGGCCCGACGGGAGACGTCCATGAAGATACCTACCGTACGTGCCGGCGCGCATATCGAAGGCGTGCACTGGATCGCCGAGTACGCCGAAGACGTTCATGAGATTCGCGTCTTTCGCGAAGGCCAGGAAGTGGATGTGCACAACGCGCCTTCCACCCTGTTCGGCGACGAGGAGAACGCGGGCTCCAAAAGCACCGCGGACCATCGCGCGGTCGAAGCCGCCGTGCTGGCTTATCTGAAACGATTCGTGATCGAGCACGACGCGGAGGAGTAGTTCTCCGATTGTCGCCCTCCGTTGCCATACGGCGGCCACGTTCGTTGGTCTCCCCATGCCTGCGGCGACGCGTGCGCCGCAGGCATCAACACCTTATTCAGCAGGCCGCAGCTTCTTGACCTCGGCATCCGACGGCTGAACGCTCGCGCCATCGATATAGCGGTACGAGGTCATCACGCCCTTGCCGTCCTTCAAACCCGTCACGCCGACATACGCGCCCATGGTCGACTGATTGTCCTGCGCCCGATAGGTGACCGGCCCGAACGGCGTGTCCACGCCGAGTCCCTTGAACGCCGCGGCGAGCTTGTCCGGCTCGACCGACCCCGCCTTCTTGATGCCGGCCGCAATCGACATCAACGCCGAATAGCCCACCACCGAGCCGAGCCGTGGATAGTCGTGATACTTGGCCTGGTACGCGTCGACGAATTTCTTGTTGGCCGCCGTATCGATCGAATACCACGGATAGCCCGTGACGATCCAGCCGGTCGGCGCTTCAGCGCCCAGCGGATCGAGATAGTCCGGCTCGCCCGTCAGCAACGACACCACGCTGCGATCCTTGAAGAGCCCGCGCGTATTGCCCTCACGCACGAACTTGCCGAGGTCGGCGCCGAACAGCACGTTGAAAATCGCATCCGGCCTGGCGTCGGCGATCGCCTGCGTCACCGCGCCCGCATCGACGTTGCCGAGCGGCGTGGCCTGCTCGGCGACGAACTGCACGTCGGGCTGCGCCGCCGTCAGCAGCTTCTTGAAGGTCGCCACCGCCGATTGCCCGTACTCGTAGTTCGGATACACCAGAGCCCAGCGCTTCTTCTTCAGCTTGACCGCTTCCGGCACCAGCATCGCCACCTGCATATACGTGGAAGGCCGCAGACGGTACGTGTATTTGTTGCCGTCGGCCCACACGATCTTGTCGGTCAACGGTTCAGCGGCGAGGAAGAAAATCTTCTTCTGCTTCGCGAAGTCGGTCAGTGCGAGCCCGGTGTTCGAGAGGAAGCCGCCGAACAGCAATTGCACCTGCTCGCGCGCGATCAGTTCCTGCGCAACACGGATCGTGTCGCCCGGGTTGCCGTTGTCGTCGCGCGACACCACTTCGAGCTGTTTGCCGAGCACGCCGCCCGCGGCATTCACCTGCTCGAGCGCGAGATTCCAGCCGTTCTTGTAAGGCCCGAGAAAGGCGGGCTGCGCCTTGTAGCTGTTGATCTCGCCGATCTTGATGGTCTGCTGTGCGTTCGCGCTCAAGGCGGCGAGCGAGAGCACTGTCGGCACCATCAGGCGAGAGATCCATCCTGCGCGCGTGGTCATGCGTTTCTCCGTTATCAAAAGAATTGCGGGAATGCGGTCGTTGTTATCGCTCGTTCGAGCGGCTCGCGATTCAGTCGGCCCGCGGCGTCGCGCGAATCCGGGCGACGCTCGCCGCGACGTCCTGCCATGCCGGCTTGCCGCCGGCGAATTGCTGACGCAGGTACGACACGAGTTCGGTGACCTGGGCGTCGTTGAAACTGTCGCGGTACGCCGGCATCGTACCGAGTTCGGGTCGCGCAGGCGAGCCGATGCCGTCGAGAATCACGCGAATCAGGTTATCAGGCGTCGTGCTGTGCAGATTCGTGTTAAGCGCCAGCGAAGGATGCGCGCCGAACAGCTGCGGCCCGCTGCCCGTGTGATGACAGGCGGCACACGCGCCGTCGAAGAGCCGCGCGCCGAGGCCCACCGGCGTGCCTGAAATCGCGCTGGCCTGTTCATACTGACGCGCCACCGCTGCGGGATCGGCGTTCGGTTCCAGCGGATTGAGCGACGCGAGATACGTCGCCATCGCGCGGATATCACTGTCGGGCAGCGCCGCCAGATCGCCGACGACCGGCGCCATCGGCCCGGCCGCGACGCCGTGTAGCGGCGCGTGGCCGTCGCGCAAATAGCGGAAAAGTTCGTCCTCGCTCCAGGGCACGGGCGCGTTCGAGAGCGTCGACAAGGCGGGCGCTTCCCAGCCGTCCGCCATGCCGCCGCCCATGAACGCCGCGCCGGTTTTTTCGGCGCCGAATGCGTTGCGCGGCGTGTGGCATGCGCTGCAATGACCGAGTCCGTTCACCAGATACGCGCCGCGATTCCATTGCGCGCTTTGCGTCGCGCTGGCGGTGAAGGCCGTGCGTCCAAGAAAGAAACCGTTCCATGCGGCCATTAGCGGACGCACGCTGAACGGATACGCGAGCCTGGTTTCCGGTGGACGTGAGCGCACCGGCGTTTGCGCCATCAGGTAGGCGTAGAGCGCTTTCAGATCGTCGTCGGAGGTGTTCTGGAACGACGTGTACGGGAAGGCCGGATAGAGTCGATGTCCATCGCGGCTGATGCCTTGCCGCATCGCCCGCACGAAGGCTTCGAGCGACCAGTTGCCGATGCCGGTCTGGCCGTCCGGCGTGATGTTGGTGCTGTAGACGGTGCCGAAGGGCGTATCGAGCGGCTTGCCGCCGGCGTTCGGCACGCCGTTGTGCGCCGTATGGCAAACCGCGCAATTGCCGAGCGATGCCAGCAGTTTGCCGCGCGCCACCAGATCCGGCGCGAACGCGCTTGCGGGCGGCGGCGTGATCGATGCAATAGCGTGAGGCGCGAGCGACAACGCACCGAGCCAACCCGCTGCACCCGCCGCGAAAGCGCCAAGAAAACCCAGACGCCAGCGCTTCTTCTTGCGCGCCGCCTTGTCTTCGGCTTGCGCGTCGGCGAGTGCGGTGCGGATCGTTTCCGGCGTGAATGGCGGCCGGCGAAAACGCACACCCGTGGCGTCGAAAAGCGCATTGGCGATCGCCGCCGCGCCGGGCAGCGACGCGGATTCGCCCGCGCCCATCGGCGGCTCGCCGTGACGCGGCATCATCACCACGTCGATCACCGGCACTTCGCGGAAGGTCAGGATCGGATACGCGCCCCACTCCTGGCTCGTCACCGCGTTCTCGCCGAACGTCACGCGCTCTTTCAGCGCACGGCTGGTCGCCTGGATCACGTTGCCATGTATCTGGTGACGCACGCCGTCGGGATTCACCATCGTGCCGGTATCCTGGCCGACCACCACGCGCGTCACCGCAAGTTCGCCGCTCTTGCGATTGACTTCGACGTCGGCCACCCACGCTGACCATGCCGCGCCGAAGCCGGGGAATTTGCTGTGCACGTAGCGGGCGTAAGCGATGCCGCGTCCGCGCGCGATGTCGCCTTCCTCATCTTTACGCTCGGCGTTGCGCGGTTCCCAACCGGCCTTTTCCGCCACCGCTTTAACGAGTTCGGTCGCGCGTGGATCGGTCAGATGCTTCAGGCGAAACTCGACCGGATCGACGCCCGCTTGCGCCGCCAGTTCGTCGATAAAGGACTCGTGCGCGAACGTGTTCGGCAACGCCGACACCCCGCGCAACCACGACGCCCGCACGATCGGCGGCGTGTCGTCGCAGACGATCCGCATGCTGCGATAGTCGTACGGCGGCACGGCCGTGCGGTCGCCCATCTCGAACACTTGCGGCTGCGCGGAGATCGTGCCGGTCAGGAGCAGCGCCAGCGTCGGCGCGTCGTTGGACGGATAGCGCGTCGCAAAGTCGTACGCAGCCAGTTCACCCTCGGCATTCAACGCGCCGCGCACGTCCATCAACTGCGCGGCGCCTTTTGGCTCCCACGCATGCTCGTCTTCACGCGAGAGTTGCACGCGCACCGGGCTGCCGGTGGCACGCGAGAGGAGCGCGGCGTCGGCGGCGACATCGTCCGCGCAATTGCGGCCGTAGCAGCCCGCCGCTTCCATTCGCACGATCTCGATGCGCGCTTCGTCCATGCTCATCAGCAACGCGAGATCGGCGCGCAGCGAATGCGGATTCTGCGTACCCGACCAGACCTTCAACGCGCCCTCGCGATAGTCGGCCACCGCGCAGGAAGGTCCAATCGACGCATGCATCTGAAACGGCCATACGTAGGTGCGTTCCAGCGTGCGAGCCGATTCTTGCGCGAGCGCCGCATCCACATCGCCTTCGATCACCAGATCGCGCCGCTTCGCAGGATTCGCGCGCAAGGCCGCTTCCACTTCCTCGCTGGTTTCGAGCGACGGCAAACCGTCGACCGCCTTCCATTGCACGCGAAGCCGCTTCACCGCCTGCTGCGCGACTTCCTCACGCTCCGCCACAATGCCGACGAAATCGCGAATCACCACCACTTTGACGATGCCGGGCAAATCGCTAACAGAGTCTTCATCCACGTGCAGCAGACTGTTGCCCATGAAGTCGCCCTGCGCGACGCCGGCGTACGGCGGCCGCACCACGCGGCCATGCAACATGCCCGGCACACGTACGTCGTGGACGAAACTCAACTCGCCAGTGGCCTTCGCGGGAATATCGACGCGCGGCGCACTCTTGCCGACGATCCTGTACGTGTCCGGCGACTTCAACGGCGCGTCGGTGGCGAGCTGCAATTCGACGCGTTTTCCGCTGATCAGTTCGCCGTAGCCGATGCCTTGCGCTCCAGTATTGTCGTCAGATCGACAGACAACTCCATCACGCACATCGAGTTGCTCGACGCCCACGTTGAATCGCGCAGCCGCTTCCGCCAGCAGAAATTGGCGCGCCTGCGCCGCGGCGTGCCTTAACGGCACCGCCGATATCTGAATCGTCGCGCTGGCAATCGTCGGCCCCTGATTCGGCGCTTCGCGCGTATGGCCGAGCACGATCGACACGCGCGTCAACGGCACATCCAGTTCTTCCGCGACGATCTGCGCGAGTGCCGTACCGATGCCCGTGCCGAGATCGACGTGACCGTTGAACGCGACCACGCTGCCGTCGTCGCGCACCACGAGGAACATGTCCGCCTCGGTCGGCACGAACGATGAACGCGAGCCCGGCTGACCGATCGCCGGCTTCACCGGTGCTTGCGGCGGCCGCGTGACGATCAGCACGCTGTGCGCGTCGTAGAGTTGCTGACGCGACGGCGGCGCGCTGCGTCGATCGACGCTGAAATCCGGTCCGGTCATGCGCGCACTCCTTCGTGCACGGCTGATTGCGCCGCCGCTTGAGCGGCAAGCAAGTCAGCGGCACGCTGCACCGCGCGCACGATCTCGACATGCGTGCCGCAGCGGCACAGATTGCGCGACAGCTCGCGCCGGATCGTCTCGACACTCGGATGCGGATCGCGATCGAGCAGCGCCTTGGCCGTCATGATCATGCCGTTCAGGCAATAGCCGCATTGCGCGGCCTGTTCTTCGATGAACGCCTGCTGCACCGGATGCAGCGCGGCGCGCGTGCCCAGTCCTTCGAGTGTGGTGATCTCGCGGCCCAATGCAACCTTCGCGGTGGTGACGCAGGCACGCGTCGGCATGCCATCGAGCAGAACCGTGCACGCGCCGCATTCGCCCAGGCCGCAGCCGAATTTCGGACCGTTCAGCGCGAGGTCGTTGCGCAGCAGGTAGAGCAGCGGCGTGTCGGCGGCGGCGCTGACGAGATGCGTCGCGCCATTCACCTTCAGCGAAAGAGGCGCGGGGCGGTTCATGTTCGTGCCGGCCTCGTTTTGCCGGCCGTACGATAGGCGTTCACAGCACCACCGGCACTTCGGTGGCCGGTGGCGTGTTGCGGCTGCGCCGGCAGCGGATCAGACCGTCGATCATCACCATGCCCACGCCCGGAATATCGCCGAGTTGCACGCTTTCGAGCAGTGTATCAGCCGCCGTGTGCTGCGCGCGGTCCATGAAGACGAGGTCGGCGGGACGGCCCACTTCGATCAGCCCCTGGCGCAGATTGCGTTGCCGCGCGGTGTTGCCCGTTGCAAAGCAGAAGGCGATTTCCGCGGGCACATCGGCGAGGCTCGAAATCAGCGCGATCATCCGCAAAATGCCGAGCGGTTGCACGCCGGAACCCGCTGGACTATCGGTGCCGAGAATGATCCGGTGCGGGCACTTCAATTCGATCGCATGACGCGCGGTCAGCAAGGCGATCCGTTCATTGCCGTTGTGAACGATTTCCAGCGCGCGGCTCGACTGCTCGCACAGATCGCAAACATGCCGGTAGGAGAGCGACGTATGTCCGCCGTTGATGTGGCCGATCACGTCCGCGTCGGCGGCGAGCACCACGTCGCGATCGATCAGACCCGAGCCGGGAATCGACGGACCGCCCGTGTGAATCGTGCTCTGAATGCCGTACTTGCGCGCCCACGCGACCATCTGCGCGGCTTCCTCGCCGCCCTTCACGCTGCCAAGGCCGACTTCGCCGAGCAACTTGACGCCCGCTTCCGAGAGTTCCTTGAAGTCCTCTTCGACCATGCCTTTCTCGATCACCGGCGCGCCCGCCATCACCTTCACGCCGCCGCCGACACCCGCGCCACGCATGCCTTCGAACGAACGCTGCGCGGTAATCGCGAGCGCCTTCACGCCGAGCACGTCTTTCGGGCGGCCGGGCAAATGCACTTCGCCGGCAGAAATCATCGTGGTGACGCCGCCGTTCAGGTTCGATTCGATCCAGCCCATCTGATTCTGGCGCGGCGTCCAGTCGCCGAACACGGGATGCACATGCGAGTCGATCAATCCGGGCGCGACCGTCGTGCGTTTGCAATCGATCGTCGTGCGCGCGCCTTCGAGATCGCAGTCCTTTTCCTTTCCGACCGCGACGATCACGCCATCGTCGATCACGAGCGTGTCCGCGTCGAGAATCGGCTGATCGATGTCGCCGGATAACAGCAGCCCGATATTGGTCACCGCGACCTTGCCCGACAAGCCTGTCAACGTCTCTGCTGCCATCTGCCTCTCCTTTCGCAACGACTGCCAGGCGCTCACGAAGTGCCACAGCGTGCACATCGCGCACCGATGGAAGGAATCACACGCTCAGATAAGCGCGCCTCACTGTTTCGTTCTGTGCGAGTTCGCCGATCGTGCCGCTAAAACGGATCTGCCCTTTTTCGAGCACATACGCGCGGTCGCTGACCAGCTCGGCGAAGTGCAGGTTCTGTTCGGACAACAGAATCGACAGCCCTTCGCGCTTGAGTTCGAGAATCATGTTCGCCATCTGTTCGACGATCACGGGCGCCACGCCTTCGGACGGTTCGTCGAGCAGGACCAGATACGGATTGCCCATCAGCGTGCGCGACACGGTGAGCATCTGCTGCTCGCCGCCGCTCATCTGGCCGCCCGGACGTTGCGGCATTTCGCCGAGATTGGGAAAGAGGCGAAACAGCTTTTCAGGCGTCCATTGCGGTGCACCGTCGCGCGGCGGCTGACGGCCGGTGTCGAGGTTTTCCATCACGGTCAGATCCGCGAACACGCGCCGATCCTCGGGCACGAAGCCCATGCCCATGCGCGCGATCTTGTACGGCGGCAACGCCGTGATGTTCTGCCCGCGAAAATTCACTTCGCCCTGGCGGCGCGGCAGCAGACCCATTACCGCTTTCATCGTGGTCGATTTGCCGGCGCCGTTGCGGCCCATCAGCGCCACGACTTCGCCGCGTCCGACTTCGAGGCCGACGTCGAACAGAATATGCGCGCGACCATAGAACGCGTTGAGGCCGGAGACTTTCAGCATCGGCTCGCTCATTGCAGCGCTCCCTGTCCTTGCTGGCCGCCATGCCCGCCCGCCGTTTCGTGCAGCGGCGCGTGCGGCTGGAAGGTCTTGCCGGTGCCGAAATAGACTTCCTGGACGCGCGGGTCGTTGCGGATCGTATCGGCGTCGCCCTCGGCGATCAGCTTGCCGCGCGCAAGCACGATCAGGCGATCGGCGTAGGCGAATACAACGTCCATGCTGTGCTCGGTAAACAGCACGCCGATCTTGTGCTCGGTGACGAGACGCTTGGTCAGCGCCATCAATTCATTGCGCTCCTTCGGCGCCATGCCGGCGGTGGGCTCATCCATCAGCAGCAGCTTCGGGCGATTGGCGAGCGCGATCGCGAGTTCGACGCGCTTCACGTCGCCATAAGCGAGCACGCCGCAAGCGCGGTTCGCATCCGCGGCCATGCCGACCTGTTCGAGCAGCGCGAGGGCTTCATCGGCGTAGCGCGACCCCGCGGATTTCCACAGGCCGAAAGTTTTGCGCTCGCGCGAGACCAACGCCATCTGCACGTTCTCGATCACGGTCATGGAATTGAAGGTCGCGGCGATCTGAAACGTGCGGCCCACGCCCAGACGCCAGATGTCGCGG
This sequence comes from Paraburkholderia sp. FT54, assembly GCF_031585635.1. Taxonomy (NCBI): domain Bacteria; kingdom Pseudomonadati; phylum Pseudomonadota; class Betaproteobacteria; order Burkholderiales; family Burkholderiaceae; genus Paraburkholderia; species Paraburkholderia sp. FT54. The sequence goes on along the minus strand of NZ_CP134196.1, from coordinate 727,774 downwards.
GGACGCATGCCGACCAGTTCGTGACCGTCGAGACGAATCGATCCGGACGAAGGCGGCAACTGTCCGTTGACCATGTTGAAACAGGTCGACTTGCCCGCGCCGTTCGGTCCGAGCAAGGCCAGCAATTGACCGGCTTCGAGATCGAACGAGACATCGTCGACCGCCTTGAGGCCGCCGAACGATTTGGAGAGACCGCTGACGCGCAGCAAGCTCATAGCCCCTCCTTGATTGCAGTACGTCGAGAAGGCGACACCGCGCTCTTGTCCGCCGGTTCAACGCTGTCGTCGCCAAAACGCTCGCGAATGAAACCGACGATCCCCTGCGGAAACGCGATCACCAGCAGCAGGATCGCGAAGCCTAGCAGCGCCTGCCAATAGTCGGTTTGCCGCGCGACGGTGTCCTGCAGCCACGTGAAAACCGCCGCGCCCACAATCGGCCCGGTGAGGGTCTGCAAGCCGCCGAGCAGCACCATCACGAGGCCATCCACGGAACGGCTCACGCTGATCACCTCCGGTGAGATCGTACCTTTGGAGAACGCATAGAGCGATCCGGCGAGCCCGCAGAACAGCGATGCGATCACGAACGCGGCCCATTGCACGCGCTTCACGTCGATGCCGATCGCTTCGGCGCGCAGCACGGAATCGCGCGAGGCGCGCATGGCGTAACCCAGCGGCGAGAACAGCATCTTGCGCAATAGCCACACGCCGACCACGGCGCAGACGAGCGTCACGTAATAAAAGGCCACCGGCGAAGACAACCAGTTCGACGGCCACAAACCGAGAATGCCGTTGCTGCCGCCCGTCACGTCGTCCCACTGAAACACGACCGACCAGACGATCTGCGCGAACGCGAGCGTCAGCATAGCGAGATAGACGCCGGAGAGCCGCACGCAGAACCAGCCGAACACCAGCGCGCCGGCCACCGCCAATAGCGGTCCGAGCAGCAGGGCGGCTTCCATCGGCAGATTCAGCACTTTGAGGAACAGCGCGGCGCCGTATGCGCCCAGTCCGAAGTACGCGGCGTGGCCGAACGAATGCATACCGCCCGGTCCCATGATGAAATGCAGACTCGTGGCGAACAGCACGACGATCAGGATCTCGACAAGCAACACCGGCATGTATGGAAACGCGTTGGCCGCAAGCGGCGCAAGCACGAGCATCAGCAACGCAATGGCGGCCAGCCACTTGAGGCGCTTGCCCGCTGGACGCAAAGGCGTTTCCGGCGCGGCCATGCCACGCACGGCGGCGCTCGCGCGGCCGAGCAAACCCCAGGGCCGCACCACCAGCACGACCGCCATGACGACAAACTCGGCGACGAGCGTAAACCGGCTCAACGACAGACCGACGCCGAAGATCGTCACATGGCCGATGCCGATGCACAGCGCCTTGATCTCCGCGATGATCAGCGCGGCGATGAACGCACCCGGAATCGACCCCATGCCGCCGACCACCACCACGACGAACGCGTTGCCGATCGTCTCCAGATCCAGCGACAGATTCGCCGACATGCGCGGCCCTTGCAGCGCGCCGCCCAGGCCGGCGAGAAACGCGCCGACGAAAAACACACCGGTAAACAGCCACGCCTGATTGATGCCGAGCGCGCCGAGCATTTCACGATCCTGCGTCGCGGCGCGCACCAGCGTGCCCCAGCGCGTGCGTGTCAGCGCGTACCAAAGCAGCAGCAACACCACCGGCCCGATCACGATCAGCGCGATGTCATAGGTGGGCAGCGGATGGCCGAGGAAATCGACCGCGCCCGCCAGATGCGGCGCACGCGGTCCGAACAGGTCTTCCGGACCCCACAGCCACAGCGCGGCATCGCGAAAGATCAGCACCAGCGCAAACGTGGCAAGCAGATGAAACAGCTCGGGCGCCTGATAGATGCGCCGCAGAACGATCATCTCGACCAGCGCGCCCAGCACCGCGACCACCAGCGCCGCCGCCAGCACCGACAGCCAGAAGCCGCCCGCCGTGTGTCCAAAACGGCTCGCTATGCTGTACGCGACATAGATGCCGAACATATAGAACGAGCCGTGCGCAAAGTTGACGATGCGCGTCACGCCGAAGATCAACGACAAGCCGGCGGCGACGAGAAACAGCGTCGACGCGTCGGCGAGTCCGTTGACCAGCTGTACCAGCAAATTCGAAAGCATCACGACCCTTGGCAGTGTGCTGAACGGCGCATGCGCGGCTTGGGCGCATTCAACGCGATCGGCAGACATTGCAGCGCGTGCGGCACCATGCGCGCACGCGTCAACGGCAGGACAATACAATACGCCCCGAAGAAAGTCCCTTAGGTCCTTTGGAGCGCCGGCGAAATCGCTGCATACAAAACTCAGCGCAAACCGTCTTCGCCTTTGATCTCACTCACCTGCAAGCCGCCAATGCGCGGCAGCGGCCGCCCGGACGCCGTCACCGCGACGGCCACCACGATCTCGTTCGCGCGCGGCGCGTCCGACACGCGCGCTTCGATCGCGTCGAAATGACTGCGCACGAACGCGGCGTCTTTATGGCCGAGCGGCACGTCGATCGCGGTGCCGAGCGTGCCCATTTTCTTCGCCGACGGCACCAGCGCCGCGCCCTTCCCGACCGCCACCCGCAGCGGCGCGCCGAGCTTGGGATGCAGGATCGCCGCGGCATGTTCCAGTTCGCCCGCCTCGCCGACGATGGCGGCCTTGCCATAGCTTTGCGCCTCGCCCGGCGCGATGCCCAGCGCTTGAACACACTTGTTGCCGAGCAGCGCGCCCAACTCTTCGCCGGCTTCGATCAGCGCGTCGAGTTTGGCCTCGTAGCGGCCGGCATACGGATTGTCGATCACCGCGATCGCGACCGCGCGGCGCGCCGGCGGCTCGACCGCCTGGCCCATTTCAATGCGTGTTTCATCCACCTGCACGACCAGCTTGCGAAGCTTGATTGCCATTTCGCTCTCCGAGTTTCGATGCCTGCTCTGCTTCGTTTCCATGCTTCAGCGCGATGCGCCAATCGGGCGCTGCTCAGCGCAAACCGTCCTTGCCCACGATCGCCTCTTTCGCGAGGCCGCCGACGCGCGCATGCACGCGCTGCCCGGTGCTCATCACGAGGATATAGACCAGCTCGTCCGCGGCGGGCGCGCCGGGCACGCGCACTTCGATCGCGTCGAAATGGCTGCGCACGTAGCTCGCGTTGACGTGCGTGAGCGGCACATCGAGCGCGGTGGACGGCGCGCCGACCTTCTTGGTGGACGGCACAATGGCGTTGGTGGGCACCCCATTCTTCTCCAGCAACTCACGCATCGCGTAGCCGCCGGGCACATGCCATAGCGCACCGTGTTCCAGTTCGCCGCGCGCGCCGACAATCGCGCCTTTACCGTAACTTTCGATCGACGTATGCGGCACCGCCATCGCCGCCAGCAGCCGTTGCGCCATATCGAAGCCGATGGGCTTGAGCGCCTCCATCGCGTGCTCGATTTTCGCTTCGTAGCGGCCGGCGAACGGGTTCGTCATCACCGCGGCAATCGCGCCGCGTCTGAGCGGCTGCGTTGGCGCGGGGCCGAACTCGTGGAAGATATCTTCGACGTGCGTCAGCACGCGGCGTATTTCGAACACGGAGCCTCCGTTCTAGTTTGCGCGCTCTGCGAGAGCAGACCGCTTGTGTCACGAATGCCGGCGACCCGCACTCGTCCTTGCAGGAATAGCGCGGCGCCTTCGATCAAGCCTTGTTCGAGCAGACGCTGCGCGGCTTCGACACCACGCGCCAGCGCGAAATCGATCAGTGGCTGCGGCAAGGACGGCACGTCGACGGTGACGAGCATATCGCCAAGGTCACTATCGTCTTTCAACGACGAAGCCGGACGCCGCAGAATACCGGCATGATCCAGATCGACGGCGTTGGCGATCATCGTCGCGGCGGCGTCGGCGGCGGCGGCGTTGCGCGCGAGCACGGTGACGCTGTCGGCAATGCCGAGGCTGAAGCTGCGGCCACGCCAGCCGCTCGTCGCAATGCCACGAACCGGCAGACTGGCATCGAGCGTCAGATTGGCGTCGAGCGCCTGATCGCGCGATAGCCGCACGGTTGAGAACGACGCCAGGTCCGCGAACACGCCGACGCGGTATTGCCGCCCTTCGGTCAGATACAGCGCGATGTCGCCGCCGTTGTTGATGAAGGCGCGCGAGATGCCTTTGCGTGCGAACGCGGTGATCAGTTCGTCGGCGACGCTGCCCGCAACCGCGGCCATCGGCGTGATGTAGCGCGCGCGGTGCGGATGACAGGCCAACCACATACGGCGGGCAACCGGGCCTTGCAATTCAGTGTCGTTCAACGCGGCTTCGGCCGGCACGGGTTGACGAAGCCGCTTCAGTTCACCGACCAACTCCGGCAACACATCGACAAAGCGCGCCCAGCACGCCTCATACGCGGCCTGCACCGCCTGGGGCGTGCCGTCGGCGTTGAGGATCAGATCGATCGGCCCGTGCTGCCAGTGCCAGCGGGTCGCATCGAGTCGGGTGCGGGTGGGGTTCATCGTGTCCGTTGCGTTCGTTTTTTCGTGAGTTGCAGTGGCGCTCTTCGCGTGTCAGCCGAGCATCGGCGGCATGGCGGGCGGCCACGGATTGTCGGGATTGCGCGCCAACGTACGGCGGGCGAGCGGCGCGCCTTCCGTATGCTCCGGTCCGTTCGCCAGCACGCTCTCCAATGACCGCACCGCGTCGAGATGACCGCCGAGATCGCGATACGCGTCGTACGTCATGGTGAATTCGATCGGCGCGACGATCGCGGGCGTCGGCACCGTGCCGAACGAACGGTCGGGCATGCGCGAGACATCGACCATGACCGTGATCCCGCCGCCCGGCCACACATAGGCCGGCGCGCCGCCGCAAGTCACGTTGACCAGCTTCTGTTTGATCGCGCGCGTGAGCAGCACCGGATTCTCCGTGGCGCCCGCTCGCAGGCTGCCGCCCGCGCCGCCGAGAAACAGCACCGTGGCGAGCGACGGTTCGCAGTTCTCGCCAATCCGCTCGACCGTGCGGCGCACCGCATCCGGCATCGTTGTGATGCGCGGCACGAGATCGTGATCCAGTTCGTACCACTGCGCGTGTTCGCCGGTGGTCGACACCATCAACAAGCGCATGCCGGGCTTGGCGACGGCGGGGTCGAAGCCCTCGACAATCGCGAGCGGGTCCTGAATGTCGGTGCCGCCCCAGCCGGTTCCCGGATTCGCCACCTGGAAATAACGGCCCGGCGTCGACTTGCGTCCGCGAATCTTCACACCCGAGCGTGTCATGCCGAGGCAGCGCCCGGCCTGATGCTCGGTGAGCACGCCGGTAATGTGATCGTCGACGACCACTACTTCGTCCGCGTGACCGAACCATTGCTTCGCAAAGATGCCGATGGTGGCCGACCCGCAGCCCACGCGCATGCGCTGCTCCTCGACGCCGTCGACGATCGGCGCCGCGCCCGCGCGAATCACCAGACTCGCGCCGCCGTCGATGCTCAACTCCACCGCTTCCTTGTTGCCGAGCGCGAGCATCATGTCGCACGTCACGCGACCTTCTTTCTTGCTGCCGCCGGTCAGATGATGCACGCCGCCGAGACTCAGCATCTGCGAGCCGTATTCGGCTGTCGTCACATGGCCGACGATCTCGCCGTGACAACGCACGTTCGATTGCTCCGGCCCGAGGAAGCGGTCGGTGTCGATCTTCACCTTGAAACTGCAATAGCTGAAGATGCCTTCCGTGACGACAGTGATCATGTCGACGTCGTCGAGCTTCGAGGCCACGATGAAAGGCGCGGGCTTGTAGTCGGGATAGGTGGAGGAAGCGCCGACGCCGGTCACGAACAATGCCTGTTCGGCAGCGGGGTCCTGTACTTCAGGAGATGCGCCAAATTCGATCGCGGCGTTCGCTTCGGGCGTCGGAGTTGAAGGCGCGCGCGACAGGAACACCACTGGATCGACACGAATCAGCCGCCCGTCCGCATTCGCATAACGATCGCACGCGCCGGTGCGCCCTTCGGATATCTGGCACAGCACCGGGCAGGCATTGCATTCGATCTTGTTCGACGCCATCCGCTCACTACGCGGCGCCGCCTTCTCGAGCACGGTGGGACCCGGCGTCGAGGCGGTTTCGCCGTCGACGCTGTCCGCACCGAAATCGACCTTCGTATGTTCTGTCATGGTGGGGTTCCCATACGACGACATTACAATCGGTCCCGCTCCGGCTGACGAATAGTGCCTGTTTTCAGGCACTTTCGCGTGATCTGCCGATTTTCATGTTGCGGCCACTCACCTTTCGTGTAGTATCCGCTACACCAAACTCGTTAGAAATCTACTCGATCAATTTAGTCTGCGCAACGTATTTACCGGCGTGCGCGTGATTGGTGCAATGCCACATTGCCGCTTTATCGACGCGCGAGTCACACTTCAATCTACGCCGAAGTGAATCATCGCGCAGCGCATGCCGCGGCAGTCCGTGCGGGTTGTATGATGAAGGCGCGCCTGGGCCTCGCCGGCCGCGGCGCATGCCGTTCACCCCGACGCTAACAAGAGATCCGAGACCGCCATGAGTCCCACCGCCGCCCGCAAGCCGGGCGCTACCGGCATCCGTGCGAAACAGGCGCAGGACACGCGCGCCAAACTTCTCAAAGCGGCCATCAAGGTCTTTGCCAAGCAGGGCTATGCGAGCGGGCGCGTGGAGAGTATTTCGAAGGCGGCGCGCTCGCACGATCGCATGATCTACTACTACTTCGGCAGCAAGGAACAGTTGTTCGTCGAAGTTCTGGAGACGATCTACACGCAATTCAACGAGGCGGAAAGCAAGCTCGATCTCGACTTGGCCGATCCGGTGCATGGACTCGAACAGATGGTCGAATTCGTCTGGCAGTATTACCTCGATCACCCCGAGTTCGTCACGCTTCTCTCAAGCGAGAATCTGCACCAGGGCAAGCACGCGAAGAAATCGTCGAAGCTGAAGGAGATTTCCGGCTACGCGATTTCGGTGGTGCAAAAATTACTGGACGCGGGCCACGCGCAACAGGTGTTTCGCGCCGACGTCAAAGCGCGCGACGTGTATCTGATGATCGCATCGCTCGGCTATTTTTATAACGCCAATCAGTACACGTTGGGCGCGTTTCTCGGCGAGCCGATGATGGACAAGGCGGCGCTCGCGCATTGGCGCGAGGTGATCAAGGATACGGTGTTGCGCGCGGTGCGGTCGGGTTTGCCGGTGGCGGGGACGGCGGCGGCGCTGGACCGGCGTGAAAGCAAACGCGAACACGAGCGCGGCGCCGCATAAAAAAACGCGCGCCGGGTTGGCGGCGCGCGTTTCGTCATCCTGGACAGCGTGGCTTAGGGCTGCGCCGCCGCGTCATCTTCGCGGAACAGCTTATCCGCAAGGTGAAACGCCGAATTCGCCGCCGGCACGCCACAATAGATCGCGGTTTGCAGCAGCACTTCCTTGATCTGCTCACGCGTCACGCCGTTGTTCTTCGCGGCGCGCAGATGCAGTGCGAGTTCTTCGCTGCGATTGAGCGCGACCATCATGGCGATGGTCAGCAGGCTGCGCGTATGACGCGGCAAGCCATCTCGCGTCCAGATTTCACCCCATGCATAGCGCGTGATGAAATTCTGAAACTCTTCCGTCAACTCAGTACGGTTCGCAAGCGACCGGTCGACGTGCGCACTGCCCAACACCGCGCGGCGCACACCGAGTCCGGCTTCATAGCGATCTTCGTCGTTCATTTCTGCTCCGTCAGGAAATCGATCACAGTCTTCGTGAAAGCGTCGGCTTTCTCGATGTTGGAAATGTGCGAGGCGTCCAGTTCCACATAACGCGCGCCAGGAATTGCCTGTGCCAGTTCGCGGCCTTGCGCCGGTGTCGCGGCGAGATCGTGCGTGCCGCTGATCACCAGCGCCGGCACCTTGATGCCCGGCGCTTCGGGACGCAGGTCGGCGGCGTCGATGGCGTCGCAGTTCGAGGCGTAGCCTTCCTTGTCGGTATGCACGAAGACGTCGCGGATCATGGCCAGCACCACCGGCTCACGCTCGATATAGTCAGCCGTGAACCAGCGCGGCAGGACGGCGGCGGCCAGCGCGGGCATGCCTTCGGTGCGTGCTTTCGCGGCGCGCGGCACCCACACTTCCGGCGAACCGATACGCGCCGCCGTGTTGCACAGCACGACTCGCTCGAAACGGTTGCCATGACGCGCGGCCAGTGCAACGCCAGTCAGACCGCCCATGGAAATTCCGCAGAAATGCGCTCGGGTGATCTTCAGCGTGTCCATCAGGCCGAGCACGTCGCCGGTCAGTTGTTCGATGGTGTACGGGCCTTTTGGCGCTTCCGAGTGGCCATGGCCGCGCGTGTCGTAGCGCAGCACGCGAAAATGTTTCGATAGCGCCGTGACTTGCGGCGTCCACATGGACAGATCCGTGCCGAGCGAATTCGACAACACGATCCACGGCGCGTTGCCGTGACGGTCGCCGTCGATTCGGTAATGAAGCTCGGTGCCGTTGACTGCGGCGTAAGGCATGCCGGTTACTCCCTGGAATGGTCGCGCTGCGAGCGCGTGGTGTGAAGTGCCAGCGCGGCGTCCACATATGCGTGCGCCTGGCCGACGTATTGAGCCGGATCGAGCAGTTGCTTCAGGCGCTCGAGCGGAAGATGTGCGGTAACGGCCGGGTCCGCGGCAAGCACGTCGAACAGCGTCTGGCCGTCGCGGATCGCGGCTTTCGACGCGCGCTCCACCAGATGATGCGCATCGAGCCGGCCGATGCTGTCGCCGAGCGCGAGCATCACCGCTTCGCCGAGAATCAGGCCATGCGTGACGTCGAGATTGGCGGCGAGGCGCGGCACGTTCACGTTCAGTCCCGCGGCGATCTGTTCAATGTTGGCAAGCGCGCCGCCCGCAAGGCGCGCGAGGTCCGGCAGCGCATCCCACTCGGCTTGCCAGCCGCCGAGCGCGCGTTCGTGTTCCTGCACCATGCCCGCGAACACCGTGGCGACAAGCCCCGGCGCACGCGTGGCAGCCGTCAGTACCGCCGCGCAGCCGACCGGATTGCGCTTGTGCGGCATGGTCGACGAACCACCCTTGCCGGCCGCTGCCGGTTCGGCCAGTTCGTCGATTTCGGTTTGCATCTGCAGTGAGATGTCGCGCGCGATCTTGCCGAAGGTGCCGATCAGCATGCCGAACAGCGACGCCGTTTCGGCAATGCGATCGCGCTGCGTATGCCATGGCAGCGTCGGCACGGCGAGGCCGAGTTCTTTTGCGAGCGACTGCGTGACCTGCGGCGCGGCATCGCGCAGGCTCGCCAGCGTGCCCGCCGCGCCGCCGAATTGCAGCACCAGCACGCGAGCGCGCAGCGCATCGAGCCGCTCGCGATGACGCAGCAGCGCGTCGAGCCACTGCGCGAATTTCAGGCCGAGCGTGATGGGCAGCGCCTGCTGCAACCAGGTGCGGCCGATCATCGGTGTAGCGCGATGCGTGGCCGCGAGCTTTGCCACGGTGTCGCAGGTGGATTGCAGGCTGCTGTCGAGCAGATCGAAGCTGTCGCGCAATTGCAGCACCGTCGCCGTGTCGATGATGTCCTGGCTCGTGGCGCCCCAATGCACGTATTTCGACGCTTCGGCGTCGGCCGCCTTGACGCGCGCGGTGAGTTGCTTGACGAGCGGAATCGCGAGATTGCCGCCGAGCGCGGCGTCGCGTGCGAGCGCGTCGGCATCGAGCTGGTCGGCCTGACACGCCGCTTCGATCGCGGCGACCGCCGTCCGCGGAATCACGCGATGCTCGGCCGAAGCGCGCGCGAGCGCCGCTTCCACGTCGAGCATCCGTTGCAGCGTGGCACGCGGCGCCCAGATGTCGTTCATCGGCTGCGTGCCGCAAAGAAGGCCGGTCAGACGGGCGCTGGATTCGAGCATGATGACGTCGATGATCGAGGGTATCGGAAGTGAAGTTTGCGCCGCGCGACGCCGGCACGCTAGCCGGCGCCTGCGCCGCGCCTTGCGGGCTGGTTAAGCCGCGCGCGCCGCTTGCGTGCCGTCGATCAGCGGCACGCCGGTCAGCTTGTGCAATGCGTCGAAATCGATGTCCGAGAAAATCTCGCGCACCACGAGGCCCTGATCGGTCACATCGATCATCGCCAGGTCAGTATAGATGCGGTTGACGCATCCTACGCCCGTCACCGGGTACGTGCATTCGGCGGCGATTTTGCTCTCGCCCTGCTTGGTCAGGTGTTCCATCATCACGTAGACCTGCTTCGCGCCGATCGCCAGATCCATCGCGCCGCCAACTGCCGGAATCGCGTCGGGTGCGCCGGTATGCCAGTTTGCCAGATCGCCCGTGGCCGACACCTGGAAGGCGCCGAGCACGCAGAAGTCCAGATGGCCGCCGCGCATCATCGCGAACGAATCGGCGTGGTGGAAGTACGCGCCGCCCGTGAGCAGCGTGACGTGCTGCTTGCCGGCGTTGATCAGTTCGTCGTCTTCCTCGCCTTTGGCGGGCGCCGGGCCCATGCCGAGCAGGCCGTTCTCGCTGTGCAGGAAGATTTCCTTGTCGGCGGCGAGGTGGTTGGCCACCAGCGTCGGCACACCGATACCGAGGTTCACGTAGGCGCCTTCGGGGATATCCAGCGCAACGCGCCTGGCCATTTCATCGCGGGTCAGTTTTTTCATGTCGGTCTCCGAATCAGGCGGCAGCGTCGTGAGGATTGGGCAGCGGGGCGTGTGCGGCTTGCGGCACTTCGATCACGCGCTGCACGAAAATGCCGGGCGTCACGATGTTTTCCGGATCGAGCGCGCCGAGCGGCACGACTTGCGACACCTGCACGATCGCGGTTTTCGCCGCACTTGCCATGATCGGTCCAAAATTGCGCGCCGTCTTGCGATAGGTGAGATTGCCCCAGCGATCGCCCTTGTACGCCTTGATCAGCGCGAAGTCCGCGTGCAGCGGCGCCTCCAGCACGTAGTGCCTGCCGTCGATGAAACGGGTTTCCTTGCCTTCGGCCAGCTTGGTGCCGTAGCCGGTCGGCGTGAAGAAGCCGCCGATGCCCGCGCCCGCTGCGCGAATCCGCTCAGCCAGATTGCCCTGCGGCACCAGTTCGAGTTCGATCTCTCCGGCGCGATACAACGCGTCGAACACATACGAATCGGTTTGACGCGGGAACGAACAGATGATCTTGCGCACGCGCTTGGCTTTGAGCAGCGCAGCCAGCCCGATGTCGCCGTTACCGGCATTGTTGTTGACGATGGTGAGTTCGCGCGCGCCCTGTTCGATGAGCGCGTCGATCAACTCGGACGGCATGCCGGCCGTGCCGAAGCCGCCGATCATGACGGTCGCGCCGTCGTTGACGTCGGCGACCGCCGATTGAAGTGACTCGAAAATCTTGTTGATCATGTCGAATTTCCTTGAGGGCGCTGCGTGCCGCCAGACGTGCTGCCTTAGGGCAGGGCTTGAGCGGGACGGTCTCCGGGCCGATGCCGGCGGCGGCTCGCCAGGTGCGATGCGGGCAGGCGCCGATGGTTTGCTCGCTCCAAATTTGTTCGATATATGAACATGGATTCGTTTAGCGAACGCTGAGGCGATTATGGTTGTCGTTCGGGCACGTTGTCAAGGCAGGGAATTCCCCTTAATCATAGGTTCTCGCTGCGTGCCATGCCGGTTGTTATGCCGGTCGGCCGGCTGAAGCGGACAATCTCACTATCCAAACATGAGATTGTTGGGCTAACCTCTATCTACATATCAAATACGCCACCCGCACCGCAGGTCACCGAGCATGTCTGAGACAAACCTGGATCTGAACCTGATCCCCTATCTGGTCGCGATGGAAGACACGCGCAATGTCAGCCGCGCTGCGGAGCAACTCGGCGTGAGCCAGCCGCGCGTGAGCACCGCGCTGGGAAAACTGCGGGAATACTTCGACGATCCGCTCTTCGTGCGCACGTCGAAAGGCATGGAGCCCACGCCGCGCGCGCTCGCCATCCTGCCCGCCGCGCGCGACGCGCTCCTGCGCATCGAGAAAGGCATGCTCGACGTGCAGGAATTCGACCCGGCCACCAGCACTCACACTTTCTCGATCGCGCTATCGGACGTCGGCGAGATCGTGTTTCTGCCGCGGCTTCTGCAACTGTTCGCCGAACGCGCGCCGTTCGCGAATCTGCGCTCGGTGTCGGTCTCGCCGTCGCAGGTGGAACGCGGGCTCGAATCGGGCGATGTCGATCTTGCCATCGGCTATTTCCCTGATCTGTCGGGCAATAACTTCTTCCAGCAACGGCTCTTCACGCATCGCTTCATCTGCCTGATGCGCACGGGCCATCCTCTGGCGAAGGCGCCGCTCACGCTGGCGCAGTTCGTGGCGTCGGGTCATGCCGTCGTGCGTGCCGAAGGACGCAGCCAGGAAGTCCTCGAGCAATACCTCGAGAAGAAACGCATCAAGCGCCGCGCCGTACTCGAAACACCTCACTTCATGAGCCTGCCGTTCATCCTCGCGCGCACCGACCTGCTGGCGACCGTGCCGCACGCGATCGGCTTCGCGTACGTCTCGGAGCATGCGTCGATCACGCTGGTCGAGCCGCCGCTGCCGTTGCCGCATTTCGATCTGCGGCAGCATTGGCATCGCAAGTTTCATAACGATCCGCGCGGGAGCTGGCTGCGCGGCATGGTCGCGGAACTGTTCAACGATGCAATGGACGAATGGCCCAAATGAGCGGCGTCCGATCAGCGCGCCATGACGGCGATAAGGGGCATTGGCACGACAGGGTGCAAAACATGGAACAATGGCCGCACTCATTGAACCCGGCGCTCCGTGCAGCGCCAACGCGCGATCCCGGAGGAACGACGGATGACCAGCAGCAAGGCGAAGAAAAGCAAACCCATGGCCGCACCCGAGCGCCCGAGCCGCGAGGAAGCTGAAGCAGCGGTTCGTGTGCTGCTGCGTTGGGCCGGCGACGATCCGGCGCGTGAAGGCCTGATCGATACGCCGGCGCGCGTGGTGCGCTCCTACGAGGAGTTTTACGCGGGCTACCAGGTCGACCCGCGCGAGATCCTTGCCCGCACCTTCTCCGAAGTAGACGGCTACGACGAAATGATCGTGCTGAAAGACATCCGCTTCGAAAGCTATTGCGAACATCACATGGTGCCGATCATCGGGCGCGCGCATGTGGCGTATCTGCCGGGGCATCGCGTGGTCGGCATCTCCAAGCTCGCGCGGCTGGTCGATGCGTTCGCCAAACGCCTGCAGATCCAGGAAAAGATGACGGTGCAGATCGCCGACACCCTGAACGATGTGCTGCAACCGGCAGGCGTCGGCGTGATTCTCGAAGCCGCGCATCAATGCATGTCGACGCGCGGCGTGCACAAGGCCGGCGTGACGATGGTCACCTCGCGCATGCTCGGCACGTTCCGCACGGACCCGTCGACACGTCGCGAGTTTCTGTCGATCGTCGGCAATCCGGGCGTTGTGGCGATCGCCAATACCTAGGCGCGGCAAGCGCGACAGCGGTGCCTCATGCAGCGCTGCGTCCCGTGCGCATCTGGCCGAAAGTGGCCAGCAGCACCGCGCCCAGCACGCATGCGACACCGGCCAGTTGCGCCGCACTGACGGGTTCGCCCAACACCATCGCGGCCAATGCCACCGCGCTCACCGGCACGAGCGCGGTCATCAACCCCGCTTCCGCGCCGCTGATTCGCGCCGCCCCCGCATACCAGAGCACGAAGCCCGCCACGGTCGGCACCAGCGCGTAATACAGCACGCCGCAGAGTGCGCTCGCATCGACCGGCAAGGCCCATGGTTTTTCGAAGCAGGCCGGCACGATCGCCACCGCGAAGCCGATGCCGCACATCAACGCCGACAGCGGCAGCGGCGCCACCGCCGTGCGCAGCTTGCGATTGAGGAGAATGAACAGCGCCTCGCAGACGATCGCGAGGAACACGAGCGCGTTGCCCGCCAGCGAACTCACCGCGTGCGGCGCGCTGAACTCGCCGGGATGCACGGTGCACACCAGCACGCCCGCCGTCGCTAACAGGATCGCGCCGAGCAACGCGGGCGCGGGACGCTCCCCGAGCGAGAGCATGGCGACGCCAGCCGACACGGCGGGCAAGGTGCCGGCAATCACGCCGGCATCGGCCGCCGAAGCGAGTTTCATCCCGCTGATCAGCAACACCGTATAGCCGACGCTGCCCGCGCCCGCCTGGGCGATCACGAGCAACGCATCGCGGCGGTCCAGACGCGGCCAGCGCACACCCAGACAACGCATCGCCAGCACGAACAGGGGGAAGGCAATCGCGAAGCGCAGCGCGGTCGCGCTGAACGGCGGAAGTCCCACCGCAATCGATTTGCTGACCACCACCGTGCTGCCGACCCCGATCATGGCCAGCGCGCAAAACAGATATCCGGCATACCGCGAGTTCATGGCGCTGCCCTCGTCGTTGGAGCGAGCACTCAGAGTAGAGGCGCGGCGAGCGGCAGTCTTGAACGAAATTGCACAACAGGAGCGAGTCAATCAACCCGGTCAGTCGGATCACCCCGCGCCAAACCCATCGAGTATTCTGAGTAAACGGAATGCCGCCCGGATGAAAGCCGACAATCAGGCCGCTCGGGTACACGCTTTGCAACCGCCTGGAAAAGCCCCCGAAGCAGGCCGGCTCAACCGCAAAAAACAGGAGTTCCTCAATTGGTAGAATTTCCGTCTTCGGCGGTGTCGACCTGGGGCGGCGCGGTCGTGTTCGTCAACGTTCTGTTGACGCGCCTCGGCGTGCCGATTCCCGCCGTGCCGATACTGCTCTTCGCGGGCTCCGCGATCGCCGCCGGCACCCTGTCCTTCTGGCCGGTCCTCGGCGCCGCGGTGCTCGGCGCGCTGATGGGCGACGGCGCATGGTTCACGGCTGGCCGCCTGTATGGCCGCAAGCTGATCGCCGCACTCGGCCGGCTTTCGCCCGCCGTCGATTCCAAGGTGGACAAAGCGCGCGCGCTGTTCGAGCGCTTCGGCGTGCCGCTCGTGTCGATCTCGAAGTTCGTCCCCGGGCTCGCACTCATTACCCCGCCGCTGATGGGCACGACCGCCGTCGACGCGCGCATCTACGCGGCCTGGGATTTTGCCGGCGCCTTCGCGTGGGCCGCCTTCTGGCTGCTCGGCGGCGCCGCCGCGGAACGGCAACTGCATATGCTGCTCGACTTCGTCAAAGCCCGCGGCGGCACTGTCGTCGATGTTTTGCTGGCCACCGCGCTTGTCTATCTGGCGTTCCGTCTGCAGCAACGACGCCGCGCACGCCGCCGTTTCGCGGATGCCGCGGCAGCGCGGGCAGCCGCCGGCGGCTGGCGCCGCATCGCGCCGCCCAAGGTGCTCGATGCCCGCCCGCAAGCGCCCTCGCTCGAGGCGCCGCGCCGCATTCCCGGCGCGCTCGCGCTCGATCCGAATTCCCAGGAACAGATCGACGGCGCACTGCGGACCTACGACATGGTGATCTATTGCATTTGCCCGGACAGCGCGACCGCCGTCGAAATCACGCAACGCATGCGTCACAACGGCTACACGCGGATTCGCGCGCTGAGGGGCGGCCTCGACGCCTGGCAGCGGCGCGGCTTTCCCGTTGAGCCGCTAGCATCAGCCGACGAGCTGAGCACCGGCAACCGCGCGCCGGAACCGCGCAGCGACGCGCGCGGGGCGATCACGCTGCGCGGCTTCGCCCCGCGCAGCACGCAAGGCACCTGAGCGGCGCCGGTCGCGCCTCAGGATGAGCGGCGCATCATAGTTTGCGCAGTAGTCCGGCCGCCGAGCGCATCCGGCGTTTGCGCTCCTTGCCTAGCCAGTGAAGCGCTGCCTCGGCGTCGCCGGAGCCGGCGAGCAAAGGCGCATTGTCGCGCAGCAACATCTCGCTCGCGACCACATCGTTCAGCGTACCGAAACGTTTCTGGATCTGCTTCAAACGTTTGAGCGTGCGTTTGCGTCCGCCGCTCAGGACGGGTTCGAAGAACTCCAGCAAATAGCGCAGCTTCTTTCCCGCCTTCCTCACATTGTGAAAGGCAACGTAGTTGGAGCGCTTCGCACGACGCGCGCGTTTCATCCGTTTCTTTAACGAACGCTCGGAAGCAGCCACACGTTGCTCGGCGAATTTGCGCAGCGGCATGCGATCGTGCGCGGTATTCAATTCTTTGGACGCGCTGGACAAGGCTTCGCGCAGCAGATGTTTGACGTCGGCGTTCGAAAGCGTTTCGCGGCTTGTCGTCAACGCGGCGCCGCGAGCGTCCTGAAGTTTGGGTGCTATCTCGCCCATGCCGCCGCGTGCGCCCTTATCGTCGGACGTCAGCAATTCAATCAGGATGTCCCAGTCGCGCGTTTTGCCGGCGGCCGTGGCTAGATA
The DNA here is from genome assembly GCF_031585635.1 of Paraburkholderia sp. FT54. Lineage (NCBI taxonomy): Bacteria > Pseudomonadati > Pseudomonadota > Betaproteobacteria > Burkholderiales > Burkholderiaceae > Paraburkholderia > Paraburkholderia sp. FT54. The sequence goes on along the minus strand of NZ_CP134196.1, from coordinate 711,455 downwards.
CTTGTACAACGCACGTTGCCGCGTGTTCTCGCCTTTTTCCAGCAAGGGCTCGAAGGCCCACCATAAGGAGCGCAAACGGCGCAGCGAGACACGCAATTTGTGCAGCGCTTCCGGCGACGCGTCTTCGCGCAGCGCGCTGGCGTATTCGATCGCATGATCGACGAGGGGCGCCGCATACGACGCGAAGGCCTCTTGCGCAGAGTGCGCGCCGGCGGCTGGATCGCTATCGGCGGGTCGTTTATCGACATTCAGGCTATCGCGCTTCATTAGAGTCCCTTGAGAACGCCTTACAGACAGACTAGCAAAAAAAAGTGCCTGACGGAAAATCGTGGGGCCATTGCGTCCCTTTCCGTGGTTCGCGCGCACGATCCGACACGCGAGCCGCGCGCCTCACTGCACGCCGGTGCTTCTTTATCCGTTCGGCGGCAGTGCAAGCGGCGAAGTGCGCTCCGGTTTATAGCTCGCCGTTTGTCTCAGTTCTTTTCGGACGTCTGAGCATCGGAATCCGACAATCCGAAACGATGCATCGAAGCCATGCGCATGCCGGCGGCAGCGCGCATGCCTGCGCCATCGCGCCTCGCGTCGGCGTCACGCGACTGTCATCAATACGACACACAGGCCCCGCAGGATCGGAAGTTCCGCGACCAACTCTTGGGGCTCACGTCATGCCGGAACTTTCGTATCCACAGCCAGGCACTGCTAGCGGAAAGGGGCGCAACGTCAGCCTCGTCATCTTCCTCGCCGTGATACTGGTCGGTGCGGTTTATTGCGCAGTGCACCTGATGGACGATTTGCAATCCGTTCGCGAAAGCTCGGCAATGCCTTTCCTGCTGCTCGGCATCGCGCTGCTGATCGCGCTGGGTTTTGAGTTCGTCAACGGCTTTCACGATACGGCGAACGCGGTCGCGACCGTGATCTACACGCATTCGCTGGCGCCGAACCTGGCCGTGGTGTGGTCAGGCGGCTGGAATTTTCTCGGCGTGCTGACGTCGAGCGGCGCGGTCGCCTTCGGCATTCTGCAACTGCTTCCCGTCGAACTGATCTTGCAGGTCGGCAGCAGCGCGGGTTTCGCGATGGTCTTCGCCTTGCTGATCGCCGCGATCATCTGGAATCTCGGCACGTGGTGGTTCGGACTGCCATCGTCGAGTTCGCACACGCTGATCGGCTCGATCATCGGCGTCGGCCTGATGAATCAGTTGATGCACGGCGCCAACGGCACGAGCGGCGTGGACTGGAATCAGGCGCTCGGCGTCGGCAAGTCCCTGCTGTTTTCGCCGCTGGTGGGCTTTCTCGCAGCGGGCTTGCTGCTGCTGATCCTGAAAGCCGTGGTGCGCATTCCCGCTTTGTACGCCGAACCAAAGGGCAAGGAGCCGCCGCCGTTCTGGATCCGCAGCCTGCTGATCCTGACCTGCACGGGCGTCTCGTTCGCGCACGGCTCGAACGACGGCCAGAAAGGCATGGGCCTCATCATGCTGATCCTGATCGGCACGGTGCCCACTGCCTACGCGCTGAACAAGGCGGTGACGCCCGCGGAAACGCAAACGTTCCTCGCCGTCGCGCATGAAACCTCGACGACGCTTGCCAAATACACCCAAGGCGCCACGCCTTCGGCCAATCCGCGTGGCGATGTCGAGGCCTACGTGCGCACTCACCAGTTGACGCCCGCCACGTTGCCGGCCTTGCAGCAACTGACCGACATCATTGCCGGCCAGGTCAGGTCGTCAGGCTCGATGGCCGCGGTGCCGCAAAGCATCGTCGACAACGTTCGCAACAACATGTACGTGGCCTCCGAAGCGATTCGCCTGATGGCAAAAAACAAGCAACCGGCATTCTCGCCCGAAGACGCCAAAGCGATCGGCAACTTCAAGGCGCAAACCGATCACGCCACCAAGTTCATTCCGACGTGGGTCAAGGTCGCGGTGGCGATCGCCCTCGGTCTCGGTACGATGGTTGGATGGAAGCGGATCGTCGTGACGGTCGGCGAGAAGATCGGCAAACAGCATTTGACGTACGGACAGGGTGCATCGGCTGAACTGGTGGCGATGCTGACGATCGGCGCCGCCGACATGTACGGCCTGCCGGTCTCCACGACGCACGTGCTGTCCTCGGGTGTGGCCGGCACGATGGCGGCCAACGGTTCCGGCCTGCAATGGGGCACAGTGCGCAGCCTGATCCTTGCCTGGGTACTGACGCTGCCAGCTTCGATCGCACTGGCAGCCGGCCTGTACTGGGTGTTCCGAGCGGTGTTCTAAGCCCACGCGGCGGCCGGTTCCACAGCCGGTCGCCGCCCGCAACCGGCATAGAAAAAGCGCGGCTTGCCGCGCTTTTTCATTTCGTCGACCCGTACTCTCTCGCCGATCAATACAGCTCGGGCACGATCATCGACGCCGGCACCGGCTGGCGGCTGTATTCGTCGTGATAGACGCGCGCGGGCAATTCGATAGTCGGATGCTCGATCTCGTGATACGGCACCTGGCTCAGCAAATGGTGAATGCAGTTCAGGCGCGCGCGCTTCTTGTCGACCGCCTGCACGACCCACCACGGCGCCTCGGGAATGTGCGAGCGCTGCAGCATCACTTCCTTGGCCTGCGTATAGGCTTCCCAGCGGCGTCGGCTTTCGAGGTCCATGGGACTCAGCTTCCACTGCTTCAGCGGGTCGTGAATACGATTCTGAAAGCGGATTTCCTGCTCTTCGTCGGTAATCGAAAACCAGTACTTGAGAATCTGCACGCCGCTGCGCGCCAGCATCTTTTCGAATTCCGGCACCGAGCGGAAGAACTCTTCGTACTCTTCGTCGCTGCAAAAATTCATCACGCGCTCGACGCCCGCGCGGTTGTACCAGCTGCGATCGAACAGCACCATTTCGCCGCCGGCGGGCAGATGCGACACGTAGCGCTGGAAATACCATTGCGTGCGTTCGCGGTTGTTCGGCGCGGGCAGCGCCGCCACGCGGCACACCCGCGGATTGAGCCGTTGCGTGATGCGTTTGATCGCGCCACCCTTGCCGGCCGCGTCGCGTCCCTCGAAAATGACCACGAGGCGGTGGCCGGTCTGCACGATCCAGTCCTGCAGTTTGACGAGTTCGCCCTGCAGCCGGAACAGTTCGCGGAAGTACATCTTGCGCGCCTCGCGATGCTCGGGCGTGAAGCCCTCCGCGCCGTCGATGATGCGGTCGTCGACCTCCATCTCGAGTTCCTCATCGTACGCGTCGATCAGGTCCTCTTCGAAACGGCGCTGCCGCTCGGCCATCAATTCGGCATCGGGTCTCGGATCCTGCTCTTTCATTGCGGCTCTCCTGGCAACGGAAATAGTTAGGCGCGCGGCGGCAAGCGTGACGCGGACGCGTTCGATTATCGAAGCGCCAGGTGTCAGCCGTGTTACCGGCGCGCCCGCGCCCTATCGACGTTCATGATAGCGAGTTTTGCCCGGCCGCCCGGCGCTAATGTCACTGCTGCAGCGGTTTGGCGAAACTGAGTTCGTGGCCGTCCGGATCGCTGATGTGGAAATAGCGCTCGCCCCACGGCGCATCGGACGGTTCGAGCGACGGCTTTAGCCCCGCCGCCAGCGCTTTGCGGTAGATCGCATCGACGTCGGACACATAGATGATCACGCGGCCCCACCACGCGACCGGCGCGCGCGTATCGACGATCAGGTTCAGATACGAACCGCCGAACGCAAACGATGTAAACGCCTCCTGCGGGCCACCGAATTTCATCGGAAAGCCGAGCGCTTCGTAAAACAGCACTGCGCGCGGCATATCTCGGGTGGCCAGGGTGATGGCGCTGATCGATTCGATTTGCGGATCGGCGGGCGCATTCGACGAGGCTGACGTGGCGGGTGAATTCATGGCGGCTGTCTCCTTGGCGCGGCAGGCGTCTCACGTGCGCAGCACGGTGCATGCCGCGCTGTTGGCCGTGCAGTTGGCCGCGCTGTTCCCATGGGCTGGCTTGGTTCGGAAAGTGTCTCACAGGCCGCGCCGCCGCGGCGCGCCTCGCAGGCACTTGAAAACCCGCGCGAAGCCCCGCATCTGCGTTTCCGTTTATCCGGAGCATCGCCATGGGAAGCCGCCCACGCTTCGTCGATGACCTGTCGCGCGCCGCATCCGACGCCCCCGGGCCCGAGACACTCACTCCTCTATCCGACGACGCCCTGCTCGACGCCTATTCCCGCACCGTGATCGGCGCGCTGGAACGCGTTCAGCAGGCGGTCGCTTTCATTGCCGTCGAGCGCCGCCTGCCAGGCGAGCCGTCCGGCCGCGGCTCGCGCGGCGGCACCGGCTCGGGCTTTCTGTTCACGCCCGACGGTTATCTGCTCACCAACAGCCACGTCGTGCACGGCGCCACCCACATCACGGTAACGCTCGCCGATGGCGCGAAATTCGACGCCGATCTGGTCGGCGACGATCCCGGCAACGATCTGGCGGTCTTGCGGATCGGCTCGCCGGAGCCGCTGCCGCATGTCGAACTCGGCGAGTCGTCGAAGCTGCGGGTCGGGCAGATCGCGATTGCGGTCGGCAATCCGCTCGGCCTCGCGCAAACCGTGACCACGGGCGTGGTGTCGGCGCTCGGCCGCTCGCTGCGTTCGAATTCTGGCCGCATGATTTACGACGTGATCCAGACCGACGCCGCGCTCAATCCCGGCAATTCGGGTGGTCCGCTGATCAATTCCGCGGGCCAGGTGATCGGCGTGAATACCGCGATCATTCCCGGCGCGCAGGCCATCTGCTTTGCCACGGCAATCGACACGGCCAAGTGGGTGATCATGCAGATCTTCGCGTATGGCCGCGTGCGGCGCGCCTATGTCGGCGTGGCGGGCACCACCAGGCCGCTGTCGCGCCGCGTGCAGCGCTACTTCGGCTTGAGCTCGGAAAGCGGCGTGCATGTCATGGAGATCGTCAAAGGCAGCCCGGCGGCGCTCGGCGGTCTGCGCACGGACGATACGATCATCGCGATCGATACGCAGGCCGTGCAGGACGTGGATAGTTTGCAGCGCACGCTCGACGCATCGCGGATCGACAGACCCGTCAACGTGACGGTGTTGCGCGGCGCGCAGCGGCTCGAGTTGATGTTGACGCCGGTCGAGCAGGTTAGCTGAAGCAAGGTTGGCCAGCACGCCCTCGCTCAACAAAAAGCCTCGCGTTCGGCTGAACGCGAGGCCTTTTTATCACCCGGCGGCGCATCTCCTTTCAAGGCTGCGCCGCCCAATTCCCTGCAAATACGCTTACTGGATCACGCGCGTCACACCACGGCCGCGCGGATCGGCCGCCGCTTCCGGCGTATCGCCGTTGACCTTGATCGCCTGAATATCGCCGCTGAAATCCTGCCCCTTCAGCGTGTAGCCCTTGGCTTCGATCTGCTTGGCGAGTTCGCCATTGATCGGCTTGTACGGCTCCCAGAAGATCGTGTTCGGCGGCAGCAACTGATGATGGAAACGCATCGCGGCGACAGCCTGCTGCAGCGGCATGTTGTAGTCGTAGACGTTGTTGATCACCTGGAAGATCGACGTGAAGATGCGCGAGCCACCCGGCGTGCCGATCACGAGCGACACCTTGCCGTCCTTTGTCAGAATGGTCGGGCTCATCGAGGAGAGCGGGCGCTTCTTCGGTTCGATCGAGTTCGCGTCGCTGCCCACCACGCCGAACATGTTCGCAACGCCCGGCTTCGCGGAGAAGTCGTCCATCTCGTCATTCAGCACGATGCCCGTGCGGTCCGCCACGACGCCCGAACCGAAATAGCCGTTGATGGTGTACGTATTCGACACGGCGTTACCCCATTTGTCGATCACCGAGAAGTGCGTGGTTTCCGCTTTCTCCGGCATCGATGTGCCGAGGCCCGCCTGAATGCTCTTCGTGTCCGAAGGCGCATTCGGATTCACTTCAGCGGCGCGCTTGGCGATATACGCGTCGTCGGTCAATTGCGCGACCGGCACCTTGTAGAAGTCAGGATCGCCGAGGTACTGCGCGCGGTCGGCGAACACGCGCTTTTCGATTTCCGCGATCAGATGCACGTATTGCGCGGAATTGAGCGTCACATCTTTGAAGTCGGGCGCAATGTCGGCCTTCATCTTCAGCAGTTGCACGAGACCGATACCGCCCGAGCTCGGAGGCGGCGCCGTGTAGACGCGATAGCCGTTCCAGTCGGCCTGGATCGGCTCACGCCACACCGCTTTGTACTGCTGCAGATCGGCCTTGGTGATCAGACCATGACCGCGCATGGATGCGGCGATCAGATCGGCCGTCTTGCCCTGATAGAAGTCTTTGGCGCCCTGATCCGAAATGCGCTGCAACACAGCCGCCAGATCCGGTTGCTTGAAGTTGACGCCCTGCTTCAGATTACCGAAGTAGGTATCGAAGTTCGTCTTGCCGGCGAATTCTTTCGCGGCATCGTCGCGGCGTTCCTGCAATTGCTGGCTGACCTCGAAACCATCGCGTGCGTAGTGGATGGCCGGTGCGAGCACCTGCTTCCACTTGAGCTTGCCGAAGCGGCGCTGCGCCTGCCACATGCCGTCGACGGTTCCCGGCACGCCCACAGCACGGTAACCGAACAGGCTCATGCCTTTGATGACCTCGCCCTTGTCGTCGAGATACATGTTTTTGGTTGCGGCCAGCGGAGCGCGCTCGCGATAGTCGAGAAAGTACGGCTTGCCGTCGACATAGAGCGTCATGAAACCGCCGCCGCCGATGTTGCCCGCTTCCGGATAGGTCACGGCAAGCGTGAAGGCGATCGCTACGGCGGCGTCGACCGCGTTGCCGCCTTCCTTGAAGATCTGCTCGGCGGCGTCGGCGCTGAACTTGTCCGCCACCGCGATCGCGGAGGCAGTGAGTACGGCCGGCTGGGCTTTCGCGGGCGGCTTCGCGAGCGCCGGCGTGGCTTCGAGAAAACCGGTTGAAACAGAGACGAGTGCGACCAGCGCAAACCCGCTGGCCGACGATTTAACGTTGCGGAACAATCTCATTGCTTATCCCCCAGGACGACTGTTTCATCTGATGATAACAAACGCTGCTTTGGGCTTATAACATGTGACCGCTCGCTTGCGAAGCCGCTAGATGTCATAGAGCTTATGTTGCGGCACACAAAAATGCTGGATTCGATGACACGAATTCGCGCTCAAACGCCCGAGACAGAGGTGCTCAGCAAAGCGCATACCGCGCGGGACGGCGCAACATGCGTCCTGCTCACGCGCGGCCGCGACTGCCGCGTGCAATCTCATCGCCGGCGCCATGCGGGAGCCGCGCGGTGATGGGAATCGACATGAACGAGAACAGACCGACCACGAGAAACGCCGGCCAGAAATCGGAGAACACGATGGTCGAATGACCCTGCACGTTATGCGAAATTTGCAGCACGATGCCCGCGATCGTCACGCCGAGGCCCAACGAAATCTGCTGGATCACGCTCGCGACGCTCGTCGCGCGGCCCACGTCGCGGCTCGGAATGTCCGCGTACGCCAAGGTATTCAACGACGTGAACTGCAGCGAGGGAAAGAAGCCGCCGAACAGCACCACACACCAGATCAGCCAGTGCGGCGTGCCGGGAAAGAACAGACCGTAGACCGCAATGGCGAGGCCCGCACAGCCCGCGTTGAACATCAGCACAGTGCGGAAACCAAAGCGCTCGAGAATGCGTGACGCGGCCGCCTTCATGAAGATCGAACCGAACGCGGACGCGCACGTGATCGACCCCGACTTGAACGCCGTCATGCCGAGGCCTTCCTGCAATGCAAGCGGCAACAGAAACGGCACGGCGCCAAGGCCGATGCGAAACAGCGAGCCACCCACCACGCTTGCGTGAAAACTCGGAATGCGCAACAGGCGCAGATCGAGCACAGGCAATTCGACGCGGCTCGCGTACACCACGTACATCACGAGCAGCACCACGCCGACCACGCACATGCTGACCGACACCGTGTTCGACACCAACTCGCCGCCCACCAGCGAAAGCCCCAGCATGAACAGCGACGCCCCGCTCGCGGACAAAAAGAAGCCGGTCCAGTCGAGCCTGCCCGGATGCGCTTCGCGCACGTTGGCGATGTGTTTGTTCGCGAGCCAGATGCCCAGCAGGCCGATTGGAATGTTGACGAAGAAGATCAGACGCCAATGCAGATAAGTGGTGATAAAACCGCCCAGCGGCGGCCCGACCACCGGTCCGAGCAAAGCCGGCACGGTCAGATAGTTGACTGCGCGAATGAAGTCGGACTTCGGCACCGAACGGAAAATGATGATGCGGCCCACCGGCACCATCATCGCGCCGCCAATTCCTTGCACGAAGCGCGCGACCACGAACGTGCCGAGCGAGGTGGAGGCCGCGCACATCAGCGAGCCGGCCATGAACACGCCGATGGCCGTGCGAAACACGGTGCGCGAACCGAAGCGGTCAGCGACCCAGCCGCAGATAGGGATGAAGACGCCGAGGCCGATGACATACGCGGTCACGGCGAGCTTGAGGGTGATGGGGTCCTGGCCGAGATCGCGCGCCAGAACCGGCAGCGACGTCACGATGACCGTGCCGTCCACGTTTTCCATGAACATCGCACACGCGACGATTAACGGAACAATGAAAGTGCCTAAAGCGAGAGGCATTGGCATGGCGACAGGTTGCGAGGCCGTCGGTGTAAAGCGTCGATTATGGCATCGCAACGGCAACAGATGTTGTTGCGCGAGGTCTTTTCGTGCGCATGCGTGCTTGCGCCATGCTCGCGCCTCACGTGCGATGGTTGCGCGTGCAACGAAGATTGGGCAATGCGGGAGTTCGCGGGCCAAGCGCAAAAAAAGTTGAGCCGGCATTCAGCCGGCTCAACTTTCGATACGTCAGCGAAGAGGCTGATGGACGGCTTAGCGCGATGCGCTGACCAGCGGCTGCAACTGCGGCAGGATCTCGGTGCTCGCGCGAGCCACGTCGTTCGGAAAGTCGATTTCGATCCAGGGCGCGCCGGTCACGTCGGCGGTATCGAACACCTGGCTGCGCTCCAGCAGCAGATCGCGCACCGCTTCTTCGTGCGGCAGGTTGGCCCGGCCGCTGTCCACATAGCCGGCCACGATCTGCGCAAAGCGTTGCGCGGTTTCCTGACGGAAGCGGAAGAACCCGACCGATTCGCCAATGGTGTCGTACTCGAGATTGACGGCGAGCTGCTTGCGCAACTCGACCGGCACACCGTCTTTCAGACACAGCTTGACGGGTTCGTCGCCGGCTTCGAAATCACGGTCGATCAACAGGCGGTTGACCGTCTCGCCCGCCACAAGCGCGCTCAGAATGCGCTCGTCGTAGAGCACGTCGGCGTCCATCAGCAGCACGTCGCCGCCGCGCGTCAGCGCCTCGGCCACCGTGTGCACCGTCAGCACGCTGCCCAGGTCGTAACGCGTGTTCAACACCGTTTCCACCTTGTGCGGCCAGTTGATGCGTTCCAGTTCCGCCTGCACCGATTCCGGCTGGAAGCCGAGCGCCAGCACGACTTCGGTCACGCCGGCGCTGTCGAGCATGTGCAGATGCCGTTCGAGCAGGCTCATGCCGTCGAATTGCAACAAACACTTCGGGAATTGTGCTTCCGGCGGTTGCTGGAGACGCAGGCCGAGGCCCGCTGCGAGGATGATGGCACGCATGCGCGGTCCTTTGAAAAAATACGGAGTTTAATCGACAACCGGCACGCGCCCCGTAGCGCGGCGCCGTTGCCAGCTTCGTTCGCTGAAGTGCAAAACCAATAGCCCCGGCAAGCCTAGCAGGATTTCACGGGCGCGCTTGGCGAGCGACAAAGCCAACGCCGCATCCGGCGGCAAACCGACCAGCGGTGCGAGCAGCAGATAGCCGCCTTCCTGCACGCCGAGCGAACCGGGAATCATGAACGCCGCGCCGCGAATGGCTTGGCCCAGGCTTTCGAGCAGCAATGCGTCGACCCAGTCGACCGGATGACCGAGAAAACGCAGCGCGAGCCACACCTCCACCGTGCCGACGATCCAGCCCACGAGGCTCATCGCGAAGCTCGCCGCCACGCGGCCGCGCTCGCGGTACATGGCCTGCACCGCGGCGTCGACGGCTTCGGCGCGCGTCATCAGCGAAGACCAGTCGCGCTTGCCGAATAGCTTCGAGACCACGCCGAGCAGCCGGCCGAACAGACCACGCCGCTGCGCACAGTAGAACCCGACGATCATCGCGCCCAGCACCCCGGTGGCGATCAGCGTGGCGGTTTGCAGGTCGTGCAGCGCGCCGTGCGCGGCGTACGCGCCGAACAACAGCAGGCCGCCCAGCGCGAAAATGATTTGCGCGAGCGCCTGTGCGGTCGTGCTGACCGTGATGGCGGCGGCCGCATCGCGCATGCGCATGCCACGCTGGGACAACTGCCGCACCATGACGACCGGGCCGCCGATCTGGCCGGCCGGCAACAGGCTATTCACCGATTCGCCGATCCAGCGCGCGAACAACGCATCGCGCCATGTCAGATCGTGGTGGATGCCGTCACGACGAGGATGGAACAAGACCGAGATCGCGCCGGCATCGAGAATCAGCGGCACGAGGTGGAACGCCGCGACGAGCGCGAGTCCCCAGCCTGCCGCTAACAGCGTCGAGGCAACCGTGCCGAAACCCTGCCACGCAAGCAGGCCGACAAACAGCGCCGTCCCGATCGACAGCAGAATCAGGGCCGCGCGGCTCATGCGGGGTCCTTCCCGCGCTGGGTCATCTGGCGAAAAACCTGGCGGAAGCCGAAGTACGCAATCGCGTCCTTCATGTTCGAGATGAACCGACGCCACGGCCGCATGTTGGGATCGGTCACATATTCGAAGGTGAGCGACACGCGCATTTCGTTCGCGCCGGCGGGCGTGATGCGATGGCGCAGCTTGTCGCCGTCGAAAAATACCAGACCGCCCGGCGGAATCTGCACCGAGCCCGGCTGATCCGCGACATCCGGATTACGGGTATGGAGTTCGTAGTCGAGCCGGCACGAGGATTCGTCGATCACGCCGAGCAGCAGCGTGTAGCGGCGCCCGTCATAGTACGAAGTATCGTAGTGCCAGCCGATGTGGTCGCCCGCCCGCGTGTAGTAGTACAGCGCGTACGCATGCGGATCGTCGGCGGGCGAAAGCTGCAGTTTGTCGCCGCTCAGTTGCTCCAGCCAGCCGATCAACTCCTTCGAGCGATACAGCTCGGCGATGAACGGCGCGAGGCGGTCGATCGTATGGCGGCTCACGCTGCCGCCCTGCTTGTGACCCGGCAGATAGTTGCGGTTCACCTCGTCGAGCAGCGAACGTGCGCTGTGGACGAGCTGCGCCGTGACCTCGGGCGCGAGAAAGTCTTCCAGATAAAGGAACGCGCCCTGCTCCGCGAAATCCTTGCGCAGACGCGGGTTGTCGAACCCGCGCGTGCGGCTCGCGACCGCGCGGTCGGCATTCGGTGCGGGCGATGCAGCCGGAGAACGTTCCAAGGGAACGCGCGCGATGACGTCGTTTTCGGCCTGCGTACTCATTCGCTGGCCCACACTTGACGGGTTTCGGAGGTCCCGGCGGCAACGGGCGCGGGGCGAGCGGCACGGCGCGCAGCGCGCCAGTAGTCGACCACCACCCAAACAGCGAAAAGCGGCGCGCCGATCGACGCGATCACGACGAAGGGCAGCACGACGCTCGTCAGCGTGACGATCGGCAACAGATACAACACGTCTTCCGTTTCGAAACCGCCGACGGATGCCTGCTTGGTGCCCGCCTTGCCGGCCATTTCCTCGATGCGCATGCGCAGGAAGAAAATCAGCGCGATCGCCACGCCGGCTACGGCGCCGAGCACGCCCGGCGCGAATTTCAATCCGGCGATGTGCGTAGCGCCCGCTCCCACGCCCATGCCGACGAACAACATGACGGTGACGAGCGCATCGCAAGCGAGGTCGTAAAAATGACCGATCCGGCTCGACTTTCCGCCGATGCGCGCGAGTTCGCCATCTGTATGGTCGACGAAGTTCGACAGCACGATCAGGAAGGCGCCGGCATTGGCCCACGCGAATTGGCCATGAGCGAGGCACAGCGCGCCTGCCAGCCCGATCAAGAGGCGCAGCGTGGTCAGATGGTTCGGTGTGACCCACGTATCCACGAGCGGAGTCACGAGGCGGCGGGCGAGCCGCGCGTCCCATGTTCTGGGCGGCGGAACGTTAATTGGAGGTTGGGGTCGCGAATTCATAACCCGGAAATATATACGGGATCGCAAAAGATTGCTTTCATACTGTACGTTTCTTTACGCTTCGTTCGTTGCCGATCTGTGCTGGCTGCACAGCAAGATTTGCCGAATCGCGATAAAGTGCAAATCAGTTGCGCCTGTCAAGCGGGAGATTTTGATGCGCAACGTCTTTGCGGGTCTCGAGATCGCGCCACCGCCCGTTGCGAACACACTACATCGAATCAGGTGGCCGTCCACGCTTATGAAACGCTTTCTTTCGTCTGCACTCCCTGCTCTGGCGGCCGCCGCGCTGCCGCTCGCCAGTTACGCCACCGCGCTCGACGCGCCGCTCGCCTGCAATGAAAGCGGCCATCAGTTCATCGCCGACCTCGCTCAGCAACAGATGATCGACCCGAAGCCCACGCGCGTGGAGAGTAATTCGATCAACGCCTTCTCGCCGACGTCCGGCGCCGATCTGACCGCATACGGCTTCCATGTGTTCGCGGTGGTCGGCTACGAAAAGGACGATCCCATGTTTCGCGTCGGCGACGGCGAGCCGGTCGCGCGTTCGGCCTACGGCGTCGTGGTGTTCGGCAGCGAGGCCAAAGTTCGCAATGCGATTGCCGGCACCGGCAGCACGGCGATCGTGCACCGCGTGGCGCCGCTGATCACGGCGATTTTTTGCAAGCGGAGTTGAGGCGGCGCGCGGTCGCCATGCTTGTGGAAATGGCTGATATTTATGAGGCCCCTTGTGAGGCCTCACCTGTTTCTTGAGGCCGGATCGCCTCAACCATACGCGAATCCGGTTCACCCCCTTACAACCTGATCCCCGCCGGATCCGCCGTCAGATACCCCACCGTCGCCCCGAACCGGTCCTTGTAGTTCGCCCGCACGAGCGGATCGAGCGTCGATTTGATCTTGTCGTGCAACGGACTTTCCCAATCGCCGACGTGCTGAAAGTTGCTCATCACGTAAGTCCAGCCGTTGATTTCGTCGACCGCATGCAGGCCCGTCGACTCGGCGCCCGCCGGACACGAGAGCACGCGCGCGAGCGTCTTCGTGTCGACGTTGTACGCCCATAGGAAGTTGTTCACGTGCATGCTGCTGTCCTCGCCGATAAAGAGCGTGCGCAGCTTCTCCGAGAACTTGAGGTTGTCCGGGTTCGCGATGCGCTCGGGATTGGCCGTGTTGCCTAGCGCATCGGCCGCCGACAGGTCCTCGCCGACCAGCGCCGCCGGCGCGGCCATGTCCACCGGCACCCATTCGCTGTCGATCGCGGCGCCGCCGCGGTCGCGCTGGCCGCCCTTCAGGTTCAGCGCGTAGACCGCGCCGGCGTTGATGGTCTTGTCGACGGCCACGTCGGTGGACGCGGCGTTGCCGCGCACCATCGACTTCTCGATGCGCGACATCGCCGAATACAGCACCTTGTCCTTGATATTGACCGTCGTGCCTTCGAGTTTCGTGAAGCCCATGCTGCCGCCGGTCAGCGCCGCATAGCGATGCGTCTCGAGGAACGTCGCCGCCTGCGTCATGCCGGGCTTGATGCGCACCCAGTTGAAAGTGCCGTTGTAGTTGATCTTCGTGTAGGCCGGATCGAGCGGATCTTTGGTCGCGACGTCCATGATGTCGCTTGCGCGCAGCTGGCTGGCGAGCGCCTCGATTTCGTCGCTGCTCGCATGGCCCAGCCTGATCCATGACAGCGTCGCGGCGCCCGCGCCGCTCGCGGACACCTGCGTCCACTTCGCGACATACAGCGTGCTCGCCGAGAGATCGGCTTCGCGATCCGCGATGAACATGAACAGGCCGCCGTTGGTCGCGTCGTCGCCCATGAGGACGGTGCGCTTGTCCGGCATCACCTGAATCAGTTCGTGCGAGATGCGGCCGAGGCAATAGTGCTTCTTGATCGTGCCCGTGCCGTCCGGGTTGACGGTGACCTCCGGCAGATGGCCATAGTGATACGGGTTCGCGGTGGTTTCATCGCCATACAGGCTGCGGCTGAAGCCCTTGAACTGACTGTTGCTGCTGATCGTGGTGGCATCCGGCTCGTACTCTTCGCTCGACAAATGCGTGTTCCACGGCGACAGGCTCGCGCCGCAGGTGATCCACAAACCATGCGCCTTCGACGTATCGACGTTGGAATAACCCGCTAGCGTGAGCTTGCCGGTGGCGGGATCCTGATCGAGCGTGAGTACGGCGATCGGCGACGGCAGCTGGCCGTACATCGACGTCAGACTCTGATCGCGCGTCGCGTATTCGAATTGCACGACGGCGAACACCGCGTTGCCCTTGAGGCCCTTCACCGTGGGGTTGTCGAGACGGATCAGCGAGCTGCCGTCCGGGCAATCGGAGTAGAACTGGCGCTCCTTGCCCGCCACCGACTTATCGACGATCGGCTGATTGTTGATGTCGAAATAGCCGCCCGCGAGGATCGTCCCGCCCTTGACATTCGGTACGCTGTCGCCGGTGACGAAGAACGGCTGGTAGGCCAGCTTGAACGCGCGGCTGCTGCCGTCGCTCAGTTGCACCGTCAAGGTCGAGCCGACCGTGGTCTTCGCCATGGCGGCGGGGTCGGCCAGCGTCGGCGCGGCCATGCTGGCGAAGGCCGCCGAGACGAAGTTCGCGACCGGTTTGACCGGCGTCGCCAACTCGTCGCTGCCGCCGCAAGCGGTCAGCATCGAGGCCGTGGCGAGTCCGCCGAGCGGCAGCATGGGCGCGCCCACGAGAAGTTTCAGGGCCTTGCGGCGGGAAAGGTCGAGCGGTTCTGCCATGTTGTCGTGATCCAGTGTTTGGGTAGCGTGGGTGAATGCACAGCCGGCACGCACTCAGACCCAAAACAACATGGTTCACGCTCGCGCCGCTATGACGCGAGGATTCTATGAAGTGAATGTGAAAGTATATTGACAGGCGTTAGTAATATTGAGCTTATCCGCTGGCCAGCAAACCTGCCGGCTGGCTCCTGTCGCCAGCGCAAGCGGAATCCGCTTCTAGCCCGGACGGCGAAACTCGTTCTCGACCCACGCCGCTGCGCTCGCTTTGCTGAGCTTGAAGTTGGCCGCGACTTGCACCTGCGCGAGCTGTTCGCCGAACGGGTCGAGGGCGGTCAGCAACGCGTACGGTTCGTCTTCGTCGGGAACGATGTCGAGCGTGATGTCGAGTTCGTCGTTGCCGTTCGCGCTCGCCACCCGCACTTCCTTATGGAGTTGTGCGCGCAGTTGCTGCTCATGGCGCCGCAGCACTTCAGACGCGGTCTTCACCAGCGTATTGAACGCCGACGTGTCCAGCGGCTTCGGATCCTTCTTGTTGCGACCCATCGTCCACGGGCCGACGAGCGCGGGTTCCGCTTCGCCGTCTTTGATCATTTCGACGGCCCAGCCTTCGTCGTCTTCATTCTTGATGACGCGCGCGGTCCAGCCGTCGTCGCGCCACAGGCGTGCTTCGTGCACGGTTTCGCCCGGTTCGGACGAGCCTTCCGTCGTGAAATCTTCAGCGGTGTCGGACGATGGAAGGGGTGTATCGGTCATGACAGGTTCACTCACGTTCGCGGGGGCGGAAACACATCTCAAGCATGCGATTCTACCCGCCCCGTGCAGGGCGAATGCGTCCCTCTGACGAACGGACAAGCCAGGGCGAGCGTCTCATTAATCGAAATAATCTGTTTCCTTATTCTCGGGAACTTATAAATCAATTAGGAAAATAACATAAAAAAAACGCGGCCCGAGGGCCGCGTATAAAAGATGAAAAAGACACCCTGGTCGAGGTGCAAGGCGAATTGTAGAACCGTAACTCAAGAGGATAGATATCGTGAATGGGAAGAGTGCGTTGCAGAAAACTGACTGAATCCCGGTGAACCTCTAAACAGCCGCCAACCCTTACCAGATATGACTTGCGGCGGATCGTCGCGATCCGGCAACAACGCAGGGATTGACAGACATCCATGAATTCCAGCCAAACAGATTTTCTCTTTATTTATCCGCACTTACCCAATTACCTATTTGCCATTCCGAATTCGAAAATTCATTGTTGCGTCACATGCGAGTCAAGATCCGAATAGCAGGAATACACTTCGCAGCGGATCGTCAGCCCGCCGGCGCAATCGGCGGTGAGCACTGGTATGCGATTCCCCATGCACTGTTTCGGAGTTATCTAACCATGAGAAAAACCCTCATCGCAGCAGGCCTCCTCGGCGCCGTTGCCATCAGCGCTCACGCACAAAGCAGCGTGACCCTGTACGGCACGCTCGACGCAGGTCTCGTCTATTCGAACAACCAGGGCGGCCATAGCAACTGGCAACAAAGCAGCGGCTCGGTGTCGAACACCTACTTCGGTCTGCGCGGCAGCGAAGACCTCGGTGGTGGTCTGCATGCGATCTTCACGTTGGAAAACGGCTTCAACCTGAATAGCGGTAAGGACACGGAAAGCAGCACGATGTTCAATCGTCAGGCTTTCGTCGGTCTGAAGAGTGATCAGTACGGTGCGCTGACGCTCGGCCGTCAATACGACTCGGTGGTCGACTACCTGGCGCCGCTGTCCGAAGCCGGCGGAGGCTATGGCAACAATCTCGCGGCCCACCCGTTCGACAACGACAACCTCGACAACTCGTTCTCGATCAAGAACGCCGTGAAGTACACCAGTGCGAATTACGCGGGCCTCAAGTTCGGCGGCCTGTACGGCTTCAGCAACTCGGCCGGCCAGTTCTCGAACAATCGCGCGTGGAGCGCCGGCGCTTCGTATGACAACGGTCCGTTGAGCGTGGCCGCGGCTTACCTGCAACTGAACAATTCGGGCAGTTCGAACCTGAGCGGCGCTGTGTCGCAAGGCGACGGCACCGCGGAGATCGCAGCCCAACTGCAACGCACGTACGGCGCCGGCATCAACTACACGTACGGCCCGGCAACGGCCGGCTTCGTCTACACGCATACGCAACTGGACGGCATCACCGGCGTGGACGTCGGCGGCGCGACGTTGCCCGGCATCGCGGGCACCAACCTGCATCTGGATAACTACGAACTGAACGGCAAGTATGCGCTGACGCCGGCACTGAGCCTCGCCGCCGCGTACACGTTCACCGACGGCAAGATGTCCGGCTCGAACGGTTCGGGCGATCCGAAGTGGCACACGGTGTCGCTGCAAGGCGACTACTCGCTGAGCAAGCGTACTGACGTGTATGTGGAAGGCGTGTACCAGCATGCATCGGGCGAACTCGGCAACTTCGGCGCGAACGTCGCGTCGATCAACACGCTGGCGCCTTCGTCGACCGGCAATCAGCTCGCAGCGGCCGTCGGCCTGCGTCACCGCTTCTAGGTTTCAGGTGATACTTGCGAATCGAATGTATCGATTCGCTCTGCGGACAAACCCGCGCGTGACGCGATCACGTCGCGGGTTTTTTATGGCCTTTACGTTTGGACACAACGCCGACGTTCGCGGATAGTGACGACGCGCATGCACGGTGGGTATACTGAGCGCGGCTGCCTTCCTTGCCGCAACGTCGCAACATCGCGATGTCGTTGCGGTTGAACGGCGGCTTCGTCGCGAAGCATGACGTTGCGCCGCATCGCGTTGCGCTTCGCCCGCGCCTCAAGTTCCCGCGTACGACCGGGGACGCCGACGATCGGACCATGAAAAGACTTCTCCTGCTTGCCCCCGCTGCTGCCGCGCTCGCTGCTCTCGCCGCTTGCGGTTCTTCCAGCGGCCCCGCCCGCGACGCGTCCCTGCCCATGATCTACGTGTCTTCGCAACGCGCCCCTGCCTATATCGCCGATTGCCTAGAAAGCCATTTGTCACGGGTGCGTACGTCGCGCGTCGGCAGCGCGACGGAGATCGCCGTCGGCCCGGATTCGAACAACTCGTATTTCGTCACGCTGACGCCGTCGAACGCAGGCTCGATCATCAAGGTGATGCATCCCGCGAACGCGCCGGACGATCCGCCGGAACCGGAAATGCGCTTCGATATTGCACGCTGCGCGACCTGAGCTTCGGTCACACGCTGGCGTTTTGAAGGGCCATGTCGACACGCGATTTTTTAACTCGCGTGTCGGCTATTTTTTTATCCGCTCATCTGCGAACATAGCCGCCCTTTGTTCCTGATGCGGCGCTCCGCCGCGAGTTTCGATGGCATCCAGCAAAGCACATCACGCTACCGGTTTTGCGGCCGGCGTCATCGCGGCGGCGATCGTCGCGCGCATTGGCGGCGGCGGCTCATTTCATCTCGGCGTGCTGTTGAGTTTCATCACCGGCGTCGCAGGGAGTACGGCGCCGGACTGGCTCGAAGTCGCCTGGTGGTCGCGCGCGCGGCGTCTGTGGATCACGCATCGCACGCTGACGCATTGGGGCGTGGGATGGCTCGCGTTGCTCGCGGTGTCGTTTCACTGGCTCGGGCATTCGGTCTATGCCGCGCCGGCGTTCGGATTTGCCTGCGGCGGCCTGATGCATCTGTTCGCCGATTGGCCGAATCCATTAGGCGTGCCGTGGATTGCCGGCAGGCATTCGTTGCATCTCTGGAATAGCGGGCACTGCGATCTGATCGTGGTGGCGGCTTCGTGGGCGGCGGCGTGGTTTATCGGGCAACACGTCTGGTTGCATGGCGTGCATGGCGCTGCTTTGCTGCAGCATTTTCGAATCGGATAACCGTCACCGCCGCGCGGCCGCGTAGTTCGCGGGCGTCACGCCGAGCAGGCGCACGAATGCTCGCGTCATGTGACTCTGATCGGCAAAGCCCGCTGCGGCCGCCGCATCCGCAAGCGTCGCGCCCTGCGCGATCCACTGCCTCGCGAGCACCACGCGACGCTGCATTCTGTAGGCATGCGGCGGCAATCCCATTTCATGCGCGAAGCCACGCAACAGCTGGAACCGGCTCATGCCGGCATCGGCGGCGAGATCCGCCAGCGTGAGCGCAGAGGAAGGATCATCGTCGATGCGTGCTTTCGCTCGCGCAATCGGACCCAATGCGCGAGCCGACCACGTTCGTATTGGCCGGCCCGCATGCACGCGGACGAGATGCCCGAGCAGTTCGAGCAACGCCTCCTCGCGCGCCAGATCGTCCGGCAGGCAAGGCACTTTCACCGCGACGTCGAAGAGCCGCTCGAACAAACGCTTCAGCAAAGAATCGCGCGCCACCGGCCGCGTGAGTTCGATCTCGCGCGCCGCCGCGCCGGTCAGTTCACTCGCGGCGGTGACGAACATCGACGGTTCGAAATACAACATGCGCCACGCGCGGCCGCGCTCATCGAGCGGACTGCCGTCGTGGACTTCGCCGGGATTGACCATGATCGCGTCGTTGACGCGCGCTTCGACGAGCCCGCGTCCACTCGCCGACCGATGCCCGCCGCTGACCATCACACCGACGCCGAACCGATCGTGCGAATGACGCGGAAACACATGCGCCGTTTCGGCCACGGTCGCTTCGACGCCGGCAATCGCGCAGCGAGGCATGTGAACGCGGCCGCGCGGGATGGTCATCGCTCAACAGCGAAAGAGAAGTTCGCGCATCAGGACACGCGAAGCTGCGCGGACGAAGCCGCGTATCACTGCCGGCCCTCGTCAGTACGCTCGCCTTCGCGGATCTTGCCTTGCGACACGCTGCTGCCCGGCGGCACGCTGTGTGTGAGCCACACGTTGCCGCCGATCACCGAGCCGCGCCCGATCGTCACGCGCCCGAGAATCGTCGCGCCGGCATAGATCACGACATCGTCCTCGACGATCGGATGGCGCGCGTTGCCCTTGACCAGCGTGCCGTCGAGATCCGCGGCGAAACTCTTGGCGCCGAGCGTCACGGCCTGATACACGCGCACGCGTTCGCCGATGATCGCGGTCTCGCCGATCACGACACCCGTGCCGTGGTCGATAAAGAAGCTCGGCCCGATCGTCGCGCCAGGGTGAATGTCGATGCCGGTCGCCGAATGCGCGATCTCGTTGATGAAACGCGCCAGCAACGGCACCCCCAGGCGATGCAGCGCATGCGCGAGCCGATGATGTGTCATCGCCCACACGCCCGGATAGCAAAGCAGAATTTCGGTGATGTGCTGCGCAGCCGGATCGCCGGTGAAAGCCGCCTGAATGTCGCTGACCAGCAACGCGCGAATGCCCGGCAATTGCGTGCCGAATTCACGCGCGACGTCGAACGCGCGCGCCTGCAGATCGGCATCGGGTGTTTCGCCGAACTCGGGCAAGAACCGCAAGGCTCGGCGAATCTGCTCCGCGAGCACACGCAATGTGCTTTCGAGCGTATGGCCGACGTAGTAGTCGACGGTTTCGTCAGTCAGATCGGGCGCGCCGTAGTGCGTGGGAAACAGCGCCGCGCGCAGGCCGGCGACGATGTTGACCACTGCCTCGCGCGACGGCAGCTCACGAATGCCGAGCGGATGCCGCGTGCGATGCAATTCTTCGCGTGATGCACGCAGGTCGGCGACGATCTGTTCGAGGCCCCAGTTCTGGGAAGGCACGTTAGGCATAAAAGGACAGCGCCGCGCAGTGAGCACGGTTCGAAGTGATTATGTGGAGAGATTACCGCGTTTTGCCGCGGCTCGCGCAGCGCCGCGCGACGGCGCGGCATATGCGGCATGGCGCGCCGGAGGCGCTCAGATGGTCACGCTGCTCGCGTCGATCCAGCGCACCGCCCAATCGCGCGCATGGGCGATGGCGGCCGCTTCGTCGCGAAAGCGCAAGTCAGTGGGGAAAAAACGGTTGGCGACCAGTTCGCCGTCGCTCGAGCGGGAGATGACCACGTAAGGTTGCCAAGTGCCATCGACCGCGCGCGCCGGCGCGCAATTCAACAAATAGCCGCGATGTGTGAATGCAGCATCGAAGTGCATGTGTCACCCGCCCTGACGGCCCCGTAAAATGTTTTGAGTGGCGCAGACGGTGCCCGCCGACCATCAAGAAATAGTCGGACCGAATGTCGTCAATTTAAACGCGCTTCGCTCGTCGGAGTAAGATCATACTCTGTAGAAAATGCGCGTCCATTAAAAAAAAACGAAAAGAATCGCGGACGCAATCGCCAGCCGAATACCTTCACATGCAACTGCGCATGCAACCGCGGACAAAGCGCAGTGCGAGCAGGTGAATCAGGGTTTGTGCGAGGCGGAACGGGTTTTGCTGCACGTCACACCATGTCCTCTTCAAAGGAGAACGCATGATGAACAGCGATATCAACAAGCCAGCAGACGCGAACCAGACATCGGCCACTCGCGGCCCGCATTCGGCGGAACTGCACAACGACCGCACCCACGACAGCACCGTCGACACCGACGGCAAGAATCTCGAAGCTGCCCGCATTGCGGGCCACAGCCCGATCTCGCCCGACGAAATCACCACGAGCAATGCGACCCTCACGAACAGCGTGCCCGAGTCGCTCGACGGCATGGCCGGCTTCGACAGCCGGGTTGGCGGCAACCATCTGCTGCTGGCGCTCGAGCCGGGCTACACGGTGATCGACAAAGGCATGGTCGCGCCGCAGGGCGCGTATTCAGCGGATCATCAGTATGACGATCCGCGCCCCGTGGGCAGTCGTCAGGAACGCGGCCGCATTCATTACGCCCTTAATCATTTGCGGCCCACCCGTCTGATCGAATTACATCGGGCGAAATAAACATTTGCGCAGTGTCTGCATTTGGGTTCGCGTTTGAATTCATACGCGGGCCCCAATTAATCCGTGTATTGCGAAGCGCGCACCGTTTGACTCACGGTGCGCGCTTTTACGCCGATTAGAAACTCAGGGTTGCAGGACCTAAACGTGGAAGCGGCTTTTTCCTTCTGATGAACGCGGGCAGAATCGACGGCACGTCAACCCTCAACGGAGCAGCAAATGAAAAAGATCGTCGTGATCGGCGCCACCGGCACGCTGGGCCAGGCGGTGAGCGCGGAACTGAAAGCGCGCCATGAAGTGATCGAAGTGGGCGCAACGCGTGGGCAGTATCACGTCGACAGCACCGACCCGGTGAGTGTCGAGCGGCTCTTTAGCGAGATCGGCAAAGTGGACGGCGTCGTCACCACGACCGGCAAGGTGCATTTCGGTCCGCTGCCCGACATGAGCATCGAACAGTTCTGGGTCGGCCTGCGCGACAAGCTGATGGGCCAGATCAACGTGGTGCTCGCGGCTCAGCAGTACGTGAACGACGGCGGCTCGTTCACACTGACGAGCGGCATCCTCGCAGACGAACCGATTCTGCAAGGCGCGAGCGCGACCACCGTCAATCTGGCGCTCGAAGGTTTCGTGCGTGGCGCGGCGATCGAATTGCCGCGCGGCATTCGCATCAACCTGGTGAGCCCGACCGTGCTCACCGAAGCAATGGACGCTTATGCGCCCTACTTCCGTGGCTTCGAACCGGTGACAGCCCAGCGCGCGGCGATGGCCTATCTGCGCAGCGTGGAAGGCGCGCAGACCGGCCGCGTGTATCGCGTGGGATATTGAAATTCACGCGATGCGGCCTTCCCGGCGGTGTCACGCTCTACGGCGGCTGCGTCACTCTCCGGACAGCCTCGGTAACTCAGTGAATCTCCGGCTCGCCCCTGGCGTCCGCATCCGGCGATGTGTGCGCGCCGCCGCGTTGCAGGAAGTCGAAATCGCAGCCTTGATTCGCCTGCATCACATGCACCTGATGCATTGCGCCGTAGCCGCGCGTGAAACGCGGCGCCGGCTTGACCCACGCGGCCTTGCGGCGCGCGAACTCCTCGTCTGTCACCAGTAGATTGAGTTTGCGCTGCGGGACGTCGAGCTCGATCATGTCGCCGCTCTCCACCAGCGCAAACGGTCCGCCGATGAACGACTCCGGCGCGACATGCAGCACGCACGCGCCGTAGCTCGTCCCGCTCATCCGTGCATCCGATATACGCACCATATCGCGCACACCTTTTTGCAGCAACTTGCGCGGTATGGGTAACTGCCCCCATTCAGGCATCCCCGGAGCACCGACCGGCCCGGCATGCTGAAGCACGATCACACAGGTCTCGTCGATGTCGAGCGTCTCGTCGTCGATGCACGCGGCCATGTCGTTGTAGTCCTTGAACACCACCGCGCGGCCGGTGTGCACGAGCAGATGCGGCTCGGCTGCGCCGGGTTTGATCACGGCGCCGTCGGGCGCAATGTTCCCGCGTAGCACTGCAAGGCCACTGTTAGGCAGAAGCGGCTTGTCACGCCGACGAATGACCTCGTCGTTGAAAATCTCCGCGCCTTCGAGATTCTCACCGAGCGTGCGGCCGTTGACGGTCTTCTGCGATCGGTCGATCAACTCGCCCAGTTCGGCGAGCAAAGCACGCAAACCGCCCGCGTAGAAAAAGTCCTCCATCAGATACGCGCCGGTCGGGCGAACGTTCGCCAGCACCGGCGTGCGGCGCGAGATGTCGTCGTAGCGATCGAGTGTCAGTTCGATGCCGGCGCGGCGCGCGAGCGCGATCATGTGCACGATCGCGTTGGTCGAACCGGACAGCGCGAGGCACGTGGTCACGGCGTTGTCGACGGAACCGGCGGTAAGCAGGTCTGAAGGCTTGAGGTCCTCCCACACCATCTCGACGATGCGCATGCCGGTTTTCGCCGCCATTTGCGCATGACGGGAATCCGCCGCGGGAATCGATGCGAAACCGGGCAGCGTGAAGCCGAGCGCTTCGGCCGCGCTCGTCATGGTCGATGCGGTGCCCATGGTCATGCAGTGCCCCGGCGAACGCGCAATGCCGCCTTCGATACCTTGCCAGTCATCTTGCGTGATCGTTCCCGCGCGCAGTTCGGCCCAGTACTTCCACGAGTCGGAACCGGAACCGAGCGTCACGCCATTCCAGTTTCCGCGCAACATCGGGCCAGCGGGCAGAAAGATCGCCGGCAGGTCCATCGAGATCGCGCCCATCAGCAAAGCCGGCGTAGTCTTGTCGCAGCCGCCCATCAACACGACGCCGTCGGCGGGATAGGAGCGCAGCGTTTCTTCGGCTTCCATGGCGAGGAAATTGCGGTACAGCATCGTGGTGGGCTTCTGGAACGGCTCGGAGAGTGTCTGCACCGGTAGCTCGACCGGAAAGCCGCCGGCCTGCCAGATGCCGCGTTTCACTTCCTCGACACGCTGCTTGAAGTGCGTATGACACGCGTTGATCTCGCTCCACGTGTTGAGAATCGCAATCACCGGTTTGCCGGCGTACTCCTCGCGGTCGTAGCCCATCTGCGCGGTGCGCGAGCGATGGCCGAACGAGCGCAGATCGTTCACGCCGTACCAGCGGTGGCTGCGCAGTTCCTCGGGTTTCTTTCTCTTCGTCAACGTCTGCTCCACGGTGTCTTTTCGCGGTCCCTCAAGGGACTTCCCTCGGGACGTGCTTCAGCGCTTCTGCTCCTTCACGCGCGACACGATCTGCGTCGGGCTCACGAATTGCAGTGCGATCAGCACCCAGATCAGCGTGATCGCCATGTAGATCATCGCCATCGCATCGATCGATTGCGGCGCGCGCACGCCGGTTGAAAATACAGCGTAGTACAGAGCGACCACGAGCGTTTGCGTGGCGGGGCCCGCGGTGAAAAAAGTCAGCTCGAACATGCCGATGGTGCGCACGAGCACCAGCAAGGCCGCCGCCAGCATGCCGGGCACGAGCAGCGGCAGCAGTACGTAGCGGAAATAGCGGAACGTATTGGCGCCGAAAATGCGCGCCGCCGCTTCGAGATTGGGATCGATCTGTTCGATGAACGGCGTCATCACGAGAATCACGAACGGCAGTGCGGGCACGAGGTTCGCAAGAATCACGCCGCTCAGCGTGCCGGCGAGTCCGACCTTGTACATTACCGTCGCCATGGGAATGCCGTAGGTCACGGGCGGCACCATCAGCGGCAACAGGAAGATCAGCATGGCGATGCGCTTGCCTGGAAATTGCACACGCGCGAGCGCGTACGCCGCCGGCACGCCGAGCAGGACCGACAGCAGCACCACTGCACCGACCACTTCGACGGTCACCCACAGCACGCTCGCCAACTGGAAGTCGCTCCATGCCTGCGCATACCAGTGCAGCGTGAAGCCTTGCGGCAACAACGTGCCGAACCAGCGCGTCGCCACCGAATTGACCGCGACCGTCGCGATCAGCAGCACCACGTTGACGAGGAAGAACACCATCGCGCCCCACACCAGCACGCGCCAGACGCGGCCCGGCACGCTGGCGCGCTGCCTGACGCGCTTGTCCGGCTCACGCGCGCCGTCATCCTGATCTTTCGATGCGCTCGCCGACCACGATGGCTGCGCCGCGCGATGCTCGGTCGTCATCAGCCTTTGCCTCCCGTTGCCGGACCGCTGTAGAAGAAGCGGCGCGCGCCGAGCAGCGCGGCGACCACCAGCAACTGCACGAAGCCCATCACCATCGCGATCGCGGACGCCAGCGAATAGTCGTAGCTTTCAAACGCGGCTTCGGCGGCGGCGATCGACATCACCCGCGTTGGGCCGGCAGGCGCGCCGAGCAGCACCGCCGATGGAAACACCGAAAACGCCTGCACGAACGACAGACACGTCGCCATCGTCAAGCCCGGCACCAGCAGCGGCAGATAGATGCGGCGAAACTGCTGCCACGGACTCGCGCCGAGCGTCGCCGCCGCGGCCGCGAGCGTCGGGTCGATGCCGGTCACATACGACAGCGTCAACAGAAACGCAAACGGAAAACCCGACACGATCAGCGAGATCAGCACGCCCCAGAAGTTATGCGTGAGGCGCACTTCATGCGTATAGAGATGCAGGCCCTGCAGCGCTTGCGGAAACCAGCCGTTCGGGCCGAAGTACGTGAGCATGCCGTCGGCGATCAACACGGTGCCGAGGGTCACGGGAATCACCAGCAGCGTCGTGACGAACTTCTGATAGCGCGAGTAGCGGCGCAGTGCGAACGCCACCGGCACCGAGACGCCCACGTTGATGAGCGTGGCGGGCACCGCGAGCTTGAGCGTGACGAGAATCGTCGGCCACATCGACGTGTCGGTGAAGAACGTCAGATAGTTGGCCCACAAACCGCCGCCGTTCATCGGCCGGAACGACAGCACCAGACCATACGCGAACGGATAGATGAACAACGCGACAATGAAGAGCAACGCCGGCGCGACGAGCCACGCCTTGGCGTCGCGCGGCGCGAGCGGCGGCGACAGCGTGGGCGTGTTCATGCCGCCTCAGCGTCGTAGACGAGCGTGCGCGAGGGCGGCACGCGCAAGCTGATGCGCTCGCCTTCCGCGAATTCTCCGCCGACGCGCGCCCAGATATCGCCGAACGCGGTCTTCACGCGCAGCAGCGAATCGCGGCCGCCGTATTCGACGGTCGTCACCAACGCGTCGAAGGTATTCTCCGCACCGGGCACGGCGCGCTCCATGTCCTCGGGACGCAGCGCGACGCTCACGCGCTTGCTGTTGAAGCCGGCCATCGGCGTGCCGAGCAGTCGCACACCGTTCGCGCTCACCAGCACGCCTTCGCCCTGCGTGCCTTCGAGCTCGAATTCGGCCACGTTGCGATAGCCCATGAAGCGCGCGACATGCAGATTCTGCGGCCGCGTATAGACCTCTTTCGGCGTGGCGACCTGCTGCACCACGCCCTCCCTCATCACGACGATGCGGTCGGCCATGGATAGCGCTTCGTCCTGATCGTGCGTCACGTACAGCGTTGCGCGCTCGAGCTGGCTATGGATACGGCGAATCTCCGCGCGCATTTCGATTCGGAGCTTGGTATCGAGATTCGACAGCGGTTCGTCCATCAGAATCAGCGGCGGCTCGATCACGATCGCGCGCGCGATCGCCACGCGCTGCTGCTGGCCGCCGGACAACTGGCCAGGCAGTTTACGTTCATGCCCGACCAGTTGCACGAGCTGCAATGCTTCGCGCGCGCGGCGAATGGCTTCACTCCTGGCGACGCCGCGCATTTTCAAACCGAAGCCGACGTTCTCGAGCACGCTCATATGAGGAAACAGCGCGTAGTTCTGAAACACCATGCCGAAGCCGCGCTTCTCCGGCGGCAGCACGTCGATGCGTTTGTCGTCGAGCCAGATGCCGCCGCCGCTCAACGGCTGCAACCCGGCGATGCAATTGAGCGCCGTCGATTTGCCGCAACCGGAAGGCCCCAGCAACGCGATGAACTCGCCCCGTTGAATGGTCAGATCGAGGCCGCGCAGCGCCGCGATTGCCTGGCCTTCCGCATTCGTGAAACTGCGGCTCACCGAATCGAGCCGCAACTGTTCAAAGTGA
The DNA here is from genome assembly GCF_031585635.1 of Paraburkholderia sp. FT54. Taxonomy (NCBI): domain Bacteria; kingdom Pseudomonadati; phylum Pseudomonadota; class Betaproteobacteria; order Burkholderiales; family Burkholderiaceae; genus Paraburkholderia; species Paraburkholderia sp. FT54. Next base: position 684,164 of record NZ_CP134196.1, on the reverse strand, counting down.
TGCTTCATGGCGGTTTCCTGATACGCGCGAGGCGTGCGCCGTCATAGATCGCGTGGGATCGAGACGGCCTGCGTGCGTGCACGGCGGGTGCGAAGGCTACTTGGTCTTCTGCGCGCCGACCTCGGTGTCCCATTTCTTGAAAGCCGCGACCATCGCCGCGGCATTCAGCGGCAATACGTGCGGACGCTCGGCGAGCAGTTTCGCGTACTCCGGCCGGCCGTATTTCTTCAGCACGTCCTGGCTGTGCGCGGGCGCCTGCTCGACGCTCACGCCCTTGATCGCAGGACCGGGATAGAAATAGCCGTCGTCATAGGTCATGGCCTGCTGCGCCGGCTCGAGCATGAAGTTCATCAGCTTGTAGAGCACGTCGAGCTTTTCCTTCGGCACGCCCTTTGGAATCACCATGTAGTGCGCGTCGTTCACCCACGTCATGTTGTCGAACGCCTGTACGCGAAATTCGGCGGGCACGATACCGAGCGCGCGCGGATTGATGTCCCAGCCGGTTACCGTCACGGTCATGTCGCGCGTGCCTTCGCCGAGTTCCTTCATCACCGCCGACGTGCCGCCCGGATAGTAAGGAATGCAATCGTTCAGTTGCTTGAGGAAGGCCCACGTCTTGTCCCAGCCGTGAATCGGATCCTGCGGATCCTTGTCGCCGAGTATGTAGGGCAAGCCCATCAGGAACGTGCGGCCCGGACCGGAATTGGCCGGCCGCGCATAGATCAGCTTGTCGGGATGCGCCTTGCACCATTGCAGCAATTGCTCGGGTGTTTTCGGCGGGTCAGTGACTTTCGCGGGGTTGTATTCGAGCAGCGGACCGGCGGGCATATATGCCACTTCGAGCCCGTAGCCTTGCGCGAGATCCTGCATCTTGCGCGGACCCGGCGCATATTTGTCGAGCACGCCGGGGAACACCGCGGCGTTCTCAGGCAGCAGCTTCATCCACAGACTCTGTTCGATGCCGGCCGCGAGCGCGTCGGTGCCGGTCAGCACGAGATCGATGTCGGAGCGGCCCGCGGCCTGCATCGCCTTGATCTTGCCGGGCAACTGCGGAGCGGGTGCGTTCGTGAAAGTGAGGTTGGCGACAAGGTTCGGATACTTCGTCTTGAAGGCCTCGAAGCCCTTTTGCGTGAGTTGAAGGTCGCCGGCCACGTCGACGATATTGAGCGTGACCGGATCGGCCGCATGCGCGACGGATGCGAAAGCGGCGCTCGCCGCGAGACATACGGACACCAGCCTGAGCGACAACCTGTGTGAAACAGTCATTGCGTCTCCTCGCTTCTTGGTATGGAAATCCGCCGGTCGGATGCGCTGCGGGCGGTGTCTTTCTACCAATGGAACATAGCGAAGCGGGACAGCTGATGTCAAGCAAATACTCGTGACGGCTCCGGGCTCGCGAAAACCGCCGTTTTCGCGGTGAATCCTTGCCGCTCAAAGGTTTGCCCGCTGCTTCCAGGGGCAAACCCGGAGCTACTCATCCGCTCCGATGACCACTTGTCAGGCAACTAGCCGCCTTGCACGCCTTGGGTATTCACATAAAGCGAGTAGAGGCCGTGGCTCGCCGCCATGAATAGTCGGTTGCGATGCCGCCCGCCGAAGCACACGTTCGCGCAGCGTTCCGGCAACGCAATGTGGCCGAGCGGCTCGCCTTGCGGCGTGAAGACGCGCACGCCGTCAAGCTCGTCGGTGCCCATGCCCCAGCCGCACCACAGATTGCCGTGGACGTCGACGCGAAAGCCGTCCGGCGTGCCCGGGCCGGCGTCGATCAGCACGCGGTTGTTCGACAGCGCGCCGCCGTTGCCGCCGACGTCGAACGCACGGATTTTGCGCGGCTCGCCACGCGATTCGACGATGTACAGCACCGACTCGTCCGGTGAGAACGCCAAACCGTTGGGACCCAGCACGTCGTCGGCGACGACGGTGACTTCGCCGGATTGGCCGTCGACCCGGTACACGCACGCCGGCAGTTCCGACTGCTGCCGCTCGCCCTCATAGAAACCGTCGATGCCGAAGGTCGGATCGCTGAACCAGATCGAGCCGTCCGATTTCACGACCACGTCGTTCGGCGAATTGAAGCGCTTGCCGCGATAGCGGTCGGCGAGCACGGTGATCGAGCCGTCGTACTCGGTTCGCGTGACGCGGCGCGTCAGATGCTCGCAGCTGACGAGGCGCCCCTGACGGTCGCGCGTATGGCCGTTGGCATTGTTCGACGACTGGCGAAACGTCGACACCGTGCCGCTCGGTTCATCCCAGCGCAGGATGCGGTCGTTCGGAATGTCGCTCCACAGCAGATAGCGGCCGTCGCCGAACCAGACCGGCCCCTCGGACCAGCGCGTGCCCTGATACAGACACTCGACGGATGCGGAGGCCAGGATCAGCGGCTTGAAGCGCGGATCGAACGCGCGGATGGAGGGATCGGGATAGCGTCGGCTGTTGTCGGTCATGCTGGCGGTTCAAAGTTCAAGGTTCAAGGATGTGGATTGGCTTGCGCGAATGCGTGTTCCAACGCGAGCAGTTCCCGCGCGGCATGCTCGATCTTCGCATGATGCTCGGGCGGCGTCGAACTCAACAGCGGCAAAATCGGCCCCATGTCGGCGATCTTCGAAAACGTCACGGCGTCGTGGAGCACGCGGATCAGCGAGATATCGTCGCGTAAAGTTTCGAGCGGCAGGAACGCGTCGTAGAGACGTTGCGCCGTCTCGCGATCCCCGGTTTTGACCGCTTGCAGCAGGGCCGTGACCATGTGCGGCGCGATGCATCCTGAGCCGGTGGTCCACGCCGCCAGACCGAATTCGCGCAAATGCACGAGCGCCGGCCGTTCTCCCATGCCCGACACCAGTTTGGCCGCCGGCATGTGTTGCAGCAGCCGGCGCAGATAAGGATCGTCCGCCGGATTCTCGCGCACGATCGCGTATTTCACGGCGACCAGCGTGCCTCGATCGATCAGGCGCGCCAACCCGTCCACGTCGACGTAATGCTCGCTTTTGATGTACAGCGTGAGCGGCATGCCCGCCGTGTCGGCAATGCGCGTGAGGCCCGCTTCGACGCCTTCGGACGTCGTGAAGCCGCCGAGCGGCAACACCATCGCCGTCCGGTAACGGGTTTGCGCGAGGATGCGCGCCTGATCCCGCATTTTTCCGTAGTCCGGGCCGATGGCGGGGATCACGCGCGTGTCTTCCCCGGTTGCGTCGGCCAGCAGATCGAGCAAGTCCCGATATTCGCTGACGGCGACGTGATACAGGTTCGCGTTGCCGCCATACAGCAAGGTGCGCACGCCGCCGGCCTCGATATGGTGAATCAGCGCGCGATTTTGCGCGGCGTCGAGCGTGTAGTCGGCGCGGCGCGCCAGCGGCGGCACCGCCATGACCGAAGCGGCGAACTCGCCGTCGCGGATGGGAGATTCGTTCATGATGCCTCGCACCGGGAGCGGTACAGACTCAAGCGCTCAAGGTAGCATCGTGCTCGGAACGTTGTCAAACAACTTAGGTGAGTAGGTCGTCGCGGATCTTTGCATTGACCGCGAAGATCGCAGACTATCCCGGGTTGCTTTTGTATGACAGTCGAAGCCGGCGTGATGCTCATGTCGCGGCAATCGCGCCCGGCCGCAAGCAGTCGATATCGGCAATCAGTGCGTTTTGACCGAAATTTTGGCAGCGATCGGTAATTAGAATGCCCTCACGATAATGTTGCCAATGAATGGCATCAAATCGGTGGCGACGCGAAATTACCCACAGTCGCGATCGGTGAATGTTAATTCGGTCAGAAAATCAGATACAAAGAGCGATTCGTCCGTATTGACGCAAAACCATCGCCGTCAACATTCTGTTAGCAATCACTTCCCGGTTTGCGAAATAGATTTTGGTGATAGATTGTGAAGATAAAACCACTGGACGGAATGCCGTACCGCAATTAACCGCAACGGGATGTTTACGAGCCTGAGAGAGTAAAAATTGTCGCTACATTTTATCGAGCAGATGGCACCGCTACTGGACGCCGCCGACGAAGCGGAATGGTTCGGTGCAATCACGGGCCTCGCCGAGACGTGGGGCTTCGACAGGCTTTTGATCGCCATGCTGCCGCGCCCGACCATTCGACTGGAAGACGCTTATGTACGCAGCACGTATGCGCCTGCGTGGCGCCGTACTTATGACGAGCAGGGGCTGGTCCACATCGACCCGACCGTCGCGCATTGCGCGACGCGCGCCACACCGCTGATCTGGTCGCCGGACATTTTCACGACCGCGCCGCAGCTTTCGATGTACGAGGAAGCCCGCGCGCACGGGTTGCGCGCGGGCGTAACGTTGCCGATTCATGGGCCGAACCAGGAAGCCGGCATGATGTGCTTCGTCAATGACAACAATCCCAACGACGAATTCCGGCGCCATATCAACGTGGCATTGCCGAATCTGGTGTTATTGCGCGATCTGGTAATCGACACCAGTCAACGGCATTTGAATACGCACGCTCAGACCTTATTGCCCAAGCTCACGCCGCGTGAACGCGAATGCCTGAAATGGACCGCACGCGGCAAATCCACCTGGGAAATCTCCCACATCCTGAACTGTTCGGAAGCCGTGGTGAACTTCCACGTGAAGAACATCAGGACGAAATTCGGCGTGAATTCGCGGCGTGCGGCGGCCGTGATTGCAACCCAGCTCGGGCTTATTGACCCGGGTTGAGCAAGGCGGCGGCGTCGCGGCTGTAGAGCACGCGCTCGGCGCGGCCCAGATCGGCGTCGGACACGGTTTTGGTGAAGTACAGACCCAGCAGGATCGACACCGGAGCCGGAATTTCGGCACCCGATTCGAACCTGCTGCCGCGCGACTGCGTCACACCGAAGCGGGCCCAGAAGCGGCGCTGGCTCTCTTTTTTCTTCTTGCGGTAAGCAATGATCAGAACCCGGTCCACCGCCGTGGACGGCTCCGCGGCGCGGGTTTGAAGGCCGGTTTGCGGTTGCCAATGATTTTCGAGGAGTTCCATTTTTCGGTCCTGTCGGTTGAGTGCGGTTCTTGTCTCGAATTTTGCTTTACCCGATAAGCATGCACACCTATCCAGGTAGGTAGGTGGCAGAAACATTCAAAATGCATAAGTTTTCTTGCGTATTGGGTACCCCAACACGTTCAGGAGAACGTCATGCAAACAGCAATCCGGATTGGAATGCGTCAGGAATTCGACAACGCAGACATTAACGAGATGTACCGCCTGCGGGCCCGGGTGTTTCACGGGCGACTTGGGTGGGATATCCCGACCATCGCGGGCATGGAGATCGACGGCTACGACGCGCTCGGGCCGCATTACATGCTGATCCAGGCCGACGACGGCCAGGTGCGCGGCTGTTGGCGCCTGATGCCGACCGAAGGCCCCAATATGCTGAAGGACACGTTTCCGCAGTTGCTGCATGGGGCGGCGGCGCCGGTCGGACGGCACATCTGGGAGTTGAGCCGGTTCGCCATCGAAACCGGCGGCGAAGAGCAGTCGTTCGGATTCGCGGACCTGACGATGCAGGCGATTCACGAACTCGTGACGTTCGCCGACCAGATGGGCATCACGCGTTACGTCACGGTGACCACCACGCCGATCGAGCGGCTGCTGCGCAAGACCGGCATCGAAATCAGCCGACTCGGACCGCCGCTACAGATCGGCGTGGAGCGGGCGGTGGCGCTGGATATCGCGGTGAGTCCGAAGACTCGTACGGCGTTGTTCGGGCCGATGGCCGTTGCTGCTTAGTGGCTGCCTAGTTTGGCTGCGTTGCTGTTGCTTCGCGACCGGTTCGCTGCCACGCAAGCGGCGAACTCCACTCCGTGCCTTGCCGCGCTGGGATTGCCTCAGCCCGGCGGCCCGGCAGCCGGCGCCCCAGTGTCGCTGCGGCCCTGCTGCGCGGCGATAGCCCGCGGAACTCAGGAGCCGAACATCCGCTCGAGCGCGTTTTCGAGATGCATTCGCATGGCGCTTGCAGCGCCCGGCGCGTCCTTGCGGCGGATCGCATCGAGCACAGCCATATGCTCCGCCTGCACGAGCCGCTGCCGCGCCACCGTCTTCACTAACGAAAGATTGCGCGACAGGTTCATGCTGAACAGGATCTGTTCCTCGATGAACGACATGACCGTGACGAAAAACGGGTTCTTTGACGCGCGCGCCACGGCCAGGTGGAACATGAAGTCGTCTTTTGCGCCGATGCCCTGCGTTTCGATGACCCGCTCCAACTGGTCCCATGCGTGCTGGATCGCGGCAATGTCGTCGGTGTCGGCCTTGAGCGCCGCCTGCTCCGCCGCGCCCGCTTCGGTCACGATGCGAAATTCATAGCAGCGCCGGATGTCGGACAGCGTTTCGAGCGGCGCGAAGCGGCGCACGTCCGGGTCCGGACGCCGCGCGACCGTCGTGCCCGAGCCGTGCCGCGTCATGATGATGCCGTCCGCCCGCAAGCGCGCCAGGGCTTCGCGCACCGTCGGCCTGGACGTCGCGAAACGCTCGGCCAGCGCGTGCTCGGTCGGCAAGCGCTCACCTTCCTTGTACTCGCCTTCGACAATGCGGTTGAGAATGTCGCCGTAGATCTTGTCGGGCAAGCCCGTCGTTTTGCGCTCGTTCATCAGCGGGCTGAAGCAGCTTGTCTGAGTAGGCTGTAATTGTAAGGCAAACTCAGGCTTATCCTGGTCGCGGATATGCGTAGCGAATTGGAGCGAAGTCCCGCCGACGCCTGCTGGCCAGCGCTTGTCGAGCCAGACGGCGCCGTCGCGAAATTTGACAAGAGTTTGATTTACATCCAGGTCGAACGCATGTTTTTCAGCGATCATCTAAGCTCGCATCAGCAATGATCGTCATTGCGCCCAGCCGGTTGGAAACAGCTGCGGCACCCGGATCCTTCAGACGCGGAGTCGATATGTACACACGCATCCTTGTAGCGGTCGACGGCAGCAACACCTCCCGCCGTGCATTCGAAGCAGCGCTCGCGCTCGCCAAATCCACCGGCGCGGTCTTGCGGCCGTTCTATGTCGTCGAAAACACGCCGATGTATTTCGAAGCGCCCGGCTACGACCCGTCTGTCTTGCGTAACCGTCTTGTCGAAGAAGGCAAGGAGCTCGGCGCTGAATTCGCCAACGCCATGACTGAGCAAGGCGTGAAGGGTGAGCTCGTGGTGGGCGAGGCCTCGACGCTCGACGATGTTTCGGTAGTCGTGCTAAAAGCCGCAGCCGACTTCAACGCCGACCTGCTGGTTATGGGCACGCACGGAAGGCGCGGTTTTCAGCGCCTGATTCTCGGCAGTATCGCCGAGCGCTGTGTGCGGCAGGCGACCTTGCCCGTGCTGTTGATCCCATCCGCGGCGGGCCAGCCAGGCGACGCCGGCTGAACGCGTCGGCGCGCAAGGTGGCTGACTGTTTGGCTGCATTGCGGCCGCCAGCGCACCGACCTAGCAAAGAGCACTCTCCTCTCTGCCAAATTGTGAGCGGGGTCTGCCTGCTCACAATCCATAGCAGTCCGTAATCAAATTCACCAACGCCGGTGTGACATTGCTCAACATGAGCCGATTGCCCGAATCGCGTCATTTTGCCGCGAAGCGGGCAACCTGGCCGGTGGGACAATTAGTCTTTACCCTGACCACTGGCTGCAGAACATGCTCACTCCTACCGTTGTTACGCATTCTGCCGACACTGCCGATTCCGTGGTGTCCACCGCAAGTTCATCGCCGGTGCGCGGCAGACGCCGTGCGGCACTGGCACGGGCAAGCGCCCGTTCCACCGCCCGCTGTTCAAGTTGCGCGATGCGGCAGCTCTGCATGCCCCAAGGCCTGGCGTCCGACGAACTGGGCAAACTTGAAACGCTCATCTGTTCCGCGCGCTCCGTGCAGCGCGGCGAAGCGCTGTATCGCAGCGGCGATCGCTTCGACAATATTTACGCCGTACGTTCCGGCTCGATGAAAACCGTCATGGCACACCGTGACGGCCGCGTGCAGGTCACCGGTTTGCGTCTCGCCGGCGAAGCGCTCGGCCTCGACGGCATCAGCGAAGACGCGCACGCCTGCAGTGCCCTCGCACTCGAAGACAGCACGGTTTGCATCGTCCCCTACAAAGCGCTCAAATCGCTGTGCCGCGAGATCAGTTCAATGCAGGAGCGCATGCACAAGCTGCTGGGCGAACAGATCGTGCGCGAAGCCGCCCAAATGATGGTCCTCGGCTCGCTGTCGGCGGACGAACGGGTCGCGGCATTCCTGCTCGACGTTTCGGAGCGCAATGCGCGGCGAGGCTATTCGTCGGCGGAATTCAATCTGCGTATGACGCGCGAGGACATGGGCAGCTACCTCGGCATGACGCTCGAAACCGTGAGCCGCACCCTGTCAAGATTTCAAAAGCGCGGCCTGATCGACACACAGGGCAAGCACATCCGGATCGTCGAGCTGGACGGTCTGCGGCAGGTCTAAGCAGCAAGCGGGAGCCCGGCCCCGCGCCGCCGCGTCCCGCCCACGTTCTCTTTCACGCGCTTTTCGTCTTGGCATGGCTCCTGCGAGCGGGTACAGTCTTTAGTCCGCCCCCCGCAAGGAGACCCGGCGAAATGAATCGCGACCCCGCCCCGCATCACCCGCTCGTCCAGCGGCTGATCGAAGCGCGTCAAGTGACTGACGCACTGTTTTCCATCGTCAAACCCGACTATCTGTATGAACGGCCGATCCGCGAACGCCACCGGATCGTGTTTTACATCGGCCATCTCGAAGCTTTCGATCGTAATCTTTTCGATCAACGCCTGTGCGATCTGCCGGCGTTCGATCCGCCTCTGGACCAGCTTTTTGCCTTCGGCATCGATCCCGTCGACGGTGGTTTTCCGACCGACCAACCCAAGGACTGGCCGTCGCTCGACATCGTTCGCGGCTACGGCTCGCGTGCTCGCGAGCAGATCGACCGCGAACTCGATGCGCTGACAAACACCGCGCAACTCGGCCGCAACGGTGCGCAAGCCGATGCCTCCGAGCAATTGCTGAACGTCGCGATCGAGCATCGGTTGATGCATGCTGAAACGCTGGCGTACATGCTCCATCAGTTGCCGCTTGCACAGAAGGTGACCGAACTGCGCGAGCCTGTCGTGACGCGTGCGGAACCGCGAGACGCGTTGTCGTCGATGGTTAGCATACCGGCCGGCACGACCGTGCTCGGCATGCCGCGCGACGGTGGCCGCTTCGGTTGGGACAACGAATTTGGCGAAATGCACGTCGCTGTGCCCGCCTTCGAGATCGATCGCCACATGGTGACGAACGGTGCGTTCCGCGAGTTCATCGAGGCTGGCGGCTATCGCGAGCCGAAGTGGTGGTCGCAGAAGGATTGGGCCTGGAAGGAAGCTGAGGGCATCGAACATCCCGCGTGCTGGTCACGGCGCGATGCGGGCGGCGAAGATGGTTCATGGACGCTGCGCACCATGTTCGACGAAGTTCCGTTGCCGCTCGACTGGCCCGCGTATGTAAGCCACGCTGAAGCCAGTGCCTACGCGCGCTGGGCAGGCAAAACCTTACCCACCGAGGCGCAATGGCAACGCGCGGCACACGGTGCGCCGCACGCCGCGTCGGGCAATTTCGATTTTCGCAGTTGGGATCCGAAACCGGTCGATGCGTATCCGGATAACGTCAGCGCGTTTGGCGTGGAAGGTCAATTCGGTAATGGATGGGAGTGGACCTCAACGGTGTTCGATGCGCTGCCCGGCTTCGAAGCCTTTCCGTTTTATCTCGGCTATTCGGCCAACTTTTTCGATGGCCAGCACTACGTGATAAAAGGCGGTTCGGCACGCACCGCGCAGTGCATGCTGCGGCCGGCTTTCCGAAACTGGTTTCAGCCGCATTATCAATATGTGTATGCGGGGTTTCGGTGTGTGAGGTGACTGACGAATAAAGCATAAGGTGGTCAGGTTTGGCGTGCTTATGCTTTATTGCACAAATGTGCGTACTTATGCCTTAGGCCAAAGGGTAGCGCTCCCTCCTTCAGCATAGACCCTGAACAGAGACTTTAGAGTTTTGATTAAAACTCTAGGCTCAGACGGGGCGCAAAACTGTCGTTCGTGATCGCAGAACCATCTCAAATTCGCGAAGCGCAGCTGCCATATTGAATCAATATGGCCGCCTTGCAACCCGTTAGCGATCAGTCAACTGCGCGATGAGCGCCTTCGTGGCCGCCGTCAACATTTCGCCGCGCTTCGTGCCGACGCAAACCTGACGAAGCGCCCACGGCTCGTCCAGCGGCACTATGGTCACCTTGTCGAAATCCTCTTTGGGCAGCATGCTTTCCGGCTGGATCGTCACACCCAGATTCGCTTTGACGAGAGCACGAGCCGCTTCCATCGTGCTTACCCTGTATTTCATGCGCAGCTCCCGACCGAGCGCTGTCGCTGCGTTGCGCAACTGCGTCATCATCGACGTGGTCGGCGAGATGCCAACCAGGCTCTCTTCGAGCAAATCCCGGGTCGTCACGCTCGCTCGATCGCCAAGCGGGTGTCCGCGCGGCACGACGGCAACCAGACGGTCCGCACGGTATTCGATAATATCGAGCCTCTCGCTGTCGACATCGTCGGAGTCATAGAACACCGCCACATCGGCGTGACCTGATACGACGGCATTCACCACGTTGACGTTCGCATCTTCCTGCAATTCGATGTCGACCAGTGGGAAGTCTCGCGTGAATTCGGCGATTTCCCGCGCTAGAAAATGGACGATGATCGTGCTGGTGGAGCTAATGCCGATATGGCCGCGCACGCCCTCGGTAAACTCGTTGATCTCGCGGCGCATGGCATCGAGATTCGCAAACAGCAGGCGCACGTGCCGCGCCAGCACTTCGCCCGCGGAGCTCGCTACCATCCCATTCGGGAAACGGTCGAACAGATTAATGCCGGCTACGTCCTCGAGATCCTGAATCCGTCTGGTCGCCGCGGATGGTGTGATGTTCTCCCGCAACGCGGCACGGCGGATCTGCCGTTCCTCCACCACGGTCAGAAACAACCTCAGCGTGAACAGGTCGATCCGCCTCGTCAGAGTATGGACACTTAGTCCGCTCATTGTGCCTCCTTGCACTGTCTTCCCGATCGCCTGGATGCGCACAGTCTCATCGCCCCTAGCGTGGTGCCATGTGTCCACTGCGGATAGTTCTGCCGGTGCCAAAAGATCAACACCGGATTCAAAAAACGGCAATCGCCTTTCGCAAGGGCGCTTCCTACTATAGCGAAGCATGCATGTGACACACAGTATCCGGCAGTGAATCGTACACAGCGGTTCATAGCTCGAATCCATATACCGATGCTCGACGAACCGGATTCAAATCGCTACGCAACATTCACCAGCAATGTTATGAAAAATTCTCCATCACGCTCAAGTTCACTCGGGCCGCTTCCTTACGTTGTGGCCGTGACCTTCTTCATTGAGTATCTCGACAGCACCGTCATTGCGACTGCGTTGCCGCAGATGGCGCACTCGTTCGGGGCGAGCCTCAACGCGCTCAGTCTCGGGATGAGCGCCTACATGATCGCGGTCGCGATTTTCATTCCGGCGAGCGGTTGGGTCGCCGATCGCTTCGGATCGCGCAGCGTGTACTTCTCGGCAATCGTCGTCTTCACTGTCGCTTCGTTGATGTGCGCGATTTCGCAGAATGTACTCGAATTCACCGCCGCGCGGGTGCTGCAAGGTCTCGGAGGTGCGCTGATGGTGCCCGTCGGACGCCTGATCGTCGTACGCACCACCGACAGGAAGCAACTCATGCAGGCAATCAACACGATCACGTGGCCCGGCGTGGTCGCGCCTTTGGTCGGACCGCCGTTGGGCGGTTTCATTACGACTTACGCGTCCTGGCGCTGGATCTTTCTGCTCAATCTGCCTGTCTGCCTCGCCGCGTTGGCCGCCGTGCTGAAATGGGTACCGAACCTGCGCAGCGCCGAACGTCGCCCCTTCGATTTGATCGGCCTCGCGCTGAGCGGGTCCGCGTTGACGGCGATCCTGTATGGTGCCGATATGGCAAGCCAGCCCGGCACGAACCCGCTCGTGGGTTTTGGCATCATTGTGGCCGGCCTCGCGATCGGTTGCGTTGGGTTTTATCACGCGCGTCGCCAGCGGCACCCGCTGATCGATGTGACCACGCTCGACATTCCGACGTTCTCGGTTACGGTCGTCACGGGGACGCTGACACGTATCGCCATCGGTGCCGTACCGTATCTGCTGCCGCTGATGTTACAGATCGGCTTCGGACTGTCGGCGTTCAAATCCGGGCTGCTGTTGATCGTCAGCGCAGTCGGCAATCTCGGCATGAAAACCCTGACGACGTCGATTTTGCGGCGCTACGGCTTCAGGCGAGTCGCAATCGTCGATTGCGTGGTGGGAGGCGTCTTCGCCATCGCATGCGGACTGCTGACGCCCGAGTCCCCGCTCATATGGATTCTGTTCGTCGTCTTCGTATATGGGATCACGCGCTCCATGCAATTTGCCATGCTGGCGATGCTTGCGTATGCCGATGTCCCTCCCGAGCAGACGAGTGCAGCCAATACACTTTGGAACGTGGCTTACCAGTTGGGCATCGGCCTCGGCATCGCTTTTGGCGCGTTGGCACTGCGCGCGGCGTCTACGGTCAACGGCAACGGCGCTGCGAGCGCGCAGGAGTTCACGCTTCACGATTTCCGGTTCGCGTTCCTGTGCGTGGGTGTTCTGATGATAGTGTCGATGTACGGCTATACGAAAGTCGCCCGTGATGCCGGGCACACGGTGAGCGGCGCAACAGCGACAAAGTAGTAATCGGTCGTGCGTAAGATCGGTGCCTCGGGTCGTCATGTACAGCGCTCGCAAACCAACTGGTCAACGTTGAGTGTTTCGTGCCCGAAGGCCACGCGGGGGCGCGGGGTGCCGCGCATGGCTCAGGCGATGCGGGCGTGCTGTACGACGATCCACGCGGACCACGCAATCAACGTAACGCCGAGCGGCTTGCCGATGGACCCGCCCCAACGGGTATTCTTCTCGGCCGCCATGATCGCGCCCAGCGCCAGCATCCAGCCGACGCTCCCTGTGCCGACCGCGAACATCAGCAGCATCAGCGCCCAACAGCAGCCGATGCAGAAAGCGCCGTGACTTATACCGAGCAGAAAGCTCTCGCGGCGCGCGCTCCTGCCCCGCCAATGTTCGGTGATGAACATTAGCGGCGAGCGGCATTTGTCGAGACATCGATGTTTGAGGCTGCTGAACTGATAGAGGCCCGCGAGCGCCACGATCGCAGCGCCTATCAGCCATGCGTGCGCAAGCAATGTCGGCGATTGGTCCGCGACCCCATGGAGTGCCGTATCGAAGCCGTGCGCGACGAGGCCGAACAGCGCCCACGCCGTCGCGTAACCGACGATCAAAAACGCCATCAGTGTGCGCCGGTTTTCACGCGCGATTGTCATGCGTCTGAACGTATCGAAGAGCGGGAAGGCGGTCGGCAGCATCATCGCCGCGATCATCAGGAGCCATGCGACACTGTGCAGCAACCCCGCAAGCGTCAGGCTTGCGCCAGGCACCTCGCGGCATATCGCGCCGACGAGCGGCAGTTCGGCCCAGCTCGCGTGACGCAGATAGCGGGCATAGGGCCCCGCGTCCCACATCCATAATGCGACCCACGCGCTCGTCGTCAATGCGACGAAGAGCAGCGCGAACAGCCGCGAGCGTACGAGCGTCTTCACGACGCGAAGCTGAACGATCCCTGAATGGCGTTGTGTCCCGTCAATGCGAGGTCGAGATTGAGCTTTTCGTACCGCAGGCGAAAAGAGTTCGCCTTACCGACGAAAGCAGGGGATCCGGGTATCGTCGAAAAGATGCTTTCGACCAGTTTGGTCGGCTCGCCCGTGGGGCCGCGATATGGCTCCATCTCGGCCTCGATTGCTTCGCCGACTTTCATCCTGCCCTTGCCGTCGACGACCGTGTATTCGATTGAAGCACGTTCTACAGAGACGACTTCGCCGATCAATTTCACGAGGTCCGCGAGCGGTCCGCCGCGCTCGCCACGGTGCACGCTCACCAAGGCGTCGAATTGCGCGTCGCTCGCGCGCTCGTCGACGAACATCGCGACGCGCCAGCCGCCTTTCAGCACATTGCCGGGAATGAATGCCGCGAACGCGATCGTCAAGCCCGACACATCGACGCCGTCGATCGTGCCTTGCTCGTAGTGGTAAGCAAGCGCGCTGCGGCAAATGCCGTTATCGGGATCTTCTCCAATCCAGCACGGGCACAGGACCTTGCATTCACACACTTCGAGGATGCTGCCCATCAGTTGATAGCTCATTCGCGCCTCCGCTGCCGGTTGAATCCGGCCGGAAAGAATATCGCCGGACATCCTTTGTTGTAGGCGTTAAGCGTGCAGGAATCAAAGCGTCTGGTCGCTGCGAATGATTGGAGCAGCTCATACGGTGATGAGTGCCTTTTCGGCGCCGCAGAGGCACCAGCAAGCCGCAACGGGCACGATCGGCCCAATTGCAGTGTTCAACCGCGAAAGCCTGCAACGACGCTCCGACCCCAAAGCAGTCTTACGCGCCGGCTAAGCGGCAGGGCCGTTTTCCAAGGCGAGGCGGCCATTCCACTGCTCAAGTCCGTCATGACAAACTTCGAGTCGAACCCGACACGGGACGGGCAGCGAACCTGTCATCAGTGAGCGAGAGACCCCGCGCGGTTCATCGCGATTTTGACTGCGCGTCCTGAAGCTTTTTTTTGCTGCATCGCGGTCCGCTCACCCAGGTCTTTCAGGGCGCTTCCATTTTCTGCCACCGCCCGTCCAGCCTTCAAAGATGTCGCGAGTTTCATCTTGGTGCCATTCCCGCTTTATACGGCGGGTGTTAGAAATGAACCGGTCGAACACCGGGCACCGCTCACCGACCTGAAACCGCGTTGCCCGGCCATTTGCCTGAGCCCACGGCGTTCCGGACGGCGGCCGATGCCGCGCTCCAGCGGCGCGCGCAAATCCAGAACGGCTTCAAGGTCGAACTTGAATACGCTGCACCTGGCGAGCCCCCGAGCTGACCACACAGATTGCTTGACCCATGTTCGTGAAGCGGAGAGAACGTGCAATTAGCTAGCAACAAAACGCAGCCGCTCATCGGCGGCGACTTTCACCGAATTGACGGACCGTTCAAGGTCACTGGCGCGGCAACGTACACGTCGGATTTCAACTTTCCCGGGATGCTATACGCCGTACCGGTTTGCGCGACAATCGCCAAGGGACGCATCAATCAACTGGATACGGCCGCTGCCTCAAAGATGCCAGGGGTCCGGGCTGTCTTCACACGCCAGAACATCGGAAAGTTCTATCGCGTCGGCTTTGGACCAAGAATCGACGAAAGGCGCCCGCCGCTCGATGACGACATCATCTCGTACTATGGCCAGTACATTGCTGTTGTAGTGGCCGATACGTTCGAGCAGGCAACCGCCGCGTCCAGTGCGGTGAAGGCGCGGTATGCGCGGAGTCAACCCGATGTAACGAGCCGGATGCCGGCGGAAGGGACGCCGTCCGTCGACACACAGCGCGGTGACGCCGAGGCCGCATTCGCGACCGCCTCTGAGGCGCTGAAGCTCGACCAGATCTACACGACGCCGGTCGAAACGCACAACCCAATCGAACTGCATGCCACGGTAGCAGTATTCGATGGCACGAACTACACGCTTTACGAAACGACTCAGTCGATCGTCAACCAGCGGCAGATGATGGCACAAATGCTCGGCGTGCCGGAAGACCAGGTACGCGTCGTCATGAAGTATCTAGGCTCCGGATTCGGCGGCAAGCTGTTTCCGTGGTCCCACTCGCTACTCGCCGCCGCTGCGGCCCGCAATCTGCGGCGGCCCATCAAGCTGGTGCTGACCCGCGAGATGATGTTCCAGAACGTGGGGCACCGCCCGGCCACCGAGCAACGCATACGCTTGTCGGCAACGCGCGACGGACGATTGACATCGTTGCAACAACATTACGTCTATCAAGCAGGCCGCCTCGATACACGCAAAGAGAATTGCGGTGAAGCGACAGGCTATCTCTACAGCTCGCCCAATCTGCAAGTAACTGCCGCCTATGCGCGCCGGGACATCGCGCCCAGCACTTCGATGCGCGGCCCGGGCGCCGTCCCTGGCTTGTTCGCAATCGAATCGGCCGTCGACGAGCTTGCCATCAAGCTCAATATCGACCCCGTCCAGTTGCGCCTGTTCAATGAGCCGGCGATTGACGAAAGCCTGAATGTGCCGTTTTCCTCCCGGCACCTCAAGGAATGCCTGACGAGCGGCATGGAACAATTCGGCTGGGCGGCACGCAAGGCGCCGGTCGGCTCGATGCGGCGTGACGGTCTGGTGATCGGCTGGGGCGTCGCAGCGGGGTCGTGGCAGGCGCAGCGATCCGCTGCCGAAGTCATCGTTGAACTGAACGCTGACGGAACGGCGCGCGTTTTGACAGCGACTCAGGACATTGGCACCGGGACGTACACCGTACTCGCTCAGATGGCGGCAAATGCGACCGGGATCGCGCTCGACAGAATTTCAGTCGTTATCGGTGACACCCGCTTGCCCCCAGGCCCGATGTCGGGGGGCTCGAGGGCTACGGCGTCGCTGGTTCCGGCTGCAACACAGGCGGCACAAGTAGCCGTCCAGCACCTTTTGCTCACCGCGGCCGAGGCAGCCAACTCACCCTTCAACGGGCTGAAGGTGGAGGCGCTTGGCTTTGAGCAAGGAATGGTCTACCGCAAAGGAACCTCACCCGGAGCAGGCGTGCCCTTCGAGCGGATCCTGGGGCCGGCAGGGATCAACACGGTGGTGGGAAGGGGCCGGTCCGGCCCCAATCAGGACGATCCTGACGCAAAGCACGTGTCGGTGCACTCCTACTGCGCGCATTTTGTCGAGGTTACATGGCAACCTGAAACGGCGCGGTTGCGAGTCAGCCGTGTGGTGAGCGTGATTGATGGAGGCAAGATCATTAATGCCCGCACGGCCCGTAACCAGATCGAAGGAGCCGTGGTGATGGGCGTCGGTATGGCGCTATTCGAGGAGACGAACTACGACAGCCGTTCCGGTGCCCCGATCAACCGCAGCCTCGCCGACTACGTCATGACCACACATGCCGATGCACCGAAGATCGACGTCACGTTCCTCGACTATCCCGATCTCGCGTTGAATTCACTCGGCGCGCGCGGTGTCGGCGAGATAGGGATCGCGGGTATTGCACCAGCGATTGCGAATGCTGTCTATCACGCGACGGGCGTGCGCGTGCGTAACCTTCCGGTTCGGATTGAAGACCTGTTGACGGCTCAGCTGTCCGCGTAGAAGCGCCCACGCTTCGCTTTCAAATGCCCACGGATGGCGGTCCGCAATGAGCACAGAATCTTCTATAAGTTCGACACCTTGCGGACGGACTCGGAAGTCTAATAGACCGGTGGACGCATTCATTCGGACTTACTCGATTGACGCATTCCCGACAAAGTTAGTGGCTGCCTCATCAATTCCGTTTGTTCCGTACGCGCTGAGCCTGGATTGGTTTGCATTCACCTTGGCTTCTCAGCCGGGTTGAGGCTGCTGGCACTCCGTTTGGAACCAGTAGTCGACCAGGCGCTGTGCCGCTTGCAGATCATCCGGGTAGTACGGATCGTCATACCACGGTGACGGGTTGTAGCCCGCTTTCCTCAGGGCAGCCAATTCACTATGGTGTTGCGCCATCGTAGGGGGCGCGTTGGTCCTGAGCGCCGCCAGGTCGCGGCACTCTGTTGGACTGAGGTGCGGCCCGGCATACGGCATGCCGCCGGCGGCACAGCCGGCGAGCCAAAGCACCAGCGCGGGAAGCATTGACCGTGTTCCAGGCGCTCTTCTCATGGTACGTCTCCTTCCCTGCGATGGCGGCGGCCTACCCGATGGCGCCGCCGCGCCCGCCTCTCTCGTCAAGTCGTGTCGCCCGGCGCCCGAAGCGGCCTCACATGAAGCCCGGGTTTCGCGGGAGATAGCGCGTCCAGTCGCCGCAGTCGCGCGTCGACATCAGCACCATCGGAAGTGCGAATCGCATGCCTTGGCTGGCTGCGATCGCCAGTGCTTCGCTCGTCCCAGGAACGAACACGGAGATCTGCTTTGCGTCTCCCGCGACGGCCATCGCCAGCGCCGCCCGGAATGCACCGGGCATCGCATGCGCGTGCATGACCGCCAGGGGACCTACGTGGCCCGTTGCTGCAACGTACGCGTAGCCGACACGCTCACCCCCTTCTTCGAGGAAAACACCTTTCATCCTGGGATCGCCCAGCAGATACCGGTGATGCTTCTCTCGCGAAACACCCTGGGTTGCCACGTCGACTTGCCGCAGCATTTCGAGATCGACGGACGCCGTCCGGATGGGCGTCGCGCAAAGCGCGGGACCGTGCGCCTGACGCAATGATTCACGCTCGCAGCTGCACAAATGGATGGGCACACGCGGAGACAAGCCGTGCCGCACGTACAGCCCCTGGGACACGACGTTGAAGGCGAAGGTAATCAGGCTCTTTTCGGTCGCGCCGGCCTGGCTCGCGTGCTGCATGGTGCGGTCGAGCAGTTCGTTGCCGATGCCCTGTCCCTGCCGGCCAGGTGCAACGAACAGTTCCGCCAGGAACCAGAGCGCACCGCAGACCCAGCTCAGGGCGAAGCCGACAATTTCGCCATCATCCTCGGCCAGCCACACTCCGCGTGGATCGTCCCGAAGGCAGAACGCCTGGAAATCCGAAGGCCGCGACGTGGCGATCGGCCCGAACCCGTGGCGGCCGGTCAGGTCGTTGATGCTGCGGGCAACCAGTTCTTCGGCGCGTGCCAGTTCGTCAGCGTTTGCAGGTCGGACAACGAGCGGCATGGACACCTCCTGCGTGACGACGTCTAGATGTATAGCAGAAGGGCACGGCAGAGCCAAGCGCGCAATCAATGGCCGCGGGCCTCGTCCTGCCTTCCAGTCTGCTCGACCACGTTCCCGAAATGCCCGGTCACGTTCGTCCGAAATACGCAGCAGCGGCCGGCGACGGATGGTTCAGCCGGTAAGCGCGCTCGGTCGCCAGATAGCAGAGCGGTTCATCGCGGGCTTTGTCGTCAAGGCTGCTCGGATCGGTCATGTGCCACCACCTGTCGGCCTCGGGGACTCTTGAGCGTGCCTTTGTGGCCGAATCCAGAAAGTTCGCCGGCCACCCATGTCGAACGGCGCGCCGGACACGTTTTTTGCTCATTTCGCAGGCGTCGCCGAAAGCGGTTCGAGCCCAGTCCTCGAAATCGCGGGCATCGCGTCCGGCGACGACAGAAATTGAATCAGCGCCTTTGCGCCGGCTGGATTTTTCGTATTGGTGGCGATGCCCCCGGAGAACACCGTGTACCTCTGCACTTCTGCGGGCAAACTGCCGACCACCGTCACCCCCTTCACCGGCAACAATTCGACGACCTGTTGGATTCCGATTTCAGCTTCTCCATTCGCGACGGCGTCGGCGACGTGCCCGGCAGGAATCATGCGGCTCTTGCTGTCCATCCACCCCGCGATGCCGAGACGCCAGAACAGTTCGCTGCCGACATAGACGCCGCTCGGGCTGTCCGGATAGACGACGGACTTCGCTGCGAGCAGCGCTCGCCGCAACGCGTCGACCGAGCTGATATCCGGCTTCGGCGTCCCTTGGCGAACCACGAGGCCGATCGCCGAGCGTGCGAAATCCACCTTACTGTCCGGCAAGACCTTGCCGGCACTGATCGGGCCGTCGAGCGCATACTCAGCGACGATCAGCACGTCGGCCCAGTCGCCGCGCGCAAGCCGCTCAGGGATCGCATTCGCGGCCGTGCCCACGGCGGGCCCCCAGACGGTGATCAGCTTACGGCCGGTCACCTCTTCGAATTGCGGCCCCAGTTCGCGATAGGCCGACGCAAACCCGCCCGAAATCATCACCTTGACTTCGTCTGCCCATGCGGCAACGCTGCTCAATAACGCGCCCGCTACGGAAAACGCGAGTGCGCAAATCTTCAGCTTGCGGATGGTCACGGCCCCACCCCATGTCGATTGAATGACCAGGTCCGGATATGCATCGAGCCCGGATGCCAGTCATGATGTTAGCGGGCATCGAGCGCGGCAGCGAGACTACCGTATTTCCTGCAATTGCCCGAGCGCGCCAGCAAGGATCGCAAAAACCGAGTTAGCTTCGTCGACTTTCGTAGATTCAATCGCTTCGGTGGACTATCCAGCGCCAGTTTTCCACTGAGATCGTCCAACCGGAATTTCAAAGGCCGACAAGGCTCACCGGAAGGCAGAACAATACTCATGTCGCCCGTCATGGTTGCCGCGGCAGCGATCGCCGGCAAAGTGGTCGATGCTCGAGAACTATTCGGCATGTATCGAGCAAATACGGATCCGGCATGCTGAACCGTCCGCTTCGGGAGTGCGACCACTTATGAATATGCATATCAGGGAAGTCGTAGGGCGCGGCATCAGGGGCGATTGCTCCTACGGCGATCGGTTTCATATTAGAGCGCACAGGTTCGGACGAGGGCATAACTTCACAGTACCTGCTCCTGATCCGGTGGCGAACGCTAGAAGATCATACGGTGGGATTCAGACTCGCGCCCCAGCACAAGGAATGGAAAGACCTGTTGGGTCATTTTTACGCTGCTCCGGCCCAAGTGACCCACTACGGAGAAATTTCTCCGAGCATTATCTCCATCTAGATCAATCACAAATTGCTAACCCAGCCAGCGTCATTGCTCAGTGCGCTGGCATTTTCGCTTTCAGAGCGTCTTCTTCGTCTCTGCCATTATGGCCATCAAGAATATGGCGTGGCCTATCGTGCCGCAGCGACTTACTGCGACACTGGACGCCACTTCGTCCTCGACTTGCTTTGACTTCTCTTTTCAGCGCCTTCAGCTCGGCCTGAATTGCTTTGATGTCCGCACTCGTTGAGTCAGTCATGGCAATTCCTGGCATGCCGGCCGCCAACAGCCTGCGTCCCGCACCGTCAGTGGCCAACGCGCCCGTTCAAGCCGCGACTTTTCGTTCCATGCCGATGGGCAATTCAGGCAGCTCACGATCGGACTGCGGCACCGAGCCCGGCCGACGATGCACGTCGTGCGTCACGAAACCCTGTTCGCGGCTCGGCACATCGAACCACTCCCGATGGGCAAACGAATCACGAATATCGTCGAGACCGCTTTCCCAGTGCTCGTGCATCGTGTCGATACTGAACTCGTGGTCTTTGTAATGCCCCTCGTACGGCTTGTTCTTGTAGATAAGGTGGACCACATTGATCGCGCTGCCGTCGGCCGCTTCTTCAGCGAGACGGAATAGCGGATCCGTTCTACGCAGATCGGGCGGAACATGCGCGAGCAACTCCTTGATGAAACGGGCATGCTTCTGACGATCCGCCAGCATGCTTGTAATCGCCCGCGTACGGCTCGAATACTGAATGTCTTTGGCACGCTCGGACACGTCGAGGAAGTCCCCTGGCGGATTGCCTCTTGCGCTCCACAAATCCACCTGAAAAACCAGTGCATCCTTGTGATCCGCATCGCGCAGCACCTCGGTCAGCGGCGTGTTGGAAACCAGACCGCCGTCCCAGTAGTACTCTCCGTCGATCTCCACCGCCGGAAAACCTGGCGGCAACGCCCCTGACGCCATGAAATGCTCCGGCTCCAGACGCATCTTCGTGTTGTCGAAGTACACCAGGTTGCCGGTCCGCACGTTCACCGCGCCCACCGAAACACGGATATCGCCGTCGTTGATACGGTCAAAGTCGGCGAACTTCAACAGCGTTTCCCGCAGCGCGGCCGTGTCGTAATAGCTGACCACGTTGGGGTTTTGCTTGCCGAAACCGGCCATTGGCAATGGAACGCGCGGCGAGAAAAAGCCTGTTTGACCCTCAGTCAACGCGCGCCCGGCCGCCCACATACTGCTCCATTTGCGCGACAGGTCGTCCAGCCCAAGTCCAGGCAATGTCCAGGCGCCCAAGCCACCGAGCCAGTCGAGCGGACGGCAGATCGAATTCCAGAATCCGCGTAACGCTTCCACGCGTTTCTCCGGCGCATTGCCGGCGATGATAGCGGTGTTCAGTGCACCGATCGATACGCCGGCGATCCAGTTCGGTTGTACACCGGCCTCGGCGAGGCCCTCGTAGACGCCGGCCTGGTAAGACCCGAGCGCACCGCCGCCCTGAAGCACCAGGGCAATTTCGTCGTAGCGCGGCAGCACGAACGCATCCGGCTGCCGGTTAGTTTTTTTTGTGCTGCTGCGCATACGTGCCCCTTATTGCATTGACCAGCCGTGGCTGACGATCACCGACTGTCCGGTGAGCGCATTCGATTCGAAGCCCGCAAGGAACGCAACCGTATTGGCGACGTCCTCGACCGTGGTGAACTCACCGTCGACCGTTTCCCTGAGCATCACGTTCTTCACGACGTCGGCCTCGGAGATGCCGAGCGCCTTGGCCTGCTCGGGGATCTGCTTGTCGACGAGCGGTGTGCGAACAAAGCCCGGACACACCACATTCGCCCGCACGCCGCGCGGGCCGCCTTCTTTCGCGACCACCCGGGCCAGTCCCAGCAAACCATGCTTGGCCGTCACATAAGCGGACTTCAGTTTCGAAGCCTCATGCGAATGCACCGAGCCCATGTAGACGATCGAGCCGCCCTTACCGCCGGCGTACATGTGTTTGATCGCTGCCTTCGTGGTGAGAAAGGCGCCGTCCAGATGGATCGCCAGCATCTTCTTCCAGTCGGAAAACGCATACTCCTCAATGGGAGCGACGATCTGGATACCTGCATTCGACACGAGCACGTCGATGCTGCCCAACTCCCGCACCGCGCGTTCAATGCCGCTATTGACCGCTTCTTCGTTGGTGACATCCATTGCGACGGCAAGCGCCTTGCCGCCTGCCGCAATAATGCTGCTGGCCACCTTCTGCGCGTTCTCGAGATTCAGGTCGGCGATTACCACCGCGGCGCCGAGACTAGCGAGTTTGCGTGCACACTGCTCGCCAATACCGCTTGCTGCGCCGGTCACCAGCGCGACTTTTTGGTTCAACGACATGTTGTCCTCCTTATTGATTGACCGCGAGCTTGATGCTCTCGCTCGTCGCCAGATAATCGAGCGCAACCTCGCCGATATCCAGCGTGAGATTGGCAATCACATGCCGTGCACCGACCACCCGCTTCACCGGCAGATCGGCGACCGGTGCCAACGCATGCGGATGCAGTTCGAGCGCAGCGGGACCTGACCACGCGCCAATAACGCTCACGTCACGCAAATAGAAGCGCACGAGCTCGCACACGCGCGGAGAGCCGTCAACGTGCGGCATCACTTTCAACAGGTAATTCGGTGTGTCCGCGAGCTTCTTGCGCTCGGCCTCGATGTCGAGGGGAACGTGCTTGAAGCCCATCGTGCCGGTGGCGATACGTTGTGTGCCATAGTCGAGCGTGCCGAGCAGCGTGTCGTTACCGTCGACGCTCAAGGTCGGCTTGGCCAGCTTCTTCGGGAAACCCCAGATTTCCCGGCCACCCGCGATCGGGCCTTCGTCATCCAGGTACATTGAATGCGTGTAATTGCCCAGGCGCCCTTGCTGGTCGCGCACCGAGATGACCTGACCGCTTTCGGTATAATCGCCGAAGCCCGACGAGTCCGGCATGCGAATGAATTCGTAGTGCACGAGGTCGTTTTCCGGATGCAGCGGCTCCGGAACGATAGCGCGCAGCGCATCGAAATCGGTTTCGTACGAAATAATGAAGTATTCCCGATTGATGAAGCGGTACGGCGGCCGGGGATAGGCGGGATTGTGGACAGGCATCGCAAAGGCGTCTTTGCGGATCGAAGCAAGGTTCATGAGACTCCTTTATGACTGGCAGCGTAAGCAACGCCGGTGCAATGGTAGAGGCAGTGCCCACGCAGTAGAAGCCTCGATTGATCAATAGACCGTTAATCAAACTGCAACGCTGCGGTCGGAACTTTTGACCGCATCATGCAATTCAGTGCACGTTCAGATACGCCAAAGGCGGGAACGCCAGCACTGCCCCCCGTAAAGATCAGGATGTCGCCGACTTCGGCTCAGCTGCTAGCTGGCGGGTCGTATGGGTATCAATCTTCACCGAACCAATCCACGGTCGGCGCGTCAACGTTCACCCAGACTGACTTTGCCTCGGTGTATTCGTGCATCGCTTCCAGGCTCAACTCCCGCCCATAGCCTGAATCACCGACACCGCCGAAGGGCGAGCCCGCATTGCCCCGCTTGTATGCATTAACCCAAACCATGCTGGTTCGCAGCTTCTTCGCGAGCCGATGAGCGCGCTTCAAATCATTTGTCCAAACGCATCCACCCAAGCCATAGACGGTGTCGTCGTTGACCATTCGGACAACTTCTTCTTCGTCCGAGAACGTCGTCAGAGTGATAAAGGACCCAAATTCCTCTTCCTGGCAGACCGTATCCTCCGCCTTTGCCCGCACGATCGTCGGCAAGACGTAGTTGCCCTTCGCCAGAGGGGGGCGTCCGGACTACGGCCCCCATAGAGGATTTCATCACCCTCTTTGCGCGCTGTCTCGCAGAATGCCAGCACGCGTTCCTGGTGTTCCTTGCTGGTCAGCGGGCCCATCTGGACCGCCATATCGAGCGGGTCGCCGATACGGATCCGCTTTGCCACCTTCAGGAATCGCTCGATGAATTCATCTGCGATCGATTCGTGAAGGAATAGCCGGGAACCCGCAATGCAGGCCTGCCCCTGGTTATGGAAGATTGCAAAAGCGCTCCCCTCGACCGCGTCGCGAATATCGATTTTCCAGCGGCGTTCATCAGTTGGTCAGAATGTGGAGGATTCCACAATTTCTTTCAGACTGGCGCCACACCGGGGCGCAGATTCTTATCAACGTCACCATTGAGACGCGACTTTCGTAGGCACTCCGCGACATCAGCGATAAAAGCCGCTGCCTCCTTCTTTCGTGAGTTCGCCGTACTGGCTCTCAAATGTCGCGATCTTTTCAGCAGATCCGCTGCTACGCACTTGAACGTCTTGTCGATGATTCTGCGATGGCAATTGAAACTTAGCGCAACTTGTGAAACTGAAGGACACTTTGCGTCGCAAAACGCAACCTCGATTTTTTCGGAAACATGGCTGATCTCTCGGTTCGGTGCCAACCTGGCTCGGGTACTGAGATCAGGCACGAACAGCGCGTTTGATTGCAGTTGGGTCGCCGGTTTGCCACGGAATGCGTTGCTAACTCCACCGCTAGCCCCACACGTTCCCACTCTCAAGGACGGCGCAGACGAAGCGGCAATTCCGGCGTCCGTTTCCTAAGCGCCGGTCGCTCCATTTCCCGATTGTTGTTTACATACTCATTTCAGTTCATTACAATCCGCATCCACGCAAATGAGAACGGTACGCATTTACAAAATAACGTTATAGGCCTCCAGCACGGAATCGCGGGACGACCTTGGCTCAAGCGGTCTTCCGGGATACGGCATCCGCTTCTTTCCACTTCGCTCTTATTCCTTATGTCCGCCCTCTTTAAGGCGCGGCCGCGTTCGCTCGCGTCCGTAGCCGCCGTGTATTGCTCGAGTTTCCTGGTTCCGGCAGCCGCCCTTGCCCAATCGGACACGAACGCCGACGCCGCCACGGCTTCGAGTTCCGCGACTTTGCCCGCCGTGGTGGTGACTTCGTCTTCCGAAATGCAGATCAAAACGGTGCCCTCGTATAAATTCACCGCGCCGCTGCTCGACACGCCGCGCTCAATCACCGTAATTCCCGCGGAACTGATCAAGCAGACCAACGCGACGATCTTCGCCGAGGCCTTGAAGACGGTCCCCGGCATCACCTTCCTCGGCGGCGACGCGGCGGCCAATCCGTCGGCGGACCGTCCGGTGATTCGCGGCTTCGAATCGCGCAATTCGATTTTCGTCGACGGCATGCGCGACGACGGCGTGCAGAACCGCGAGACCTTCGACATCGAGCAGATCACCGTGATCAAGGGCCCGGACTCGGTCTACGCGGGCCGCGGCGCGGTGGGCGGCAGCATCGACATCGTCACCAAGACGCCGAAGAACGAAAACTTTGTCAACAGCAGCGTGGGTGTCGGCACGGACAGCTACAAGCGCATTACGCTGGACGCAAACCACAAGTTCGGCGACGACGCCGCCGTGCGTTTGAACGTGCTCGGCCACGACGCCAACCAGGCAGGTCGCACGGACATCTACAGCAAGCGCTGGGGCGTCGCGCCGTCAGTCGCATTCGGACTGAACAGCCCGACCACGGTCACGCTCAGCTATTACCATCTGAACAGCTACGACATGCCCGACTTCAGCGTGCCGTTCCGCGCGAGCGGCGGCACGCCCGCCAATGCGGACCGCGGCCAGTTCTTCGGGCTGAACAATCGGGACTATCGCCGCGGTCAGACCGACACTGGCGAAGTGCGCGTCGAGCATCGCTTCGCCAACGACTGGAAGTTGAAGAACACCACCATGTTTGGCCGCTCCACGCTCGATTACATCGCGACCAATCCGCAGTTCCAGAACGCCAATACGAACATCCTGAGCCTGCAGGCGAAGAGCGGCAAATATGCGACCAACAGCATCGCCAACCAGACCGAGCTGACGGGCAAGGCGACCCTGCTCGGCATGCAGCACACGTTGACCGGCGGCGCCGAATTCACTCACGAAAAGAGCCTGTACGAAGGCTATCTGGTGAGCGACAGCGCGGGCAACAACATCCGCACGGGCGGACCGTGCTCCGTCGCGTACAACTGCACGACGCTGCATGGCGGCTGGAACCCGGACAACCCGTGGACCGGCAGCGTGCTGCTGAACGGCGACAAGAGCTTCCCTGGCGCCGCGACGCACACGCAGACGAACATCGCGTCGGCCTACCTGTTCGACAGCGTGAAGCTCACCGACCAGTTGATCTTCAACGCCGGTCTGCGTTTCGACCGCTACGACGTCACCGCGATCCAGGCCGGCGCGCGCGATCTGGCCAACACTTCGAATCTGTTCAGCTATCAGTTCGGCCTCGTCTTCAAGCCGGTGCAGACGGTCAGTCTGTATGCGTCATATGGCACTTCGGCCAATCCGCCTGGGGCGAATGCCGGCATCGGTGGCGGCACCGATCAGCTCACAACAGCCAATCAGGACCTGTCGCCCGAACGCTCGCGCAATATCGAAGTCGGCGCCAAGTGGGACGTGATGGATCAGCGCTTGTCGCTGACGTCGGCGCTGTTCCAGACCGACAAGACCAATGCGCGCGTGAGCAATGGTCTGGGCGGAACCGTCAATGCCGGTGCGCAGCGTGTGCGCGGCGTCGAACTCGGCGCGGCGGGCAATCTGACCAGCAAGTGGAGCGTGTTCGCCGGTTACTCGTACCTCGATGCGATCACGATCGACGCGGGCGCCGCGAACCCGACGGCATCCGGCCTGCCGATGGTGATGGTGCCCAAGCACAACTTCACGCTGTGGACGTACTACGACGTGTTGCCGAAGCTGTCGATCGGCGGCGGTGCGACGATTTCGAGCCTGACCTACGCGTCGGTCTCGGCAACGACGCGCAAGTGGACGCCGGGCTATGCGCGCTTTGACGCGATGGCGACCTACCGCGTATCGAAGACCGTCGATCTGCAACTGAACGTGCAGAACATCTTCGACAAAAAGTACTTCTCGACGGCCTATCCGATCTATGCGACCTGGGCGCCGGGCCGTTCGGCGATGCTGACGCTCAACTTCTATCAGTAAGCGTGAGCAAGCGGCGCTTCAACGCCGAGCCACCGCTGCTAAAAAACGCGCTCGCGGGCAATGCCACCGCGAGCGCTTTCACGATGACCGTTGCACGCAATCGTGGCACCTGGCCACGCTTGCGGCAGCTACGCGACCCTACCGCTGATCCTGTCCATCGTCGCGATCAGCTCTGCTAGCGCCTGTTTGCAGTCGCTGGCGTTCGGGCTGCTGGCGCGCAATGCGCTCAGCGCCCGGTCGATCGCCTTGTCGACGGTGTGCCAATCCGCGGCGGCGCGGGGCTTCAGCGACGGTTCGGCGTCATCCCACGCGACCTCCAGGTCCTTGATCCGCGCCTTGCCTGCCGCGAGATCACCTTGATTGACCAACGCCGCCGTGTCCGTTGCTATCTTGCGAAACGACGACAGGTCGCCGAGCTTCGACGCCTTGGCGGGCTCGGCAGCTTCAGCCGACGAAAAACCGATGCCGCCTGGCTCGTAGTACCCAAAGCTGATTGCGGAAATGGCGACGAAGGAAGCGATGACAGTCTTGCTCAGAGTGTGTCGATTCATGATTGTTCTCGTCAGTTTGATCCAGTTTTCGATGAAAAGAGGACAACGTGTGTAGCGCGCTGGAAGTTAGAAAATCAGTGTTCACTTGAGGTGGCAGCGCGCACGCCTCGCCGTTCGGAGGCGCTCGCGAAGATCACCATCACGACGATCGCACACAGGAACAGCAAGCTCGTACTGATCGTACCGAGTCCCAAACCGCCGTACGCGCGTGACTGTGCCAGCAGATCACCGAGCGAAGCGCCAAGCGGCCGCGTGAGAATGTAGGCAATCCAGAAGGTCAGCACCGCATTTGCGCCAACGTAATGCGTGGTGGCGACCAACGCGATGAACGCCGCAAACGCCACAGTGCCGATCGTGAAGCCCAGCCCCAGCGCCTCCGTGGCGAGGTCACCGGCAGCTGTCCCCAATGCGAACGTGAACAGGATGGCCGCCCAATAGAAAAGCTCTCTGCGTCGGGTAACAATGGTGCGGATGGATAGCGTTTTCTCGCTCCGGTACCAAAGCGCGAACGTGATAGCCAACGCAAGCGCGAACACGACTGTGCTCACATAAAGACTGACGCCGAACGTGTCAGTCAGTGCATCGGTGATCTGTGTGCCGACCACGCTAACCAGCACTACCGTCAGCCAGTAAATCCATGGTACGTAAATGCGCATGCGAAGTTGCATCGCCAATGCGGCGAGCAGCAATGCGGCCATCGTCGCGCCCGTAAGCGCGGTGCCCAGACCTACGTGCACGGCAAGATAGTCGGCGCCGGTTTCGCCCACTGTAGTCGCCATGATCTTGATCGCCCAGAAAATGAGCGTCGCCTCCGGCACTTTGTTGCGTATCGACAAATCCACGACACGATAAGTTGAAGTGTCAACCAAGTGAGTTCTCCCGTCGATCGGCATTGAATTCGGCCCTGCAAGCGGGCGCGCTCGCGTTTGTTCCGTGAGGCGAATATGCAACGGGAAACCTTATGAAAGCCTTACGAAGAACTCCTGAGAAGGCGGCAAATTGAGGGGCCGTTCGCATCGAGGGCGGTGTCTCGACGCAAGCCTTAAGAAACGCTTAGGAACTGCCAAAAACTCAAAAAATATACTTCTCAAGCCTTACATCTTGAGGCCGTTAGACAGACCGCAGTCCAAACCTTTTATGTCGGGAGATCGAGATGTCCATTCAGGCAGTTGGCCAGAGCACCGTGCAGGCGTCGGCTTCGTCGGTTACGTCGAAACCGGCTTCTTCTGCGGCCACACCGTCGTCGAGTACGAGTTCAACCGCTTCGTCGTCTTCGAGCGCGAGCGCCAGCACGAGTACGTCGTCGTACACGGTCAGTATCAGCAGCGCGGCGCGCGCATTGATGTCGGAACCCTCCGAGACCTCGGTGCAAACCGCTCAGGAAGCAGCAAAGGGCGACCAGCAGGCGCAACGCCTGCAAGCCAAGGAGGCCGCAGCCAAGGCGGCCTGAGCACGCCTGGCTGAATCAAAGGGAATGGAACCGTCGCGCGGGACCGGCGGCGGTTTTGCTCGATTCGCAGCGCCCAGGCACTCAATGCCTCGCGCAGTTAACAAAACGGTAATGCAGGAGTCAGCGCGCCGACAGCCGGAACGAGAAGAATGGGACATGGTGATTCAAGCCACTCATCGCTCGCCAACCGGAGAAACATCATGAAACTGCTTACCGCCTTCGCTGTCACCGTCCTCAGCCTGTCGTTCGGCGCCAATGCTTTTGCCCAGTCGTCCCCTAGTGGGCTGACGCGCGCCGAGGTGCGCGCGCAACTCGTGCAGGCCGAGGCAGACGGTCTCGTGCCGTCGCCCAAGGAAGACTATCCGCCGTCGGCAGAGGCCATCGCGCGTAATAAAGAGATCTACGCAGTCCGGCACGGCACCGACGGCGCAAGCATGACGAAGACCGCCAGCACGGCAGCCGTCCCTTCAGAATCGACGTCGAACTAATCCAGTGGGGCAGTGCGTGGCGCCAGGTTATCGGGCACACGCTGCCCGATAACCGCAAAGTGCCAGCGCTTAGAACGTATGACGGATGGCGACGCGCGCGAGGAACTGACTCGGGCCCGACGACGGAGCATCCGCGCCCGTTATATAAGCGGTATTCAACGGAGCCGACACGGTGCCGCCACCCGATGCGTACTGGTACATGCCCTGCACGTAGACGTCAGTGCGCACTGACAGGTTATAGTCCGCCATCAAGCCGAATTGCTGGTATTTCGGCTTTGAATTTCCTGCACTGCTGTCGAAATGGGCAATCGTGTAGTTGTACATCGCGCCGACATACGCGGCCTTCGTGAATTGATACTTGGCGTTGAGCTCGAAGTTGTCGAATTTAAGGCTGTTCGCGGTGTTCGCAAAGTTGCCGACGTATACGGAACCGGTCGCGTCGTTCAGGCTTGTATGGCTATACACAAAGCCGAGGACCGTCGGTCCGATCGTGTAGTTGATGCCCGCACCCCAAACTTGCTGACGGCCGGCGAAAAAGTTGGTGTCGTCGGTTGCGAGCGAACCACCTGTCGTGCCGCCCGGATTGTTGATCTGCATATAAGCGGCGGCCACCGTCACTGCGCTGCCCACGTATTGCGCGCCGAGGCTATACGACCGATTGTTCGCGAAGCCGCCTGCCTGGTTGCTGAAGCCATAGAGACCGCCGAACGTAAAGCCGCCGTACGTATTGCTCAAGTACTTCACGCTGTTGTTCAAGCGGAACGAATTGTCGGTGTTGTCGTTATCGTATGGATGCGACAACAGATAGCCGGCCCAGCTGCCATTCGCCGTGAGCGGTGCGAGGAAGTCGACGACAGAGTCGTACTGGCGACCCATCGTCACAGTGCCGAATTGCGCCGAGCTTAAGCCGACGTAGGCCTGACGTCCGAACATCCTCCCACCTTGGCCGAGCGCGCCCGAGTTGACGTCGAATCCGTTTTCCAACTGGAAGATAGCCTTGGTGCCGCCGCCCAGATCCTCGGAACCCTTCAGGCCCCAGCGGCTGCCTTGCGCAAAACCGCTTTCCATCTGTATGTTCGAATGGCCGCCAGTATTGCTGGTGTAATTCAGGCCTTCGTCGATCAGGCCGTACAGCGTGACGCTGCTTTGCGCCATCGCGCTGACAGGGATAAACGAACAGCCAAGCGCCGCATTGGCAACTACGGCAATCAGGAGCTTTTTCATCGATGCGGATCCTTATGGTAAGAACACTGCGCCAGTGCGTCGCTCACGCGAATTGCTCAGCGTGGAGACGCAGCCGACGTCGGGTGCTCGCACTTTAGGGCCTACAAAATCCCGCCCGACAGCAATTCAGTATTGCGCAATAGATGTTGTTCCGAGCCGACGCCCGCTTCGTTTTGTGCCTTGTTTTCCCGCGGTTTCTGACGATAGCGCTCCACAACGAAATCGACGAAGCTGCGCAAAGCAACCGCCATGTAAGGTTGCCCGGAATACAGCAGCCACACAGTACGTTCGTCGCCGCAGAGTGGTGCGTCGTCCAGCAACACACGCAAACTGCCGTTGGCCAGTTCGTTCCGCACGAACGACCGTGATAAGCGCGCGATGCCGAGTCCCGCATGCACTGCCTGCTTGACGACCTGAGGACTCTGTATGCTCATGATCGGCCGCACGACGATGCGTTGTGTACCGTGGGTGTCGCGAAACTCCCAGTAACGGCTTGGCGCATCCGACGCGATGAGCACGTCGTGTGAGGCGAGTTCGGCCGGCGTGCGTGGCGCCGGGCAACGCGCCAGATAGTCCGGACTGGCAACAATCACGTCGCGTGTTTGCGCGAGCGGCCGACACACCATGGACGAATCACGCAGGCGCCGTTCCATACTGAAACAGACATCGAATTCACTGGCCGCTACGTCGCTCATATTGTCGAACACGGTCAGGTCGAAACTCATGCGAGGTTGCTGCGCGCGATAAGCGGCCAGCACCCCCGGCAGATCCGTGCTCGCGTACAGCGACGACGCCGCTATGCGCAACGAACCGGCCGGCTGTCCCACCGCAGAGGCGATGAATTCGTCCATGTCATCGAGCTGCCTGATCACTTCGATGCAGCGCTTCCAATACAGTTGGCCCGTCGCCGTCAACGATACGCGCCGCGTCGTGCGGTTGACCAGCCGAACGCCCAGGTGTTCCTCGAGCGTCGCGACACTGCGCGTGACCACCGAATTGGAAATGCCCAATTGCTTGGCGGCTTCGGCAAAATTCAGGTACTCCGCGACTTTGGCGAAGATGCGTATCGACGCCAACTGGTTCATCGTGTTCTCCGGCGCGCACCGGGTGACAGGCGTCGGGCGCAATACGGCGGTGTGGAGGGGCGAGAAACCATAGGTGGGCACTCCATCTGCTGGACAACGAACTCCACGCGAGGGCAGGAACCGCATCGCTACGTACGCGCCTGACTGCGGGAGGTTAGTTCTCAGCATAGCGGCGGCTTCGTTACCCAAAGCCGTCCGGCAGATTACAGGATTGTTATTTTCCTGATTTAGACCTATTCGAAGCAGGCCCAGGATTCAATTCGAAATGGAATTTGACTCACTTAATCTTTTTCGATTTGCCGTCAGATACTTTTTCTATGCGAGGCGAAGTCGGTATCGAAGTTCCCGCACTGGCAGGCCCAGCTCCGGCAGAGCGACTTCGCGCCTCAGCGCACACTGAATACCTGCAGTCCCGCCATCGCCGCAGCGGGGCCCTTCGTATGAACGACATACAGCCGTTGGAGCGACGGAACGTAGACCGAAGTCTTCCCGCCGAGCGTGTCGAGATGCTGTTTGACCGCGTATTGATCCGGCCCGACGGGGTCGACGACATCCAGGCCGGTCGAGCCTGTGATGTACAGGTGACGATGGGCCGCGTCGACAGTCATGTCGTCCGACGTGTTGACGATGTCGAGCGACTGGATGATCGAGCCGTCGCTCGCATTCATCACGAACAGCTTGCCGGGGTCGCGCGAACCGATAAACAGGCGCCCGCTCTTCGGGTCGAAGGCCATGGCCGAATTTCGGCTCGGGCCGGGAACATGCCAGGTGGCCGTCAATTTGCGCGTACGCAAGTCGATCACGCCGACTTCGTTTTTGTCGCGCATGTTGACGAACAGGCGCTGCGTCGCCGGATCGATGACCATGGCTTTCAATTGACCGGCGGGCACGTCGATCCGGCCCTTTACGGAATGGTTGGCAAGCGAAATCAGACTGATGTAGGCATGATCCTGATGTGACTGCGCACCGCCGTTGCCGATATAAAAGATGCCGCTTTTACGGTCTGCAATACCGGAGTCGGGTTGCGGCGCGAGTGCGATGGTTTTCCTGACCTTGAAGCGCGTCGTGTCGACTACCTTGAGCGCCGCGTCGCCTGCGTCGGCTATCAGTAGTTCCTTGCCTCCGTTTGCCAGCAGAATTTTGTGCGGCGCTTTGGCAACCGTCCTGATACTCGCGATGTGCGCCCCATCGGGCAAGCTGAACACTTCGATGGAGCCATACGCTTCTGCCGACACGTAAAGACGCGAGCGGGACAGATCGACTGCGAAATGATCGAAGTCGCCTCCGGGCACGTTGGGCAACGGCGTGGTGGAAACAGGTACGAGTGGAGCGGTGGCGCGTTCTGCCGCGAATGCGGTCGATGCCATGCAAAGGCCGGCGGCGACCAGCAGGCGAAAGCGAATCCTCATGAGTTTGCTCGAAAAAATACAGAGAGTTGAAACATTGATTGGTGGCCGCAGCTGCGTGTCTCGCGTAGCTGCGCGATGGCACTCGATTGCGGTTTAGACTTCACTTCTGCCCTACTCGTCTCTGATGACATATCCAACTCTTCGCACCGTTTCTATCGTATTCGCGCCGAGCTTCCTGCGAAGGTTCGAGATGTGAACCTGGATTGCATTGCTCTCTACTTCCTCTTTCCACCCATAGATGCAGTCCTCCAGCGTCGACGACGACTGAGGTATGCCGCGATAGGCAACAAGCTGAAGCAGGATTGCCCACTCGCGCCCCGAAAGGGTGACAGGTACGCCCGCGCAAGTCACCGCGCGCGACGCCGTGTCGATAAGCAGTTCGCGGTGCCGGATCTGATCCGTACTGCGCCCCTGAGAGCGACGTACTAACGCGCGACATCGCGCGACCAGTTCGCGCGAGTCGAAGGGTTTGTTCAGATGATCGTCGGCGCCGGCCTCGAGCGCGCGCACACAATCGCCGGGGCTGTCACTTTCCTTGAAGGTTAAGACCGGCACCACACGATCGACGCGCCGTAGCCAGCCAAGAAGATCGAGACGTGTCCCGCGAGGCGACATCATGTTCAAGACGACCAGCGCATATCGCGCCGTGCTGAGTGCGAGCTGCGCCTCGCGATCGTTCTTGACGCGGTCGACGGCATAGCCTTGGGCGCGCAGAATCGACGACAGTCGCCTTGCATCCCGTTCGACCGATTCGGCTAGAAGAATACGCATGATCAGCTGAATAAAGCGGGTGAAGCGAAGGTGGATTAGAGACGAGCGAAATGGTCCCCGGGTCCGCGAGTGGCTGCGACAGTTCAAATGTCGCGGAACAATTGTGCACAACCACACTTCATGCAAGCGATGACCGAAAGATTACATTTTTGTCATTTCTGCCGCCGGAATCGTAGTTATGCTAACCAGTCAGGTTAGTAAGGAAATGCGGCGGACATAGTACGTGACAGAGAATAGCCATCAGGACAATCAGCGCGCTAGCGTCCAGATAACGCGCTTGTAATCGCAGTGTCACCGAACCGTCAGAGTGAACGGCCGAAGATGGCGTACCCGACGAGCGTGAAACTCTTCAGACATAGATCAGGTCGTACCTGAGGCCTCGAATTGACTTGTGATTGGACCCGAGAGAGGCGGTGTGGATACCTCTTCGATCCGGATGCAACTTATTTTGTGGAGCAGCGATGTACGCAGATAGCATCGATAAATTCGCGAAGAGCGGCGCCCACAAAGCGTCGGCTATCGTGCGCTCACCGCTTGCCTTCCTGATCGGCGCGGCGATGGCCGGCGCCTACATTGGCTTTGGCGACATCCTTATGTTTTCGGTCGGCTCGCATGTCGATCCGGCGTATGTGCACTTGATCATGGGCGCGGTATTCGCCTGTGCGCTGACGATCGTTGTGTTCGCCGGTTCCGATCTGTTCACCGGCACGGCGATGTATATGCCGTTTGCGGTACTCCGCGGAGAAACCGGGCTCGGCGGCATGGTATTAGTGTGGACGGTATGCTGGATCGGCAATCTGATCGGCGCGGTGGTGCTCGCGGCGATTCTGCATGCGGCCGGCGGAGGCGTGCTGCTGACTGACGGTTCGGAGGTGTTCTTCAAGGTCGTTGAAGCGAAGATGGCCGCCTCAGCGCTCCAGCTGTTCGCGAAGGGCCTCCTGTGCAACTGGCTCGTGTGCCTGGCGATCTGGATGGCAGCCCGGACCAATAGCGACGCGGCGAAGCTCGGGTTGATCTTCTGGCCAGTATTCGCGTTCGTCGCAAGCGGCTTCGAGCACAGCGTCGCGAACATGTTCGTGTTCGCGCTCGCGCTGATCAGCGGACACCCGGCCAACATCACATTCGCCGGTGCCGTACACAACGAACTCTTCGTCACTCTGGGCAATCTCGCCGGCGGTGGGATTTTCATGGGTCTTGGCTATTGGCTCCAGGAAGGCGACATTGGCCACCCGTCGAATTCACGTATTCCGGCTGCGGTCGCCCACACCCGCACGGACTAATCGCACCCGAAACTAATAGCGCCTCAACTTTCACGCGTCAGCCTGGCCAGGCGCGCGACATCTCACCTCCCTGTCGTCGCTGTTGATCTACAGTGCGTCTGCGCCGCGTCCGGACGAACGACATTTCCATTCCAAACGTAGTCGTTTAATACGGCAAATCGCTCAAGCCGGCGCACCCATATTCGCCGACACGGTCAATGCATCCCGTCGATCAGGTCTTTAGGGACTGCATCGGTCGTCAATTGGTTGCAGTCCCGATACCGGCTCTGATGCGGGAATCCAGTACTTGCTCCTCTGGCCGCGTAATAGCGGGTGATCCGCGAACCGTCAAGCGCCGTAAGGTATTACAGTTTCCTTCGGTCATCACATTGGACGACTGGTCCGGCGGTGCCTTGTGGTCCCGTCGGGACTGGCGGTACGAAAGTCGGTGCAGTTCTGCTACTGTCATCGGCATAGGCTGAGCCCGCATGCGGCTACTGCCACAGCTCTCTCTTCATGCTTAGTCTGTCTCTATCGTTCTACGTTCCAAGTGTCCTTCGCGGAATTGGCACTGATCTCCAATGTACTTCCATCCAAAACGAATCGGATCTAATGTTCAGTACGCTTCTGAAAGACAGAGATACAAAAAAGATTGTGTCGCCAACACCAATTCACTATTGCGACATTGTGTCGCGTTCTACGGATAAACTGCCGTAGAGCCCAGATTTCCCCGCGGGCGTTTTTACGATTCTGAAAGGAGACGCACGGTCTCACATGAGAAATATAACGATTCGACAACTCAAGACTTTCGAAAGCGTGGCGCGCAACTTGAGTTTTTCCCGCGCGGCTGAGGACCTTCACCTGACCCAGCCGGCCGTATCGATGCAGATCAAGCAGATGGAGGATCAGGCCGGCTTGCCGCTGTTCTGTCACACCGGCAAGCGGATCTCGCTGACCGAAGCAGGCAAGCTGATTCTGCGTCATTGCCGCGTGATTCTCGCGGATCTGAAGACCGCCGAGCAATCACTGGCGGACCTCATGACCGGTGGCATCCAGCGTCTGCGAGTCGGGTTGATTACCTCGGGCAGTTACTTCTTTCCGCATCTGATCAACTCGTTCATGCAGGGCAAGACAGGGGTCGATCTCGACATGACGGTGCGCAGTCGCGATCAACTCATCACCTTGCTGCGAAGCGACCAGATCGACCTCGCCGTGATGGTGCACGCGCCGGACGGCCCTGCCATCGTAGCCGAACCGTTTGCACCTAATCCCTTCGTACTGGTTGCGGCGCCGACTCACCCGCTTGCTTACGAAGCCGACATTCCCTATGCGCGCATCGCGCTCGAATGCCTGATCGTGCGGGAGAGCGGGACTGACACCCGCAACGCCGCCAACGAGACATTCTGCAGTCGCGAATCGACACCGCGTTTCATGGAAATCGGCTGCGAAGAAGCGATCAAGCAGTCGGTCATGGCGGGCATGGGCATCAGCTTTCTGTCCGCCCAAGCAGTTCAGTCCGAAGTGCGCGCCGGTTTGCTCAAGGTGCTCGACGTGCAGGGCTTTCCGCTTAAACGCCACTGGTGTGTAGCGCATCGCGCGGACCGTCCCCTGCCGCCGGCGGCTCGCGACTTCCGGCAGTTTCTTCTTACCGAGGGCGGCACACGGCTTGAAGATTTCACGGGAATCGACAGTGTGCATACGGGCATGGATCTTCAGCGGCCTGACCACGCTGCTCCAGAAACAAGGATGACTGCCGTCAATAGCGCCAGCCACGAAGTCGCGCTTCGCACTCGCGCGCTGTTACGAGACGACCGACTGCCAGATGAGCATTACGTTCAGGGCCAGAATCACGCCGGTGGCGACGACGGCCGTGCCGATCAGCTTCCGGCACGCAGCGAATCGACCCATCACTGAGCGACGCGACGACAGCACCACGAGCGCAATGAGCGGGACTGGCAGGACGATGCTGAGCACGATCTGGCTGTCCACCATTGCGTTCATCGGATTGCACGTCATGCAGACAATGACCGCCGGCACCATCGTGATGAGGCGTCGTGCCAGCACTGGCGTCTTGAATCCGACAAAGCCCTGCATGATGTTTTGACCGGCCATCGTTCCCACCACTGCGCTGGAGATACCAGAGGCCAGCAGTGAAACGAGGAACAGTGCTGCCGCTCCGGCACCAAGAACAGGCGTGAGCGTGTGATACGCCACCGTGAAGTCGGAAATGCCCGGCGCCTTCTTGCTGAACACGGAAGCGGACATCGCCACCATCGCAAGGTTCACGAGGCCAGCAAAGCCCAGTGCGATCACCACTTCACGGTTTGAAAACCGCACCAGCTTGCGACGCTGGTCATTGTTGCGCGCCGGCGCACGGTTCTGCGTCAGACCCGAGTGCAGATAAATCGTGTGCGGCATGATGGTCGCGCCGATGATGCCCACTGCGAGCATCAGCGCGTCGTTGCCATGCAGATGCGGCACGAAGGTGTGAAAGATGGCAGCGTGCCAGTCCGGTGGTGCGATCACGAGTTCGCATAGATAGCTCAGACCGATGACGGTGATGAGCGCGGCAATGACGATTTCGAGCGGACGGAAACCCTTTTTATCGAGCGACAGAATCCCGATAGTGATAGCGCCGGTAATCAGCAATCCCCACCCGATCGCCAGGTGAAAGAGCAGCGAGATTCCCATCGCCGCACCCACGAACTCTGCCAGATCGGTCGCCATCGCGGCGATCTCCGAGCCGATCCACATGCCGATCACAAGCGGACGCGGAAATTCGTCGCGACAGAGTTCCGCGAGACTACGGCCGGTCACGATCCCGAGCTTGGCTGACATCGCCTGAAACAGCATCGCCACGAGGCTCGACAGCAGCACCACCCAAAGCAGCTCATAGCCGTAGGTCGACCCGGCCTGGATGTTGGTCGCGAAGTTGCCCGGGTCCATGTAGCCGACCGAGGCGATCACGCCGGGGCCCGCGAACGGCAGTAGCGCACGGATGCCACGGCGTTTGTTGTCGAGGGCGTCGCGCATCGCCGTGACGGCGTCTGCCGTTGATTCCCCGGACAGGGCGTAACTAGCAGTGCGTTTTATTGCCATCAGCATGGTGGGCGCCTCTTCAAAGTGCTGCGTTGCGTCGATACGGGATGACTGCCTCTACCCGCAATCACAGCGGGACAGCATTGAATCCGGATTGGGCGCCGTGCGACCGCTTCAGGTCGAACCCGCGTGCACACGGCGCCACTGTTGCTGCAGGACTGCCCGCTTACGCGAGCACGTCGCGACGTTCCTTCAGCTTATGGATAACGTCGAGCGTGGCGTCATCGACACGCAGGTGCTCACGCACCAGTTGGCGCGGCGTGTTCGCCAGCCACTGCGCCAGAGTCACTTCGGAGAAGTGGTCCGACTTGAAGATTTCGAGGAAAACAAGGTCGGTATTCCCGGTATTCTTGATGTAGTGCCCCAGGTTCTTCTCGACATAGCCCACGTCGCCCGGATTGAAGTCGACGGTCTGCGCGGCCGGGCCCGTGTTGAACACCGTCATGCGACCGGTACCCTGGATGAAGTACTGCCATTCATCCGCATCCGGGTGCCAGTGCATCTCGCGCAAACCACCCGGACGGAGCGTCACCATCGCGGCCGCCACGGTCTTCGAAACCGGGAAGTTGCTGCTGTCGACGATGCGCACTTCACCGCCCGGCTGAGCCAGCGTCGGCGCCATGGAGCCCATCCGGAAGATGAACGGATGGTCCGGGCGGCCGTTCGGCGACGCGGCGTAGGCCTGGTCGGCTGCTAGCGGGCCTGCCTTGGCGCCCTGGTAGATCCACAGCTGCTCGAGCGGGATTTCCTTGAACTTCTCGGCCGGCACGCCGAAGTTCTGCGCCAGGATTTCCGGTGGCGTGTGCGCCATCCAGTCCGACACCATCAGCGTGTTGAATTCGCCCGATGCACCGTTGTCGAAGGCCAGCACGAATTCGCCGCCGTTGTTGCCCAAGCCTTGCAGCGAATGCGGCAGGCCCGGCGGAAAGTACCAGATGTCGCCGGCTTGCACGTCGGCGACTTCAGCGCGCCCCTTGGTGTCGATAGTCGTGATGCGAACCTCGCCGCTGACCATGATGGCCCACTCGGCCTGCTGGTGCCAGTGCAGTTCGCGCACGCCGCCCGGTCCGAGGCGCATGTTCACGCCCGCGATGTCCTTCGACACCGGGAACGCCTTCGTCGTCACTTCGCGTGCCCAGCCACCCGCCTGAATGCGCTTGTGCGCCTCATTGAAGGACGCCCATGGAATCGGCATTCCGCCGACGTCCGTCGCCGGCGGGTTGTTGAACGACGGCAAAACGTCGCGCAGTTGCGGATTCTGCGGACCGGGCTCGGAAATCGCAGCGGGCGTCGAGTTGATACTTCCTTGCGGAGGGCTGTCCGGGTTGCCGAATTCGGCGGCCTTGGCAGCGGCCGTTGCACCGAGTGCCACAGCTCCGGCGGCCGCTCCAGCTAGTACACTGCGACGTTTCAGGTCAGTCATGGTTGCTCTCTCATAAGTAATCCTATTGAACAATTCCCCGGTGTTCAGGACGAATTCCTGTACGACGCAGGTGTGGGCAGGAACCGGCCTGGCTTCTGCTGCAGTGAACCGTCGCTCAATCTGGAGGGCTCACTGCAGAATCGGACATCGCCATTCGCTCCGTGCGGCAAATATTAGGAACGTGCGGCGCAAATGAACAATCAAGATTTCTTTGAAGAAGCTATAAGAAGGTTTGATACACGCTACCCGCAAATGGCACTACGATCAGCGCACGACCTTGGACAGGTTGCTGTTAAGTTCATTACATATGAAAGGAGTTTGATCATGGGTAGCCTCAGCATGACGCACTGGCTGATCGTCCTGGTAATCGTTGCGCTAGTTTTCGGCACGAAGAAGATCCGCACTTTCGGCTCGGATCTCGGCGGAGCGATCAAGGGTTTCAAGGAAGGCATGCAGGAAATCGAACCGGTTACCGCGGACGCCGCCGCGAAGGCAGCGCCGTCGGCCGCGCAGATCGACGTGCAGAATCCTCCCGCTGTTTCACAACAATGAACCGTGCATGTGATTGATTTCGCCACAAACTGGAGAGACGGTTGCCATGTTTGACATCGACATTTCCAAAATGGCCGTCATCGGCACGGTTGCACTGGTCGTGCTCGGTCCCGAAAGACTGCCCCGTGTCGCGCGTACCGCCGGCACGTTACTGGGGCGCGCGCAACGTTACCTCAGTAGCGTGCGGGCGGAAGTAGACCAACAGATTCGGATCGACGAACTGCGCAAGCTGAAGGAAGGTTTCGAACTGACGGTGACCAATGTGCAGGGCACCGTCGACCGTACCGTGCGCCAGCATGCGGGTGAACTGCAAGCCGGCGTCGATGCGGCGGCGGCAAGCTTGAAAGAAGCGTTGCCAACCGCCTACCTGCCCTCCGTCCACGAAGGGCCAGGCGATTTGCAGGCGGATCTATTCAAGGTTCGACCCGCGCGGCTGCCGATGTCGGGGCAGTCCGATGTCTCGGTTCGCTCGCCTCGCGCGGATGCTGTTTCGCTCATGACACCAGCATTTGCGGGCCAACAGCCGCGGGCGAGGTGGCGCGGATCGGTGTCAGGCAGCCGAGGCGCCTCTGTCAAGCGCACTCGCGTTGTCTCGATGGCCGCCAGCAAAGCGCTGGGACGGAACAGCGGGTGAGCGCTTCGACAGGCGGCATCTGCTGCGATTGCGGATTGCGGATTGCGGATCGTATATCTGACCAGGCTGCTGTCAGGAAGCCATACTGTTGAGCGTCGCCGCCACCAGACGGCGTTGCTCATGACGATGTGCCCGAATCGACGAATGCGCGCCCGATGCAGTGGCGTTGCGGCACACCTCGCGCAGCCGGCATCCCGACCGCAACAGCCGCTCGAGTTCCTCACGCACGAAGCGCCATGCACCCTGGTTGCGGTCTTCTTCCTGCGACCAGACGATTTCGGTCAGGTTCTCGAATCCCGATAGCAGATCGCTTAGCTCCGCGCGCGGGAACGGATAAAGCTGTTCGACGCGCACCAATGCGGTCGCGCTATCGCCGGTAGCGTCGCGCGCCGCCTGCAGCTCATAAAACAGCTTGCCGCTGCAGAGCACGACGCGGGTGATCACGTGCCGGTCGGTCACTGTGTTGTCGCGCAGCACCGGTTGGAACAGACCGTCAGTGAATTCCTCGATCGACGAATGCGACGCGGTGTTGCCATACAGCTGCGATTTTGGCGACATGACGACGAGCGGCTTGGGTCGAGGCAACACGGCCTGCTGGCGCAGCAGATGGAACCATTGCGCCGACGTCGACGGGACCACGACACGCATGTTTTCGTCCGCGCACAGCTGCAGAAAGCGGCCAAGGAAACCGTTCGAGTGTTCCGGACCGACGCCTTCATGGCCATGCGGCAGCAGGACGGCGAGCGCGGACTGATAGCCCCACTTGAACTCACCGGCCGCGATGTAATGATCGATGATGACCTGGGCTCCGTTCACGAAGTCGCCATACTGCGCTTCCCAGATCGTCATCCGGAATTGCGTCTGCACGCTGTAGCCGTATTCGAAACCGAGCACCGCTTCTTCCGTAAGCGGCGAATTGATCACATCGATGGCGCCCTGCCCGGCGGCGATGTGCCTCAACGGGACGTGAATGGGATCTGCACCCTTCCCGGAAGTCTGGTTGTGCCACACCACATGCCTGTGCATGAATGTGCCCCGGCCGACGTCCATGCCAGACAGACGGATGCCATGGCCTTCGGACACTAACGAGGCATATGCAAGGTTCTCCGCAAAACACCAGTCCGCAGCGCGGCCCTCATGACCGGCCACCGCTTCCCACTTCCCGATGAGCTTGCGAACGGATTCATGCAGTTGAAATCCATCTGGCACGTGGGTCATCGCTGCAGTCAGTGACTG
Source organism: Paraburkholderia sp. FT54 (assembly GCF_031585635.1). NCBI lineage: Bacteria > Pseudomonadati > Pseudomonadota > Betaproteobacteria > Burkholderiales > Burkholderiaceae > Paraburkholderia > Paraburkholderia sp. FT54. The sequence continues at coordinate 641,317 of NZ_CP134196.1, read as the reverse complement.
GATGCGTTCGAACGATATCGGCTCGAACGCGATCGGCGCGCCCTTTTTCGGCACCGCCGCGACGCGAATAACCGCATCGGTATCAACCGGATGGCTCTGCAAGTTTTGCAGTGCCTCTTCGCGAAGGTAACCGAGCGGTTGCTCGGCGCCGATCGCAGTGTGATAGAGCTGCGTTACCGTTGGGTGAGCAGAGATGGCCGCCTGCACGGCCGGTTGGGTGATATCTGCAATGTCGTGTTCCGAATGACCGAGCCGCCGGTAGCCGATCAGGTCGATGATGACGTCCGCGTCATGCTTCATCCGGTAATCGAACGCGATACGGGCAGCGCGAATCACGGCTTCAGGGTGGTCGGCATTGACGCGAATGACGGGCGCGTCGATCATCCGGGCAATGTCCGTGCAGTATCTGCTCTCGCGCATGTCCATACGGTTGGGCGTGGTGAAACCGATCTGGTTGTTGACGATGACATGGATGGTGCCTCCCAGCGTATAGCCACTCGTGCGCGTGAGGTTCAGGGTTTCCATGACGATGCCCTGGCCCGCGAACGCGGCGTCGCCATGAACGACAATCGGCACGCAGCCGGCACCCGGGTGCTCGTCCTGCCATGCCCGGGCCATGCCGCTGACGACCGGCAACACGCTCTGCAAATGCGATGGGTTATGCGCCAGCACCACCTCGACTTCGCCGTGCGGCGTTTGCTTGCGCGCGGTGCCGCCGAGATGATAGGGCAGGTCGTTTTGCGCGGCGGAAAAGTCGGACTCGTGGTCGAGACTGGCCAGCATCTTCCACACCGGGAAATCCATCAGGTTGACGAGCGCATTCAACCGTCCACGGTGCGGCATACCGAGGAAGATCTGGCGTACGCCGTCGATGCCGGCGCTGTCGATCAAAGTATCGAGAAGCGGTATGAGGCTTTCGCAGCCTTCCAGTGAGAACCGCTTTGCGTGCTCGTCGCGGGACGCGACCAGGTGCTCCCAGCCCTCGGCGGCAAGCAGGCGCCGCAGCACCGCCTCGCGCTGTTGTATCGTCGGCTCGGGGAAGATCAGTTCCGATTCCATGCGGGTGAACAGCCAGTGTCGGCGGATCTCGCTGCGCACGCCACTGAGGTCGAGCGCGATCTCGCTGCAGTAGACACGTTTGAGTTGGTGCTCCAGCTGCCCGACGGTGGGTGCGAAAGGAAACCGGACCTGATCGGCAGGACGCTTCTGGCTGGGATCGAGGCCGTAGAACTGCGGCGAAAGCCTCGGCGCCACCACGCCGGGAATGAGGGAAAGCGGATCGAGATTGGCAGCCTGATAGCCGAACTGGCGATGTGCCTCGATCAGGCGGTCAATCCGCAGCGAGAGCGGGGTCTGCGTTTCGACGTACGGCTGCTGCGGGGCCGAAGCAGAATCCTGTGGAACGACGACATGCTCGGAGTAATCGTTGGACATGGTATGTAGCGTATGGAGAGATACCGTTAATCGGACCTCGCCCGCCGCTCTTCGATACACGCCCTCCCACGGAATTCCAGTCTGATACTTCAGGGCGGGCGCCATCGAGCAGTTGGCGAGTTGGCCCGGACCGTTGGGTGCGCACACCCTGTAGTCACGCGCCAGCGCTTACTTGACCCGGCCGGTTTTCATAACCCGGCTTGCGTCTCCGTCCTTTTTTTGGTTTGTGCTACTAATGCTTCGTGCTGCAGCGCTGCATTCAGTTGCCAGGCAGCAGGGGCTCCGGCACAACGTCAGTCACGTCGTACGCGTCATCAATCTGTCCAACTCGCTGGTTCCGGGGTCGCGCGCCATCCAGCTTGAATTCGGCGACCATTTCGGTCAGTTCGGCGGCCTGGTCGCGCAACGCCTGTGCGGCGGCCGCACTCTCTTCGACGAGCGCCGCATTTTCCTGGGTGACCTGGTCCATCTGCGTGACGGCGCGATTGATCTGCTCGATCCCGTCGCTCTGTTCGCTGATCGACGAGCTGATTTCGCCGACGATGGCCGTGACGTTTGCGATACTGCTGACCACCTCACCGATAATCTGCCCGGCTTCCTGGACAATCTTGCTGCCAAGATCGACATGGCCGACAGAGTCGTCGATCAGCGCCTTGATCTCCTTGGCGGCCACCGCGCTGCGCTGCGCGAGACTGCGCACTTCGCTGGCCACCACCGCAAAGCCGCGACCATGTTCGCCCGCACGCGCCGCTTCGACGGCTGCATTCAACGCGAGAATATTGGTCTGGAATGCGATGCCCTCGATGACGCCAATGATGTCGACGATCTTGCGCGACGAGTCGTTGATGGCACTCATAGTGTCCACGACGCGATTGACGGCGTCGCCGCCCTTGCCGGCAATGACCGACGCGCTTGAGGCGACACGGTTGGCCTCGAGCGCGTTCTCCGCGTTCTGTTTGACCGTGGACGTGAGCTGCTCCATCGCGGCTGCCGTCTGTTCCAGCGCACCGGCCTGCTGTTCCGTGCGGCTCGACAGATCCATGTTGCCGCTCGCGACTTCGCGCGATGCATGCGTGATCGTCTCAGTGCCCTTGCGCACCCGGACCACAATGCCGTGCAGGTTCTCGGTCATATGCTTCAGCGCCTGGAGCATTCTGCCGATCTCGTCTTTCGTGTCGACGTCGAGGCGATGCGTCAGGTCTCCTTGCGCCACCGCTTCGGCGAGACTGACTGCGCGGTGCACAGGCCGCGTGATGCTCCGCGTGATGACAATGGCCGTGGTGACCGAGACGACGATCGCGCCGAGCGCCAGCAGCAGCATCTGGACCGTGGCGCCGCCGGCGTCGTCGGCCGCCTGTGCCGTGTCCTTCTTCATCTGGTCAGCCTGATAGTCGACCATTTTGTCGACCAGCACGTAGTAGCTGTCCTGCTGGCGCGCGAGGTCGCCAAGGTAGAGCTCGCGGGCGTCCTGCTGGTTCTTCGCCTTGATCTCGTCGAAGAACTTGCGGACACTGCCGCCATAAACGGTGCGAGCCTGGATCTGCTCCTTGAAAAGTGCTTTGGCGTCGTCGCTCTGAAGCATCTTTTCAAGCTTGTCGTACGCATCGGCGTTGGCCTTGCGGATGACGACGTAAGCGTCCATGTATTTGCTGGCCTCGTCTTCAGACCTGGCCAGCAGCAGATTGCTGAGGATGGCGTTGGCCTTGTAGCCGTTGTTCTTGATCTGGTTGCTCAGCGCAATCAGTGAGTAGCGTTGGCTGACGATGGCGTCCATCTTCGCGTTGCTGGAGTTGAGATGCTTGATGCCGAGGACAGCGGTTCCAATGATCAGCGCCACGACAAGGGCAAATGCCGAACTCAGGCGAGCCCCGATTCTCAGGTTTGCAATCCACATCATTCTTTCCCCAACTCCTATCTCGACGATGCTTCCGATGCTGAAGCGACGTTAACGACGCGATCGCAGCGCTCGGTCCAATGGCCGTCCCTGGCGCGCGCGGATCCCGGCGCCTATGCGTCATGCCTACGGCGCAGACAACCAGGCCGCCCTCATCCGCGTTCGAAGCCACAAACTTCAAAAGGGCATGCCGGGTCGACGGTCGTTTCCGCCTTCCAAATGGACAGTCCTACGGGTTTACGCCAATTTATCTGATGAATTAAGGGTGACTTTCAGTTGCGGGGAATTGGCCGTGAACTGAAAGGAGCGGCAGGCCGGTAGCCGGCCGCGGGTTGTTGCGGGATGGGATCTCTTGGGGTGTCGCTGTAGACCAGGTCGGGGCGCAGCCACGCTCGGCGGTGTGCTCGTGCCGTTGGCGGTGACCGCCTCTGGCCAGCGCGGTCCAGCGAACGCGCCGGACGATAACTTCGCAAAACGCTAACTAAATAAAAGTTAATGCGAGTGGCGATGTTCGCTTAAACCGCGCCCGCGATCATGGCGTCTGTTACACACCTCGTCGGTTCCCGCTGGACCAGGGCGCCGACGCAATGCTCATCCGACACAGACACCTTTACATGAACGCCATTGTCCTGGTTGCCTTGCGCCGCCCGCTCACCTTCGTGGTGATGAGCATCCTCATACTCCTGTTCGGCGCGATGGCCGTATTGAAGACCCCGACGGACATCTTTCCCGCCATCCGCATCCCGGTGATCGCGGTCGTGTGGAACTACAACGGCCTGTCTCCGCAGGATATGTCCGGCCGCGTGGTCTACTACTACGAGCGCGCCCTGACCGCGACGGTGGCTAACGTCGAACACATCGAGAGCCAGTCCTTGTACGGCGCCGGCATCGTGAAGATCTTCTTTCAGCCGGGCACCGACATCGCTGCCGCCCAGGCCCAGGTCGCATCCATCTCGCAGACCGTGCTGAAGCAGATGCCGGCAGGCATCACGCCGCCTCAAGTGCTGGTGTACAACGCGTCCTCGGTCCCGGTGCTGGACCTTCAGGTCTCCGCGCAGAACATGACGGCCGCGCAGGTGTACGACATGGCGTCCAACCTGGTGCGCCCACAACTGGTGGCCGTGCCGGGCGTCTCGATTCCGGCTCCGTACGGGGGCGCTTCACTGAACGTCGAAATCGATCTGAACCAGGCGAAGCTGCTGGCGCACGGCCTCTCGGCCGCCGACGTAGCGGCGGCACTCAGGGCGCAGAACGTGGTGCTTCCCGCGGGCGATCAGAAGATCGGCGGACTCGACTTCATGGTTGAAACGAATTCGACGCCTCTCAATGTGCCGACGTTCAACAACATGCCGATCAAGACGGTCAACGGCGCGACAGTCTATCTGCGCGACGTCGCCTACGTCCATCGCGGCGCGCCGCCGCAGACGAACGCGGTGCTGGTGAAAGGCAAGCAGTCCGTGCTGATCCAGATCTTCAAGAGCGGCAACGCGTCGACACTCGCCGTGGTGGCAGGCATCAAGCAGGCGCTGCCCGGCATTATCCGGACGCTGCCGGCGGGCGTGAAGGTCACGCCGCTCAACGATGCCTCGGGGTTCGTGCGCGATTCGGTGGAAGAGGTGGTTCAGGAGATGATCACGGCAGCGATCCTGACAGGGTTGACCGTGCTGCTCTTTCTCGGCAGTTGGCGTTCGACGCTGATCGTCGCGACCTCGATTCCGCTCGCGATCCTGTCTTCGATCCTGGTGCTGCACTACACCGGGCAGACGATCAATGTCATGACGCTTGGCGGATTGGCGCTCGCGGTCGGTATTCTGGTCGACGACGCCACCGTCATGATCGAAAACATCGATTCCCACCTTGAAGGAGGTGCCGAGCTGGAGCCGGGCATCATTGCGGCGGCAAACCAGATCGTCGTGCCGACGCTCGTCGCGACGCTGTGCATCTGTATTGTCTGGCTGCCGCTGTTCCAGCTGGACGGCATCTCGGGGTATCTGTTCCGGCCGCTTGCCGAAGCCATTATCTTTGCGATGATCGCTTCGTTCATCCTCTCGCGCACGCTGGTGCCGACCATGGCCGCATGGCTGCTGCGCGGCCAGGTGCACGGGCACGGGCATGAGCACGGAGGCAATCCTGGTTTTTTCACCCGCTTTCAGCGCCGCTTCGAGCGGGGATTCACGCACTTTCGTGATCGATACCGGGACGTGCTGACCGCCGCCGTGACTCATCGCCAGCGCTTCATCCTCTGCTTCGTCATTTTCGCGGTCGCGTCGATGGGTCTGCTCGCGTTCCTCGGCCGTGACTTTTTCCCAAGCATCAAGTCGGGTGAAATCGATATGCACATGCGCGCACCGATCGGTACGCGGCTTGAGGATGCGTCGAAGATCGCGGTGCTCGCCAATGCCGAAATCCGCAAGATTCTGCCGGGCCAGGTCTCCAATCTGGTCGACAACTGCGGCCTGCCCTCCAGCAGCCTGAACCTGGCCTATACCTCTGACGGCACAATCGGTCCACAGGACTGCGACATCACGATCACGCTGAAGAATGAACAGTCGCCTGTGGAGGACTACCGGTTCAAGCTGCGCCGCGCGCTGCCGAAGCTGTTCCCCGGCACGACGTTTACCTTCCTGCCCGGCGACATCACGGCCAAGATCCTGAACTTCGGCCTGCCCGCACCGATCGATGTGCAGATCTCGGGCCGCGGACAAACGCAGAACATGGCCTTCGCGCAGACGCTTGCTGCACGCCTGCACAAGATTCCAGGCGCGGCCGACGTCAACATTCAGCAGGCGTTCAACGAACCGACGCTCAGGGTTGCCGCGGACCGCTCGCTTGCCTCCGGTATGAACCTGAGCGAAGCCGACATCGCGGACAACGCGCTTGCGACACTGTCCGGCAGCGGGCAGACGGCGCCGACGTATTGGCTCGACACGACGACCGGCGTCTCGCACCTCGTCAACTTGCAGACGCCGCAAGACCAGCTCGCGTCGATGAACGACCTCGAGACGATTCCGATCGCTCAAGGCAACGGCGGCAAGGCAGGTGGACCGCAGCCGCAGTTGCTGGGCGCGCTCGGCACCGTCACGCAAACGGGCACGCCTTTGCTGGTGTCTCACTACAGCATCCTGCCCTCGATCGATATCTACGTCAGCAACCAGGGACGCGACCTCGGCGCTGTCTACGATCAAGTCCAACAGGTCGTGAAGGAGATGAATTCGCAGGTACCGCATGGCGCGAGCGTGCACGTGCGCGGCCAGGCTACGACGATGAACAGCGCATACGCGCAACTTCTGGGGGGATTGGCGCTTTCCGTGCTGCTGGTTTATCTCGTCATCGTCGTCAATTTCCAGTCATGGCTCGACCCTTTCATCATCATCACGGCACTGCCAGGGGCACTCGCTGGCATTGTGTGGAGCCTCTTCCTCACCCATACGACCGGTTCAGTGCCCGCGCTGACGGGCGCAATCATGTGCATGGGCACGGCGACGGCCAACTCGATCCTTGTCGTGTCGTATGCCCGTGAGCGCCTCGCGGAACACGGTGATGCGATCGTCGCCGCCATCGAAGCCGGCTATGCCCGTATCCGCCCGGTTCTGATGACCGCCCTCGCCATGATCATCGGGATGCTGCCGATGTCCATGAGCAACACTCAAAACGCACCGCTCGGACGCGCGGTCATTGGTGGACTTCTCGTCGCGACGTTTGCCACTTTGCTGTTTGTTCCCTGCGTGTTCGCGATGATGCATCGCAACGACAAAAATGCCACGGAGTCTCATGTATGAACGTAAATCGCGAAGTTGCGGCTCCGAGCCGAATCCGACCCAAATTGTCCGCCGCGATCGCCGCCCTTGTTCTTGCCGGCCTTGTTGTCCACGGCATCGTCGAGCGCCACGACACTGTCACCGATCTTAAATCGGTCGCCGACGAGGAGTCCGTACCGCAGGTTCAGGTGATGTCGCCTACGTCAGGACCCGCCACGCGAACGGTCACGCTGCCCGGCAACATCAAGGCCTGGTACACCGCGCCGATCTATGCGCAGGTTTCCGGCTACGTGCGCAAGTGGTACGTGGATTACGGCGCGTCCGTCAAGGCCGGTACGTTGCTCGCCACGATTGACGCGCCTACCGTCGACGAGCAATACCAGACGTCGGTCGCAAATCTCGACGTGGCGAAAACCAACGGCACGCTTGCCAATGTGACGGCGAAACGCTGGAAGGCACTGGCGGGCACGGAAGCCGTCGCGCAGGAAGAGGTGGACGTGAAAGTCGCGGATGCCGCGGCGAAGCAGGCTCAAGTGCTGGCAGCCCAGCATGACCTTGCGCGCTACCACGCGCTGGAGGGGTTCAAGAATATCGTGGCGCCTTTCGACGGCGTCGTCACCTCGCGCGACACGGACGTGGGCAACTATGTGAACGCCGCGGGCGGTGACGTCAGTTCCCGGGGAACGGCGGACGAGCTGTTCTCGGTAGCGGATATCCACAAGATGCGGCTCTTCGTTTCCGTGCCGCAGGACTATGCGGACATGCTGAAGCCGGGCCTCGAGGCGACTTTCACGCTGGCCCAGTATCCGGGCCGCGAGTTCAAGGCAACGCTCCTGACCACCGCTAATGCGTTCAACCCGCAGACGCGAACCGTCGTCACGGAACTGGTGGCTGATAACCCGGATCATCTGATCTGGCCAGGCACCTATGCGACGGTTCAGTTTGTCGTGCCCGCCAACCAGAGCGTGCTCGTCGTGCCCGAACAGGCGCTGCTGTTCCGCGACCAGGGCATGCAGGTGGCGGTCATCGATTCGGACAACCGGGTGCACCTCCAGAACGTCAAGCTCGGGCTGAATCTCGGCCAGAACGTTCAGGTGCTCTCCGGCCTGCAACCCACCGACCGCTTCATCGCCAATCCTTCCGCGGGCACCCTCGAAGGCGAGAAAGTGCAAGTCGTAAGCGGCGTGCCGGGCGTCGCGCCGCAAGCGCAGGTGCGAACTGTGGCATCTCAGCCGGTGCATTCAGACGGGAATCAGCAAGGCAACACCGCAGCTGCGACGAGTGAGCCGAAATGATGCGTTACTTCAATCCTCGTTGCCGTCTTGCCGTCGCCACGGTCCTGATGCTGCTCGGTCCGCTTGCCGGGTGCAGTCTTGCGCCGCCCTATACGCCACCGAAAATGGCGCTGCCCGCCAGTTACAAAGGAACCGGGCCCTTCGCGCTCGCGCATCCGGAAGCGCAGCTCATGCAAGGTGACTGGTGGACCATGTTCGGCGATCAACAACTCGATCATCTGGAAGCCAGCCTGAACGCCGCCAACCCCAATCTTCAGGCAGCGGAGGAAACTTACACGCAGGCGCGCGATATCGTGGGCGAGGCCCGCTCGCAGTTGTTTCCGCAGTTGAGCGCCCAGACGTATGGATCGCAGAACCGCCAATCCGAGCACCGACTGTTCCGCGCCAACGGAGGCGGGCTGAGTGAGGAAGGTACGCTCGGCTACGGGGCGGCCCTGTCGTGGGAGCCGGATTTCTGGGGCGAAATTCGGAATCGGACCAACTATGCGAAGGCCAACGCCCAGGCCACTGCCGCGATGGTTGCATCGGCACGCCTGAGCCTCGAAATCGAACTGGCCGATGACTATATGGCGCTGCGGGGGCTCGACTCGGAGCATGCGGTCTATACGAAAACGCTCGCCTATTACGGCGACGCGCTCAAGATCACGAAGCTGCGTTTTGCCGGGAAGATTGCGGCAGGTCTCGACGTCGAGCGGGCTCAGAACCAGCTCTCCTCGGCACAGGCAGCCGATACCGACATCCAGGCGCAGCGCGGCGTGCTCGAACACGCAATCGCCGTGCTCGCAGGCGAAAACCCGTCGATCTTCAGCCTGCCCGCCGAAGAACTGACGTCCCTGGCGGTCCCCACCATTCCGGCGGGCGTGCCCTCCGCCCTACTGCAACGGCGCCCTGATATCGCACAGTCCGAGCGACAGATGGCGGCAGAAAACGCGGCGATCGGCGTGGCGCGCGCGGCGTTCTATCCGAACATTCAGTTGAGCGCCAATGCGGGATTCCAGAACGACACCTTCGGCGGGCTCGCTTCCCTGTCCAACAGCCTCTGGTCAGTCGGCGCATCGGCCGTCCTGCCGCTCTTCGAAGGCGGACTGCGCAGAGCGGAGGAGCAGCAGAGCAAGTCGGCGTTCACGCAGGCCGCGGACAATTACCGCGCGACTGTGCTGCAGGCGTTTCGCGAGGTCGAAGACCAGCTCGTGCTGACCAACAGTCTTGTCTCGGAGAACACCCAGCAGCAAGATTCTCTCAAGGCTGCGCGGAAGGTGCAGGATCTCGCGCTGCGCCTCTATACCAACGGTCTGGACAACTACCTTAGTGTGACCGTTGCGCAGGTCGCCACGCTGAGCGCCGAGCTGGCAACGGTTCAGGTGCAGACCCGCCAACTACAGGCAGCTGTCGGGATGATTGGCGCGGTGGGCGGCGGCTGGAGCACGGCGGATCTGCCGACCTCGAAACAAACGATCCCCTTCAATCCGCTTGCGCTTCACCACGCGCCAGGTGACGTTCGCGAACCGGATTGAGGATCGACCTGACCGGCTTTGACTGGTCCGTAAAAACCGCGCTCCCCAACCATATAGATCAAGCATCCTAATTATCTATACACACTACGCAGTAACTGGAATCAACTTATCGATCGCGCTTTAACCACAGGTAAAGGATTCACGATGACTGATCTGTCTAAACGCAAAGTTCTGGTAGGCGCTACTGCATCGGCGGCCGCCCTCGGCGCGGCTGCCACCGCCCAGGCAGCTTCGTCCGGCAGCCCGGACCGGCCGCCCGAAGGCCAGATCAACGCGAAGAGCCCTACCAGCCTGAGCGACCCGGGCCCGCAAAGCCCGACGCTCGCGGGCCAGTCCCCATCGTTCCAGAATCCGCCGGCCGCCGACGTCAATGGCCTGCCGCTCTTCTGGACCTCGTTCAACGACGCGCACAAGCGCTATCAGAACGGCGGATGGGCAGGTGAAGCGACGCAGGACGACTTTGCGATTCCGGAAGACATCTCGAGCGTCAGCATGCGTCTCGCGGCCAACGGCATGCGCGGGATGCACTGGCACCAGCAGGCCAGGTGGGCGATCATCGTGGACGGAAAGGCTCTGTCACGTTCGCAAGGCGATCACGTACGATTGCGCGATGGAGAAAAGAAAATCGCGTGACCACGGTAATCGCTTTCCGGCGGCGCTCATCAGTTGCGCGGTGCGCTGGTATTTCAGGTTTCAGTTCAGCCTGATCGCCGAAGATTTGAGGTTGATCGGACTTCGGCAGCGTGCCGCCGTCTGGTGAGTTCCGCCGTTCAGAATGTTTCCCAGTTCATACCACCGGCATCGGAAGTGCCTAGTGCACTCCCCTCTGCAACGAGGATGGCTCCCTTGTTCGACGGAGCCGACTCCACTCGACGAGACGTGCGGCCCCCCGAAGCCGACCGGCGCGGTTCGCTCCGCCGGGCGTCGACGCCCGGCGTGATTGACTCCGTCTCGCCGATCCTGAAGACCGCAACCGCGCTTTGCAAAGTATCGGCTTGGCCTGCCATCGACTGGGCAGCTGCTGACGCCTCTTCCACCAACGCGGCATTCTGCTGGGTGACCTGGTCCATCTGCATGACGGCCTGATTGACCTGCTCGATGCCGGTGCGCTGTTCCTCCGACGCCGCCGAGATTTCATTCACTATATCGGTGACATGCTTCACAGACCGGACGATTTCACTAATCGTGCTTCCTGCTTCGTCCACAAGCCTCGAGCCCGCATCCACCCGACTGACCGACTCGCCGATCAGGTCCTTGATCTCTCTCGCAGCAGTCGCACTGCGTTGCGCGAGTGTGCGGACCTCGCCGGCCACGACGGCAAAACCGCGTCCCTGTTCGCCGGCACGCGCCGCCTCGACCGCTGCGTTGAGCGCAAGGATGTTGGTCTGGAACGCAATGCCTTCAATCACCGTGATGATCTCGGCCATCTTGGTCGAGCTGCCGGAAATTCCGTGCATTGTTTCAACCACGCGACCGACCACTTCACCCCCGCGCCGGGCAATATCCGACGCCGTAGTCGCCAGCGTCATGGCCTGCTTCGCGTTATCCGCATTCTGCCGAACCGTGGCTGTCAGCTCCTCCATGCTGGACGCGGTTTCCTCAAGCGACGCAGCCTGCTCCTCCGTGCGCTGGGACAAATCGGTATTGCCAGTCGCGATCTGCCTGGAGGCGACAGCAACCGAACTCGCCGAGAGCCTGACTTCGCCGACAACGGCCCCCACGCGCGCCAGCAAGGCATTGAAGGCAATTGCAGTTTGACCGATCTCGTCCATACGGCCGACCTTCGCTGTGTGGGTCAGGTCCAGCGATTGGCTAACTTCCTGTAACGTCTGCTGGATATTCTTCAAGCCGGAAGTAATCGCGCGGTAAAGCTGGATGCCCAGGCCGCCGCTCACGACCAGCGCCGCGACGACGCAACTCACTAACAGCCAGAAAGCCTGGGCGTAAGCTGCGTTGTTCGCATCGCGCAGATCCTCGCCGAGCTTGTTGTTGTAGGCAATATGGCTCTCGAGACCCGATGTCAGCGCCCCGGCTGCCTTGTGAACAGCACCGTCGACCAGCAAGGCCTTCGCACCTTCGGCGTCTCCCGCATGGACTTTCGCCTGAAAGCCTTCCCGGGCTGCACGGTAAGCCGCGATATTCGACTTGTCGGCCTGGAACATCTGGCTGTCAGTTTCGTCCGAAACGTCACTGCGCTCGTATGCGGCGAAATGATCATCGATACTTTTGTTGAGGACAACGACCTCTTTTTCGACTTGAGCCTCGTCTGCGGTATCGGCGTGATCCGCACTGACAAGGTAGCGGTAATTTAGCCGGCCGAAGCCCGCGATGTCATATTTGGCGCCGCTCAATTCCTTCATGCTGGGAATGATATCGGACTGCACAGACTGAAAACGTTGTTGTGCCCGATTCAGATGCCATAGCCCGAGAATGCCCACGAACAGCAGGGTTAGCTGGGCGACTAATAGTGTGAGAAGCAGGCGTCGGGAGAGAGTCATGAGGGGGTATTTTTCCACGGAGTAACCACAACCATTTATCGGCACGTGTTCTCAATGGTTTAGGGTTCAACTTATAGATCTATGTCGATCCGCCGTCTCGATGGCTCCGAAACACGGACACGACGCACATCTCGCACCGACGCGGTTTTTCTCGACCGTGATGGCGGCGCGCGGATCCGTCGTTGACCGATACCGATTTCACAGTGATCTCACCGGAAATCGCGGCTTGGGTCCGGCTCTGTCAACTCTCGCAGATACCTTCAGATCGGACCGTCACGTCTCGATGATGAATCGCCGTCAGTGACCGCGTTCTGCCATCGCGACTCCTGGCAGAACGCGTCGATAACGCAACTCGATTGTGCGAACCTCTCGGCTACTTGAGCGCATTCACATCGGCCACCAGCAGCGCCGTCATGTTGACGATCCGGCGCACCGTCGCCGAAGCCGTCAGCACGTGCACCGGCTTGGCCGCGCCCAGCAGCATCGGACCAATCGCGATGTTGTTGCCCGCGGCGGTCTTCAGCAGGTTATACGAGATGTTGGCCGCGTCGATGTTCGGCAGCACCAGCAGGTTCGCATCGCCTTCGAGCGTCGAATCGGGCATCACTTCGCGGCGCAGATTCGCGTCGAGCGCAATGTCGCCGTGCATTTCGCCGTCCACCTGCAGGTCCGGTGCGCGTTCGCGCAGGATCGCCAGCGTGTCGCGCATCTTCTGCGCGGTCGGCGCGTTGCTCGTGCCGAAGTTCGAATGCGACAGCAGCGCGATCTTCGGCTCGATCCCGAAACGGCGCACTTCCTCCGCCGCCATGAGCGTGATTTCAGCCAGCTGCTCCGGCGTCGGATCGACGTTCACGTGCGTGTCCACCAGGAAAATCTGCCGGTTCGGCAATACCAGCGCGTTCATCGCCGCGTAGACCTTCGCGCCCGCCTTCTTACCGATCACCTGATCGATGAAGTGCAGGTGGCGATGCGTGGTCGACACCGTGCCGCAGATCATGCCGTCGGCCTCGCCCTTTTCCACCAGCATCGCGCCGATCAGCGTGGTGCGGCGGCGCATTTCGAGCTTCGCCATCTGCGCACTGATGCCCTTGCGCGACATCATCTTGTGATATTCCTGCCAGAAGTCGCGGTAACGCTCGTCATGGTCGGTGTTCACGACCGTGTAGTCCTGACCCGCAACCAGACGCAGGCCGTAGCGCGCAATGCGCTGCTCGATCACCGCCGGACGGCCGATCAGGATCGGCCTGGCCAGCTTTTCGTCGACGATGATCTGCATCGCGCGCAGCACGCGCTCTTCTTCGCCCTCCGCGAACACGATGCGCTTCTTCTCCGGCTCGACGCCACGCGCGAGCTGGAAAATCGGCTTCATGGTCGTGCCGCTGTGATACACGAACTGCTGCAGATGCTGTTCGTACGCTTCCATGTCCTCGATCGGACGCTCGGCCACGCCCGAATCCATCGCGGCCTTCGCCACGGCCGGCGCGACCTTGACGATCAGACGCGGGTCGAACGGCTTCGGAATCAGATATTCCGGCCCAAACGAGAGATCCTGGATGCCATACGCGGTCGCGACGATGTCGCTCTGCTCCTGGCGCGCCAGTTCGGCGATCGCGTTGACCGCCGCGATTTCCATTTCCCGCGTGACCGTCGTCGCGCCCGCATCCAGCGCGCCGCGGAACAGGAACGGGAACACCAGCACGTTGTTCACCTGATTCGGATAGTCGGTGCGGCCCGTGCACAGCACCGCGTCCGGACGCACTTCGAGCGCCAGTTCCGGCAGGATTTCCGGCGTCGGGTTGGCCAGCGCCAGGATCAGCGGCTTGTCCGCCATCTGCCTGACCATGTCCTGCTTGAGCACGCCGCCGGCCGACAGCCCGAGGAACACGTCCGCGCCGCCGATCGCTTCGGCGAGCGTGCGGGCGTCGGTTTCACGCGCGAAGCGCTCCTTGTCCGGATCCATCAGTTCGACACGGCCCTTGTAGACCACGCCGGCCAGATCCGTGACGGTGATGTTCTCGAGCGGCAGGCCGATATCGACCAGCAGGTCCAGACAGGCCAGCGCCGCCGCACCCGCGCCCGAGGACACCAGCTTGACCTCCCTGATGTCCTTGCCGACCACCTTCAACCCGTTGGTGATCGCCGCCGCGACGACGATCGCCGTGCCGTGCTGGTCGTCGTGGAAGACCGGAATCTTCATGCGCTTGCGGCATTCGCGCTCGACGATGAAGCAGTCCGGCGCCTTGATGTCTTCGAGGTTGATGCCGCCGAAGGTCGGCTCCAGTGCTGCAATCACATCCACCAGCTTGTGCGGGTCGGACTCGTTCAGCTCGATATCGAACACGTCGATGCCGGCGAACTTCTTGAACAGCACGGCCTTGCCTTCCATGACCGGCTTCGAGGCGAGCGGCCCGATGTTGCCCAGACCCAGCACCGCGGTGCCGTTCGTGACGACACCGACCAGATTGCTGCGTGCCGTGAAGCGCGCGGCGTTCAGCGGGTTCTCGACGATTTCCTCACACGCGAACGCGACACCAGGCGAGTAGGCCAGCGCGAGGTCGCGCTGGTTGATCATCTGCTTGGTCGGGGCGATCGCGATCTTCCCGGGAGTCGGGAATTCGTGGTAATCGAGGGCGGCTTCGCGGAAGCTCGTCGTTTCAGAATGCCTGGTCATTGCTGCAGTGCTCGGAATAAAGTTAAATCAAAGGCTCAATGTGCGCGGGATCGAACAATGGCGTCTTTCGGCTTCGTTCGATCTGTCTGCTCTTCAGTCGTGGCTTCCAAGGCATCGAGGCTCGTGTCGGTACGTTCGAGCATGGCGCGAGCCTTATTCATATCGAGTGCCCCTTCCCAACGTGCTACCACGATGGTCGCTACGCCGTTGCCGATCAGATTGGTGACTGCACGCGCCTCATTGAGGAAACGGTCGACGCCGAGCAGCAGCACCAGTCCAGACGCAGGGATTTTGTGCATCGAGGCCAGCGTGGCAGCCAGCGCGACGAACCCGGCTCCCGCCACGCCGGCCGACCCTTTGGATGTCAACAGCAGCACGCCGAGGAGCAGCAGCTGGTCCCAGATCGTCAGGTGGATATTCAGCGCCTGGGCAACGAACATCGATGCCATGGTCAGGTAGATCGCCGTGCCATCGGCGTTGAAGGTATAGCCCGTAGGCAACACCATCCCCACTACGGGCCGAGAGCAACCCAATTTCTCCATCTTGATCAGCATCTGAGGGAGCACTGCTTCAGTCGAAGCGGTGCCGAGCGTAATGAAGATTTCATCCTTGATGTAACGGAGATACTTCCATAGCGACAGCCCGCTCAACCTCATCGCCAGACCAAGCACAACAGTCACGAAAATAATCGAGGTGAGGTAAAGGCATAGCATCAGCTGGCCGAACGATGCCAGCGTACCGATGCCGTACTTTGCGATGGTAAAGGCCATGCCGCCGAAGGCACCGATGGGCGCGACATACATCACGATCCGCACGATACCGAACATGCCCTGAAGGAAAATATCGAGCATGTCGACGAACGGCGCAGCGCGCGGACCCAGCCTCGCGAGCGCGATTGCAAGCAGAACGGAGAAGAAAATGATCGGCAGGATCTCTCCATTGGCGAACGCTCCAACAATGCTATTTGGAACGATGCTCATGAAGAACTCCAGCATCCCGTGTTGCTGTGCCGCCTGGGTGTACGTGGCAATGGAAGAACTATCGATATGCGCGGGATCAATGTGCATACCGCTGCCCGGCTTGACGACATCCACGATGACGAGGCCGATAGCGAGGGCAATCGTCGATGCGATCTCAAAGTAGACGACCGCCTTGACGCCGACGCGACCGGCCTGATGCAGGTCGTTCATCCGCGCAATCCCAACCACGACGGAAGCGAAGATGATCGGCGCGAGCAGCATCCGGATCAGTTTGATGAACAGGTCGCCGAGTGGTTTGAGCTGCGAACCGATGTCAGGATAGAAATGGCCGACGAAGATACCGGCAATAATTCCAATCAGAACCTGCACGTAGAGCTTGGAAAGGGACTTTCCGATCTTTGAAACCCGCACGACGGTCTCCTATGCGTGGCATCTTTTAATGAAAATCAGTTTGAGCCGCCACGGGAGAGCCTACCGCCGCAGCGAACACGAACCGATTTCGCCTGCATTGCCTGGTCTATTTCTTTGAACGTGACACCGCTCCGTTACTCGGCGCGTTTTACTGCTGGACGGCTTATGCGGACAGCTTTTGCATCTCGGCGAAGAGATCGGCTTTGCCTTCGAAGCCGATGCCGGGCAGATCGGGCATCGTGATGAAGCCGTTTTCCACCTTCACGCCGTCGGGGAAGCCACCGTAAGGCTGGAACAGGTCCGGATAGGATTCGTTACCGCCCAGGCCAAGTCCGGCCGCGATGTTCAGCGACATCTGATGGCCGCCGTGCGGAACGCAGCGGCTCGGCGACCAGCCGTGCTGATGCAGCATGTCGAGCGTGCGCAGGTACTCGACGAGGCCGTAGCTCAGTGCGCAGTCGAACTGCAGCCAGTCGCGGTCCGGACGCATGCCGCCATAGCGGATCAGGTTGCGGGCGTCCTGCATCGAGAACAGATCCTCACCCGTCGCCATCGGCTTGTCGTAGTAGTTGCGCAGCGTCGCCTGCAATTCGAAGTCGAGCGGGTCGCCCGGCTCTTCGTACCAGAACAGGTCGTATTGCGACAACGCCTTCGCGTACTGGATCGCCGTGTCGAGGTCGAAGCGGCCATTGGCGTCGACCGCGAGTTTCTGTCCATCGCCCAGCACGCTCAGGATCGAGTCGATGCGGCGCAGATCTTCATCGAGCGAAGCGCCGCCGATCTTCTTCTTCACGACCGTATAGCCACGGTCGAGGTAGCTGCGCATTTCGTCTTTCAGTTTCCCGTGGTCCTGGCCCGGGTAGTAGTAACCGCCCGCCGCGTATACGAAAACCTTGCGGTCGGGCTGGCCATTGCCGTAACGGTCGGCCAGCAGCTGGAACAGCGGCTTGCCTTCGATCTTCGCCACCGCGTCCCAGATTGCCATGTCGATCGTACCGATCGCGACCGAGCGCTCGCCGTGGCCGCCCGGCTTTTCGTTCGTGAACATGGTCGCCCAGATCTTGTGCGGATCGAGGTTGTCGCCCGCATCGTTCACGAGCGTGGCGGGGTCGGCTTCGAGAATGCGCGGAATGAAGCGCTCGCGCATCAGCTTGCCCTGGCCGTAGCGGCCGTTGGAATTGAAGCCATAACCCACCACCGGCTTGCCGTCCCGGATGACATCCGTCACCACGGCGACGAGACTCAACGTCATCTTGCGGAAGTCAATGTAGGCATTACGGATGGGGGAACTGATCGGAACGGTCTTTTCGCGGACTTCGACGATTCTCATGGATATGTCTCGTGAGTACTGTGCTTATCGAATGCTTTCTGGCAGCAATTCCGACCAAGCTTAGCAGCGAAACGACCGGCCAAACTTCGCTCCAATTCATTTCATTTTTTACTTAAAGTGACAACTGATTCCACGTCGGATTTCGCCGATTTGCCCACTATCTTGCCCAACGAAATGCCCCTGACCGACTCGCCGCCCCTACTCGCACCCGAGCCCAGAATCGCAAGCTAGGTGGGCGGAAGTTCGCGCTTACCGTCTACCGGCAGACATCCTGCGTCGGCCGTGAGGGTCGATGAAGTCATTCTCTCGGCGATTCCCTTATTCGTGATCGCGGAAAGAATGACGTGTCCGTTGACGCCAAACCGGCACAGTAACTGAGTCGATGCGGCGAGTATTTCGGCTTCCTCCATCGTGAGATTCAGGATGAAATCCGCCAGTTTCTCCGTGACGCCCATGCTCGCCATGCCCATCGCCTTGTCTATGCGCAACAAACGTTGCGCCAGCTTCAAATACGACAAGTTGACGTTTTTTATCTCCGTCAGCATTTTTCGATCAGCCCCTCGTACGCTCAACGCAATCTCCAATGCGCGACTGGAGGAGGCTAAAGACCCTCTGCCACACGTCAACTCCTTTTGCGACTGCAAGGCATTCGTCTCGTCCGGAACGCGTTGGAGACTGATATTCCTGCGAGACGCGGCAAGTTCTGGCTGCCGGCAGCGAGAGCTTGCTGACCAAAGATCGTTTCAAACCTACGGAACTCCTCGCATTGAACATGTCACGAATCGGCAAAATTGCTGAGCTCGCTTCGCTGGCGCGGCGCGAGTCATAAAATCGTCGCCTGCTCTCATCGGAGAGCACAGCGTAGGCTTCGTTGACCTCCTGCAATTTTCGCGCGTCGCCCTCTGCATCGAGCAAGTCAGATCGCTAGGACTGGCCGCCATGTTGGTCCGTCGCCATCGACTGGTTCGGATCCTCGGTGATCAACTTCCTCTGGAGGTTTTGGATTTGATTGTCGAAGTCATATCCGCTTTCACCCCTGACGTATCGCCATAGTTCGACCCGCTCGCCCGAGCCGAGCGCAACCCATTTCACCGCCATTGAATATGACGGCTCGTCCATTTGTCGATAGATGGAGTCCGGGCCGGCGATCTTGAAGTTGCACATGGCCACGGTCTTCGTATCGCCGCTCGCGATGGAGTTTCTCGCGCCATTCCACTCGCCATCGGTTTGGCCGCTCGCATAGTCGACCGGGGGAATATGTTGAACCCGCATCCGCTCGTGCGCGGCAACGGCCCGCAGGAAGCCACCATTCGGGCCTGCCGCGGCATCAGCGCGATCCGCCTGCTGAACCATGAAATCGCCTACATGATTGTGCAACGGGTCATCAGCGAAGCCGACCGCCGAAATGGGAAACTTCGATTTGTTGGAGATTGCGAATGAGGCGAAGCAATGCCGGCTCATCTGGTCTTCGTCGAACGAGCCGCCAACCATGGTAACCGCCACGCGCTGCAGGCTCTCGTATTCGTCTTTTTTCTGTCGCAGATCGTTGAGCCTGTTTTCGATGGCGGCCTTGTAGGCTGGCCACTTCTGCCTTTTGCAATCCAGCGTGACCTCTCGCCGGCGGACCTCCCACTTGAGCATTCGCTCCGTCAAAACATCGTTTGACGTTTGGTAATCGTCGGGATATTCGAAGCGTCCTGCGACCACCTGAGCGGCCTTGCAGAAGTCACCGCTTTTCATCTCCGCGTTGTAAAGACGAAGCGCCTTTTCCTCGATCCGGTCGTCTTTGGTCTTCTCTCTTCCGCATCCGGCCAGGAGGGTTGCAGCGATGAATAGCAGTGTGTAGAAAATGGCCGTCTTTTTCATTTGAAAGGTCTTTGTCTTGATCTCAGGTGGATCGAACAACCACTAGTGCCCCGACTTGCTTCGCGAGGAACATGATCGCTTTCACCAGCGCGCAATCGTCGCGCTCTACACCCGGACGGATTGCCGGTCGATCTTGATGTAGTCGAAGTGAAATCGCCGCGTCGGGACAAGGTTGCCGTTTTCAGTGTCGAAATCGTCGACGGCAAGCTTGACACCCGATGAGCGCTGTCCCCAGGAGTTCTGTATGTTGAGCGGCGAACCTTCAATGCCGGGCCGGGCGAGCTGCTGCCACCCTGTTCCGCGACGTGGGCAGCCTGCACACCGAGCTGCCGTGCCGCATCGAAACACTCGGGGGAGGGTTCTCAAACGCAAAGCCTTCCCGTTCAGGCGCAACCGCTACGCCATGATGGTAAATTTCATTTCATGAATTCATCGTACAAAATATCGGCTCGCATTCGGCCCACCTTGAGTGAAAAGCGGCATTCGCGGCGGTTTGTCGCAGCCTGGCTTTAAAACCTCAGCGCAGAAATGCTCAGGCAGCACGCGAGTTGCCACGCGTACTGCCATGCAACCAATCATTCCGTTCTGGCTGGAGAGATCCTGTTTGTGACGGGTCAACCGTCACTGGCCATCATCTTGCGAAAGCGGGCGAAGGGTCGGCTGCTGTCCTTTGAGTGCGAACGCATCAATGGAGAACAAAGAACTTGAAGAAACTGTAGGGTGCCCTTCGTTTTCCTTTCGATCGGCCGAAGTCCCGTTGTCGACGCAGACGTCGGTGTCTGAGGTTGATGCTCAGCCTTCCTCCGTTTAGCCAGCCTCTACCACTGCCTGCTCGCACAGCGTCGCCAGATCGATCAGCAGTAACGTGCCGCGTCCGGGCAGCTCCACCGCCTCCTTCATGCCGTTGCCGAAGCCATTGCCGAGCTGCCGCGTCAGCATGGCGGGCACTGGGATACGGCTGGCCGCTTCGATAGTCACGATGTTGTCGACCGCATCCACGACGAGCCCGAACTTTTCGCCGCGATGCTCGACAATCAGGATCTTCGCGTGCGTCAGGTCTTCGTATGGCGGCATACGGTACATCGCGCGCACGTCGATTACCGTCACCAGTTCGCGGCGCAGCTGCAGCACGCCGCGAACGAAATCCGGCGCGCCTGGTGTGACGGCAACGTCATCCGAGTAGTCGATCACCTCGCGCAACTGACCGATGCGCACGCCCAGCAAGTGTACGAGGCGGAACGTCACGTAGGTCTCGCGCGCGCTGCCGGGTTCGCGGGCGGCGTCGCCCGTCCGCGGCCGGTTGCGGTACAGATCGTGATGGCCGCGCGCGACCGCCGCGATCTGCTCGTGTGCGCACAGTGCGTCCGGATTCAACAGGATGATGCTGCCGCGCCCTGCGTTGCCGAGGCATCCGGCGAACAGTGCGACGTGCCGGCGGCTGTAGGCCGGCATCGTCATCAATTCGTCGTCACGGTAGCTGACGATGCTGCGCACTTCGTCGACCATCAGCCCGACGTGAACGTCATTCTGGTTGAGCACGACGATGCGCCGTTCGTCGACATTCGCGGCCTCATCTGGCGCTGCTGCGTCGTCGCGAGTCAGGCCCATGAAACGCGTGAAATCGATCACCGGCAGGGTCGTGCCGCGCAGATTCAGCATGCCGATACAGATAGCATCGGCGAGCGGCGACGGGTGCATCGCCGGCACACGGATGATCTCCTGGATGGCGGCTATCGGCAGCGCCAGATGCGCGCTGGCGACCCGAAACGACACGGTCTGGCGCCGCTGCTGCACGCGCCGCCCTGAGGCGGCGGCACGGTGATGCAATTGCGGCACATCCGGCAGCCCGAGCAGCGTCGCCGCCGAGAGAATCTGCACGATCCGTTCACCGTCGTTCAGCTTGAGCGCGCCGCAAATCACAAGCGGCGTATTGTCCGGACGGTCGAACACGATTTTTTGCGCCGCCGGCACGCGCTGAATTTCGCCGGTCGAATCGAACAGCAGTCCCGCGCGCGCATCGCCCAGTTCGATGATGGCGATCTTGCTCGACGAGCGCTCGCCGCGCTCCGGCAGATGCAGCAGCTGGCGCAGGTCGACAATGGGAATCAGCGTGCCGCGCAGATTGAAGAGGCCGAGCAGATGACCCGGCGCGAGCGGCACCGGCGTGACTGCCGCCGGATAATTGACCACTTCCTGCAAGGCCGCCACCGGCAGCGCAAGTTCGGTCTCGCCGAGATGAAACGAGCCGAACCATTCGACGGCGGGCGTGCCGGTCGTTGCGGCACAGGCGCGGGTGAGGTCCATGATGGAAATCCCGTTCAGAAGGTGCGGGCAATCTTTTTCACAACGAACGCATGCTCATGGC
Organism: Paraburkholderia sp. FT54; assembly: GCF_031585635.1. NCBI lineage: Bacteria > Pseudomonadati > Pseudomonadota > Betaproteobacteria > Burkholderiales > Burkholderiaceae > Paraburkholderia > Paraburkholderia sp. FT54. The sequence goes on along the minus strand of NZ_CP134196.1, from coordinate 619,301 downwards.
AATCGATCAGCAGTTGCCTGCCGCATTCGCCGCCGACATCCGTATGCACCACGCGCACACCCAGCCTTTCGAGCAACTGCTGCGCGGTGCGCACGTTCTGCTCGCCAATCGGCGGATGGGTCGGACCGCGCACGTAATGCACCATATTTGCGCCACCGGCTAGCACCGCCTCGAGTGCATGGTGCGAGGCACGCTGTACCTGCATCAAGGTAAGCAGCGAGGGAATGGCCTGCGTCACATATTTGGCGCCGACCCTCTCAGGCCGGTCTTGCGCATCGGGCAGCAGACAATGGGCGAGTCCGTAGATGCCGCGCTCGCGCCACATCAGGGCGATCCCCACGCAGGAGCCGAGCGTGGCGCGCAACACGTCGCGATCGCTGCCACTGCCAATGCCGATCGCGCACATATGCACCTGAATTTCACGCGGGTCAGTCACGTGCGCCCTCCCCATTGCGGTAGATCAGCGGCTGCTCGAATGCGAAGCCCATATCGAAGCGGCTCAGCGACTCGGATTCCCCGACGATCAGCACGCCCCCGGGGGCCATCGCGCGACGTACGTTTTCGAGCACGGCTTGCTGGCCGTCGGCGTCGAAATAGATCAGCACATTGCGCAAGAACGTGACGTCGAACGAGCCGAGGTCGCGTGGCCGCTGGTGCAGGTTGTGTTTGCGAAACGTGACGTTGGCGCGCAATGCTGGACCCGCGCAAAAAAGCTCCTCGTGCGCGCTGAAGTATTTCTTCAACAACTCGGGATGCGTCTGTGAGAGTCCATCAATACTGCGGCCGTGATACTGCGCAGCGGCCGCCTTGCGCAGGATGCCGTCCGCGATGTCCGTTGCCACGATGCGATAACGGAATGCCGGATGCGCGAGGCGAAACTCCTCGCACAGCATTGCCACCGTGTACGCCTCTTCGCCGCTCGACGCCGCCGCCGACCACACCCGCAGCGGCGTGTCGGGACGCGCGTCGAACCAGCGCGGCAGGAATTGCTGCGCGAAGTACTCCCAGATGCGCGGCGTACGGAAGAACGACGTCTCGTTGGTGGTGACGAGATCGATGAAATCGTTCACCTCCTCCGGCTTCGCTTCGAGCACCTGCAGATAATCGCGATAATCCGGTAACGCCAGTTCCCGCAGGCGCCGGCGCAAACGGCCCTCCAGCAGAGTCCACTTGCGCTCGCTCATCGCGATTCCGGTATGCCTCCGCACCTGATCGAAGAAGGCGCGACGGGTCGCCTGATCGACCTCACGATCCATATCCACGACGCCTCCTGCTTTAGACGACGAAGCGCGTGACCATTTGATCGAGCGTTTGTGCGCCTTGCATCAGCGTGGCGCTGGCGCGCGCAATCGTGTCGCAGGCACCGGCGGACTTCTCGGTCTCCTCGGCGACTTGCTGGATCGCGGCGCTGACCTCGCGGGCGGCGATCAGCTGCTCGTCGGCGCCGCAGGAAATCTCCGAGATTGCATGCGTGGTACGGCTCACGCCTGCCACGATCTTGTCGAAGGCTTCGCCGGCCTGCTTCGAGATTTCGCTACCCTGCGCGACGCGCTTGACCGATTCGTTGATCAGCTTGGAGATTTCCTTGGTCGCCTGCGACGAACGCTCGGCGAGCTTGCGCACTTCGTCGGCCACCACGGAAAAGCCCAGACCATGTTCGCCGGCGCGGGCCGCTTCGATGGCCGCATTGAACGCGAGCAGATTGGTCTGGCTGGCAATCTCGCCGATCACCTTGATGATCTCGCTGATGTCTTCGGACGACTTGTTGATCAGGTCCATCGCTTCGATCGAGCGGGCAATCGCCTTCGCGCCGCGCTCGGCTTCCTGTTGCGTATCTTTGGCGAGGTTGTCGGCGCTGCGCGAATTGTCGGCGATCGAATTGATCGACGCCGTCAGCTCTTCGATGGATGCGTTCATTTCCTCGACAGTTGCACCCAGCAACTGCGCGCCGCTCGCGACCGTATTCGCGCGTCCGGCGATGTCCTGCGATGAAGCCGTAAAGCCACCGGCCGATTCGACCACCTTGCCGATCACGCCGCGCAGGTCGTCCATCATGCGTTGGATGCCGGCGGCGAGCTGATCGATCGGCTCGTCGCCGGCAAGCTCGACCGTGCCGGTCAGATTGCCCGCAGCGGCCTGGTTGACCACATCCAGCAGCGCCGCGACCTTGCGCTGATCGTCTTCGGCGCGCACGCGCACCTGGTCTTCCAGCGCGACCTGAGCCGTCACGTCAGTGGCGAATTTGATGACCTTGGAGAGGCGTCCTGCGACGTCGAAAATCGGGTTGTAGCTGGCCTGAATCCACACTGTGCGACCGCCTTTGCCAAGGCGCTTGTAGCGGCCGGCGTCGAACTCGCCGCGATTGAGCTTGGCCCAGAAATCACGATATTCGGCAGTGACGGTGTAGGCGTCCTCACAGAACAGGCGGTGATGTCTGCCCTGGATTTCGTCGAGCCGGTAGCCGAGCGTGTCGAGGAAATTCTGGTTGGCAAACAGCACGTTGCCGGACAGATCGAATTCAATCACGGCCTGAGCGCGGTCGATGGCGCGCACCTTACCTTCGTATTCGGCGGTCTGCTGGCGCGCGGCGGTGATGTCGGTCGCGAACTTGACGACCTTGTAGGGCTTGCCGTGCGCATCGAATACCGGGTTATACGACGCATTGATCCAGACCTCGCGCCCGCCGCGTCCCACTCGTTGATATTCGCCGTGATCGAATTCGCCGCGGCCCAGCTTTTCCCAGAACTGGCGGTAGGCGTGACTATCGGCGTGGGCGGGGTCGCAGAACATCCGATGATGTTGGCCACGCACTTCATCGAGCGTGTAGCCGAGCGTCTTGAGGAAATTGTCATTGGCGTGCAGGACAATGCCGTGCAGATCGAATTCAATGACAGCCTGAACGCGGTTCAGCGCCGCGCTGACCGCGCTGAGTTCATGCAGTTCCAGGTGCCGCTCGGGCGATGAATGCTCCACTTCGTTTCCTTCATTGAACGGACGTGAAAAATCAAAGTACGCCGGTGCCCGCCACCAGTACGATCCCAAACAAAGCGATCATCGTATTAAGGCCGGCGCGAATCGACAGGTTCTTCAACATGCTCCTGCTCTCACAAAGACGCTGAGCAGTTGGCGCCAGGCTTCAGGTTTCTGAAGTACATGGACTCATTCTCCAATGACGATGGCACTGCGGTTTTCCAGATCAATCGCGGCAATTCATCGCAATTCGGCGGCCGATTTGAAGCCGGAAGGTCAGGTGTCGGTCAGAAGGCACCACGGGCGGTTGCAAGCAGCCCGGACTGCGTACCTTTTCAAGCAGCATTCGCGCGTTTCGCGAAAGCGAACAGAAAGCTCGCGTTATCGGTTCGACAACTTGTAAACAGTTATTTAATGTTTATCGGTTCGAACCGGTCGAACTTTAGAGGCTGCTGCGAACCCCGCGTCGTTCGCGGCCATCTTCCCGTCGAGCGATTGAACGGAGATCAGCGTAGTTTCGGCGCGGAACTCCACGACTGCGCACGCACCAGCAGCTTGCACCACAATTGCGCCTCACCTATTCTGTATGTACTGCGTTCACGCGCAGCACGTCTATTCATCTGTTGAGACGCGCCACGAAAAAGAGACCGGCGCGCGAAGAGCGCGGCACTCTACAAGGAAACGTTCCGGATGGCCTATCTGCTCGACACTACTACCGCGCGTCTTTTCGTCGCCGTCATCGAGGAAGGCAGCATCGCCGGCGCGGCGCGCCGCGAAAACATCGTGCCGTCGGCGGTCAGCAAGCGTGTCAGCGAACTCGAACAGCGGCTAGGTCATCGTCTGTTGACGCGTCACGCGGGCGGTGTCGAGATGACGCCGACCGGCGCGATTGTGCTGCGCCGTGCGCGTAACCTGATTCATGAAGCCGGTCAGCTCGATGTGGAGCTTGCGCAACTGAGCGCAGGTGTCGAGGGCCACGTGCGCATCGTCGCGAGCGAAACCACGCTGGTTGGTTACCTGCCCGAAATTCTTGGACAGTTCCTGCAGCGTCATCCCGCTGTTCATGTCGATCTCGAAGAGCGCGCGAACGCCGATGTCGCTGCGGCGATCGAGAGGCACGGCGCGGATCTCGGCATCTACGCCGGCGACACGCCACCCGGCGGCTTGTGGGTGCGGCCTTGTTTTCGCGATCAGATCATAGCGGTGATGCGTGAAGAACATGCGCTCGCGGCGCAGCCGGGCGTCACGCTCATTCAGCTCCTCGATCACGAAATCATCGGCGACGACGAACGCGGCGCATTGAGCGGTCTGCTCAATCGCCAGGCGGCCGCCTACGGCTGCACGATGCGCACCCGCGTGCGCGCGCGGGGCTTCGACCTTGCGTGCCGCCTCGCACAGGAAGGGCTCGGCGTCGGCATCGTCGCGGAAAGCACGTCGTTGCTGCTGCTTGCCGAAGCGATGGGGCTCGTCGCGCGGCCGCTGCTCGAACCGTGGGCACGGCGCGAGCACCGCGTATGCGTGCGGCAGCCGGACGAATTATCCACCGCCGCGCGCCTGATGCTCGCCCATATTCTCGGCAAGCAGGACCATGCGGCCGATACACTGTTTTGAACTCCGCCTGCACATATCGTAGCGTCAGAACGTATGCCGGAAACCGAGCCGCACGACTGCCTGATGATTGGTCGAGGCCGCCGTCACCTGGTTGATCGCCGCCACCGCCGACTTGCCCGTCGAATCGAAACCGAGCGCCTTCTGGTAGACACCGATCACGTAGATGTCGGTGCGCTTCGACAGGAAGTAATCGGCGCCGACAGTGCCCTGATGGTACTGCGCAGCGTCGCGCCCCTGAACCGACGAGCCGTGTGTGTAATCGTACTCGGCCCCCAGCACCAATGCCGGCGTCAACTGGTATTTGTAGCTCACTTCGACGTTGTTGAAAAAGGCGCTGCCCGTGTAGTGCAGCACGTTCGGGCCGCTCGTCGCCGCGTTGCCGAGCCCGCTGAAGCGCGTGTACGAATAAGTCGCGCCGAACGTTGACGCACCGAACGTGTAATTGCCGCCCGCGCCGGCCACCTCGTAAGTGCTCGCCGACGCGTAGCCGCTATACACCGGGCTGGTGATGTTGTTGGTCGCAGCCGTCAACGTCGATGATGAACTGGTGCCGAAGAAACTGACGTTCGGATTGCGCGCATTCAGGTACGCGATACCCAGCAGCAGCGGCCCGTTCGTGTAGCCGGCGCCCAGCGACCATACCTGGTTGCGCCCGGTGTTGCCTGCAATGCCGCCGAAGCTGTACATGCCGCCGAACGTCACGCCGTCGTAGGTGGCGCTCGTGTACTTGACCGTATTGTTCACGCGCTGCGTGTTGTCGAAATTGTCGAGATCGCCGGGGTGCGAGCCGATCGTGCCGCCCCACTGATCGCCGACCGTGACGGGCCCGACATAGTCGACAACGGAGTCGTACTGGCGGCCCATCGTCACCGTGCCGTACGGCGTCGTCAGGCCCACGTATGCCTGGCGGCCGAACATCAGGCCGCCCTGCCCGAGCTTGCCGCTGTTCACGTCGGATCCGTTTTCGAGCCGGAAAATGGCCTTCAGGCCGCCGCCAAGGTCTTCCGTGCCGCGTAGCCCGAAGCGGCTGCCGCCGTGCACGCCGCTCACCATGCTGTACTGCTGGTGTCCGCCCGCGTTGGTGTTGTATTCGAGACCTTCGTCGATCAACCCGTACAGCGTCACGCTCGATTGCGCGAAAGCGGGCACCGCGGCGCCCATCGCCAGGGTCGTCAATACATATGAAATTCTGCGCTTCATGCTCGTCTCCTTAATTTCATTAGTATGCCGAACAATAAGACATACGCCTCTGTTCGGCCGTGTTATGCATGGCTCTGATTTTCCTTGCTGGTTGTTGTCCGCCGCGGTCTGGATTTCCTTGCGCGTATTGCGCACGGCGTCTCGCTTTCGAAGCGTGAACTGGCCCGTGGCACTGCTCGAACGAGCGCCGTCGGATGATCGGATGCAAGCGTTTCAGGATCCGCGGATCGGGCGTGGTGCGCCGCGCGCGTACTTCGTCAAGGCCGCTACATTCTTCCCGGCAGCCACAGCACCAGATCGGGCCACACGGAGAGGATCAGCAGAAGGACGAACATGATCACGTGAAAAGGCATCGTGCCTAATACCACGTCGCGCAATACGCCCGTCCAGATGCTCTGAATCACGAAGAGATTGATGCCGATCGGCGGCGAGATCTGGCCGAGTTCGATATACATCACGAGAATCACGCCGAACCAGATGGGACTGATGCCGTATTGCAGCAGCACAGGGTGCAGCAGCGGCACGGTGACCACCATCATGCCGATGCTTTCGACGAGACAGCCCAGCACGCTGTACAGCAGGAACAGCGCAAAAAAGAACTCGAGCCGCGAAAGCTGCAGGCCGACGATCCAGCCGGTCAGCTCTTCGCCGAGGCCAGAGGTGTCGATCGCATACGCGAAGATGAACGCCGCGTAGATGATGAAAAGCAGATTGCCGACGATCAGCACCGTGCGGCGCAGCGCCTGGCGGAACTTGTCGAGTGTCAGCTCTCCCATGAGGATCGCCAGTATCGTCGCGAAAATGCAGCCGGCCGTTGCCGCTTCGACGGGCGTCACCAGCCCGAAGTACATGCTGCCCATGGTGCCGCCGATCAGCAACACGAACGGCACGACGTCGGCGAGCGCGCGGCCCAGTTCCGCCAACGACACCAGCGGCGGTTCGGCGGGCGTGGAATGTGGACGGACCAGCGCATAGATGGCCACGTAGATCATGAACATCGCCGTCAGCATCAGGCCGGGAATCACGCCCGCCATGAAGAGCCTTGCAATCGACGTATCCGTCAGGCTGCCGTAGATGATCAGCGCGACGCTGGGCGGAAACAGGATGCCGAGCGTGCCGCCCGCGGCGAGCGAACCCGCCGACAAACGCGGCTCATAGCCTCGTCGCAGCAACTGCGGCAGCGCCACTCCGCCGATAGATGCTGCCGTCGCCACGCTCGACCCGGTAATCGCCGCGAACAGCGCGCAGCCGACTATATTGGTTTGCACGAGCCCGCCCGGCACGCGGCACACGAGCCGCGACAGCCCGCGGTAGATGCGCGAACTGAGCCCGCTGAACTGCATGATCTCCGCCATCAGCACGAAGAGCGGCACGGCTGTCAGCGTGAAACTGTCCATGCTGCCCCACGTGACGAGGCCGAGACCGCGCAGCGCATCCAAGCCGTTCTGCAGGATCAGATAGAGCGTGCCTGGGACGGCGATCGCGAAGGGCACCGACATGCCGCAGGCAAGCAGGCTTAGGAACGCGCCGAACGAAAATGCGATCTGAAGTTCCGGTGACATCATCTGGCTCCCCAGCGCCGGCCGATCGCACCGGCAAGCCAGACGAGATTCATAGCAAGGCTCTTCGCCACCGCGATGCACAGCGCGGCCGCGCCGATCGGCAAGGCTATCTGCGGAATCCACAGCGGCGTCATCAGAATGGTCGATGCGAGTTCGCCGGATTGCCACGAGCCATGTTCGAGCAGGAACATCTGCCAGAACAGAATGACGCTGAATGCGAGCGACAGCAGGTCGAAGATCACCATCGACACCGCCTGTCCCAGTTCGGACAAGCGCGCCTGCACGAAATCGACGCGATGAAAATAGCCGTGCGACTGGCACACGGACAGGCTGAAGAACGCCAGCGCCGCCAGCAGATAACCGCCGAATTCGTCGGAGAGCTGGAACGAGAAGCCAAAGAGATTGCGCGTGACCAGCTCGGTGCCGATGATGCCGATCATCGCCAGGATGATCAGCTTGCACGCCCACAGAAACACCCATTCGAGCCGGCCCGGGTGCGACACCGGCGCGAACGGACTATGCCCGTGATGCAGCGTCTGCTGCAGCGCGATCCGTTCGGCGTCCGTGCCGGGCTGCGTTTCCGGCCCAGACGCTGCCGGGTCATTGTTTTGCGCCATGAAACGTCCCCTCCTTCGATTCCGTCATCGTGCGTGACCGGTTCACCGTCATACTGCATCGCGGCTAGTCGGGAATCTCCAGGCCGAGCAACGGTGCATATTGCTGGCCGCCGTACACGTCGTTGTCGAGTTTCGAGCCGGAGCTTTGCGGACGCGGGAAGCTTACCTTCACCGCGAGCGCCGCGTCATGATTGACGACGATCACGTCCTCGATGTCGCGCCGGAATGTGCGAGCAATGTCCTTCGCGTTGATCACATTGCTGTCGCGCACGCGCCGATAGACGGCCTCGTCGCTGAACATCACGTCGAAAGTCAGCCAGAACGGGCCCGCATTTTTTGAACGCACCAGAACGGCCAGGTCGCCGATGGTCTTTGCCATGATCAAAGCTCCTCGAATTCGGTGGAAAAGAGACTGGTCGGCGAGTCGGGTACGAGCACGTGATTAAGGTGAAACTCGTACACGGGGCCGCGATTGATTTCGTTCGGCGAGTACGGATACGCGACACCGGAAATCAGGCCGTTCCATTTCGGAATCGGGTTGTGCACGGCCAGATGCGACACACTGCTCGCAATGGTGTGCGACAGTTCCTGCGATTCGCTGATGATGTCCCACAGGATCATGATCTCGTGGCCCTTGATGACCGGCTCCGGCTCGAGCTCGCCCATCACGCCGTTGCGGCCGTAGACGCGCGTCACGATCTCGTATTTCTTGTCGCCGATGGTGTTTGACAGCCGGATGCCGATGTTGTCGTTCAGCTGCGCGAGCCACGAATCGAGATTTGCGATGATGTACGGATCGCGCACCGCGCCCGGAATGATCGTCGACCAGCCGCGCTGCCGCACGCCTTCGATCTTGATCGTGTATTCGGATGCCGGTTCGAAGCGCGAGCCCGACACGTTGACCGCGCGATCCGAAATCGCCTTGTATTGCGACTCTCGCGTGATCAGCGTGCCAGACGGCTCTTTCAGATCGAACGGATCAGCGTTCTCGTAGAGCGTGTGCGAAGCGACGCTTTGCGGCGTGCAGCGATAGTCCTCACGCATCGGGAAGACGTCGAAGGAATCGTCATGCAGCACCGCCATCATGCTGTCAGGCGCAAGCCGCACCGCCACGGCGGCCGCGCCGCACTCAAGGATCTTCGCCATATGCCAGACCACGGCGGGATCGAAACCCTTCATCAGCGGCAGCGCCGCGTAGATCGACGTGTCGCTGCTGCGGCCCGCCAGCACCACCTGCGCACCCGCCTTGAGCGCTTCCTGGATCGGCTCGACACCCATCATCGCAACGATATGCATCGACTCGCTCACTTCCTCTTCCGTCAGCGGCTTCGACGGCTTCAGCGGACGCGAACGGCCGGCGCGAACGTGCTTGAGCACCACCTCTTTGGTCTGCTCGGAATGGATCACGGCCAGCTTGAAGTGCAGGTCCTGCTCGCGGGCAAGGTCGTGCACGATCTCCACCAGCGAGGCCAGCGACTTGTCTGATCCCGACGTGCCCGCCGAACCGATGATGAGCGGAATGCCCGCCTTCACCGCGCGCCCGAGAATATTGCTCACGTCGCGCCTGACGGCCGCCACCGAGAAATGGCTTTTGCCCTGCGCGAGACCGTTCGGACCGGAGTCTGTCGAGCCGGCATCGCAGCCGATCATCTCGGCGCCCATTTCGATAGCCTTGTCGATCGACTCCGCCCGGAAACCCGAGCCGAGCATGCCCGTTGCCGCTACCAGCTTAAAGATTTTGGTCATCTAAAGTACCTTTTCCAAAAAGATCGCGATAAACACCATGCGCTACGAGAGTCATTGGTGCGAGTACATGGCCCGGCCCGGCACGTCCATCTGTGCCGTGATGACGGTCCCCGTCGAGGACTCGGTGATGAACAGGGTCTTGTGTTCCGGGCCGCCATACGCGAGATTGGTCGTCATGCGTCCGCCGGTACACGATGCGATCCGGTAGAGCGGCTCGCCGAGCGCGCTGAATAGCCACACGCTACCGAGGCCCGCATGGGCGACGGCGATGTTGCCCTGCTCGTCGATTGCCATGCCGTCCGGGCCGCCGCCGCCCGACATCTGGATGAAGGTGCCCACTTTGCTGACGCCGCCGCGCGTCATCGGCACACGCCAGATTGCGTTAGCGCGCGTCACGGCAAGGAACACCATGGTTTCGTCGGCGTTGAGCACGAGACCGTTCGGGCTCGGCACGTTATCGAGCAGGATGTCGATGCCGCCGTTCGCACGCACGCGCACGAGACGCCCGGTCGGATCCTGGTGGCCGGACTGGCCCTGATCCGTGAAGTACAGGTCACCGTTGCTCGCGAACACGAGGTCGTTCGGACCTTTGAGGCGTTCCAGATTCGCGCGCACCAGAAACGGCTTCAGTTCGCTGCTGCCCGGTTCGAGCACGAGAATGCCGTTCTTCTGGTCCGCGATGAAAATGCGGCCATCCTTGTGGATCTTCAAACCGTTAGGTTCTCCGTCGTATTCGGCGATCACCTTGAACTTGCCATCGGGCGCAATGCGCAATACGCGACCGTACGGAATGTCGGTGCAGTACAGGTTGCCCTCGCGGTCAAAGGACGGACCCTCGAGAAACGACGTGGGCCGGCCGTGATGACGTCCTTCAAGCCAGTCGGTCGAACGGTTGCGGATTTCCAGTTCGACGGGAACCTTGGCGAATACGTGGGTATCCAGAAGCGGTGGGGCAGCGTACATGGGCGTGTCTCCGAGGCGAGGGAATCCAGTTCATTGGCCGAGTGCGGCGCGCAGCTTCGTCAGTTGCGCTTCGGCGTCGGGGCCGCGTGATTTGGCCCAGTCGCTCCAGTACGGGCGCATCATTGCAGTGATCGATTTCGCATCAGCGTCAGCGCCGGACGTGACGGTCATGCCCGCTTTCGCGAAACCGTCGGTCAAGGTCGTCTCATTGCTGCGCAGCAGCTGTGTGAGGTGGGTGGCCGCACTCGCGCCGAGCGCGGAAATCTTCTGCTGCATGGGCGGCGGCAGTTTGTTGAAGTCGACCAGATTGGCGGTGAAGATCACCGCGACGTAGTTCGCGCCGATGCGCAAGTTGTACTTGAGCAGGTCGTGCCAGATACGCCCGCCGCCCGAACTCGATGTCAGCACCGCGCTGACGATGCCGCGTTGCAAGGCCGCCGACACCTCCGGCGTGTCGATGCTGACGGGAATTGCCCCAGCCCGTTTCGCGAACTCGGCTTGTTCGGCGGTCGTCACGCGAATCTTCTGGCCCTTCAGATCTGCGAGCGACGTGAGCTTCTGCGTGCTCCACAGCACCTGTGGCGGGTAGTACGAGACGCCGAGCAGCTTCACGTTTTTCGAGGCCAGTTGCTGTTCCAGTATCGGCGTCAGTAGTTTGATGCCTGTGTCGAGCGCCGCGTCGTTCTGATAGAGGCCCGGCAGGGACAAAAGACCCGCGATCGGCACGAAACCCGTATAAGAACCCGAGTCCGTCAGGCCGAACTGCAGCACGTTGTCGCGAATCGCCGACGGAATCGTGCTCGATTTGATCGGCAGCGAGCCGCCGACGTTACAGGTGATCTGCACCGCGCCGTTAGTCGCGGTACCGATGTCACGGGCTAGCGCGACGAGCGCCTGGTAGGCCGGATCGGTCGACGATGGAAGATAGGTGTAGCAGCGCCAGTTGAATTCCGCCGCCGGCGTCGGTGTCGTCATAAACCACGGGCCAAACGCGAGCAGCGCCAACCACAGTGCGCGCACAGTCGTTTTCATCTGTCTCCTCCGCGGCGTTCAAGCGCCTTTGGGGTTTGTTTCTGCCGTCAATACTAGGAGGGATGCCACAAGCGGGAAATTGATCTTTGGAGATGGGGCCATCGCGATCGGAGATGGGGTGCAGGGTGGAGATCGACCGCCGGAGCAACGGCCCAACGAAACCCGCGACGGGCTGGTTCGCAAGTCGATGGCATGGTCTCGACGCTCACGCATGCATCTCCAGATTGCAAAGCATCATTGCGCTTCGTAGAACGCTACGGCTCAAAGTTCAGGCGGTTTCAGCGGCCCCATGGTCCTGCAAAAGAGCTCCCGCTTTGAGCCGTACGCCGGAAACTTCGCATCAATTCGACGAGCAGCATGCAGAAAGCCGCTCGTCACACTAAACTTTGCAATCGTAAAAAATAACGTATAAGATGAGTTCAAGCCGAGGGGCACCACCTCATCCCATGCGAGAGGCTAGTTCAGGAGACGACAGCCATGTCCAAGCGAAAAATTGATACACACCAGCATTTTCTGCCGAAGCTTTACGTGGACGCAGTTGGACTGGATCTGCTAAATGCGGCGATGCCGGGCGGCAAGGCCCCGACCTGGTCCGTCGAGGCAGCCATCGCGATGATGGATGAAAACGGAATCGACGAGGGTATTCTGTCGATTTCTTCCGGTCCCAGACTGCCGGATGCGGCCACGCTGCTGAGAAAATGCAACGACCACGCAGCGGAGCTCAGGTCCCGGCATACCGGACGGTTCGGCTCCTTCGCGAGCCTGCCGCTGCCGGACGTCGACGCAGCACTGAAGGAAGTCCGCTATTGTTTTGACGATTTGAAGGTAGATGGTTTCATTGCCTTTACGAACTACAACGGGCTGTATCTGGGAGACGACCATTTCACGCCGCTGTGGGAAGAACTGGACCGGCGCGGGAGCGTGGTTTTCATTCACCCTAACCAGCCGCCTCACGAAGCGCCGCCGGTGGCGCCGGCGTCCGTGATCGAGTATCCGTTCGAAACGACCCGTACAGCCACGAGCTTGATCATGTCGGGTGCAATGAGCCGTTTCAGGAACATTCGCTTCATCCTTTCGCATGCCGGGGGGACGTTGCCGTTTCTCGTACCTCGCATCGCTCTTTCGATTTCCATGATGCCCGAGGTGGCCGAGCGCGTGGGTGACACGTTGGCGGCGGTTAGGTCCTTCTACTTCGACACGGCACTCGCCGGCGGCTATGCGCCCCTCAGTGCGCTGGCGCACGTGGCAGACCCCGATCACATTCTCTTCGGAACGGACTTCCCGTTCGCACCGACAAGCGCAATTCGACAATTCGGCAAGGTGCTCGACGACATCCAGATTCCCGGCATCGAGATGGACAAGGTGTATGGGGAAAATGCTGCCCGCTTGCTTGCGCGCTGACGGTACAGGCAATCGGCGGCTCCCTGCTTTGCCGGGCAACAGATGAAAACGCTCTTTGGGCGTGCAGGGACAGTGAGGATGTAAGCGGCTCGGCGCTGGACGGCAAGGCTCCCATCTAACCGGTGGGGTCGGAAATGCGGAGTGCAAGGGAAGACAATGCGCAATATCAACGAAGACACCATCACTCAAGCGGTGCTGGAGGCGATGGCCGGTTGTACCCACGAGAGGCTGCGCACTGTGATGACCAGCCTTGTCCAGCATTTGCATTCGTTCGCCCGAGAGGTCAAGTTGACCGAAAGCGAATGGCGCTACGCAGTCGACTTCCTCACTGAGGTTGGCCACATCACTGACGAAAAACGCCAGGAGTTTGTACTTCTGTCGGATACGCTCGGCTTGTCGATGCTGGTTACCACCCAGAACAACCGCAAACCAGTCGAATGCACGGAAGCAACTGTTCTTGGCCCCTTCTTTGTTACCGGCGCCCCCGAATACAGTAACGGTGACGATATCTCCAACGGCGCGGCAGGCCTTCCCTGCTTTGTTACCGGCAGCGTTCGGGGTCTTTCGGGAGAACCCGTAGCCGGGGCGTCGATCGAGGTCTGGCAATCCGATGAAGACGGATACTACGATGTGCAGTACGGGGATCCTCAGGATACCCATGTGGAGTATCAAGCCCGTGGTCGTTTGCAGACGCTGCCGGACGGAGCCTTTCATTTCCGTTCGATTCTCGCCGAAGCCTATCCGATCCCACACGATGGCCCCGTCGGTCGCATGCTCGATGCGCTCGGACGCCACCCGTGGCGCCCAGCCCACTTGCACTTCTGGATCAAGGCGTCAGGCTACGAACCCTTGATCACACACGTATTCCGCAACGGGGACAAGTACCTCGACTCGGATGCCGTATTCGGCGTGCGCTCAACCTTGATCGTTGACTGGGTCCAACATCCGCCGGGTATCGCGCCGGATGGTACTGCCATGGATACTCCGTTCTATACGCTCGACTATGACTTCGTTCTCAACCCATCGGAGCACGGGTCATGAACGTGCGCGTCGATATACAGCGAGCGCCAAAGAACGGGCACGCTGACGAAGTGACCGCCAGTTTATCTATGAGACCCATATCCGCGGCGAGAATTAGCGCAATTTTCCGTGCGCCGCATCTTCAGCCGCGACGCCAGCGCAATGATTTGCCGCTAGCCGGTTGGCCATGCAATGTACCGCTCCAGCATCGACTCGCCGGGATCCGCCATGTCAGCATCTGAATTCGTCTATAACGGACGCGGCACACGTGTCGTCTTTGGGGCCGGCTCGCGCGCCCATATCGAACGTGAATTGCACACGCTGCAGGTTCAACGTGCTCTGGTGCTGTGTAGTCAGGAGCAGCGCACATTGGGTGTATCGGTGGCCGATCAGTTAGGTGCGCGCGCAGCGGGCATCTTCGATCGCGCTGCCATGCACGTGCCGGTTGAGCTGGTCGCTGAAGTACGCACGGTTGCCGCGTCGTTGAATGCCGACTGTATCATCGCCGTGGGCGGCGGCTCCGCAATCGGCCTCGCGAAGGGCCTCGCCCTTGAGACGAACCTGCCGATTCTCGCCGTGCCGACAACCTATGCCGGCAGTGAGATGACGCCCATATTCGGGTTGACCGAATCGGGCCTGAAGCGAACAGGTACTGATTTACGCGTGCTGCCGAAAACGGTAGTCTACGATCCAGACCTGACACTGACCTTGCCGGCAGGGATGTCGGTAACGAGCGGCATCAATGCAATTGCACATGCTGCAGAAGGCCTGTATTCACGTGATGCCAATCCTCTTACCAGCCTGATGGCCGAAGAGGGCATCGCGGCGCTAGCGCGCAGTTTGCCTCGAATCGTCGCACAGCCCAACGACCCGGCCGCACGCGCCGATGCACTCTATGGCGCCTGGCTCTGCGGTGCAGTGCTCGGAAGCGTCGGTATGGCTTTGCACCATAAGCTATGCCATACGCTCGGCGGCAGTTTCAATCTGCCGCACGCGCCCACTCATACCATTGTGCTTCCACACGCGTTGGCGTACAACGCCAACGCTGTGCCCGATGCGATGCAACGTATTGCG
This sequence comes from Paraburkholderia sp. FT54, assembly GCF_031585635.1. Taxonomy (NCBI): domain Bacteria; kingdom Pseudomonadati; phylum Pseudomonadota; class Betaproteobacteria; order Burkholderiales; family Burkholderiaceae; genus Paraburkholderia; species Paraburkholderia sp. FT54. Next base: position 604,105 of record NZ_CP134196.1, on the reverse strand, counting down.
CGGGCGCTCGGGCATGACAACGCCGCACAGGGTCTATACGAACTCGCGCGCGCAAACGGTGCGCCCGTCGCGCTGAAAGAGATTGGCCTGCTGGAGGAACAACTCGACCAGGCCGCCGACACCGCGTGCAACAACGCCTACTGGAATCCCCGTCCACTGGAACGCGGAGCAATTCGAGCGTTGCTGCAGCGGGCATTTGACGGTAGCGCGCCGAACGATGGGTTGTAGGGCCGCCTCGCTCAGATGTCGAAAAACAAGCGGCAGCAAAATATTCGCACCTATATGACGCAAGCTCGACACAATCGACAGTCATGGAGTCGACCCTCGCATTGAAGTTGGCAGATCGCCTACTAGTGTGATTGGCAGACGTTCATTTCAACGTGCCGCAACGCATTCGTACATGGCATCACTAACACCACCTGACACAGGAAATATCGGGCCACGTCGACCCGCGGAACTGAGGCGTTCTGAACAGCAGCGTGCGCAGGAAACCCGTTCGGCCATTCTAAATGCGGCTCTCGCCGAATTCTCATCAAAAGGTTTTGAGGCCGCGAGTATTCGTAGCATTGCAGACCGGATCGGGATGCAGCATCCGCTCATTACCTATCACTTTCGCTCCAAAGAGATTCTGTGGCAGGCGGTAGCTGAGTATGTATTCGAACGTGTCCGGCAGGAACATGATGCGAGTCTGTCCAGCTTCGGTCCGGCTAGTGCAACCGACCGACTCAAGCTGGCATATAGGGCGCTGTTTCGCTTCACGGTAAACTTTCCAGAGTTTCACCGCTTCATCCTTCAGGAGTCGCTAGGTCACAGCGCGCGGTTGCAATGGCTCGCGGACTCTATCTTAAAGCCGCTGATCGGTTGGCTGCTGCCGCAAATCCGCGCTGCCCAAACGGAACATGCCGTACCCAACGTGGAGCCTATTGTTTTCCACTACATGATGATCAGCCTGACGTCGACGCTGTCAGGCTTCGGGCCGGAATTTTCGGCGACCAGTAATCTATCGCCGTCTGATCCGGTGCTGGTCGAGGAGTATTGGTGCACTGTAGAACGAGTCGTGTTTGGAACATTGCGACGCTCCAGCCGATAACTAACCAAGCTCGAATTGTGTAAGCGTCTCGCCGTTGAAAGCGTAATCACGCGAGTGCGGGCAAGACGCTTGCCTTCAGACATTATTTCGAAAGCACATGCTGCAATACACGACGAAGCTCGGCGGCCGGATCACTCGGCAAGGCGAGACTACGCCACGCCACATGATGGTCCGGACGGGTCAATACGCAACCGCTGTCGCCGATTTCGCGCACGCGAGCCCAGTCGCCAGTATGATCCGCGTACGCCTGCCGCGGACCGATAACGTGTACGTCAAGCTTCAACCCGAGTTCCTCGCCGACTCGTGCGGCAGCTTCAACCCATGCTTCACCACCGAGGCCGGTGAACAACACGAATCGCCCATGTCCGGCGAGGTCAAGTGTGGAGTGTGGCCGTCCACGGGAATCGAAAACCCAGGCATGCGGCAGGCGTGCGCCAGGCCATGTCGTCGCCTGGTAATACAATTCACGGTCACGCGCGAACGCTGGCTCCGCCTGCCCATCCGTCAATGCGGCGCTCGATTGATATCGTTGATTCATCTCCACGCCATGGGCGTCCAGTTCGTATCGCTTGAACGCCAACGCCTCCCGAATTGCGGCCCGCTGTTTTTCCGCGGCCTCGGTGGTTCCGCTTCGAGCATGCATGTTCGCTTGCAAGACTTCCGCGTCGTTGGATTTGTCAATGCCAAGCGCGCTATAGAGCGGGGCGAATTCTGCGATCGATTGGTTTGCACGGGTGACGATCTGCTTGGCGATCGGCGCGCGCTCATCCGAATAGGTGTCCAGAAGCGCTTCGCCGGCGTACCCCTTGATGACTGACGCGAGCTTCCACGCCAGGTTGAACGCGTCCTGAATCGAAGTGTTGGAGCCCAACCCACCAGACGGCGGGTGCCGGTGGGCCGCGTCGCCCATGCAAAACACTCTTCCATCATGCATGCGAGTGGCGTACATGTTGTTGACTGTCCAGGTATTCGCACCCAACAGTTCGATCTCGAGATCCGGCTTGCCCACCAGTTGGCGTGCGATCGTTGTGGCCTTCTCCTTGTCCACGACAGGGGCAGGCTCATTGATGTCATAGCCCCAGACAATCAACCACTCGTTCCAAGGCCGAACCATCCGGATCAGGCCCATGCCAATACCGCCTACCTCTGCGCCGGGCTGCATGATTGGGTACAACACTGCCGGGCGGTGTGCAACGAATTCAGACAAATCCGCGCGGAACCAGATGTTCATCGACCCGCGCACGCCCATCTGCCCTTCGAAAGGCAGGCCCAGATCCTTTGCGACCTTGGAATTCCCTCCGTCTGCGCCGATAAGGTACCTTGATTTGACCGTGAACTCTTCCCCCGACAACCGATCACGGCAACGCGTCAGAACACCCTCGTCAGTCTGCGTATGATTCACATATTCCGTGCTCATCCGTGCCTCAGTACCTCGCGCGCAAGCCGTCTTGAAAAGCAACGGTTCCATGAACGTCTGCGGCAAGTCGTTCATCTTTGCCGGACTCGACAATTGGCGTTCCGCTCTCGAGAGCGGATGCAGTCCCCAACTCGGCACCCGGCCGATCTCTTCACCCGTCAGACTTTCGCAGAAAACCGTCCCGCCCATCAGATCCTGATCGGTCGCGTGCAGGTAAGCCTCCTGCTCCACTTGTTGACCGAGGTCGCGAAGGACCTCCATAGTGCGCAAGTTTGTGATGTGCGCTCGAGGCGTGTTGGCCAGCCAACGATACTGGTTGACCACCATGTTGTCGATACCGTACGTCGAAAGCAGCGCGGCACACGCTGATCCGGCCGGCCCCGTTCCGACGATGAGTACATCTGTGGTTATTTCATACATTCGACACCTCCAATTGTCAAACCTTAGTATTCCGTCTATTGCACGCCTTCGGATAACTAATTAAAAGTTGGATTACGACGCTATATTCATACGATCCGGTCGGGTTTTATGGACCGGTCAGGCGGTTTTGTGTTCAGCCAGCTTAAGATAGTTGATCATCTCGGCACGCATTGCGAATTTCTGTACCTTTCCCGTAACCGTCATCGGCAATTCACTCACGAAGCGAATATATTTCGGCACCTTGTAGTAAGCGATCTGCCCTCGGCAAAAGTCTCTGATGTCTTCCTCAGTCGTACCTTCACCTTTTCGAAGCACGATCCAGGCGCACAATTCCTCGCCGTTCTTCTCATCCGGCACGCCGAATACCTGTACGTTTTGTATTTTTGGATGTCTGAAGAGGAATTCCTCGATTTCGCGGGGATAGATGTTCTCGCCGCCACGAATCACCATGTCCTTCAACCTTCCGACGATATTGCAGTATCCGTCGGCGTCGATGGTTGCAAGATCGCCCGTATGCATCCATCCGTCGACGATGCTTTCGCGCGTTTTCGCCTCGTCGTCCCAGTACCCCTGCATGACCGAGTATCCTCGTGTACAGAGTTCTCCCGTCTCACCGACAGATACCGTCTTGCCCTCAAAGTCAACGATCTTCACCTCGAGATGAGGCTGAATCCGGCCGACCGTTGTTGTGCGCCTATCTAGTGGATCCGTGGTTGCGCTTTGAAACGACACGGGACTGGTCTCTGTCATTCCATACGCAATGGTGACCTCCTGCATGTGCATTCTGGCCACCACCTCATTCATTGTCTCGATAGGACAAGGCGAGCCCGCCATGATGCCGGTCCTGAGACTACTCAGGTCGAACGACGAAAAGTCCGGGTGTCCCAGCTCGGCAATGAACATGGTCGGCACACCGTGAAGCGCGGTGCAACGCTCTTCCGAGACGGCCGCGAGGGTCGCACCTGCGTCGAAGCCTTCGCCCGGGAAGACCATCTTCGCGCCTACCGACACGCACGCAAGTACGCCGATCACCATGCCGAAACAGTGGTACAGCGGGACAGGAATGCAGAGTGAGTCGGTGTCGGACAGCTTCATCCCCATCGCCACGAAACGCCCGTTGTTCACAATGTTCCGGTGTGTCAGCGTTGCGCCCTTCGGGCTGCCGGTGGTGCCGCTCGTGAACTGGATATTGATCGGGTCATGGGCAGAAAGTGTCTGCTCGACGCTTTCAATTGCCTCGCGCCCTTTGTCTCGAAGCGTCGCCTCTCCGCGCTGCATGACCGAGTGAAATGACATGACGCCCGGTATGCGCCAATCCCCCATGGAAATCACCGTACGAAGGTCCGGCAGACGTGCCGCCCTCACCTCGCCCGGCTGCTGTGAAGTAAGCTCGGGCACTATGTCGATCAGCATCGAAATGTAGTTCGAGGTTTTAAAGCTCTCGGCAGTGACAATCGCTTTACATGCCACTTTCCGTAGCGCGTACTCGAGTTCCGCCACACGAAAAGCGGGGTTGATGTTGACCAACACCGCGCCGATGCGAGCCGTCGCGAACTGCGTGAGCAGCCATTCGAACCGGTTGGGAGACCAGATGCCAACCCGATCCCCTTTTTCTATTCCCAGCGACAGGAAACCTGCGGCGAGCTGGTCAACATGGTCGTCAAATTCCCTCCATGTCCACCGTACGAGTTGCTCACGGAATACCACGGCTTGCTGATCGGGCATCCGGCGTGCGGTTTCCCTTAGAAACTGGCCGACCGTGGATTCGCTCAACGGAACGTCCGTCGCGCCCCGTACGTAGGCAATGCCATCGGCGGGCGCATCGAGCGCAAGGGAACCGGGTAAAGTGTGCATGAAACCATCCTCCATCGTTGCTGCGCGTTTCTGCCAAAAAGTCAGTCGAACCGGCTATGTAGCGTTGAGGAGCGTCAGGCTATTTGCCGTAAAAGGCCATTTCGCCAGGCTCCTCGTCACGGTCGAACGCTTCGGCCGTGTTGGTAAAACCCCGCGTAGCGTCTTCCGTGGTGTACAAGTCCATGCACACATCCAGCATTGCAACGTCGGCACTCGCTACACCACCGCCTGACCACGTCTTGAGCAAGGTGCGCGTCGCCGCATAAGAAAGCGTGGGACCGTCCGCAAGTCGCGCGACCAGTTCCGCGGCGACGCGATCGAGTTCACCCGGTTCGGCAACGTGCGTGGCTATGCCGAGTTCCACGGCCTGGCTACCCAGAATCGGCTCGCCCAGCATGGCAAAGCGCGATGCGCGACTACGCCCCACTCGCTCAGCCAGCCGCTGAAGCGCTCCCGCAATGGGAAGCATCGCCGTCGTCACTTCGACACATCGAAACACCGCGTCGGTGCTAGTCACAATGAAGTCACAGTTCAACGCGAGTTCGAACCCGCCGCCGAGAGCCAGGCCCTGTACCACCGCCACCGTCGGGACGCGGAGCGCTTCGATTGCGCGATACGAACTGTTGACTTCCGCAACGAATGTGCGAAACCAGTTCAGGTCTTTGCCTGGCCATTCACGGACCTCTCCACCGAGACTGAAGTGCGGCCCCTCAGCCCGGACGACCAGCACCCGGATGTCGCTTTCGCTAGCTTCGTGAACGGCCTCCCGGAGACACTGTGCAAACCGTGCATCGAGCCGGTTGTAAGGGGGATTTGCCAGAACGATGTTCCCAACCTTTCCATCGCGCTCAAAACGGATACTTTTCATCGCCCAACCTCATTTTTCAGTCAAAGTGGCCACGCGTTGGTGACACTCAGGAATGCCTTGCAATTCAGGATCCGTGTCTATTCAATGGGATCAATGGAAGCAGCAGATGTGAGGGGCGATCGGCATCCCGGTAAACCCGGTGAGTGACCGTATTACTACTGGTCACGTGATACGGGATGTACTCGACGTCGGTCATCGCGCCGGTTCCAGTCGGCACGTCGAGGCTGCAGATCTCGATGCAGATTCGATGGCCGGCCTTGAACTGGTTGGCCGTCGCGATGATCTGGATTTCATACTTGACGATCTCGCCCGGTGTAACCGGCCTGATCGAATCCTTCGTCAGCTTGTAGAACGGTTCCGCAGGCGTAGACCGGTCAGGATCGGTTGCGCGATAAGACGCTTTCAGCCAGCCGCGCGTCAGTTCACGCTCCGCCAACGTGTCCGGAACCGTTCGTTCACCGACGCGCGCAGTGACGACCGATACATCCGGACCCACGTCTTTGAGTACGACAATCCAGTTCGTGTCCGTCTGGTCGATTTCCGCGTAGAGCGTCAACGAAATGGGACCGGCCACCAGCACGTCTTGCGCAAGCGGCTCAGTCATGTAGCGCAGGCGCTCCACCCTGGAGGTCTTTTTTAACGGCATCTGCGTAAAGACATCAGGCTCCCGCAGTGCGTTGCCGACCTCCGCCGAGGGCCGAGGAGCTTCTGTCGAAAGCCCTTCCCAACCCGCGAGGTAGTACTTCGCCCACTGCGTTTCAGGCAATGGCCAGTCACTGCCCGTACGCCATTCGTTCGCGCCCATGACCCAATAACGAACCGGGGGCTCGTTCATGATGCCGGTGTCGATACCCTTCAGCCAGTAGTCGTACCAGCGGATGACCTCGTCGTGGTACTGGTGGAACGGTCGCTCCAGATGTGCCGGACCGGTAAAAATCAGCTTGCGTGGCTGCTTGACTTTCTGGAAGTAGTGCTGCGCGCCGAGCCAGTGCAATTTGTATGTATAGGCATAGGCACCGGAACCCGTATAGAACGGCACCTTGATCGACTTGAAGTTTTCTTCGGCTCGCTCGACGGTTCCGTCCGGCTCCCAAGGGTTCGTCATGATGTGGTACATCACGCCGGTGCGCTGCCCCTTCTGCGTCAGGATGTTGTACAAGTTGATATACATCTTGTAGTCGGGATTGCGCATGGCTGCGCGCCAGAGTTCCTCCTGTGCATCGGGTAATGCGCCCGGCACACCACGGGGCTCGTGCACAGTGCTGAATACGTCAAGCAAGTACGGGAAAGTGTGAATGACACCACCGGGGTTGAAGTCCCGAAACCCGAACATCCCTCCGTATGCACCGCAGGCGTCGTACGGAAAGATTGCCTTGAGCGCGGGGTGTCCCTGCCCCGCCGCGCGCCATTGCTCGCCTGCAAATCCCGAGATGCCCACCATGCCGACCTTGCCGTCGGACCACGGTTGCTGCGTGATCCATTCGATCATGTCGTAATGGTCAGTATTCTCCTCGCCGTAGTGGCCTTCCGATTTGGCGGAACCGCGCGGTTGCGCGATAACGTGCACATAACCATTGGCAACGAAGCGCCGGGTGTCTCCGGCCTCGACCGGTCCGAACCAGAGCGGAGCGTGCGCGGGTTGCGGCGGCAGGACATCTGCAATGTCCGGACCTTGAAGATCCTTGTTGTGCAGTGCCGATGCGTACAGCACGGGATACTTGCCATCCGCATCCGGCCGATAAACGTCTACTGCCAGACGAGTCCCGTCTCGCATCGTTACGACAATGTCGCGTTCCTCAATCATGTCTCCTCCTGTTTCGTTGGCACGTATGGCCCCAACAGATAGCCGTGTTCGGTTTGAAACTATCCCTTAACCCTCGACCTGCGCCTCGCGTTCGTTCTTTCGGAAGGTCGCACGATCGAGCAGCTTTCGTAAATCACTATACTTCACGATCGTAAAGTATGCAAGGCGAACCAACTGCTACATGCCAGTCAGAATCCGGCGACGGCGCTTCTTCGTACACTCAACTTCAACTTCGTCTGAAACACTTTCGCTTGCTATTGCACTACGCTCATTGCGTGGTGCTGTTCGGCAACGGTGAATCAACAGCCGATACCGCACTGTTGTTCGCCGCGTATTCGTTCAGAATTCGTCGTTGCGCGGAGAGAACTCGCGCCATGACGATCATGCATACGCAAGCCATCAGGAGCGGTATCGACAACAACGCGCACGTGAACAGATAAGGGAAGCCCGACATGACTATCAGGCCGATCAACGACGAACCTACGATTGAACCCAGCCGGCCGATCGCAACGTTCCAGCCACCACCAGACGCGCGAAGCGCAGTTGGATAGAAGATTCCGGGGATGGTGTTGACACAGATCAGCGGGCCTCCAACTGCCAACCCGGCCAGGAACACCACGCCGACATGCCACTGAGTGGTTTCAGACATGCCCAAAGCGACGACCAGCAATGAGCCTGCGCCGAACGCCCCGGAAATGACCGATGCCACGTTGAAACGACGCACAAGGACAGCGAAAAGGACCGCACCGCCAAGCGCACCGAACTGGAACATTGACGACACCTGTGAAGCATCGTGCATCGACAAACCCGTCTGTTTCAGGTGCGTCGGCAACCAGCTTCCGATAAGAAAGAACACCAGATAGCCTGCAAATTCTGTAAGCCACGTCAATATGGTGCCGAGCCGGTACTGCTTGCTCAATAACGCCCCGCTTCCGCTTATCGATTCACGCGTTTCGGCAATGAACAGATGCATTCGGGAGCAGTCCAGGCTCGGAAATACCTTGGCAAGGATTCGTTGTGCTACCTCGTTGGACTTTCGGCTGGCCACTACGTAGAGCGGTGACTCCGGTACTTGCCATGCGAACAGGACAACAACCCCGAGCGGCAATAGACCACTCAGTACCAGCATGCCTCGCCAACCCAACGTGCCGATTGCCGATGACGTCACGAAACCGGCGGCGGCGGCACCGAAAAGAAATCCACAGTAAGTCGTTGCGAGCACCCATGAACGGGAACGATCGGGGCTATATTCCGCGACGATCGCTGACGTAGCCGGCATTGCCGCTCCGATGCCGAGGCCGGTGATGAAACGCCAGCCGATAAGCTGAACTATCGACTGCGCTTCGCTCGACAGCACCCCCGCGATTCCAAACCAGGCGATCGCCACTATGCTCACCGTTCGGCGGCCGACACGGTCAGCCAGTGTTCCTCCTACGATCGAGCCGATCAGTAAGCCGGTTAATCCAACGGCCACCAGAGGCGAAAGCGCCATGCTGGAAAGTTGCCAATGCTGGCTTATTGCAGGTGCGATAAAACTGATGACGATCGTGTCGAAACCCTCGATTGCCGTAGCGGCGAAGCAGATGATGAACACCATCCACTGCCTTCGGCCCATAGGCATATCGTTGAAAATATTGCGTACATCCCGGTTCACATAGCCTGCGTTTTCCATGGCATTTTCCTTGATGATCGACCGCCAAGGTCCAGTATCAATTTGGTTTCACCCGTCTCTCGACGGCATCGACATCACGTGTTCGTTAAAACCGGTGACGAATTCCAACTCGTAGCAGGCCCTGAGTTTGTCCGCTCGACGGCGAAGGAATCAACGTGATCTGCGCCTGAGTCGCCGAACCGCCCGCTTTAAGCAGTTCGGCCGCAAAGTAGACGTCCGTCCGCTTCGAGAGGAAATAGTTGGTGTAAAGATCGATTGCCCGATAGATGGGCGTCGCGGAAGTCGCATCCACTTTGCCGTGCGTGTAGATGTACGCCGCACCCGCGAAGAGAAAAGGCGTAATGAAATAACCGACGTTTGCCTCGTAGTTGTCTAACCGGACGTCAGAGCCGAGGAAGCCTTTTTTGAATCGCGTCGTCGTGTACTCGAAGGCAACTGAAGCGCTACCGATCTTGTACGATGCCCCTATCCCTGCGATGGTTTCGCTTTCGGCGTTCTGCACGTACGGCGCGTAAATGATGTTTCGCGGTGCGACGCTATCGAAGGCGGCGGCATACGGATTCTTGATGACCGTATAGGCAGCCGCAACATACAGTGGAAGGCTTATTCCCGTATAGCTCAATCCCACCGATGTCACGCTATTCGTGGAGAATTGTCCTGGCTGTCCACCAAAACTATAGAGCGCGCCAAATGTGAACCCCGCTATTTTCGGACTGGCATATTTAACCGAATTGTTAATCCGTATGCTGCCGCCAGCGTTGTCGACGTCACCAGCATGAGCGAAGTAGACCGCCCAGTTCAACCCGGCAGCGACGGTGGAGAGCATTTCAGCCACTTCCTCATACTGACGACCGAGCGTGATCGTTCCGTATGGGCTTGAAACGCCGACGTACGCCTGTCTTCCGAACAGACGCCCATTATTCGAGAGGTTTCCGCTAGATGGGTCAAAGCCGTTTTCCAATGTGAAGACCGCCTTGTAACCTCCACCCAGGTCTTCGGCACCGCGCAGCCCCCATCTGGACAGTGATCCACCTCCACTCTGAAGCAACCAGGCAGAGTGTCCGTTCTGATTGCTCGTGTAGGTCAAGCCCTCATCCAGCAGACCGTAAAGCGTTACGGAGCTTTGCGCGTACACCATGGCAGGCATGACGCACAAAAGCGCCGCTGCCCAGGACAGTCTCTTCATCTCCAACCTCCTCTGTCATTTTTGAATTCGCTACCAACCGGTACATCAGAGTTTGTGAAAGAAGGATATGTCTAAATTTTCCGGTCGTACAGTTTAATTTGGATAGGAGAATCCCCAGGTATGTCTCGCCTGACGATTGAATTGGGACGGGCGTTCGACACCCGCAATGGCTTAAAAGGGAAGGTGAATCTGGCAGCCCATCAGATCGGGAATCGATCGTGACGTCGCGCGGGGCGACTGGGCGAGAACGCCGATTGAGAAAGGAGATGTGGATGCAGCGAAATGACGGAAGGTCAACTGACCTCGCACTTGCAGTGTGCGCGACGTCAACGCCGGTGAACCGGCGTCAGATGAAAGGCGTCATCAATTCAGGATTTTTGCAGCCCTTCCGTGAGACCAGATTTACGACATCAGGTCGATGTGCTTCTGGGCGAGTCAGAGTTCGTGACGAATTGCGCGACTCGTTGGGCAAACGCGTCCGTCGACGCGCATCGCAGGAACGCGCGTTTTTCCTCTTCGAGATGGCGTTCAAGGTGATCCTCGGCCGCCATTCCGACGAGCGATTTCATTTCTCTGACCGCTGCCGCGGGTACGTCCATGAGTTTTCGCGCGAGCGCCAGGCTGGCGTCCTGCAAGGAAGCTGGATCGACAACACTTTGAACGAGCCCTAACTGTCTGGCCTCGTCCGCACTCAGCAAATTCCGCGTCAACAAAATCTCCAACGCCCTCGCGGACCCCAGTCGACGCGCCAGGTGAAAAGATAAACCGCCATCGCTAGACGTCCCCAGCTTGGCGTAGCCGACGACAAAACGGGCAGCGTTCGACGCCACCACGAGATCGCACGCCATTGCCAGCGAAAAGCCTGCGCCGGCTGCCGCCCCTTGAACGCACGCAATCACGGGTATCGGCAAGCGCCGCATCGCCACGATGGTGGCGTTCAGTGCGCTAATTAGCGAGTCAAGGAAGGAATCGGATCTCTTCAGTCCGTCGGAAATCTGCCGAAGATCCCCGCCGGCGGAAAATATCTTCCCTCTGGCTTGAAGTATCACGACGCGATACTTCGACGACTCTTCAATATCATGGACGGCGCCCAGCAGTTCATTGCAGAACACCGTGTCGATCGAGTTCGCGCGTGCTTCGTCCACCAGCGTCACGAAGGCGATGTCGTCGCTCGACGTCAGCGTAATTTTGCTTTCCATCTGTCCTTGATCCGTGAATCAAATCTGTCATTGGATGCCGTTCCGCCGTCGGCGGTGGAATGTATGGACCTGCCAGCTTATTTTTATTATACTTTACGATGTGTTAATTTAAAAGGACACTAGACACAATGGGACCGCGGGTCGCCCGGGCATGTGTCATGGGCGGCTTCACTTTTATCTGACGAAATGCTGGATCGACTGTGCACAACGAGGTCAGTTGGCGGTCAAGGTGCGTGTCGAGGGTGTGATACCTTTGCGAATCCTGTCTTCCCGGACGCTCGCGCATGCGGCCACCCTCATATGCTGGCGGCCTGCCAGAAAGCGGAGGGCACGAGAGCACGGAAGCAACGACATTCCCAATCGAGAAACGAAATGGCGGATAGCACAGGTACCAAGAGCGTTAGCAACAAAAGCAGGCCAACCGAACTCAGGCGCGCAGAGCAGCAGCGGGCGCAGGAAACCCGCTCCGCGATCCTGAACGCGGCACTTGCCGAATTCGCCACAAAGGGCTTTGAGGCTGCGAGTATTCGCAGCATTGCGGATCGCATCGGATTGCAACATCCGCTGATCACATACCATTACCGATCCAAGGACGATCTCTGGCACGCGGTAGCGCAGTATGTGTTCGAACGCATCCGCAACGAGTGGGACGCCTATCTGACCGATACTCCGCCTGACCTGGCGACGGACCGGGTGAAACTTGTGTATCGAGCTTTGTTCCGGTTCACGGTGGATTTCCCACAGTTCCATCGCTTCATGCTTCAGGAGTTCCTCGTATACAGTCCCCGCTTGCAGTGGCTCGCGGATACGATACTCAAGCCACTGATCAACTGGCTCATTCCGCAGATTCGTGCGGCGCAGGACGAACAGACTCTGCCACGAGTCGAACCGATCCTCTTGCACTATCTGATGATCAGCCTGACATCGACGCTGTCAGGATTTGGCCCGGAAATGCTCGCGACCAGCAATGTTTCCGCGTCCGATCCCGCCGTCGTTGAGGCGTATTGGCAGATGGTCGAGGCACTCGTCTTCAGCAAACAACCGGTGACGCAACATTCGGACAAGACCGAACCACGCTCGGGTAAGTCCGGTAACCGCCCCCGCACATCGGGACGCGCAAAGATCGATTGAGGTAGCCTGACCGTACGACTGGGCCGCTGCCGACCGGCGGGAAGGCGGTGCCCATGCCATCTCGCCCCGCATGAGATGATCATCGGCCACAGTCGAAAGTCCGCAGAGCAAAGCGCTACGACCGTTCAGACCAGTCGCTTTTCAAACCAGTGATGGGCATACGGTTCCGCGCTGAATGCATCGACTTCGACGTATCCAGATTGCCGGTATAGCGAAATCGCCTCGCCTAGAGTTCGGTTTGTCTCCAGGCGAATAATGCGCACTTTGGCCTGCCGGGCACGCTTCTCCGCCTCGGCAATCAACCGGCGGCCTACACCCATACCGCGAACGGAAGGGCTCACCCACATTCTTTTGAGTTCGGCCGGGGACTTCTTGTGAAACTTCAGCGCGACGCAGCCGATCGGGCTTCCATGAAGTCTCGCGACGATCAACGCGCCTTCCGGCGCCGTCAGTTCATGGGCATCCGCCGACAGGCTCATGGACGGGTCGAATCCCGCGTCAAAGCGCTCATCGAGTTCGCCAAAATACTGTTCAAAGCACCACCGCACGTCATCGCTATCCGGTTCCTCAAGCGCAAAATGCACGAGCGATGCCTGCAGCAAACGCTGAACCTCAGACATGGCTGCAACCAGTCTCCGACGCTGCTCAGCGCCGAGCGGTTCGAGCACGCGTAAAGCGACCGCGTCGGAGAGCCGTTCGAGTTCAGCCCTTTCCACGAGGCCCTCCTGAGTCAGGCAAGCCCGGCGTACCCGGCGGTCGCCCGAATGAGCGAGGACAGCGACAAGTTTTTGCCGTTCAAGAGATGCCAACGTACGGCTGACATAGCCTGAATCAAGATTCAGCCGCGCGCGAAGAGTACGAATATCCGCACCTTCGACACCGATCTCCCATAGCAGGCGTGATTCGCCCATCGGGCGGCCCCGTCCGAGGAAATGGTCATCGATAGCGCCAATGCTTTCGGCGACTATGCGGTTAAAGCTGCGGATCTGGAGAATGTCGGATGCGCTCATATCTCTGACTATAGTCAGAGATATAAAATCGGTCAACATCGCAAGCCGCCCATTGGCCGCGCCCCTTTTTTTCTCTTGTCGCAAAGAGCGGCCGAGGACTGGTCGGGTTTCATTCGACTCGTTGCTCGCTCGTCTTGCTGTCAGTGCCGTCAATCGGAAGTTCCTTTCGGCAATTGCGTCGGAGCACTATGCTTTTCATCAAGTGGGTTACAAGGCTAAGGCTCGCGCACGGCTATCAGATAGGTGCGTAAGTGCCGATTGATCCCGCGCGCCCGATATCGTTCTTGTCGACTGTTCGGCGCGAGGCTTCTGGGACGGCATCTCATCGCGTGTGCGCGCGATGGATTTACACTTAAAGGAGGCAGCGTCATGGGCGAGTTTGCGATTCAAGAATTTCGCGGAAGGGTGATCGATCCGTCAGACAAGGACTACGACGAGGCGCGAGCGCTATACAACGGGATGATCGATAAGCGGCCCAAGGCGATCGCCCGTTGCACCGACGCCGCCGACGTCATAGCGGCGGTCAATTACGCGCGGGAGAACAAGCTGCTTGTCGCAATCCGCGGAGGCGGACACAACGGCCCCGGTTTGGGCAGTTGCGACGGTGGGCTGGTCATCGACCTGTCGCAGATGCGCAGCGTGCGCGTCGATCCCGCGAGCCGCACCGTGCGTGTCGATCCAGGCTGCACTGCAGCGGATCTCGATCACGCAACCCACGCCTTTGGCCTGGCCGTGCCGCTCGGCATCGTCGGCAGCACGGGCGTCGCAGGTCTGACCTTGGGCGGAGGAACCGGCTATCTCACGCGCAAGCACGGCCTCACGGTCGACAATCTGCTCGAGGTGGATGTCGTGCTGGCCGACGGCTCTTTCGTCACCGCCAGCAAGGACAATAACGTTGACCTCTTCTGGGCGGTACGCGGTGGCGGCGGTAACTTCGGCGTGGTCACGAGCTTTCTGTTCCAGGCCCACCAAGCCAAAATGGTGTTCGCTGGTCCGATCTTCTGGGACGCCAAGGACGCCAGGCAGATCATGGCGACGTACCGCGATTTCATCCCGGACGCCCCCGAAGAGCTTGGCCTGTTTGTCGGCCTCAAAACCGTCCCTCCGACCGATCCCTTCCCTAAGGAGCACTGGAACAAACGCGCCTGCGCTCTGATCGGTGCTTTTAATGGGCCGATCGCAGAGGGGCAGAAGCTCATGGCCTCGCTGCTCGAGAAACTGCCCGCCCCACTGTTCAACTGGATGGGCGAGATGCCATGGACCGCCATCAACAGTCTGTTCGACCCGTTCTTCCCTAAAGGCTTGCAGTGGTACTGGAAGGGCGACTTCGTCAAGGCGCTGCCTGACGAGGCGATTGAGGTGCACATCGCTAACGCGCTCAAGGCGCCGACCCCTTTCTGCCTGATGCACCTTTACCCCATTGACGGCGCCGTTCGACGGGTCTCCAAGGACGCCACGCCGTGGAGCGCGCGGGACGCGTCTTTTTCGATGGTGATTGCCGCGATCAGCCCCGATCCAAAGGACGCCGAGGCGCTTAAGTCCTGGGGCCGTGCCTACTGGGAGGCCGTCCACCCGTTCAATCTGGAAGGCGCCTACGTCAACTTCCTGGACGCCGACGAGGCCGCGAACCGCGTCGAACTAAGTTACGGTGAAAACTACAAGCGTCTTGCCTCGATCAAGGCGAAGTACGATCCCAACAACCTGTTCCAGGTCAACCAGAACATTAAACCGAAAGCGTAAATCTACGCGCGGCACGGCTCGTGGGCGCGCCAAAGCATCGGCTTGGGTCAACCGGGCCGCGGTGGATTCGCCAGTGCGACTCACGGCCGTTTAAAGCTCGAAGAAGACGGGCAAGGGCTATTCGGGCGGCTTGTTGCTAAGAATGTGCCTACGCCACCGCAACGGATCGCGGTGGCGTAGGCACCGGAGCGACAGACTGGCTGTCCGCATGGCGCGGCTTACCGTTATGTATTTAATGCTCGCTCGGCCTGATGCTCGGGTCGCGTTCGATCACTTCGTGGGTTGCCATCCAGTACGGTTCCCGGTTGTAGTAGGTGTGCATCGACATGCCCCACTTTGTGTCCGCCATGACGGGCCAGTGGTCCTTGTCAAAACCCGGGTCGTCCTTGAGGCGCTGCGCGGTAATGTCGACGAAGAAGCACTTTTCGTCGGTGTCGAGTGTCAGTGCGCTCCATGGGATGGCGTGCAGATTGGCCCCCATTCCGAGAAAACCTCCCTCAGCCAGCACCGCATACGCAATGCGTCCGCCCCGGACGTCCAGCATGATGTCTGAAATTTTCCCCACATGTTCGCCGTCGGAAGACATCACCTTATTTCCATCCAGCGTTGCCGCGGCCATGATGTCCGGCCCCGGCCCTTCGCCCATACCGCCACCTACAATATTGGCCCCACCCTGGGTGCCACCTTGCGGGTTGATTGAGCCCATGGTTCACCTCCTTGAAAAAGGTAACCAGGTGGCGCGCAAGAGGCGTTCCCGAGCCGTTGGTATGGGTGTTCGGACTGAAGGCTAACGTGCCTCGTGAGACGAGGCCTCCTCGGGGCTCTCGTAAATGTACGTAGCGACACTGCGCCGTTGCAGCGCGTCCCCCAGTTTCATTCGAAGGAAGCTGCTTGTCGTGTAACGCGTCACGTCTGAGTAATATCGGGCGACCAGGCCAGTCACCATTTCAGAATAAGCATCGATGACTTCGGGCGCTATCGAGAAATTGTCGTAATTGACGATTGCGTGGGGCCGGACCTCGAGGCCGGACAGGGCCCGGTCAACCTCGGCTCTGACTGCTTCAACGTCGTCAACAGTTGTGACCTTGTGCCCTTCGAAGTTGATGAACAACATGTTTTTGTCGGCGTCGTAGCTAAACCGCTCACTGAGAGTCAGCCTCAACAGCATTGCTCGCAAACCCATCGGCTTATTGTCGAAAATGCGGGCGTCCATCAGGTGCGGCGGCGATTTAATGATGGGAGCGAACCCCATCTGCGAAACGATGTCTCGCTGCAGGTCGACCCCCGGTGCAATTTCGATGAGTTCGAGTCCGTCAGGCGTCAGGGTAAAGACGCAGCGCTCCGTAATGTAGAGCACGGGCTGCTGCCGTTCATTGGCGTAACGACCGCCGAAGGTTCGATGTTCCACAGCGTCCACGAACTTTTGACAGACGCCGTCCTGAAGAATTTGCAGGCGCCCATCCTTGATATTGACTTCCAGTTTGCCGGCGTTGAACGTTCCGACAAACACGACCTTCTTCGCCGCCTGCGAGATGTTTATAAATCCACCTGCACCCGCAAGCTTTGGCCCGAACTTGCTCACGTTGAGGTTGCCTTCCCGGTCGACTTGCGCGAGTCCGAGAAATGCAATGTCGAGGCCACCGCCGTCATAGAAATCGAACTGGTAGGGCTGGTCGATGATGGCGTCGGTATTGGTTGCCGCACCGAAATTCAAGCCCCCGGCCGGGATCCCCCCGATGACGCCCGGCTCGGTTGTCATGGTAAAAAGGTCGCACACCTTCTCTTCGTTCGCGACGCTGGCAATCCCTTCCGGCATGCCGATCCCGAGGTTGACGACGCTATTGGCCATCAACTCGAACGAAGCGCGCCGCGCGATGACTTTCCGCTCAGTCAGCGCCATGTTTGGAATCGAACCGGTCGCCATGCGAAGCTCGCTCGAAAAACCGGGGCTGTACGGCTCAGCGAAGGTTTGCCAGTGGTTTTCCTGTTTTGCGACCACAACGCAATCGACCAGAATGCCAGGTATTTTCACCTGACGTGGGTTCAATGTCCCTGACTCGGCAATGCGCTCGACCTGCACTATCACGATGCCACCCGAGTTGCGTGCGGCCATTGCAATAGCAAGGGACTCAAGAGTCAGCGCTTCTTTTTCCATGGTCACATTGCCGTTTGCATCGGCAGTGGTGCCGCGCACAATGGCGACATCGACCGGAAATGTCTTATACAGCAGGCAGTCAGCGCCGTTGACCGATATCAGGCTAACCAGGTCCTCGGTTGTGCGGGCGTTGAGCTTGCCGCCACCGTTGCGCGGATCGACGAACGTATCGAGTCCGACCGTGGACAAATGCCCTGGCCGATGCGCCGCGATATCGCGAAACAGCTGGGAGATGACGCCTTGGGGAAGGTTATACGCTTCGATGTGGCCTTCGACGGCCAGGCGTTGAAGCCCCGGAACGAGCCCCCAGTGACCACCGATGACCCGCCGGACCAGACCTTGGTGGGCAAAGTGATTCAGGCCCTTGCGGGCGCCGTCGCCCTGACCGCCCGCGTAGACTAGCGTCAGATTTCGAGGCGCCTCGCTATCGCCAGCGGCTGAGTCGAGGAACAGCTGTTCCAGTGCGACGGCGATTTCTTCCGCAAAGCCAATGCCGACGAAGCCGCCCGTTGCCACCGTATTGCCCGGACGAATCAGTCTGACGGCCTGCTGGGCACTGACGATTTTGCCTCGCCCAACGCTGCTTGCGGTGGCCAGAAACGGGTGTTGAAAGCCTGCGCTCATGATGTCTCCAAACCGCACCATGGAGCCGCGCTCCGGCGCTATATAGTTGTTCGGACCTGCTGCAACTCGACCACCATTTCTATGCGTTGAAAAGTATGTAGACCATTCATCACCGGCGCGGGAGCCGGCTTGACGAATGAATTTGCGGCTCAGTCGTAAGAGTACACGCCTCGCACCGTCTCTTCGAAAATTGACGGTGAGTACTTCAGGAGGCAAGCGTCAATCGCCTCGAACAAGCGGCGACGGTATCTTATGAAGGAAGTGCCATGGACCGGATGAATTCCTGCCTTCCTGGGCGGCCCAACCTCGTCCGAGGCGGACCGCCAACCTTCTCAGAACAGGTACATACCAGCTACGAAAATTACGCCCGAGAACAAAAGCGCCGTCACGCAGTAACCCATGATGTCTCGAACGCCCAAACCGGCGATAGCAAGCGCAGGCAGTGCCCAGAACGGCTGCGCCATATTCGTCCATGCTTCGCCATAAGCAATTGCCATCGCGGACTTGCCGAGATCCGCGCCGAGCGCTTGCGCCGCCGGCATGACGAAAGGTCCCTGCACTACCCAATGACCACCGCCCGATGGCACCGCGAAATTGATCAGTGCCGAGCTCAGGAACGCCAGAAGCGGAAATGTGTGGACGTTCGCTATGTCGACAAACCACTTCGTGATTACGCCGGCCAGCCCCGAATGGTCCATGAGAGCCTGAATACCCGCGTAGAAGGGGAACTGAATCATGATGGCTGACGCGCCCTTCGCTGCCCCGGCCACCGCGCGCGCGTATGCCATTGGCGTCTTGTGAAGCACGATACCGGCTGCGAGAAACGCGAGGTTGACGGTATCGATATCAAGTACGAAGCCTTTCTTGACGAATCGGATTACCAGAAACAGGGCGCACAGTGCGGCCACGAGGACCGCTAATATACGGCTTTCCTCCATCCGCTCGGCCATCGTTGCGTTAGGAGAAAGTTTGCGCTCAACGCTCGGTGGGTCCTGCAAAAGGGCTGGGTCAACTGTGACGACGTCCTCAGGTTTCGGCATCATGAGTCTCGCCAGAATCGGCAAGAGAATGATGAGGCCGAAGGTAATAAACGCGTTGTAGCCAGTGAAAATCGTGTGGGAAACCGGAATCAGCCCAACTGTCTTCTCCATGGGATTGCCCTTGGTAGCTGCCACGAGCGGGACCGACCCGGACAAGCCACCGTGCCACGTCAGAAACCCCATGTAGGCGCTTGCGACGAGCAGGCGGTAGTCCGTTCCCGGAACGCGCCGGGCGACCTCACGAGCAAGCATCGCACCAAGGACCAGACCGAATCCCCAGTTGATGGCGCAGGCAACCCCGCCTACGAACGCCACCAGCATTACGCCTTGGCCAGGTGTACGCGCGGAGCTCGCCAGAGCAACCAGCATTCGCTTGACCGGGCCCGAACTCGCCAATGCGTGACCGGTCACAAGAATCATCGCCATCTGCATCGAGAATGCGAGCAGATTCCAGAAGCCAGCGCCCCACAGCATCACGAGGTCGGCTGGAGGCTTCGGCGTCAAACCAAGCGCGAGCGCGAAGGTCACGACGGTCAGAAGGATGGCAAAAATCAAGGGGTCGGGCAAAACCCGATGCACCACCTGAGTAAAAAAGGCGGAAATTCGCTGAATCAACTATCTACTCCTCGTCACCAAAGATGGAATCGACCTACTGTCATTGTTATGGGCGGTAAGCCGCGCGCGGCGATTCTTGCACACAACGAAAAATCCTGCAGCGCCGGACACCACGACTGTCGCAGTCGGTGAAGACAGCATTGATCGGCATAGCCTCGCCCGGCAGAATTCGTGTTTTAGGCAGACAGCCGGGCAACATGGACCGCGAAAATCGGGCGTCCACTAAACCGCTCTTGTCAGTGTCGGGAGGGTGGCACTGCCGGGCCTTGAGTAGGTCCGGCACAAATTTCGAGTTCGTTCACATATGATCGCGGTTCAAATCACGACAATCATCTTCGAGGAGGCACGGTGCATCTGAAACGACATGCTGCATTACTGCTGTCAATGACAGCTTTTGGTTCGGCCGGAGCATGGGCGAGCGATATTCAATGTTCGACCACGCGGCAACCGGCCGAGCGCGTTATATGCGACCACGCCATCCTGAACAATGAATACGACAACATTTTTGCTCAACAGCAGGCTCAGCTCAGCAAGGGAAAGCTCTCACGTGAGCAAATCGCCCAATGGAGGCAATCGCGCAACGCGTGCACTGATGTTCACTGCATCGACGGCGTATTTGCACGGTGGGCGGCGATAGCCAGGTCTGTCGAAACCACTTCTCGCGCCGCGGCGGCTCCGGTCATGGCCTCGGCCACCGCCACGGCCCCTGTCGGACCTGCTTCGGACGCAATCGCCCTTCCCGCATCCCAAGCCTTGTCGACATCAGAAGCATCGCTTGTGCGTCAGGGGAGTGCCGCCGGCGTGGCGCTTCCGCAGCCTGTCGAGACTCAAGCCTCTTCATCCGCGGTCGCTTCCGCACCTTCCAGCGCAAGTGAATCCCGTAACACGACCGGCATGAGCGCCGGCCTGATGGCTGTGGTCCTCCTCGCGATTGCATGCGGCGCATTCGTCATCCGCCGAACCAAAAGCGTTCGACGCAACGGCGACCCCACAAAACACGTCCGAGGTAAGGACTCACGCTGAGCTGCATTCACTACATCTCTTCGATTTGTCCGAATTGCGCCGCCAGAAAGTCGATCAGCTTTCGCACGGAAGGCAGCAAGCCGCGCCTCGAAGGGAATACGGCATGAATGATTCCGCGTTTAGGTGACCACGCTGGAATGACCTTGATGAGTGCGCCACTCGCCAGCTCGTCGCACACCATCATCACCGGCAACTGGGCGACGCCTGCGCCGGCCACCGCCGCCTGCCTCAGGGCGATCATGTCGTCGGTGACAAAGCGGGGCGTATGGCGAACCGCCGCCGAGCCGGCCGGCCCTTCGAGGTGCCATACGTGCTCGCCGTGCGGCGGACCGAAATCGAGACTGGGCAGCGTGGCCAGATCGGCCGGCGCGGCCGGCACCCCATACCGATCCAGCAGCGAAGGGCACGCCACCAGACACCAATGGCGCTCGCTGAGCACTTTCATGACGAGATCGCTGTCTTTCAAAGGCGGCGGCCGCACCCGTATCGCCACGTCGATACCCTCGCCGATCACGTCGACCGTGCGATTGGTCGCTTCGAGATGTACCGTGACGCGCGGGGTCTCCGCCATGAAAGCTGCCAGCATCGCCCCCACGCGTGCGTGCAGCAGCGCTACGGGGCAGGTCAACCGGACAATGCCCTGCGGCTCGGAACGGTTGAGTTCGATCGCCTGTTGCGCCGCCTCCGCCTCGATCAACATGGCCTTGCAGTGGCTGTAGTAGCTCTGCCCGATTTCTGTGATCGTGAAACGCCGTGTAGAGCGCTGAATGAGCCGCACGCCGAGGTGTTCCTCGAGCAAGGCGATTCGCCTGCTGAGAGTGGACTTCGGGATGCCCAGCGCGCGCCCGGCCGGCGCAAACCCCTGATATTCGACGACCTGCGCAAAGAAATAAAGATCGTTGAGATCCTGCATCGGATGACCCGTCGTTCCATTCGTGAGACACAGAGGATAGCCCAGGACGTCTACCGAACGGCGCGCCGCGCGCCTATCTTACTGCCATGCAAACGAGGTCGACGCGACCTTCACCAGGAATTGAAACCATGAAAAAGATTCTCGGCATGTACCGTAATACCAGATCGCACTGGGTCGGCGACGGCTTTCCCGTGCGCACGCTGTTTTCGGACAGCATGATGGGTGGCCACCTGAGTCCGTTCCTGATGCTCGACTATGCGGGTCCGGCTCACTTTACGCCGACTTCCCGGAAGCGCGGTGTCGGTCAGCATCCACATCGGGGCTTCGAGACCGTCACGATCGTCTACGACGGTGAACTGGAGCATCGCGATTCGTCCGGCGGAGGCGGCAAGATCGGTCCCGGCGACGTGCAGTGGATGACGGCCGGCGCCGGCATCCTGCACGAGGAGTTCCATTCCGGCACGTTCGCGCAGCAAGGCGGCACGCTGGAAATGGTGCAGCTCTGGGTGAACCTGCCGGCAAAGGACAAGATGACGCCCCCGCGCTATCAGACGGTACTCGCCGCGGATATTCCGTCGGTTGAGTTGCCGGGAGATGCGGGCCGCATCCGCGTGATCGCGGGCGATTACGAGGAACACAGGGGTCCGGCATTGACCTTCACGCCGATGGACGTGTGGGACGTGCGGCTGAACAAGAGACGGCCGACCCACTTTACGCTGCCCGCCGACCATTCACTGGCCCTCGTCGTCCTGCACGGCGAGGTGCTGGTCAACGGCAAGGAGACGGTCAGCGAAGCGCAGACGGCGTTGCTCGGGCGCCAAGGGACAGGGGTGCAGCTCGAAGCGATCAGCGACGCAACGCTCCTGCTGCTGAGCGGCGAGCCGATCGATGAACCGGTTGTCGCGTATGGGCCGTTTGTCATGAACACCACTGAGGAAATCCAACAGGCGGTAAGTGATTTCAATAGCGGACGGTTCGGGCAAATGGCGACGGGTAGCGAACCGCGCGCCGCCCACTAACAACACCGGGAGTGCTCGGCCCGTCGCCGCCTCGGCACACTTGCGGTCGTTAATGTCTATCACGTTGCCTCGAGCCAGACGGCGCGCGGCATCGGGCAACCGCACGAGCCGGACCTCACACGGAAAGAGGTCGCCCGCCGCGTTCACGTGCGACTATTCGAACACCGTCACTGCGCCATTGAGCGCTTCAAGGATCTTCTCGTCGACTCATCAACCGACGCATCAACCGGCGCAACATCAGGCGCAACATGCGACAGCTTCATCACGCGTGGCTGGAGCAGCAGCGCGACGAGCCCGCTCCAGCCAGTCTGATGCGAAGCGCCGACGCCGCGCCCATTATCGCCGTGAAAGTACTCATGAAACAGTACGAGATCCTGCGACCGCGGGTCGGCTTGCAGGATCGGATAGGCCGCCATCACGGGCCGCACGCCTTGTGCATCTTTGAGAAAGAGCGTGGTGACGCGCCGCGCAAGATCGTCGGCAATCTGGCTCAGCGAAAAAAGCTTCCCCGACCCCGTCGGATAGTCGACGCGAAACTCGTCGCCGTAGTAGCGATAGAACTCATACAGCGATTCGATCAGCAGGTAGTTGACCGGTATCCAGACCGGGCCGCGCCAGTTCGAGTTGCCGCCGAAAACACGCGAGTCCGATTCCGCGGGCAGATATTGGATACGGAAGCTCACGCCGTCATGGTCGTACACGTACGGTGCATCGCGATGCACAAGGGAGAGCGCGCGCACGCCATGCCCGGAGAGAAACTCGTTTTCATCGAGCACGCGGTGCAGCAGCGCTTTCATCCGATGTCCGCGCAACAACGACAGCAGCGTGGTCCTACCCTTGCCGGGCTCCGTCCAGCGAGACACCAGCTTCGCCAGATTCGGCCGATGATCGAGAAACCACGCCAGCCGTTCACGCAAACCCGGCAGATGGCCGTACACCCCCTCCTCGAGCACATGAACGGCGAAAAGCGGAATCAGCCCGACGATCGAACGAATGCGCATCGGCACAGGCGTACCGTCCGGAAGGTGGAGTACGTCGTAGAAGAATTCGTCGTGTCCGTCCCATAACCCCGTGCTGCAGCCTTCGCTGCAACTGACCGCTTCCGAGATATACAGAAAGTGCTCGAAGAACTTCACCGCGATTTCGACGTAGGCATTGTTCGTCATCGCCAGTTCAAGGCCGATCTGCATCAGGTCGAGCGCGTACGAGGCCATCCATGCCGTGCCATCGGCCTGATCGATGCGACCGCCGGTCGGCAGCGGCGAAGACCGGTCGAAGATGCCGACATTGTCGAGTCCAAGAAAGCCGCCCTGAAAGATGTTGCGGTCATCGGCGTCCTTGCGGTTGACCCACCACGAGAAATTGAGCAGCAGCTTGTGGAACATGACTTCAAGAAACTCGTGATCGCCGACGCCCGTCACCTCGCGGTCGAGTTCATACACGCGCCATGTTGCCCACGCATGAACGGGCGGATTCGCATCGCCGAACGCCCACTCGTAGGCGGGCAATTGTCCGTTCGGATGCATATAGCGCTCCTTCACGAGCAGCAGCAATTGCTTCTTCGCGAAGTCGGGATCGATCATGGCGAACGCGACCGCATGAAACGCGAGGTCCCACGACGCGTACCACGGGTATTCCCACTTGTCGGGCATCGACACGATGTCGCCATTGCACATGTGCCGCCAGTCCGCGTTGCGACCATGCCTGCGTGCTCTCGGCGGCTTCGGTTGCCCGGGGTCGCCGTCGTGCCAGCGCGTCACGTCGAACTGGTAGTACTGCTTCGTCCACAGCATGCCGGCGAGCGCCTGACGCTGCACGAGCCGCGCATCCGCGTCGGGGATGTCGTGCTGAAGCGCCGCATAGAATTCGTCGGCTTCCGCCTGCCGGCGCGTGAAGAGTGCTTCCATGTCGAGAGGCACGGCGTTCGAAGCCGAGTCGGGACGCCAGCGCAGATACAGCACCGAGCGCTCATGAGGCGCGAACTGCAGGCACACATGCGCTGCGGCGCGAGTGCCCTTGTCGCGCCGGATTGCCTGCTCGTCACCGTCAACGAGGTAGTCATTGAAGCCGTCCTTGAACGGCCCGGCACCCTCGGAGCCAAAAATGCGGCGCACATTTGTTTCGTTTTCGCAGAAGATCCACTCGAACGGCTGTTGCGCCGAGGCCGTCACGATCATCGTTCCGAGCGTGGGGTTGCGCGCGACGACGCGCACGCCTTCCTCGCCATTCGACTCCAATGTGAGCGACGGCTTGCCGGGCTTGCCCGACCATGCCCATCTGTTGCGCGCCCAGAATTGCGGCAACACATGCAGCGCCGCGCGCTGGTCCGCGCGGTTTTCGACGCTAACGCGCATCACGATATCGTCGGGTGTGTGCTTCGCGTACTCGACGCAGACGTCGAAGTAGCGGCTATCGTCGAACACGCCCGTATCGAGGATTTCATATTCCGGCTGATCGGTTCCGCGCCGCAGGTTTTCGTCGATCAGATCCTGATACGGATACGCATCGTGAGGATACTTGTACAGCATCTTCATGTACGAATGCGTCGGTGTGCCGTCGAGATAGAAGTAAAGCTCCTTTACGTCCTCGCCGTGATTGCCTTCCTCATTCGTCAAGCCGAAGAGCCGTTCCTTGATGATCGAATCGCGCCCGTTCCAGAGCGCGAGCGATACGCACCAGTCGAGCGGGTCGTTGCCGAATCCGGCAATGCCGTCCTCACCCCAGCGGTACATGCGGCTGCGCGCATGATCGTGCGGAAAGTAGTCCCAGGCGGTGCCGTATTCGCTGTAGTCTTCGCGAACCGTGCCCCATTGCCGCTCGCTCAGATAGGGTCCCCAGCGGCGCCAGCGATCGATCTCCGGACCATGGAGCCGGGCACCTTCCTTCGACTGGAGAAGACTGATTGCGCGTAGCGGTGGCATGGAACCTCCCGACTCGACATCGACCATCCAACATGTTCTGCAGATGAAAGTCTGTCCTGTTTCATCAGGAACACCGTGCGCCACGTGCACAATCCCGCTTCGGCGACCGGTCCCGGCAACGGCGGCCAGACTGAACCTCAATGATAGGCGCCATCGCGCTGCAGCGCGTGAACCACGGACGCGCCCCGTGTTGCATACTTGAGCGAATCGCCCTGACGGAAACATCCATATGGCTGCGAATCTCGCACACTCGTGGTTGACCCGCAGCGCACCTGTGGCCGCGGCACAGGCCGCCGGCCGGCCGCTCGTGGCGCTGGAATCGACCATCATCGCTCACGGCATGCCCTATCCAGAGAACGTTCGCACCGCGCGCGAAGTAGAGGCCTTGATCCGTGAGCTGGGCGCCGAGCCCGCGACCATCGCATTGATCGGCGGGCGAATCCGCATCGGCCTTGCGGACGAGGAGTTGGAACTGCTCGGCCGCTCGGACCGGGTACACAAGGTCAGCCGCCGCGATCTGCCAGCCGTGCTGGCCAGCGGCGAGCCTGGCGCCACGACAGTGGCAGGCACGATGATATGCGCCGCCCTGGCCGGGATCGAGGTCTTCGTTACCGGAGGCATTGGCGGCGTGCACCGGGGCGCGCCGGAAACCTTCGACATCTCGGCCGACCTGCAGGAACTGGCGAAGACCTCGGTGGCGGTGGTCTGCGCCGGCGCGAAATCCATCCTGGACATCGGGCTCACGTTGGAATACCTGGAAACCCACGGCGTGCCGGTACTCAGTTGCGAGCAAGACAATTTCGCCGCCTTTTACACGCGCGACAGCGGCTTTCGCTCGGACTTCAGGCTGGACGACGCGGCGCAGCAGGCACGCTTCATCCGCGCCAAGTGGGACCTGGGCCTCGTGGGCGGCGTGGTACTGAGCACGCCGGTGCCGGAAGCGGCAGCGATGAGGTTCGAAGAGATCGATGCGCTGACCCAACAGGCGCTCGCCGAGGCCACGGCGCAAGGAATCACGGGTAAGGCCGTGACACCCTTTCTGCTGGCTCGCATCAAGGCACTGACAAGTGGCCGCAGCCTCGCAACGAACATCGCGCTCGTGAAACACAATGCCGAGGTGGGGGCAAGGCTGGCGCTGGCGTTGGCACACGCAGGGCGCGGGGCGGGCGCGGCGTAGCGTGAAATGCCACGGGCGGCCGGGCGTTACTTCGGCTGCTATGTCCGCGCCACTGTGTCGGGCGATTTTCCGACCGTACGCTGGCGAGTGATGCGCACCTTCACACCTGCGGTGCAGGCACCCGTGGGTTCAATCATTGTGCGCCGTTCAACACAGCTCGCGCATGACGTTTGTTCAGAAGATGTTCGACGAGGTCACCGGGTGTCCGGAGCGTGTAGCGGTCCGGCGTTCGGCTATCGCGGAACCTCCCAGACGCGAATCCACAATCGCGGCCGGCAAGTTTCGTTGCTTCTTACTGGCCGATACCGCGACCAGCAATGCCATGGCCGCAATAACTGCGGGCGCGGCCATCGACGTCAAAATGGTGATCATGCTGAAGCCCGCCGCCGAGAGCGCTCCACCACCAAGCGCACCGAGAATTCCGCCCAAGCGCCCGATGCCCAGCATCCACGCTACCCCTGACGCCCGACCGTGTGTGGGATAGAACAGCGCCGCGAGGGCGAGCATCGACATCTGCGCGCCCGTCATGCAGACACCCGCGACGAAAGTCGCGATCCCAAGCAACTGAACATCGACTGCCCCTTGCCCCATTGCACAGACAGCCGCACCCAGCAACAGAAACGCCAGGGCGACTACTCGTCAGGGATTAAAGCGATCCATCAACCAGCCGCATGGAAGGCATGCGGATGACGTGGTCCCCCGCAGCGTTTGCATGAGACACGTACTCGATACCGGTATCCATCAAGCCATACAGTGTGACGCTGCTTTGTGCGAAAGCCGATGCACTCACCATTCCGAAACCAAACACCGCTGCCAGTCCACGCCTCATACTCTTCCCAATGAATGTTTATTCGTTTCGTCGTACCAAGTACTTTCTGTGGTACGGATCATTGGTTTTGAGGTTATGGTCGAAAATAAAAAGCAACAACACGGGGCGACGCAAATCCGAGCTGGCTCTTCAGTCATGTATAAGAATTTAAATTCTGCCGCCGCACAGACTCACATACTTTTCTTCCTGCGGGATGCTGCACGGCTACTTTTTTGCACTATCGCATTCAAAAGAGAATCGCGGGTCGCCTCGAACTTCGAACTGAATTGTATTCATATCCCTATTGAACGAAGTAAGCCGTGTCGTCTCCTGCGTCTTGGCCGGCATTCGTCCAGTGCGTGCTACTTGAACGCCATGCAATGTGGTATTGAAAACTCTCCCCTTCGTCCTCGATCAACGATGTGGCATCGTGACCGTAGCGCTTTTGTGATACGCCGACAGACGATATCGGCCATTTCCGTTGCGGCGACATAGATGCGGGTCGCACAGGCAACTCTTGAAACTAGTGAGGACCAATTTGTCACCAGCTAACATTCCGAGCAGTAGAGACGAACTGATAGGCAAATGTCTGCCCTTTCTTGAAGAGGTGAAGGACCTGACTACCGGTAACGAGGTCGAACAGTGGCTCAACGACAAATACGGCACGTCGAGCGAGTTCTATCAGGATCTGAAACGGCTGATCACGATTGGCGTGGTGGAGGAAGGCTGGGCAGCAAACGTCGAGATATCCGGGCGCAAGTACCGGCGCGCACGTCTTGTCGAGCCCTCCGAAGAGACCTTTTGATTCAGCATTACAGCTGTCTATATGGACAGCACCGGCAATGATCAGAACAACCCTGAGGGAAGCTTCCGAGGTGACTACCACGCCCACCCGTACGGCGAATTCAACATGGTGGTGTCGCTGAACGAAGGTGCGGCCCTCGCCGGCCCGAATGGCTGGTGTTATGGCGGCTGGACTGCGCCGGCACCGGGCAGTCATCATTATCCAGAAACAAAGGGCGGTGCAATTATCGCTCTGTTTTTTCTGCCTGCAGGGCGCATCGCGTACAACGTCAAGGCGCCCGACGCAAACTGATCAGGTGCGGGACGCGCTGGTAACGGCGCGTCCCGCGTTCTCGCCCCGTCGACACCGACCTCTCTTCAATCCAGAAGTCGTAGTGTCATAGGCGCGAATAACACGCAATATTACCGAACCTCACTGCTTCGGAATCCACGGTTCGCTTTGCTTGGGGGTTCCAATTGCCGCCATAAGGCTTCGCGACGTCATGAACAGCATGTACCGGGTGCGTAGCGCTGCGCCCGGGCATCGACGATCAGATTGTGACCAGTTGCTTCGTCACGCGAACGAGACTAAAACCCACGCGTCGAACTTCGGCGTCCGTGTTCTCATCGGCAAGGCCACCATGTTCGGCAAATGCCTGATGAGCAGAACCCAGCGAAAACCCCTGCGGGATCAGGATCGCGCCCAGCTTCTCAAGAACACCGCGCATCCCAAGCGTTGCCCGAACGCCGCCCATTGGTCCCGGTGACGCCGAGACGACCGCTGCCACCTTACCCGCAAAGAGCGTCAGGCCAGGTTTTCCAGCCGCGGTCGGTCTGCTTACCCAGTCAAGCACGTTCTTGAGCAACGCAGTGTAGCCGCCGTTATGCTCGGGCGAAGCGACCAGCAGCGCGTCATGTGTGGCGAACAATTCTTGGAGCGCTCGAACTTGCTCAGGTACGCCATGCTCAAGCTCGATGTCAGCGTCGTAAATTGGCAGGCGATAGTCCGCCAGAGCGATAAAAGTCACCTCTGCTCCATCCGCTGTCGCCCCAGATGCGGCTATTTCCAACAGTTTTCGATTAAGGGACGCGCTGCGGGAACTCCCACAAAAAGCGAGTATTTTCACAGTCATATTCTGTACGTAGCCAAGTCAGAAGGTTGAGGTAAAGTTAACCGAACAGGCGCTAGCTGATCCGATCCGCGTATTCAGATGAGCTGCGATCGCGCGCATAAACACTTTCGGCCGCCGGTCGCGTCTCGCGAGTTCTACGGCAACGCTAATGCTCGTATCGCGACGGCGACGAACGTGCATTCCGAAATTCATAACTAGTTAGTCATTCGAACAATAACTGCGATCTTGACTACAACGCTTCATCGAATCCGACAAACGTTGTAAAGCTTTCGACCTTCTCGCGTGGAATAGCGAGTCTGTTGACCACTGAATCCTGATCTGCGTAACCCAGCGACATGGCGCACACGACGTCAAAACCGGGATCGAGTGAGAGATGTTCCGCAATGATTGCCTGATAGCGGGCGAACGACACTTGCGGGCATGTATCCAGACCTCGCGCGCGTGCGGCGAGCATGATCGTCTGTAGAAAAAGGCCGTAGTCGAGCCAGCTGTACTTCGTCAGTCTCGCGTCGACGCTGAAGATCAGACCAACTGGCGCCCCAAAAAAACCAAAATTACGGCCAGTGGCCAGTGCTCGGGCAGCGACGTCCGCCTTGTCGATCCCAAGCGCACCATAGTATCGGGCACCGAACGCCTCCTGCATGGGGCGATACTCCTCCGGCATGGGATCGGGGATATGCTGGAGCGGTGGATGCAAATCCGCCAGGTGAGCGCACAAAAGCGCTTCACTCAGCGACTCCTTCGGGTTTCCGCTAAAGACATGCACCCGCCATGGTTGCATGTTCGAGTTGCTAGGCGCCGTGCGAGCGACATCAAGAATGTCAGCGATGTCTTTCTGGGAGACTGCATCTGGACGAAAAACGCGAACGGCTTTCCGAGATCGAATAACCGAATCAAAAACGTGGGCGTCCGAATGCATTTGATGACCGGTCTCCGCGGCTTCAAGGATGTCTGTATGCATAGTGTCTGCATGATGGCACAGCCCGAATCCCACGCGCGGTGAAGAGTCTTCAAGACGGTCTTGAATAAAACGGGATTACCTAGCTTCGCACCTGTCTGCCGACGTCAAGTATCTGGGACCGCAGCCACTGTAGGGCCGGATCGTGCGCATTTCGCGCATGCCACACCGCTCTGACCGAAGACTCCGGACACGAGTAAGGCGTCGCCCGCGTCTTCAGCTCGCCGTAGCGTTCGAGCTCGCGTCCCAACGGAGAAGGTACGATGGCGAACATTTCGCTGTGACGGAGCAACGCGGGGATTGCCAACGAATGCGCCACAGCCACCCTCAGCCGGGGTCGCGCCGGCCCCTCTGCAAATGCATCTTCCAATGCTTGCCGATCGAACATTTCCGATTGTCGCGCCAGACCTCGTTCAACGATGAAGCCGCCAACGGCGCCCTCTTCCGGGCCGCCGAGCGAGACAGCGAGAAGTGGATAAATCAACAGATCGTCGTGAGTCACGGCCCGCTCGCCGATGGGATGATCCAGGCGCATCACCAGCACGTCTCTCTGTTGCCATATCAGCGCCGACTGAAAACGCGACGGCACCTCCGCAAAGACTCCAACGGCGATGTCGATCCGACCGATGTCGATCTGCCCGGCCAGGTCCAAGCGGGTGGACGGTCGTATGACAAGGTTCACCATTGGCGCTTCAGCGGCGAGCCTCTGACTGAGGCGGCCGAGAAGAAGCATCGTGATGTAGTCGTTCGCCGCGACGACAAACTCGCGCTCGGCAACCTCGGGCCGGAACGGCTCGTCGCCGAGCGCTACCTGAATCTGTTGGAGTGCATTGCGCACCGGGGCCGCGATCGCGACTGTGCGGGCTGTCGGCTCCATGCCTTTGGACGTACGCACGAACAGGTCATCCTCGAGTGCGTCCCGCAACCGCCCGAGTGCATGACTGATGGCAGACTGACTCAAATTCAACCGCTTTCCAGCAAGGACCAAATTGCGATCCTCAAACACCGCGTCGAATACTCGCAATAGATTAAGGTCGATCCGTCCGAGGTTCATATTATCAATAGGTCAGCGTTGCGGTCGAAGCATTTTACCCGCGCTAACGACCACGTCATCTGAACGACACCCAGTCATAGCGCTCGATTTAACGGTGACGGCTCGAGAGCTTCAGCGTAAGTACCGCCCATCGCCAACTGGCAGGCGCGCGCATCCTTGCGGCCCATCCCTGATATTCTGCGTTGAACCGTGCTGGCAACACTGGCAGGAAGTTATCACGCAACCCCTATCGTAAGGCCACACTATGTTTGAGACCGAACTCTTCGCCGGCTGGGGCGATATGGATTTCAACTCGCATATGCGCAACACCGCCTATCTCGACAAGTCCGTCGATGCGCGGATGCTGTACTTCTCGAAACAGGGTTTTTCGATGTCGGAGTTCGTGAAGCTGCGCATCGGACCGGTCGTGATGAAGGACGAGATTGAATATTTTCGCGAGATCCATCTGCTTGATCGGGTCATGGTGAGCTTTGCGCTCGCTGGCCTATCGGCCGATGGAAGCCGTATGTTGCTGCGCAATGAATTTCTACGCGAGGGCAAGCTGGTGGCCCGCGTAACATCGGCGGGCGGTTGGCTCGATCTGGAAAAGCGCAAACTGATTTGCCCGCCTCCCGCCCTGATCGACGCGATGAATGCATTGGACAAGACGGAGGATTTTGTCGAATTGCCGAGCAGTGTAAGCCGAGTCCAACCGGATTGAGTTCGCGGCTGCAATTGCGCCGGAGCTAAGTCGTGCTGGCCAGAACAGGCAGGATGAACCTTTGGAAAACTACAAGAATTGGCCGCCTGATTTCCCTTTGAACCAGCGCGGATTTCTATATCTTGCCAATCGCCGTGAGAGGAAAGGCAGGACCCGATAGCGTCGCATCACTTCAGTCCCAACCTCGGCGCACGCCTGCATTCCAGCATTCTTTCTTGTATGGCGTCTTGCACGGGCCTATCTTTAAGTTGCTTGTCATTCAGGAGGCGGCCATGGACTCTGGAGCGGTAAGTGTGCATTTCGACAGTGGGCACCTGTTTGTCGACCTGTCCGACGGCCAAGCCGTTGAATTTCCGCTTGGCTGGTTTCCTATCCTGCAGGCAGCTACAACAGCGGAGCGCGGGAATTTTGCAATCTCTTTGGATCGCCAGCAGTTGTACTGGCCAGATCTGCACGAAGAGATGAGCATTACCGCAATGCTTCGGTCCTTGCCAGACAGCACACGACACTAGCGGCCTGCCCTGGTTTTTCCGCGGGATATCCGGCGCTACCCGTCGAGCGCGATGGCGCGATTCGTCCGGCCTCGGCTTACCGGCTTGTTTCTTCCGGCAAGGCGATGTCGGCACTGCGCTTCGTCTCCTGAAAGACTCGACGTTGGGCAAGCGCGACAAGCACGCTCAGAAAGAAATGGGGTTTAAGCCCTCGAGTCGACCCAAATACGCCCCCAGACAGTGGCGTAGCTTATCGCCTGTTCGTGGTCATAGAACAGATCCAGCGAGTTGAACGCTTGCGGCGGCCGTCCTGGTGGTTCGATAACGAGGTCCGCGGAATGCAAGCCATCGCCGGTCGGCGTCGTACTTGCGCGAAGACCATACCCTCGATGAAAGCTGATTCTGGTGGCCGGTGTGCTCGGCTGGATTTGCATATCATTTTTTGGGGTGGCAACACCCCGTTCTCTCAGTGGTGCGATTGTCCCGTCTATGTGTGAAGGTTCGATGACGAGGAGTCGGTTGCCGCCGGAAGAGATTTGTACGACAAAGCGCCGAGAATGGTGTCTCCAAGGAAGTACGGCCTGTTTCGCCTTATCCATCACCAGCCTGATGTTTCCGTTCGAAAGGGAGCAATCATGAAGCGGCGTTTTAGCCTCGTGGCCCCTACCGGTGAATAGCCGATCTTTCGTCGCCGTTTCCGGCGGCAGCAACCCAATGCGAAATGTCCTTGAGCTACGAGGTGCATCGGCATCCTGTTTGCTGGAGTAAGCTAACTGTATTGAAGCTTGAGGCCGCGGCGCATGCTGCGTCGCGTCAGACACTGGAGCACCTCATGAAAACGGTGGACGCAACGTCGCGCGCGGGCGGCGCCGTTGTGTTGGTGGTCCTGTCCGCCGCTTTGTCCGGTTGCTACTACTACGTGCCCTATGGTTATGTTCCGTATGGCGACGTGCCAACCGCGGGCGCGCCGCAGCAATATCCTTTCTCAACGGCCGACGCAGCGGCAGCGTCAGATGCGACTGCATCGACGAACGCCTATATCGCACCAGCCGTGCCCGTCTTCGTCGCGCCGGCGTATTATCCGGTCGCGTATCCGTACTACGGGTGGCCCGCGTGGTGGGGACCATCGGTGTCACTGAGTTTCGGCTATTGGGGCGGCTGCTGTTATGGAGGCGGCAGATATGGCTACTGGGGACACCACGGCTACTGGGGGCACGGATATGGAGGCGGTTGGGGCGGTCATGGCGGCTGGGGTGGCCACGGATACCCAGGGCACGGTATGGGCGGCGGCTATTACAGGGGCGGCGGCGGAGGAGGCCACGGCCATTCGCATTGAACGCCAATAGCGATGCACCCGTGTTCTACAGGCTGTTAGCCGTCAGCTTACGATGGCCGAACTGTCGCCAGTCGCGTGCCAGCGAACGGGTCGCGACTCCAGTCAATGGCCGGACGTCCGGCGCTAGCCGACCTCGACGACTTCTCAACAGCAAAGTGCGCCAGCGACTGTCCGGCGCTCGTGGCTTGTCTCAGCCACTGCGGCAGTTCACCCTTACCATCCCAGGTGTCGCCGAAAGCGCTGCGGTATCGTGCCGACTTCTGGCGCGCCTTGTCCTCGGCGATTGCCGCCGCGAGATCGCCCAACTTGATGCCAACCGTTGCCATCTTGCGACGCAGGTATGCAATCATGCTTTGGCGCTTTTGCTCATCCATGTCGTTTCCCCTTCGACTCGATAGTCTCGTAGCGGTCTCCTGTCGTCTCGCCGACGCGCCCCGCCACCCAACAATTCGGATGTGGCAAGTATCATGTCGAGCAAGACTTGCGTCGATGTGCGATTCCTGAAAACACTGTTGCAGGCCGCGTGGCAAAACCGGCTAACTCGCCGGACATGTACTCATGTGCGAGTTGCAGACGGTTGTGTGATATGCCTCGCTGAACGCCGGCTCGCTTTAATGGCAGAGCATCAAAAAAGATGCGTATCACGACTTGCCGGAGACGCTCTCCGAACGACAACCAACGCGGGGCGTAGGGCAGCTATCCGACGAAGCGCCCTTCTCTTTCAAACCGAAACGGACAGTTGCTTCCGTGTCGTGTGGATGCGCTCGATTTAAACATTCACTTCCGTTTCGTCTTCCTGCGCCCTATAACGTAATTGCAGGGGCGACTATTCGTGTCGATGGGTCCATAAAATCCATTGGCATTAGCTGTCCGCACGCCATCTTGCGTCCATAGACTTTCGCTCGGCGTACTGCGCTTCATATCTTCCCAATTACCTAAAACTTTGGCCTCGGGCGATTGGCCCGCGGACCCGAAGACGGCTTCGCATCCGCACATCCTGTATGGATTTCGACAGCGGGACACGCGAACAACGAATGACGTGGATGAAAAATTCAACCTAGATTAAGGAGCCAACATGAAATTACGACTGATGGTTGCTTCTGCTTTCGGGTTGTTTGTCATGGCCGGGTTTGCATATGCGCAAAGCACGCCCGACGCTGCGCAACCCACCTCACAGCAGAACGCCGCGGCTCAGGCCGATTCTTCTTCGCCCAGTACGGGCATGGAGTCCTACGGCGGCACACCTGATACAAGAGTCCAAAGCGGCGCGAAACATGCCAGGCCGTGTAGGGTGGACCCACAATGCAACGTTTTTTTCGGGGGCAGCTAGAAGCCAGCTGACGGCGCGCGAGTCAATAACTGACGGTACTGCTCGCTCGCATCGGGAAGGGACCGGTGTCCCTGGCCGGGCTGGCCGGGTCCCTTTCATCCTTTAAGGTCCGGGTATGTCCCGTTAGCGGAGTTCTTTTGAAATGCGAAACTTCCGCCTGCTTCAGGAGCGGGCGGAATAAACGTTGCAATCCGGGTTTGAGCGCTCGAGAACCTTGACCAGGCGGGGTAGGCCACGAACTGAACGCTTCACGACGTTGACCTCGGTTCGGGCCAAGGCCAACCTCTCTTTTCGTTAAGCACATCCACTGTCGCCACGCCCATAACCGGCGCCTCGACTAGAGTCGCCGCGTCAGTGACATCGCGCGACGCTTCAGCCGGAGCGTTCTTGTTCATATTCGCAAGTCCGGCGCCAAACCACTTCACTTTCTTCTGGACACCGCTGATATACGCGTTCCAGCCATCGGGATTGCCGCCAAAGAGGTTGTGCTGAACCGTCGACGCGAGTCCGTCCCGATTGAGTTCTGCCTCGAGCAACTCTGCTGGCCATGGGAAGAATGCGCTTGCAGCGCCTTTGATGAACTCGGCCACCGTCATTTCTGGCGCAAGCGTCCGAAGGAACTCGAAGTCCTGCAATGAATCGTTTCCCTGCATAAGATGCGCCACCAATGCGCCCGGTTCATTCGTCCTCGCTAAACAGTTCAAAGCGTCGAGAATGTCACCAAGATGAAGGAGCAGTTCTCGTCTATCAAATCGGTCGTCCATTGCAATGTGTCCGTTCATTTCGTCCTGGCCAGAGCGGGGACTCCTCCAGCGCAACCATTCGCAGCATTCTTCGCTTCTGGACAGATCCAGTTCAGAAAGAAGAAATGCGAACCGAAGTTCGCATTCGCTGACGCAGAAGATCTAAGTGAGACGATGAGTTTTACTCAACCGTGGACACTGTCGACACGAACTGTTTTGCAGCCTTGTTGGCCGATTCGTAGGTCGCATTGGCTGCCGACAAAACCGAGTTCCACGCGGCAACAGCTGACTCGCTTCCTGCCGGCGCGTTCTTCTGGAGGTTCTCGACGAACCCTTGTGCGTCCCGTTGGAACTGCTGGCCCTGTGCTGTCGCGACGGCTGAGATTTCGCTCTGAACGCCGGACACGATTTCGTGAACATGGCGGCCGTATGCGACCAGCTTTTCCGCGGCAGGCTGGGAAAGGCTCGCTTGCAGTGCGAACAGCTCACCCGGGTTGCTGGATGAAAGGGCTTTGGCGAGGATTGCCTGGTTTTCGGCGAGAACGGCCTTGCTGACTTGCAAATTCAATGCGACCAGCTTTTCGAAGCCTTCAAATGCCTTGTTCGCCAAGCCAAAAAATGTGTCCAGGCCGGACTGCTGGGCGGCTACCAATTGTTGGGGAATAAGAGTGCTCATCACTGCTCCGTAAGGGTAAGGCGGCAAGAGTGCGAGGGCTCTGAGTGAAAACAAAACCGCGCGCGACGGGGGCGAAAGGTAGATTGCTGCGCTGCAACAAAATTCATTGTACGGGGGAATGCCGCAAAGTCAATCAGTTTCGCCGCGAGGTCCTGTTAGCGAACCGCGCAAGGCGACGTCACGCGATCTGCTGAACCCATCGGCTCCGCCAACCCGGTGCCTCAAAGGGATCAGAAAAATACTGGGTCTCGTGAACGACCTTGCCATTGCGGAACTCCATAATGCTTACCGTGCAAGCCGCTCGCCCCTTGTAGGCGATGGTGTATTCCGTGATCCAGAGATTACCTTCCCCTTGAATTCGCCTGACATCGAAACCTGACGGCTTATCTGGATGATGGCTCCGCAGTGCCTGCAAATTAGTTCGCCCGAGGATCCGTTCACCTGATTGGGGATAGTCACAGATGGCATCGTCATCGTAAATGGCGTGTTCCGCGTCGAGATCGCCGACTGCCGACGCGCGCCAGTGCGCATTCAGGGCTTCACGTATGTTCTGTTCCTGCATGGAGTGCCTCCAGATACCGGTCACAATCTACCCATAGCGTACCTCGCGGAATAAACCAGGGGCTGGGGGTAAACGAAAAGGCAGCCATCGGCCTGCCTTCAAAGTTGCGCGAGCCGAGCCAAAAACGCGTCGACCTGGTGTTCTTGTGTGGCCCAGGACGTGACCAGGCGAATCACAGAATGATCGTTATCCGACTTTCGCCAAACGTAGAAAGCAAAGCGCCGCTTCAAAGCGGAAATGACAGAATCGGGCAACATTGCAAATACTTGATTCGTAGCCGTTTCCGCCTCGAGAGCGTAACCGCCAGACACGATCCCAGAGGCGAGCTTTGCCGCCATGGCATTGGCGTGCTTTGCATTTTCGAGGAAGAGATTTTTGCCGCCAAATAGTTCCTGAAACTGGATACCCAGTAGCCGCCCTTTGGCTAACATGCCGCCGCGTTGCTTGACATGAAAGGCAAAATCCTCCGTCAACGCAGCATTGCAAACCACAATTGCTTCACCCAGAAGCGCACCTACCTTGGTTCCGCCGATCCAGAAAATGTCAACGAGGCACGCAATATCGGCCAATGTCACGTCGCTCTTGCTCGACGCCAATGCCGCGCCCAGTCGCGCGCCATCGAGAAATAGAATGAGGCCTCGTTCCTTTGCGAGCGCCGATATCTCCCGCAACTCCGCAAGGGAGTAGACGGTGCCAATTTCGGTTGCATTCGACAGATAGATAAGTCGAGGCTTTGCCATATGCGGAAAATGAGCATTGCTGGCAAGCGCGGCCTCAATAGTGGCGGCCGTGAGCTTCCCGTCTACAGCGGGAACGACGATGAGTTTGTGCCCAGTGGCCTCAATAGCACCAGCCTCTCTAACTACGATATGTCCGGAGTCCACTGCAATGACGGCTTCGTGCGGACGCAGGCAGCTGGATATCGAAACGATATTGGCCATGGTCCCGCTTGCGACGTAGTGGATCGCTCCGTCGAACGTGTCGCCCAAGCAGGCCTTGATCCGGGTCGTTGCCTCGGCGGAGTACGAGTCTTCTCCGTAAGCTGCCTGTTGGATGTAGTTGGAGTCCGTCAGCGCGTGGAGGATGTCAGGATGTGCGCCTTCGCTGTAGTCGTCGAGAAAGCTGAAAGTAGTCATTCGGTGCTTCTGCCTTAGATGGAGGCCGCGCCGGATGGGCGCGAGGCCAGAAACCGAAGGCTACCAATCTGTCACCAAACCGCCTTGTAAAAAATTGCTGCGCCACCGTCAGAAGCGAGCGGGAGTCACGCCGTACGCCTCGCGAAACGCGCGCGTGAAATGGCTTTGATCAAAGAAGCCAACGGCGTGTGCAATTTCAGTGATCGGCATGTTCCTGTTCGCGTTGAGCAACGCCACCGCCTTTTCCAGCCGCATGCGCAGTAACCAGGCGTGAGGCGTCATGCCGATAGTGCGTTTAAACAGTTTCAAGAACCGGAATCGATCGAGGCCGACAAGAAGAGACAGATCTTCCAGAACGATCTTGTCGGCAATATGCGCCTCGACGAATTCCCGAACAAGTCGCAGTTGCTGAGACGACAAGGCACCGGAGATAGCTTGCGGGGAGGGTTGCTTCAAGCGGGCAAACAGTGACTCCAGCAATTCCAGAACGTGCGTTTCGTTCATGATTGGATCGTTCATGCCCTGCTGAAGGCTTGAGTGCATTTTGAGCAAGTGATCCGCGAGGCGGCTATCTTGCAGCACCACTGCGGCCTGAGAGGGGAAATAGTGCTTGCCCGTGATTTCCTCCCCGAATCCATTCAGCAACGCGGCCGACAGTCGAAACGTTTGCAGCGTGTACGACTCGTCGGCATCCGCAATACCGTCATGAACCTCGCCTGCAGGCATAAGCTGAATTGCGCCACGCGTAAGCAACAGGGATTCCCCACGGAATGATTGACGCTGCACTCCGTCGGCAATGAGTGCGATATGGCAGTCGAGATGATAGTGCGGTTCGAAGCGAAACTCGGCAAACCGGGCCGTGCTAAGGATCAAACCAGGGATGTCGGTCGAGTGACTGTACTGGACTTCTTCGGGCATAACTCATCTCCGGTTCGCCGCCGGCACCTTGGAGACTAGCCCCGAAAGTTGCGCTGTGAGGCCCTCATTATCTTAGTTTCCTTTTTGGCTGCGCTGACTCGAACCAGAGCATCGAAAGCACGTTGAAGCCTTCGTGAGACCTACGTGGGTAACCCATAAAAACGTTGCGCGGAACGCTCACCAGTCCATGTGAAGCAAATATTTCAAGCGCCATTCCCCATCTTTCGTCACATTTAAGCGTTCCGTGGAGAAAGGTAACGGTCAACAGCTTCGGAATTGACAACATTACACTACCCTTTCCATTGTTGACGTGTCGAAGGGGGCACCTGTGGTTCTATATCACCGTGGCGCGGCGATTCAGCCGTCGAGCATAAGATACGGCAACACGTTCGTCGCCCGCGCCTGCATCTTGAAGGAAGACGGCGAATCCACCTCATTGGGTGATCTTGGGCAGTTCGCAAGTCAGAACTGTGCTTATGAGTTTGCCGTGCGCTGCGCGACTGCTTTTGTGGACGGCACACCGATGCCTCGCTCCCCGTTCGCTGGTACCTCAACCTCAAGTGATCCAGCGAAATAACTGACGATGCAAAGCAGCACCCAACGACGACCTCGAGTTAATTGACGGCCGTCTCTCGAACAAATCGCGTCTCCGTGCGATGGTCCGAAACAGAAGCAGTCTTGCCAGGGACACTCTTTCGATCTTCGCCTCCTTGCCGGCACTGCTTCTGATCTGCGGGTAATCATTTCTCGTCGTCCGCCGGCGCGCAGGAATTCTCTTTGCTCGCCGGAACTACTCGCATGTCCGTGATGGATGGAGAGTTAGCGTCGACTTCCGCGTTGAGGCTCGCACTGCTGGAATAAACCGGTGCGCCGAGTTGTTCTGCTTTCAAGTAGGCGCACGTGGTCCAGGGCCGATAGCCAGCGAGCTTTGGCCGACGTCGGACAACGCGTCACTCCAAGCCGACAGGACGACAGGACGACAGGAGCTTTCATGGCCAACGGGATAAATCGCTTTTTTCTGCAAGACACAAGAGCGTTCGTAACGCAAAACTACATGACCACCGCAGGCGTATTTACGGTTCGTGATCAGGTCAATGCCATCGATTTGCATCGAATGGAAGGCGGGCAACTCGGAGTGGTCAGGATCGAACCGACGAACGCCGCGTCTGACGACGACCCGATTCCCGCTTACTGGCTGCCACAAGGCAGTTCTTGCGACATACCGGTACTCGCCAGCGCAAAAAAAATTTGTCTTTACACCCGATTTCTCCGGTTGTTCGCTACTCGTTGATCAGATAGACGACAGGACTTACCGCGTTTATCACGTGACGGGCGGCGGCGGCTACTTTCAATCGGAATATAACGGCAAGCGCTCCAGTCAATCCGAGCTGGCCGGCGCCTTGACACATGAGGGCTACGGGACGCCCGAGTCGCCTCGCGCATTGCTTTTCATGAAATTCGAGGAGGGTCGCTGGTGGATTTACTATCAAGGCCAGACCGGTGCCGGATATGGACTGGTGGGCAACCGCGTGGAGCGTGTGCAAGGATCGTCGGCAGTGGACAGCATCAGGACAGCGGGCCGTATGCCGGTCGCCCGCGTAACTAAGGGTGAAAGACCCCTCTTCACGTCCGACCGGCTTTGCGATGGACAACTTGTCATTCCGCGCGCGCCAAGCCCGGCACTATCCACGCTGCGACCGCGCATCCCGCCGTTGATGACCGACCTCTGGATCTGTTAGCGCCGCTCCCCTCTATGAGGTCCGCGAACCGGTATCTCAGAACGAGTGGCGGATACCTGCCATGACACCAAGCTGCCCGATCCCCGGCGCCGGCGTTGTGCCCCCGCCGCCCTGACTCACGGTGTACGCGGCATGAGGACTGTTGAACAGATACGCGCCCTGCAGGTAGACCGCGGAGCGCTTCGACAGCAGATAGGTGGTGCGTAGCGCGGTGATCGTGCCTCGCGTGTCGTCGGCCCGATTGACGATGCGGTACACGCCACCGTCGACGATAAGGTCGGACATCAGGTCATATGCCGCCGTCAGGTAGTACAGATTCGAGCGCACGTCCGGCAACGCCGGGGACACGGTTTCGACGTGACGTCCGAGCCAGCCCGCACCTAGCTTTACCGGGCCGATGTGCCCGTAGCCGTTGAGTTGCATCCGCACGTCCTTGTCGCCCGAGTCGGTCAACGCGAAGGGTGCCGTGCCGTCATACAGGTTTGCAGCCGCGCCCGGGCCCCCGCGTTGTTCGTCGTAGGCGCCCGCAACGCCATAGCCGTTCATGTCGTAACGCAGCATGGCCGACCATTCGCGGCAGCTTTGCGAACTGCCCGGAATCGACCCGGCGCACGTGCCCTGCCCCGGCGAATTACCGGTGCCCGCCGAATCGCGACCGAACGAATAAGTCGCGCCGAACGTGAAGCCCGAAAAGGTGCCTTTATACACAATCGTGTTGTCGCTGCGGGCGCTCGGCATGTACTGATCGAATGATCCAGTTCCGCCGTAGATGTCTGGACCGAGCAGATCGGAATCCAGTATTGCCCAGTAAGTCATGGTGTACTGCCGGCCGAAAGTCAGCGTGCCATATGGACTCTCCAATCCGACATAGGCCTGCCGTCCGAACATCCGTCCGCCCTGATTGAGCGTGCCGCCCTTCGTATTGAAGCCGCTCTCCAGCACGAATACCGCTGACAGGCCGCCGCCCAATCCCTCTTTGCCTCGAATGCCCCAACGCGACGGCAATTCGCCGGTAATGCCCGGCATGCGCACAACGCGATCGCCCGCCGCGTTCGCATGCGTCACCAGCTCAATGCCCGTATCGATGATCCCATACAACGTCACGCTGCTCTGCGCGAACGATGTAGCGCTGATCCCGAGCAGCACACCGCCCAATGCGAGTTTGTTTTTCATGTTCTCCGCTTCTCCTTGATGAGTACCTCGTATGAATCCATGCGTTGGCGCGCAGCGCGCCACGCGCACGTCATACGAGGCGTTTCTTATGTAGCGATACTAATTACAGGCATGACGATCCCCGGCGCTGTGCGAGCCACCCATCAACGGTGCAAGTTTGATTGCTTCAGATCGCGGAGAACGGCACGCCGCGTCCGCTCGCCGCCTCCGGGGACACCGGCTTCGTCAAACGCCGGGCTTGGGAATATGACGCTTCACTACCATCAACGCGATCATCACGATCGCCATTGCGATGCCGAGCATCCACAGGTACGACGATGCGCCCCCGGCCGTGATCACCACCGCGCCGGCGAACGCGCTCGCAATCGCACCGAGCCGGCCGAATGCGAGCGCCGATGCGGTGCCGGTTGCCCGCACGCGGGTCGGATAAACATAGGCGCACAGCGCAAACATCGTCGACTGGACCGCATTGACGAACAGGCCGTGCACGCCAAGACCAAAGATCAGCAAGCCGGTGTGCTCGGAAATATTCACGCCGAGCAGCAGTAAGGCACTCGCCGCGCCGCCCGCGCTGCAGAGAATCAGCGGCCGTCGCGAACCGCCGCGAGCGATCACTACCGCACACAGCAAGGCGCCCACGACGCCGCCCAGGTTGTACGCGGTGAGTCCTGCCCCCGCGATCGAGACGGACAGGCCTTGCGTGCTGAGCATCGTCGGCAGCCAGCTGAAGGCGCTGTAGACGGCCAGCAGGCACAGGCAGAACGCGACCCAGATCGCCACCGTGTCGAGAGCGAGGCCTTCACGGAACAATGCGGTGAAACCGGTATGTTTTTCGGCGGCCTGCTCGCGCGCGTCGGCGAATACGCAGCCGCTCGCCACCGGCCGCGACATCCGGCCGAGCAGGCGTTTGAGTTCAGGCCACCGCTGTGGGCGCCGCGCGAGAAAACGCGGCGACTCGGGCAACGTGAACATCAGCAGGACGCCAAGCACCAGCGGCAACACGCCGCCGACCAGGAACAAGCCACGCCAGCCGTAGGCGGGC
The DNA here is from genome assembly GCF_031585635.1 of Paraburkholderia sp. FT54. NCBI lineage: Bacteria > Pseudomonadati > Pseudomonadota > Betaproteobacteria > Burkholderiales > Burkholderiaceae > Paraburkholderia > Paraburkholderia sp. FT54. The sequence continues at coordinate 560,645 of NZ_CP134196.1, read as the reverse complement.
AGAATCTCATGCGCGAACAGCCCCGCGACCATGCCGCCGAGCGGCACGCAAACGATCGTCGCGGTGACCGCCAGCGTACGGCGACGAGCCGGCGTGAATTCGGCGGTCATGGTCGTCGAACTGGGCAACGCCCCGCCGATGCCGAGACCGGCGATAAAGCGCAGCACCGCGATCGTCACGATGTCCGGCGCGAAGCAGATGCCGCAGGTCGCGGCGCCGAACACCAGCACGCTGCCGATCACTGCCCAGCGGCGGCCGAAACGATCCGCCAGCAGACCGGCGCAGGCGCTGCCGATACCCATGCCGATCAGACCGGCCGCCACCACCGGCGCGAACGCGGCACGCGTGACACCCCACTCCTTGATCAACACTGGAATCGCGAAACCGATCAACTGGCTATCGAAGCCGTCGAGCACGATCGACAACGCGGCGAGCAACACCACGATTTTCTGCATCGTGGTGTAGGGACCTTCGTCAAGCGTGCGGCCAATATCGACTGTATGACCGCCCTCTTCGATACCTGCCTGATGGCCGGCGAGGGGCACGTCGGCGGCGCCTGCCGCGCTCGCCGCGCCGGCTGGTGGTACATAACTTGTCATTCAGCTGTCTCCTGTTTTGTCTGCGGTCTGGCCGCCGCACTTTTCTCGACGCGTCGTTGTCGTCATGTTGTCGTGGTCACGCTGCATCGTCAGTATGCGAGCACGCAAGCGGCTTTCGACATTGCCGTTTCGCGCAAAACTCATGACGTGCATGCATGGCTTTTCGATGCGAGGATTCGCTGCAAGCACTAGGGGCTCGCGGCTTCCGCTAAAGCCGTAGCCGTAGCCGCAACTACAGCTACTTCGCCCGGCGCTTCAGAACGGGTAATGCCGCGGCGTGGTCTGCACCGTCATCCAGCGCAGATCGGTGAATTCGGCGATCCCCGCCTGGCCGCCGAAGCGCCCGAAGCCGCTGCCTTTCACCCCACCGAAAGGCATCTGCGCTTCGTCGTGAACGGTCGGCCCGTTGACGTGGCAGATCCCCGCTTCAATGCGCCTCGCGACGTTCATCGCGCGCGCCACATCGCGGCTGAACACCGCCGACGACAGCCCATATTCGTTGTCGTTCGCGCAGGCCACGGCTTCGTCTTCGCCCTGCACGCGCACGATGCCCTTCACCGGCCCGAACGATTCATCGGCATAGATGCGCATGGCCGGCGTCACGTGATCGAGTAGCGTGGCGGGCATCAGCGTGCTGTCGGCCTTGCCGCCGCAGACGAGGGTCGCACCTTTGGCGAGTGCGTCGTCGATCAGCGCATTGCAGCGCTCCACGGTACTCATATCGACGACCGAACCCAGCACCACCGGTCCCTTGCGCGGATCCCCGAGCGGCAGTCCACGCGCTTTCTGCGCAAGCTGGGCGACGAACCGATCGGCAATCCGCTCATCGATGATGATGCGTTCCGTCGACATGCAGATCTGCCCCGAGTTGGCGAATGCGCCGAACGCGGCGGCGTCGACCGCTGCGTCCAGGTCGGCGTCGTCGAGCACGATCAACGGCGCCTTGCCACCCAACTCCAGCACCGACGGCTTCAGATAACGCGCGCACGTCGACGCGATGATCTTGCCGACATGTGTGGAGCCGGTGAAGTTGACGCGCCGCACTTTCGGATGCGCGATCAACGCTTCGACCACCACACCCGCGTCGGCCGGCGCATTGGTGACGAAGTTCACGACGCCCTTCGGCAAGCCTGCTTCCTGCAGGACTTCGATGATCAGGCCGTGCGTGCCTGGGCAGACTTCCGAGCCCTTCAGCACCACGGTATTGCCGCACGCGAGCGGCAACGCAATCGCGCGCACCGCGAGGATCACCGGCGCATTCCACGGCGCGATGCCGAGAACGACGCCGGCCGGCTGGCGCACGCCCATCGCGAGACTGCCGGGGACGTCGGACGGAATCAGTTCGCCGCCGATCTGCGTGGTCAACGCCGCCGCCTCGATCAAGCCGCCCGCGGCGAGATGGACGTTGAAGGCCGCCCACATTGCCGACGCGCCAGTCTCCGCCGCCATCATCTTGGCGAATGCCTCGCTGCGAGTTTCCAGGGCGTGCGCGGCCTTCATCAACAACGCACGGCGCTCGCTCGGCCCCATGGCCGACCATGCAGGAAACGCGGCGGCTGCGGCGTCGGCGGCCGCCACCGCATCGGCGACGGTCGCTGCCGGCGCGCGCGTCGCCACTTCGCCATCGAGCGGATTGCGGCGTTCGAAGGTCGCGCCGTTGCTGGCTTGCACGGACGCGCCGTTGATCAGCATTGAAATGCTTTGCATCGTTTGTCTCCTGCGGAAAGTTTTATCAGTGCGTACGTGGTTCGCGCTGAAGCTCACGCCACCACGATTTCAACCAGCCTCGGTGTCGATGAAGCCAACGCATCGCGCAACACGTCGTGCAGGCGTTCCGCTTCGGTCACGCGCACGCCCTGGCAGCCCATGCCGGCGGCCAGCGCGACGAAATCGAGTCCAGGCAGATCGGTACCCTGCACCGGATCGGCGGGACCGAAGCCGAACTCAGGCGCGAAGTCCTGCAGCGCGGCGTAGCGTGAATTGTTCAGGATCACGAAGGTGATCGGCAGCTTCATCTGCACGGCGCTGTAGACCGCCTGGATCGAATACATGCTCGAGCCGTCGCCGAGCAGGCCGATCACCCGCGTACCGGGTTTGGCCAGCGCCACGCCGACAGCAGCCGGCATGCCGTAGCCGAGACCGCCGCTGTCCATCGTGTAGAAGGTGCCGCTGTGCGTGAACGGCAGATAGTTCTGCAGCGCCGGGCGCGAACTCGGCGCTTCCTCGACCACGATGTCGTCTGCGTCGCGCACTTCCGCGAGCGTCTGCAACGCGAACTCGATTGACATCAACGGCGACGGCTCGGCGCGCGGCCGCGCCGGGCGCGGCGCGGGCAAGGCGCGCGACTTCGGCGCGGGCCGCGTCAGCAGATCGGCCACGCCGAGACGGATGTTGCCGACCGCCGCGATGCCGAGCGGCGCCCACGCCGCGATCGCGGGATCGTCGATCAGTTGGCATAGCGTTGCGCCCTCGGGTATATGCGGGCCGTATCCTTCGACGTGATACGTGAACGCCGGCGCGCCGATCACAAAGATCAGATCGTGGCCGCCGAGCAGTTCGACGATCTTCTCGCGCATGGCCGGCAAGAAGCCGGCAAACAGGCGATGGTCCTCGGGAAAAGCGCTGCGGCCCGTCATCGGCGCGACGAACACGCGGGCGTTGTGGCGTTCGGCGAGGCTCACCACTTCGTTCCAGCCGCCGGCGCGATCGACCGCGCCGCCCACCACGAAAGCCGGCCGCTCGCAGGCATCGAGCGCGGCGCCGATCTGCGCGAGTACGAACGGCTCAGGCCGCGTTTCCGTGCTGACCACACGCTCCGGCACCGGCTCGGCGGGACGGTCCCAGTCGTCGACGGGAATCGACACCAGCACGGGTCCGCGCGGCTCCTGCATGGCTACGTGATAAGCCCGCGCGATCGCGAGCGGCACGTCTTCGGCGCGCGCCGGTTCGATGCTCCATTTGACGTACGGCTTCGGCAATTCGGTGGCCTGCGTCGACGCGAGGAACGGGTCGAACGGCAGAATCGAGCGAGCCTGCTGACCCGCGGTGATGACGATCGGCGTGCGGTTGCGGAACGCCGTGAAGATGTTGCCCATCGCATTGCCGACGCCCGCCGCCGAATGAAGATTGACGAACGACGCGTTGCGGCTCGCCTGCGCGTAACCGTCCGCCATGCCGACCACGACGGCTTCCTGCAAGCCCAGCACATAGCGGAAATCGTCCGGAAAATCGCGGAACAGCGGCAATTCCGTCGAGCCGGGATTGGCGAATACCGACGTCATGCCCAGTCGGCGCATGAGATCGATCACGGCGTGGCGCACCGTGAACGGTACGGATGGGGCGGTTCTCGATGCCTCTGAACGGGGCGCGTTGCTGGTCATACTTCTCTCCTGTCGATGAGCGCCGTTTCTTGATGGCTCATTATCGGAAGCGCGAGGTTGATTGGAAATTGCCTTTTTTGAGAAAAGACATTACTTTTAAGCATGACTTTCAACCTCCAGCAATTACATGCGTTCGCCACCATCGTCGCGAGCGGCAGTCTTGGCCGTGCGGCGGAAGCGCTGCACGTCACGCAACCCGCGCTGAGCCGCACCATCAAACGGCTCGAGGATCAGGTCGGCGCGCCGCTGTTCGAACGACACTCGAAGGGCATGCAGCTTACTGCGATCGGCAGCGCGCTGCTGCCGCACGCCACCCTGCTGCAACGCGAAGCCGAGCACGCGCGCGAGGAAATCGACGCGATGCGCGGTCTCGCCAAAGGCACCATCCGTGTCGGCGCGGTGGCGAGCATCGCCACGCTCGTGCTGCCGCTCGCGGTGAGCGGCGTGCTCGCGCGCTGGCCGAATCTGCGCGTGGAGATCATGGAGGGTGTGTGGGACCGGCTTGCCGATAGCCTGATGAAGCACGAGATCGACCTCGCGCTCAGCATGGCGGTGCCCGACACGGACGAGATCACGGCGATTACCGATTGCCGGTGGGAAGACACGAGCTACGTGGTCGCCGCGCTCGATCATCCGCTGCGGCGCAAAGCGGACCTGCGCCTCGCCGACACGCTCGATCAGCGGTGGTGCGTGCCGCCGCGCGGCACGGGTCCGTTCGAGCACATGCAACATGTGTTTGCGGAGCACGGGCTCGGCATGCCGCCGATCGCGGTCGAGACGCGCTCGATCACCGTGCTGAAAAGCCTCGTGACGCGCGCGGGATTTCTGAGCTGGATGGCCACGCCGATGTACGACACCGAGGCCGCAGCCGGCGTGTTCGATACGCTAACGATTGCCGGCCTGGTGGGACGCCGCACGTTGACGGCCTTCCGACGGCGTCAGGGAATTTTGCCTAGCCCAGCAGTGAAGTTGCTGGAGCAGCTGCGGATGTTGACCGCGTCCCAGACCTGATCGCACGCGCGGCGCCGCCGATGATCCCGACCGGCACAGACACTCGCCCGGCCGACAACATGCCTGCGGAACGCGCCCTTTCTACCCTGTGACGTTTGCTCACAAAGTCAATATTTTTCGTGCATTGTCGTACCCTCGGTCAGGGCGCTTAATCATCCTCGACAGCATTTGGCAACGGTAATTCTGGAGGAAGCCATGGATTTTGGGCCGCGCAAACCTGCGATTTCCGATCGCTTGATGAAACGGATCGCCTGGCGGCTCGCGCCGCTGATGATCGTGATGTATATCGCGAACCAGCTTGACCGCGCCAATATCGGCTACGCGGCGCTAACCATGAACGCCGAGCTTCACATGACGACGGCGCAATACGGCTTCGCCGCGAGCCTGTTTTTTCTCGGCTATATCCTGTTCGAAGTGCCGAGCAACCTGTGCATGCATCGGTTCGGCGCGCGGCTGTGGATGACGCGCATTCTGCTGAGCTGGGGTCTGCTCTCCTCGCTGACGAGCTTCGTCCCCGACTCCCGCTGGCTCTATATCGCCCGCTTCTTTCTTGGCGCGTTCGAAGCTGGCCTGTTTCCGGGCATGGTGTATTACCTCACGCTGTGGATGCCGGCGCGTAACCGCGTATGGATGATGTCCCTGTTCGTGACCGCCATCCCGCTGACCGGCGTGCTCGGGGCGCCCGTGTCCACCTGGCTGATGGCGCATGCGAACGTGTTCGGTATCACCGGCTGGCGCGCAATGATTCTGCTGGAGGGCTTCCCCGCGATGATCCTGGCCGGGATTGCCTATTTCTGGCTGACGGACGACCCGTCCCGCTCCCGTTGGCTTTCCGCTGCGGAAAAGAGTGAAATCGCCGCGGCGCTAGCCGCCGAACGGGCCGAGGCAGCGGCCGCCACCTCGCCGTCCAGCGCCTGGAAGGCGCTCGGCAATCCGAAAGTCTGGGCGCTCGGTATCGTCTACTTCGGCACCAACGCCGGCATCATCGGCCTGCTCTATTTCCTGCCGCAAGTCATCAAGACGTTTGAAAGCTCTTTTGGGGTGAAGTACAGCCTCATGGATATCGGGCTGATCACGGCCATTCCATTCGGCGTTGCCGTCATCGCGATGCTGATCTGGGGCCGCGTGGTGAGCCGCCACGACGTCGGCGCCCGGCACGTGGCCGGCCCCCTGCTGGTGTGCGCGGCCGCGCTCTCGGTGGCCCTGCTGCTGAAGTCTCCCTATCAGTCGATCATTGCGCTATCGATTGGCGCGTCTGCCTGCTTCTGCAGCATCACCACCTTCTGGCAGTTGCCCAGCCGCATCCTCACCGATCGCGCCGCAGCGGCCGGCATCGCGCTGATCACGAGCATCGGGGTATCGTCAGGATTTTTGCTGCCGTATTTTATCGGTTGGGTAAAGGATACGACCGGCACGTTCGTGCTCGCCTTTGTCGGCATTGCCGCGACGATGGTGATCGCCTCGATCACGGTCACGCTGCTCGAGACCCGTTGGCGCAAAGTCGGCCAGCCGCGGTTTGTCAGCGAATAGCCATGGTCTGCGCCTCACCGTCCTTAGGACTATCATCGAAGGATCCATTGCCCATTTCTTCTCGCCAGCAAGGATTCCCGATGCGCCGCGGTGTTCCCAGTCTCAGTGCGCTGCAAGCTTTTGAAGCCGCGGCGCGACACGAAAGTTTTTCCAAGGCCGCAGCCGAGCTGTCGCAGACGCATGGCGCGGTCTGCAAAAAGGTGAATGAGCTCGAGGCGCATCTGGGCATTCCGCTCTTCGAGCGGGTACGTCAGCGGCTGGTACTGTCGCCGGCGGGCGCGGAGTACGCGCGGCGGATCCGCGTCCATCTCGACCAGATTCGCCGCGATACGCTCGAACTGATGCGCAAGCAAAGTGAAGTGAAGCTCCAGTTGGCCGTCGGCGTCACGTTCGCGTCTCAATGGCTGATTCCGCGTCTGCATGATTTCTACGCGCTCAATCCGGACCTGCAACTTCACATCATGGGCCGCGACCAGCCGACGTTCTTCGACAATTCGAGCTTCGATGCCGCGATCTATTTCGGACAGAGCCTGTGGCCCGCCATGCCAGGACGGCCGCTCGTAAGCGACGACAAGATTCTGGCAGTCTGTGCGCCGGGGTTGGCCGGCAGGCACGATAGCCTGAGCAGCGAAAAAATCGGCGCGCTGCCCTGGATTCACACCCGCGATCTTCCGCGCGCGTGGCTTGCATGGTCCGAAAGCGCGTCCACGCAGACCATCGAGCATAGCGCGGCGAACCAGCACTACGACATGTTCATCATGGCAATCAACGCCGCGATTTCCGGACTGGGCGTGGCCTTGCTTCCGCGTATCCTGATCGAACGGGAGCTGCGCAGCGGCGCACTCGTCCAGGTGCATCCACATTCAATTCCGAATCCGGAGACGGTCTACTACTCGTTTCCCGAGCAGAAACGTGACTGGGAGCCGCTTAAACGCTTCGATCAATGGTTGAGTGCGGCCGTGCGCGACTATCGCGAAGGCTGCCACCGCGAGCGCACGGCAGCCTTCGAAACGACGCTTGCGCCACACTGAGCACGTCCGCGAGGACGTCCGTGTTCACGCGAGTTCGCGCAGATCGGGGTTGTCGCGCAGGAGTTGCTGATAGAGCCCCTGGAAGTTGAGCCATGCGACGTAGTCGGATCCCAGTTGCGCGCGCGTTGTCCGTGCGTCCTCGTCAGATAGCGGCTCGATAGGGCCTGCCGCCTCGGCCAGCAACTGCACCTGGCAGCAACGCTCCATTGCAATGAAGCGGTACGCCGCGGCATCGACCGATGAACCGACAGTCAGCAGGCCATGATTGAGCAGAATGGCGGCGCGCTTCGTGCCCATCGTCTCGGCGATCCGGCGACCTTCTTCGGTGGCGAGCACGACGACGTCGCCACGAAACAGCACGTGATCTTCGTGGAAAAGACAGGCTTCCTGATTGAGCGGAGCAAGCAGCCGTGCGCGCGCGGAAAACGCGCGACCGAAAGGCGTGTGCGTGTGGGCCGCTGCAACGACATCCGGATTCGCGGCATGAATGCCGCAGTGAATCGCCGCCGCAGCGGCGTTCACGGGTCCGGTCCCGTGATAAACATTGGCATCCTCGTCGATGCAAACGAGATCGTCGGGATGGATCGACGAAAAATGCTGTGCGTACGGGTTGACCCAGAAGCGGTCGTGAAACTCCGGATCGCGGACCGTGATATGTCCGGCTATGCCTTCGGCGAGCCCGAATCTCGCGAAGATGCGAAAGGCCGCAGCGAGTTTGAGCTTGCGATGCTGCCGTTCATCGTCGAGGCTGGCGAATACCGGCGGCTCCGGCAAGCGTCCGCCAATTGGCTTGGGAATCTGCAACTCGCGGACTTCCGCGTGGCCCATGACATGCTCCTTCGTGCTGGTTGAAGCATTCATTCTCGGCCGCACGGACGGCATGGTCCATCGACGATTTGTCACAAGTTTGCTTCTTGCGCTCACAACGCGCGGTCCGCTTGCCCAAGTTCGCCGACCGCGTCCTCTGCTTAAGTGCGAAACGGTTAACTCCAACGTGAATGAAGCAATCAGTGAACGTTAACCCGCATGGCATTTTGGCCACCAATACTTTCGGCGAGCATGCCAATTCAGGTATCGACGCTTGCATGCTGGCGGCCAATCGCCGCGTCGTCGAGAGAAACGCAATGATGCGTTGATGACCCGCCGAGAACACCAGCGCGCGATGCCGATCTGGGTGACGCCGGCGATGAGGAGTAACAGATGAAAAACCCGCGCATCGCCATTCTTGGCTTCGCGATCGAGTCGAACCGGTTTGCGCCGGTGTCCACGCGCGCCGATTTCGTTTCGCGCGCTTACTTGCAAGACGCCTCACTACTGGACGACGCCCGCAAGGAAGCGCCGGTGATGACGCCGGAAATTCCTGCATTCGTTCGAACCATGGATGCGATCTCCCAGTGGACACCCGTGCCGATCCTGTTTGCCAACGCAGAGTCGGGCGGCCCTGTCGAACACGCATTCTTCGCCGACACGCTGCGCGAATTCGAACAGCGCTTGCGTGCGGCACTACCGCTCGATGCTGTCTATATCTGTGAGCATGGCGCCGCCATCACGACAGAAGAAGACGACCCCGACGGCGCGGTTTTCACCCTCGTACGCAATATCGTCGGACCCACGGTACCGATCGTCGCCACCGTCGACCTGCACGCGAACGTGTCCGACCGGATGGTGAACGCCGTCGACGCGCTGGTCTCGTACCGTCGCAATCCCCACACCGATATGGCCGAGCGCGGCGCCGACGCCGCCCGCATTCTCACGGAATTATTGAACGGCATGCGCACGGCTGTCGCGCACGTGCGCATGCCCGTCTGCGCACCACCGACCCAGTTGCTGACGGCCCCCGGAACCGGACCGTATGCGGAGATGATCCGGCGCGCGGAAGCGCTGGACGACCCGCGGATCGTGAACGTCTCGATTGTCGGCGGCTTTGCGTTTGCGGACACGCCGAAGAACGGCTTGACGGTACTCGTGACGACGCGCGGAGATGCGCCGCTCGCGCAACAAGTCGCAAACGATCTTGCATCGTATGCCTGGCAAGAGCGTGCCGCATTCACGCCGACGCTGACTCCTCTGGACGAAGCGGTCCGCCTCGCCAAAGCGACGAGCGACGATCCAACGCTAATGCCCCTGCTACTCGCCGACGTGGCTGACAACCCGGGCGGTGGCGGGCGCGGCAACACGCCGTTCGTGCTCAAGGCGCTACTCCAGCACGAGGTGCAGGATGCGATTCTCGGCGTCATCACCGATCCCGACCTGGTGACGGACGCCTACATGGCGGGCACCACGCAAACGTTCGTTGCGCGTTTCAATCGTGCTGAAACCACCGTGTATTCGGAGCAGTTCAGCGCGCCGGCCCGAGTGTTGAAGCTGCACGACGGCAAAGGCGTCGGCCGACGCGGACAACTGGCGGGCTGCAGCTTCGACCTTGGGCCGTGCGCCGCGCTGCAGATCGGCGGCGTGACGGTCATCGTCATCAGCAAGCGGCATCAGTGTCACGAGCCGATGTTCTTCGAGATGTTCGGCATCGACATTGCGCAAGCGCGCGTCGTCGCATTGAAGTCGCGCGGACATTTCAGGGCGGCATTCGACGAGTTCTTTTCCGACGCGCAAATCGTGAGCGTCGATGCGCCAGGTCTGACTTCCCCGATCCTCGCACGATTCGATTTCAAAAAGCTGCCGCGGCCCGCGATACCGCTGGACGACATTCCCGTTTGGACTCCGACGGTCCGTACGGTCCTGCCGAGGAGCGAACCGCGATGAACGAACTGCCCCGCGAAGATCTCCGGTCTTCACTGCGCGCGCAAGGCACGCACCGTTGCACGAGAGGATTTTCCCAATGAACGATACGCTGAGTGCGACGCGCATCAGACCGCAGACCACGCGGAAGGTCATCTGGCGCCTCGCGCCGCTGCTGATTTTGCTCTACATGGTCAACCAGATGGATCGGGCAAACGTCGGCTACGCGGCGTTGACGATGAATCGCGAACTCGGCATGTCGGTCTCCCAGTTCGGGTTGGCCGCCGGCCTCTTCTACGCCGGGTACATTCTGGTTGCCGTGCCGAGCAATCTGCTGCTGGCGCGATTCGGCGCGCGGCTGTGGATGACGCGGATTCTCGTCACCTGGGGAGTGATCGCTTCGCTGACCGCCTTCGTCAACAGCGCTCACACGCTGTACGCGCTGCGCTTTCTCCTCGGCATCGCTGAGTCAGGATTCTTTCCGGGGATGGTCCTGTATGTCACGTTCTGGCTGCCGCGTCAGGAGCGGGTGTGGCTGATGTCGCTGCTCTTTCTCGCCATCCCGCTGTCGAACATGCTGGGCGCACCGATTTCAACCTTCGTGATGGAGCATACGCATCTCTTCGGCTGGTCCGGCTGGCGCTCGATGTTCTTCATAGAAGGATTGCCGGCGATCGCGCTAGGTGTCATCACGTTCATTGTCATGAGAGACCGGCCCGACGAGGCCCGGTGGTTGACGGTCGACGAGCGCGCCGAACTGAGCCAGGCGCTCGCCGTGGAGAGGCAGGAAGCCGAGCGGGTGTCGCCGAAAAGCGCATGGCTGGCGTTGCTCGATCGGCGCGTGCTCGCATTCGGACTGATCTACTTCGGGATCAATATCGGCGTCGTCGCGCTGTCATTCTTCCTGCCGCAGATCGTCGCTGAGTTCTCCCACATGTTCGCGGTCAAATATACGGTCTTCCAGGTTGGAATGATTACCGCTGTTCCGTTCGCGGTGTCGGCGGTGACCATCCTCTTGTGGGGACAATATGCGCGACGTACCACACTCAGCGCCTGGCACGTGGCGATTCCCACGGCGATCGGTGGCTTGTCGTTCGCCGCTGCGCTGTTCCTGTCGTCGCCATACGAGGCCATGGCCGCGTTTACGCTCGGCGCGGTCGGCGTCTACACGCCGCACGCATCGTTCTGGCAGTTGCCTCCGCGCTATCTCAGCAATGCCGCGGCCGCATCGGGCATTGGCCTCATCAACACGATCGGCACGTTGGCCGGTTTCCTCGGTCCCTACGCAACCGGCTGGCTGCACGACCTTACCGGCTCCTATCGTGTGCCGATGCTCGGTGTTGCGGGACTCATGTGCCTGTCCGCGATCATGGTGCTGTTGGTCGAGCGCACGAGCCGTGCGGCATTGCAGCCGGCGAGCGCGCCGCAAGGCAGTGCCTCCTGACGCCGGACGCGCTGCATTTACCATTCTCAAGAATCAAGGTGTATCACCATGCGTAATGATGCCAAGCTGATCCTGATCGACAAACATCAGGTCGAGGCGTTGCTGAAGCCTGACGATGTAGTGGAAGCAGTACGGGAAGCGTTCGCTCTTCACAGCCAGGGCGAGGGCCGGGTGTTTCCTGTTGTGAGGGAGCCACTCGTGACCGGCGGCGTATTCGGAATCAAATCGGGCGACGTACAGTCGCAAGGCCTGCTCGGATTCAAGGCGGCGGGATTTTGGCCGGCCAACCGCGGCCTTGGCGGCGAACCGCACCAGGCCACCATTCTACTGATCGATCCGACGACCGGCCGGCCTGTGTGCGTCATCGACGGCAATGCAATCACGACCATGCGCACGGGTGCTGCCGGCGGCCTGGGTTTGACCCTCCTCGCGCGTGCGAACAGCGCTCGCCTGTGCGTATTCGGCACGGGTGTACAGGCACAAGTGCAGGTCCGGTTCGCTTTACGTGTGCTCGAACAGCTTTCCTGCGTTCGCTATGTCACCGTAGACGGCGAGCGCGACGCTTCGTTTGAAGCGCAGTTCGCCGGGCTTTGCGAAGTCCTGCATGCGACCGACCGCAACGCCGCGGTGGCTGACAGCGATGTGGTAATCACGGCCACGCCGGGCAAGGGGCCGCTCTTCGAGGCGCAGGCAGTGCAACCCGGCACTCACCTCAACTGCGTCGGCGCGGACACCAAAGGCAAACGCGAACTTCCAGAAGGTTTGCTGCCGCGCGTGCGCCTGTTTGTCGACGACCGCACTCAGGCGCGCGAAATCGGCGAGACGCAATGGGCGCCTGACACTGCATGTATCGAGATCGGCGATCTGATCACCGGCCAGGTCGGGATAGAACGGCAACCTGAGGACATCACCCTGTTCGACATGACCGGTATCGCCCTGCAGGATCTGACAGTCGCGCGGCTGCTTTACGAGCGTGCCTGCGAAACGGGTACGGCGACCTCGCTGGCGTGGCCCTGGTAGCATCATCGGTCGCCGGATGTCGATCTGACTCGCGCCGCTCAGATCGGCGCATCAAACGCAAGCTGGATAAGTTGCAAACCGACTATCGGAAGTGAGCGAATCAAGGCGGCGTCGCGCGCGTTCACGGCCACATCCGGTCAAGCGGCGTTAGCGCGAGCCGTCAATCCAGCAGCACCCAGGTCGTGTGCGCGTGTGCCGCTCCGGGTTTGTTCACTGCCAGGGCGCGGCAACCAGGGTTGTTGCAACGTCGACGCATGGAGAAGATCCAGAAAACGCTGAGCGCGCAACGAGCGTCCATGCCGTGAGTTGATCAGCGCGACGATATCGGCGTCCGGCTGCGTCCACGCTTCGAGCAGCGGGACGAGCCGCCCCGCATGCAGATGCTCCGCGACGTCCCATTCGGAGCGCGCAATGATGCCAAGCCCGGCAAGCGCCCAATCACGCACGGTGCCACCGTCATTGCTCGTCAGCATCGGCTCGATTCGGACGTTCGCCGGTGTGCCATGGTCTTTCGGCGTGAAGCGCCACATCGTCACGTCTTCGTCGTTTTCGCGCAGCGCGATACAGTCATGCGTGAGCAGTTCCTCCGGATGCCGTGGTTCCCCGCGACGCATCAGATAGCTCGGCGCCGCGCACAGGATGCGGCGATTAGGTGCGAGGCGCCGGCTGATGAGCGACGAATCGCGCAACTCGCCGATATGCACCATCAGGTCCCACGTGTCATCCGAAATGCGCGCGGGGCGATCGGACAGTATCAGACTTGCGCTCACTTCGGGATAGAGGGCACGAAACTGCGCAATAGCGGGCGCGACGTAACGCTGCCCGAAACCGAGCGGCGCGATCACGCGCAGATGTCCCGCCACCGTGCCGCGCCGCGACGCCAACGTGTCTGACAAATTGCCGATGTCATCGCAGATCCGGCGCGCGTGTACCGCAAGCAGCTCACCCTCATCGGTGAGCACCATGCGCCGGCCCGATCGGTCGATTAACCGCATGCCCAACCGGTTCTCCAGAAGACGAAGTCGCTGCGTGACCGCGGGCGGCGTGACATCGAGTTTGCGTGCGGCATCCGCCAACGACACCGCGCTCGCAAGCGTAATGAAAAAATGCAGGTCCTCGGTCGAAATCATTGACTTGGGCGTGAGTGCAACAATCCGACGATGGTAGTCCGTGGCTTTATTGACCGCCATTATTTTTTTACGCCTGACGTGAGCGATTCCTGCCCATCGGGCCTGGTAATCGTGCGCCAGCAGGGGAGAAACTGCAACGTGAGAAAGATTTCAGCAAAACACAGTTGCGGTATTTCACGGGGACGGGTCACCCAGAGCGTCCCGTCACGCTCGGTTTCTTCGCTGGAATGCAACGACAGGCGGATAGTTGTCTTGTTAGCGGCCGGGCCGATTCATGGACTGTTGTCACCAGCCCCGAAATCGCGGCCATTGCGCTCCGATTGCCGTGAACCCGTGCGAATCATCTCGTAGTGGTCATGCTGGGCAGCGCTCGCGCAAGCGTGCCTCGCCCAATCTGCGAGCACGCAACGGCATAGGGCGTGACGGAGTATCACCAATCAATATGCGACGCGGGTTAAGTTCGCCTAACTTCACTCTTAACATGAGCATTAACGCGCGCGCGATGCGTGAACTCCATTGCTCCATGTCCTGCCAGCATGCTCTGCATGCAGATCTATCCGCTATGACATAGCAATCCGGGCTGCGCCAAAACGACGCGATTTATCAAGGAACTCGCCGCTGTAGCCCAATGAAATGCCCCCTTCGCCATATATCCGTCAGTTCACGGCCATCTTCGCGTCAGTTCAAATTTGTATGATGGCCATGACGCATGCCGAACAGCAAAGCAACGTTCGCATCCCCATCCATGCTTCAGCGGAGATATTGATTCGTGAACAAAGAGCCTCAGAAACTGGACACCGGCGAGGATGATCCTGCGTCGTTGTTGGAACGCCCAACGCGCCGATCCTTTTTGGGCCGCGTGGGTACTGCGGGCGTTGCAATAGGCATGGGACAACTTCCTTCTGTTGCCCTCGCGGAGACCGATAGCACCGCCCCCGCCGCAACGGCCGCGACGGACGTGGTCGCGGATGGCGCCAAGGTGCATGTCCGGCTGAATGTCAACGGCACGATCCACGACGTGGATATCGACCCACGCACCACGCTGCTCGATTGCTTGCGCGAGGATCTGCATCTGACCGGTACCAAGAAGGGCTGCGATCATGGCCAGTGCGGCGCATGTACGGTCCATGTCGACGGCAAACGAGTGAATTCGTGTCTGAGCCTTGCCGCCACCCATGAGGGTGAGGCGATCACGACAATCGAAGGCATCGGCCGGCCGGGCGCGCTGCATCCCATGCAGGCAGCCTTCGTCGAACATGATGGGTTCCAGTGCGGGTACTGCACGTCAGGCCAGATCATGTCCGCGGTCGCGCTGCTCAATGAGCCTTACGGCCACAGCGACGACGATGTCAAAGAAGCCATGAGCGGGAATATCTGCCGCTGCGGCGCCTATTCGAACATCGTCTCCGCCATCCAGCAAGTTCGACGGAAAGTTTAAGCGGAGCGTATGCATGGAATCCTTTCAGCTCAAACGCGCGTCCGATGTGAGACAGGCAATCGACTTCGCGCAGACATCGGCCGGCAATCCGCAAAATGGCGCGTCGACGCGCTTCCTGGCGGGAGGTACGACGCTGCTCGATTTGATGAAGCTCGACGTTGAACGTCCAACCCAGGTGATCGACATCCATCGCCTGCCGCTCGATCAGATCAAGCCCATCGACGGTGGTGGCGTCACTATCGGCGCAACGGTACGCAATTCCGACCTCGCGAATCATCCACTGATCAAGACGCATTATCCGGTCCTGTCGCAAGCATTGCTTTCCGGTGCATCGGCACAATTGCGAAACATGGCGACGACCGGCGGCAACCTCTTGCAGCGCACACGCTGTGTCTACTTTCGCGACACCGTCATGCCGTGCAACAAGCGCGAGCCCGGCACGGGGTGTTCCGCGATTGACGGGTTCAATCGAAACCTGGCCATTCTCGGGACGAGCGATCACTGCATCGCAACGAACCCCTCCGACATGAGCGTGGCAATGACCGCACTCGAGGCTACGATCCATGTCGAAGGCGCGCAGGGTAAGCGGGACATTACGATTGACTCATTCTTTTTGTTGCCCGGGGCCACGCCCGAACGCGAAACCATGCTCAATCCGGGCGAGCTCATTACCCATGTGACGCTCCCGGCGCCCGCGCCGGGCAGTCGCAGCGTCTATCTGAAACTGCGCGACCGCGCGTCGTATGAATTTGCGTTGGCCTCGGCAGCGGTCGTCATGACCGTCGCGTCGGGCAAGATCGACCACGTCCGAATCGCGCTGGGCGGCGTCGGCGTCAAGCCGTGGCGCTCGAAAGAGGCGGAAGCCCAGCTACTCGGCCGCGCCCCTGACGCCACGGCGTTCCGGGCAGCAGCCGAAGCAGCACTCCAGTCAGCGCGGGTACAGAGCCAGAACGGCTTCAAGGTGGAACTGGCAAAACGCTGCATCCAGCACGCGCTCACACTTGCCACCCAGACAGCCTGACGCAACGCTCGTGAAGCGGAGAGAACATGCAACTCGCTAACAATAAAACGCAGCCGATCATCGGCGGCGAATTTACTCGAATTGACGGGCCGTTCAAGGTCAGTGGCACGGCGACCTACACCTCGGATATCAACTTGCCCCGGATGCTCTATGCCGTGCCGGTTTGCGCGACGATCGCCAAGGGGCGCATCACGCGTCTGGATACCGCCGCCGCGTCAGCCATGCCGGGTGTCCATGCTGTGTTCACACGCGAGAACATCGGAAAGTTCTATCGCGTCGCTTTTGCGCCTGACACGAAAATCGACGAAAAGCGCCCCCCGTTCGACGACGACAACATCTACTACTACGGCCAGTACATCGGTCTGGTGGTTGCGGACACGTTCGAGCAGGCAACCGCGGCGTCTCGGGCGGTGAAGGCAACGTATTCCTCCAGCCGCCCCGACGTCCGCGTCGAAATGTCGGCAGAGGAAACACCGAGCGTCGACACGCAGCGAGGCGACGTGACTACCGCGTTCGCGGCCGCTCCCGATGCGCGGAAGCTGGACCACACCTACACGACGCCGATTGAGACGCACAACCCGATCGAATTGCATGCGACCGTGGCCATGTTCGATGGCACGAACTACACCTTCTACGAAACCTCGCAGGCAATCGTCAATCACCGCCTCGTCATGGCGCAGATGCTCGGCGTATCGCAAGACCAGGTGCGCGTCATCATGAAATACCTGGGGTCGGGATTTGGCGGCAAACTGTTTCCGTGGTCCCACTCGTTACTCGCGGCAGCGGCGGCCCGCAATCTGATGCGGCCGGTCAAGTTGGTGGTGAGCCGCGAGATGATGTTCCACAACGTGGGGCACCGCACCAACACGCAACAGCGCATGCGCCTGTCGGTTACGCCGGAAGGACGTTTCACGTCGTTCCAGCAGGACTACGTTTATCAAACCGCCCGCCGGGAAACGCGCAAGGAGAACTGTGGCGAGACCACTGGCTACCTCTACAGCTCGCCCAACTTGCGCGCAACCGCGGCCTACGCGCGCCGGGATATCGCGCCCAGCACCTCGATGCGTGGCCCGGGTGCCGTCCCCGGACTGTTCGCAATCGAATCGGCTGTCGACGAACTCGCCATCAAGCTCAATATGGACCCGGTCCGGTTACGCCTGATCAATGAGCCCGCGATCGACGAAAGCCTGAATGTGCCGTTTTCATCACGGCACCTCAAGGAATGCCTCACACTCGGCGCGGAAAAATTCGGCTGGGCGCAGCGCACTCCGGCGGTCGGGTCGATGCGTCGTGACGGACTCGTGGTTGGCTGGGGCGTCGCAGCGGGGTCATGGGCCGCGAGGCGCCTCGCGACAGAAATCATCGTCGAACTTCACGCGGATGCGACGGCGCGCGTATCCACCGCCACCCAGGACATTGGAACGGGAACCTACACGATCCTGGCTCAGTTGGTGGCCAATGTGACCGGCATTCCGCTCCAGCGCGTCTCCGTGGTGCTCGGCGATACGCGCTTGCCGCCCGGTCCGATGTCCGGCGGATCGATGGCTACCGCATCGCTCGTTCCGGCCGCCACGCAAGCGGCACAGGCAGCGGTCCAACAACTTCTGGCCGCGGCAGCCCAGGCAGACAATTCGCCGTTCAAGGGTCAGCCGACCAGTGAGCTCGCTTTCGACCGAGGCATGGTCTACCGGAAAGGAACCTCACCCGGGGCGGGCGTAGCGTTCGAGCGGATCCTCGCGCCGGCACAGATCAACATGGTGGTGGGAAGGGGCCGTTCAGGTGCGAGCCAGGACGATCCCGACGCGGCCAGCGTATCGATCCACTCATACTGCGCGCATTTCATCGAGGTGACGTGGCAGCCTCAGACGGCACGGTTGCGCATCAACCGCGTGGTAAGCGTGATCGACGGCGGCAAGATCATTAACGCACGCATGGCCCTCAACCAGATTCAAGGGGCCGTCGTGATGGGCGTCGGCATGGCACTGTTCGAAGAAACGAATTACGACACGCGCACCGGCGCCCCGATCAACCGCAACCTCGCCGACTATGTGATGACCACGCATGCCGATGCGCCGAAGATCGACGTGACGTTCCTCGAGTATCCGGATCTCGCGTTGAATCCGCTCGGAGCGCGCGGCGTCGGAGAAATCGGCATGGCGGGAATTGCGCCTGCAATCGCAAACGCCGTATATCACGCGACAGGTGTACGGGTGCGTAATCTTCCGATTCGGCTCGAAGATCTGTTGGCTTCTCAGGTATCCGCGTAGTCGACCCGTCGGCTCAGACAGAGGCGCTGCTGGCACACAGCCAGCAGCGCAATCGCCTCTGCCCGGGCAAGGCAACGCACAAAGACCGGGACGATTCAGTCCCGGTCTTCTTCTCCCACTTCTGCGCAAGGATTACTCCTGCACCGACTGGCAGGCCTGGCAAGTGCTAGCCAGGCCTTGATGGCGTCTATCATTTTCGTGTGCGCACTAGCACGAGTGCCTGCCGTTGCCCCGATTCGCAATGGAACGCCGATTGGTCTCCACCACGCGTCAGCCTTTAGATATCTTCCAGATGAGTCACAAAAGGTCGAATATTTGCGTCATCTGGATTCACGTACACAACGTCGGTCGGCACACGACGCGGAGCGTCCACTGTGAAGAAGACCGCCGGTGACTCCAGAATTTCAGTGATTGCGTGTACGGTGTTCCGCTCAAAGGTCACCAACTGGCCCGCGGTAAGAACGCGGGGCGCCTCGTCCTCAATCGCAAAACTGACCTTCCCGGTCAGAAGGTACAGATGTTCTTCGCACGTTTCGTGGTAGTGGCGAGGTATCGGATAATAAACACGAAAGAGTCTTGAGCTTGCAGACGGTTCGTCGGTGAGGTAGGTGTCGACGATTGTGCTATCCGCCTCGTCAGGGAAGCTGCTGATAATTTTTTGAATGTCAAAGAAATTAAACACCTTGTACTCCAAATTAATCTCAACACAACGGAAAATCAAATAGCCGCGTACACGACAGCGGTGACTGAAGAAAATGCAGCCGCGCACATCGATCTGACATACGCAACGATTATTTCAGCCACATCCGGCGGTCGCAAGAAGGCACTTGACGGTTCCATACTTTCCCTACGGAAACAAATTGCTACGACGGCCTTCACCGCGATGAGGACCCACAAAAGAAAACCAATCATCTCGCGCGCCACATCGTCGAGGAGATCGTCGACAAATGGACGATCCTCGTAATGGACTCACTCGGCACGCACGGCGAGCTGCGTTTTTCGCGGCTGCGCGACAAGGTGAGCGGCGTGCGCCAGAAGATGATGACCAGGACGAGTGGTTGAAACATGCTTGCGCCACTCGCCCATTGCCTGCTCTGATTCGGAAAGGCGAAGGTTAGACCGGATTCAAGGCAGGCCGCCCTTCCAGCACGGCGGCAACATTGTCGAGCGCCGTAAAACCCATCTGGTCACGTGTCTCAATCGTGGCGCTGGCCATATGGGGCGTCAGGAATACGTTGTCGAGTCCCGCGAACCGCTTGTCGACATCGGGCTCGTTCCGGTACACGTCCAGACCTGCGCCGAACAGATGCCCCGAAGTCAGCGCTGCATGGAGCGCATCTTCGTCCACCAGTCCGCCACGCGCCGCGTTGACGAAGACCGCACCCGTGGGCAGGAGCCCGAACTCCTTTTTCGTCATCAACGGGACGCCGCCGCCCGGCACGTGCAGCGTCAGCACCTGGCAGTGCGGCAACATTTCGTCGAGGTTGGTGTAGAACGTCGCGCCATTTTCCAGCGACGGCGCCGCACGGTTGATGTCCGTATAGATCACGCGCATGCCGAAACCCTGCGCACGTTTGGCGACCGCCCGTCCGATGCGCCCGAATCCGACAATGCCGAGCGTCTTGCCATTGACTCGCGTACCCAGCATCTCGGTCATTCCGAATGATTTGCCCCATCCGTTGCGCATGATTCGTTCGTATTCCGACGCGCGGCGACAGGCCGCCAGCACGAGCAGCATGGAGAAATCGGCCGTGCATTCGGTCAACGCATCGGGTGCGTTCGTGACGACGATTGCCCTTTCGCGAGCTGCAGCCACGTCCATGTGATCGAAGCCCGCGCTCGCGTTCGCAATGATCTTGACTGTCGAGGGCAGCGCGGCAATGTGCTCCGCTTGTAAACCGGACTTCTTGCCGATCAGTACAGCCGGCGTTTCGTGTTTCTTGCAAAAGTCGACGACAGACCACGCATCCATATCGGATTCGGTCACGAACGCATGGAATTCGGCCTCGGCGCGAATCGCCACCGCTGTGGGAACCTTTCGCGCAATCAATAGCCTGGTGCGGTTATTTTCCGGCATTTGTTTTTCCTTGAGTAGACAGACGTCGAGAGACTACGAAACCGCGGACCGGACCGTCAATGTTGATTGGATGAATCAACTAGTCGAAAACGATACGCCCCCTATTCGTCTCGACGCGCCGGCGCGTTGCGATCCGTTTTCTTCTATGCTTGGTCCCGCGTGCTGCCGCCAACGCGCACATCAGGAAAACCCTGGTGCGCCCCCCATCGGCAAGGCTCTCAGATGTTGATTCAATGAATCAAGATTGCTCGACGCACGGCGCGGATGCAACTCTCCTTCCCGTGTTCAACCGAACTGTCGAGAGGAGTGAAATGCCTGCAACGAAGAAATTTGCCGCCGTGACCGGCGCCGGCTCCGGCATCGGCCGCGCCACCGCCGTGGCGCTCGCCAACGCGGGATTCGGCGTCGCGCTGATCGGGCGCAGAGCCGAGCCGCTGCTGGAAACGAAGGAGACAATCGGCATTGCCGGCGGACAAGCGCATGTATTCCAGGCCGACGTTGCCGACGCGGCATCGGTCGAGCACGCGTTTTCGCGCATTGCCGAGACATTCGGCCGGCTCGACGTGCTCTTCAACAACGCAGGCCGCAACGCGGGAGCCGTCCCGTTGGAAGACTACGAGGTCGATTTCTGGAACGATGTCGTGGCCACCAATCTGACCGGCGTCTTTCTGTGCGCCCGGGCCGCCTATCGCTTGATGAAAGCGCAGTCCCCTCAAGGCGGACGAATCATCAACAACGGCTCGATCTCCGCGCACTCGCCGAGGCCGCATACCATCGCCTATACGGCGACAAAACATGCCGTCACCGGCATCACCCGATCGATCGCGCTGGACGGACGCGCATTCAACATCGCCTGCGGCCAGATCGATATCGGCAACGCGGCCACATCCCTCACGGAACGCATGAACCGCGGCGTACTGCAAGCGGATGGGCGCCTCGCGCCAGAAGCAAGAATGGATGTGACGCACGTTGCGAATGCGGTCGTGCATATGGCGAGTCTTCCGCTCGACGCCAATGTACTCAACATGACCGTCATGGCGACCACCATGCCATTCGTCGGCCGCGGATAAATCGCCCTTACGCCAAATAGAAAAAGAACAACAAGCCAATGCTATGGAGACACCGATGAAAGTCGTAGACGAACAAACATTGCCGGCGCGAAACCCGGCTTACGCGGATACCACCAAACGCACCAGGGTCCGGTACGTCGTGCTCTCGATGCTGCTTGTGGCCACCATCCTCAATTACGTGGACAGATCGGCGCTGGGCATCGTTGCACCGGGCCTCTCTAAGAGCCTCGCGCTCAACAAGATGCAGATGGGAGAACTGTTTGCGGCATTCGGCCTTGCCTATTCCATCGGGCTCGTGCCCGGCGGCGTGCTGACCGACATTCTCGGCTCGCGCCTCGCCTATGCCATGTCTCTCGTCGGCTGGTCGTTCGCCACACTGACGCAGGGTCTGGCGACCGGCTACCACATGCTGCTCGGATCGCGGCTCGCAATCGGCGCGCTGGAGGCACCGGCTTTCCCTTCTAACGCGCGCGCCGTGACGTTGTGGTTTCCCGCCGGGGAGCGCGGCTTCGCAACCAGCGTCTATGTCATGGGGCAATACATTGGGACGCCCTTGTTTACCGGCTTGTTGCTGTGGATCTCCGCCGCGTACGGTTGGCGTACGGTCTTTTACGTAACGGGTGGCTTCGGCATTCTGTTCAGTCTTCTCTGGTACCGGGTCTATCGCGATCCGCTTCAGCACTCGGGCGTGAATGCGGCCGAACTCCAATACATCAACGAAGGTGCCACGGCGGCGCGCAAGCCCCGCGAGAAATTCGACTGGCGCATGGCGCTCAAGCTGCTCAGTTACCGGCAGGTTCTCGCCATTTGCCTCGGGAAGTTCTGCAACAACACCCTGCTGGTTTTCTTCACCACGTGGTTCATGACGTATCTGATCGAAGCGCGTCACATGTCGATGATCAAGGTCGGGATCTTCCAGGCACTTCCTTTTATCGGCGCGACGCTCGGCATTCTCGTGGCCGGCTTCCTCTCGGACTTCTTCATTCGGCGCGGGGTGTCGCTTTCCACTGCGCGCAAGGCGCCGCTTATCATCGGCACGTTGCTAGGCGCGTCGATCGTGCTCGTGAATTTCGTCGAGTCGAACGAATTGGTGATAGCCATCCTGACCATCGCATTCTTCGCGCAAGGTGTCGGTTCGATGTCGTGGGCGGCCGTTTCCGAAATCGCGCCTCGCCAGTACGTGGGACTGACCAGCAGCATCACCAGCCTCGCGGCCAACATCGCGGGCGTCACCACCCCGCTCATGATCGGCTACATCACCCAGCACACCGGCCACTTCTACTGGGCCCTCAACCTGATGGGCGCGATATGCCTGCTCGGCACGCTCTCCTACTCCGTGCTGCTGGGGAAGCTTTCCCGCATCGAACTGTGACGCTTCTGACTATCCGGTGAAATCGTATGATTGAATTCAAGTGGGATCATCTGCAACTGTGCTCGGCTGACGCCGAAGCCACCGCCGCATGGTTTGCGCGCTGCCTGAACGCCGAGATCGTGCGTCGCCCGGGGCGAGTGGATTTGCGCATTGGCGGCATCAACCTCTTCATCACATCGCTGACGAGCGCCCAAAGCTCCCGCCCTCATGGCGAGCAGAAGCAGGGCATCGACCATTTCGGCGTGGTCGTGGACGATCTTGATGCCGCGTTCGCGCATCTGTCGCGCTGCGACGCGGAAATCGTCGAGCCGATCAAGCAGGTCCGCCCAGGCGTCAGAGCCTGCTTCGTGCGTTCGCCGGGGGACATTCTCGTCGAGATTCTGGAGCGGCGACCCGCCGAGATGACTTTTACCTGAAAAAACGTCACTATTGACGCTCGACCGGTTGCGCTCACAGGCAAGGCACGATCCGCATCGTAACCGCCCTGCTGCCCGTTCCGCTGCATCACCTGGTTGCCATCCCATGCGAAACTGGATCACGCTGACTGAAGCCGCTCGACAACTCGGCGTGCAAGCGCAGACTGTCTATGCGTACGTCAGTCGAGGCAACATCGCGGTCATGCCGGATCCCCATGATCCGCGCAAGAGCCTTTATCGTGCGGAAGATGTGGCCGGCCTGTGCCGCAAAAAACAGGTTGGACGCAAACGCGAGGCGCTCGCCGCCGGGACCATATTCGGTGCCGAGCCCTGCATTTACAGCGGCATCACCACCTTCTCGAAAGGTCGGCCGTATTACCGGGGACGGGATTGCATCCGGCTTTCGGACACTGCGACACTCGAAGACGTGGCGGCCATTCTCTGGAATGCGCGCGCGCCCGTCTCTTTCGAAACCGGCGACGTGCCGCTACAAGGCGACGAACGAGGCAGGCAATGCGCGTTCATATCGCTGGCGGCACTCGCGGCCTGCGGCCACTCGACCCTCGGACGCACTGACGGCGCACTGCATGTCGAGGCTGGCCGGCTGGTGGCGCTCATCGCGCAAGCATTTGGCGCGCAACGCGATGCGAATGCACATACGGTGCATGAACGGCTCGCGCTCGGCTGGGGCCAGGACCGCGACGGCGCCGAACTCATCCGCCGCGCCATGGTCCTCGTGGCCGACCACGAGACTACGAGTTCGGCGTTCGCCGCCAGAATTACCGCCTCCACCGGCGCATCGCTGCCGGGATGCCTGCTCACGGGGCTCGCGACCCTCTCCGGACCGTTGCATGGCGATGCGTCAGGCCGCGTGCGGGCCGTGTTCGACGACGTCGGAAGACTCGGGGCGGAGCACGTCGTCGTCCATCATTTGCAGTCGGCCATTCCCATCGCGGGGTTCGGGCATCATCTCTATCCGGACGGCGATCCGCGGGCGGCCGCATTGCTGGAGGTGCTGAATCCGCCTCCAGAGCTCACTTCGTTCATCAACAAGGTGGTTGAACTGACCGGCCTCAAGCCGAATATCGACGTTGCGCTTGCCGCATTGGCGGCGCAGTTGGCGTTGCCACGCGATGCGTCGTTCGCGCTGTTCGCAACGGCCCGAAGCGTGGGCTTGCTCGCGCATTGCATCGAGCAGCTACGGGTGGGCAAGGTCATCCGGCCACGGGGCCGCTATACCGGGCGCGCATTGGAAGACGCCGGCCCCACGCTGTCCGGGGAAGATGGCGAAAAGACGCTCGATCCGGCCACGCTCGAGAAGAATCGGGTGTTCAAGGCGGTTGAGCGCTGAGGAGGTTTGCCTGTCGATTTCGCCCGCATTCGTTCGTCGTGGTGTTGAAGGCACCGAATGCCTTCCGAGAGAAACTGAAAGTCATCTTTGGACAGGAGAAACCCAATGCGCGTCATGGTCATGGTCAAGGCGACCGCCGAATCCGAAGCTGGTCAAATGCCGGACACGGAACTTATCGGGGCGATGGGCCGATATAACGAAGAACTGGTCAAGGCCGGCATCATGCTCGGCGGCGATGGACTGAAACCGAGCTCGAAGGGCGTACGCGTGAGGTTTTCCGGCAAGGACCGAACCGTCGTCGACGGTCCGTTCGCGGAAACCAAGGAACTGATCGCGGGCTACTGGATCTGGCAAGTGCAATCAATGGACGAAGCGATCGAATGGGTACGCCGCTGCCCGAACCCCATGCCAAGCGACTCGGAAATCGAAATTCGCCCGTTCTTCGAGGCCGCGGACTTTGGTGAGGCGTTCACGCCCGAGCTTCAGGAGGACGAAGAGCGGCTGCGGCTGCAAATCGAATCCAATCAAGGCAAAGAGCATAGTTGACAAGGTTCGCGACGTAGCGCGGCCTGCGTCGCAAACCCTCAGGCCCGGCAGGGAGCGGCAACCTGAGGGTGTGCCAACTACTTCATCTAACGTGCGCGCCGGTATGCGGTAATGACGCTAAGCACATCGTCGGAAATCGTGTAGACAATCCGGAGACCGCTCGGCGTGCCGAGTTCATAGACGACCCGTCCGTTGGCGAGCGAACGGCTCGCTCTAGCGGTGCCGCCACGCAATGCCACTTCAAGCTCATCCAGAATGAGTCCTCTTTCAGCCACACGCTGCAAGGCGTGGCGAGAGTAACGGATTTCCGTGTGTTTGGGCGTTACGGCCCAGGCCGGACTATTGCGGATCGTGCCGGACGTGCCGCTTCCAACCATGAAGTCGAGATAGCCTTCCTTCTCCAAAGCCTCCCGGAGTTCGGTTTTGGAAAATCGCCCTTTGTCGATCGCATTGGCAACCGAGCGCAGTATGGAGTTCAGCGTCCTCGCTTTCTCAAGTCCCGATACATTCTTTTTTACGGACGATACCTTTGCAGCGATCTGCGTCAGAAAAATAGCGATCTGACCGATCGGGAAAGGGTTATGCAATTTTCGCTTATTGCAAGTCGGGCAGGACGGGGCAAGGTTCTCATAGCCGCAGATGTCAAAGCTGGCATCCAGACAGTATCGGCCGAGTGTCGCCGATAAGGCAGCGCTATCTTTTTGCAGAGATTCAGGAATCACATGATCGATCTGCATCTCTTCAAGCGAGATCAGTCGAATGCAATAAAAACACTTCTGGTCATATGCGGACCAGAGCGCTTCTCGGAATTCAGGCCCAAATACCTGGCTGGACATGGTTGTCGTCGAGGGTCGTCAGTTCGCAACCAATGGTGCGAAGTCTACGGCAAGAGCGGGTAATTACTATAGCCTGGAATTATCGCCAGAAGCCGCTGACGATGATGAAGCCATGTGTGTATCGTTGCAGCGACTTCGTGCCTTTAGACAAACGAGCCCGAGTTTTTTTCTTTCATAAATGTTTTTTTCGGCGTACATGCCGCCCATTGTCGAAAGCCGAATGAAAAAAAGAAATCACGTGGTGGTCATATCGCGTCTCTAACGTCTGCGGCACGGTAAGGGCGACAACCTCGTCGCCGCCGTAAATGGAGACTTGAGAGATGACGCGTGCCCTGTTCCCCGTCTCAGCAACGCTGAAAGTACTCGCCGCCGCGGCGATCATTGGCCTCGCTTCGGCCAGCGTGCAAGCCGACGTACCCGATCCCACCACGCAGATCACGCAAAGCGGCTACTCGCCCGTCTATATCGGCGTCGATGCCGAAACCGCGACCGTGCCGTCGAATCCCGCGACTGCGGGCGGCAAGCCAACCGTGAGCCGCGCGTACGTGATGCGCATTGATTTGCGCGCGCCGGGCGTGAGCGTCGAGACGACCGGGCATAGCGGCCCGCTGATGACGACGTCGGAGACGATTTCGCAATTCGCCGCGCGCACCGGCGTGCGGCTCGCAATCAACGCGAACTTTTTCGCGCCGTGCTGCGCGACAACGCCCGAGCCGAAGTCGATCATCGGCTTGCTGGTGTCGCACGGCCAGATTGTGAGCCCGCTGACCAATGATCCGACGCAAAGTGAAGCAGTACTCGCGATCACGCGGCAGGGCCGCGCATATATCGCCGAAGCGCCGCAGATTTCGGCGCAGGATCTGAAGCTCATCGATACGGCGGTCGCCGGCTCGGCGATTCTGCTGAAAAGCGGCCAGGACATCAGCGCGCAAAGCCCGAACGAAGGCGACCCGCTCAATCCGAATCCGCGCACGCTGGTCGGCCTGTCGCATCAGGGGCGCTTTCTCTATTTCGTCGTGATCGATGGGCGCGTCGCGGGTTATTCGACGGGCACGACCAACGCGCAATCGGCGCAACTGATGAAGGCGATCGGCGCGGATGATGCGATCAATCTCGACGGCGGCGGCTCGACCGAACTGGTGCGCGCCGATCAGATCGGCGTGCCGTTTATCGTCGATACGCCGAGTGGCGGCGCGGAACGGCTCGACGCGTCGGCGTTCGGCGTGCATGCGTTGAAGCTGCCGGAAGTGCCGGGGTTGCCGTTCTAAGGTGTATAACGTCTGATATTGTGCCGGTTCCCTCAAAATGGCCGGGCGCTTACGTGTCCGGTTTTTTTCTGGCATGCACACAAAAATCTGCTAATTTTCAGGCACGACACGCCTGGGCATCAGGATTGCTGCTCAATCGACCGGGCGCGCGTGACGCGTCTTCAGATACTCGCCGGCCTAATGCCCTGCGACCCGGCGAGCGGTCGCCAATGGATCCAGTTCCTGCTTCAGTCTGCCGCCCGGCCACGCCGCTTGTGGCCGCTCTCGCCATGAGGAGAACGCATGATGCAACAGACCGCCTCCCCCACCACGCAACAGAGCGCCGACCCCGACGCAGCCCGACCCGGCCGCCAGCCTTCCGCGAACGCGACGATGCCTGTCGAGTTGACCGTCAACGGCAATCTCTACACGCTGTCGCTCGATCCGCGCACCACACTGCTGGACGCGCTGCGCGAGCATCTGCACCTCACCGGCACCAAAAAGGGTTGCGACCACGGCCAATGCGGCGCGTGCACGGTGCACGTGAACGGACGGCGCGTGAATGCGTGCCTGTCGCTGGCCGGCACGCACGCCGGCGACGCGATCACCACCATTGAAGGTATCGGTCAGCCGGACGCGCTACATCCGATGCAGTCCGCGTTTGTGGAATGCGACGGCTATCAATGCGGCTACTGCACGTCGGGCCAGATCATGTCCGCGGTCGCGCTTCTCGATGAAGCGGTCGGGCCCGGCGACGCCGAAGTGCGCGAAGCGATGAGCGGCAATCTGTGCCGCTGCGGCGCCTACCAGAACATCGTCGCGGCGATCCAGCGCGTGCGCGGCCAGTCCTGAGGAGCGCCATCATGGAAATCTTCAAGTTGTCGCGCGCCGACGGCGTGCGTGACGCGATCACGGCGGGCGCGGCCTCAGCAACGGCCCAGCAAGGCGCGCAAGTGCGCTTTCTCGCAGGCGGCACGACCTTGCTCGATCTCATGAAGCTCAACGTCGAGCGGCCGACGCGCGTCGTCGACATCAGCCGGTTGCCGCTAGACCGTATCGAAGCGCTGCCCGACGGCGGCGTGAAGATCGGGGCGACGGCGCGAAATGCGGACCTTGCGTTGCATCCGCTGATCCGCGCACCGTACGCAGTGCTGTCGCAGGCGCTGCTCGCGGGAGCGTCGGCGCAATTGCGAAACATGGCGACGACCGGCGGCAACCTGCTGCAGCGCACACGCTGCGTGTACTTTCGCGACACCGCGATGCCATGCAACAAGCGCGAGCCGGGCTCGGGCTGTCCGGCAATCCAGGGATTCAATCGCACGCTCGCCATTCTCGGTGGCAGCGACGCCTGCATCGCCACCAACCCGTCGGACATGAACGTCGCCCTGACCGCGCTCGACGCGACCATTTACGTCGAAGGGACGGACGGCGCGCGCAGCATCGCGATCGACGACTTCTTCCTGTTGCCAGGCGCGACGCCACAGCGCGAGAACGTGCTCGGCGCAGGAGACCTTATCACGCACGTGACACTGCCGCCTCTACCAGCGGGAGCGCGCTCGGTTTATCTGAAGCTGCGCGATCGGGCGTCATACGAGTTCGCGCTGGCTTCGGCCGCCGTGGTCGTGACGCTCGACGGCGGACGCATCGGGCATGCGCGCGTTGCGCTCGGCGGCGTGGGCACCAGGCCGTGGCATGCGGTCGAAGCGGAATCCGTGCTGCGCGGCGCAACGCCCGACGCCGCGACCTTCCGCAAGGCCGCGGACGCCGCGCTCGCGAACGCGAAGCCGCAAAGCCAGAACGGCTTCAAGGTCGAGCTGGCGCGCCGCTGCATCGTCCATGCATTGACCCAGGCCACGACCTGAACCGCCGATCGAGAGGAACGCACCATGTCCACCTTGCCCGACTCCGTGCTGTCCGTGATCGGACAGCCCCATGCGCGCGTCGACGGACCGCTGAAGGTCAGCGGCAGCGCCACCTATACCTCCGATGTCGATTTGCCCGATCTGCTGATTGCCGTGCCGGTGTGCAGCACGATTGCGAGCGGCCGGCTCGTGTCGCTCGACATCGCGGACGCCGAGGCCATGCCCGGCGTGCACGCGGTGCTGCATCGAGGCAATATCGGCCGCTTCTACCGGCTCTCCGGCAACTCGATGGACACCGGCTACGTCGACGAAGCGCGGCCGCCCTTCGAGGACGACATCATCCGCTATTACGGCCAGTACATTGCCGTCGTGATCGCCGATACCTTCGAGGCCGCGAGCGCGGCATCGGCGGCAATCGGGGCCGGCTACGAAATCACGCCGCACGACGTGAGCGACGAACTCGAGGCCGACGACAAGCCCAAAGTCGAGAGCGAGCGCGGCGACCCGGAGCGTGCGTTCGACGCTGCGCCGGCGACGCTCGACGCAACCTACGTGACACCGACGGAAACGCACAACCCGATCGAACTGCACGCGTCGATCGCGCAATGGGATGGTGAGAACTACACGTTCTACGAGACCACGCAGGCCATTTCGGTCCACCTGGGCACGCTCTCGCAGATGCTCGGCGTGCCGAAGGAAAAAATCCGCGTGATCTCCCGCTATCTCGGATCGGGCTTTGGCGGCAAGCTGTGGGTGTGGCCGCACACGCTGCTCGCGGCGGCGGCGACGCGCCTGACCGGCCGTCCCGTGAAGCTGGTCGTGAGCCGCAAGATGATG
This sequence comes from Paraburkholderia sp. FT54, assembly GCF_031585635.1. Lineage (NCBI taxonomy): Bacteria > Pseudomonadati > Pseudomonadota > Betaproteobacteria > Burkholderiales > Burkholderiaceae > Paraburkholderia > Paraburkholderia sp. FT54. The sequence goes on along the minus strand of NZ_CP134196.1, from coordinate 530,427 downwards.
TTCCAGAATGTCGGCCACCGTCCCGTCACGCAGCAGCGCGTGCGGCTGTCGGCTGAACGCGACGGCACGCTCACGTCGTTGCGGCACGACTACGTCAACCACACCGCCATCGCCGACGAATACGAGGAAGGCTGCGGCGAAGTCACGCCGCTCATCTATAGCACGCCGAATCTGCGCGTGACCTCCGGCCTCGCGCGCCGCAACGTCGGCTCGCCGACGTCGATGCGCGGTCCAGGCGCCGTGCCCGGGCTGTACGCAATCGAATCGGCGATGAACGAACTGGCGCACGTGCTGAACCTCGATCCCGTCGAATTGAGGCTGCGCAATGAACCGCGCGTCGACGAAAGCACGGGTTTGCCGTTCTCTTCACGGCATCTCGTCGAATGTTTGCGCACTGGCGCCGAACGGTTCGGATGGTCGCAACGCAAGCCGGGCGCCGGATCGATGCAGCGCGACGGCCTGACTTTGGGCTGGGGCGTCGGCGCCTGCGTTTGGCCCGGGTTGCGCTTTTCCGCTGCCGCGGACGTCGATCTTCGAGCGGACGGCAGCGCCCGCGTGGTGTGCGGCACGCAGGACATCGGCACCGGCACGTACACGGTGCTCGCGCAACTGGTCGCGGAAGAGACCGGCATTGCGCTCGAGCGCATCGAGGTTGGTCTCGGCGATTCCGTATTGCCACCGGGACCGGTTTCGGGTGGCAGCGCGGCGACTGCATCGGTGATTCCCGCCGTGCTCGATGCTGTGCGTGCGGCCATCAAGCTGTTACTCTCGCGTGCGGCGGCCGTCGACGGTTCGCCGTTCAAAGGTGCGGCCGAAGATACGCTCGCGTTCAGCGCCGCACACGTGCATCGCAAGGGCGACGCGCCGGAGCGCGGCGTGCCGTTCGGCCAGATTCTCGAAGCAGCGAAAATGCGCGCGGCGTCGGGCAGCGGCAGCGCCAAGGGCGGCTTCGACGATCCGCTCAAGAAGCGCTTCTCCATCTATTCCTACGGCGCGCACTTCGCCGAAGTCACGTGGCAGCCGGAGATCGCACGGTTGCGGGTGAGCCGCGTCGTCACGGTGATCGACGGAGGACGCATCGTCAACCCGCGCGCCGCCCGCAACCAGATCGAAGGCGCAGTCGTGATGGGCGTCGGCATGGCGCTGTTCGAGCACACGACGTACGACAGGCAGACCGGCGCACCGATCAACAGCAACCTGGCCGATTACATCATCGCGTCGAACGCGGATACGCCGGAACTCGACGTGACCTTTCTCGATCATCCGGACACCGTGTTCAACGAACTCGGCGCTCGCGGGATTGCGGAGATCGGCCTTGCGGGCATCGCGGCGGCGATTACCGACGCGACCCATCATGCAACCGGCGTGCGCGTGCGGAAGTTGCCGATCATGATCGAAGATCTGCTGAGCGCGGAAATGGCTTGAGGACAGAGCAAAGGGCGAAAGAGGCGCGCAAGGGTCGCAGCCCTGTCCGGCCAGTGTCAACTTCGGCTTCCAATGTTCATTGGAAGTCGTGGCCGGGAAAGCTATCCTACTAGCTTGTCTTCGCTTCTGGTGATCGGGGACAACGAGGCATGGCACGCCGAGAATCGAAGGGAATGGTGCCGCCCTCTCGTGTGCCGGAGAACGCCATGAAGCCCATGCTCCAAACCCTGCGGGCCGCCGCGCTGGTGGCCTTCGCAATATGTCTCGCCATCCCCAAGACTTTTGCCCAGGCGGCGCCCGGCGTGGCAGGTTCGTGGTCTTTGGTTTCGTTGACCGTTTCAAGAAGCGGCAGTGAAGTCGAAGTGCTCGGTCCGCATCCGTACGGCCAGCTGATCTTCGGCAGCGACGGCCGCTATGTTCTGCTCGGAGTTCGTGCGGATTTGCCGAAGTTCGCATCGGGTAACCGCTTATCGGGTACGTCCGAAGAGAACCAACGCATCGCCCAAGGCAACTTCGCGCATTTCGGCACCTATACGGTCGATCCGGCCGAACAGGTAATTGTTTTCCACATTCAGAAAAGTACCTTTCCGAACTGGGACGGCGATGTTCAACGGCGCCCATTCACCCTCGATGGCGACCGGCTCACCTACATCACGCCCGGGAGCTTCGGTTACGGTGCATCGAAAGTCGTGTGGCAACGGATGAAGTAAGTAGCAGAACACGAAAGTGCCTACGCTGAACCTCCAGCGGCGAGATCGGGAACGCCATCGCGGACCTCGCGCCGAGCGCCGGGTTGCGAGTGCTGCACACGTCGAGTAAGAACCACAAGGCGAATCTAAAGACCTTCCTCGTACGCGAATTGTCGTCCATCATATTTAAGCCAGACTGATCACGCGCCGTCGCCGAAGCCGGGTTGACAGGGTGGTGGCTGAACGCGTCTCTCGAACGCGGCGTCCGCTTAAAACGGTAGTGATGCCTGGTAATATCAGGGATTTCCATGCTCGACGATTCGCCCCTAATCCGAACAGAGTCGATGACGGCGCACCAACGCTGGACCATTCTGGTCGCCAGCACGGGAGGGGCGCTCGAAGTATTCGATTTCGTCATCTTCGGATTCTTCGCAAGAAGCATCGGCAGCGAGTTCTTTCCGACAGGAACTGGCGTGCCGGCGGAGACGCTGTCGTTCACGGTGCTGGCCATCGGCTACCTTTCCAGGCCCGTGGGCGGCATCCTTCTTGGGCGGTTCGGCGACACGCACGGCCGACGCCTCGTCTTTGTGTCGTCGGCGATGATCGCCGCCGTTTCGACGCTTCTCATCGGAATACTTCCTTCATATGCGGCATCGGGCGCGCTTGCGCCGGCACTTCTTCTCGTGCTGCGGCTTATCCAGGGTCTATGCCTGGGCGGCGAGTTGCCAGGTGCAATCGTCTACGCCGTCGAAAGCGCGCGCGGCAGACCGGGGCTTCTGTGCGGCATCGTGTTCGTCGCGGTCAACCTTGCGTTGCTTCTGGCGACGAGCATTAACCTTGCCATGCAATGGGCGCTCACACCCGGGCAGATCAACGCGTTCGGATGGCGGATCGGTTTCCTGCTGGGTGGAATGGTCGGGCTGCTGAGCTTTGCACTGCGCCGCACGCTCGCGGAGACCGACGAGTACGCGCAGGCCATTGGCGCGCGGCATCGCGAACCTCTTGCCGTCCTGTTTCGCAACCATTTCGCTCCCCTGGCGACAGGTACGGGCGCGTCTCTGCTGGCGGGCGCGTCGGGTGGTATTTTTATCGGCTTCACGCCAAGTTATCTGCAAAGGCTTCAATACGACACGCAGCAGATCGCCAGTGCCCAGACGTGCTACCTGATCGTCGTGGCCGCCTGCATTCTCGTGACGTCGCACGTCGGCGACCTGTTGCCGCGCCGTTACGTGTTCAGGTCGGGAACCGTCTTGTCCGCGCTTTTCGCGCCCTTCTTTTTCATTGCGGCCGCCCGTCACTACGCGAGCCTGCCTGCGCTGTTCCTGATGGCCGGCGTCGTCAGCTCCTTCGCCAACGGAACCTTCGCGTGCGCGATTGCGGAATTGTTCCCCATCGACGTCCGATTCAGCGGCGTTGCCACGGCCATGAATCTCGGACTGGCCGCGTCGCTGGGACTGACGCCGCTCGCGGCGAATTCCCTCGTTTCCGGCCTGCACTGGATGCCCGCGCCCGCGCTCGTCATTGTGTTGTGCTCAACGTTTGCATTCGCGGCTTCATTCGGCATGAAGCGCGAGCGGCGGCGCGCCGACGTCGTCGCCGTGAACCGCAACTCGCGATGGCAGGAGCGCAGATGAACACGCCAGAATCCGTCCGGATTGCGGATGTCGAACTGAACATTCAGCGCTACGAATTGCGCCGCGCGGGCGAAAAGGTCAGCCTCGAGCGTCTGCCGATGGAATTGCTGATCCTGATGGCATCCCGCAACGGGCAACTCGTCACGCGTGCGGATATCGTGAGAGCACTGTGGGGCGCAAATGCGTTTCGCGAAACGGACAACTGCATCAATACGGCAATCCGGAAAATCCGCGTCGCGCTTCAGGACGATCCGGTCAACCCGCAGTACATCATCACGGTCAAAGGCAAAGGCTATCGCCTGAACAACGTGCGGCCCGTGCGCGAGGAATCCGTGCCTGCCCTGCAGGAAGCCGTGCGGATACTGGTTCTGCCGTTCGAAAACCAGACCTGCGATCCTGGCCAGGACAGTTTCTGCGATGCGCTGGCCGACGAAACCTCCGCCAGTATCGGCATGCTCGATCCGGAGCGCATCCTTGTCATTTCGAGGACGACCGCCGCCCACTGCCGACGCGTCAGCAAGAGTATCGCGGAGATCGCGCGCGAGTTGTCGATCGACTACGTGCTGGAAGGTGCGCTCAAGCGGGACGGCATGAGGATTCGCATTCTGGCGCAACTGATCCGCTGCTTCGATCAGGTGCAGATCTGGAGCCGCGCGTATGAGCCGATTGCAAGCGGAGCGCTGGAAATCCAGAAAGAAGTTGGAACGGCGCTCGCCAAGGAAGTATCGCCCGCGCTTGCGGAACAGCAGCGGCACAGGCTGGCAAGGCGTTTGCCGGTCGATCCCGCGGCGCACGATGCGTATCTGCGCGGCCGTTTCTACTGGACTCGCCGCGTGCACTTCGATGCGGGCTTTGCCGCGCATCACGCGCTGAGCGACGAGGACTTCGTTCGCGCGCGCGGCTACTTCGAACTGGCGATCGAGCGGGACCCGACTTACGCGCTCGGATATGTGGGGATGTCGAACGTTTTAGGTGCCGCGGCGACGCACGGAGTCTGCGCACCGTCCGAGGGCCACCCGCGAGCGCGGCAGGCGGCGCTGCGGGCACTGGAACTGGACGCCAATCTTCCCGAGGCTCACCAGGCGCTGGCGGGCGTGCACTACTTCTATGACTGGGACTGGCACCGGGCGGAAGAGGAATTCCTCGAGGCGTTGCGCCTGAACCCGAGCCACGCCGAAACGAGCCGCCTGTATGCGCGACTCCTGCTGGTGCTTGGCCGGGAAGCGGAAGGCAGAGCCCAGTTCGAGCGTGCCGAAAAGGTCGACCCGCTCGGCTTCGAAGGATCACGTGTATTCGGGCTCGTACAGGCGGGCAAATACGACGAAGTGATTCGTGAGTGCCTGAACGCTGGGCATGGCAATCGCTCCCCGCTTGTCTATCAGCTACTCGCGACCGCCTATGAACAGCAGGGGCAATACGAGGAAGCAGTCGAAGCGACCATTGATGCGCTCACTCGGTGCGGCGAATTCGCTCGCGCAGAGACTATTCGCACGGTCTGGGAGTCCGGGGGCCACAAAAAGGTTCTTCAATGGTATTTGCAGGATCTGATGACGAGGCGTCAAAGGCGCTATACGTCGCCGTTTCTGTTTGCGGAAATCTACGCGAGGCTCGACCAGCCGGACGAGATGTTTCATTGGCTCGACGTTGCGCTTGCCGAACATTCGCCGCGCCTGTGCGAGCTTCGCACGAATGCGTGGTTCCATCGCTATCGGTCGACGGGGCGATTCCGCAGCGTCGAAAAGCGTATCGGCTACTGAGCCGGCACGTCGCCCCAACATCATCCGCCGTGCGGCATCCGGTCGGAGCCGCAACCTGCCACCGTTACGCGCGATGAGCGTATGCGCGGGTACTCATCGTGCGGAACGGCAGTCGCGCGCAGCGGTTGCGCGGCAGTCAATGGTGGCGGAACGTATTGCTCACGAAACGGCTTGGGTCTCCGGATTGCCGGGCGCCGCCGAGGTCCGGATAGGCCTGTTGCCGTGCTGGACTCATTGCCATTCCCGTTTCACCTCTCGACGCGTCAGTGACGCCACCCACGTCCTGAACAGACGTTTCGGTTCCCGACGGCACGGGTTTGTCTTGCGCCCACGCCTGTCCGAGGAACATGCCGATCGCGCAGAGCGCGACGATTCGAATCGTTTTCATGTCAATTTCTCCTTCCCACAAGTGCGGAAACGGTCAGCGTAAGACCGGCCGTAAGGCGATCCCGGACGACTCCCGCGAACATGCGGCGTCGCGTTGCTATCGCTTTGTCAATCCTGCGATCAGAGCGTCTCCCGCACCATCGACTTAGTCTAAAGAAATTGTTAACGCGGGCCAGATTGAGGAACCGGCATGGTGGCGCTGCCACAGGCGTATCACTGCGGATGCAGTATTCAAGAACGCCTGCGGAGGATGGCCAACGAGGCTGCGCGAAAGGGACATGCGGCGAATTCTCTGCGCATTCCGCAGAGAACATACGTCCGGTTCATTCGCGCCGGTTGCGCCGGTCTATGTGCGAGCCGAGGCAGCCTCTTTTCAATTTCTGATGGACTGCAGGAAGTAGTGATCCGGCAACGCAATGCCGAGACCCAATCGCGACGCTTCCCGATACACGTGCCCACCCACCGCCGCAAACTGGACGCCCCAGTTGCCCACCGTGTAATAGAACGTGATCTGCCGGGCATCCGTGCGGCCGGTCGCGCGGCCGGTAATCACGTCGGTGTAGACCGGCCAGCCCGTCGTATCCACCCTCTCTCCGCGCGACACCGGCAGATGCGCCCGCTCCTCGCCGCTGCCACCGATAAACGCATTCGGGCTGCCCGATACATGCTGGCTGAAGCGTTCGCTCTCCTGCATCGGCAGACGTTCATGGCCTTGCGCGATGCTCACGTCGAAGCGACTCGCGACCCTGGCGTCGAATTCACGCGGCGTGAGCGCCACCACGTGCATGCCGGGTTCCAGCCAGCCGGCGTCGAGCACAGGCGTCATGCTGTCGGTGCAAGTGGCGACGATGTCGGCGCCGCGCACGGCCTCTTCGGCCGAGCCGACGGCGTTGACTTCGATCCCGAGTTTCGCCGCCATATCTCGCGCAAAACGCACACGGTTCGACTCGCGACGGCTGAAGACCCGCACGCGGCGGATGTCGCGCACTGCCGCCAGCGCCTCGAGAAACGTTTCCGCCATGCCGCCCGAGCCGATCATGCCAATGACATGCGAGTCCTCACGAGCGAGCAGCCGCGTGCCGAGCCCCGCCGCGCCGCCCACGCGCATGTGTTGCAGGTGGCCGTCGTTGAGCATCGCAAGCGGCTTGCCGTTCTCGGTACTGAACAGCATCACCAGTCCGCAATAGGTGCCGGGCTCGACGCAGTACTTCTGCTCGCTGCCCGCGCGGCCGTCGGCGTCACGCGGCCACACCATCACGTCCGATTTCAGACGCACCGCCAGAATGCCGCCGGTCGCGCCATCGACCGAGCCGAAACGGTAATAGCCGTCGTCGCGCTGCGTCGGCACATACGTGTCGATACGCGGGCGTCCTATCGACGCGCCATCCGGCAAACCGGCAAACGCGCGTTCCTGTACGTCGATGCAATCGCGCATCGTCAGCACGCGCGCCACGCAATCGTTATCGATAAGCAGCATCGTAGTGAGTCCCCGAGAGCTTCCGAATCAGCGCGCAACCAGCCGCGCCGCGCCTGCCCCGGCGCGCCGCCCGAACACCACGCCGGCGACGAGTCCCGTGCCGCTGCCATAGTTGTGATAGTAAAGACCGCCGACAATCTCGCCCGCCGCGAACAGCCCGCGAATCGGCGTGCCCGACGTGTCGAGCACCTCGGCGTCCGTCGACACCTTTAGTCCACCGAACGTGAAAGTCACTCCAGTGGTGACGCCATAGGCTTCATAGGGCGGCGTGTCGAGCCGATTGGCCCAGTTGGTTTTGTCGATGGCGAGCCCGCGCGTGCGCAGACCGTCGTGGATGTTCGGATTGAACGACACATCAGGCCGCGACGCCTCGTTATACGCGCGCACGGTGCGCAGAAAACCTTCCGGATCGACGCCCGTGAGTTTCGGCGCGAGTTCTTCGAGCGTGTTCGCCGTCTCTTTGGTGATGCGTGCAATCCGGTACTCGTCGCGCAGCAGCTTGACGACTTTCTGATCGAAGATCTGCCACGCGAAAAGACCCGGCTGGCGCAACACTTCGTGCCCATATTTCGCGTACGTGAAGCTGTGAAAATCGAGTCCTTCGTCGAGAAAACGCTCGCCCTTCGCGTTCACCAGAATCCCGAACGGATAGTTATGTTTCTGGAAGCGATCGCCAATCGTCAGATCGCCGTACTCGGGCGCGTTCATGTCCCATTGCACCGCATGCGCGCCCGACCAGTGCCCCGTTACCGCAGCGCCGATTTCCATCGCCATCTTGTGACCCCAGCCGGTGTTGTAGCGTGTGCCACGCACTTTCGCGAGATCCCAGTTCGGTCCGAGATAGCGCGCGCGCATCTCCGCACTCGACTCGAAACCGCCGCATGCGAGCACCACCGCCTTCGCGCGAATGTCGACCTGCCGGCCTTCATGCATGGCGCGCACGCCTTCAACGCGCCCGTCGCCGTGCAACAGGCCCATTGCCTGCGTGCGGTACAGCACGCCGATACCCGCGTCCTTCAACGCATGATGCAGCGTCTCGACGAGATGCGTGCCGCCGCCCAGAATGTGACAGGCCAGGCCACCCCAGAAACGGAACTTGCCCTCGACACGAAACGCCTGCCGCCCCAGCGCGGGTTGAAACCGCACGCCATGCCGTTTGAGCCACAACGCCGCGTCGTAGCTATTGCCGATCAGTACGTCGGTCAGCTCCGGGTCGGCGCGAAATTCGGTTAGCCGGCCGATATCGTCGAAATACTGCTCGCGCGTGTAGGTGCCGAAATCGATATTCGGCAGATCCAGTTCCGCGATATCCGGCGCGAGCTTCAACAGGTCGTCGACGGATTCGTAGACGAAACGGAACGCGCCGCCGGTAAACGCGGAGTTGCCACCGCGCGCTTCCTCCGGTGCGCTTTCGAGCAGCGCAATGCGCTGCGCGCCGCCTTCGCGTGCGGCCAGCGCCGCATTGGCCGCGGCGTTTCCCGCGCCGATTATGAGCACGTCGATATCGTTGAGTTCGTCGAGGGTCATCAGTTGGCTCTCCAGTTCGAGTGTGATCTAGCGTCGTGGGTATTCGGCGAGCGGCGTCAGCGACGCCGCGTCCACTTCGTCCACGACCGGATTCAGGGTTTCGAGGCTGCGGCCGGTGGTCCGCGGGCCGAAGACGAGCGTGATCAACGCGGTCAGGAACCACGCGCCCGCGATGTACATGAACACGGTCACATAGCCGTAGTTCGTGTAGATCGCCGCGATCACGAAGGCATTGGCGACGTTCGCGATCCGGCCCGCGCCATACGTGAGGCCCGTTGCGCTGTTGCGCACGCCAGTTGGAAACTGCTCGGGCGTGTACGAATAGAGCAGTGTCGCGAAGGTCTGCGTCAGCATGCCGACCGCGAATCCGAACGTCACGATCAGCACCGGCGTGAAACTCAGCCCGTACAGCAGGCCGAATCCCGCGATCAGGAGCGCGACGAGCGCGATCAGATGTTTGCGCTCGAAACGGTCAGCGGGATAGACCGCGAGCAATGCGCCAAGCGGCGCGCCCACGTTGATCAGCGTGAAATACGTGAGGCTGCGCGCAATCGTGATGCCGTGATGCACGAGCAAGGTCGGCACCCACGCTTCAAAACCGTAAAAGCCGATTGTCTGCAACAGCCAGATCGCGCAGAGCGTGAGCGTGCGGCGGCGGTAGACGCTGTTGAACATTGTCATCCACGGCTCGCGCGTTTCGGGCGGCCGCACGACCACTTCGGGAGTCGACAGCACGTTGCCTTCGGCGACGCTCCTTGCCTCCATCGCCGCGAGCGCGGCTTCCGCCTCGTCGAAGCGCCCTGCTCGCGCGCTCCAGCGCGGCGATTCGGGAAGCCGTTTCGCGATCAGTGGAAACGCGACGCCAAGCGCGCCCCACACGAAGACCCAGCGCCAGCCGTCCGGGCCGTACGGCACGAGCAGCCGCGCCACGAAGTTGGTCAGCGGAATCGCGCACAGGTTGATGACCATGGCCCACGATTGCCAGGTGCCGCGCGAGCGCGCCGGGAACAACTCGGCGATATAGGTCATCACCGTCACCATGCCCGCGGAAATGCCGAAGCCGGTGACGACCCGCGCCGCGAACAGATACGGCACGCTCGGCACGACCGCCGTGGCCAGCGAACCGAGCGACGAGATCAGCACGAACACCATCAGCGAGCGTTTGCGCCCGAGGCGGTCGGACAGCAAACCGCCGAGCGTCGCGCCGAAGAACATGCCGATGAAACTCGCGGACGTGATCAGCGCGATTTCATTGATTGCGATGTGCCAATGGCGGATCAGCGCGGGCGCGGCCGACGCGAATGTGTTGATATCGCAGCTATCGAAAAAGAGAGGAATCGCGAACAGGAACATCCATTCGCGATGCATCCGCGAGTTCGGCAAACGGTCGACGCGCGCGGCGACGAGTGAATCGTTCATGCCTGTCTCCTTTGTCGACCGGAGTTAGCGCTTTAGCGCTTACTCCGGTCCCATGCAAAGCTGTCGATCAGAGTTAGCGCTTTAGCGCTTACTCTGGTCCCATGCAAAGCCGCCCGCGGTCATAGCCGCGCGATTGTCTTGCTCGTTCGAATAAAGCCGCGTCCTACGCATCGCGACGCCTGCGTCAGTGCCGCAAACCTGCCTCGAATAAAGCGCTCAACGTGCTGATGTCTTCCATACACTCGATGCGCCAAAGCATGCCCAGCGCGTCGCGGCTCGCATCGGGCGTCAGGGCGTGATTCGCACAGTCGAGGAACTTGGCTTCGATCCGCGCGTCCGGCAGCGGATTGGCGGAGGTCCGGCCCGCCGCGCGCGCGACGCGTTTCGACACACGCCGCCCGTCGCGCAACTGAACGACCACTTCCGCGCCGAAATGATCCGCCTGCTGGTCCGCCAAAGGATCAGGCTCCGCCACGATCTTCGACATGAGCGCGCGAATCGCCGGGTCGGCGTACGCGTCGCCTTCGAAATCGGACAGCACCACGCGCCCTTGTGCAAGCGCGCGCGCCACGCAGTACTGCACGCTGAATTTCGCGTCGAGCGCACTGGCCGGCTGCGGGCGGTTCGTATGCTGAAGACGGCGCGGATGCGTCCACGACACGACCGAGTCGACATCGTCCGGCTTCAGTCCGTACTCGCTGACGAGCATCAGCATCGCGTCGATTGCGGGGTGCGTGCTGCCGCAGCACGGATACTGCTTGATCGCAATGCCGGGTTCGACGATGTCGAGCGGATCGGCCCAATGCGTCAGCGCCGCCTCGGCGTCGTAATGGCCCGCGCCGTTGTAGACGTTGAAAAAGCCTTGGGCGTGTTCGAAGGCCTGGTCGCCGGCGCTGAAACCTTCGCGCGCCAGCAGCGTCGCGATCAAGCCGTTGCGCGACGCGTGACCGACATGCAACGGCTTCGTCATGGTGCCGAAATTGGCCTTGATGCCCGAGGCAAACGACGCGGCAATCGACAAGGCGGTCGCCGTCCGCACTGCATCCAGTTCGAGCAGATGCGCCGACGCGGCACACGCGCCGAACACGCCGAGGGTCGCCGTTGGATGCCAGCCTTTGTCGTAATGATGAAAATTGACGGCGCGCGCGATGCGAGCCTGCGTTTCGAAACCCGCCACGTAAGCGGTAACGAGGCGCCGGCCGCTCGCGCGCACTTCTTCGGCGAGCGCGAAGAGCGCCGGCAGGATCGGCGCGGAAGGATGGCCGCCCAGCGTATTGCTGCAATCGTCGAAGTCGAGCGCATGCGCGGCCGTGCCGTTGACAAGCGCGGCGTCGCTGGGCTTCATCCGTTCGCGCGTGCCGAACACGAGCGCGGCGCCGTTCGAGGGTGCCGCCACGGTCCGCGCAATCCGCGCGCACGGTTGCGCCGAACCCGCCAGCGTCACGCCGATCGTATCGATGATGCCGATGCGCGCCCAGCGCAATGCTTCGTCGGGCACGTCGGCGGAAGTGAACGCCGCGATGCGTTCGCCCAGCGATTTCGCGATGCTCATCAGCGGTCTCCTTTTACAAGCGATAGATCGGGCGACGCCCGCTGCAAAGAGTCGGGCGAATGGGCGGGCGCCGCGTCGAGCCAGTGCAGATCCGCTTCTTCTTCCACCCGGTCCAGCCGCTCGAACAACGTGTGCGCCGCAGCGCCCAGCCGCGTCGTCATCCGCATGAACTTGGTGCGCAACTGGGCCGGCGTGAACGGTGTGGACGGACAGCCCGGGAAATCCGACTGCGCCAGTTCGTATGTCGTGCCGTTATCGAGCGTGATGCGTGTGACGGTGGCAAGGCCGGTGGCGTCGGTCGCGACGAGCGTCACGCGCTGCGCGAGTTCGCGGATGGCTTCGTCTTGCAACAGACGGTCGCCGAAGGTCGATGGATCGTCGGCGTCGTGCAGCAGCGCCGCCGCCACGCAAACCGGCACGCTGTATTGCGCAAGCACCTGATTGGCGGGCCGCTTGATATCGTGATTCGCAGCAAGGCGCGGTGCGCCCTCGATCCGGATCGCGACGATACGGCGCGCGTCGATATCGTGCGCGGCGCGCAATTGCTGCGCGGCGTAGACCGGCGTGTGCGCCACGATGTGACACGCGTAGCGCTTCAGGCATAGCGTCGGCGTTTCGTAACGCGTGCCTAACCCCTCGGTCAGACGCGTCGCGTCCGAGGCCTCGCAATACGCCTCCAGAAAACCGTAGCGCCCTTCGAGCACCGTCGACGGTCCGTCGAAGCCCGCCTGCGCCAGTTGCACGGCGACGATCCCCGATTGCGCCGCGCGCCCCAGGTGCAGACGTTTGACGAGACCACCGTCGCCGGACTTCGCGAATTCGAGCAATCCGCCGCTCAACGAGCCGGCAATGCCCAAGGCGCGACGCAGCGCATCCGCGTCCACGTCAGCCAGCTTGCCCGCGACGATCGCGGCGCCGAACGGTCCCGTCAGACCCGGCGCATGAAAGCCGCGTGCTTCGGCTGAATGTTTTGTCGCAGTGCCGATGCGAAACAGTACCTCGATACCGGCGACGAGCGCCGCCAGCAATTCGCGTCCCGACGCGCCGTAAGCCTGCGCGGCGGCCAGTGCAACCGGCACCAGCGACGCGCCGGGATGAACGCCGGCGCCGGGTTGCCGCAAGCTGTCGAGTTCCGCCGCGTGGACCAGCACGCCGCCCGCGAACGCCGCCGCCTCGGGCGCGACACGCCGGCTCGTGCCAGGGATCGCGCACGGACCCGCGGCCGCGTGGCTGACATAGCGCAGCGCGGCCTTGCCCGCTTCCACTTCGTGTCCGTACAACGCCGCGCCGATCGCATCGATCAGGCAGTCTTTGGCGAGCCGCACGATCCCGGCGGGCAACTGCTCGAAGCGCACGCCGAGCGCGTACTCCGACAACAACTGCGCAGCGGTGCGTCCAGCGGATGAAGCCGGCTGCATGAAAGCGTCTCCGTTGATCTTGGTGAGCACCTGCGTGATCACATTATTGACGCGCTTCTTCGTCGATCACCGACCGATGGCGCGTCTCGGGCATCAGCACGTACGTGAGCAGCGACACCGCCGCGCACGCGCTGACGTAGTAGAAGAACCACGATTCGTGGCCCGCGTGCTTGAAGCGCAAAGCAAGATATTCCGTGGTGCCGCCCATCACCGACGACACGATCGCAAACGGCAGGCCGACGCCGAGCGCGCGAACCCTCGCAGGGAACAGCTCCGATTTGACGAGCCAGTGAATCGACGAAAAGCCGCTGAGAATGCCGAGCGCCGCGAGGTTTAGTGCAAACGCGGTGAGAGCGCTATGGGTCGTGCCGAGCGCATGCATCAGCGGCACGGTCAGGAACGTGCCGCCTACACCGAAGATCATCATGACCGGCCGTCGTCCGAGCAGATCGGACAATAGGCCGAAGAGCGGCTGGAAGCCCATGTAGATCACCAGCGCCGCCGTTGCGATCAGCGTCGCCGTATCGCGGCTGAAGCCGGTCGTGTTGACCATGAACTTCTGCAGATAGATCGTGAATGTGTAGAACGCGACCGTGCCGCCGATGCTGATGCCGATCGTCCACAGCGTCTGACGCCGGTGCTGGATCAGCAGCACCAGCAGACTGCCCCGCTGCGTCTGCATGTCGGCATTGGCGCCGCCCTCGCGTTCGAACGCATCAGTCTCCGCAATGCCGCGCCGCAGATACAGCGCAAAGACGGCCAGCGCGCCGCCGATCGCAAACGGAATACGCCAGCCCCACTGCTCGAGTTGAGTGGGCGTCAGCACGAGCCGTTGCAGCACGAGCATCAGCGCGAGCGCCAACAGTTGCCCCATCACCACTGTCACCTGCACAAAGCCGACGAAGAAACCGCGCCGGCCCGTGGGCGCCATTTCGCTCAGATAGGTCGCGCTCGTGCCCGCTTCGCCGCCCATGCTGAAACCTTGCAGCAGACGCGCGCAAACCAGCACCGCGGGCGCGGCCACGCCAATCGACGCATACGTCGGCGTCAAGGCGATGATCAGCGAGCCGACGCTCATCATCGCCACCGATATGCTCAACGCCACGCGCCGCCCGTGCCGGTCAGCGAGCGCGCCGATCGCCCAACTGCCGAGCGGCCGCACGACATAGCCAATCGCCGCGACGGCCGCCGCGTTCAGCAGTTGCGCGGTCTGATTGCCGCCCGGGAAAAAAGCCTTGCTGAAGTAGATCGAGAAGATCGAATACGCAAGGAAGTCATACCATTCGATGACGTTGCCCGCGCTGCCGCCAATAATCGACCGCAACCGCTCGCGCCGCGCGGCGGGCGTAGCGGACAACGGGAGGGTGTGCGCGGTGGCGGCCACGATGGCTCCTCAGGCAGCGCTCGCGAGGAGCCGCGCGAGTTCGCTCGCGTCCGGCTGATCTTCGGCGTGCATCACCCAGTCGACGATGCGCGCGATCTGCCGCGCGTCGATCCGATGCGCGGCGAGCTTTCTCATCTTGCCGACGATATCCGCTTCACTCGCGAAGGCATGTTCGCTGCCGCGCTGCGCCTCGACCGTTTCTTCCAGCCGCGTGCCGTCGCGCAACAGCACCTCGACCCGCACCATATGCCGCAGCATCGAACCGCGCGCCGTGATCGCAGGGTCCTCGACCACCTGCACGCGTTCGGCCAACGCCATGCGCTGCGGGTCCGCGACTTTGTCCTCGCTGAACTGGTCGACGAACACGTCGCCTTCCAGCAGCAGCGTTGCGACGCAATACGACAGGTTCAGTTGCGCGGAAGTCAGCCCCTGGGGCACGTATTTCCAGCCCACGTGATCGACCGTGACGCGCGAACCGTGCACGACGATCCGCTCGATATCGTCCGCGCCGAACGGATGACGCGCCTGCATCGCGCGGATCGCATCGAGTGTGGTGTGATTGCTGCCCACGCACGAGTAGAACTTGAGCGCGATGCGCATCGTCTCGAAGCGCTCGCCGAAGCCGTCCACGAGTTGCGTCAGATCGAAGCGGTCCGACGAACGCGAGAACGTGCTGCAAAATCCGCCGTACGGATTTTCAAACACGTCGACGATGCCGGTGAAACCGTTTTGCGCCAGCAACGCGCCGTACAAGCCGCTTTGCGCGGCGCGGCCCGCGTGCATGCGTTTGACCATCGCGCCGAACTGCGCGGCCATCAGCCCCGCCGACTGCGTGCCGCCGATGCCGAGCGCGTGCACCGTCTGTTCCACGTCGAGTCGCAGCGCGGCTGCCGCGCCCGCCGCAGCCGAAAATACGCCGACCGTCGCGCCGGAATGCCAGCCTTGCGCGATGTGCTCCGGTCCCATGCACATGCCCACGCGCGGACCGACCTCATAGCCCGCCACGCAGGCACGCAGGAATTCGCGGCCTGACATCGGCGCGTCGGCAGATAGCAGTTCGGCGACCGCGAGCACGGCCGGCAAGGTCACCGCCCCGACGTGCAGCACGCCGACGCGATGCACGTCGTCGAGTTCGAAACTCTGGATCAAGGTGCCGTTGACGAGCGCCGCGTGCGGCGCGGACAAACGCAACGGCATGCCCCACACGTGGCAACCCGGCGTGCTGTCGACGCGCTGCAAGGTATCCGCAAGAATGCGGCTCCATGGCAACCCGGCGCCGAAAATGGCGCAGCCCAGCGAATCGAGGATCAGCAGTTTGATGCGCGCGCGCACCTCGTCCGGTATCGCTTCATACCGCAAGCCCGCAACGAATGCGGCCACGCCGCCGGTATAAGGGTTTGTGCCTACGTCGGTATGCTGGTTCATCGTTTTGGCCGCCGTGTTGGATGCAAGCGCGCGAATCAGGTTGCACGGAAATGTCGTGCGCTCAGTATCCGCAGCCAGGACGTGTTTGTGAATTGCACGCGACGTGATTATTATTGCGTCACATGCAAGAGTCAGCGGGGTGCAGATGAACCGTTTTCCGGGTGTCGATCTCGACGCATTGCGGGCTTTCGTCGCGGTCGCGTCGCACGCCTCGTTCAACGATGCGGCGATCGAACTGAACCTGTCCGCTTCCGCTTTGACGCGACGCATCAAACGACTCGAGGAAGCGCTCGACGCCACGCTGTTCGAACGCACCACGCGCACCGTCGCCCTCACCAGTGCCGGCGAATTGCTGTTGCCGCGCGCGCAGGGTGTGTTGCGTGAACTCGATGCATCGCTCGAACTCGTGAGCGAAGCGACACGTATCCGCACTGGTCAATTAACGATCGCGTGCATTCCAACGGTCGCCAAATTCATGCTGCCGAAAATCGTCGGCAGTTATCACAAGCGGCGTCCCGAAGTACGGCTCAGGCTGATCGAGGCTAACCTCGCGACGGTCGTGCAACGTGTCGCGATCGGCGAGGCGGAGTTTGGCATTGCGTTTCTCGTGAACGAATCGCCTGAGCTTGCCATCGACGAACTGCTTGTCGATCCGTACGTGCTGGCATGTCCCGCGGATCATCCGCTCGCCGCGAGTGAACATGTGACGTGGCCGGAGTTGCGGCCATGGCCGCTGATCGTCTCGGGCACGTCGAGCGGAAACCGGCGCATGCTCGACGCCGCGCTCAGGGATATCGACTGGCGCCCCGACCGGCTGATCGAGATCGAGCATCTGACCACGTCATTGGGGCTCGTTGAAGCGGGGCTCGGCATCTCCATCATTCCGCGTTGCGCGGCGCCACGCGATGCGCACGCGCGCATCGCGATCCGGCCACTGGTGGATCCGACAGTCGCACGAACCATCGGTCTGATTCGCCGGCGCGATGCCGCGCTTTCGTCGATCGCACGCGACTTTCGTCTCGCGCTGCGCAGAATGGCGCCATTCGATTCGTCGATCCTGCACGAACCTGCCTGACGGTATCGAGGACGCCCCGGCATCCCTGGTTGATAGTCAGGTCGAGCCGCCGCAGCGGGATCTACCGCTGCGACGGGAACGGACTGATTTCACCAGCGTCCGTTTTTATATTTATATGAACGCCGCGCCGACACTTTTTTGTCGGCGCGTTTTGCCGCTAGACGGCTTATGCGGACAGCTTTTGCATCTCGGCGAAGAGATCGGCTTTGCCTTCGAAGCCGATGCCGGGCAGATCGGGCATCGTGATGAAGCCGTTTTCCACCTTCACGCCGTCGGGGAAGCCACCGTAAGGCTGGAACAGGTCCGGATAGGATTCGTTACCGCCCAGGCCAAGTCCGGCCGCGATGTTCAGCGACATCTGATGGCCGCCGTGCGGAACGCAGCGGCTCGGCGACCAGCCGTGCTGATGCAGCATGTCGAGCGTGCGCAGGTACTCGACGAGGCCGTAGCTCAGTGCGCAGTCGAACTGCAGCCAGTCGCGGTCCGGACGCATGCCGCCATAGCGGATCAGGTTGCGGGCGTCCTGCATCGAGAACAGATCCTCACCCGTCGCCATCGGCTTGTCGTAGTAGTTGCGCAGCGTCGCCTGCAATTCGAAGTCGAGCGGGTCGCCCGGCTCTTCGTACCAGAACAGGTCGTATTGCGACAACGCCTTCGCGTACTGGATCGCCGTGTCGAGGTCGAAGCGGCCATTGGCGTCGACCGCGAGTTTCTGTCCATCGCCCAGCACGCTCAGGATCGAGTCGATGCGGCGCAGATCTTCATCGAGCGAAGCGCCGCCGATCTTCTTCTTCACGACCGTATAGCCGCGGTCGAGATAGCTGCGCATTTCGTCTTTCAGCTTCCCGTGGTCCTGGCCCGGGTAGTAATAACCGCCCGCCGCGTATACGAAAACCTTGCGGTCGGGCTGGCCATTGCCGTAACGGTCGGCCAGCAGCTGGAACAGCGGCTTGCCTTCGATCTTCGCCACCGCGTCCCAGATCGCCATGTCGATCGTACCGATCGCGACCGAGCGCTCGCCGTGGCCGCCCGGCTTTTCGTTCGTGAACATGGTCGCCCAGATCTTGTGCGGATCGAGGTTGTCGCCCGCATCGTTCACGAGCGTGGCGGGGTCGGCTTCGAGAATGCGCGGAATGAAGCGCTCGCGCATCAGCTTGCCCTGGCCGTAGCGGCCGTTGGAATTGAAGCCGTAACCCACCACCGGTTTGCCGTCCCGGATGACATCCGTCACCACGGCGACGAGACTCAGCGTCATCTTGCGGAAGTCAATGTAGGCATTACGGATGGGGGAACTGATCGGAACGGTCTTTTCGCGGATTTCAACGATTCTCACGACGGTATCTCCTGAGTTTGAGCACGTATCGCATGCGTCTGGCTGCAATGGAAACTAGCTTATCCGCGAAACGAGGGATTAGAATTCGCTTAGATTCATTTAATTTTTTACTTTAGGTGAACAACCAACGTGTCAACTGATTCGGCATCCGATTTCGAGTTTTTCATCCTCGTCGCCAGACTCAAAAGCTTGTCGGGGGCGGCTCGGGCGCTCGATCTCACCCCACCGGCCGCGACCAAACGCCTGGGGCTAATGGAACAAAAACTCGGGGCGCGGCTAGTCAACAGGACAACGCGGAGTGTCAGCCTGACTCCTGAGGGCGAGACTTACCTGCGCTACGCGACACAGATCGTCGGCCAAGTCCGGCAGATGGAGGATGAGATATCCGGGGCTCGTTCCGATCCTCAAGGACTGTTGCGTGTCAATGCGACACTCGGCTTTGGGCGCACGACCATCGCGCCGCTTGTGTCCGAATTCGCGAAGCGCTTTCCCAATGTGGAGATCCAGTTTGAAGTAACCGACCGGCCCATCGACCTGGTCGAGGAAGCGTTCGATATGGCAATCCGCTTTGGAACGCTCCCCGACAGCCGGCTCAGCGCCCGGCGCATCATGAGCAATCGGCGTTTTCTTTGCGCCTCGCCGAAATACCTTGAACGATTTGGGACACCGGAGCGCGTGGAGGATCTGGTTCGGCATCGCTGCATCGTTCATCGCCAGAACGACGATGCCTATGGCGTGTGGCGGTATATGCAGGGGGACCACACTGAAGCGCTGAAGGTCAAAGGCGCGCTTTCAAGCAACGATGGCGATATTGTGCTGAAGTGGGCGCTCGACGGACATGGGATTCTGATTCGTTCAGAATGGGATCTGGCGAAGTACGTTCAAAGCGGGCGGCTAAAACTGGTTTTGCCCGATACGGTGCTGCCGTCGGCCGACCTGTTTGTCTACTATCCCAGCCACCGGAACCAGACGGCACGCGCCCGGGCATTCATCGATTTTCTGATCGACCATTTTCAGGCTCCGTTCATTCCGGTTGAAACTGGCGCTGTGCTTTACGACCAAAAAAAGAGAGCGGGCCGCAAGGCGTGAGTCATCTGTCCAGCCAACTGTCTCAACGACCAGCACGCGAAGCCTGCGGCGCCGCTTCCAGAATGCCCTTGAGTCGCGAAACCGCCGTATCGGATTCCGATTGAATCCGCGCGCGCAGCACAAGCCAGTTGAATAGCGCGAACCACAACGACGGCGCGCGATAAGTGAAGTCACGCTCGAAGCGAGTTCCGCCCGCAGTCGATGTCAGCGAATAAGTGACGGTGCCAGCCGGTTTGCCATCAATCTTTCCTTCTATCGTCCACCTGGCCGGAGGCTCCCGTTCAGCGACCGTCCACACAACGCGGCCGCGCCTGCCCGCTACACGGAATTCCTCCGTCACCTGCTCGCCCAGATTGAGTGGATGGTCGACCGAGCCGCTGACCGCGAGCGATGACGGATGCCAGGCTGGCCAGTGAGCCGGCGTCGTGACATAGTCGAACACGGCTGTGGCGGGGCGTTGAATCGACGCAACCGTAACGATGCGCGTGTCGAGCCCGAGCCGCTGCGGCAATGGGATAAAGAGCAACGCAATGGCGACAAGCAGGGCCGATATGGCCGTGACTAACCGTGTACGGTTTCTCATATCGCTTGTTATATCGCGTTAGGAGCCACAGAGTCGCTGAGGTCGAACGCTATGTGCTCCCAAACACATCCCACCGCTTCAATGATGAGTATCAGGCGCTGAGCCGTTTTGCAGTACAAGCTGAGATCCAATCAGTGCGCGTAGCGGTGAAACGAATCGGTCTGTCCCAATGATCACGTGGAACAGGTCCTCGGTGAACACGCGGTTTCCGAAAAACCAGGTATGGGATTGGAAGCCCAGAAATGGCGGCTGGTAAGGTTGATCTGTCTTTTGCATGGCTTTCGATGATGCAAGACTCTGGTAGTAGTCTGAACAGTCAACGTTCACAGCCTTTTGCGGAATACCGTCTGGCAGGCCGATCCGACCGACGCGCGGCGCAATGCCAACTCGCTTCACATTCGAAATGTCGAGGGCCAGGTCGTAACGGTTCGAGTAATTTGTCAACCGTACACAGTGACGGTAGACGGATGCAAAACCAGGATCACTTGCAGTCATGCTATCCGCGGAAACGTCCCCGGCAATGAATACGAGTTGGCTCACGAGCCAGCTCTGATTCGGCAAGGCTGTATTGTCCGCGTCGCAAAACGCCTCACGAACAACATAGGCCCCCGTCGAGTGCGCAATGACATGAATGTTGACCGGACAGGTGGGCGTCTGCTTTGCAGAAAGCAACTTGATACCCGCATCGACGAGTGCCAACGCCGTAGCTACTGCGCGGTGTCGATCTTCCCAATAGGCCAGCGCCTTGTTATCGCTGGGCCAATCGAAAGAGACAACGGTTCCTCGATATCC
The DNA here is from genome assembly GCF_031585635.1 of Paraburkholderia sp. FT54. NCBI lineage: Bacteria > Pseudomonadati > Pseudomonadota > Betaproteobacteria > Burkholderiales > Burkholderiaceae > Paraburkholderia > Paraburkholderia sp. FT54. The sequence continues at coordinate 509,461 of NZ_CP134196.1, read as the reverse complement.
GAAACTTCTCAGGTCTCTCTTTATTCTGCGATGTCTCTCAAGAATCTCGCCTTCATCCACGTTGTAACCATGGACGAAAAACAGGATATCCCCTCGCTGTTCATCTCCGTTCTTCCAGGATCCATCTGCAATGACACGCTGACACCAGTCATCGGGATCGTCCAATGGCGTACCGTCTTCTATATTCTTATCGCCGTCAATGATCAGATACGACGGTTTCCCGACTTCCGGATGAAATGCTCCCGCTTCGTCCCTCGCACGCACAGTCAGCACATAGTCGACGTCAGCCACTGCACTAGCCTGCGCAGCCCTCTTTTTCGCGGCCATGATCTCTCTCTTTTGTCGATGTTTTTTGAAGCTGATCCAGGAAACATTGCACTGTGCTTACGACCCGTATGTTCGGTAGCTAACTGATAGTCATACTATTGTGTTTAGGATTCGCTTACTGAGGATTTGCCACTCAATCTACTTAAGCCTTTTCAAACCAATCTCCACAGTGGCAATGCCGTCGACGACGGCTGACGCTGCGCGTTCTGAAGTCCACCGCCATTTCACCTCACCTGAGCACGCAGCATCTGCTCCGCGCCCATGTTGAACAGCGCTGAACCGGCCAGGTTCTGGCCGCCATCGCAAACGACTACACAGCCGGAAATGTAGGAAGCGAGCGGCGAAGCGAGAAACACCGCGCTCTGGCCAATGTCGTCCACCGTGCCCATGCGCCGCAGCGGAATGGCGTTGACGAAGTCTTCGTGTCGCTCCGCGCTCCACAGCCGCTTCATGCCTTCGGTTCCCTCGATGGGTCCGGGGACGATGCTATTCGTGCGAATACCATAGCGCCCCCACTCCAGCGCCAGGTTTCTCATCAACATATCGATGCCCGCCTTGGCGGCGCCCACATGCACCTGGAAGGCGTGCGGCATGTACGCCATGCCCGCGGAAATATAGATGATGACGCCCTGCGTCTCCTTCAACTGCTCGAAGGCCGCTCGTGACGCGTTGAAGGCTCCAAGCAGATCGATGTCGATAACCGTCTTGAAGCCGTTCGGGGAGAGCTTCTCCGCCGGGACCAGAAAATTGCCGGCTGCGCCGCAGACCAGCACGTCCATGGGACCCAGTTCCGCTCTGCTCATGGCGAAAGCCGCCTCCAGCGCGGCGAAATCGCGCACGTCGGCAACGATGGGGCAGACCGTGGCGCCGAGTGCGCGCAGTTCCGTTGCAGCCGTGTCCAGCTTTTCCTGGGTGCGGCCGCAGATGGCGACTTGGGCGCCCAAGGCCGCGAAGTTCTTCGCCACGCCGAGATTGATGCCGCTGCTGCCGCCTGTGACGAAAACGGTCTTGCCGGCGAACAGGTCGTTCGCCAGGTATCGAGTGACCAGCATGTTTCTCTCCTGGTTGTACGCCCTTGCACCGAAGAGGGCATCACTGAACAATTCAGCTAGAACCGATATCCGATCCCCACGAAACCGATCCACGGATTGGCGGTAATACGCGTCCTGTTGGTCAGCACGGTTTGTCCGTTGGCCGCGACGGCAGTGATGGTCGCGTTCGTCTTGAGCGGCATATACGTCACGGATGCCGTGGCGTACCAGTTCTTGCTTAAGTTATAGGAGACGCCCGCGTTGAATGCAGGATTCCACGACGGGCTCAGCGATGCCTTGACGTCCCCTCCTGGCCCCGCGACCGTGTGCAACGCACCATTGAATGTCGGATTGAGCTGGACCGACGTATACCACGTGTAGTTGACACCCACGCCGAGGAAGGGACGCACTTTCGCCTGCGCCGCGCCAAAGTAGTACTTGAGGAACAGAATTGGCGGCCACGCTCTGGTCGTCGCGAGCGGTTGCAGATTGCCCAGCCCGAGGGACGGACCGCCGGGGCCGAACGGCGTCACCGTGCCCTGGGCGTAGAGCTTGAGCTTTGGCGGCACGCCGGTAGCCAGATCGATCGCGATGTTGTCCGTGATGAAATAGGTGAACGCCGTCTCGACCGTCCAGGTATTGTGTATCTGGCCAGTCGTCCCTGATGAGGTAAAGGTGCCGGCCGCCGAAGTGCTTTGCAATGGCGTTGCCGACGACATGCCATAGTCGATCCATGTGGCGCCGCCTGTCGCAATGAAACTGCCCGCACTCTGGGCCAGTGCGCCGGCGCACATTACCCCCGTCAACAAGGGCAGATACCTGACTTTCTTCACCTTTTCCTCCATTTTATATTTTGCATGACGAACTGATATGGACTTGTTGTTCTGTCGACTCGTTTGAAAACCCGGCTCAGAATTGTTCGACAGCGATGTCCGTCGCGCTGGACGCGCCTGAGCGGATCATCTCCAGATGCGAGTTCGCTTTGGGCAGTATCTTGTCGGCGTAGAACCGTACCGTTGCGAGCTTCGCCTCGTGGAAGTCCGGATCTTCGCCCGCAGCGCTTTTTTTCGACGCGGCCAGCGCGGCGCGCGCCATCTGCCATCCACCGCACACATAGCCGGTGAGCATCAGATAGTCGAACGAACTGGCCAATGCTTCGTCCACGTCTTTCGCCAGGGCTCGAAGCATCCACGCGGTGGCCTCCTCCAGCGCCTGCACGCCGGCGGCCACCGCGGTTCCGACCGGAACAAGGCGCGTATCCGCGCTTCGGTCCAGTTCAGCCGTTAGCTGGCGCATCTGCGCAATCAGCTCAGCCATTGCCGCCCCCTGGTCCATGGCAAGCTTGCGGCCCACAAGGTCCGCTGCCTGGATGCCCGTCGTGCCCTCGTAGATCGTTGAAATGCGGGCGTCGCGCAGGTACTGGCACGCGCCGGTCTCTTCGATGAAGCCCATTCCGCCGTGCACCTGCACGCCGAGCGACGCGATCTCCTGACCCACTTCAGTGCACCAGCCCTTCAGCACCGGTATCAGCAGATCGACACGGGTCTGATAGCGGTTGCGTTCCGTCGCGTCGGGATGCCGGTGCGCGTAGTCCGCGTTCGCCGCCATCACGTAGGCGAACCCTCGCATCGCCTCCACCTGAGCCTTCATGGTCAGCAACATGCGCCGCACGTCCGGATGCTGAATGATCGCCACGGCAGTGCTCGACTTGCTTGCGGCCGGCTTGCCCTGAATCCGCTCTTTCGCGTATTCACGCGCCTGTTGATACGCGCGCTCGGCCATCGCGAGTCCTTGAATGCCGACCTTCTGGCGGGCCTCGTTCATCATCGTGAACATATGCGCGAGTCCCTTGTTTTCCTGGCCGACCAGATAGCCGATCGCGCCGTCCTGATCGCCGAAACTCATCACGCAGGTCGGACTCGCGTGAATGCCGAGCTTATGTTCGAGAGACACACAGTGAACATCGTTGCGTTGTCCCAACGAGCCGTCGGCGTTCACGAGGAACTTGGGCACCAGAAAAAGTGAAATGCCGCGCACGCCTTCGGGCGCGTCGGGCGTGCGCGCCAGCACGAGATGGATGACGTTGCCGGTCATGTCATGGTCGCCCCACGTGATGAAGATCTTCTGGCCATACAGGCGGTAGTGATCTCTCTCAGGAACGGCTTTCGCACGAACGGCCGCAAGGTCCGAACCGGCTTGCGATTCGGTCAGGTTCATCGTGCCGGTCCACTCGCCGCCAATGAGGTTCGGCAAGTAGCCGGCCTTGAGTTCCTGTGAGCCGTGCAGTCGCAATGCCTCGGTGGCGCCCGCCGTCAACAGCGGGCACAGGGCGAACGACATGTTGGCGGAATTCCACATCTCCACGGTTGCCGCATGCAGCAGTTCCGGCAGACCCTGGCCGCCGTAGTCAGGATCGCCACTGAGCCCGTTCCAGCCTCCTTCGACGAATTGCTGATAGGCCGCCCCGAAGCCGTCTGCCGCGATGACGCCATCGCGGCTCAGGCGCGCGCCCTGCTCGTCGCCGGTCTTATTGAGCGGCGCAAGCACTTCCGTGGCGAACTTTGCGGCCTCCTCGAGCACGGCGCCGGCGAGTTCCGGCGTCGCGTCCTCACAGCCCGGTAGCGACGATAAAGCGTCGAGCCCGGCCAACTCGTTCATCACGAAATGCATGTCGCGCAATGGCGCAATATAGGTGGTCATCATTGACTCCTGGAATCAGTTCTGTTGCTGCTTGTCCAGTTCACGCGACAACTCCGGCAGCACCTTGAAGAGGTCGCCGACGAGGCCGTAGTCCGCAATCTGGAAGATGGGTGCTTCTTCGTCCTTGTTGATCGCCACGATCACCTTCGAGTCCTTCATGCCGGCCAGATGCTGGATCGCACCCGATATGCCCACCGCGATGTAAAGCTGCGGGGCGATGACCTTGCCGGTCTGGCCCACCTGGTAGTCGTTGGGAACGAAGCCGGCATCCACCGCGGCACGGGATGCGCCGACTGCCGCGCCGAGCCGGTCGGCGATCTCGTCGAGAAGCGCGAAGCTCTCACTGGAACCCATGCCCCGACCGCCTGAGATGACGCGCTGCGCGGAGGTGAGTTCAGGACGCTCGGAACGGGTCAACTGCTGACTCACGAAGCGGGAAGCCGAAACCTCCGCGGCCGGCGCGAGCGCTTCGATCACCGCGGCGCCACCTTCGGCCGGCGCCGCGGCGAAGGCCGTGGTTCGAACCGTCAGGACCTTGATGCGATCCGCGCTTCGCACCGTGGCCAGCACGTTCCCCGCGTAGATGGGGCGCACGAACGTATCCGCCGACTCCACCGCCACGATCTCCGAGACCTGCGCGACGTCGAGCAGGGCTGCCACGCGCGGTATCACGTTCTTCGCGGACGTGGTGGCCGGCGCGAACAGATGGCTGTAACCGGGAGCCAATCCGACAATGAGCGTGGCGAGGTTCTCCGCCAACGCGTGTTCGTATTGCGCGGCGTCAGCCACGCGCACGCGGGCCACGCCTGCGATGCCGGCCGCCTGTTCGGCGACTCTGCCGCATTGAGATCCAGCCACGAGCACATGGATTTCGTCGCCGAGGCCGGCGGCGGCAGTGACGGCGCTCAGAGTCGCCGCCTTGAGCGTTTGATTGTCATGTTCTGCAATAACGAGTACGGACATGTTCATCTCCTCTTGTCTCTAGATCACACGCGCGACGTTCTTCAGCTTGTCCACCAGCTCGGCGGCGTCGGCGACGCGGATACCCGCCTCGCGTTTCGCGGGCTCCGCCAGCTTGAGCGTCGTCAGCCTCGGCGTGACGTCGATACCGAGGGCATCGGGCGTCACGACATCGAGCGGTTTTTTCTTCGCCTTCATGATGTTGGGCAGCGTTGCGTAACGCGGCGTGTTGAGCCGGAGATCGGCGGTGATCACGGCAGGCAGGTCGACCTCGATCGTTTCGAGGCCGCCGTCGATCTCGCGCGTCACCGTCGCCTTCCCGGCTTCCACGACCACCTTCGATGCGAACGTCGCCTGCGGCAAGCCAAGCAGCGCGGCGAGCATCTGGCCGACCTGGTTGGCGTCGTCGTCGATGGCCTGTTTGCCGAGCATCACCAGTTGCGGCTGCTCCTTGTCGACCAGCGCCTTCAGCAGCTTGGCCACGGCGAGCGGCTGCAGTTCGGCCTCGGTCTCGACGAGGATGGCGCGGTCGGCGCCGATCGCCATCGCGGTGCGCAGCGTTTCCTGGCACGCCTGCACGCCGCAGGAGACCACGACCACCTCCGTGGCTGCACCGGCCTCTTTCAGACGCACGGCCTCCTCCACGGCGATCTCGTCGAACGGGTTCATCGACAGCTTCACGTTGGCGATGTCGACGGCGCTGCCGTCGGCCTTCACACGAACCCTCACATTGGCGTCGACGACGCGCTTGACAGGCACAAGTACTTTCATTGCCTACTCCTTGTTGGCAAAAACGTTCCACCCGACCGGCGACGAGCCGCTCGATTCAGGTGCATGGGACACGGTCCGCCGATGCGATCTCGACTACACGTGCGCGGTATTCGATTCCCTTGCGGGAGCCGTCATGGGATCTCGGTGAAAACGCTGTCGCGCCGCTGCCCGAACATTTCGACGAGATGGCGCTCCAGTGGCTTTTCCGACGCAGTCTTGGGAATCTCGGGCACGACCTGCAGGAAGGAGATCACCGAACTCGCTTCGAGCTTCGCGCGACAGAGGCGGAACATCTGCTGTGGGTCGAAGTCGGCCGCCCGTTTCGGCACCACGGCCGCGACCACGTCCTTCTCGCCTGGCGCACCGGATGACGCCGCGACCCCGTACACATAGACGTCCTCGATTACGCCTGACTCGGCAATCACCTTCTCGATCGGCGCGGGATTGATGAATTCACCGTTATGGCGAATTCCGCCGCCTTTGCGGTATTCGAAGAAGAGCCAGCCGTTCTCGTCCTCACGCACGACGTCGCCCATGTGCAGCCAGCCGTCCTTGCTTTTTTTCGCGGATGCGTCCGGATTGCCGAAGTATTCGACCTTGAACGGCGATCCGTCCGCCGGCCGGAACAGCAATTCGCCCGGCACGCCTGGTGCGCAATCGCGGCCGTCGTCGTCGACAATGCGGTGCTTGAGCGTGGGCACCGGCTTGCCAATACTGCCGACTGGCCCGGCCCCGACCTGCCTGACCGTGAGGCCGCCCTCCGCAGCGCCGTAGAACTCGACGATTCGCACGTCGAAGCGCTGCTCGAACTCGGCCCAGATTGCCGCGGGCATCCCAGCGGAAACCACGAAGCGCACCGGGTTGTCCGAGTCGTCTGGCCTGGCCGGTTCGCTGTAGATCGCCGTGGTCATTCCGCCGAGCAGCGTGAAGGTCGTGCACTGATACTTGCGTGTGATGTCCCACAGCCGGGACTTCGTGAAACGGCGCGACAGCACGGCCCGCATTCCGGTTGCGAGCGACGCACCCAACGTAATGACCTGAGCGTTGGCGTGAGTCAGCGAGAGTCCTGAGTAGGGGCGTTCGTCGGCGGCGTAACCGAACATCGTCGGCACGACTGCCGAGGTTGCGCAGTAACGCAGATGCGTCATGACGATGCCCTTCGGATCGCCGGTCGTGCCGGACGTGAAGATCAGTTGCATCGGACTGTCGGGGTCACGCGTCAGAATGGGCAAATCAGGCACCTGCTGCGGTCGTGACGCGCGGTAGGACAGCACATCGGCAACCTCGGAAAGCGGCCTCGCGCCTTCGTCCGTTTCGAGCCCGATCACCCACGACAGTTGCGTCAGCGTTCCCCGCACGGCGGCGAGATTGTCGAGCGCGTAGTCGGCGGCGATAACGCCTCTGCACTGTGCGTGCTCAAGCATGTAGGCGAGCTTGTCGCCTTTGGTGCGCGGATCGATCGGCACGAATACGGTGCCCGAGATCGATGCCGCCACCATGGCTTCGATAAACTCGGCATGGTTGGCCATCAGCAACGCGAAGTGCTCTCCGGGACGCAGACCACGATCGATCAGCACTTGAGCGAGACGCTGGCCGTTATCCCAGAGTTGCCGGTAGGTGCGCACTTCGTCGGGCCGCACACCGGCTCCCTCGATCGTGAGTACGTCCCGATCTGGCATGGTGTCGACGCGATTGGCGATCAGCGCCGCCAGGATGGTGTCTGGTCTGGTGCTCATGGCACGGTGTCTCCTCATGGTGTTCGATATCGTGTGCGTGCCGGATCTCCGCCGGCCGTCACGCTCTCAACGCTAACGTCCCAGAATCGTGATGCTGGCAACGGCTTCTTCCACGCCGCACAGACCACCGCCGTTCTCCGCAAGTGCGATACGCGCGCCCTCGACCTGGCGCTGTCCCGCTTCGCCGCGCAACTGCGTAACGAGTTCGTAGAGTTGGCCCAACCCGGTCGCGCCGATTGGATGCCCTTTTGATTCCAGGCCGCCGGATGGATTGATCGGAATCCGCCCGCCGATCGAGGTGTCGCCGCGCTCCGCCGCCACGCCGCCCATGCCCGGCTCGCACAGCCCGAGTACTTCGGACTGGATGATTTCGCCGATCGCGGTCGCATCGTGTACTTCGGCAACCGAAACGTCCCGCGGCGCCACGCCGGCCTGTTCATAGGCCTTGATGGAGCCGAGCCGGACCAGATGCTGGTCGAGCGCGGCGGCCGGCCGGTCGCTGCCGGTCTGAAGCACGGAAGCCAGCACGCGAATGGCACGGGTGCGCCCACCTTTGAGCCGTTCAAGGCCGGCCTCACTGCATACGATCGCCGCGGCCGCGCCGTCGCTGATCGGCGAGCACATCGGCAACGTCAGCGGATAGGTGATTGGGGGCGCGCTGAGAATTTCTTCCACGGAGTAGGCCTGCCGATACTGGGCGAGCGGATTGTGCACCGAGTGCCCGTGGTTCTTGGCGGACACAGCGGCAATCTGCCGTTGCGTGGTGCCGAATTCGCGCATGTGCATGCGCCCCATCGACGCGTAGATATCCATGAACACGCTATAGGGCTTCTCCGAGACGCTTCCTTCGGGTGGCTCAATCCCTAGTCCCATCTCGAGCAGCCTGCGCCTGCCATTCTCGGTGTCGTGCACGTCCCACGCGCCGTCGAACGCGCTGAACGTGCGCGCCTTGTCGGTCGAAAACATTTTCTCGGCGCCCACGGCGAGCACGATATCCGCGGCCCCCGCCTTCACGTAGTTCACCGCCAGATGGAATGCGGTACTGGCGCTCGCGCATGCGTTCTCGACGTTGATCACGGGCAATCCGTGCACGCCCATCGCGCGCAAGGCAAGCTCGCCGCGAATCATGTGCTGGCCGTCCATGTGCCCCTGCGTCGAGTTGCCGAAGAACGCGCCTTGCAGTTGCCCTTTGTCGCAACCCGCATCGGCAAGCGCGTCCTCCACGGCCTTGCACGTCATCTGCTTCACGCTGGTGTCCAGATGTTTGCCAAAGGGCGTCATCCCGATGCCCACGACGTACACTTCCTTGCTCATGTTCACTTCTCCCTCGCTCATTGGCTGCGCGACGATGCAACGCGGCGCGTTCCGATCCACATCTGGTCAAACGCTCTTCACTTCGTAGTTCAGGTAGCCTTCCTCGGCCTGCGCTGCGAGGAGATTGCGCGCGCCGAACGCCTGCGCTGGCGAAGCGAAGCCGACCGCATGCAACTGCCCTCGCAAAATGCGGCGTACTGCTTCCGCACCCAGCACGCCGGTTTGCGCATAGGGAGAATTGCCGCGCAGAATCACGCTGACGGAATTCACGTTGCCGCGTCCCTGGCATGACAGCGTGCAACGGTTGACATCGGGATTCTCACGGGCGGGTTCGGTTTGCGTGACGGCCTTGCCCCATTCGTTGGTGACTTCTTCCTGTCTGGATGGGTCGAGATGGCGGCACTCCTCCTCGAACTTCTTCAGCAAGCCGACGACCGCATTGAAACGCTCCTGATTTCTGAACGACACCAGCGTCTGGCAATTGCGCACACGCGGATCGCCCTCGTACCAGATCGGTTCGCCACCGCCGCCCCAAGGCAGCGCGTTCAGCAGCACATGTTCACCGGGCACATGGACCTGATACGGCGTCGCCCAGGGCCATTGCACAAGCTCTTTATTGCGCAGGAAGAACTGCGGCTGCGTGCACATCCGCAGAAACGACATCGTCGACGCGACGCTGACTTCCGAATCTCCGAGGTAGATCACGTCGAGCGTGTCGATGCCCGGTGTTTCCAGCGCGATCTCCGCCGCCAGATTGCCTTCGGCCCACATGTACGAATTGCCCGGGCACAGCGCCAGATCTTTTGCGGCAAACGCCTCGCCGTACGTGCGCTTCAACATGGACATCCAGTCGGTTTCGCCCGTCGTGTCGAAATAGTGGCAACCCGCCGCGAGACTGGCCTCGACCACCGGGCGGCCGAGCTGCATGAACGGCCCGACAATGTTGATGACCGCCTTCCGGCCTTTGAAGAGTTCTGTCAGCGCGTTCGTTTCGTGCTCGACGCCGACGCACTGGTAGTCATGTCCGGCGAGTTCCGGCACCTTGGACATCTCCTCTTGCAGCCGTTCCTTGCTGCGCCCCGCGGCAATGAACGGAATCCCGCGTTCGGCCAGCTTCCACGCCGTGAGCTTGCCCGTGTAACCACTCGCTCCGTAGAGCACCACTTCGTATGTCGTTGCCATGTCGTCGTCTCCTGGAAGTTGCTATCGCAGTCCTTTGCACCGGGCGCGTGATTCAAAGCAGCTCGGGATCAATCAGGTAGTAGCCGCCCTTGATCGCGAGGACTTCGTTGCAGCCGTCCTCGATCAGCGACGCCCGCGCGTCACGCCAGATCTTTTCGATCGGATACTCGCGCGTGAGGCCGTTGCCGCAAAAGATCTGAAGTGCGTCGTTGGCGACTTCGAACGCGGTCTGGGTCGCGGTGATCTTGGCCGTCATCGCTGCGTGCAGCGATGGATGCGGCGTCGTGAAGTTGTAGTGCACGACACGGTGCGCGAGAGCACGAGCCGCTTCCACCTTCCTGAACATATGAAAGAGCCGCGACGCCACCGACTGATGACGGATGATCGGCAAGCCGCCCTGCTTGCGTTCATGCGCATAGGCCAGAGCAAGTTCGTAGGCCGCGCGCGCCGCGCCGGTGAACACGGTGCCCATGATCGCGTTGGCAAGCGAGTGGATGGCATAGACGGCGTCGAGGTATTGATCCGGGCCGGCGAGGATGTGATCCCTGGAAAGCGTGACGCTCTCGAAGAAGATTTCGCCCTGGTTGAGGGCGCGCTGTCCGACCTTGTCGAGCGGCTTGCCACGCGATACACCAGGGGCGTCCATCGGCACGACGATCACCGCCCCGCGCCTCGTCTCCACGCCTGCACCACTGTCCGCCGCGCAGTAGAGAATGCAGACATCCGCTACGATGCCGTTCGACACCCATGCCGACTTCTGCCCATTGATGATCACCTCGTCACCACGCAGCGTGGCCACGCAGTTGGGCCGGCCGTAGGTTCCCTGCGGATGCAGGATCATGCCGTTCGCGTCCAGCATGTCGGAGCCATGATCGGGTTCCGTGATGGCCCAGCAGCCGAGCTTCGCATCTGGCGCCAACGCCCGGCAAAACGCGTTGCCTGACAGCGCGCTCATCAGCGCCGGGAGCAAGCCGGCACCGTACGATATGGCGAGTCCGGAATCACCCCAGCCGAGTTCCTCGAACAGGATGCACATGGTTTTGGCTCGCTCGGCGGGTTCGAGCTCAAACAGGCTGTCGACACCAAACCCCAACTCGACAAACTTCTTGCGGGCATCCCAGTAGGGCGACCCCGAAGCAATGGCTTCCTCCGGCGTCATGCGATCGAGTTTGACGCCGACGGGGCGCATGACCTCTTCCGCGTAACGATGGACAGTCTGCTGCACCATCTGTCCCATCTCGGACAATTCGGGCTCAGCACCTAGCGGACCGAGTTTGTGCGTTGCAACGTGATTTGATGTGGTCGACATGTCTCCTCCTTGGAGGTGGTTGGGCGTATCATTTCCTCGGTGACGTACCGGTCCCGGGCGTGCTCGACTGACCGTCACGCAGTAGCCGGTCGGCGCGCTGCAGGTTGGTCCGGTTGCACTTCGATGTCCTCTATGGAAACCATGGTGTACCCGCGAAGCGCCGCGCAATATCCCCCGTACAGGGGAGCGCGATCGCATGGACGGGGGAGGACACCCAGGGAGAACCCAAATGCCCGAAGCAGTTCATGCGTCTGACCGAGGAACCGATGCCCTCCGAGAAGCTGCCACTCCTGCTCGCCACGAAGGTTCTGCCACCGCGCCTGCCGCCGGGGTTGATCGATCGTCCGCGCCTGTTCGATCTGGTGGCTCAGGCAGAGGACCGACGGCTCACCGTGATCAAGGCGCCCGCCGGCTTCGGCAAGACCTCGCTGGCGATCACCTGGCTCAACCGGCTGCGCGTAAGCGGCGCGCGCGTAGCGTGGCTGTCGCTCGGTGACGAAGACGACGAACCCGCGCGCTTCCTTCATCACCTCGCCCAGGCGTTGCGGCATGCCTGCAACAACGTCGGCGCGTCAGCGATCGGCCTGACGGCCGGGACCTCTCTGGTCCCCGCGCACGCCGTCGTCTCGACGCTGATCAACGACCTCGTGGAAGTCGAGGACGAGGTGTGCCTGTTCCTCGACGATTACCATCTGATCAGCCTCCCGGCGATTCACGACGCCATGTCGTTCTTCATCACGCACGCACCGTCGCACGTGCATGTGATTGTTTGCACCCGTGCGGATTCCGCGCTGCCGCTCGCGAGGCTCCGAGCGCAAAACGAACTGCTGGAAATCGACGCGTCGACACTGCGTTTCAATTTCGACGAGACACGGTGCTTTGTCGAACGCGAATGTCCTGGCAGGCTGGGCACGCCCGGCGTGAAATCGCTGCACGCGAGCACGGAGGGCTGGGCGGCGGCGTTGCGCATTTCCGCGTCGGTGCTGTCGCGCGAAGAACCCAGGCCGGGCGGGGAGTCGAGTGTGGCGTCCGGCGCTTCACGGCCCTTCGCCGCCTACCTCGAAGACATGCTCATGCGCTTGCCCGACGACATGGTCGCCTTCATGCTGCGCACGGCGATACTCGATCGGCTGACTGCCCCGCTGTGCCAGGCGGTAACCGGCATCAAGGCGAGTCAGGGCATGCTGGAAGCAATCGCCGCACGCCAGTTGCTGCTGGAGCCGATGGATCTCGAAGGGCATTGGTTCCGCTATCACCCGCTGCTGGGCGAGTACTTGCGCCAACGGCTGGGCGCGCAGTCGGGCGACGAACTGGCGGATCTGCATCGGCGCGCGTGCCGGTGGTATGCGTCGCAGGAAATCTGGACACACGCTGTCAAGCACGCGATCGCCGCGGGCGACACGGACGATGCGATCACCCTGATCGGCAACTGCGCGATGGCGCTTGTCAAGAAAGGCGACCTGCTGACACTGCTCGGCTGGCAGCGCCATTTTCCGGCGCACCTGATGCGCGGACAGGTCGAGGTCACGCTGGCGATCGCCTGGGGCATGGCGCTCGCGATACGTTCGAGCGATGCGCTCGCCATGCTGGATGCGATCGAGCGCGATGCGCACGCGAATGCCGACCCCGACAGCATCCGCTGGGAATGCCGGGTGATCCGCTCGGTCGTGGTCGCGCTGCAGGACGATCCGCAAGGGGCGCTCGCGATCGCGCAGCCGTGCCTAGACCGGCCGTCGACCGATATCTGGAGCACCAATGTCGCCTCCAACGTCGTGCGCTTCAGCCACTGGAAGGCGGGCAACCTCGAAGCGCTGTACGCGACGCCGTGGATCCCCTATTCGATCGAAGAGGACCAGCGCAATGTGTTCGCTTCGACCTACCGGCTGTGCCTGCTCGGCCATGCGGAGATGCAGCAGATGCACTTCGGCCTGGCCGAGCGGTATTTCAGCGAGGCGATGCAGTTGGCCGAGCGTCATTCCGGTGCGCAATCCATCTCCGCCGCGCTATGCGCGCCGATGATCGCGCAGATCCGCTACGAGCAGGGCCGGCTCGACGAGGCCGAGGCATTGCTCGTCGATCTGATGCCGGTGATCGATCTGGCGGTCCTGCTCGACAGCGCATTGATCGCCTACCGGATGCTCATCCGGATCGCAGCCGCGCGTTCCAATGCCGTGCAGGCCTACGCGCTGCTCAATCAGGGCGAGGCGCTCGGCCATGCTCGCCACTGGAACCGGTTGATCGCGGGTGGCCTCGTCGAACGCACTCGGCTCTATCTGCTGGAAGGACGCATTTCGGAAGCCGCGGGATGTGTCGCGCAACTGGAACATCTCGCCGCGCCCGGCCCCGCTGGTTCGCCTGCCGTCTCGCCGGAGATCGGAACCTACCGCTCGCTCGCGGCCGCCTATCTCGCGATGGCCCAGAAGCGGACGCAAGACGGCATTGAAATCGTGACAGCCGCGTTGCAGGTCGTCGAGGCACGGCACGAGCACTACCTCGCGCTACGCCTGCGAAGCGTGCTCGCCCTGATCTGTCTGGGCGCCGACGAACGCGACCGCGCCGTCGAGATCTTCCGCGGCGTGCTCAAGGAAGGTGCGGCCGCGGGCATCTACCAGTCGATCATCGACCTGTTTCCGGAAATCGGCGCGCTGCTGCAGGCCGTTCGCGACGACACGCGCGCGAGCGCGCAGACGAAGGCGCTGCTGTGCTATGTCGATCGCCTGCTCGACGGCTGGCGGGCGCTCTACCAGCCCGCCAGCAAACCCGCGCGGGACACCGAACGGGAATCGCTCAGCGCGCGCGAACGCAACATTGTCGAGCTGATTGCCGACGGGCAGTCGAACAAGGAAATCGCGCGCACCCTCGGCATCGCGCCGGAAACCGTCAAGTCTCATGTCAAGAGCATCTTCATGAAGCTCGCGGTCGACAAGCGCGCGCAAGCCGTTGCGCGCGCGCAGGCGCTGGGACTCGTGCAGCACGGCTAGCGGGCTGATTGCGCATCTGACGAGCCCTGGTCCATGCGTTTCACCGCGTGACGACAAGCGCGGCCGCATGGAGCAGCACGCCGACCATGCCGCCCACGAACGTGCCGTTGATCCGGATGTATTGCAGATCGCGGCCGATTTCCGCTTCGATCTTCCCGCTCACTTCATCCGCGTTCCAGCTTTTTACGACCTCGGTGATCAGCGCCGACAACTCGCGCCGATAACGCACGACCAGTTCGTGAGCCAGCGCGAGCCACCAGGCGTTCAGCTTGTGCTGAATCGCGGGCTCGCTGTCCACGCTCCTCGCGAGCGAGACCAGCATGCCCGCCAGCGCGCCGCGCAGCGCCGAATGCTCGTGCGCGAGATCGGCGCTCACGCGTGTGCACACGTAGTCGAGCAGCACGCGATAGTTGTCGCCGTTCCTGAAGTAGCGAATGCAGTCGCGCATCAATGATTTGCCGGCGCGGCGATGCACCGCCGAGGTCTGCAACTGGACAATCAGATCCTGCACCGCGTCGTCGAACTGTTGGCGAAGCTCGTGATCGGGATTCGCCGTCACGTCATGAAGAAGCGCGACGATGCCTTCGACGAATTTCCTGACGATGTATGCATCGAGCTGCACGGGCGTGTATCTCGAGGCCGCGCTGAATCTGGCCTTGATCATGTCCACGTTGGCCGTCAGCCACTTCTCCAGCGCCTGAAGCCCGCGGTCCAGCAGCGGCTGATGGCGGCCCCCGTCCGTCAGCACTTGCAGCACGCTGCCGGCCGCACGCGACACGTCGAGCGTACGCAATTGCGGTATCACCGTACGCTCGAAGAAGCGTTCGACGTTCGCTTCGTCGATCCCGTTCAGCAAGCCCGGCAGCGAATCCGCGACGACCTCGGCGATCGCCCGGCTATTGGCCGGCACGGCGAGCCACTGCGCCAGCGCCCGCGCGGCGTTGTGGCCGCTCAGCCTGCCGATGATGAGCTCGGGCGTCAGGAAATTCTCTTCGACGAAGTTGCCGAGACTCTCGGCGATCCGCTGCTGGTTCCGCGGAATGATGGCCGTATGCGGGACCGGCAAACCGAACGGACGCCGGAACAGCGCGACGACCGCATACCAGTCCGCGATCGCACCGACCGTGCCCGCTTCCGCGAACGCGCGCAACCATGCCAGCCACGGATACTCGCCCTGCCAGACGACGGACATGAGCAGCAGCGCGATCAGCACCGCGAGCAAACACGTCGCGGTTCGCCGCATCCGCTTCAGGCGCTGCGTTTTCAGGTATTCCGGCGCAGCGGCCGCGGCACGCCGCGCGCCTTCGTCGCCATTCGCGACGGCACTCAACCCGCCTCCTGCCGTAGAAACCGGCGCACCACGGGAGCCACCTCCCTGGCGCGCGTGACGAGGAACAGGTGGCCGTCGTCGATCACATACAGCGTCGCTTGGCGGATGCGGGCGGCGAGAATCTTCGCGTTGGTGAGCGGGACGATGGGATCGTCGTTGCCGTGCATCACGAGCGTCGTCTGGCGCAACGCGCCGAGCCAGGGCAAGCTGCTCCAGCCCGCGGCGGCCAGCAGCTGATAGAGGTACCCGCGGCCCCGTGGCGCCTGAATGTGCCGGGAGTGATCGCGCAGCAACGACGGATCCCGCCGGTACGCACCACCGTAGATTTCCGCGCCCACCTCCTGAAGATAGGCTGGATCGGTATAGCGGCGCGGGCCGATCAGTTTCGACAACACCGACAGTTTCGCCGGCACCATGACGACGCCCGGCGAGGTCGCCGCGAGAATCAGCCGGCGGCAACGTACCGGATAGAGACGCGCGAATTGCTGCGCGAGCGCGCCGCCCCACGAAACGCCGAGCACGTCGACGGGCCCGTCGTAGCCGAGCCGCGACAGCAGCCGCTCGCTCAGCACGGACAGGGTCGAGAAGCGATACGGCACGACGGGTGCGGGCGAGCCGCCCACGCCGGGGACGTCGAAGATGATCACGCTCACGTCGTCGAGCGCGGTGACGAACGGCTCCACCAGTTCGAGGTTGGCGCCGATGCCGTTGAAAATGAGCAGCGGCGGCGACGCGTCGCTGCCCTGCCGTGTCGCGACACGCAACAACTGGCCGTTGACATCGACCATCTGGATTTGCATGCCGCCGACGGACGCGGGAGTGGGTTCCATATCTATCATCCGGACGACCCTCTGGTGGAGCACGACATCGGGGATTGGGCGCGTCGCAACGCGAGCCCGCCTTACTTCTTCGGCTGCAGCAGCGTCTTCAACTCTTCGACGTGTTCCGCGACGCGCTTCGTGACCACCGCAACGCTGTCCGACTGCGCGCGATACGCCGTGTCCGCGAGTTCCTGCATGTCGGTCAGCGCCTTGTGCAGTGCCTGTTGAACCACTTCGCCGGCTTTTGCGGGCTGACCGCCCGACGCGCTCAAGCGGCCAACCAGCGACTGCAGTTCGGTGAGCGTCGTCCGCAGAATGTCCGCCTGCTTGCTGGCAAGCGACTGGAAGCCCGCGAGTGCGGTGGTGTTGGCTTCGGCAAGCGCCTCGATGTCCTTGCGGCGCGACTCGAGGATCGCGGCGGCGTCGATACCCGGCAGCTTGAACTGACCGATGAGCTTCGTGTACTCGGTGAAAATGCTGTTAGCGTTGGTTGAATCCATGATCGACTCTCCAAAAAAAAATTGCATCAGGAAAAGGACGGCCATCACCCGGCCGAAAGGCTGTGCATCATGCTTCCATCACATAGGTTCCCGGCGCCTCGACGCCTGCCGGGTGCCGCTCGTTGCCGGGCGCGGCCGGCGCCGCGCGCCGTTCGCCGGACCGCTCGCGCAGCCACTCCGCCCAATTGCCCCACCACGAATCTTTCTGCGCCTGCGCGCCGGCCAGCCATGCGTCGGCATTCGCGGACAAGCTAGAGTTGAGGAAGAACTTCGCCTTCGGATTGCCGGGCGGGTTGATCAGGCTCTGAATGTGGCCGCTCGAACTCAGCACGAACCGCGTGTCGCCGCCGAACGTCCGCGCCGTGTTGTACACGCCTTTCCACGGCGTGATGTGATCCGTCATGCCCGCCACCACGTACTTGTCGCACGTGACGCCGGACAGGTCGATCGGCGTGCCCAGCACCGACAGCGCACGCGGCCTGCTGAACAGATTGCCCACGAAGATGTCGAGCAGTTGCCCATGCATGCGCGCCGGCAGCCGGGTCGCGTCGTTGTTCCAGTAGAGAATGTCGAACGCGGGTGGCGTCTTGCCCAGCAGGTAGTTGTTCACCCAGTAGTTCCACACCAGATCGTTGGGCCGCATCCATGCGAACACGCGTCCCATCTCCTCGCCGGCGAGCACACCCTTCGACAGGCTGTTCTGTTTCGCCGCCGCAATGGCTTCGGGCGTGGCGAAGAGGCCGAGCTGCGAGTCGGCCTTGTTGTCCAGCACGGCGACCATCAGCGTCGCGGCGTTGACGGTCGTTTCGCCGCGGCTTGCGAGGTGGCCGAGCAACGCGGAGATCGTCATCGCACCGGAACACGCGCCGTGCAGATTGACATCGTCGCTACCGGTGATGTCGCGCACCGCCGCGATCGCTTCGAGGAGCGCGCCGACGTACGTGTCGAGATCCCAGTGGCTCTGCGCCGCGGTCGGATTGCGCCAGCTCACCATGAACACCTGGAACTCGCTCTTGACCAGGTAGTCCACGATGCTCTTGCCTTCGGACAGGTCGAACACATAAAACTTGTTGATCTGCGGCGGCACGATCAACTGCGGGCGGCTGTAGACCTGCGCGGTTGCCGGCGTGTACTGGATCAGCTCGAGCACCTCGTTGCGAAACACCACGGCGCCCGGCGTCGTACCGAGATTCTTGCCGACCTGGAACGCGGCCTTGTCGACTTGCGCGGGCATGCCCTGGTTCTGCAGCAAGTCCGTCATGAGGTTCTTCATGCCGCCCATGAGACTCGCGCCGCCCGAGTCGACAATCTTCTTCAATGCCTCGGGATTGCCGAACAATGTGTTTGTCGGCGACAGCGCTTCCGTGAAAAGCGACATCACGAACTGCGCGCGCTCCTTCGATTTCGGATCCAGCGCCGAGCGCTCGACAAATCCGGCAAGCGCGTTGCGCCATGCCAGGTAGCTCTGCAGCGTGACGCGGTAGAGCGAGTTGTCGCGCCAGGCGGGGTCGGCAAAACGCCTGTCGCGCGGCGGACTCGATTCCTCGCCGTCGCGGGCGCTACCGTAGAGCACGGCGATCAGTTCGCGCACGAGCGCCGCTTCCTGCTCGACGACCAGCGCGGGTTGCCGCAGCGCCTGGGTGCCGATCTGCTGCGCGGTCGCCAGAATGTCGCACGGGCGCAGCCCGACGAACGGGTTGGGGCCCAGCATGCCTTCGGCGGCCGATGCCGCGAGATCGTCCGTCGGATCGTTTCGCGACGCGTTGTCAGTTGTCTCCGCCATCTTGATGCTCCTCGAACGACGCTTTGGATTGTCAACAGTTGTAGAGTTCATGCCACGAGCATCGCCAGAGATTCGGCGATCAACGCCGGCTTGTCCTCGCCTTCGATCTGCAGTTCGTTCATCGTCTTCACGATGATCCGGCCGCCGCCCTTCGCTTCCACGGACGCGAGGGTCACGCGGTTGCGCACCCGCGCGCCGGCCTTCACCGGTGTCATGAAGCGCACCTTGTCCAGCCCGTAGTTGAGGCCGGCCGACGCGTCCTCGGGAATGAGACCGATCTCGATGGCCAGCGCGGCCAGCAGCGAGAGCGTCAGATAGCCGTGGGCGATCGTGCCGCCGAACGGGCTTTCGCGCTTCGCGCGTTCCACGTCCACGTGGATCCACTGCTTGTCGCCCGTGCATTGCGCGAACGCGTCGATACGCGCCTGATCGACCGTGACCCAGTCCGACACACCCAGCTCGCGGCCAACGAAGTCGTCGATCGTCGCGATGCGATAGTCCTTGATGCTCATCGTGATTGCTCCTCGTGACCGGTTACGCGAACTGTTCGCGCAGCCACTTCTTGTTCATCTTGCCGACGCTCGTCTTCTCCAGCGCGTCGATGAATTTGACGATCTGCGGCACCGCGTACTTCGAGATCCGCCCGGTGTGACTGAACTTGAGAACGTGCTGTTTGATGTCGTCCTCGGTGAGCGCGGCGCCCGCCTTGAGCACCACCAGCGCCACGGGCCTTTCGCCCCACTTCTCGTCCTTGATGCCGATCACCGCCACTTCCGAGACACCTGGATGCAGCGAGATCAGGCTTTCGATCTCGAGCGACGAGACCCACTCGCCGCCGGACTTGATCACGTCCTTGATGCGGTCGGTGATCTGCAGATTGCCGGTCGTGTCGATGTTCGCGATGTCCTGCGTGTGCAGATAGCCGCCCGCCCAGAGCTGTTCCGACGCTTCCTGATTACCGAAGTATCCCTGGGTCAACCACGGGGCACGCACGACAACCTCGCCATAGGCCTTGCCGTCGTGCGCGACATCGTTCAACGCATCGTCGACGATCCGCAGGTCGACGAGCGGAACCGGCAGACCGGTCTTGCAGCGCAGGCGCACTTGCTCTTCGGTGTCGAGCTGTTCGTAGCCCGCCGGAAGCTGCGCGAGACTCAGCACGGGACAGGTTTCGGACATGCCATAGCCGGTGAACACGTCGATGCCGCGTTCCATCGCGGCAAGGGCGATGCCGTGCGGCAGCGCGCCTCCGCCGATCACGATCTTCCATTTGCTGAAATCCGTGGACTCCGCGTCCGGGCAGTTCAGCAGCATGTGGAGAATCGTGCTCACGCAATGCGAGAACGTGACGCCCTCGTCGCGCACCAGTTTCACCAGCCGCTCCGGTATATAGCGGCCGGGATAGACCTGCTTTACGCCCAGTACAGTCGCGATGTACGGCATGCCCCAGGCGTGCACATGAAACATCGGCGTCAGCGGCATATAAACGTCACCGCGATGAAAGCGCTGCCCCGACACCGGGCTCGCGAGCGCCCCCATCAGCGTGATGGTGTGCAGAACGAGTTGACGATGCGAGAAGTACACGCCCTTGGGAAGGCCCGTCGTACCCGTCGTATAGAACGTCGTGGCGCGGGTGTTTTCGTCGAAGTCTGGAAAGTCGTAAGTCGTTGCACTTGCCGCCAACATCGCTTCGTATTCCGTCACGAACGCAATGGTGTGCTCGCAAGCCTCGCTATCCGGCTCGTCGATCCAGATGAATTTGCGCACCGTTTCGAGCTGATCTTTGATCGCTTCGACGACGGGTAGAAAATCGGTATGAACGAACAGCACTTCCGCACCCGAGTGATTGATCGTGTAGACAATCTCCGCCGGCGACAGCCGCACGTTGACCGTCTGCAACACGGCGCCCATCATCGGCACGGCGAAGTAGCACTCCAGATAGCGATGACTGTCCCAGTCCATCACCGCGACCGTGTTGCCGTGGCCCACGCCCAGCCCGGCCAGACCGTTGGCGAGCCGCGCGATCCGTTCCTGCAGCTGGCTGTAGGTCATCCGCAGCTGGTCGCGGTAGACGATTTCCTGATTCGGCGCCTGCACGAACGGCGTGTGCAGCAAATGCTTGATCAACAATGGATAGGCATAGGCGGATGGCGTCGCGTTCTGTACGGTGTCCTGCATCTGTGTCTCCTCACGTCGGTATATGGATAGCGGGCTGGCACCGGCTCGTCGTTGCATCTCGCATACGGTGGCATCCCCGAGTAGTGCCATGATCGCGGCGATCGGACATTCGGGACTATCCCCTGAACGGGGGAGATCGATGGGGTGCGGCCGGCACGCCGCGGGAAAACTACGGGCGCGTGCGAAGCACGCCGGCGGCTCGGAGCGCCGCCAGGCCGGGGAAATCAGTCGACGGCGATGAGCAGATCGGCCTCAGCCAGAATGGACCGGACCAGATGGACCACGCGGGCGTGGATCGCCTGCTTCGCGTCGTCAGGATGCCGAAGGCTTTCGGCGAGATCGCGATGCTTCGGCGTGTAGAGCTGGGGCGACGTTGCGTCGCCCGCGGAGGATGTCGGAAAAGGCTCGGCCTATGCGCTACTCGGACGTCATCAGGTAGGGGTTTGCGCTACCTGGCTCGTACCGCTGGGCTTTGATTTCCATGCGAGCGATGCTCTGCAGGTGAACCTCATCCGGGCCGTCGGCAAAGCGCAGCGCACGTCCCCAAGTCCAGCTGTCCGCGAGAGGCGTATCGGGACTCAAGCCCATCGCGCCGAACACCTGCATCGCCCGGTCGCAAACGGCGGTATGAACGCCCGGTACGAGCGCCTTGATCATCGCGATTTCCTTGCGTGCTTCTTTCGCGCCCACGTTATCGATCATCCACGCGGCCTTCAGAACCAGCAGCCGCGCCTGATCGATTTCGATCCGCGACTTCGCGATCCATTCGGCGACCGTACCGTGCTGATGCAGCGCCTTGCCAAATGCCGTGCGCGCCTGGGCGCGTTCCACCATCAATTCGAGCGCGAGTTCAGCGGCGCCGATGGAACGCATGCAGTGGTGAATCCGTCCCGGTCCAAGACGCGCCTGGGCGAGCGCAAAGCCGCTGCCCTCTTCGCCGAGCAGATTCGACCGAGGTACGCGCACGCCTTTGAACTCGATCTCGCAGTGTCCTTCCGGCGCCACGTGATTGACCACCGTGATATTCCGGATCATCTTGACGCCCGGCGTATCGCGAGGCACGAGAATCATGCTTTGCTGACGGTGGGCCGGTGCGTCAGGATCCGTCTTTCCCATCACGATGAAGAGCTTGCAGTTCGGATGCGCCGCGTTCGTGATGAACCACTTTCGGCCATCAATGACATAGTCGTCTCCATCACGCCGAATCGACGTGGTGATATTGGTCGCGTCCGAGGAAGCCACTGCCGGCTCCGTCATTGCAAACGCCGAGCGGATCTTGCCGTCGAGGAGAGGCTCGAGCCACTCTTCGCGCTGACCCGGTGTGGCGAACATATGGAGCAGTTCCATATTGCCCGTGTCCGGAGCATTGCAGTTGAAGACCTCGGACGCCCACGAAACGCGCCCCATGATCTCAGCCAACGGGGCGTACTCGAGATTGGTCAGCCGCGTGCCGGGCTCGTCATCCCGCAGATGCGGAAGGAAAAGATTCCAGAGGCCCTCCGCACGCGCCTGCTCCTTCAAGTTTTCCATGAAGGAGACGGGATATTGACCCGCGCTCACTTCTTCGTGCCATTCCCGGATGCGCGGAACGATATGCGTGTCCATGAATGCGCGCACCTGCGCGCGCAGCGCTTCCATTTTCGGGGTATATGAAAAGTCCATTTTGATCTTCCTGATTCCTGGTAAATGTCGTCGATGCATCGTCCAATACCGTGCATCGACCTGGTGATTAGATCGTCAGTCCACCGTCGACGACAATGCACTCCCCATTGGTATAGCTCGCGGCATCGGAGACCAGATAAAGCACGGTACCCGCCATCTCGCGAGGCTCCGCGTGACGGCGCAGCGGAATTTTGGACAGCCAGCTTTCGTACGTGGCCTGATCGTCGAACAGCGCCCCGGCAAATCGGGTTTTGGTCAAGCCTGGGAGCAGCGCATTCACCCGAATCCCCAACGGCCCGCACTCTTTCGCGAATGCCCGCGTCATGTTGACGACAGCGGCTTTCGTGATCGAGTAGATCCCTTGCTTGTCGCCCGGCTGTAACGCGTTGACGGAAGCCGTGTTGACAATCGCGCCGCCGCCGTTCTCCCGCATCAACTTGCCGGCCTCCACGGACATGAAGAAGTAACCGCGCAAGTTGACTTCCACCGTCTTTTCGAACGACGCCAGATCGGTATCGAGAATGTGGCCGAAATAGGGATTCGTCGCCGCGTTGTTGACCAGGATATCCAGACGACCATGCCGCGCACGGATATGCTCGAAGATCGCGAGAATGTCCTCGACACGGCCAACGTGGCAGGGTTTTGCCTCCGCGCTGCCACCCGCGTTCCTGATCGCCCTCGCCACCGCCTCGCAATCTTCCAGCTTGCGGCTCGATACGATGACGTGTGCGCCCTGCTCGGCGAGCAACCCGGCAATCTCCTCACCGATTCCTCGGCTTGCACCGGTCACCAGTGCAATCTTTCCTTTCAGATTAAATAAATTGGTAGTCACAATCTGCCTCCATGTATTTTTTTCAGATTTCCAGTCTTGCGCCTGCTGTCAGATCAGCTCAACGCCCATCTTCGCGAGCGCTCCAGCCATCTCTCCAACCTGGCGAGCCTTGTCATTCGACGCATTGCCGCCTAACGCCCGCTTCTTTACGCCCTGCGCGATGGCAGCGAGCCGGAAGAAGCTGAACGCAAGATAGAAGTTCCAGTTCTCAATCGACGCGATTCCTCGCAGCCGGCAGTACTGTTCGATGATCGCCGGCTCATCCGGCACGCCCAACTCTGCTCTATTCAACCCTTCAAGCCCGGCGATGTGACCGTGCGGAGGGAGTCGCAAACACATGCAGAAGTAAGCGAGGTCGGCCAGAGGATTGCCGAGCGTCGAGAGTTCCCAGTCGAGAACCGCGCGAACCTGTGATGAGCCACGCTCGAAAATAAGATTGTCGATACGGAAATCGCCGTGCACGAGCGAAGGCTTTCCGGCTTCGACGGGGCAGTGCGCCGGCAGCCAATCGATCAGTGCCTCGACGGATTCCAGCACGTCGGTCTGCGCTGCGCGATACTGTTTGGTCCATACGTCGATCTGGCGCGCGAAATAGTTTCCGGGGCGACCGTAGTCGGCCAGGCCAACCGCTTCGACATCCACGTCATGGAGTGCGGCCATCGTCCCCAGCAGAGCGTCATAAATGGCGCCGCGCTCTTGAACGGCCACTTCCGGCAACGCAGGATTCCAGAAGATCTGTCCGCCCTCGAAACTCATGACGTAGAACATGCTGCCGATGACCTCACGATCCTCGCAAAGGTGCAATGCGCGCGCGACAGGGACCGGCGTTTGACCGAGGGCCGTTAGCACGCGGAATTCACGGTCGACCGCATGCGCGGACTTGAGCAGCACGCCGGGCGGCTGACGCCGCAAGACATAGTTGCCGCTATGCGCTTTCAGGAGATAAGTGGGATTGGATTGTCCGCCAACAAATTTCTCGACGGACAACGGCCCATGAAACCCGGGCACGTGCGCCGTCAAATAACGCGTGAGCTTTTCGACATCGAATTGAAGGCCAGTATTCATCATGTTGCAGGAGTCCCATTCGAATCAACCGTAGGTGACGAATTCGCGCCTCTCGATAGGATCGAGATGAGGCAGCGAGTTGAAGCTGACTAGCGACATGGCGGTGTCGTTGAAGACATATTGGCAAACGCTGCTATTCCGAATCTGCAGGTTGAGCGCAATGGCGGCGGCCGCCGGCGCCTGCAGAATCTGTTGGGCAAAGACCGCAATCGGCCCACCGGAACTCACCACCAGAACCCGCCTGCCGCCAACTCGCTGGATTGCGAGACGCGCGCCCTCGATGCGCGCCTGGAACTGTCGCCATGTTTCGGGAACTCGCCCGGGCAAGCGATCTTCGGACCAAAGCTGCAGCACCTTGTTGAGCCGTTTGTAGAAGCTCTTTTTCGAATCGTCAGCCAAAGGGTCCGGTGAAAACCCGTCTTCGCCGAGCGCTGCAAACAAACCTTGGAAGTCGTATTCGTTCAAACCCGCGTCTTGCACGACCTCGACTTGCAAACCTCGCATCGCTGCGAGAATTTCGTCAGCGGTTTGTTCATGCCGTCGCATCGTGCCGATGACAACCCGATCGAACGCCAGTTTGCTGTGCGCGAAATACTCCCCGAGCCAGCGTGATTGCGTATAACCGGAAGGTGATAGCTCGTCATAGTTGTCCGCGCCGAACGACGCCTGACCATGCCGTACAAGGTAGAGTTCCGCCATGCCATCCTCGTCTAAACATGGCTAGAACAATACCGAGCCTCGCTTCATTCAGGAAATTTATTGTAGTGATAGCTGACGATAAATTTTCGTGACACCTGATGTCTACGCTACCCGCATGAGACGGCCGATCTGTTCGCGCAGCCAGCGATGCGCCGGATCCCCCGTGACGCTCCGGTGCCAGTAGCAATGCGACTCGAGACTGGGCAGATCGAATGGCAACTCCAGGACACGTGCGTCATAACGCTGAAGGAGCGTAAGAGGTGCGGTGAGGACGAGATCGGTCCGCATCGCGATCAAGGGGGCGACCAGATAGTGCTGCACCCGAGTCTGAATCGAGCGCCTGAGACCGAGCTTGTTGAGTTCCGCGTCGACGAGACCGGGTCCCTGCCGCCGGCTGGACACGTGGATGTGACCGAAACCGAGGTAGTCATCGATCTTTAGCTTCTTCTTCGAAAACGGGTGGTCGTGCCGCAGCATGCATGCATAGCGGTCGCGGCTCAAAGGCTCCTGCTCGAGATATGGGTCGTCAATCAAAGGTGCATCGATCGCGAGATTGACCGCGCCACTCGCCAATGCTTCAGGCACCTCTCTGCGCGTCGTGAAATAACTTTCGATGCGTATGCCAGGTGCGAGGCGCTGCAGAACTTCCTCCAGCGCGGGGAGCAGCAACGCCTCAGTCAGGTCGTTCATGCTGAGTCGGAATGTCCGTTCGGACGACGCCGGATCGAATGATTCTCCGGCATGGGTGCTCGAGTCGAGCAGTTGTAGCGCATCGCGGACGCGCCCAATGATGTTCTCGGAAACCGGTGTCGGCACCATGCCGGCCGGCGTGCTTACAAAGAGCTGATCGTCGAACGCCTTGCGCATACGCGCCAATGCATTGCTGACAGCAGGCTGGGTGATGAATAGCATCTCCGCTGCACGCGTCAGGTTTCGCGTTTTATAGACTGCTTCGAAAACAACAAACAGATTTAGATCAATCTTTGATAGACGCATTTTCGGGTTCCTTGACGCTACCTCAAGTGAAATTCCCTCTTTCGCACGCTGATCCCGACTCCTTCCCGCATGAGTTCGCGCGGTCCAATGCGCTTCATCATGCCGGAAGTCAGCGCTTGTCCTGCCCCGCTTCCAGCGCGAACTTCCTGAGAAGCGTCTGACGGTTGGCGTTCAGTATTTCCTCTCCGAGCAGGGGATTGGCGCCGGCTACTGCCCGCGCCAGGATGAGCGCACCGACCATCTCGCTGTAGAGCGCAATTGCCTCGCGGCGCGCTTCGTCCGTATCTCCGCTTTCGGCGCGCTGTTCCGCGACGAGCGCTGTCAACGTTTCAAGCATCGTCTGCAGGCCGCTTGCAAAGGGCGACTGTGCTTCATGGCCAAGTCGGCGCACGTCCGCGGTGAGGCCGGCTATCGCGCAACCCTGTTCGATATCGTCGCAATGCGTCCCGGACAGGTAAAAGTCCAGCTGTCGCTTCAAGCGGTTCCCGCCCGGCTCGACCGGCACGGCAATCGCTTCCTGCAGGTCGCGGTTGGACTTGTCCATCGCAGTCGCCACAACCTCGGCGGCCAGCGCCTCCTTCGATTCGAAGTGATTGTAGAACCCGCCCTGCGTAAAGCCCGCGGCCTTCATCAGCGCGCTCAGACCAACACCGTCGATTCCATGCGCACGGAACAACTTCTCCGAAGCCGCAATGATGGTCTTTCGGTTCTGCATCGCCTGCTGTTTTGAAACGCCCATCGTTCAATGCTCCCACGCCGTTGTCAGCGCGATTATAGCCGTCTTCGAGAAATACAATGGTGATCGACATTGACTTTTCATGATCGGGCCATCAAACTCGATGTCGATCACCATCATGTTGGGTGAACCCTTCAAACGTCGTAGGAAATATCCATGAACATGGACACCAATCAGCCCCTGCTCAAACCAATCCGCTTGGGAAACCTCGATTTGCCCAACCGCGTCGTCATGGCGCCCCTGACGCGCATGCGCGCAGCCAATTCCGGGCTTGTGCCGACAGGCGTGCACGCCGAGTACTATGCGCAGCGCGCCTCGGTGGGGCTGATTGTCAGCGAAGGCGTTTTCGTGAGCCCCGAGGCGGTCGGCTGGGCAGACGTGCCCGGACTCTGGAGCGAAGCCCAGGTGCGTGGCTGGAGCGTGGTGACGGACGCCGTGCATCGCGCGGGCGGCCGGATCGCCGCGCAACTCTGGCATACCGGTTCGCTGGGGGATCCGGACTTCCACGGCGGCAAGGCGCCGTTGTCCGCTTCCGCGGTCAATCCCGAGCAGCAGAGCGTGACGGCGGACGGCCGCAAGGACACGGTGGTCCCGCGCTCCATGGAAAGGGACCAGATCCGCCGCACGGTTGCCGATTTTGGCCACGCTGCGCGTAATGCGATCGCGGCCGGCTTTGACGGCGTGCAGATCCAGGGCGGCTATCACTACCTGTTCAATCAGTTCCTCAACGTTCGCACCAATCTGCGTACTGATGCATACGGTGGTTCGACGGAGAACCGGGCGCGCTTTCTATTCGAGGTCGTGGAAACGGTGGTCGAGGCAGTCGGGGCGCAGCGCACCGGCATCAAGACGGGACCTGCAACATCGGAGACCGGCGCGTTCGTTTCCAATGAGGAAACGCTTGCCACTTTCGAATATGTCATCGGCCGGCTCAACGAATTCGATCTCTCTCATCTGCTGCTGATGGGCGCAATGGCCGACCTGTCGGCAACGCCGCTGGCCGCGTTGGCCGGAGACGGCATGTTCCGCCACTTCCGCGACCTCTACCGCGGCAACATCATCGCTAGCGTGGATATGGATCGTGCACGCGGCAATCGGCTGGTCGAAGCAGGGTTGGTCGATATGGTCGCCTTTGGCCGACCGTTCATTGCGAATCCGGATCTGCCGGCGCGCTTTTCCGCCGATGCGCCGCTTGCCGAAATCGACTGGCCGAAGGTTTATGGCGCGACAGCCGAGGGCTACACCGACTATCCGTCTTTTCAGGCTGTGCCGGCATGACGCGCCGGCACGCCACCCACCTCTCAGGAGAACCATCATGACCAGCACGACCGAAGCAGCCAACAAGGCCCTTGTACTCGAAGCGTTCGACACGCTTTTCAACCGACGCGACTACGCCGCCGCCGAGCGTTTCTGGTCGCCCGACTATATCCAGCACAGCGCGCATATTGCACCGGGGCGTGACGGTCTGTTCAACCTGGTCAAGACCGTACCTCCGACGTTGCGATACGAACCCGGCGTGATCGTCGCGGATGGCGATTACGTGATCGTGCACGGGCGCTTTTCAGGTCATGGGCGTCCCGCCGCATGGATTGCTGCCGACATCCTGCGCATCGCGGACGGCGTGCTTGCCGAGCATTGGGACGTGCTGCAGGACGAGGCAACCGAAGCCGAATCGAATAGCGGCCTGCCCATGTTCGGGACTAGTTTTCCGGGCTGATTCGGCCGTTGCCGATCACGCGCCGGAAAGCAACGCGCCCGCGCCGGGGACAACCGGCTCCAGCTTGAGATGATCCAGCATGCGCCGCACCGTGCACACAGCAGTCGAGACGGTGCGGATTCCCAACATGTCTTCGATACGCTGGATCGCCGGCAATGAAGGCATCTGGACGCACGCGGACGCCACCACGACGTCCGCGCCTTCCGTGTTCAGGCGCCGAACGTCGTCGACCAGTTGCATCGGATCGCGCAGACCGACTTCGAGGTTGTCGGGAATTTCAAAGCAGAGCGAATCGATGACCTCGATTCCTTCATTTTCGATGTAAGCGACAACCAGATCAGTCAACGGGCGCATATACGGCGCCATCAGCGAAATCCGACGAGCGCCCATGATCTTCAGACCTTCCACTAAAGCTCCCGCGGACGTCATGACTGGCGCGAGGCAATGATTGGCACGCGCAACCTCCAACAGTTCGCGTTCAGTTTCACGATGATAGCCGGGCCCCATCGCCATGATCGCGACCAGGCACGCCGTACTCATGACATCAACACGAGCGTCGGCAAGTTCCGCCGCGCAGCGCAAGCCTTCCTTGTTCATCGCGACCAGTTCCTCCTTCGTGACCTTGTGCATTCTCATCCGGCTCGAATGGAAAGTGAACCGCTCGGGGCGGATGGCTTCACGGGCACGCAACATGGCGGGAATCTCAGTTTCCATGGTCGTATTCGAACTTGGAACGATCTGTCCAATACGAAAATTTTGAGGCATTTTTCAAATCTCCGAAATAACGTTAGGCATCCAAAACTATTAAAGGATTCTCATGACATCCTGATCGGCGCGGAAGATCTCTGCCTCAGTCCGGCATGCCCGCGCCACGCGTCTCGGGCAAGAACCAGGGCAGCACGATACCGAGCAGATACACGGAGCCAAGTGCCAACGCCGCTTGCGACACACCACCGAACGACTTGATCATGCTGCCCGCGATGATCGGGAAGACCCACGCGATCAGGCGCGCCGCATTGAACACAAAGCTGATCGCAGTGGAACGCACGCTGGAACCGAAGAGCTCACAGGGGTAGATCGCCATCCAGACATAGGCACAGCCCAGGGTGAAGAAACCATTGATCGGCGCCACGACCATCATTGCTTCGACGCTTGTCGTCAGCTTGTATGTGATGAACGTCGTGATCAGCGAACCGACGAACGTCAGCGACAGAAAGGCCCGCCGCCCGATGGCATCCACCACGAAACCGGCGATCATGTAGGCCACAATCGCGCCAACGGTGTAGACGATCGATATCTTCGAGCCCCACGACAACGCGTCGGGGATCCCCTCGGCTTTGGCGAGCGAAACGGTGAAGGTCGGCAGCCAGCTTGAAATGGCCCACCAGCCGACGGTCGTGACGATCGACAGCACGAGCAGGAGCAGCGTGCGGCGCAGCGCTTCGGGCTCATTGAACAGCTGCGTGAGCGTGAACGGCCGCTTCCCGGATGCGGCTGCGTCGCCTGCAACCTGCCCGGCGCTCGTCGCGCTCCAGCGCTTCTCGCGCACCGCGCGTTGCCATTTCTCCGACTCGTTGACTCCGCGGCGAATGTACAGCACAAAGAACGCCGGGACTGCGCCGAGCACGAACATCAGCCGCCAGGTTTCGGCACCCAACGGATGCATTGACGAAAGCGCATACCACACGACCGCCGCGATCAGCGTGCCCCAGCCGAAGCCCGATTGCAGGAAGCCGGCCCCTTTCGCGCGAGCCCGCTCCGGCCAGGTTTCCGACAGCAGCGCAACGCCCGTGCTCCATTCGCTGCCCATTGCGAGGCCGGTAAGGAAACGCAGCCCGCACAACACCCAGAAAGTCTGCGAGAACGCAGTCAACCCCGAAAACATGGCATAGAGAAATACGGACCAGAGCATCATCCGCTTGCGTCCGACATAGTCCGCGAGAATCCCGCCGATCAGACCGCCAGCTCCCCAGCCGAGCAACGTGATGCCGATTACCAGACCGGCGTAAGTCGTGGGGGACGCGGCTTGCGCGGGCGACAGCACCGAATGCAGCATCGGCCCAAGAACAACGACGAGCGCCAGTGCCTCGTAGCCGTCGAAAATCCAGCCGAGAAAACTGGCTTTCAGTACACGCCAGTGCATCGTCGTGAGACCGTCGTACCAGTGGGTTCGCGAACTCATAGCTAGCTGCTTCTGTTCCATCTCTCGTCTCCTTCATATTTTCAACAGAGTTTTCAGGCGGTCCGGCCTCACAGCGCCGGTACGCGCGGCGCTGCAACATATCCTGCGATTGACGGCGGTGTACCATGTTCCACCGGCGTTGGCCAGGACAGCGCCGCCACCCTCGACATAAAATCGCGATGCACGCCGGCGGCCCCGCGTCCTGAGCTGATCTGCGAGGATCGCCTCCATGACACACAGGATGCCGGTTGCCGGGCTTATTGAAAACTTCCCAATGTTCAATACAGGCATCGCCAAACGCGATGGGTGCCAACCGGCCGGATTTTCCACCAGAAGGAGTGAGGATGCGCGTTTCAGCAGATCGGCCGTTGCGACTCGACATGGAGTCCCTGCGCATTTTCGTGGCGGTCATCGAGGAAGGCAGCATCGCCGCGGCGGCGGCCCGCACGCACATCGTGGCATCGGCCGTCAGCAAGCGCGTATCGGATCTCGAAGACGACGCCGGCACGCCGCTGCTATACCGGCATAGCCGCGGTGTTCAACCTACACCTGCGGGCGAGGCGCTCTATCATCACGCCAAGCGGCTGGGCGAGCACCTGCAGCAAATCTCGGACGAACTGTCCGAATATTCGGCGGGATTGAGGGGCCATACGCGCATTTATGTGAACTTTACCGCCATGGTCCAGTATCTGCCCGGCGTGCTGCGCTCCTTTCTACGCGCCAATCCGAACGTGGGGATCGACATGGTCGAAAAGTCGAGCGATGAGGTCGTGCAGGCGATCGCAAGCGGCGTCGCCGATCTCGGCATCTGCGCGGCCACCGAGGACTCCCTCGGCGATCTGCAGTGGCGCCCGTACAGCGTGGACAAGCTGGTCGTGATCGTGCCGGCGGATCATCGGCTCGCGGGGCGCGCAAGCGTGAGCTTCGCGCAGGTGCTGGAGGACGACTTCGTCAGCATGCCGTACGGGACGTCCATTTCCAAATTGTGTCGCGCCGCCGCTGAACGTGACGGCAGACGGCTACGCGTACGCATCGAGGTGACAAGCTTCGAGGGCGTGCGCAACATGGTCAGCGCGGGACTCGGCATCGGCGTGCTCCCGACGGGAAGCGTGACACCTTATGTGCATTCGGCGCCGTTTCGCGTCGTCGAGCTTGACGAACCCTGGTCGCTGCGGCCGCTCTCAATCATTGCGCGCAATTTTGACACCCTGCCGCTTCCTGCGCGCATGCTGGTCGATCACCTCGAAGCGCATCATCGGAACGACTCGTGAGCGCACCGACTGCGCCATCGCGGTTGGCGATGGGTGGCGTCGCGAGTTGTTGATTTACGTCGTCAGCCGGGTTTCATAGCATTCAGTTCCGAAGTTCAGATCACGGTACCAAGCGTATCAACTCCTGGAGTGCGCAACATGAACCCCCAATCCCCTATCAAGGTGGCGATCCTCGACGATTATCAGAACGTCGCGCTGAGCATGGCAGACTGGTCGCCCCTCGAGAACCGCGCGGACGTGACGGTATTCAATGACCACGTCGCCGATATCGAGCTCCTGATCCAGCGCCTGCAGCCATTCGACGTCGTCTGCGTGATGCGGGAACGCACACCGTTGCCCCGCGAGATCATCGAAAGCCTGCCGAACCTGAAGCTGATTGCCTCGACCGGCGCAGGGAATACGTCGATCGATCAGAATGCGGCTGCGGAACGCGGCATCGAGATTCGTCACACGGGCTATTCGTCCACGCCGACGATCGAACTGACGTGGGCGCTGATTCTCGCGATGGCCCGCAATATTCCGCTCGAGAACCAGTCACTGCGTCAGGGAGGCTGGCAGCTTTCGCTTGGCGATGAACTCTCGGGCAAGACGCTCGGATTGCTGGGTCTTGGCCGCGTCGGCTCGGCTGTCGGTATCATCGGGCGGGCATTCAGAATGAACGTCATCGCGTGGAGCCAGAACCTCACCGAGGAACGCGCCGCGGAAAAGGGCGTGCAGCGAGTCAGCAGAGACGTGCTGTTCTCCACGGCAGATTTCCTGTCGATCCATGTGCGGCTCAGTGAGCGAACCGCAGGTTTGGTCGGTGCAACGGAATTCGCGCAGATGAAACCCACGAGCCGGCTGATCAATACGTCGAGAGGTCCGATCGTCGACTCCGCTGCCCTGCTTTCGGCACTCACGACCGGTCAGATTGCCGGCGCCGCGCTGGACGTCTACGACGTCGAACCGCTCGACAATCCGCATCCGCTGCGCGAGTTGCCCAACGTGCTCGCGACGCCTCATGTCGGATATGTATCGAAGGAGCTATATCGCACTTTCTATGGCGATACGGTACGCAATATCGTTCAGTGGCTTGATGAAAGCGGAGGTTCCGCGCAAGGCTAACGGAGGAAATGGTGCTTTTCAGTGAACCATTGTCACCGGCGTGACCGTTCGCCTCGATAAAGACGCGAGCATGGCGAGCCTGCGGAAGAAACCCATACGACTGGCGTCGATCACCATGACGTCGGGCCGGGTCGTGGCGACATAGTCGGCAATCGCCTTGGCGGGGTGACCGAAGACGCGCTTCCAGCGGTATGGCACCCCTGCTTCATCGAGAATGGTTCGAGCGTCGATCAAAGCCGTCAGCATGGCGTGCTTCTCGTCGCGCACCAGTGAACTCCAGGTGTGGAAAGCTGCCGCACGCCCTTGTGCGACGGGCTCGAGAACTTCGAGTAGTTCGACCTCCGTGACGCCGTGCTCGATAAACATGAACGCAGCATAGCGCGCAGCTTCGACCGCACCGCCGCGGTCGAGGACGGGGATCAGCATTCGTATCATCCAGAACTCCTGGAGGTGAGTACCGCTTTCAGCTTAGCTAAAGCACTGTTAATGCGGTGTAAAAGTACGAGACCTTGAGGGCGCAATGACATCGATACGGCCAACTCGACGTGCCGCCCCGCTAGCTCTGTATCGCCGCGGGATTCAACTCGATATGCAGGATGACCAGCCACCGCTTCGGGCAATCCTGCGCGATCTGCACGTCCTGCATGCCCGCGCCGCCCTTCTTCACGAATCCCGTCGCGCGCGCCAAGCCGAATGCGCGCCGCGCGTCGGCCTGCAGCCATAACGTCACCATCCCGCAAGTCACACAGCTGAAAAGCCAAACGGCTTCATGCGGTGGCGCGGACGCGAGTTGCTGCGCGAAATACGTGAAAATCGTCGTCAGAAGCTGGTTGGTGACGAAGGCGATGGCCACCACCTTGCACAGGCCCCTGAACATCATTGCGTTTCTTGAGGGAGTCATGGATGTCACACGCCGAACTCGACAGTCACGCTACCCTTCGTTTGTTTGAATGCCATATCGACTCCAATAGATCGGTTCTTCTCTTTGCAGCGCAAAGCCAGTCACCCACTATACGAAGTGCGCAGTAAAGACCACGCAACGATTGCTGGAGATGCCGTAAATATTGTGTGAATTTCACCTCACGCCGACCAGCCGGTATCCCACGCCCGATTCGGTGATGATGTGCTCGGGGCGCGCCGGATTGCTTTCGAGCTTGTGCCGCAGATGTCCCATGTAGATGCGCAGGTAATGGTGGTTATCGGTTTGCAACGGACCCCATACTTCGCCGAGCAGTTGTGCATGCGTCAATACCCGCCCCGGATGACGCACCAGCGCTGAGAGAAGCCGGTATTCGATGGGACTGAGATGGACGACACGGCAATCGCGCAGCACTTGCCGCTCGCCAAGATCGACCGTGACCAGGCCGAATTGGACCTGCGGCGAGCCGCGCCTCCCGCATGCGGCTTGCCTGCGCAAGTGGGCACGAATCCGTGCGCCTAGCTCGGGCAATCCAAACGGCTTGGTCAGGTAATCGTCGGCGCCGGCGTCGAGCGCGGCGACCTTGTCTTCCTCGCGGCTGCGCGCCGACAGAACGATCACCGGCATCGCCGACCAGGCGCGCAACTGCCGGATCACG
The DNA here is from genome assembly GCF_031585635.1 of Paraburkholderia sp. FT54. Taxonomy (NCBI): domain Bacteria; kingdom Pseudomonadati; phylum Pseudomonadota; class Betaproteobacteria; order Burkholderiales; family Burkholderiaceae; genus Paraburkholderia; species Paraburkholderia sp. FT54. The sequence goes on along the minus strand of NZ_CP134196.1, from coordinate 474,697 downwards.
TCGAGGCCGTCCATGTCAGGCAACGCCAGATCGATAATGACCAGATCCGCCAGCCGCGTCGCGGCCTGCGCCAGGCCTTCTGCACCGGTCTGCGCTCCGAACACGCTCATCCCGTCCGCTTCGAGGTGCGCGCGAATGAACCGGCTTATGGTTCTGTCATCGTCTATCACAACGACTGTTATGGTGGGGTCCCTCATAGAGGCCGCGAGCGTCGACGTCAATGCATGGGCCTGAGGTCGTCCAACGCAAGATTGAGCTGAAGCACGTTCACGCGCGCCTCGCCGAAAATGCCGAACTGCCGCCCCTGCGTATTGCCGGCGACAAGATCGCGAACCTGATCGACGGTCAGACCCCGCGTTTTCGCCACGCGTTTGACCTGATAGGCTGCGGCGGCCGGGCTGATTTGCGGGTCGAGCCCGCTGCCCGAGGACGTCACCAGATCCACCGGCACCGGTTGCGACATGTCGTTACCCGCGGCTTTCAAGGCATCGAGACGGCCCTTGATTTCGTCGGCGAGCGCGGGGTTGGTCGGCCCGAGATTCGAGCCGCCCGAACTCTGCGCGTTGTACGGCATGGGGCTGGTGGCCGACAGGCGTCCCCAGAAATAGTACGGCGCGTCGAACTGCTGACCGATCAGTGTCGAGCCGACCGGCTTGCCGTTCTTCTCGATCAGACTGCCGCTGGCCTGGGCCGCGAAGGCACCGCGCCCGAGGGCCGTGACGACGACCGGATAGATCACGCCCGTGATCACGGTCATCAGGATGAACAGGACGAGTACCGGGCGAATCAGCGTTTTCATGATCTCCACTCCGTTGCGGTCAAACCCAGCCGAACACGTTCAGCACCATATCGATCAGCTTGATGAACGGGAACGGCAGCAGAATCCCGCCGAGCCCGTAGATCAGAAGATTGCGGCGCAACAGCGACGCGGCGCCCAACGGCCGGTACCTCACGCCCTTGAGCGCAAGCGGAATCAGCGCCACGATGATCAGCGCGTTGAAAATCACCGCCGACAGAATCGCCGACGAAGGCGAACTCAGATGCATCACGTCGAGCACGCGCAACTGCGGATAAGTGGTCGCAAATGCCGCCGGGATGATGGCGAAATACTTGGCGACGTCGTTGGCAATCGAGAACGTGGTGAGCGAGCCGCGCGTCATCAGCATCTGCTTGCCGATCTCCACGATCTCGATCAGCTTGGTCGGATTCGAATCGAGGTCGACCATGTTGCCCGCTTCCTTCGCGGCCTGCGTGCCGGTGTTCATGGCCACCGCGACATCCGCCTGCGCGAGCGCGGGGGCGTCGTTAGTGCCGTCGCCGGTCATGGCCACGAGGCGCCCTTCGGCCTGATGCGTGCGAATTGTTGTCAGCTTGGCTTCCGGCGTGGCCTCCGCGAGAAAATCGTCCACCCCCGCTTCGGCGGCGATGGCTGCCGCGGTCAGCCGGTTGTCGCCCGTCACCATGATGGTCTTGATGCCCATCTTGCGCAGTTCGGCAAAGCGCTCCTTGATGCCGCCCTTCACGATGTCCTTCAACTCGATCACGCCCATGCAACGTGCGGCGCTCTCGCCATGGCTTTTCTCGGCGACCACCAGCGGCGTGCTGCCGCGCCGCGCGATTTCCGTGACCGCCGCCGTCAGTTCAGCGGGAAAGCGGCCGCCATGGTTTTCAACGAATTGCTTGATCGCATCGGCCGCGCCCTTGCGAATCTGGCGGTCGGGCAGATCGACACCGCTCATGCGCGACTGCGCGCTGAACGCAAGGAAGGTGGCCTGCAACGCGTGCATGTCGCGTTCGCGGATATTGAAGCGCTGCTTCGCGAGCACGACGATGCTGCGGCCTTCCGGCGTTTCGTCCGCGAGTGAGGAGAGTTGCGCGGCGTCGGCGAGCATTTCCTCGGTGACGCCAGGCGCCGGCGTGAAAGCCGACGCCTGGCGGTTGCCGAGCGTGATGGTGCCGGTCTTGTCGAGCAACAGCACGTCAACGTCGCCGGCCGCTTCCACCGCGCGCCCTGAAGTGGCGATCACGTTCGCCTGCATCATGCGGCTCATGCCCGCCACGCCGATGGCCGACAGCAGCCCGCCGATGGTGGTCGGAATCAGACACACCAGCAGCGCGACCAGGGCGGTGATCGTGACGACATGTCCCGCTTTCGCCGCTTCGACCGAAAACATCGAGAACGGCAACAGCGTGGCGGTCGCGAACAGCAGCACGAGCGTCAACGCGACGAGCAGAATCGTCAGCGCGATTTCATTCGGCGTCTTCTGACGCTTCGCGCCTTCCACCATCGCGATCATGCGGTCGAGGAACGCCTCGCCCGGATTCACGCTGACCCGCACGACGATCCAGTCCGACAGCACGCGCGTGCCGCCCGTCACCGACGAAAAGTCGCCGCCCGACTCGCGGATCACCGGCGCGGATTCGCCGGTTATCGCCGATTCGTCGACCGATGCCACGCCTTCGATCACCTCGCCGTCCGCCGGGATCACGTCGCCGGTTTCGACCAGCACGACGTCGCCTTTACGCAGATCGGTCGCGGTCATGATGCGGATGGGTGACTTGGGATGGGAGTCTTGCAGCTTCTTCGCCATGACGTCGCGCTTCGCGCCGCGCAGCGACGCGGCCTGGGCTTTCGAGCGTCCCTCCGCGAGCGCCTCCGCGAAGTTGGCGAACAGCACGGTAAACCACAACCAGAGCGCGATCGCGAGAATGAAACCGGCAGGCGCCTCGGCCTGGCCCGCGAGCGCGGCGATCCAGAGAACGGTCGTCAGAATGCTGCCCACGTACACGCAGAACATCACCGGATTGCGCAACTGGTGGCGCGGCGCAAGCTTTTTGAACGAATCGACCAGCGCCGGCCGGGCAATGGCCGGGTCGAACATCGAGCGCGCGGCGTTGCGTGCCTGACCGATGTTGCCCGGCTGATGAACCGGTGGTTGGAGTCCGTTAGTCATGCTGTCCTCTCAGTCAATGTCCTGCAACCATGATCAGATGTTCGACGACAGGGCCGAGCGCGAGGGCCGGCACATACGTCAGCGCGCCGACCAGCACCACCGTGCCGAGCAGCAGCACGACGAACAGTGGGCCGTGTGTCGGCAAGGTCCCGGCGGTCGCGGAGATACGTTTCTTGGCGGCGAGCGAGCCGGCGATCGCCAGCACCGGCACAATCGAGCCGAAGCGGCCGAACCACATGGCGATGGCGAGCGTGGAGTTATAGAACGGCGTATTCACCGACAAGCCGGCAAACGCACTGCCGTTGTTATTGGCCGCGGAACTGTAGGCGTAGAGAACCTCGGAGAAGCCGTGCGGCCCTGGGTTGGAGATACCCGCCGTGCCGGCGGCCGCCAGCACGCCGATCGACGCGCCGACCAGCACGAGCAGCGGCGTCAGCAGCACGGCGATCGACACCATCTTCATCTCGTACGATTCGATTTTCTTGCCGATGTATTCCGGCGTTCGCCCGATCATCAACCCGGCCACGAACACCGCCAGCAACGCGAACACAAGCATGCCGTAGAGGCCCGAGCCGACACCGCCGAAGATCACCTCGCCGAGTTCGATCAGCAGCAGCGGGACGAAGCCGCCCATCGGCGTGAGCGAATCGTGCGTATTGAGGACCGCGCCGCACGAAGCCGCCGTGGTCGCGACCGTGAAGATGCCCGATTGCGCGATTCCGAAGCGGGTTTCCTTGCCTTCCATGTTGCCGCCGGACTGCGTGGCCGACGCGCTTTGGTCGACATGCAGCGTCGAATACAACGGATTGCCGCTCTGCTCCGATGCAATCTCACCCCAGCAGGCCACCGCGAAAGCGATCGTCATCGCGGCGAGTACTGCATAGCCCTGACGCCGGTCGCCGACCATCCGGCCGAACACGAGGCACAACGCAGCCGGAATCAGCAGCATCGCGATCATCTGCACGAAGTTGGCGAACGGCGTCGGGTTCTCGTACGGGTGCGCCGAATTGCCGTTGAAAAAGCCGCCGCCATTGGTACCGAGCATCTTGATCGCTTCCTGCGACGCAACCGGACCCATTGCGATAGTCTGCTTGTCGGCCTTGTTGTCCACCATCACGGGATTGCCCTTCGCGTCCTTGACGGCGTTGCCTTGGGCATCGGTCTTCGGGGTCTGGTAGGTCGTGGCCTGCAGGGTCGGCACGTCCTGGTACGATTCGAAGTTCTGGATCACCCCCTGACTGACGAAGACGAGTGCGATTACAGTCGCGAGCGGCGCGAGAATATACAGCGTGATACGCGTCAGATCGACCCAGAAGTTGCCGATCGTCGCTGTCGTATGACGTGCAAAGCCGCGAATCAATGCGACCACGACCGCAATACCCGTGGCGGCCGACAAGAAGTTTTGCACCGTCAAAGCCGCCATCTGCGTCAGATAGCTGACCGTGGATTCCGGCGTGTAGTCCTGCCAGTTCGTGTTGGTCACGAAGCTGATTGCCGTGTTGAAGGCCGCGTCCGGCGTCATGGGGCCGAAGCCTTGCGGATTGGCGGGCAGCCATTGCTGGATGCGCAGAAAAACATACACCGCTAGCACGCCGAGCGTGTTGAACACCAGTACGGCTAGCGCGTAATGCTTCCACGACATCTCAGCCTCGGGGTCCACGCCCGCCAGCTTGTACACCATCGTTTCGACCGGCCGTCCAATGCGGCGAACGACGACGGACGAACCGTCGACCACCCCCGTCATGTAGCGGCTGAGTGGAATGGCGAGCGCGATCAGCACGACGATGAAAACGCCGGGCTGAAACAGGTTGTTGAAGTTCATTCGAGTGCCTCCGCGCGCAACAAAGCGTAGACGAGGTACACGAACAGAATCAGCGTCGAGGCCGCCGCAAGCCAGGTCATCCAGGTAGTCATGGACGGCCTCCCGGCGCACGGCGAAGCTTGTCGCAGCCAACCACGAACGCGGCCACGAGGCCGCTGAATGCAACGATTGCAATGAGGTAAAGCAGATCCATGGCGTGGCCTCCCACAACGGATTTCCGCACCATCGAATTTAGGAGACTCCGCGTAAACGCACTGTTAAGAGAGCGCGGAGTTTCGTAAAAAACGTAGACCTGGTGTGAGGAAACGTTGTGCGTGGATGGCCAGATTGGACATCGCGAGGCCGCGGTGAGGCCGCGTCTAAGGGGCCGTCTCCGTTTGTGAGCGCATGCCTTCGCACTCGAGCCACGAGCGGAACAACACGATCAGCTCATCCGCCGACTTCCCATCCGGAACATAAGTGCAATAGCTCCGTGACGGCAGACGTGGGCCGGTGAATGGCGCGACGAGCCGGCCGGCCGCGAGATCGTCGGCGACCAGCGCGGTCGGCCCCATCGCGATGCCGATCCCGTCGACGGCCGCTTGCAACGTCAGATAGAAATGGTCGAAGGTCAGCGCGGCAGCCGGCCTGAGTGCGGGAATCCTGGCACTCGTCAGCCAGTCCGGCCAAACACGCGGAAGACTCGACGTATGCAGCAACGTATGCTGCCGCAAGTCGTCGGGCGCTCGAAGCGGCAGTCGCTGCATGAGCGCCGGGCTGCAAACCGGGATTCGCTCCTCGGACAGGAAAGGCCGCATCGAATAGCCATAGAACGTGTCCGGGCCGCCCCGGACGATGATGTCGAAGGTCTCTTTCAGACTTTCCAGCGACTCGTTCGACGTCTCCACCCTGACGTCCACATCGGGATGCGTGGCGCGGAATTTCGCCAGTCTCGGCACCAGCCAACGCAATGTGAATGTCGCGGGCGCATTCACGGACAGCGTCCGGGAGACCGTTTCGGGGAAACCATATCTCGCGGTGGCCTGCGAGAGCTGCTCGAACAAAGGACCGATTTCCGTCAGATAGGCCTTCGCCGCCGGCGTCAACGCGACGCGCCGGTTGTGCCGCTCGAACAACGACGCGCCGAGCCACGCTTCGAGCGCGCGCACGTGCTGGCTCACGGCACCGTGAGTCACGTGCAGTTCCGCGGCGGCTTCCTTGAAGCTGCCGAGACGGCCTGCGGCCTCGAAGGCGCGCAATGCATTGAGAGGCGGCAAGTTTCGCTTCATTCGCAAGAGTTTATCTAACGCGAGTCCGCAATTTATCTGGTTTGTCGCGCGCCGACAAGATAGATATTCTTCTTGCTGTGCCGCCGATCCTGGCGTGGGCGGTCACCAGCCGCCGAGCGGACCTGGAAGGCATTTTCCAGCGCGGCCGGTCCGCTGACATCTCGCGCTCGCACGTGGCGCTTGCGCACGTGGAGCATGATCTCCCGCACTCTTTCCGGCGTTGAACCTGCATGCTCAGTTATACCGGCGGTCTCGTCCTCTTTGCCGCCCTGCTCCACGCGAGCTGGAACGCGATGCTGCATGGCAACCGCGACCGGTTCCTGTCCATGACGTGGATGAGCATCGCCATCGCGGCGGTCGCCACGCTCGTGGTCCTGTTCACGCCGTGGCCCGCCGACGCAGCCTGGCCATATATCGTCGCATCGGGGCTCGTGCATATCGTCTACAACGTCAGCCTCGTGCGGGCCTATCGCCGTGGCGATCTGGCGCAGGCATATCCGATCGCGCGCGGCTCGTCGCCGCTGCTCGTCACGCTCGGCGCGGCACTCTTCGCGCATGAGACGATCGGCCCCGTGCACGCTCTCGGGATCGCGATGATCTCGGGCGGCATCATCGCGCTCGCGCTGCAGGGCGGGCGCGTGTCGCGCCCGGGCGCACTGGCCGCGCTGGCGACCGGCGCGTCGATCGCGCTCTATACCGTGATCGACGGCATCGGCGTGCGTTTATCCGGCGGCCAGGCGCTCGCCTACACCGCATGGATGTTTCTGTTCTATTGGCTGATGCCGGTGCTGTTCGTCGCGATGCGCGGGCTCGCGGCGCTGTGGACACGGGTCCAAGCGGAGCCCATTGCCGTCGGCTCGTCGCTCGCCGGCGGCCTGGTGTCGATCGCGGCGTATGGCATCGTGATCTGGGCGATGCAGTCGGGCGCGATGGGCACGGTATCGGCGCTGCGCGAAACCAGCGTGGTGTTCGCGGTGCTGATCGGGCGCATGTTCCTGCGGGAAGCGGTGACTGGATGGCGCTGGCTCGCATGCGTGATCGTCGCGGCCGGGGCAGTTTGCCTGGGGCTTTGATGCGGCGAGTTCCTTTCTTCTGAATGCAGGCAAGCTTTTTGCCGGCACGGCGGATTCTCCCTACAGTCTGCCAACTGCGAAAGTCTTTTTTGTTCTACGCTATAGGTGCGACCCGCAGCGCGTCCCGATGTCTGTCCGGCATCACGGCTAACTCGGCGAGCCTCTGAATCTGCTGCACCCGTAGATGGTCCTCCAGCGCGGTACGGTGCAACCGGCTGGAGGAGATCTCGAGCCAGACCCATCGCCATTCAACCCAGGTAGCCCGGCGAGCGTCGCTCCGACCGCGGCACTCGAATCCTGGTGCACCCAACTTAAGGAGACTGATGATGTCGATTCGACTAGGAGAAGACGCTCCCGATTTCACCGCGGAAACCACCGAAGGGACGATTCATTTTCACGAATGGATTGGCGACCATTGGGCGGTCCTGTTTTCGCATCCGAAGGATTTCACGCCCGTTTGCACCACGGAACTCGGATACCTGGCGGGCCTCAAGCCAGAATTCGATAAGCGCAACACGAAAATTATCGGGCTCAGCATCGACCCCGTCAGCGATCATACGGAGTGGGTCAAGGATATCGCCGAGACGCAGGGCCACGAGGTCGGCTACCCGTTGATCGGCGACGCGGATCTGAAGGTCGCGAAGCTCTACGACATGATCCACCCCGAAGCGAGCGGCGGCGGCCCGCGCACCGCAGTGGACAACGCCACCGTACGCTCGGTGTTTCTCATCGGACCGGACAAGAAGGTCAAAGCCATGCTCGTCTATCCGATGAGCGCCGGCCGCAATTTCGACGAAGTCATGCGGTTGCTCGATGCGCTGCAACTCAACGCAAAGCACACGGTGGCGACGCCGGTGAACTGGAAACCGGGTGAAGACGTGATCATTCCCACATCCGTTTCCAACGATGCCGCGATGCAAAAATATCCGCAGGGTTTCAAAACCGTGAAGCCTTATCTGCGGTACGTTGCGCAACCGAAGTAAAGCGCTCCTTGATTGGAGCGGCGAGCGCCGGACAGTGCGAAGTCCGGCGCCCGACGTGAGTCCGGGCGCATCGATGCGCCCGGCCTTCTGAGCGGGGCAGCGTCCGATTTAACTGCCTGCACGGCGGTTGGCGAGGCCGCGCGGTCCGTCATCTTCAAGCGCTCGCAGGAGCGGGCCGCGGAGCGAAATCGTGTTGATCTTCCGGCAGCTATTCGATCAGCAATCGTCGACCTACACGTATCTTCTTGCCGATAGCACGACGCGAGCGGCGGTGCTGGTCGATCCGGTATTCGAACAGGTGCGCCGAGATGCCGCCCTGATCGAAGAACTCGGATTGCATCTGCTTTACACCATCGACACCCACGTCCACGCCGATCACGTAACCGGTGCATGGATGTTGAATCGCCGCATAGGCAGCCGGATTGCGATATCGGCCGCGAGCGGCGCCGAAGGCGCGGACCGCTATCTGAGCCACGGCGACAAAGTCGAGTTCGGCGCGAGATACCTGACGGTCCGCGCGACACCGGGTCATACCGATGGCTGCGTCACGCTCGTACTCGACAATGAGACCATGGCGTTCACCGGCGATTGCCTGTTGATCAGAGGCACTGGCCGCACGGATTTCCAGCGCGGTGACGCGCACGCCATGTTTCGCGCGGTGCATGGGCAGATTTTCACACTGCCCGCCGCGTGTCTGCTCTACCCGGCACACGACTACCGCGGTTTGACGGTCACGAGTGTGGGCGAGGAGCGGCGCTTCAATCCACGCCTTGGCGGTGAACTGTGTGAAGACGATTTCACCGGCTACATGAAGAACCTGCACCTGCCGCATCCGAAGCAGATCGACATAGCCGTGCCCGCGAACCTGAAATGCGGCCTGGCGACGAGCGTCCCCGCGCAGATGACGGAGCCCGATTGGGCGCCGCTGACATGCAGCTTCGCAGGCATCTGGGAAATCAACGCGCAGTGGCTCGAGGAAAATCTGCGCGCGGTCGAGATCATCGATGTGCGGGAGCCCGACGAGTTCAATGGACCGCTGGGGCGTATCCCGTCAGCCAGGCTCATTTCGTTGGGAGAGCTCTCCGGGCGCGCCGCCGAACTCACGAAGGACCGCCCGATCGTCACGGTCTGCCGGGCCGGCGGACGGTCGGCTCAAGCCACGGTCATGCTGCGGCAGGCCGGGTTCGAGCGGGTTGCCAACCTTGCCGGCGGCATGCTGCGCTGGCGCGCGGAGGGGCGCGTCGTTGAAAACGGCAGTATGTAGCGGTGTCTTCGACTGATTCAAGGATCTTCGCAACGAGCCGTTTACCGCGTATCCGCGCGCCGCGGGCGCGGCGGTTTCGCGGCAGACGCTCGCGCTGTGCGCGAAACCCGGCTTCGAGCCGCAGGTTGGGTTGCGTTAATCGTCGAACCAGGGGAGCCAGGGGAGCCAGTGCCTCACTCCTTCCACGCAGCCCCCTCCGGAAAGTCATATTGATCAAGCGACGCCGCATGCATCTCGATGCTGTAACCCGGACGTTGCGGCGGCATATAACGGCCACTACGGATCACGACAGGATCGACGAAATGCTCATGCAGATGATCCACGTATTCGAGCACCCGGTTTTCCAGCGACGCGGACACGCAGATATAGTCGAATAGCGAAATATGCTGGACGTACTCGCATAAACCGACACCGCCCGCATGCGGGCACACTGGCACGCCGAATTTCGCCGCCATCAGCAGGACGACGATCACCTCGTTCAGACCGCCCAGGCGGCAGCTATCGACCTGACAGAAGTCGATGGCCTGCGCCTGCAGCAACTGCTTGAACATCACCCGGTTATGACAGTGCTCGCCCGTCGCGACACCGATAGGCCGAATCCGCTCGCGGATGGCCGCGTGGCCGAGAATGTCGTCGGGACTCGTGGGCTCCTCGATCCACCACGGATCGAATTGCGCCAGGCGCCGCATGTTCGCGACCGCTTCGTCGACATCCCATACCTGGTTCGCGTCCATCATCAACTTCAGATCCTCGCCGATTTCTTCGCGCAGGATGCGAGCGCGGCGCATATCCTCTTCGAGATTGCCGCCCACCTTCTGCTTGAAGTGCGTCCAGCCCTGCGCGACGCCTTCACGCGCGAGCCGGCGAATTTTGTCGTCGTCGTAACCGAGCCAGCCCGCCGACGTCGTATACGCGGGATAGCCCCGTGTGAGCATTTCCTGTTCGCGTTCGGCCCGCGTCGTCGCATGACGATGCAGCATCGCGATGGCTTCCTGCGGCGTGATCGCATCGGTCACGTAGCGGAAATCGAGGCACCGCACGAGTTCTTCGGGGCTCATGTCGACGAGCAGCTTCCACACAGGCTTGCCTTCCGCTTTGGCCCACAAATCCCAGGCCGCGTTCACGACAGCGGCGGTCGCCAGATGAATCGCGCCCTTGTCCGGACCGATCCAGCGCAACTGGCTATCCGACGTCAGCGCGCGCCAGAAAGCGCCCATGTTCGCCGCGATATCCTCGAGCCGTTTGCCGACGATCAGCGGAGCAAGCGCCTCCACCGCGGTCACGCAGATTTCGTTGCCGCGTCCGATCGTGAAGGTGAGGCCGTGGCCAGTGAGCGCGTCGGACGAATCGGTTTCGAGCGTCACGTAGGCGGCGGAGTAATCCGGCGCGGCGTTCATCGCGTCGGAACCATCCAGTGAACGCGAAGTGGGAAACCGAATGTCACGGACGGACAGTTTGGTGATCGTGGGCATCTGAACACGCTCCTCTACGACAGCCATCGACTTCGTTCTAAATGCAAAGAGGGTCGTGGTATCGAACGACGCCGCGACCCTTCCCTCTCGACGCTTAACAGACGACGGTCAATCGTAGAGTACTGCTGCGATCTTGGGATCGGTCATATTGGTCTTGTCGTACCAGTAAAAGCCCGTGTCGACTTTCTTGGGCAGCTTCTCTCCCTTCAGCGCCTTCACCGCGGAGTCGACCACGCACTTGCCGATGCCGACCGGGTTCTGCGTAATGGCGCCGGCCATCAAACCCGAATTGATGTCGTCCTTCTGCTCCTTGCCCGAGTCGTAGCCGATCAGCACCAGCTTCTTGCCCGATTCCTTGACGCCGATGGCGGCACCCTCGGCCGAGCCTTCATTCGCCCCGAAAATGCCCTTGAGATTGGGATTGGCCTGAATCATCGTCTTGGCGATTTCCGCCGACTTCAAATGGTCGCCGCCGCCGTACTGGACCGAGACGATCTTGATGTTCGGGTGCTTCGTTTTCATTTCATTGAGGAAGCCGTCGCGGCGATCGATACCCGTGCGGCTCGTCTGGTCGTGCACGATCACGCCGACTTCGCCGGCATTGCCGATCGCCTCGGCCATCTTGTCGGCGGCGAGGGCGGCCGCGGCAAGGTTATCCGTTGCACACGTCGTCAGTGGAATATCGCTGTCCACGCCGGAGTCGAAAGCGATCACGGGTATCTTGCCGGCCTGTGCGCGCTTTAACAGTGGAATAGCCGCCTTGCTATCGAGCGCGGCGATGCCGAGTGCCTGAGGCTTCTTGGCAAGCGCGGCCGAAAGCATGTCGATCTGCTTGTCGACCATGGCCTCGGTTTCCGGGCCCTCGAACGTGATCCTGACGTTGTGCTCCTTGGCCGACTGTTCCGCGCCGGCTTTGACGGCTTGCCAGAACTGATGCTGGAAGCCTTTGGAAATGAGCGGGATGTAGGTGTCCGCATACGTCACGCTCGTCCCGCCGATGAGAGCGCCAACACCAACCACGACACCGATTAGTTTTCTTTTCAACATGGTGTTTCTCCTCCTAAGATGGGCTATCGACTTCAGCCGTTGGGGAGCTTATGGCGCTCCATTCCTTATCCTGCCCCGCGTCGCGTCAGCTTTTCTTGCGCCGCAAAATATCGCCGTAGACCGCGAGAATGATGATGAGGCCGGTCACCACGATCTGCCATTCCTGCGCGACGGACATGATGCGCAGACCGTTGGTCAGCACGCTCATGATGAACGCGCCGATGATCGTGCCCAGAATCGTGCCCGCGCCACCGCTCAGCGAGGTCCCGCCGATCACGACAGCCGCGATCGCTTCGAGTTCGTAGCCCTGGCCTAGCGCCGGTTGCGCCGAATTCAGGCGCGAGGCGATGAGCAGACCGGCGACGCCGCAAATCGCTCCGCTCAGGCCGTAAATGGCGATCTTCCACCGGTCGACATTCACGCCGGACAGGCGCACCGCTTCTTCGTTGCTGCCGAGCGCGAAGGTATAGCGGCCGAGCGCCGTGCGATTGAGCGTGATCGAACTCACCACAGCCAGGAAGAATAGAATCAGGACCGCGTTCGGAACGGGCAGGCTCGGCAATAGGTCACCGATCAGCGAATCCTGCGAGATCATGTAGAAGTTTTCGGTGTCGGTGAAATAGATCGGTTTGTCGGCGGAGACGACGAGCGACAGCCCTTTGAGCAACATCATCATGCCCAGCGTGGCAATGAACGGCGGTATCTTCATCTTCGCCGTGAGGGTGCCCGAAACAGTCCCGCAGATCGCGCCCGTGCCGATCGCGGCAAGCACGCCGGTCCACATCGGCAAATGCCAGTAGGTCAGGAATACGCCGCAAATGACCGCCGTGAAGGTCATCAACGTGCCGACCGACAAATCGATGCCACCGGTGATGATGACGAACGTGCAGGCGATCGCCAGCACGCCGTTGACCGCCGTCGCCTGCAGAATGCCGAGCATGTTGTCCATCTGCATGAAAGCAGGCGACGCGAAGCTGAAAAACACCAACAGCAGGATCAGGCTCCCGAAGGCGAGCAGCTTTTGCAAAGCAGTCGGCGTGAAGACGCGGGCTCGAAGGCCCGAGGCTCTCTTTTTATTCCCCAGCGCCGACGTATCCGATTGCAATGTCATGAGAGATCTCTCGCGGCTCACGCCGCGTTTAGGGGTTCGCGTTGCGTCGCCAGTTGCATGATGCGCTCCTGGGTGGCTCCCGTCGCCGGAAGTTCGCCGGTGATGCGGCCCTCGCACATCACGACGATGCGGTCGCTCATGCGCAAGATTTCCGGCAGTTCCGACGAGATCATTACGATTGCCTTGCCCTGGTCGGCGAGCGCGCGCAGCAGCTTGTAGATTTCGCTCTTGGCGCCGACATCGATGCCGCGCGTCGGCTCGTCGAAGAAGAGCACGTCGCAGTCGCGCTCGAGCCATTTCGCAATGACGATTTTCTGCTGATTGCCGCCCGAGAGCAGCCGTACTTCCTGCGTCGCGGAAGGCGTGCGAATGGCGAGCAGATTGATGAAATGCGCGGCGGTCTTGCGTATCTGCGTGCGGCGCAGAAAAAAGTTCAGCGACAGGAATTTGCGCAAGTTGGACATCACGATGTTCGATTCGACGCTCATGCCCGTGGCGAGGCCGAAACGCTTGCGGTCTTCCGAGAGATAGCCGATGCCGCGCGCCACTGCATCGCTCGGATTCCTGATCGTCGCCTTCACGCCTTTCACGACGATCTCGCCCGATTCGATCGGATCGGCGCCGAACACCGCGCGCGCGACTTCGGTGCGACCGGCGCCCATCAAGCCCGCAAAGCCCAGTATCTCGCCCTTGCGCAGCGCGAAGCTCACGTCTCTGACCAGCGGGCCGGCGTTCAGATTGGTGACTTCGAGTGCGACTTCGCCCTGGTTGGCGATGTGCTGGGAAGGCGCGGCATCGGTCAAGGTTCGCCCGACCATCATGCCGATGATTGCTTGCACGCTGGTGTCTTTGGCCACGACGGTGGCCACATATTCGCCATCGCGCAACACTGTGACGCGGTCGGCAATCTGCTTCAGCTCGTCCATCTTGTGCGAGATGTAGATGACCCCCACGCCCCGGTTCTTCAGCTCGCGGATGATACGGAACAGCTCGGCGATCTCGGCGTCGTTCAGGGCCGAGGTCGGTTCGTCCATGATCAGGACGCGCGAATCGAAGGACAAAGCCTTGGCGATCTCCACCATCTGCTGCTTCGCGACGGTAAGCGTGCTGACCACCGCGCGCGGGTCGAGATTCACATGCATGCGCGCGAGAATGTCGTGCGCTTGCGCGTTGAGCTTGTCTTCGTCGAGGAACAGGCCGAAGCGCCCGCGCGGCTCGCGGCCGATGAACATGTTCTGCGCCACGGTCAGATGGTTCATCAGCTGGAGTTCCTGATGAATGATGCCGACGCCCACGGCCTGCGCCTCGCGCGGGCTCTGGAAATCGACCGGCTGGCCGTCGTAGAGGATTTCGCCGGTATCCCGGGTGTACACGCCGGCGAGGATTTTCATCAGCGTCGACTTGCCGGCGCCGTTTTCACCCATTAGCGCGTGGACTTCCCCCGCCACGAGGTCGAACTGGACTTCATGAAGCGCCCTCACGCCGGGAAAGCGCTTGCTGAGCCGTTTGACGGAAATGAGCGGGTTCATGACGCGGATTGAATGACAATTCCGCGAGCGCCGCTTGCCTCATTGCGAGGAGCGGATCGAAAAAGCGTGGAGCGCCGCTTGGCCGGGCGCCGCCAGGTATCACGGTGCAAAGCGCGGTTGAAATCGCAACGAGAAGCCAGACACATTGCTGGGCCCTCAAATCGATGTGCCACGATTTTACGACGCTGGACCTCGCAGGCTCAAGGTTAGGCATTCCCTAATATCATGAGGCGAATGCGTCGCACGTCAGCTTCCCACTATTTGCTCACTATTTGACTTGTCGCCGATTTCAGGCCGATGCGCTGGCCTTCACTATCAGAACAGTTGAGCGCCGAGCTCGCGCAGGCTGTTCCATTTCACGGTGCTGACAAAAGTGCGGCCCGCTGTGTCGAGCGATTCGATCATCGCCCGTTGGCCGCGCGCTTCGGCGACGACGCGCACGATGCGCGCCCGGTAGCACAGCAGCGCGCCAATCGGCGGGCATAGCGCTTCCCGGCGAATCCGCGATCGTTTCTTTTCCATACCCAATCTATCTCGATGTCCAGCGTGTTGCAGGGCCGCCGACTCTCACGGCGTCTCTGCGCGTGATGCTACCAGGTTGGCCGGCAATGGTCCAGGTCGTCTAGCGGCGCGTACCATGGCCTCGCCGTGCATCGGCCGCAGGTCGCGAAGCTTACGGCAGCCTGAAACCGTGCTAATTCATCGCTAATTCAAGCCCGATACCCTCGTCGTCACGGTAACGAAGGGGATGACCCATGTCTGACGTGCTTGAATGGCTGATAGATATCTCTGTGGCGAGCGCGAGTGCCGCGGCCACCGGTTCGATCTTCCTGCTGCTGGTCGGCGTGGCCGGCGAAACGCGCCGGCATGTCGTCAAACATCGCGCGGTTGCCCGGATGCCGAAAGCGAAGCGCCCTGGCGAACCGGTGCGATTGGATCGCGCGAAGATTTTGACTTTTCCCTTTCAGCCGGTGAACATATCTTTTCACTGTAAAAATATCGACCGCAATTCACAACCATGAAAGAAGCATCGTCACGCCGCAAAGCATCCGCGCCGCCCAAAGCCACAACCCAAGCCTACCAATCAGCACACAACAAGCCCTATCATCACGGCGCGCTACCCCACGCGTTGCTTGAAGCTGCGGAAGTCGTCCTACGGCGCGACGGCATTCGTGGCTTGACGTTGCGCGCCATCGCGCGCGAGGCTGGCGTATCGCATACGGCGCCCCAACATCATTTCGGCGATACGGCTGGGGTGCTGAGCGAACTGGCTGCCAGCGGGCACCGGCGGCTCGCCGCTTCCATGGCGGAGCAGGCGGACGGTATCGAAGCGGGCCAGGCGCAGCGCAAAGCCATCGCTCGCGGCTATGTCAGCTTCGCGGTGGCCAATCCAGACTTGCTGCACCTCATGTCGCGCAACGAAATGCTCGACGCGGCGCGCCCTGCTCTCGCGCAGGCGCGCCAAGTGTCGGCGCGCGCCCTGGCCGGCGTATTCAGCGCGCCGGCCGAGTGCGCGGACGAGGATAAAACCGCGTTCGGCCGAATCACCGCTGCCCAGGCCATCGCCATGACCGCGGCTTGGGCCTACGTTCACGGGCTCGCGTTGCTTCTGATCGACGGACGCCTGAATGCGCTGGCCGCATCCGCCGAAGGCATACGAAGCGCCGAAGATCTCGTGGAAGCCGCGATCGAGCACGTCCAGATCGTTCCCGCCGAGCCCGCGGGCAAGGGCCGCAAATGAACTCGATGCCCCTCATCACGATGAAGCAACGTTCATCCTGAAGTCGATGACAGGAAGGCATGCTTCCTCTCGCGGCCCGGCCACTCGCTCCCCCTGACGTTCACATCCATGCTCAAATCGCTCCGCAACCAACTCGTTATCGCAATCGGCGCCGTGGTCAGCCTGTTCGCCATTCTGCAGGGCGTGAGCTCCTACCAGTTCTGCGTGGCCGGTATGAGCGCGGTGCTCGACCTGCGCATGGAACAGGTCGCATCGCGTTTGCGAGTCGGCTTCGGCGACGGCATTCCCACAGTCCCCGCGCGCGGATCGCAAGACGCCCGCGATATTTTCATCGTCATCTGGAAAGAAGGCGAAACACAGCCCGCGCGGTCTACCGAGCCTTCGTTGCTTCTGCCGCGCGATGCCGCCACGGGCTTCTCGTCGCCACTCGTCAATGGCGAACGGTGGCGGATCTACACGGCTCGCGACGGCGCTCAGACTGTCCAGGTCGCGCAGCGCCTGTCCGTGCGTCATGAGATCGAGGAGGCCGCAGCGACCAAAACGCTATGGCCGATCGTCGTGCTGATTCCGCTCGTCTGGGCCGCTGTTATTTTCGTCGTGAGTCGTTCGTTGCGGGAGCTGAACCGGCTTGGCAACGAGGTCCGCGTGATCGATGTGAACCATCTGCAAGCGCTGCCGCTCGCGGGTGTGCCAACCGAACTGCTGCCGTTCATCCGTTCGATCAATCTGATGATCGAGCGACTCGCCCGCTCCATCGAGAGCGAACGCAAATTCATTTCCGATGCGGCGCACGAGTTGAGAACGCCGCTTACCGCCTTGCAATTGCAGGCCGATAATTTGCAACGCGATATCGTGCCAAGCAATCAGGAACGGTTTCGCGCGCTCCAAGGCGGCATAACACGAAGCAGCAATCTGATTTCGCAGTTGTTGCGGCTCGCACGCGCGGACGCGCCGCCCGTCGGCCAATCCTTGACACGTGCGATGGTCAGCGTCGACATTGCAGCCGCCGTGGTCAGCGCCATTTCCGATGTGCTGCCCATTGCCATGCAGCGTGGCATCGATATCGGCGCGGACGAAATGGCCACCGCCAGTGTGCACGCAATCGAACTCGACGTCGGCACGGTTATCAAGAACCTCGTCAGCAATGCGGTCCGCTATACGCCCGACGGCGGCACAATCGATTTGTCGACCCGTGTGCAGAACGGAATGGTGGATGTCGAAGTGACGGACACCGGTCCAGGTATCGACGAAACCCTGCTGCCCCGAGTGTTCGATCGTTTCTTTCGGGCCAATACGGAGATTGAAGGCAGTGGGCTTGGGTTGTCGATTGTAAAGGCGATCGTCACGCGGTATGGCGGGACCGTGACGCTGCGAAATCGCAACGATGGACAGTCTGGCATCGTTGCGACGGTCAGTTTTCCGATTGAACCGGACGGTGCTGCTTGAGGCGTGGTCTAGCCGGCGGCCGAAGACGCCGGGGACGTTCGCACCCAACGTCGCTTCAGTGACGAACGTAGATCGACTTCAAGCCCACGTCAGAGCCTGGACGCAACAATTCGGCTGGAAGTGCGCTGGCATGCGTGCCACTGTTGCCGATGACCGGAGCGGCGTGTGAGGACATCGGCGGCGAATCGATACCGACAACTTCATAAGTCACCATCTCGATTTGCATTTCATCGACTTGCGCGACAGGTTGTGCGAACGCCGCGGTCGGCAAAACGACCATGGCGGCGAGCAGTGTAGTGCGGAAAATCGTGTTCATGGTTACTCTCCTTCGGAGTTGCAGCTTCATTCTGGGCCGGGGACATTGTGTGGAAAGCATCGACCGTGCAGCCCAGCTCAACGGTATGCCGATAAAGTCCGTACTATCGCGGCGTCGCCGGCCAGATCAAATCCGATGTCGTCCGTGAATCCGTGTCAGCAGTTCGGTGCCGCGAAGTCAACGCGGCACCGATTTTTTCCACGACGATCGTTAACAAGCCGGCGACGGTCATGCCACACAGGCCGACGCCCAGAAAAAACAAAAGAGATGGATGAAAGCTCATTTCAGGTCCTCAACCGTTCGATGTTCAAGCGCGGGATAAACGGCGGCGACCTGTTCCTTGCGAAGTAACTCGGCCAGCCACAAGGACATATTGAGCGCCTGGAATTAGCGCTGAATGAGCGAAAGCTGGCGATCGGCACCGCCCCGGCCCGATAGCAGCATTGCCGCGCCTGGTTTTCGTCCGGAGTCGATCTGGCCGTTTCAAATGGGTCTGCCCGCCCTGGATGCGTTTCCTCGAAAAATCTGGGCACGCCTCGGCGCGCGACGTGTGCCCGTTTTTTCTAAACGTTTGCGATCAGATGCGCGTCGCGATGCAACATCGCATAATCCGGCCCTTCTTTCGGAGTTGGCTGATGTTTGCCTGCATCAGTTAGCGCTGATCCTTCGGATTCGCCCGGCAAAAGAGCCGCCGCCTTCGCGCCGGTTGCTTTGGTGACCGGTCGTGTTCGTCCACTTCGGAAGGCTTGGGAAATGTCGCATCAGCAGGAACGGAAATGGACCACATTTGACGCCGGGGGGCGCACACGGCGAATCAACACCGATGACGCGGGGCAGCTAACACTCGAAAATAGCGGGGGCACCTGATGCGTATTCCCGTAGTCATTTTTGGCGACCCCGCCACCACGGGCGGGAAAGTTCTGGCGTTAAGAGCGAACCTTCACGACAAGGGAAAAAAGATCGCGCTTCGCGGCGACCATGCAACGTCCGGCAACTGCAAAGGTTCGTGGCCGAGGTTTGACACCGGCGAAGGGATGAGCGACCACGAAACCCAAGTTGTATCTAAGGCGATCGAGTGCTATGCCCGTGTGGCAAGAATCGAGTTTTTTGCGGGTCAAGATGTTGGGTGCTTTATTCATGAGGACGCTAACGCTTCGAGCGCTGCCAGAACCGCTGATTCCTCGCGCGAACCCGCGCGCGCCACCCAGTATGACGAGCAATTTACCTTGCTCGATCACGCACACGGTCCACGTCCTAACGCACGCTATCGCATCGTCACGAGTCGTGGGCGAGTAGTCGCCGGTACAACCAATAGCCTGAGTAAAACGAAGCGGACCACTACTGGCGGAACAGAAGAAATAAGTCTCTATACAACAGGAGAAGCTAAAAATGAGTGATGCGGGTAACAAGAGTTACGGATTCCGTGAATATGAAAACGAGGAGTGGTTCGAAGTTCACTCTGGCGCGGTTACAAATACCAATCCCGGTTCAATGGTCTATGTGTCAATTGATACCACACCAATCTGCCCCAATATGATCGACAAGGAATTTAGGGCGATTGCGCGACAATTGTTAGCGTGGGCAATCTCCGCCGTTGATCGTCGGCTAGTGGATCTAAGCCGCTATGACGCCGCAACGAAGGAACGCATGCAGTACTGGTTCAACCGAAGCGATGAAAATACGCGGCGATACCTCACAACCGGCTTCACAAGTCATCTGGCAACACTCAAATCTCTTGCGCCCACAAGCCTGGTGCGTTCTGATCCGAAGCTGGACAAGTTGTTAGGGTGTAGTCCAAATCTGAAGAACGTCGACAGGGAAGCGGCTCACGTCTGTGGTCCTAACACGCAGCGCAGGCTTGTGAGCATTGGCATGAAGTTCTGTGACGGCCTACGCGATCAGAATATGTACGGTGACTCACGTTTGTCCACCCTCATTCACGAGGTGACGCATTTTAGTGATACGTTCGGCAGCGGCGATGCCAGATATGGGCTTGATCCGGTTTCTGCGGAATGGGCCAGGAATCACCCCGATCAGGCATTGCGCAATGCGGATACGCTTGCTGGCTATGTAATCTACGGCGAACCACTCTTCGCCGTCTAAAAAGGAAGAAAAAATATGGCTTCGCAAACAGCGATTCGCATTTCTTTACTCATTACAGCGCTTGTCGTTTGCTTCGATACCCACGCGGAATGCAACGGTCCTCAAAATCAACCTTCCGAACAGATTCACATCGCATTCGGCATGAACAGCCACAAGGTTGATGTGGCGGAACGGGTACGACTTGGCGAATGGGTGTCGAAAGCGAACGCGAAATACGCTATACAGAAGTGGGTTACGGTGGTCGGTAGCGCGTCACAAGCGGAAAGAAACACCAACGCACTAGCCATGAAGCGCGCCGTGACGGTCGCACAAGACGCACTGGCTGACGGACTGGTAAGCGCCCCGCTTCAGGTCAAAACGCAGATCTATCCAGTCGCCAATCCCGGTCAGGCAGGTGCTGAGAGCCGGGAAGTCACCGTCGAGATTAGCCCTGGTTGTCCGAATGATTGTTGCGACGGGCAGTAGTGTTTGCCCCCGCTTCAGCGGGGTTTTCTGTTGTAGCTGTTACGTTTTTCCCTCACTCATCCGGCAATGTCGGATCAAGGCCGATATCGCCTGAAGAGTGAATCGTTGGCCGGCTGTGACGCGTCACACCCGGCTTGATGATCGCTTCAACATCCTTGCGCGGCAGCATAGACATGTTTCGCGCTGAAGATGTGATCACCAGCCGGCACATATAACCGAACGCGCTCACTACTTCTCACTTCCGCCACCGGCTTGCCGCCGATTCTCATTGTCGTGGCGCTTCCCGCACCAAAAAAACGAGTTATCTCGCGTGATGATCACCATGCCATAGTCCACAGCTTGCGGCCTTTCCTGATATGCGAGCACGCGATCAGCGGGCGCTGGCACCGCACCCGCACCGGGTGACTGTAAAACTCTGGCCAGACTTCGCCGGCGGCAATACCGTTGGTCTCGGGAAACTGAGGGCGAGAGAATGTCGACGGTCAGGTGACCGCCGGCAAATCAGAGCGCGCTGGAATAGTCGGCGCCCCTCTTTCGTAGTCGGTTTCAATCTGACAAGGCGACAGTCAACAATCGAGAGACGACTCTATCCATCACTTCGGCAACAGCCCCTTCGCCTGATCGAGCATTTTGTCGACCGCCTTGCTGAACCCGCCCGCCTGATCGTCGCTCTTCTTTTGCGCGGGTGCCTGCGAAGCGGCGACGCAGGCAGCACGCATTTCCGGATGCTCCGTCCAGCACGTGGTAGCCAACTGCTTGGCGCGGTTGATATCCCCATGCTCGCGATACCACGCGACAACGCTGGGCCAGGTCACCGACGTCCGGCCGAAATAATCGAACTGTTGCAGCAAAAACGCTTCGCCTTGCTTCGGGTCTTTCTGCCCTATGCGATTGGCAAGATTGGTCTGCACCGCCCATGAGCGGTCGCGTGAAGTCAGATTGCGCCGCAGCACTTGCGTCTGCGCATCCGGCTGGCCCGACCGCGACAGTGCCATCAGATTCGACAACAGAAACACGGGGTACGCGTGGTCCGCTGTGGGACCGGATGCGATCGTCGTCGCGACTTGCAGTGCTTGCGAATAGTTGCCTGCGGCCTGCAGATCCTGCATGTCGGAGATGGATTTGTAGTGGGCCAGAATGAGTGGCGTAGAACCGCGTTTGCGCGCAGCGTTCCACGGCTCGATGCGCGGGTCGGGCCGTTTGTCTCCGAGCATCGGGCGCACGAGTTCAGTCAGATTATCTTCGCGAGCCGCTGGATCGCCGTGATCGTCGTGCAAGGTTTCAAGTTGAGCCGAGATCTGGTCGTCGATCACCGCGCGGGCGTCGAAGAGATTCTCCGCGACGCTCGCCTGTGCGCCCGCACGCGCGGACGTGTATTGCGCAACCGCGTCGCGCAGTTCGCCGATGCTGCTGAGTTGATTTACCGTTTGCGCTGCGCTGCCGCCGACAGACGGTGCGAGCGGCTGAGTGCGCGCCTGCGCCGCAGCCTGCTGCCCAGCCTTCTCTCGACCGGCCTGAAGCTGCTTCTCACGCAGCTTTTGACGGCGCGCTTTGGCGTCCTGGTCGTATGCAATGACGCGCTCGAAGAAAGCCTTGAAACCGTCGACGTACGAATAGCCGCAACGCAGGCTGATCGTCGCGCCGAACCGATCCGCCTGTTCCTCGACACTGCGTTGCCAGGCAGGAAACAGTACGCGTGTGCCGAGTGTCTGCACCACGGCGATATTGTCGACGCCGCTCCATGTGTTGGACGTCGGCGACTTGTTGGTCACTGTCCAGGCGAGCGACACGATGGCAAGCGACGTATCGCCGGCCGTGCGCGCGTCGAAAATCGCGTGATGGTTGAGGTAGATATGGCCGAACTCGTGAGAGAGGATCGCAAATATCTCGTCTTCTGATTCAGCCGACTGCAACCAGCCGATCGAGACGAAGATGTTGCCGCCTGGACTCGAATTCGCATTGAGTCCGGTCTCGGAGATGATATGCACTGAGCCTGGATAGTTCGGCGTGCCCGCGGTTCTTTTGATGGTCGCGAGCAGGCCGTTCAGATACGCCTCCATCTCGGGCATCGGCACGAGGCCCCAGCCGTCGGCACGCGCGTTCATCAGGTCAAGTTTGATATCGGGCCATTCGCGAGTGGGTGGCGGCGGAATGGAACCGACGGTGTCGAGCGTCGGTCCTTTCGCGGAACCGCCGCCAATGCCCAGGTTCGACAGCGCGCCTGGCATTTTGACGTCCGCGCATGCACCGAGTAGAAGGCTTGCGCATGCACCACAGAAGTATCGCCGTCCGGTATGCATGATCATTGGCACCGGTTGGTGGCGGCGCCCAGTGTGCCGGCGGCCTGAACGCCGGCAGACTTACTGCAGCGGGCAGCCTGCACGTCGCGAACGACCTTGACAGCCATGCCGTCCACCCAATAGGGCTTGTCATTGACTTTCACGGGATAGAAGCCGTGATCGGAAGCGCCCTGAACAAGAAGCGGCAAAGTCGGAGCATCCATCACAACGCTATGTATGTCGGGCGCGCTGTAGAGCTTCACTGTGCCACCTGGTTTCTGCGAATCGACATAAGTCGCCGGTTGATCTGAGGCCATGCTGCCGACCGTTGCAGTTAGCGCTACGACTGTCGTTGCGGCCAGAAAAGCACTAGTGACCCGCCGCCAGACATTTTGAGCCTGTTTCACGATGACTTCTCCTTGCTGTCCGTGATCCAGTTGAACAGGTCTTCGCTCCAGTCAAGCCATTCGACTGCGATCGTGCAGGCGAGGACATGCGCAACCACCAAAAATGGGACTTGCATCCATGTGCCGATCACGATCATCGCCACGCCGAACATCACGAGCACCAGTCCACTGATCGCAAAAAACACAGCATTGAAAATGGCTGTCGCTCCTTTCGCACGCCAAAAGGCAGCAGAACGGCGCGTCTTCCAATGCCTGCGCTCGCGATATGACTTCCTGAATTTCTCCCTGGTCTTTTTTTTGCCGGCCACGATGATCAACATCGCCACGAAGCCGAGTGCCCCCAAGATAAGGAGCTTGCACCACCGACTGGCGTCCATGGAGAGTGCAGGCTCCCAAGCCTCGATGTCTTCCAATTTGCTGTGACGGCTCAGGAGATTATCGAGCGCAACAGCGTGCAAAAACACACCCGGAATACGGTCTTGCAAAGGCGACAGCACGAGGTCATTGGAGTATGCGAACGCTGTGCCGATCATCACAAAACGGTCCCTGAATGCGGCGTCCCGTTCATCATCGTGCATGTGATCGAGCTGACTTGCGTGGATAGTCCGATAGTGCACACACAGCGGGCGGCTCGTCAGGCGCAGGATCGCGCGTGCTTCCGCACGCCACAGCAGCTTTAACTCGCTGTCGCTCGAAGTACAGTACATCTGCAAGTCCTGATCGAACGTGTCCGTTCGCAGGGCCGAATACTTGTGACGTATCTCACTTTCTTCGTCGTCTGACTCGACCCATCGCAAGCCGTACGCCGCCGTGTCGAGCGGCCACGTAACCGACATGAAGCTGGCTTTATCGCATGGCACGTCGAGCTTCGTGCCTTCCTCGTACACGTCTTTGAAGATTGAGTAGGCCGCGCTCCATACACAGTCGGTCGCCGGAGTGTTTCGCTTTTCTCCCCGGCATTCCTCGCGTTGAGCGTCGCCACGTATTTGCTCGTTGCAGTGCACTTTCTTCGGATAGACCAGCGGATAGGTCCATGCAAGCCGGTCCACCGCATGTGCCGAAAATTCAATGCCGACGCGCTTCACGGTGCTCAACTCAGGATCGCCGTCGAGGTCTGCGTTAGTGCGGAAGTTGTTGTCTTCGTCTAGGAATGCAGCGAGAAATACCGGTTTGCCGTTGCGTATCAAACCCGTAAGCGCCTTCTTGAAGCCAACAATGTCCTCCGAGTCATTGACGACATGACAAGGCTTGGCGTTCTTGACGCCGGTAGACTTCGCGGCTTTGTCGCAGCCATCACTCTCGTGATGTGCGGGCTGGGAGAGAATCACGTCAATGAACAGCCCCTTCGGAGGATACTTGTTCAGATAGCCCAAGAGCCAGCTGTAAAACGAATAGTGAGCTGGCCAACGTTCCCCGTGCGCCTCGAGCGCGTCGGAGTCGATTACGAGTACGGTGATATCCCTGTCACTCCATTCATTCGGTGGCCCAGACGCGATTTCACGCTGACGCTCGTGGTCGAACCAATATCCTGAGAAGGGCGCTGCGTAGCGCGCAATTGTCTGTGCGCCCATTTCCTCGGTAAAGCGGGTTGGCACCACGAGAGCGAGGAGAAGGCCTAACACCACCGATAATGCAGCGCGCCCGAGCACATGCCACCAGCCGAATCCTTCGTGCTTTTCGGTCCCCGGTCCTTGATTTTCGTTCTGCGTCGCCATTTTTCCGGCCTGGAATCTCAGTGGAACGAAACGACAGAAAGGAGTCTAGAAAATCCTCAATCTTTGCGTTAGTTTAATTTTTATCGGGTAAACGCGAAGCGCAGCCACTATCGGCCATTTGGGCGCGAGCAGCATACATATGAACAAAGACAATCACGAAACGCGGCGGCTATTTTTCGTATGGATGACTAAGATTTTGCCATCTGTTACCGTCCACTTTGTCAGAGTGTTCGCTGGGTACATCAGCCGATAGCTAGTAATTCGCCGCCATTGGTATCTCGATTGCTATCCAGACGCTCAAACCATATTTCCAACAGCGCAGACGTGGCGGATAACGACTATTCAGTTGCGGTCCGCAGCACTCCGGTTGGACAAACGCGCGCTGTCGCGGCCGTCGAATGGCCGGAAGTGGCAACAGATCTTGAGTAATGGCGCGCGTCAAGCCAATAAACCGCCACGGG
This sequence comes from Paraburkholderia sp. FT54, assembly GCF_031585635.1. Taxonomy (NCBI): domain Bacteria; kingdom Pseudomonadati; phylum Pseudomonadota; class Betaproteobacteria; order Burkholderiales; family Burkholderiaceae; genus Paraburkholderia; species Paraburkholderia sp. FT54. The sequence continues at coordinate 449,241 of NZ_CP134196.1, read as the reverse complement.
CCAGATTGAAGAACCAACTTTGCCGGGAGCACTGGAAGTCGAATAAAAACTAAGACACGCCTCCCGGAAGAACTCGTCCATCGAGTTCGACCGGGAGCCACGGCGCGCCATCACGGCAACGTAATCGGCACAGGCCGCGTCAGCAGATCAACATAAAGACTGAAAAACCGATTGTTATCGAATTGCGTAACGTAAGTGATCTTCTGCGGCGAAGCACCCGCTGCCGGCTGATCCGGATACACCTTCACATGCCCCTGATCCTCACCGCTCGTCGTATCGATATCCAGATACGCGCTTTTCGTTTGCGTCGCATAAGTAGGGTCGAGGAAATACGCAATCGTCAAAGTATCGAACAGATCGGTATTACTCGCGAACGCACCCGCATTGGCAATCCCATACGCCCTCGTCACTGCAGTCTGCTTGCTCGGATTATTGACGATCTGGTCGTACACGCTTTGCGTCAGCGGCACCGTGTTCGTCACGTCGAGCGGAATCACGGCTTGGGGAATCGACGTCTGCAACACGGTGCGCACAGCGAGCGGATCGAACCACCAGTTGAGTTCCCCCACGGCGTTCGCATTGCCCGGCACGGCCATCGCGCCGCCCATGTAGACGATCCGCTTGATCAGCGGCACGATCTCCGGCGCTTTCATGATCGCCGTGGCAAGGTTGGTGGGTGGCCCGACTTCGAGAATGGTGACCTGGTTCGGATAACGTTTGATGGTCTGGATCATGAAATCCGCGGCGCTCTGCGATTGCAGTTTCGTCGACACGGCGAACCCATCCGGCGGCGCAACAAGCTGGGACTGCTGGGTCGGTTCCGGCCGGCTCCACGCGCCAAAATAGCCCTGCGGATTGGCCGCCTGCTGCGCGCGAATACTCGCCACATCGTATTGCAACGGATAGTCGGCGCCGCCGTATACACCCACGACGTTCTGCAGACCCATGCGCTCCACCGCCTTGAGCGCATCCGATTCTTCCTGCAGCAGCCAGTCGTTGCCGGTGACAACGGTGAGCCCGAGCAGATTGACCTTGCCCTGCCCCATCAACTGCGTGGTCATGGCGAAAAGCTGGCCGTCGTCGCCCATCGTGTTGAAGTCTGAATCGATGATGACCTTCGTCGCATTGGCGAGAGGATCAGTGGTCGATATGTCGCCTCCGCACGCAGCCAGCCCTAACGACATCATCAGTATGCCTATGCATTGTGATTTCATGTTTCGTCCATTCGAGAGCGTGATTAACAAGGGAACACCATCATGAGATGGTGCCGATAAATCAACGTCGAGCCACCGAAAGTGGCAATACGGACCGCCTCATGTCACGAGCGGCATCCGTGTCAGGCTGCGTTTTCGACTTCCGCGCGAGTCGGTATCGACGGCTGCGCGCCCGCGCGCGTCACGGAAATCGACGCCGCGCGTTGCGCGAGGCTGATCGCACCTTCCAGCGGCTGCCGTGAGGCGAGTTGCGCGGCAAAGACACCGATGAAAGTGTCGCCGGCTGCGGTCGTGTCGACCGCTTGCACCTGCGGCGCGGGGAAATGTGTTCCCTCGCCGCCTTCCACCAGCAGATAAGCGCCCTGCGCGCCGAGCGTGACGATCACATTGCGCGCGCCGCCCTGTTGCAACTCCGTCGCCGCGCGCCGCGCGCCGCTTTGCGATTCGACCGGCAGGCCGGCCAGAATGGCGGCCTCGACCTCGTTCGGCACGAGATAGTCGACGAGCGGCAGCCATTCCGCGGGCAACGGTCCCGTTGCCGGTGCCGGGTTCAACACGGTGATCTTGCCCAACCGGCGGGCGAGCGCGAGCGTCGCGTGAACGGAATCCCACGGCGTTTCCAGCTGGCAGACCACGACATCGCAAGCCTTGATGGCCGCTTCATGCCGAGCCACGCTCTGCGGCGTAAGTTCGCCATTGCTGCCGGCGACCACGACAATCGTGTTCTGCCCGTCGTCCGACACCGTCACCATGGCGACACCGGTTGGCTGGCCCGGATGGACCTCGACACCGCTGCAGTCGATCCCTTCCGCTTCCAGATCCTTGACCCGCTGCGCGCCGTTCGCGTCTTTCCCGACGCAGCCGACCATGGCCACCTGCGCGCCGATGCGTGCGGCGGCGACAGCCTGGTTGCCGCCCTTGCCGCCGGCAACCTGCGAGAACTCATGTCCGCCAATCGTCTCGCCGGGGCGCGGCAAATGCGGCGCGCGGGCGACAAGATCCGTATTGATGCTGCCCACTACCAGCACCCGGCCCTGCTTCGTTTCTTTCGACACTTTCATTTTCTCCTGTCGACCAGAGTTAGCGCTTTTGCGCTTACTCTGGTCCCATGCAGAGCGGTCGACCAGAGCTAGCGCTTTAGCGCTTACTCTGGTCCCATGCACAGCGGTCGACCAGAGTTAGCGCTTTTGCGCTTACTCTGGTCCCATGCAGAGCGGTCGACCAGAGCTAGCGCTTTACCGCTCACTCTGGTCCCACGCAGAGCCGCCGACCACTCACCAAATAGTCCAATTACCCAGCGCGACGCCGGCTTCGATAAGTATCCAGCACGACAGCCACGACGATCACGGCTCCCGTAATGATGCGCTTGGTCGGCTCGGTCGCGCCGATCTGAGCGAGACCGGCGGCCAGCACCGAAATGATCAACACGCCGAAGAAGGTACTCGTCACCGAACCTCGTCCGCCCATCAAACTCGTTCCGCCAATCACCACCGCCGCGATCACCTGCAATTCGATGCCCTGTCCGGCATTCGGGTCCGCGGCCTCGAGCCGCGAAATCTGGAACAGCGAAGCAAGCCCGGCCAGCGCACCCATCATCGCGAACACGGCGATTTTGTAGGGCCGCGGATTGACACCCGCGAGCCGCACTGCTTCCTCATTCGTGCCGATGCCGATCAGATAGCGGCCAAACACCGTGCGCGTCAACACGAACTGCGCGGCGACCATCGCCACAATGGCAATGATGAACGCCGGCGAAATGCCGAAGGCGACCGGGTTGGAGAGAAAGTCGAACGCGTCGCCGATATAAGCCGTGCGCGAGTTGGTCAGCTGATACGCGAGACCGCGCGCCGCTTCCAGCACGCCGAGCGACACGATGAACGACGGAATCCGCCACGCCACGGTGATCGCGCCGGTCACACAGCCGGTCAGGGTCGCGCCCGCCATGCCGAGCAGCGCGGCGGGCAGCGCCGGCCAATGCCACTGCAAGGCCGCGACGCTCGTGAGCGCCGCGCCGAGCGCCAGCACCGAGCCGACCGACAGGTCGATGCCGGCAATGATCAGGACGAAGGTCATGCCAATCGACATCACGACAAGATCGGGGATCTGGTTCGCGATCGTGCTGAACGTGTCGTAGGTCAGGAAGTGCGAACTCAGCAGCGAGAACAACACGATCATCCCGAGGAGCGCGCCGAGCAATCCAAGGTAGTTCGAGAATCCGAGGCGCGTGCCGAGCGGCTTCGCGTTTTTGGGTGGTTCGTTCTGCAGCGTAGGCAGGCTGGTTTCCACGGTCATGCTCAATACTCCACTAATCTGTTTTCGTCGGGCGCCTTTGCGTCGGGTTCGATCGGCTCGTGCAGCAGGCTCTCGCGTTTCGCGTAGCCCGCAAATGCGGCTGCCAGCAACGCGTCCTGAGTCCAGTTGCCACGCTCGAACGGGCCCGTCATGCGTCCCGCCGACATCACAGCGATCCGGTCGCAAATCGCCATCAATTCGCGCAGATCGCTCGATACCACCACCAGCGCGCGGCCTTCGCGAGCCAATGCACCCATCAACGCATAGATGTCGAACTTCGCGCCGACGTCGATGCCGCGCGTCGGCTCGTCGAACAGCAGCACCGTGCAATCGCGCGCGAGCCAGCGGCCGATCACCACTTTCTGCTGGTTGCCGCCCGACAACTCCGATACCGGTTGCGACGGCCCTGCGCTGCGGATGCGCATGGCGTCGATCTGCTGGTGCGCCAGGGCCGCCTCGCGACGGCCGTCCACCACGCCCTTGCTCGACACCGCGCGCAAGTGGCCCAGCGAGATGTTGGCGGCAATCGGCTGGGTCAGCAGAAGTCCCTCGCCTTTGCGATCTTCGGTGATCAGCGCGATGCCGTGCTTCACGGCGTCCGACGGCGAGGCGATCGTCACGGGCTCAAGCGCGCCGCCTTCACGCCCGATCAACACCGTGCCTGCGTCCGCGCGATCCGCGCCATAGATGAGCCGCATCAGCTCCGTGCGACCGGCGCCGATCAGCCCGCTGATGCCGAAAATCTCGCCGGCCTTGACCTCGAAGGACACGTCGCGCACCACCGGTTCTCGGGTCATCCCGCTGACCTTGAAAGCCACGTCGCCGATCCGCCGTTCGCCGAGATCGATCCTGTCGCCGATATCGCGCCCCACCATCAAGGTCACGAGCCGGTCGGTCGAGAGATTGGCCATCTCGTCGACATGCACGAGCCGGCCGTCGCGCAACACGGCAGCGCGCCTCGCGATACGCTTCAGCTCTTCCAGCCGGTGCGAGATGTACACCAGCGCCACGCCGCGCGCCTTGAGCCGCTCGACCTGCTCGAACAGCAGATCCACTTCGCGCGCGGTCAGCATCGCGGTGGGTTCGTCGAGAATCAGCACGCGGCAGTCGCCGATCAGATTGCGCGCGATCTCGACCATCTGTTGATGTCCGATACCCAGCGTGCCGACCAGCGTGTCGGGATCGATTGCGTCGAGGCCGACTTGCGCCATGGCATGCCGCGCATCCTCGCGCAGCCTGGCGCGGTCGATCCAGCCGAACATGCCGCGCTGCGGCAAACGGTTGAGAAAAAGGTTCTCGGCCACTGAGAGCGTAGGTAGCAGGTTCAGCTCCTGCATGACCATGCGCACGCCGAGCGCCTCGGCGTCCTTGCGGCTGGACGGCGTGTAGGCCGAGCCGCCGAGGGTCATCGAGCCGGTAGTCGGCGTGACGAGGCCGCCGATGATTTTGGACAAGGTGCTCTTGCCCGCGCCGTTTTCGCCGGTCAGCGCCAGCACTTCGCCCGCGCGCAATTCCAGCGAGACGTCGGCAAGCACGGGCTCGGCATAGGTCTTGCCGATGCCGCGAACGCGCAGCACGGGCGCGGCGTCAGCAAGTGATGAAATGGGAGTGGACATCAGAATGATCAGGCTGGACGTAAATCAGGCGCGTGGCCCCTACGCGGAGCGGGCCACGCGTTGCACCAAACTTACTTGGTGACCAGATCGACCGGCGTTTCGACGACGCCAGACAATTCAGACTGCTTCTTGTGTTCGGAGAGCGCCTTCAAAGCCGTGTCGATGCCGAACACCGCCTGCTTGGCTGCATATTGATTGGCGGTGGCGAGTACGCGGCCGTCCTTGAGCATCGGCTTGATGGCGTTGATGTCGTCATAGCCGACCACCTGCACCTTGCCGGCCTTGCCGGCCGCGCGCACGGCCGACACGGCGCCGATCGCCATGTTGTCGTTGCCGCACAGCAAGGCCTTGACGTCCGGGTTCGCATTGAGGATCTGGCTCGCGACGGCGTTGCCCTTGTCGATTTCCCATTCGCCCGATTGCAGCGCGACGACCTTCATGCCGCCCGACTCCATGGCCTGCTTGAAACCGGCGGTGCGTTGCTGCGCGTTGGTCGTGGTCGTGACACCTTCGATAATGCCGACGTTGTCGCCCGACTTCAGGTGCTTGGCCAGGTAGTCGCCGACCTTCTGCGCGCCCTTCGCGTTATCCGGCCCGACGAACGGGATGTTCAGGTCTTTCGACTTGAGGACGTCGTTGTCCAGCTTGTTGTCGATATTGACCACGATGATGCCGGCGTCGGCCGCTTTCTTCAGGACCGGCACCAACGCCTTGGAATCGGCCGGCGCGATCACCAGCGCGTCGACCTTCGACACGATCATCTGCTCGACGATACGAATCTGGTTCGCGGTGTCCGTCTCGTCCTTGATGCCGTTGGTGACCAGGTCGAATTTCGCCGGATTCTGCTTCTGATAATCCTTGGCGCCCGTTTCCATGGTCAGGAAGAATTCGTTCGCCAGCGACTTCATGACGAGCGCGACTTTCGGTTTATGGGCGGCCTGGGCGAATGCCGCGGGCATCGGCAAAATCGACACAGCGAGGAAAGCTGCGCCGGCTGCGATGGCGCGACGCCGCGCCGGTAGGAAATGGCGAATCATTGATGTCTCCGTATCGCTCGTTCGGTCTACTGAGAGCCGTTGAGTCGTGTGATGGGTAGGAACGCCGCACTTGCCACCACTTGCTCAACCCTTCGGGTCTGTTCGCGTGATGCCGGGCAAGTATGGCCAGATCCAATCCTATCCTCGCGAACTGCGTTATGCTATGCCAAATTTCAAAACCTATCGTTTCAAAAATGGAACACGTAGACTGGGACGACCTGCGGATTCTGGTGGCGATCGCGCGCGAGGGAACCATGCGCTCGGCCGCCGCGGCGTGCGACCTGAGCGCGCCGACCCTGTCGCGCCGCCTTACCGAGCTTGAAAGACGCCTGGGCGAACCGCTCATCGACCGGGTGCCGTCGGGTTGTACCGTGACCGCGTTCGGCGCCCGTGTGCTGGCCTGGGCGGAGCAGATGGAAGATCTGGCTCACCAGATCGAACGCGCCGCGGACGTGAACGGCGGCGCCGCCGCGCACGGAACGGTGCGGATCAACGCCGTCGAGTGGCCGTCGTACATTTTGCTGAAGCTGCTCGGCTCGTTTCAGGACAGGCTCCCCGGGCTCGCGATCGAAGTGCTGACTTCGCGCCGCCCCTACAGCCTGGCGCGGCGCGAGGCGGACATCGCCCTGTGGTCCGAGTGTCCGGAAGAGGGTGACCTGTACGTCCGGCGGATCGGCAGGATCCGCTTCGGGCTGTTCGGCTCGCGCGATTACTATCTCCGCCACAAGGCGGCGATCGTGAAGAAGGAGTGGGACAAGCTGTCGTTCGTCGGTTATGACGACCGTCAGCCCGACCACCCGGCGACGCAATGGCTGAAGGCGTTGCCCGGCGCTCCGGCGCCGTCGCTTCGCAGCAGCTACGGCATGGGTGTGTTCGACGGCGTTCTGGGTGGCTCCGGGCTCGGCATACTGGCCCAGCTAGCCGGTGACACGACCAGCGATCTCGTCTGCGTGGAGAAGCATATCAAGGCGCTCGACCAGGACGTGTGGATGGTACTGCATCCGGCTCTGCGCGACAGTGAGAGGATCCGGACCGTGGCGAACCTGATTGCGGAGATTTTCCGCTAACGTCATCGTCGATCAGGCGCGCCTCCAGATCGGCAACGCGAAACAATGGAACAGTGGAGGACATCTTCACGACCGGATGGACACAACGAGCGTGTGGGACTCGCATGGCAGGCCACAGGCAATGATCCCGTGGTGGCGAATTTTGTCGCGTTCGCTCGTGCGGCGAAGAAGTCGCAGCGAGCCGATTCCACTACATCGATCTGAACTCCGTTTGAATCGCCAGGCCGGTCCGTTGCCACGCGGCGAACGCGTGCGATCGAAGAGCCTCAACGCATCGCGTTCTTACGGCCTTCGGCATTGGTCGCCACGGCAATCTCGTCGAGGTTCTGCGGGTAGGGAAAATTGAGGCCGAGCAATTGACGCATCGTCGGGCTCGCCCGCTTGACGAAGTCCTCGCCGACCATCGCGCGGAGGTCTTCCATCGGCTTGACGAACTTCGGCAAGTACTGAATGAGCACGGCGCTGCGATCCTGCGTGCTGCGATTGGGCATCGCGCAATGCCAGGTCGCGCCGAAGAACACGATGGCATCGCCCGGCTCGGCCGTCATCCGTTGGCAACGTTCGAAGAAGCGGTCGCCTTCAGCCGGATAGCGCAATTCATGCTGCGTATGCGGCACAAAGGCCGTCGCGCCTGTTTCAGCGGTAAAAGGATCGAGCGGAATGGTCACCTGCGCATTGAGCGGAAACGACGTATTGATACCGAGCGGAAAGGTGCCCGGCATGTGGTAGTCCCAGTACGGATAGTCGATGTGCGGTTCCTGCCCCGGTCCGCCCGGCAAGATACGATTGGCCGCAATCGAACCCATGATGAAGTCGTCGCCCAGAAAGCGCCGCATCGCCTCCACGATTACCGGCTGCTCGGACATTTCGGTGAACACATCGCCCTTGGCGAGCAGATTCCACACGCGCCGCTGCAGATGAAGCCGCTGCTCCTCCGCGGCCTGTCCCTGGAAGTGTGTGACGGTTTGCGCGCGACCCTCCGAATGGGCCATCACCACGCGACGCGCTTCGGCGATCTGACTTGCGCTGAAAAGTCCGCGTATGCAAATCGCGCCGGGGCCGCGCGTCAGCGCCTCGACCACCACGGCCGGTGTGGCGTCATTCGTTTCGATCCTGTCCACGACTGTCTCCTGTCGACCCGAGTTGGCGCTTTAGCGCCTACTCGGGTCCCATGCAAAGCTGTCGACCCGAGTTGGCGCTTTAGCGCTTACTCGGGTCCCATGCAAAGCGGTCGACCAGAGTTGGCGCTTCAGCGCTTACTCTGGTCCCATGCAAAGCTGTCGACCCGAATTGGCGCTTTAGCGCCTACTCTCGTTCCATGCAAAAGCGGTTGCGGTGAGCCGCGCGGCGTTGTCGCCGCATCTGCCGTCAAGCATAGAGGACGATCGGAGCGAAATGCAAGAAAAATTGCTACGCCAAACCACCATGGAATTTATTTTCCATTTCGACTACGCGATCAGGCGCCGCACGTTCGCAAATTTGACGGAAATCCATCATTTTTAAACGTGAACCCGTTGGTCCCATCCTCTATCGTTGACCCAACGACAAGCGCGTCTGTCCAATCGCCCTGACGGTAAGCCCGCAAACACAGAAGCAGTCACCGATAGCAGGAGACACCATGGCCTCGCCCCCCGGCGTCGGCGGCGCGGCCGCGCCTCGCGTCACCGACACAGCCTTCGAAGACGGCATCGGCCAGCAGTGGTATCAGCCCGTCATTGCGCGCGCCGTGCTCAAGGAATTGATGAAGCGCAGCGACGCCCAAGGCTGGCGCAACTTCGGACTGTGGCTGGTCCTGCTGATCGCGTCAGGTGTCGTCGCGGCGATGACATGGGGAAGCTGGTGGGCGGTTCCGGCGTTCTTCGTGTACGGCACGATCTATTCGTCGAGCGACGCGCGCTGGCACGAACTCGCGCACGGCACGCCGTTCAAAAGCCGCCACGTCAACGACTTCTTCTATCACCTGTCGTCGTTCATGACGATTCGCGAAGGCTACTGGTGGCGCTGGAGCCACGCGCGGCACCACACTCATACTTACTTCCAGGCGCGCGACCCCGAGATCCAGGTTGCGCGGCCGACAAAAGTCTGGCCGATCGTCATCGACTTTCTCGGCCTGATGGGCTGCTCGCTCGAAATCGGCAAGGTCGTGCGGCACGCGTTCGGCCGCGTCGACGCCGCGACCGACGCGTTTCTCCCTGCCTCCGAGAAACCCAAGATGATCAGGTCCTGCCGCATCTATCTCGCCGTCGTGCTGGGCACGATCGTGCTCGCAATCGCGATGCGCAGCTTCCTGCCGCTCATGTTCGTCTGGACGCCGCGCTTTTACGGCGGCTGGCTGCATCAACTGCTCGGCCTTACGCAACACGCGGGACTCGCCGTCAACGTGAAGGACCATCGCCTGAATACGCGCACCGTGCATATCAATCCGGTGTTCCGCTTTCTTTACCTCAACATGAATTACCACCTCGAACACCATCTGTTGCCGATGGTGCCGTTCCACGCGCTGCCGCGTCTGCATGAAGCGATCAAGGACCAGTTGCCGCCGGCCTATCCGGGTCTCTTCGCGGCGTATCGCGAGATGCTGCCCGCGCTGTGGAAACAGCGCTCGGATCCTTCACACGTGATCGAACGGAAGATACCGGCCAAGGACATGCCGCATGGACCGCGCGGCGGATTCCCCGCGCAATCGAACACCTGAGCGCCTGAACCTCGGCGCACAACGGAGACTCTAGTGACTGTCGAAACCAACAACATCAAGTGGGTCGTGGCCTGCGCGGCTGACGATATCGATGAAGAAGACGTGATCCGCTTCGATCACGCCGGAGCGAGCTACGCGGTGTACCGGATCGATCAGGGCTTCTTCGCATCCGACGGCTGGTGTACGCACGAACGCGCGCATCTCGCCGACGGCTTCGTCGTGAATCGCGAGATCGAATGTCCGCTGCATCAGGGACGTTTCGACATTCCCACCGGCCAGCCGAAAAGCCCGCCGGTGTGCGTGCATCTGCAAACGTATCCGGTGCGCGTTGAGAACGGCGAAGTGCTGCTGGGCGTCCCCGCCAAAGACGACTCGTGACTAGCCGACGCTAGTCGCTCACCGGCAGGTTCTCGCGCAATAGCACGGTGACGGGAATCTGGTGAAGCAAGGCGACGCCCGGATCACGATGGTAGTGCCGCAGGACGATTTCGATGGAACGCATGGCTTCGCCGGCCGGATTCTGATCGAGCACAGCGTCGAGTGTGCCGTCTATCAGCAGGCGTCGCGAACTCTCGTTGAGTTCGTGGCCGACGAACACTGTCGAGCGTGTGCGCTCGAGCGCCACGAGCGCCGCGCCGACGCCTTCGTTGCCGACTGAAATGTTGTAGATCCCGCGCAACTCGGGATAGCGCCGGAAAGCGTCGCGAGTGAGCCGTTCGGTGATCACCGACTGCTCGCGGCTCTCCACCGTTTCCACGATGTCGCAGTTCGGAAAGCGCCGCCGCAGCACGGACCGAAAGCCGCTTTCGCGCTCTTCATGGCCGAGGAAATCATGCATGCCCGTCAGCACGAGCACCTTACCGCCCGCATCGCCGATAAATCGTCCGACCAGCTCGCCCGCGACGCGTCCCGCGCAGCGGTTGTCGATGCCGACATAGGCGAGCCGCCCCGTGCCCGGCAAATCGCTCGCGAGCGTCACGACCGGAATGGTGCGGCTGATCTGCCGCAGCGCCGCGGTGATGTCCGGATGCTCGTACGCAACGATCACAAGAGCGTCGGCCTTCTGCGTGGCGCGGTGAATGGTCTCGACGGCCCGCTTGGGCTCCAGGCTTTCGAAGTAAGTGACCGCGCAGATCACACGCTGCGCCTCGAACGTCTTTTGCGCGACTTCGAAGCCCTGCTTCAGCGACACGTAGTACGGCGCAACCGGCTGCTGCAACAGGATCGCGATACGCAGCCAACGTACCGACACCGAGTCGAGCGCGCGGTCGATCTTCAGCTTGCGCGCCCATTCGAGCACGCTCATTTCCTTTGCGCGTGAGACGCCGCCGCGACCGTTCAGCACACGGTCGACAGTCGCTTCGCTGACACCAGCGGCTTTGGCGATGTCGGCCATGCTCGTTTTGCGGCGGGTGGGACGGGGCATTCGCGGCAGCCTGACAGGAAGAGGAAGCGACGATCACCGGATCATCGCACCCAGGCTGGGGCGTATCAAGCCGCGCCGCCGGTTGTGCAAACATCGATCGAAGGAGTCGCCGATCCGCCGTGAACCGACACCGAGGGAGGAAACGTTGATGGGACACTTCGATGGAAAAGCCGCCGTCATCACGGCGGCGGCGCGGCGCCCGCTCACGCGCAGCTTGAGGCTGCCCGCCGTGCCTGTCCGAGCATACGTATGTCGCACACAAACGGACAAATTTCGCGGATGATGACACCAGCACAACCCGCATCGCCACGTCGGCGATGCGTTGCGGCGCGGATACCGAAACCGGCTTCCGGGTCGTGGACCTCGAGATCGCATAATCAGTACGGGCGGCTCAGGCTCGTCCGTTTTCAGGAGATACGCCATGTCCCGCACCGTCGTCGAGAAGCGCGCCGCGTTCAAAGCCCTGCATGCGTCCGGTTGTTTCATCCTGCCCAATCCGTGGGATGCCGGCAGCGCGCGCTATCTGCATACGCTCGGCTTCCAGGCGCTCGCCACGACCAGTTCCGGCTTTGCCTGGTCCACCGGACACGCCGACAACAGCTTGCCCCGCGAGGCCATCCTCGCGCATTTGCGCAAGATCGTCGAAGCAACAGACCTGCCCGTCAACGCGGACTTCGAGAACGGCTTCGGCAGCACGCCGAACGAGGTCGCGGAAAGCGTCAGGCTCGCCGTCGAAACCGGCATTGCCGGCCTGTCGATCGAAGATTCCACCGGCAACGCCGCCGCGCCGCTCTTCCCTATCGAGGTCGCCGTCGAGCGCATCCGCGCTGCACGCCGCGCCATCGACGAAAACGGTGGCGATACGCTGCTGGTCGGCCGGGCGGAGAACTTCTTCGCCGGCTCGCCCGATCTCGACGATGCGATCGCGCGCCTCAAAGCCTATGCCGCGGCCGGCGCCGACTGTCTCTACGCGCCGGGCATCCAGACGCGCGAGCAGATCGAAGCCGTGGTCGCCGCCGTGGCGCCGAAGCCCGTCAATCTGCTGATCGGTTCGACATCGGCGTTGACGCTGCAGGACGTGGCCGCGCTCGGCGTGCGGCGCATCAGCGTCGGCGGGGCGCTCGCGCGCGCGGCGTGGGGCGGTTTCATGCAGGCGGCGCAAGCGCTGGCCCAAGGCCGCTTCGACGGCTTTGCCGGCGCGGCACCCGGCTCGCAACTCAACGAGCTGTTTCAGGACCGCGCGTGAAGCGCGGTGACGCGGCGCGCGGCAGCCGGCGAAGGCAACTCGTAGCGCCGCGGTCGGGTTCCTCCTGGACGGTCTCGCATCGCGCAAGCTGAAGAGCGCCGCGGCTTGCGTCCCGGATGCACGATGCGGCCATCGTTCGCTGACGCACGTACGCTCTCCGCGCAGCCATGAGAGACTGATGGCTAGCGTGCGTTCAGCCTGCCGACGCCCGCAGTTCGGGCACGTCAGCCATGGAATCTCGTCCCTTCAGAGTGCTTGCCGCACTCCTCGTCTCAAGCGTCGGCTTCTGCCCGCTGGCGTCGCATGCCTACGCGCTCGACGCGGAGTTCGACTGTCAGACGCGTCCTCACGCGTTCATCACGCAACTCATCGACGCCAAGTACATCGAGTCCAATCCCATGCGGGTCGACACGAACTCCGTCAACGCGTTTCGTCCCGTACGCGGCAGCGACATGACCGCCTTCGGCTTTCGCGTCTACGCCGTGCTCGGCTACGAACCGGACGACGGCATGTTCAAGAAAGGCCGCGGCCAGGCACTCGCGGGCCCGTTGTACGGCGCCGTGCTGTCCGCGCCGAGCGAGTCGGTCGAAAAGCGCGTGCGCGCGGCCGGCAGCACCGCCCAGGTGCACTCGGTCATTCCGTTGCTGCTGACCGCGGTGATCTGCACCGGTTGACGCGGGGCGGCGGGGCGACGTGGTGCTATGCTTTTCGCTCCTCATCGCCCATGTCGCCAAGGACTTCACGCCGATGCCCTCATCCGTGCGCAACTCGCTCATCTGGATCTTCGACGCGTTCGAGCGCGATCCGACTTACATCAGCAAGCGCATGTTCGGCAGCGACGCCGCTTATCTCGATGGACTCTTGTGCCTCATTGCCGCAGATCGAGACAAGCCGTGGAATGGCCTGCTGGTGTGCACGTCGCACGAGCGGCACGCCGCGCTCATCGACGAAATGCCGGCTTTGCGGCCGCATCCGGTGCTCGGCAAATGGCTCTACATACCACAAGACGATCCGGCGTTTGAAACCGTCGCCGAACAGTTGACGGCGCTGGTGCTCGCCCGCGATCCGCGCGTCGGCGTCGAGCCGAAGCCGCGAGCGCGCGGCAAGCAGTCCAAGCTGCCGAAAACGTAGAGCGTCACGCCTTTCGAATGAGCGGATCACCCGCCCGTTTGCGCCCGCGACGCAGTGTCGACAGTCCAGCCATAGCCGAGCGCCTTGGATCAGGTCAATGCGTATTGCCGCACTATATATCCGCGGCACGTATCGTTCCGAAGTTAAGGGAAGGTTGACTAAAATCACCGCCGCTCGCATGGTGCGATCGCCGGGCCGGATGCCATTGCCACTTCGCGCAATGCTGTTTCTGAACACCAATCGGTTCTACCATTGCGTCGACTGGACCGTGGCAGAATCGGCGGCACCGCAGTATGTGTCCGGAGGTTTGCCATGGGTAACAAAACGTACGCCGAACGTCCGACCGACGCAGCCAGCGGGTCGGACGCACCGGACATTCCCGGCCAGATTGTGCTGGTGTTTCAGGGCGGCGGCGCCCTCGGCGCATACCAGGCCGGCGTGTATCAGGCCCTTCACGACGGCAAAGTCGAACCTCACTGGGTCATCGGCACGTCGATCGGCGCGATAAACGGCGCGATCATCGCCGGCAATCGGCCCGAGAACCGAATGGCGCGATTGACCCAGTTCTGGAACGGCGTGGCGCGGCATGGCGTTGAGTCGGCAGCAAACTGGCTGCCGGGACTCGCGAACTGGCTGCGCGACTTCACCACTTTTACTCAAGGCGTGCCGTCGTTTTTCACGCCACAGCTGCAGTCCTGGGCGGGCATTCAGGCACGCGTTCGTTCCGATCAGGCGGCATTCTATTCAACCGGACCACTGCGGGAAACCTTGTCCTCGCTGGTCGATTTCGAGTACCTCAATCAGAAGACGACGCGACTGACTGTCGGCACAGTCAATGTCCGCAGTGGACGCATGCGGTACTTCACCAATCGCGATGCACTACTGGACGTCGAACATGTGATGGCGTCAGCCGCATTTCCGCCAGGCTTCCCGGCGGTCCAACTGGAAGGTGAATCGTACTGGGACGGCGGCATCTATTCGAATACGCCGCTCGAAGCCGTGCTCGACGACCGGCCGCGGCGCGACTCGGTGATTTTTTCGGTGCAGTTGTGGCCTTCGAGCGGTCCGGAGCCTGAATCGATCCTGCAGGTCATGAGCCGGCAGCGCGACATTCAGTATTCGAGCCGCGCGGAAAGTCATCTCGATCGGCAGAAACAGATTCACCGCCTGCGTCACGTAATCCGTGAACTCGGCCAGCACCTGCCTAAAGAGATACTCAATGATCCGGAGGTGCGCGATCTCCTCGGCTGGGGTTGCGGCACGACCATGCAAGTGTTGGAACTCGACGCACCGGCATTCGATAACGATGACCTGAACAGGGATATCGATTTTTCGTCGGCGGGCATCGAGCGGCGCTGGCTTGCCGGTTATGAGGACACGGTCCGCTTACTGAAGCGCGCGCCCTGGCGAGAAACGCTGGATCCGATGGAAGGCATTTCGGTCTTTCGCATGGCCTCGGCGGAAAGCCCACAATAAATCGCGTTGACGCCGCAAGCAGCGATCAGCGACGTCGGGTGCGGCGTAAGCCTTCGCGGCCGCCGACCGCGGAACCCATTTGTACCTCGCACGCAAGACTGTTTGTCCATGGCGGGTGTTCGAAATCGGCGCCGATGCGCCTAGATTTCATACCCATCGGAGCCGCTGGCCCGATCAGCATTTGATCCCAGGTTACTTATCCGGAGATTTAGTCATGGACACGTCACAAAAAGTCATCGTCGTTACGGGCGCATCGCAAGGCATCGGCGCGGAACTGGTCAACGCGTTTCGCAAGCTCGACTACCGCGTCGTCGCCACCGCGCGTTCGGTCAAGCCCTCGGACGATCCGAACATCCTGACCATCGCAGGCGATATCGCCGACCCGGCCACCGCGCAGCGCGTGATTGCCGAAACCATCGCCCGCTTTGGCCGCATCGACACGCTGGTCAACAACGCCGGCATCTTCGTCGCCAAGCCCTTCACCACCTATACGGCCGAAGACTACGCGACCATCACCGCCGTGAACCTCAACGGCTTCTTCCACATCACGCAGCTCGCCATCGCCGAGATGGAAAAGAATGGGAGCGGACACGTGGTCAGCGTCACGACGAGCCTGACCGACCATGCAATCGACGGCGTGCCCTCGGTGCTGGCTTCGCTGACCAAGGGCGGCCTGAACGCGGCCACGAAGTCTCTCGCGATCGAATACGCAAAGCGGGGCATCCGCGCGAACGCCGTCTCGCCGGGCATCATCAAGTCGCCGATGCATGCGCCAGAAACGCATGCGGCGCTCGGCGCACTGCATCCTGTCGGGCATATGGGCGAAATGAGCGATATCGTGAACGCTGTCCTGTATCTGGATTCGGCGCCGTTCGTGACGGGCGAAATCCTGCACGTCGACGGCGGCCAGAGCGCAGGCCACTGATCACGCAAGGGCGCCGATTGCCGGCGCCCTCCACGTCAACCGAGGATTACGGAGAACGCCATGCCTATCGTGACAATTCAGGTGACCCGCGAAGGTTCCAAGCCCGGCAACGATGCCGTCACGGCCGACGAAAAAGCTAGGCTCATCGCAGGCGTCAGTCAGGTGCTGCTGGACGTGTTGAACAAGCCGCTCGCAGCAACCTTCGTCGTCATCGAAGAAGTGAATACCGAGAACTGGGGCTGGGGCGGATTGCCGGTCGAAGCCTATCGCAAGCAGCTAGCCCAGAAGCCGGGTTGAACGTCGGGACGCGCATCGTTCAACCCGTCGATCCGTGGGCTCTCCAGTCCTTTAGTCCGCGAACTGCCGCAACTGCTCGACGCACTGCTTCAGTTCGCGTTCCAGCTGCGCGACCAGTTCCGCCGCGGGCATCGACCTCGCCAGCGCGCCGGCCTGACCCGCCCACTGCGCGCCGTAGCCGAACTCTCCTTTCGCCTTCGCCGCGGCATGCAGCGCTTTCCCGGCATCGTACGCGATGGGATACGCGGGCGGCCTGGGTGACCGCGCGCCGGTGCCGAGCGCGGTGAAACTGTTCGCCATGCTTCTCGCCACCCGCCCGGAGATCGCCGCCGTAAAAGTCGTGTGACGTGCCGCGTCGCCAAGCATGGCGCGACGATAACCCTCGTCGATCGACGTTTCCGGACACGCCACAAAGGCCGTGCCGAGCTGCGCGGCCTGAGCGCCGAGCGCGAGCGCCGCTGCAATGCCGGCGCCGTCCATGATGCCGCCCGCGGCGATCACCGGCAGCCGGCATTCGCTCACCAGCAAACGTGTCAGCGCAAACGCGCCCAACCGGTCGTCGGATGCATCCGGGTCGAAGACACCGCGATGCCCGCCGGCCTCGATCCCTTGCGCCACGATCGCATCGACGCCCGCCGCTTCGACCTGCAACCCCTCGTCAAGATTTGTCGCACTGGCAAGCAATTTGATGCCCGCTTTCCTCAGTTCGGCGATGACATCGGCCGAAGGCAAGCCGAAGTGGAAACTGACGATCGGCGGCTTCTCCTCCAGAAAAACCGCCAGCATGGCGGGGTCCGCAAGAAAGCTCGTGTAGATCTCCGACAGCTTGGCCGGCGGCGTTGCTCCATACTTTTTGAAATGCGGCGCAAGCCAGTTCAACCATTGCTGCTCGACCGCCGCGTCTGCTTGCGCAGGCTGATGGCAGAAAACGTTGATGTTGAACGGCTTGTCCGTCTGTGCACGCGTCTCCCTGATGACCTTGCGCGCGCCGTCAGCGTTCATCGCGCCGACGCCGAGCGAACCAAGGCCGCCTGCATTGGAAACTGCCGCGGCCAGTGCGGGCGTGCTGACACCGGCCATCGGCGCCTGAATGATCGGTTTGTCGATGCCCAGCAAGCGCAGCAAGGCACGGTTGTCCGTCTGATTGGTCATGTCGCTTCCTCATAAAGTCTCACTACAATATAGTCCTGATGTTCCGCACGAACCTTCAAGACAACGCGATCAGGCACATCGCCCAGAGACCATGCAGCGTCAATTTGAAGATGTCCTTCTGGGCAGTATCGAACTGTTCTGTCTAGCGGCCGAACTGGAGAGTTTCACCGAGGCCGCGAACGCCGCGAGCGTCACACCGGCCGCCGTCAGTCGTACGGTCGCGCGTCTCGAGCAACGCCTCGGCGTACGATTGTTTGTGCGGACCACACGACAGATCCGGTTGACGGACGCCGGAAGACGATACTTCGAACAATGCCGCGAAGCGCTGGCCCAGCTCGCCGAAGCCGAGCGCGAAGCGACCGGACAGCAGACGGCGCCCACCGGCGTGCTGCGCATCAGCATGCCGACACCGTATGGGCACTATCGCGTACTTCCCTTGCTGGCCGAGTTTCGCAAGCGCTATCCGGGCGTCACCGTCGAAACGCACCTCAGCAACCGCAACATCGACTTTGGAGATGAAGGCTTCGACCTGGCCATTCGTGGCAAGGCGCCGGGCGACTCCGGTCTGATCGCGCGCAAGATCGAGGACGCGGAACTGGTGGTCGTCGCTGCGCCCGCTTATCTGCGTGGCGCCGCCAAACTGAAAACCCCGGACGATCTGATTCATCACGACTGTGTCCAGTTCGCGTTGCCGAGCACCGGCCGCAACATCCCCTGGGTGTTCAAACATGAAGACGATATAGTCGAGACGATGACGAGCGGCGCATACATGTGCTCGGGCGACGTGCTGGCCGGCGCAACGCTCGCGCGTCACGGGGCGGGCATTTTCCAAACCTATCGGTTCATCGTCGAGCAAGACCTCATCGCGGGAACGCTCAAGGAATTGCTCATTCCCTACGGTGGTTGTTCGCGGCCGTTCGTTCTGCTTTACCCGCATGCGCGGCATCTGTCCTCGCGCGTGCGGAGTTTCGTCGACTTCCTGATGGAAAAGCTGGGATCGTAGGCTTGCGAGGTTGCACGCCGCGCTCTTCACGACGGGCGTCACAGGCGCAGCGGGAAGATGAACTTCGCCGCGAGCAGTCCGAGCACCCCGCCAAGCAACGTCTCCCAGGCGCGCGCGCCTAGAACCGAAATGGAATGCACGCCGCCGATCGCCAATGTCACGATCAATGTGAAGGCGAACGCCCCGCAAGCGATGTCGTAGCGATCGGGCAATGTCATCGCGTAGATGATCATGGCGGCCGCCACGGCGGCCCAGGCGAGCAGCGGCGCGTGCTCGACAAGCGGCAGACAGGCCAGACCCAGCGGAACACCGACCAGGGTGCCGATGATCCGTCGGCGCACGCGCTCCGCCGTGCCGCTCGCCGAGCCCGCAACCACGTATGTGCTCGCCGTGATCGCCCAGGCGGACTCCTTGAGTCCGATCGTCTCGTTCAAGGCAACGACGACCAGCGCGCCGCTCGCCGCCTGCAGGCCCATGATGAGTTCAGCCGAAAGTTTCCAGCGATCCGGCACGTTGACCGGTGAAAGCACCGTCGTGGCCGGACGCTCCGCCGGGCCGCTGAGCAGGCGCGGAACAATCGACGCGAGCATCGCGATCAGTCCCGCCACCACGACTGCCGGCAGATCGACCGGCGTCAGATGAACGTTGTAGGCCAGCAATTGGCCGATGTATATCTGGGAGCCCATTCCCGCACCCAGAATGCCGAAGCGCTTGAGGTAGCCGACCAGAAAGGCGCCCGTCACGAGCGTCAGTTCAGGACCCGACTTGCCGATTGTCTGCAGGAGCGGCGCGAATCCGATGAACATGGCCGCGCCGAGCACGGCGGCGGCACACAGGAATGCCAGGTCGCGGCTGGACTCGGGCCGCGAGATGCGCGCTTCCGAGACACTGGCCCACAGCGCGAAGTTGCCCGCCAACGAACCCACCAGCGTCGCGCCGGGCAAGCCGTGCGTGACGTCCTGCAAGGTCCCGAGCGCGGCGGCGATCCCGTAGGCGGTGATGAGCCGCAGTCCCTTGATCCGGCGATGCGTGCCGGGATCGATCTGCTCCAGCCATGCCGTCACCGGTGCTAACACGCCGCGCCGGTCCGCGTCGCCCGGTTCACCTCGAATGCCATCGCTCGCCGCGCGACTTCGTGCGTCGGCGCCGATCTCCTTGTCGTCCTCGAGGATCACCTTTCGCTTCACGGCGTTGTGCGCGTCGAATTGGGCTACCTCGTAGTCTAGTCGATCGAAACGGCGCGGAGCGGCCGGAAATCGTTGTCAAAGGGCTGAATCACCCGCCAGGTTCGACGACCGCGTCGTGACGGCCATCGGACCCATCGTGGCTCCGATCCTCAAAAATCGCATGCGATTTAATCTCATGCGCTTGACAAGACCAAACTTCTCCATCATTATTCGACGCATGCGATTACATCGCATGCGATTTAAAGCAACTTGACACCTCTCTCCACCAAGGAATCCATCATGACCAAGATCGAAACTGTCCTGCTCACCGGCAAAACCCACACGACGTTCAGCGGCCGCGGCGGCCGCGTCGACCTCAATCTGTCGGCAGCCAAGGGCGGCGGCGATGACATCGCGTTCCCGGCCGTCCAGGCGCATCCGACCGCCGAGCAGCTGTTCGCGGGCGCCTGGTCGGCCTGCTACATCTCCGCGATCGGCCTCGTGGCTCAGTCGAAGAAGGTGGCGCTTCCGGCCGATCTGTCCGTGGATATCGAGGTGGATCTGGGCATGACCGGTGACGCCTACTTCCTGCAGGCCCGCTTCGACGTCAGCGTGCCGGGCGTGGCGCGCGAAGTCGCCGAGGCCATCGCGCATGAAGCGCACGAAATCTGCCCGTACTCGAAAGCGACACGGGGAAACATCGACGTCGTCGTCAACCTCGTTTGATCCGTATTGGTCACTGAACCGGCATTTCAGGGCGCGCTCCGGCAAGGCTCGCGCCGCTCATCGAACATCTTTTATCGGCATACCATCATGAAAACCAAACTCGTTGCTGCATTGCTCGTCGCACTTTCCGCTTCCGCCGCCGCGCCCGCGTTCGCCAGCGGCTATGGCCCGGCCCCCTTCTATCGGCCCTCGGTCGGCGCCCCGGCGTCGCAACGCGGCCAGAGCGCGCAAACCGTCGCGGCGAGCGCCGACGACGCAGCCGGCTCGCAAGCGGCGTACGGCGGTGTCGTCTCCGGTCACGCAGAATCCGCGAGCCGTGCGGCCGTCGCGCCCCACGACAATCTTTATGCACGTCATTAGAGCGCACAGCCGGCCGCAGCAAAGGCTCGGCCGGCTACACGCATGGCAATGGCGGCAAGATGGGATTTGGGTGCCGGTCGGCCACCCAGGCCAATCTCTGGCATGCTTACGCGATCGCATTCGATAACCGCGAGCTAACCACCAACGAGTGACGCAGCGCCACTGACGAAAAGGATTGAAATGACGACACAAACCGAAACTGCCATCCTGGCCGGCGGCTGCTTCTGGGGCATGCAAGACCTGCTGCGGCGCTACCCCGGCGTGCTGTCCACGCGCGTGGGCTACACGGGCGGCGACGTGCCCAACGCCACCTACCGCAACCACGGCACGCACGCAGAGGCGCTCGAGATCGTGTTCGACCCGAGCCAGATCAGCTATCGCAAGATCCTGGAATTTTTCTTCCAGATCCATGACCCGACGACGAAGAACCGCCAGGGCAACGACATCGGGATGAGCTACCGCTCGGCCATCTTCTATCTCGACGATCAGCAGAAGCGAGTCGCCGAGAACACCATCGCCGACGTCGACGCATCCGATCTCTGGCCTGGCAAGGTCGTCACCGAGCTTGCTCCCGCCGGTCCGTTCTGGGAGGCCGAGCCGGAACATCAGGACTATCTGGAGCGCATTCCCGACGGATACACATGCCATTTCGTCCGGCCGAACTGGAAGCTGCCCGAGCGCGGCTGAAGGTGAAGTCGAGCGCCAACGGTCCTGCAACACGGTGGCGCAAAAGAAAAGCCCGCGTACATCGTCCGCCGGCCGTTTTTTTGGAAAAGCGATTTTTGAAGCATGGGCCGCGTGATCGCATCGGTCTGCGCGGCCGCGCCGCTCATTGCCCGTTCTGAACCGCTTTGACGAGATTGTTGCGTAGCGTCACGATTGCCTTCTGCACCTTCGCGAAGTCGTCCGGCGCGAGGCCGGTCGCTTCGACGAGGTCCATGTTCAGGCCTTTTTCGCGCAACCGCCGACCGCTTTTCGTCAGACCCACCAGCACCTGACGCTCGTCCTCGGGGTCGCGCTGCCTTTGCACGTAACCCGCCGCCTCCAGCTTCTTCAGGATCGGCGTGAGCGTGTTGGACTCGAGGAACAACTTCTCGCCCAGACTGCTGACGGTCTGATTGTCTTCCTCCCACAACGCGATGATCGTGATGTATTGCGTATAGGTCAGCCCAAGCTCTTCGAGAATCGGCTTGTATGCCTTGCCGAACGCCAGGTTCGCGGAATAGACCGCGAAGCACAGGAAGTCGGAGAGCTTCACATTCGCGGAAGCGGGTTGGTCGGTCGATTTCATCTGCATCCTCGTTGGGTAGAGGCTCGCGCCTCGCTTACCACATTATACATCGCATGCGATTATATCGTAATCGCTCAAATTTGGCGTGACACTGCGCGGCAATCAAGGCCTCGCAACTCGAACACCCGTCCCGCGTCGAACGCATGCGGATCGACGCGATGCCTATTTGGCGGAGGAGCACTGACGATCGGCTTCACCGTCCTCTTCGGCACGAGTAACCTAGCTGCGCAGACAATCATGACCTTGAATTCGACCGCCGCGCCATGGCCTTGAAGGTTCGCACGGATTTTCCATGGGAGAACGTCTTGAAGCGGATCGTGGTGATCGGCGCAGGCTTCGCCGGACTGTGGAGCGCGGTGGGCGCGGCGCGCAAACTCGACGAATTGCGCGTTCCCGCTGAGCAGGTGGAAGTCGTCGTCATCAACGGCACGCCGTATCACAGCATTCGCGTGCGGAATTACGAACAGAATCTGGACGAGACGCGCGTGCCGCTAGCCGATGTTCTGGGCCCGATCGGCGTGCGGCTCGTCGAAGGCACGGTATCCGGCATCGATGCGGCGAACGGCGGCATCACGCTTCAGACCCAAGAGCAAACGCAGACGCTGGCCTATGACCGGCTCGTGATTGCAGCGGGCAGCCAGCTTGTCCACCCTGATATTCCCGGTTTAACCGAGCATGCGTTCGACGTCGATACGTTCTCCGGCGCAACGAAACTCGCTGCGCATCTGCGCGGCTTGCCTTCGCTCGCGAGCGCGGCGAGTCCGTTTATGGCGGTGGTGGTCGGGGCAGGCTTGACGGGCATCGAGCTGGCGGCCGAATTGCCGGCACGCTTGCGCGGCATCGCGGGCGAGTCGCATGGCGACGCCGTGCGCGTCGTACTGGCAGATCGCTCGGCGAAGATCGGCCAGGCCATGGGCGGTGCGCAGCCTGTCATCGAGCGCGCCATGCACACCCTCGGCGTCGAGCTGCTCCCCGGCGTGTCCTTGCAGTCGGTGGACGCCAACGGCGTCGAACTCACGAATGGCGAACGCATTGAAGCGGCCACGGTGATCTGGTGCGGCGGCATGCGCGCGAACGCGTTGACCGCGCAAATCCCCGCGACACTCGATCCTCTCGGACGCCTCCCGGTGGATGCGTTCATGCGCGTGGAAAACGTACCCAAGGTATTCGCTGCCGGCGATTGCGCGCGCGTGTTGATCGACGGTGCGCGGCCGTCCGTCATGTCATGCCAGCACAGCCGGCCGATGGGACGCTATGCCGGTCACAACGTCGTCTGCGACCTGCTCGGCGGTGAGATGCTGCCGCTCCATATCGACTGGTACACGACCATTCTCGATCTCGGTCCTTGGGGTGCCGTGTACACGGAGGGCTGGGACCGGCATCTGGTGTCCGAAGGCGAAGCGGCCAAAGCGACCAAGCAAACCATCAACTGCATGCGCATCTACCCGCCGCGCACTGGCCTTCGAGAGGACATCCTGCAAGCTGCCGCGCCCGTCGTGCAGACACCGCCGCCGACTGCCGCCGCCCGCTGAAGACATGGCTGGAAGTGTGTACCGATGCGCCCGGCGTGGATCGCATCAAACTGCACAAGTACACGGGAAATGCGGCGCTGAAGTTCTTCGACACGAATCTGAATGTGACGCGAAGTCCGCAAAACCAGCGATCTACGGCTCAAGCGTCGCCATCGGATTCGAGCTGCGCTTCAATGGCCGCCTTATCTATCACTGACCATACCTGCTCGATCTTTGCACCCCGGAATTGATAGAACACATTCTCCGAGAAGGAAACACGCTTCCCGTTGACGGCGAGGCCAAGGAACGTTGCCGTTGGCGTACAGGCGAAGCCGAGCCGGCTGCCTATAAAAGGCGGATCTGAAATCAACAACTGAATGTTGAAATAAAGGTCGGGAATTTCACGGAAGTCTCTCTCCAGCATCTCACGATAACCGGATAAGCCGATGCGCTGACCGTTGTAGTGCACGTCGTCGTCGACGTAAAGCCCGAGATTCGGCCAGTCCTGTTTATTCAGGCAGGCAATGTAATCTCGGTAGAGGTTGTAGAGGTCAGGCGTGTCCATGGCAATTGCCCCGTCCTTGTACAAGGTCCGTGCTGCAAGGCAGGAAGAATTGAAATTCTACCGCCGGGAATAGCCGGGCGGAAATCGCAGCGGCGGCCCCCGCCATGCGGCGCCTTCCCTGGTAGCAACGCCTTGCGCATTCGGGCAACGACGTCAGGCTGCCGCGTCGACCTGCGCCCGCTGTATGTCGGCCGCCTCCAGAACCGCTTGCACGACCCGCTCGACGCTCGGCCAGTTCCGCGCGTGCTCGCCCGCGACATACTGCTCGGGAGACACGCTGCGGTACGGCGGCGGATAGCCCCAGATGGCGTCGTGCCTGGCGGGTTTGGTCACACTTCCGCCGATCACGGCGACAGTCGGGCGGCAAAACGCGGCCGCAACGTGCATCAACATCGACGAATTGGTCAGCACGAAGCCGGCCGCTTCGGTGAGAGCGAACATGACGCGCATCGGCACCTCGCCCGCCAGCGAGCGGACGGGCACTCCCGGGCCCGCTGCGGCGATCGCTTCGGCTGCGCGCGCCTGATCCGCAGTGCTGCCGACAATCACGATATCGCACGCGGCGCCGGCTTTTTCCAGTGTGTGCGCGATCTGCGCGAGCGCAGCGCCGACCTGGCGTGCGTCCCATGCCTTGGTCGCAACGCCGGCGCCGACGCCGACGATCAGCCGCACGGTGCGGCGGCCCGGCACGTTACCCGCATGCCAGATCCGCGCGGCGGTTGCACGCTCGTCGTCGGTCAGGAACAGCTGGGGGCGCGCATGCGGCAGCGCCGTTGCGCCGAGCAGTTCGCCCTGCGCGAGCGCGGCACGTCCACATGGCCGGGCGGCGAATTCGATAAACGCCTGACACCCGCTCCAGCCGCCGCGATAGCCGCGCACGCCGATGCGATACCGCACGCCCGTGCGCATCATCAGCAGCGCGCCCATGTAGCTGCCGAGCACATCGATACCCACATCAAAGCCGCCGCGCGCGCGCAATGCGGCGACCTGTGGGGACTTCCACAAAAAACGCAATACGTTGCCGTGCGAGCGATCCTCGACCAGCTTGTTGTTCCAGGGCGCGTCGATCTCCACGATCTCGTCGACGAAGGGGTTGTTCTCGAGTATCGGACGCCCCCAACTGCCCACGCCGGCGATCAGGCGCGTCGTCGGAAAGCGCTTGCGCAGCGCCTCGAAGAGCGGCGTGGTGGTGAGCAGTTCGCCGAAATCGTTCGGACGCAGCACGAGAATCTCGCGCGGCGTGTCTCGATTCGGATCGAACCGTGGCGGATAGAAGCGGCCCATCAACCAGACCGGCGTTTCGATCAGCAGACTTTTCCAACCCATTGCTTCTCCAATGCGGCAGATGGCGGTGCCCTCGCCCCCGGCAGGCGGCCCGGCGCGCAGGGCGTCGGTGCGCCGCGGGCGCCGCCCGGATATCGTTCCGATTGTGCATGGTTGCCAGATCGCATTCTGTGGCCAGGCGTACAGAGCCGCTGACTGCGTGTCCGTCCGTTGAATCGAAAAGCGACCGCTCGATCTTGTCGTATTGCTAAGGGATATCACGCGGGACGTGAACCGGATTCGAGCCGCGCAAGGATCCTGCCGCCTTTGTCCGCAGTCAGAAACATGAAAGGGAACCCGCCTACTTCTTGTCCGATATTTGCGCAAGCCCGGCCTACAATGGGATGAGCGACGTGCCCTTCATGCGTTCGCGATCGACTCACAAAGTCATCCAAGCGCGGATTGCCGTGCGGTTGCTCAGCACGCGCCTGCCGACACCGGCAATCAATCATCCCCCCGGTGAAGTCGTTCCCGATCTAAAACGTGCGGCCTCTGCCGTGCCTGTTGTCGCAAGAGGACAACCGGGCATGCCACCTTTTTGTCCGAAAACAGACGGCCCTCTCGACAGGTTCCGCTTACGCAGCGCTGCGCGCCCACGAGGCGGCAGCGGCGTATCACTGCGTCTGACGTTTTGTCCGAACGGTGTTCTCAATTCAGATTGATAACGCGGACCCTGCGTCTGTTCATTCAGATCGAGAGTCCGATCGATGACAAGGAGATGAACATGAACTGCAAGCGTTTGCGGCTGATTTCGTTAGCGGCTGTGGCACTTCTCTCGCTCAGCGACGCAGCACTCGCCGACGGCCGATGCTCGGCGGCCACCCTGAAAGGCGCGTACGGTTTCAGCGCCGAGGGGCGGATTCTCGGATTGCTGGATCAGGACGGCTTCCATCCGTTCAAGACGCCATCGATTCTCAACGACGTCGCGATCCTGTCGTTCGACGGCTCCGGCCAATTTTCACGGACCGACTTCGGCAACATTAACGGCGTGCCGAAGACGAGCGACTTCAATTCGAACCAGCACGGCACCTACACGGTCAACAGCAATTGCACCGGCACCATGACCATCACGTACGACAGCGGCGTCATCCTCGCCCTTGAGATGATCATCACCGACGACGGCAGGGTCGTCAAAGCGCTGATTGCTACGGAGACCGTACCTTCTTCCACGAAGCCGATCGACGGCACGCCGTGCGGATCGAGCTGCCAGCAGGCCGTGCAGGTGAACATGGAAGGCCGCAAGGTGGACAACTTCAGTTTCCGTTGAGCGAAGCCGTGGCGTCGCTACGCTTCATCCGTCCTGGCCGGTCGATGCTCGCGACATGAAAGGCGACCGGTGCAGGTGATCGAAGCATCGCTATCTGCAAGTCTCGACTGCCAGACGATTCGCGCGTCCGGTGAACACTGGCATCAGGCCAGCACCGCGCCGGCGATCGGCACGG
Organism: Paraburkholderia sp. FT54; assembly: GCF_031585635.1. Taxonomy (NCBI): domain Bacteria; kingdom Pseudomonadati; phylum Pseudomonadota; class Betaproteobacteria; order Burkholderiales; family Burkholderiaceae; genus Paraburkholderia; species Paraburkholderia sp. FT54. Next base: position 422,280 of record NZ_CP134196.1, on the reverse strand, counting down.
CCCCAATCCAGGACCCCGCCGGCACCCCGTCGGACCCCGGGCACGTCACGTGCTTCCGCATACCGTGGTACGAAGCTGACCGTTCGACAGACAACCTGGAGCCGAAAATGAAAGCAAAAACACTGATCTGCGCGACCGCTCTCGCCGCGATCTGCGCATCGCAAGGCGCCTATGCGCAGGTTGCCGGACTGCAACCGCTCGGCGGCACCGTCGAGCAAACCAATGCGCTGCTGAAAGGCTGGAGCGTGCGGCGCGCACTTGTCGACCAACCGGTCTACAACGACTTGAACGACAAGGTCGGCAGCATCTATGACGTGATCATTTCACCGGACCGTAAGGCGACGTATGCGGTCGTGTCGGTGGGCGGCTTCCTCGGCATGGGCAAGCACTATGTGGCGATCCCGGTCGATCACTTCGAGATCCGCGACGGCAATCTGTTCCTCGCCGGCGCGACCAAGGATGCGCTGAAGTCAGTACCTGAATTCGAGTACAACAAACTCGAAAAAGCAACCAAGCCGCACAAGGTCAAAGTGGAATAACCGAGGCGGCAGGCCGTACAACGAGAGCGAGACGGCTCACTTTCCGCGCAGCCGTGTAAAGGCGCGCGGTCAGTGATTCGCGGCCGTGACGAGTTGCAGCGGTGTTTCGATCACGCTCGACAACTCGCTCTGCTTCTTCTGTTCAGTGACCGCCTTCAACGCCACGTCGAGGCCGAATACGGCTTGCCGCGCGGCGAACTGATTGATCGTGGCGAGCACGCGGCCATCGGCGATCAACGGCTTGATCGCATCGATATCGTTGTAGCCGGTGATGTAGACGCCGCCGGTTCTGCCCGCATCGCGAACCGCGTCGACCGCGCCCATCGCCATATTGTCGTTGCCGCACAGCAGCCCGCGAATCTGCGGATGCTCACCGAGCATCTTCGAAGCGACATCGCGGCCCTTCCCGTAGTCCCAATCGGCGGCTTGCACGGCGACGATGTTGATACCCGCTGCGTTCATCGCGTCCCTGCAGCCGTCCGTGCGCTGCTGTGCATTGCGATCGGCTGAACTGCCTTCGATGATGCCCACCTGATCGCCCGCCTTGAGCCGCTGCGCCAGATAGTTGCCCACCTCCTGCGCACCCTTGCGATTGTTCGGACCGACAAACGGCACGGTAATGCCGGCCGCGCCCTGAAACGCCTCGTCGAGTGGATTGTCGATGGCGACCGTGATGATGCCCGCCTTGACCGCGCGCGCGACGACCGCCGTCAGCGCCTTCGAATCGGAAGGTGCGATGACGATCGCGTTCATCTTCGCCTTGATCATCTCCTCGACCATGCGGATCTGCCCAGCCGTGTCGCTTTCGGTGGCCGTGCCGCGCACCGTCAGTCCAAATTGCGATGCGTAATGCTGCTGGTAGTTCTGCGCGGCGTTCGCCATCGCCACCGTGAACGGATCGCCCAGCGACTTCAGCACGAGCGCGATCTTGAGCTTGCTGCCCGGCGTGACCGCTGCATCTGCCGCGCCGCTGATGCCGGCCGCGGCCAGCGCGCCGGCAAGCAACACACGGCGGCGCATTCCCCAAGAGGACGTCCTGCGGGGCGTCTTCTGCATCATCGAATTTCTCCTTCTGGACCGGCCCGACGAATCGCAGTTTTACACTCGCGCGAAAGGCGGCCATGATACCGTCTGCCGCTCATCAATCGCCCTTCAGCGTCAGCAAACGCGCGGCGATTTCGTCGAACGACGGCCGGCTGTCGATAGCCTCGCTCAAGCAATTGTCCTTCAACTCCACCAGCAGCGCCCGGGTGTTCGCCTGCGCGTCCGGCCAGTCGCATCGTTCGAGCAACTCTTCGAGCAGACAACCATAGGCTCGAACTTCCAGGCGTTCAAGCGCGAGGCCCATGTTCCGATCGCCCAAAGCGTAGAACGAGGCCGCACCGAAATCTCCCAGCAAGGCGCGACCCTGTCCGCCGTACAGGATATTGTGAGCGTACAGATCGCCATGCATGATGCCTTGCTCATGCAGATGACACGCCGCGGACGCCATACCGTGCGCAATGCCCAGCGCCGAAGCCGCAGCGAAGCGTACGTCGGCGCCATAGACATCGCGCGTGCAGGATTCGAGGCTCGGAGGACCGGCAAGGTTTCTGAACTGAGGATCGATCAGTTCCATCGCGAGGCCGTGCGTGCCTGCCGGATGATCCTTCACTTTCCCCGTCACCGGGATCAGGTTCGCATGATCGCCCGCACGGATGCAGGCTGCCATCTCGCAGTCGGGCAAGCCATCGCTGGTGACCGCACCCTTGAACAGTTTCACCGCGACAGCGCGGGAGTCGCCGCGCTGTCCAGCAAGCTTCGCGCGATAGATGACACCGGAGGCGCCCTCGCCCAACGGCGCTTCGAGCTTCAGGTCATGCCATGGAATCGCGGCGATCTGTGTGTCGATCAACGCCTGCGCTTCGAGCGCTTCGCTAAACGGATTGCCGGCGTACGCCAGCCAGGACAGCCGTGGCAGGCGCAGCAACCAGGGCGGCAGTTCGCTGAACTGATTCGCCGCGAGACGCAGCAATTCGAGCCGTGAGCAGGCGGCCAATGCTTCGGGAAGCGTCCGCAGACGGTTGCCCGCCAGCATCAGCTTTTGCAACTGCGTACATCCGCCGATTTCAGCGGGCAACGCTTCGATCTCGTTGTCGGTGAGGATCAACCAGCGCAATCGCGGCGGGAGCGCTTTGCCCGACACGCGCCGAATGCGGTTGGCCTTGAAGCCGACCATGCTCAATTGCGAACACTGTCCGAGCACTTCCGGCAACTCGGTAAATGGGTTGTCGGAGCCGAAGAGAATGCGCAGCCTGGTAAGCCGTGGCAGATCGTCCGGTAGCGACGTGAGCGCGTTGCCCGACAGGTCAAGAACTTCCAGTGTGTCGACGAGGTCGAAAATCTCGCGCGGAAATTCAGTCAGGCCGCAGGCCAGTTTCAGCCGGCGCGTGCCCGCGAGCTGGCCGGCCCGCAATTGTTCAAGTGTCGTCGTCACAGTCGTGGAAAGAGGTCCGGTTGCCGGTGCGCTTCAATATCAAGGGTATCAATTCTACTGAGTCGCGGGCCTGGCGCGAAAAGCGCTGTACAGTGATGCATCGTCCCGTCCAGAACAACGAGCCGCAGGCCGTCATCGGTCGCGCGGACTTGGACAGCAAGATTCGGAGCGCCTTCAGCGAGCACGAGGCCCACACTGTTGAATATCGGCGCAGCTGGCGCGCGTATCGCAGACTCGCCTTGCAGCATCGGTGCCTCCAACCAGTCAGGAGCAAGCAAAGTGACATACGCCTACAAATTGATGGACTCGCCCGTCGGCCAGTTGAAACTCGTCGCACTCGGCGACCGCCTCGCCGCCATTCTGTGGGAGAACGACAAGCCGAACCGGGTGCGTCTCGGGGAGCTGGTCGAAGCGAATGACCGGCCTGTGCTGATCGAGACCGAACGGCAGTTGAACGAGTATTTCGCCGGCACGCGGCACGAATTCGACCTTCCGCTCACCTTCCAGGGAACGGACTTTCAGAAGCAGGTCTGGGCCGCGCTGTTGACCATACCGTTCGGCCAGACGCGCAGCTATGCGGAAATCGCAATGCAGATCGGCAACGTCAACGCGGTGCGGGCGGTTGGCGCGGCGAACGGCAGAAATCCGATCTCCATCGTGGCGCCGTGCCACCGGGTGATCGGCGCGTCCGGTGAATTGACCGGGTTTGCCGGCGGATTGGCGAACAAGATGCTTCTGCTGTCGCTCGAGGCCGGACAGACATCGCTCGAAGCGGGGGTGGACGGGCAAACGGACATGTTCGCGCTCGAAGCAAGGGCCGGGATCAAGGCTCAGGTGAAGTCCCAAGCTGAGACGAAACCCACACGCCACGCGCCGAGCCGCGGCACGCAAGCCTCGCTCTTCGGAAATTGACCGGATGCATGACGGGCGATGACCGCGAGCTCACTGCGTCGCGTTGACGCTGCGTGACAGATCACATTGCGGTCCGCATAAAGCACCTATCCTTAAGATGCCCTTTGGGCGTCAACAAGGAGGACGACATGCGCATGCTTCTCAACATACGAATCCCAAACGAACCGTTCAACACCCTGGTGCGCGAAGGCACCGTCGGGCAAGTGGTCGGAAAAATACTGGAAGAGACAAAGCCGGAAGCCGTGTACTTCACCGAGCAGAGCGGGGCTCGCGGCGCAGTGGTAGTGGTGGATATCGACAGCGCATCGTCGATTCCCGCACTCGCGGAGCCGTGGTTTCTGAAATTCAACGCCGACTGCGAAATACGCATTGCGATGCTGCCGGAAGACCTGCAGAAAGCCGGCCTGGAGAATCTCGGCTCGAAATGGAAATAGTGCTGGCCGTCGGCGGTTCGCGACCGGCACCGCCGATGATCACGCAACTAGAAAAGCGCAATCGCCAGGCGATCAGCCCAGCTCGAACGAAGTCACGCCGAACACGCGTTCAATGGAAATGACGGGCGGTGCCTGCGTGTACATCCGCGCGGTTTCGAACACGTTCGTCATGCCGTGCTGTTCGGCCAATGCAACTGCATCCGCATTGATCTCCGGCACATCGAAGAAAAACACCTCACCGGCAATGCTCGACGTCAACGCGGAGAACAGACGGCCGGCAATCTCGTCGTTATCCGCGAAGAGCGGGCCGATCTTGCAACCTGTCCGGCAACGTCGCAATACGCCGTAGCCCACCACCCGGCCGTCGCGCACCGCGACTCGCGCGACCGCGCCAGGCTGCACGAGCCATGCGGCGAGAAAGCGCTCGCGCGCTGCGGGAAAGCACTGCCGATCGTAGCTGTTCAACGATTCGAAGGGCAGCGCCGAAGCATTCAGCAAGTCCGGATAAGGCTCGCCTTGAGCGATGCCTCGCGCGATGCCCTGAAAGCGGATGTTGCGATACGCAAGCTGAAATCCGGACTTCCTGTAATTCGTCTGCTGAGCGACCACGCCGTCCAGACCGACGTTACGGTTTCGCAAATAGTCCATGCCGTGCTGCCAGACGCGCACGCCGAAGCCTCGACCGCGAAACGCCTGTTTCACGATATATAGGCCGATAAAGCCAAAGCTCTCGCCGTAGGCGACAGCGGATAGACACGCCACCGGCTCGCCGCGCCATTCGCCGATGAAAAACCCGTCCGGGTCGGCCGCGCGAAAACAGCCGGCATCGTGCAGGCCGGGGTTCCATCCTTCCTGCGCGGCCCATTCGACCGCCAACGCGACGTCCTCGGCTGACATCGTACGCACGACGAAATCGCCCTGCTCGCTCACGTTTGTCACGATCGTTTCGCCCATTGTTCCTGCAGAATCGCCGCCGCAGCCGTGGCCGCGACCTGGCAGCCGAGGACGATGTGCGCCTCGGCCGTATCTTCGATGAAATCGTGGCTCACGCCGCCGATGCTCGGCACGAACATCATGCAAGCCGGCATGCAGCGGGCGATGACCTGCGCATCGTGCGCGGCGCCGCTCGGCATGCGGATCCATTGGCCCGGCGCCACCGCGTCGGCGGCGCGGGCGAGATGGTCCGCGAGCGCCGCGTGCATGCTCACCGGCTGCATCGGTTCGTCGATGGTCGTCAGCTCCACGCTCACTGAGCCGCGCGCATTGAAGTCCCGCACCAGACCGGCGAGCGTGTCTTCCATCGCCTGCAAACGCGCGGCGTTCGCGTCGCGGAATTGCAGGCACAACTCGGCCGCGCCCGGTACGACGCTCAGCGAGCCCGGGTCGAGGTCGATGCGGCCCACCGTCCAGACGGTATCGGCATCGGCGAGTTGCGCGAACGCCGCGTTCATCTGCGGGATAAAGGCGACCAGCGCCGCGCCCGCGTCGCGCCGGATCGCCATGGGCGTCGTACCGGCATGGTTGCGCTGCCCCGTGAAACGCAGCCGCAATTCGCGCAGCCCGACGATCGTGGTGACGACACCGATGGACTTCCCGGCCGCTTCCAGCCGGCCGCCCTGTTCGATATGCGGTTCGAGATAGGCGACCTGCCGGCCCGGCTCGAAGCGCGCACGCGGCCGCCCGCTCAGACCCGCGCTTGCGAGCACGTCTTCGAGACGTTGCCCTTGCCTGTTGGAGGCGCCGTGGATCGCCTCGTCGACGCTCTCGCCCACAAAACTGCGGCTGCCGAGCAGGCCGGAGAACGTGCCTTCTTCATCGATCCACGACGCCACGTCCACCGCGAAGTGACGCGTCGCCTCGTTTTCCGCGAGCGCTCGCGCAATCTCGAGGCCGTAGATCACGCCCATCGCGCCGTCGAGCCAGCCGCCGGTCGGCTGCGTGTCGGTATGAGAGCCGATCACGAGGGCCGGCCCGCTTTTGCGCGAGCGTCCGAACACGGTCCCGACACCGTCGATCACGGCCTCGAGTCCCGCCTGCGTCATGCGCCCGGCCAGCCATTCGCGCGACGCCAGATCCACCGGCGAGAGCGCCAGCCGAACGACGCCCGGACCCGTGGCGCCGAAACTGCGCAGTTGCTTGAGATCGGACAGCAAGCGGTCCGGATCGATCTTCACCACGTTCTCATCTCCTTCGATTGTCGGTTCATGATGCCGTGCCGCACGTAGGGCAGGTTGATCGGGGAGGCCGCCATCCCTATCGCGTCAGCGCCCGGAAGTCGCTCGGTGACATATCGTAAGCCCGACGAAACGCGCGGGTGAAATCCGACGCGCTACCAAAGCCGACGCCGTAAGCGATCTCGACGATCGCTCTATCCCGGTATCGATGCAGATCGTCGGCGGCTTCACGCAGTCTGCGGTTGCGGATGTACGCGGCCAGCCCGCCCTCGGGCTCGAACAATCGGTACAGCGTGGACCGCGAAAGCCGCGACGCGGCGAGCACGCTGTCGGGCGTCAGATCCGTCTGATCGAGATGGGCATCGATATAGCGGCGCGCCGCGGCAAACATGGCGGTGCGAGCAGCGGCGTGCGCATTGCCGCTCAAACCGGTCGCCTTCCCGAACGCCGCCGCGATCAGCAATGCACAGTTCTGGATGGCCTCGTACGCCGCCGGCCCGCTCATCGCGGGCAAGCTTCGGCGCAGGTCGGCCAGCTGCCCGGGAATCATGCGCGCAAGCGGCGAGTGATAGTCGATCACGCTGCCATGAATCGACTCCGCTTCCGGCACCACGGATTCCACCAGCTCACGCGGCAGGAACAACGCCTGCACGCGGCAGGCATTGCGGTCCATCTGCATGGGCTGGTTCATATCGAGCGCGAGAATGCCCGGCGTGGACTGCGTGGCTTTGCGTTTCGGATGCGGCCCGGTGCGGGTTTCGATCGTGCCTTCCACGGCCACGTGGAATACGAACTGGCGCACCGAATCCGTGGATATGCGCGCGACGGATCGCGTCTGCGAGACCGGATCGGTATGACAGTCCATGAATGCCAGATCGGCCACACGGTAGCTGTCGATCTGGCCGCTGAAGCCATCGGCCAGTTGCCGGCGCGAAATGGGTACATCGAGAAAATGGCCCAGACGGTCGCGCCACGCGGGCAATTGCGCGCGCGGCGCTTCGTGACGCGTACTAAAGTGGCTATGGACGCAGTTCGCAGGAGCCGTATCTCTCGTCACGGACTCGGTGGTCACGGTTTTTCCCAGCCAGATTCGTTGTCTGCGCATGATAGCCGCACTTTGCGAACATCGCTCGCTGCGAAATTTCGGCCTTGCGCGTGCTCAGAACTGGGCGAAGAACGCCCGCGCCGCCACCATGCAGAACGACGCGACCAGTTCACCGTGATAGGCCCGCAGCACCGCTGACGCGCCACCGTCGGTCGCGCCGCCGGCCGCGGCCTGACTCGCGACCTCTGCTTTCGCGCCCGCGAATCCCTGCTTGACGCGCGCATACGGATCGTTGGGTCCGACTACGGGAGAGTCCACATCCAGCACGGACGTAAGCCCCGCGGGCACGTTGGCGTTCTGCCAATACGCCTGCTCGATGCGCGCATTGAAAAAGAACACCGTGGGATCCGACTTGCCGCCGCACATCAGAACAGGTGCACGCGGCAGCCAGTTGCGCAAGTCGTTGCGCTTGAACGCCTGGCGCAACGGATGCAGCGGATTCGCGGCCGGTTCCATCGCAAGGGTCGGGCTGGGAAATGCGCCGTCGGGATTGGCGGCGGCGTCCTCCAGCAGTGTCAGGCGATAGGCGTTGCGCACGAGGTTGGCATTCCCGAAGCCCGCGGCAAAGAGCGGTTTCAAGGCCAGCGGCGTCAAAGGCGGCGAAACAGGCGGCGTCATCGAGACGTACCGCGGTGCAGGCGACTCGCTGCTGAAAAGATGCGCGGACGGCAGTTTGCCCGTGGTGAACAACGTGTTGAGCGGCTGCAGACTCGGCAGCAACGTTTCGATAGCCGACGCGTAAGCCGCTTCGTAGAAATCGCCGGGCTGGCGGTAGAGATTCCCGTAAGCATGCTGATAACCCGTCACGATCAGCGTCGAGAAGAGCGTCGCGCCGAGGTTGACCTCGCCTTGGATGAGCGCGTCGGCGGTGGCGGCGAGTGCGTACGGACCCGAACCCGGCGCGGATGCGGTCACCTTGACGCCGGCCGCCTGCAACGCGCGATGCGTCGCCATTGCAACGAAGCCGCCTTGCGAATAGCCGGTGACGAATAGCTTGCCGTTTTCGCGCGTCCCGCTTTCCGGCTTCGCCTCGCCGAGTGCCGAGCGCGCCGCCCGCAGCGAGTCGATCACATCGGCGGATTGCTGGTCGGCATTCAGATACGGGTGGTACGGAAGATCGGAGCCGGCGTAGCCCGCATAGTTGGTCGCCACCACGATGTAGCCCTGTGCCGCATACATGGCCGCCACGCTAATGCCTTCCCCGGCACCGTCGCCGTTGCCCGGGTCCGTTTGCGTGATATCGGCGAGGTTGTAATTGCGATACGCGGTGGTGCCGTGCGCATAGAGCATCAGAGGAAGCGGTCCGCTGCATGCCGCCGAACTTCCTGACGGGATCATCAACGCGCCGCTCGCGTTTGTAGGCTCGCCCGCGCCGCCGATGGTCCGGTAGCGAAAGCTTACGATCTCGATGCCGCACGTGGGCGCACCGGCAATCCGCGCAAGCTGCTGGCCGCCCGTGCTCGACGCCAGCAATTTCGCAAACGCCGCGGCGCTCAGCGTCAATGTGACGCGGTGATCGAGAAGCTGGCCGCGCGCTTTGCACCCTTCGCCGCATCGGGAGTCGGCAGGCGCGCCGACACAGGCACCCAGGGCAAAACATGTCAGCAGCCCGAGGGCCGCGCTTCGCATGGCTACAGACATGTGAGGCTCCGTCTTGTTGGTATGACGACGATTGGGCGGCCTTGCAGAGTGAGAGGAGTATAGGTAAACGGGTGGGGGCGGCGGCCTCATCGCGCAGACGCCGGCGATCGCCGAACATGCACTGGTGCGCGATGTGATGCCGGTCGGCACCGGCCCGCGCAACGGCGAGGCGATGGACTCGCTCACGCCTGAAGCTGAGGAGATTTTCGGCGCCACGTCTTCTCGCCTCCGACGCCGCCCATTTCTATTTGTGATCCCGGCGTGGAAGGTTTCCGGAATGCCGCCCATGCATGGCGGCACTCCGTCAGTCCGCGCCGGCGCGACCCGGTGCGTGACACGCGGTTAGCCGGACAGAGCGCGTCTCAAGCGGCAAGCGCGCGGCTCACTTCCACAAAGTGCGGCCGAAAAACGTCAGCGTGCGATCCCAGGCTTGTTGCGCCCACACCGGATCGAACTGCGTCCGGGCGATACGGCCCGGGCCGACCGCCGTTTCGTTCGCGAACGCGTGGTGGGCGAGATAGCGGTGAAACTCGACGTCGACATTCGCGTCCTTCAACTTGCTTTCCAGTGCGTCGACCGTTTCAGACACGAAGAACTCGTCTTGCGTCGCCCAATGACCGATCAGCGGCGCCTTGATTTTCGATGCGTCGATATATTCCAGCGGCGGGAAGCCATACCAGACCACGCCGGCCGACACTTCGGGGATATTGCACAGCGCGAGCAAGGTCAAAGCGCCGCCCATGCAAAAGCCCGTCACGCCGACGTTCGCCGCGTGCTGCTTCAGATACTGGACGGCGCCGCGCACGTCCTGAGTCGCCGCATCGCCGAAATTGAGCCCGTCGAGCAGATGGTGGGCTTCTTCCTCTTCCACCGTCGTTTTGCCTCGAAAGAGATCGGGCACCAGCGCCAGATAGCCGGCCTGCGCGAGCCGGTCCGCCACGCCGCGAATCTGGTCGTTGACGCCCCACCATTCCTGAATCACGACGATGGCGGGCGCGCCCTCCAGCTTCTGTGGCTTGGCCAGATAGCCCTGGATTTGCTGGCCGTCGGGCCGGCTAAAGGTGATCATCGAACCTGCTGCCTGTTTCATCAGTTGCTCCTCGAAGTAGACGAAAGCGCTAGCATAGCCTCGGCGCCGCAGTTGTGCAGAGCCGCCGCCGCGGCCGGCCGATCGATGCGAACGGGGCGCGCCGCAGGGAAGGAATTTGCCGCCAAGCGCATCGTAAGGATCTCCAGTGGAAAACGAAGGGCGACTGTCGGCGGGTTTCCTTCCCAGGTGAACTGGTGACGTTTTAGGGGTAGACGCACTAACAGAACAAGCCGCTCAAGAGGCAATGCTCGCCGGCACGCAGGTGTCGGGCAAGCATCTTGCTGTGCCTGACAATGATGAGTCGAGCATTTTCAATGTCAGGAGCGCCGGATGCGTCAGTTAAACCGCCTTGCCTTATTGATGCTGCTGCCGCTGGCCGCGTGCGCAGCAGGCCCGTCGAGTTCCACCGATACCGGCTTTGGGCCGTCACCAGCGCTGCCCGCGCCGGAATCGTCACTGATCACCACGGTCAATGTCGCGCCCGTTCAGCCGCGGACCACCGACTTTCGTCCCACCGCCCCGCACGGCTTTGTCGTGACGGAATTCGCGAGCGGGCTGACTCACCCACGCTGGCTCTACTCGTTGCCGAACGGCGACGTGCTCGTGGCGGAAAGCAACGCGCCCGAACAACACGACGAAGGAAGCGGCGTGTTCGGCTGGATCAGGCGGCAGGTCATGAAACGCGCGGGAGCCGGCACGCCGAGCCCCGACCGTATCGTGCTGTTGCGCGATACGACCGGCAGCGGCGTCGCCGATCAACAGACCGTGTTCCTTCGTGGCCTGCACTCGCCGTTCGGTATGGCGCTGATCGGCAAGCAACTCTATGTCGCCGATACGGACGCCATTCTGCGATTCGACTACACCCCCGACGCGACCCAGGTCGACACGCCTGGCGTTAAGGTGGCCGATTTGCCGGCTGGCCCGATCAACCATCACTGGACCAAAAACATCCTCGCCGACCGTTCGGGCAAACATCTCTACGTGACGGTGGGATCGAACAGCAATGCCGGAGAAAACGGCGCCGGGGCAGAAGACGGACGCGCACGGATTCTCGAATTCGACGTGGCGTCCGGCCAGATGCGGCCCTTCGCGACAGGATTGCGCAACCCCAACGGATTGTCCTGGCAGCCGGAAAGCGGCGCGCTATGGACGGCCGTCAACGAGCGGGACGATCTGGGCAACAACCTCGTGCCGGATTACATGACGGCCGTGAAAGACGGCGCGTTTTACGGGTTTCCCTACAGCTATTACGGCCAGCATATCGACACGCGCGTCAAACCTCAGCGACCCGACCTGGTCGCCACGGCAATCGCACCGGACTATGCGCTCGGCAACCATACGGCATCACTCGGTCTGGCTTTTTATGACCGGACGCTGTTCCCGGCGCATTACCGCGGCGGCGCTTTTGTCGGTCAGCATGGGTCATGGAATCGCAAGCCGTTCAGCGGCTACAAGGTGGTGTTCATCCCATTCGCCAAAGGCCAACCCGCTGGCGCTCCGGAAAATTTCCTGAGCGGTTTTCTGACTACCGACGGTCACGCCGTGGGCCGGCCAGTCGGCGTCGCGGTGGATACGCGTGGGGCGCTGCTGGTGGCGGACGACGTCGGCAATGCAGTGTGGCGGGTGACGCCGCGCACCGACACCGGCGCGGCAGCTGCGACGCCGCCGGCTCGATGACACTCGCTCCGCGATCCGCCTCATCACACAACGGACGGCCCGCGCCAGTCGCGCATGCTAGAACCGCTCCAGCACGCCGAGCTGCACGCCCTTGACCGGCGCGCCAGGATACGCAACCGGCAGGCCAATCACATTGACGCCGCGCAGGGTGAAGCTGGCATCGTCGTGATTCGCGAGATAGGCCGCGCTGAAATAGAGCAGCAAGGTGCGCGAAAAGTTGTATTCGAACGCCACGCTGAACTGGTCGGCGCTCGCGCCGGCGCCGGTATAGTCGCGCACGTGCGCATAGCCCAGCGACGCGCGGGCATTCGCGGAAAGGCTGTATTGCGCCGAGAGCGAGCCGCCCGCGCCGTGATAGAGCGGCGTGCCGCCATCGCCGTTGAAAAACGCGAGCCACACTCGCACTTTGTCGATCGCGTAGGTCGCGCCGCCGAGATTCGCCCGCAGCGCGCCCGCGCCGTGCGTCTGCTGACGCGCGTATAACAGTCTGAGGTTGTCGATCTGATAGGCGGCGGTGACGTAGTATCCGTCAATGCCGTTGCCATCGTTCTCTGAAGGATCGCGAATGGCCGTCATGACGGTTGCGCTGAATCCGCCGACGACCGGTGAGAAATACGCAATCGCGTTGCTGGCGTAAGGCGTGATCTTCGACAGGTTGTTCAGTCCGGAGGCGATCGTGCCCGCGCCGAACGCGTCGAGGTCGCCCTTGAACGGGATATAGATCGGCGAATATTGCCGGCCGAAACGCACCTCGCCCCACGCGTTCCGTGCGCCGATCCATGCTTGTCGGTTGAATAGAACACCGGGCGTCTGAAGCGTGCCGTCGGCCGAGCTAAAGCCGTTTTCCAGCGTGAAGATCAGATCGGTGCCGTTGCCGAGCGGCTCGCTGCCGCGCAAGCCGAACCGCGAACCGCGATAGGCGCCCGAGTCCAGGCGTGGAGTCCAGCCGGAGCCGGGGTCGGTTATTTCAAGGCTGGTGTCCAGCACGCCATACAGTGTGACGGTGCCCGCGCCGCCATCGGACGCCGCCACGCTCTGCAAGCAAAATAGCAGCCCCGCGCCGCCTACGCCCGCGCGCCAGCCCACGCGGCGGCTCCAGGCCGCGACCTGCGCCATCGGATTGCACTTTCGTCGCGGCTTGTCGAGTGAAGTTTGCGCTGCGCCGGCCAGATGCAGTCCTCCATAGGCACGTCGAACGTGTGTTCCGGGAACGAAAATCCGCCATGTTCAGACACGACGCCTGCCGCCGCATCGCGAGTGGAATGTGAACAGGCATTGAACGGTTCAGCAGCGAACATAACAGACCTGAGCCGGTTTGCAATTTTCAGGTGTGTCAATTCGAAGCGTTCAAGCGCGCCGATGGGTGATAACACTCAGACGACGGCCGCGAATCCACGCGCTTCTGTCGCTGGCGAGCGGTGGACCCGCAGCGGCCCGCCTTCGTCACCGGCACCCTGCGGATCCAGATTGAACTGACTGATCGAGACCTGCAGCAGCCTCGCCTGTTCCGTCAGCGTCTGCGCCACCGCCGCGGCCTGCTCGACCAGCGCCGCATTTTGCTGCGTTACGCTATCCATTTGCGCGACGGCGTCGCCGACCTGATTGATGCCGGCGCTCTGCTCGGCGGCGGCCGCCGCGATATCGCGCATGACGCCCGACACTTTCGCAATGGCCTCGCGGGCGGAGTCAATCGTCGCGCCGGTTTGTCCGACGAGTTCGGCGCCGCTCCCGACCTTCTCCACCGCGCGGCTGATCAGCGTCCGGATTTCCTTCGCCGCCGCCGCGCTGCGCTGCGCGAGCGTGCGCACCTCGCCGGCGACGACCGCGAAACCACGCCCTGTGTCGCCGGCCCTGGCCGCTTCCACCGCGGCGTTCAGCGCGAGAATATTGGTCTGAAAAGCGATGCCTTCGATGACCGCGATGATCTCCACCATCTTGTGCGATTCCGTCGAAATCTCCTGCATCGTCGATACTGCTTGCGCCGCCATCTCGCCGCCGCGATTGACGATCTGCTCCGCGCCGGTGGTCAGTTGGCTCGCTGTCTGCGCGTTCTCCGCCGTCTGTCGGACCATTGCCGTCATTTGCTCCATGCTCGCCGCGGTTTCCTCGAGCGACGCCGCCTGATTTTCCGTGCGTGCGGACAGATCCGCGTTTCCACCGGCAATCTCGCGCGCGCCCGTCGCCACCTTGTCGGCTGCGCCCTTGATCTGTTCGATCGTGTGGGCGAGCGCGTCGCGCATGCGCTGCATCGTATGCAGCAGGCTCGATTCATCGCCCTGGCGAATGTCGATGGGAATCGCGAGGTTGCCCTGGGTGACTTCGCCGGCCACTTGCGCGACGTAGGCCGGATCGCCGCCGATTGTGCGCTGGATGCTCCGATTGGTCAGCGAGACAAGCGCCGACAGCAACAGCGCAACACCGGCAAAGATTCCGCCGACGAAATACAGCGACTCCTTGAACGCGGCGTCGATGTCGTCCACGTAAGCGCCCGTTGCGATGATCCAGTCCCACGGCGCATAGCGCACGACGTAGCCGATCTTGCCGACCGCGGCGGCGGGCGGCTGCTGCGGATGCGGGAACACATAATCGACGAAGCCGCCGTTCGGCGCCTGCGCGACCGCGGCGAAGGTCACGTAGTGGTGACGGCCGTCGGCATCGGCGGTGCTGGCGAGATCCTTGCCGTTCAACGCGGGCTTCATCGCATGCATGACCATGCGCGGTGTCGAATCGATCACGAGGAAATAGCCGTCCTCGCCGTACCGTATGCCGCGCAGCCGTTCGAGCGCCTGCCGGCGAGCGTCCGCTTCGCTGAGCGCGCCGCTTTGCGCCAGCGCCGCATATTCCGTCACGATACTGAGCCCGACATGCGCCACGTTCACCAGATCGTTTTTACGCTCCTCGATGCGCGTCTGCCGCGACAGCCACGCCGCCGACACCGACACCGCGAGAAGTGCCACGAGGCTGACGACCAGCGGCAGCCAGAGTTTCTGTGTGAAACTGAATCGGACCATGCACGCGCCTCGCAACGATATCGAATGATCGAGCCGGGTCTCATCAAGGCAACAGGGCCGATATTGGAATCGGCGCGCCGTTGCATGAATGCGACCACCCGATTCACTTATCGGCAAGCGCGTGCATGTTTTGTGTAGAGACAAACCCTTTGCCGGGATACGGCGCCGGTTTGCCCGTTCGCCAACGCGCGGTGTGCTCGTGCGCAGTGTCAGTGCTTCTCGTACTCGTCATGCCTGCGCCACCACACTCCCGTTTCGTTGCGTCCTTTGGGCGCGCGATCGAGCCACTGATACATGCCCCACAGCGCGTCCACACCGCGTCCGTAAGTGGAATACGTGTGGTACACGACGCCGTCTTCGAGCACGAATGCGCTCATACCGGGCCGGTCGAGCGAATACGTCGGCGCGTCGGTTCCGCAGGCGGTCGCGAACTCGACCACGGGCGCCGGCGCCGGCGCCGCATCCATCGCATGGCCGCCGCGCTGGAAATTGTATTCGACGCTTCCTTCGCGCTGCTGCTGCTCGGTGAACGAGACGTTGATGTCGAAGTTGAAGTCGCTGCCGGCCGACGATGCCCACGGAAACGTCCATCCCATGCGCCGCTTGTACCCCTGCAGCTTCGCGAGCGGCGCCCGCGATATCGCCGTCATTGCGACGTCGTGATTCGCCAGATGGACCACCGAGCCGTTGAACCCGTCCGCGACCGCCGAACACGACGGGCAGCCCGCGGTGTAGTCGGGGCCGAACATGAAGTGATAGACGAGCAACTGCGAGCGTCCCCGAAAGAGATCGGCCAGCGAGGCGCTGCCTTCATCGGTCTCGAACCGGTATGCCTTGTCGATTCGGACCCAGGGCAGTGCCTGGCGCTGCCGGACCAGTTCATCGCTCTGCCGCGTGAGCGCCTTTTCCGCTTCGAGCAGTTCGAGCCGCGCGCCCAGCCATTCTTCCCGTGTGCCGATGCTGTGTTTCGTCGTCATGCTTGCCTCCTTGCTTCGCTATGCGAAGTGCTGTGGGTTGGTCGTGCTAGATTAGCCCCGGGCTTCGAACGACGGGAGTGACAAGTGTGGCGTGATTCGCCTGGACCATGGACTCGCTAGTGACAGCGGCGGCGCGCGCGCTCGCCGCGGGTGATCCGCTCGGCGCGCTGAACCGCGTCGCTTTGCGCGACGACGCGCCCGCGCTCGCGTTGCGCGGCATCGCCATGGCGCAACTCGGCGATCTGGTTCGGGCGAAAGCGCTCGTGCGAAGCGCCGCGCGCGCCTTCGGCGCGAAAGAGCCGGTGGCCCGCGCGCGCTGTGTCGTCGCCGAGGCCGAGATCGCGCTCGTCTCGCGCGATCTGAACTGGCCGACTAAAGCGCTGGAAGCCGCACGGGCCACGCTCGAAGCGCACGGCGACCGGCTCAACGCCGCTCATGCGCGCTATCTCGCGGTGCGGCGCCTGCTGCTGATCGGGCGTCTCGACGAAGCCGAACGCGCACTTGCCGGGCTCGATCCCACGCCGTTTCCACCGGCCTTGAGAACCGCGCACGAACTGGTCGTGGCGGGTGTCGCGCTGCGCCGTCTTCAGACCAAAGCGGCACGCGCCGCGCTCGAGCGAGCCCGGCGCGCCGCGGGTCTCGCGGGTATCCACGCACTGACCGCGGAGGTCGACAACGCCACGCTCGTGCTGAACGCACCCGCGGCACGACTGCTCGCGTGTGGCGAAGAGCGCCCATTGTTGCTCGACGAGGTGGAAGCGCTGCTGGCATCGAAGGCATTGATCGTGGACGCGTGCCGCCACGTCGTGCGCGACGCGGGCGCGGCGATCTCGCTGGCCGGCCGTCCGGTGTTGTTCGTGCTTGCACGCGTGCTGGCCGAAGCGTGGCCGGAGGACGTGTCGCGCGACGAGCTCGTTGCGCGAGCCTTCCGGGCCAAGGCCGCCGATGAATCGCATCGCGCGCGCCTGCGGGTCGAACTTGGGCGGCTGCGTTCGGTGCTTCGCACGGTGGCCGGCGTGAGCGCGACGCCGCGCGGGTTCGCGCTGGTGCCGCGGCACGCGCACGAGGTGGTCGTGCTGGCGCGGCCTGTCGAGGACAAACATGCGCCCGTGCTTGCCTTGCTCGCCGACGGTGAGTCGTGGTCGAGCTCGGCCCTCGCGCTCGCGCTTGGCGCGAGCCAGCGCACCGTGCAGCGAAGCCTCGATACGCTCGCGGCTCAAGACAAGGTGCAGTCGCTCGGACGAGGACGGGCGCGTCGCTGGATGACGCCGCCCATGCCTGGATTCACGACGACCTTGTTACTCCCCGCTCCATTGCCGATTGATTAGGATGTCCACACGATAACCACGAGGGATAAACCATGAAACAATCGGCCGCCGAAATCATCAACGAGTACGGGCCCTTTCCGGGGATAGACCGGGTGCATGGCGTCACCTACGACGGCCAGCACGTCTGGTTCGCGACCGGCGACGCGTTGAACGCGCTCGATCCGGAAAGCGGCAAAACGGTCCGCTCGCTCGACGTCGCTGCGCACGCGGGAACTGCCTTCGACGGCGAGCACCTGTTCCAGATCGCCGAAGACCGTATCCAGAAGATCGACCCCAGGACCGGCGATGTGCTCGCCACGATTCCCGCGCCGGGCGGCGGCGGTGACTCCGGGCTCGCATGGGCCGAAGGGACACTGTGGGTCGGGCAGTATCGGGAGCGCAAGATCCATCAAGTCGATCCGCAGACGGGCGCGATTCTTCGCACCATCGAGTCCAATCGGTTCGTGACCGGCGTCACGTGGGTCGACGGCGAACTCTGGCACGGCACGTGGGAAGGCGATCAAAGTGAATTGCGGCGAATCGATCCGCGCAACGGTGAGGTTCGGGAGCGGCTGGAGATGCCGTCCGGCGTCAGCGTGTCGGGACTTGAATCCGATGGCGGCGACCGGTTCTTTTGCGGCGGCGGGAGCAGCGGCAAGGTGCGGGCGGTGCGGCGGCCCAAGTGAGGGTGTGGGGTGGGCGCCGATTCGGCGCTCATTCTTTGATGCAGGCTCGCACGCTCCTTTCGTTATCAACGGCTCGCATGCAACTCAAGCCCGACGCAGTTCAGTCGATCTCCTGCATGCCTGTGCATAGCGCAACGACCTCCGCTCCGACGGACGGCTCCAGTACAAACAGGACAGACCTGTTCGTGGCAATGTCTGCGGCGATCGTCCGCGCTTTTTCGTCCGTCATCGCCGCTTGATAGTCGTGCCGGCTGTTCGCCCAGTTTACATAGGCCCGCGATTCCACCGGCGTGAACTCATACGTCGGCGAAATCAGGAGACGGGACACCACGTTCTGTTGACTGAAATCGTTGGCGCGCATTGAGGTAACGCCAGAAAACAGTAGTTTCGGTGTCGTGCCGTCAGTGCATTCGAAACTGAGCAGGAGGGCGGAATCGGTGCGCGAGTAGGCGCAGCCGACGAGTTCGGCATCGTGATAGTTGTGTTTTGTTTTCATGAGCGCAAGGATCGGTATAGGTGCGATTGCTGGCTGGCTCGTCGTAGAGCCTGGTTATCAGGGCAGCGGCGAAAATCGCGCCTGCTTCTGCTCAGTAGTCGGAAAAATTCGCCCACTGCCGCAGGCGTCCTTGCTGTACATCATCCACCGTTGCAACGAATCTGTTTTCAGTTCAATGCCGCCCATCACCAAGTCCTGTCGCTTACGACGGCGTAAAGCTAGCAGGAAGTCACTGATTCATGTTTTTGGGATACCACGCCAACCACGGGCGAGCTACGTCCTGATATCGGCGACGGTGTTCATGATCATTTCCTTGCCGACTATCGCACGCGATTCCGACAACGTGCGTCATCGGTCACGCACGGGCTCGCCGGTCATCCATGACCAAGCCGTGATCGACGCCTCCATCAACCCAGCTTCCCCTCCCGCCCCGCCAAGTCCTGCAACAGATCCATGAACGCCCGCACCTTGGCGCTCAACAGACGCCGCGAATGATAGAGCGCCCAGATCTCAACCGGCGGCCCATCCTCCGCTCCCCAGCAAACGAGCCGTCCCGCCGCCACATCCTGCTCGACCAGCAACCGGGGCAAGCGCGCCGCGCCCACCCCGTCGAGCACGGCGTCGCGCACCATCAGCAGCGATGAGAGCCGCAGCACCGGCACCGGCGCGAGCGCTCTCAGGCCATCTTCCGTGCGCACGCTCCAGATCGCGTCCGTCGATGCCGCAGCCAGCACGACCGCGGGCACCGCCAACGCCAACGAGCCAGCCTCACCGGCAGGCCCAGACGGTATCGACACTGTGGGCGCCGCCACCACGAGCCGTTCGTCGCCGAGAATGCGCCGCCCGACGAGCTGCTCGTCACGCGGCGGATCGATGCGGATGACCAGGTCATAGCCGTCCTCCACCGGATCGACGACGCGGTCCTCCGCAATCACCTCGAGTTCGACCTGCGGATAGGCCAACGCAAAACGCGTCGCGATCCGAACCAGCACCACGTGCGCGAACACGACCGGCGCGCTGATCCGCAATCGCCCGCGCGGCACCGGCGCGCGCGACGCCACTGCTTCACCTGCCTCCTGAATCTCCGCCATCAGCCCCCGCGTGCGCTCGTGCAGCACGAGACCTTCTTCCGTTAGCCGCAAGATGCGCGAACCCCGCTCGATCAACCGCACGCCAAGCGATTCCTCCAGTTCCGCCACGCGTCGCGACAGCGTGGCCTTGGGGCGGTCGAGCGCCCGGCTGGCCGGGCCGAAGCCGCCGTGCAGCGCAACGGCATTGAAATCGGCAAGCGATGTCAAATCCATGTTCGTTCCAAATATGAGACGAGGCGTCTGAATTTTTGCACTTTCGCTGCTCAAATGGAACATCTATTGTGTGTCTACGGGCTGGCTTCCAGCCCACCCAACCCAAGGAGAAAGTCATGGCGATCCTCGTAACCGGCAGCACAGGCGTAGTCGGCAAGCAGGTTCTCGAGCATTTGAGCGGCAGCGGCGCGCAAGTCCGCGCGTTGACTCGCACGCCGGAAAAAGCGCAATTCCCGGATGGCGTCACCGCTGTCCAGGGCGACCTGTCCGAAGTGGACGGATTGCGCCGCGCGATGAACGGCGTCAGCACGCTGTTCTTGCTCGCACCCAATGCCCCGGACGAACTGACACAAGCGCTGCAGACCCTGAGCGTTGCGCGCGAAGCCGGTGTGAAAGGCGTGGTGTATCTATCGGTGTTCAAGGGCGCCGAGTATGTCGACGTGCCGCACTTCACCGGCAAGCATACGGTCGAGCGCATGATCGAACACTGCGATCTGCCGGCCACCGTGCTGCGTCCCGCGTATTTCATCCAGAACGATGTGCGCCAGAAAGAGCCATTGCACACGCACGGTGTGTACGGCATGCCGATCGGCGCCAAAGGTATTTCCATGGTCGATGTGCGCGATATCGGCGAGGCCGCCGCGCGCGAACTGCTGCGCCGGGAGCGTGCCGCAAGCCGCCTGCCGCGCGAAACGTATGAACTGGTCGGCCCTGACGCGATCACGTCGGAAACCGTGGTGTCGATTTGGGCCGAAGCGCTGGGACGCACGGTGCGCTACGGCGGCGATGACCTCGATGTGCTGGAACAGCGTCTGAAGGCGGCCGCACCAGGCTGGCTCGCTTACGACATGCGTCTGATGATGAGTCGCTATCAGCAGGACGGCGCGGTGGCATCGCAAGCGCAAATCGATCGCCTCGCGACGTTGCTCGGCCGGCAGCCGCGATCCTATCGGGACTTCGCGATGGAGATGGCGGCGGCCTGGGCGAAGAGTTGAACGACGCGCGCAGCGCAATTCACTCGCCTGCGCCCGCTTCCAAACAAGCCGATAATCGCATGACCGACAGGAAGCAGACGCCACGGTCACGCGCAATCTCGACGAGAACACGATCACCGACGCGGTTCTGGCGGCCACGCGCACGCCAGCGGCGAGCGACTGAAAACCATCGTCACGAGCCTCGTGCGGCATCTGCACGCGCGTGACGCGGGTCACTTTCCTGTCACCGCCACCATCACTCACCGAGCTTTACTCTCATGGAAAAACGAGCACTCATCATCGGCGCAAGCGGCATTGTCGGCGGCAATCTTGCGGACCAGTTGCTTTCGAATGGCTGGCATGTCGCCGGACTTTCGCGCGGACGCACAGCGGTGTCGCCGGCCATCGAATCGATTACGGCCGACCTGCAATCGGCCGACTCCGTCAGCGAGGCACTGGCCGGCAAAGCATTCAGTCACCTGTTCCTCACCGCGTGGTCGCGCCAGGCCACGGAGAAAGACAACATTCGCGTGAACGGCGCGATGGTGCGTCACGTGATGGACGCCGTGGGTCCATCAGGCACGCTCGAACATGCCGCGCTCGTGACAGGACTCAAGCATTACCTCGGCCCGTTCGAAGCGTATGCAACCGGCGCGGTGCCCATCACACCGTTTCGCGAAGAGCAAGGCCGCCAACCCGTCGACAACTTTTACTACGAGCAGGAAGACCGTTTATTCGACGCCGCGCAGCGCTACGATTTCAATTGGAGCGTGCATCGCCCGCACACGATCATCGGCTTCGCGCTCGGCAACGCAATGAACATGGGCGTGACGCTCGCCGTCTACGCGACGCTGTGCAAGCAGACCGGCCAGCCATTCATCTTCCCCGGCTCTGAGGCGCAATGGAACAGCCTCACCGACATGACCGACGCGCGCCTGCTCGCGCGCCATCTCGAGTGGGCCGCCACGTCCAAAAACGCGCGCAATGAAGACTTCAACGTGGTCAACGGCGACGTGTTTCGCTGGAAATGGATGTGGTCGCAAATCGCCGGCTACTTCGGTGTCGAAGCGGTACCGTTCGATGGCGAAGCACGTCCGCTGGAAGGCCGCATGCAGAATGCGAGCAACGCATGGTCCGATATCGCCGCGCGCTTCGATCTGAAGGAGGCCGACGTCGGCAAGCTCGTCTCGTGGTGGCACACGGACGCGGACCTCGGCCGTCCGATGGAAGTACTCACGGACATGACCAAGAGCCGCCAGGCAGGCTTCCTCGATTATCAAAGCACGCCCGACGCCTTCTTCGAACTTTTCGACCGGTTGAAGGCGGAACGCATCATTCCCAGTGATACGCGCACGCGGCTAGCGGCCTCGATTGAACAGCGGTGACGCGTGGCTCGCGGCGGCGAGTTCCGAAGCGGCCGCGAGCAGTGTCGAGCCGAGACTCGCCATGCGTTTTTCGTCGAGCCGCACGAGCGGCCCGGCAATGCTGATCACGCCCATGGCGGGATAGCCGCGCCGCTGCACGGGCGCGGCCATTGCCGTCATGCCGGGGGCAAAGACTTCGTTGATCGTCGCGTAGCCTCGTTCACGCGCGGCGTGCACGAACTTCAGCAGTCCGCTGATCGTGGTCGGCGCGTTGGGACCGTATTGCTTCGGTTGACCGAAACCTTGGCGCGATACGAGTTCGAGCGCGCGTTCGTCGGTCATGGTCATCATCCATGCGTGGCCCGTGGCGCTGCACGAGAGAATCGTGTCCATGCCCATATCCGGGTCGTAGCGCAAACCCTTCAGCGCGCCCTGCGCCTTGGCGACCCACGTCAGCCGGTCACCGTCCACGATCGCCAGCCGCACCAGTTCGCCGGATGTCTCGGCGAGCCGGTCGAGCATGGTCTGCGCAATGTCGACGATGCCGGACGTCGCAAGAAAACCCAGCCCCAAGCCGACGAGCTTGGTGGTGAGCACGTAATCGCCATGCTCCCGCAACTGCCGCACATAACCGCATTGCTTCAGATCGACGAGCAGGCGATGGCATGCGCTGCGCGGAATATCGAGCTCATCCGCGATCATCGCGAGCGGCGTTCCCTCCATTTGCGTGGCGAGAAATTCGAGTACCGCGAGGGTGCGCTCCGTGACGCCGGGCATATCGGTCTCCGTCTTTTCCAGATGTTCGCCTGGCAGTTTTGCACATTATGAGATCAAATTCCACCCTGGAACGGCATCCCACCCAGGGGTGATAACCTTGGTCTCAAGGCGGCGCGAGGCTCACAGCGAGGCAAAAGCGCCCCGAATTCATCGGTCAGACAAGAGAGCGGGGAACGGTTGGCGGCGATCATCGCGCGCGGCCTGCATCCCGTGCGGCGACGGTTAAGGAGACAACATGATTCAGGAAACGCAACAAGGCACGCATGCCGCGATGCGCACGCGAGCGGTCACGGCGGCGGCCGTCGGCACCGCGCTCGAGTGGTTCGACTTCACGCTTTACGGCGCATTGGCCGCCACGGTTTTGCCCAAACTGTTTTTCCCCTCGATGGACTCGACGTCCGCCCTGCTCGCCTCGCTCGCGACCTTCGGCGTGGGGCTCGCCGCGCGGCCGCTTGGCGCGATCATCTGCGGCCATTTGGGCGACAAACTCGGGCGGCGCAACCTCATGCTCGGCACCGTCACGGTGATGGGCCTCGCCTCGATGCTGATGGGTCTGCTGCCGACCTACGCGAGCATTGGCGTATGGGCGCCGGTCCTGCTGGTGCTGCTGCGCATTCTGCAAGGCTTCGCGCTGGGCGGCGAGTCGACCGGCGCGCAGCTGATGGCAATCGAACACGCCAGCGCCGACCGACGCGGCAAGTACTCCGGGCTGCTGGGCCTGTGCTCGCCGCTGAGTCAGATCATGGCCAACGGCGTGCTGCTTCTGCTGTCGTCCACGATGTCGGCGCAGGCATTCGACTCGTACGGCTGGCGTATCCCTTTCATACTGAGCTTCATTCTCGTGATCGTCGGCGTGTATATACGCTTGCGAGTCAGCGAAACGCCCGCCTTCGTCGCACTGCGTAAAACGGAAGTCGTGCACGTGGGCAGCCCGCTGCGCGATGCACTGCGCCTGCACTGGAGAACCGTTCTGCGCTGGATGCTGTTCTTCTGCGGACCCGCGGCGATCTTCTATCTGATCGTGGTGTTCTCGCTCAGCTACATCACGAAGACGCTCGCCATCCCCAAGCAAACCGGCTTTCTGCTGCTGATGGGCGCCAATGTCTGCGCGATCGTCGGTGCGCTCGCCGGCGGCATGCTGAGCGACAGGATCGGCCGCAAGAAGGCGCTCGCGATCGGCTCGACCGCGACCTTGCTGATGCTCTTCGTGTACTTCCAGATTCTCGACACCAAAAACTTTGTACCGATGCTCGCGGCGATGGGCTTCTTCCTCGGCTTCACGCAGTTTCAAAGCGGCATTCAGCCGGTCGCGTTCGCCGAAGCGTTCCCGACCAATGTGCGCTACTCCGGCTCCGCGCTCGCTTACACCGGCGCGAACCTGGTGGCGGGCGGCCCGATGCCGGTGCTGGCCGTGTGGCTCTTTGCCGTGTGCAACGGCTCGCCGTGGGGCGTCGTCGCCGTGTGCGTGGTCTTCAACGTGATTTCGCTGGTGATGATCCTGACGGCACGCGAAACCCTCGGCATCGACATGAACCGCACCGACTCGACGGCGGCCGTCACGGGTGAGGCGAACTTCGCGTCTGCGGGCGTGGGCAACAGCCATCGCACGTAATGCCATCGCACGTAAGACACGCGACGCCGCGGCGTGACGCTGAATCACCGAATTTTTGCAAACAGGCGACTGAACAATGACTGAACTCGTATACGTACTGAATGGCTCGAACCTGAACATGCTCGGCAAGCGTGAGCCGCATCTGTATGGGACGACCACGCTGGCGCAAATCCAGCAGCAGGTGGAAGCGCTCGCGACCCGACTCGAACTCACATGCGAGTTCCGCCAGACCAACAGCGAGGCCACCATGGTCGACTGGCTGCAGGAAGCGTTCGAGCGTGACGCCGCGGTGATCATCAATCCGGCGGGCTTTTCGTTCGCGTCGGTGCCGGTCTTCGACGCGGTGAAGCTGATCGAGCGACCGTTGATCGAGCTGCACATCACCAACATCCACAAGCGCGATGAAACCTATCGCCACTCGCTGATCTCGCGCGCGGCGACCGGCGTGATCTGCGGACTCGGCGCCAATGGCTATCTCGTCGCGCTGCAAGCGATGGCGATGGCGCTCGGCAAAAGTCCGAGCTTCGGCTAAGGCTGCTTGCCGAGGCTGCAGGGCGCGGGCCGACCGGCCCGCGCGCGCAAACCGAACGCGGCTTGCCGCCTCGCCCCCCAATCATGCCGTGCCGGCTGCGCACGGCATTTTTTTTGCCGGAGAGTCCAGAGAATAGTTTCGAATAAGGGGAAACCCGTATAATCCTTTCCCCAAGAGGTCAGACAACTAGAGGGCCACCCGTTGTCAAGACCCTGACCTGCGCCGGCCGCGCAGCGTCCACTTTGCAAAGCTTTCCCTCAGATCCGTGAATCCGACTGCCACTGCCCTGCCGTTCCGAAACGCCCTGTTCGCCATGCTCGGCATCGGCCTCGTCAATATGCTGGTCGCACTCGACCAGACGGTCGTCAGCACCGCGCTGCCTTCCATCGTCGCCGAATTGCATGGTTTCGAGTACTACGCGTGGATCGCCAGCGCGTATCTGCTGGCTTCCGTGGTGACGGTGCCGGTGTTCGGGCGGCTCGGCGACTACTTCGGCCGCAAGCGTTTCGTGATTGCCGCGGTCATCACGTTCACGGTGGCGTCGGTGCTCTGCGGCGCCGCCAACGACATGCTGTTTCTCGTGATCGCGCGCGGCTTGCAAGGCGTCGGCGGCGGGATGATGGTCGGCACGGCGTTCGCGTCGATTCCCGATCTGTTTCCCGATCCGCGCGCGCGGGTGCGCTGGCAAGTGGTGATGGCGGCCGCGTACGGCATCGGCACCGCGGGCGGACCCTCGCTCGGCGGCTGGATGAGCGAACACTGGGGCTGGCGCTCGACCTTCCTGATCAACTTGCCGGTTGGCGCGGCAGCGCTCTATTTCATCTGGGCGCATCTGCCGAGCTTCCGGCGTCCGCATGAAGGCGACGTGAAGATCGACTGGCTCGGCGCGGCGCTGGTCGCGGCCGTGCTCGGCGGTCTGCAGGCTTTCATCGAAGCAGTGCCGAAAAACGGCCTGACCGCCGGCAATCTCATGCTGGCCGCCTGCGTGGTCGTGGGCGCGATTGCACTGCTGATCTGCGAGAAGCGCGCCACGCATCCGATCATTCCGCTCGACCTGTTCAAGGACCCGCAACTCGTCACGCTGTTCACGCTCGGCATGCTGTCGGGCTTCGTGATGTTCTCACTGATCTTCTTCGCGCCGCTGCTGCTGCAAGGCGGCTTCGGACTGTCGCCGCAACAGGCCGGGCTGCTCGCCACGCCGATCGCCGCCTGTATCGCGCTGGGCAGTCTGGTGAATACGCGCATCGTGATTCACATGAAGAAGCCCACGCAGACTCTGTCGATCGGCTTCGCACTGCTGCTCATCGCGTCCATTGCGCTGGCGTTTGCGAATCCGGACACGCCGCACCTGTGGATCGAATTGCCGATGGGCGCAGTCGGCATCGGCCTCGGTTTCATCCTCAACAATCTGAATGTGTTCGGCCAGGAGATTGCCGGGCGCGAACGCTTCGGCATCACGACGGCATTGCTGCAATCCACGCGCATGGTGGGCGGGATGCTGGGCACGAGCATTGTCGCGACCGTGGTGCAGCACCATTACCGCGATGTGGTCACGCGCACGATGAGCGTGCTCGGCGAGCCGGTCGCGTCGCAATGGCGGCCGCGCTTCGTCGACCTGCGCATTCTGATCGATGAAGCGTCGCGTCTGAAGCTGATCGCGGATATGAAGCCGTCAGGGCTCGATACGCTCGCCTTGATCGACACGGCGCGCAATGCGCTGGTGCAGTCGATTCATATCGGCGTGTGGCTGACCGCGGTCGCGGCGCTGGCGGCCGCGCTGCTGGTGCAGCGGATTTCGCACGTGGTGTTTCACAAGGGCTGAAGGCGCGACCTGTTGAGCACATGCCGCATTGACCACGTTGCGCTTTCCGGCCGCTGTAATCGCATGAGAATTGCAGCGGCCGTCCTAACCGTCGAGACGAACGCCGCACGTGCATCGCGGCGTCGTATTCGCAGAAGAACCGGCGCCTGCCTTATTGCGCGCCGAGCTTCCTGATCAGTGCATCGAGTTGTGCCAACTCTTCGTCGGTCAGATCGGTCAGCGGCGCGCGTACCGGACCGGCGTCGTGACCCACCAGTTTCGCGCCCGCCTTCACGATGCTCACCGCGTAACCCGCACGGCGATTCCGGATCGCCAGATACGGCAGGAAGAATTCGTCGAGCAGCCTCGCTTGCGTTACATGATCATCGGCGGCGACCGCGCGATAGAACTCCAGCGCCGTCTTCGGAATGAAGTTGAACACCGCCGACGAATACACCGGCACACCCAGCGCCCTATAAGCCGCTGCGTAGACCTCCGCGGTCGGCAGTCCGCCGAGATACGAGAAGCGGTCGCCGAGGCGGCGGCGAATCGTCACCATCGCTTCGATTTCACCCACGCCATCCTTGAAGCCGATCAGGTTCGGGCAGCGGTCCGCGAGACGTTCGAGCATGTCCGCGTTCAGCCTGGAATTCGCCCGGTTGTAGACGATCACGCCGATGTTCGGCACCGACTTGCACACCTGCTCCACGTGCGCCGCAATGCCTTCCTGCGACGCCTCGGTCAGATAATGCGGCATCAGCAGCACGCCGTTTGCGCCGAGCCGCTCGGCTTCCTGCGCATACTCGATCGCCACGCGCGTCGGGCCGCCCGCGCCCGCGAGAATCGGCACCTTGCCTCGGCAGGTCTCGGTCGCCGTGCGGATCACGTTCGTGTAGTCGCTTCTGGTCAGCGAAAAGAATTCACCCGTGCCGCCTGCGGCAAACAGCGCGGTCGCGCCGTAGGGCGCCAGCCATTCGAGACGTTTAGCATAAGTACCGGCGCGAAAATCGCCGTGCGCGTCGAAGTCGGTCACGGGAAAGGACAGCAGCCCTTCGGAAACGATGGCTTTGAGTTCTTGAGGTGAAGTCATGGCGTGAATAACGTGAGTGGCGTGGATAGCGTCAAGTACGGTGAGCGCGCGCGGTGTTCCGCGCCGCCGCTCGGGTCATCGTGAGTTCAGCGCACCAGACACGGGCGCTTGTTATCGAACTTCCAGTTCGGAATCAGGTATTGCATGGCCACACCGTCGTCGCGCGCGCCCAGGCCGTGCTGCTGATACAACGCGTGCGCCTTCTCGATCTCATCCATATCGAGTTCGATACCGAGCCCCGCGGCCTGCGGCACCTTGACCTTGCCGCCGACGATCCGCAGCGGCTCGCGCGTCAGACGCTGGCCGTCCTGCCAGATCCAGTGCGTGTCGATCGCCGTGATCTTGCCGGGCGCGGCGGCCGCCACGTGCGTGAACATCGCAAGCGAAATGTCGAAGTGATTGTTCGAGTGCGAACCCCACGTGAGGCCCCAGTCATTGCACATCTGCGCGACGCGCACCGAGCCCTGCATGGTCCAGAAGTGCGGATCGGCCAGCGGAATATCCACGGACTGCAACTGGATCGCGTGACCCATCTGGCGCCAGTCGGTGGCGATCATGTTGGTCGCCGTCGGCAAGCCGGTCGCGCGGCGGAACTCGGCCATCACCTCGCGGCCCGAATAACCGTTTTCGGCGCCGCACGGATCTTCCGCGTAGGCCAGCACGTCGTGCTTGTCGCGGCACAGGCGCACCGCCTCCGCCAGTGACCAGGCGCCGTTCGGGTCGAGCGTGACGCGGGCCTTCGGGAAACGTTCGGCGAGCGCGGTGACGGCTTCGATTTCGGCGTCGCCGGCAAGTACACCGCCCTTCAGCTTGAAGTCGTTGAAGCCGTAGCGTGCCTGCGCGGCTTCGGCCAACCGCACGATTGCTTCCGGCGTCATGGCTTCTTCGGTGCGCACGCGCTCCCAGTCGTCGCGGCCATCGGCGCCGCTCGCGTATTCCAGATCGGTTTTCTTGCGCTCGCCGATGTAGAACAGATAGCCGAGCATTTCCACTTCGTCGCGTTGCTGGCCTTCGCCGAGCAGCGCGGCGACGGGAACGCCCAGATGCTGGCCGAGCAGATCGAGCAACGCGGCTTCGAGCGCGGTCACCGCGTGAATGGTGGTGCGCAGATCGAAGGTCTGCAAACCGCGGCCGCCGGCGTCGCGATCGGCGAATTGCGTGCGCGCCTTGTTCAGGACCGCTTGCAGATTGCCGATCGACTGGCCGACGACGAGCGGACGCGCGTCGTCGATGGTCTTGCGGATGCTCTCGCCGCCC
Organism: Paraburkholderia sp. FT54; assembly: GCF_031585635.1. Lineage (NCBI taxonomy): Bacteria > Pseudomonadati > Pseudomonadota > Betaproteobacteria > Burkholderiales > Burkholderiaceae > Paraburkholderia > Paraburkholderia sp. FT54. The sequence goes on along the minus strand of NZ_CP134196.1, from coordinate 393,044 downwards.
GGCACTTCACCGACGCCGGTGTGTCCCGCGCTGTCGCGCAGAATGACGATATTGCGCGTGAAGAACGGGCCATGCGCGCCGCTCAGATTGAGCAACATGCTGTCGCGGCCGGCGACAGGCACGACGCGCAGTTCAGTGACGACCGGCGTAGCGTTCGATTCGGTAGGTTTCGTGGACATGATGTTGGACCGGAAAAGTTAGTGAGCCGGGCGGCGAAAATCAAGGCGCTGTGCGATCGCGCCCGACGCGGGCACCGGACGGAAACCGGAAAGTACGTGATGCATGATTGGCGGTTCTGTCAGTCAGTGTAGTCAGTGGACTTCATGCTGGAGCGATTCCGGCAGCACGTCGTGGTTCACGCGCCGGTTGCGGGTCAGGAAACCGGCCGCGGCCGCAATCAACGAAGCCACGGCGAGGCCGTACAGGCCGCCGGTAATCGAACCGGTGTGTTGCTGCAGATAACCGAACGCGGCCGGCGCGAAGAATCCGCCGAGGTTGCCCACCGAGTTGATCAGCGCGATCACCGCCGCGGCGACGCGTGCGTCCAGATAACCCTGCGGAATCGGCCAGAACAGCGAAGCCGCCGCCTTGAAACCGATCGCCGAGAAACAGATGGCCACGAACGACAGCACCGGATTACCCGAGGTCGAAGCGAACAACCCGCACGCGGCGATGACGAGCGCCACAGCCAGCCACGCTTGCTGGAAGCGCCACTTTGCGGACAGCAACGCGAAGCAGTACATCGCGAACATGGCGATGAGCCACGGAATCGCGTTGAACATGCCGACTTCGAAGTCGGACAGGCCGCCCATTTTGCGGATGATCGTAGGCAGCCAGAAGGTGGCCGCGTAGATGGTCAATTGAATCGCGAAGTACAGGAAGCAGAACAACAGAATCTGCGGATCCTTGAGCAGCTTCATGGCCGGCAGATGCGCGCCGCCGTGCGCCTCGCGCTCGGCCTGCTCCGCCGCGATCGACGTTTGCAGCACGTTCTGCTCTTCGGCGCTCAGCCACGAGGCATCGCGAATACGCGACTTCAGCAGCATCCAGCTCACCGCGCACAGCACGATCGAAAAGCCCCCTTCGATCAGAAACATCCATTGCCAGCCGTGCAAACCGAAGCCGCGAATGGACAGCAGGCTGCCCGTGATCGGACCGGACAGGACCGATGCCAGCGCGGAGCCGCCGAGAAAAACCGCCACCGCCTTGCCGCGCTCCTTCTGCGGCAGCCATTGCGTGAAGTAAAAGACCACGCCGGGAAAGAAACCGGCCTCGGCGACGCCGAGCAGGAACCGCAGCACATAGAACGAAGTGTCGTTCCAGACGAACGCCATCGCCGCCGCGACCAGCCCCCAAGTGCCCATGATGCGGGTGAGCCACGCGCGCGCGCCGTACTTTTGCATCAACACGTTAGAGGGCACTTCGAACAGCGCGTAGCCGATGAAGAACAAACCGCTCCCAAGGCCATAAGCCGCGGCGCCGATGCCGAGGTCCGTCTGCATGTGAGAATTGACGAAGCCGATGTTCACGCGGTCGATGTAGTTCGCGATGAACATGATCAGAAACAGCGGCAGCACGTGCCGTTTGACCTTGGAGACTGCGGATTCGAGCGGGTCGGCGGCGGTGATAGCAGAGGTCAAGATTGACTCCAGTTTCGGCCGCTCAGGCGGCCTGATCGAGCGCAACGCGGCGCATTCAAGCAGGCCGGCTTTCCGTCCTGAAATGCGTGATACGTTGTCTGACGACAGTCTACCTTGGTTTTATAGGCGATTCCAATGCGGTGTTTACCCTGCCAAATAGCTCTATAATGCCGTACTGTTCGGCCAGCCAGCCCTTGGCAAAGATGAACACATCGAATCGAACTAGGATGTCTGATGACATCAAAAACAGTCGTGCTTTCCATCCGTCAAGTCGAGCCTGAACCTCATCTGCGCAACCCATCGCTAACGCGAGAATCCAATCGTTCTTAACCGGACAGACGCTATGATGACTATGTCGAGGCGTCGTACGATGCCACTCGCACGCGCAATGTGTGCACTTCCAGCCGAACAATCAACCAGCCACAGAAATGAGCAGCCTAACTGAGAAGGTGGTGGCCACCCTTTCCGATGAAATCCGCCGCGGCACCCTGAGGCCGGGCGACCGGATTCCCACCGAAGTCGCGATGATGAAGCAGCTCTCGGTGAGCCGCTCCGTGGTGCGCGAGGCGATTTCGCGGCTGCAGGCGGCCAAGGTGGTCGAGACGCGTCACGGTATCGGCACCTTCGTGTTGGCGCCCGCCACGGAAAAATCCATGCAGTTACCGGCCGCCGATCTGTCCAGCATGCTGGACGCGATGGCGATCATCGAATTCCGCATCGACGTCGAAGCCGCCTCCGCCGCGCTGGCCGCGGCGCGGCGCACCGACCAGAACCTCAAGCAGATCCGTGGCGCGCTGGAGCGTTTCGAGTCCGAACTCGAACGCGGCAGCACCGACACGCTCGCGCACGACATCGAGTTTCATTTGCAGATCGCACGCGCGAGCGGCAATCGCTATTTCTTCGACGTGCTCAGCCAGCTCGGTCGCGCGGTGAGTCCTCGCACGCGGCTCGGCTCCGCGGAGATCGCGGAACTCGACCATATCGAGCATCTGCGCAATGTGCTCAGCGAGCATCAGATGATCTACCGCGCGATCGAACGGCAAGATCCGGACGACGCGCGCGCCGCCATGCGCATGCACTTGAGCAATAGCCGCGAACGGCTGCGCCGCGCCCACGAGTCGAGCAAAGCGGGCGATTGATTCATCCGCAAGCGGGCGGCGGCCCGTCGCCTTCCATCTGACGAAAAAATACAATCGTACTGGTTTAAATACAGTCGGATGGAACGGCGTGACCACGCGCCTCGTCGCCCCTGTACCATTGTTGGTCTCAGTGGAATTGTGCATTCACGTCCAGCCGCTTGATGGGTTTAATACGTTCGTCCATATTCCACCCATCGCGCTTCGTGGTCCTACACCGGCAACGACGCGGACCCTGAATCCACTTTGAGAAATCCATCATGCAACTCACAGGCAACACTATTTTCATCACTGGCGGCGGATCGGGCATCGGCCGCGGACTCGCCGAAGCGTTTCACAAGCTCGGCAATCAGGTCATCATCGCCGGACGCCGCAAGGCGAATCTCGAAGAAACGATTGCCGCCAATCCCGGCATGCAGTCGGTCGAACTGGACATCACGGACCCGCGCAGCATCGCCTCGGTCTCGCAGCAGCTGATCGCGCAGTATCCGTCGCTGAACGTGCTGATCAACAACGCCGGCATCATGCAGATCGACGACCTCAGCAAACCGGTCGACGACGCGCTGATCGTCTCGACGCTCACCACCAACCTGATGGGTCCGATCCGCCTGACGGGCGCGCTCGTCGAGCATCTGAAGCAACAAGACAACGCGACGATCGTCAATGTGTCGTCGGTACTCGGCTTCGTGCCGATGGCCATCTCCGGCGTCTACTCGTCGACGAAGGCGGCGATCCACTCGTACACGCAATCGCTGCGCTTCAAGCTGAAGGACACGTCGGTGCGCGTCGTCGAAATCGCGCCGCCGTGGGTGCAGACCGACTTGCTCGATAGCAGGAATGAACCGCGCGCCATGCCGCTTGCACCGTTCATCGAGCAGACCATGCATGAACTCGGTACGGACGCCGACGAAGCGCTGGTCGAGATCGCCCGTCCCATGCGCAACAACCCCGGCCCGAACGAAGCCGCATTCGTCACGCAGTTCAACGACCAGTTCGCCGGCGTCTGATCAATCGTTCTTTGGGCCGGCCGGAAACAGCTTGTCGCGTTTCCGGCCGGCCTCGTCGCGCGCTAGCGCGCAGGTGTTCCAATGACTGAAAATTCCGCAGTATCCAGTGCCGCCCCGATCCGGGTCGGTATCGTCGGCGTAGGCAACTGGGCGCGACACGGGCACGTGCGCGTGCTGAGCCTGTTGCCCCAATACGAACTGACCGCCGTGTTCAGCCAGCGCCACGAAGCGGCCGAGGCCGTCGCCGAACGCTACGGCTTCAAATACGTAGTCGATTCACTCGACGAACTGGTCCAGCATCCCGAAGTCGATCTGGTCATCGTTCTGACGACGGCGCCGCAGCACGCGGAAGGCGTGCGCGCCGCGATCGCAGCCGGCAAGGACATCTATTGCGAATGGCCGCTGACGCCGAGCGTCGCAACCTCGCAGGAATTGATCGAGCTTGCGCGCGAAGCCAATGTGCGTCACGTGGTCGGGTTGCAACGGCGGCTCGCGCCGCACAACCGTTACATGCGCGATCTGATCGCGCAAGGCTACGTCGGCAAGCTGCGCTCGGTACGCATTCACGTGAGCATGAATTACTTCCAGGCGCTGCGTTCGCAATCGCTGCGCTGGACCGTGCCTCCGGAAAACTTCTCGAGCGTGATTGCGATTTACGCAGGCCACTTCCTCGACATGCTGTTCGACGCGACGGGCTGGCCGCACAGCATTGCCGCATTGAGCGTCAATCAGTTCGAGCAGGTGACGATCGCGGAGACCGGCGAAGTCATGCCGACCACCACGCCCGATCAGCTCGTGCTCGCGGGCCGCCTGGCAGACGGCGCGGTGGTATCCGTGCATATCGAAGGCGGCAAGCGCAACGGCTCGGGCGTGCAGATCGATATCACCGGTACGGAAGGCGATCTGCGCATCACCAATCGTTCGGCGTTCGGCAATGTCGGCGACGACTACGTGATCGGAGGCGCGCACGGCAACAACCTGCCGCTCGCGGCGCTGCCGGTGCCCGCGTCGTATGACCGGCTGCCGCCGTCGGATTTGCCGTCGGCCGTGCTGGAGTTGGCCCAGTTGTACGCCGCCTTCGCCGACGACGTCCGCACCGGCAGCCGCACCGCGCCGAGCTTCGAGCACGCGGTCCGTCTGCACAGGCTGCTCGACGCCGCCGTAGAATCATCGAACAGCGGCCGCCATATCGAACTGGACTGACGCGGTCCACCCATGCGCCGCCCCGCACTTGTGCATGACACAATGCGGGGCGCCTGTATTGCCAGAGAGCTTCCGACCATGCCGAAACCTTCACACAAAGACACGCTGATCGCCGAAGGCATGCGCGTCATCCACGAATTCGGATTCAACGGATCGAGCGTGCGGGACATCGTCAAGGCGGCGGGCGTACCGCATGGCTCGTTCACGAACCACTTCACGTCGAAAGAAGCATTCGGCCTCGAAGTGATCGAACTGTATTTCGAGCGGGCGCGTGGCGAGATGCACGACACGCTGCTCAACGACGAACTGAAACCGCTGTACCGTCTCGGCAAATACATCGACGTGCATATCAGGCTCATCAGCCAGAACGATTCGCGCAATGGCTGCCTGCTGGGCAACTTCGCCGCCGACTCGAGCGACAGCGAAGCGATCCGCTCGCGGCTGAATGCGATCTTCGCCGAAATCGAAAAGTCCGTTCTATATTGTCTGCGAGCCGCCGTGGCGGCGCGCGAGGTGCGAGCCGATACGAACTGCGAGCAACTCGCCACGTTCATCGTGTCGTCGATGCAAGGCGCGTTTCTGCTCGCCAAAGCGCAGCGTGATCCGGCGCCGGTCGTCAATCTGAAGGAAGTGCTGTTTTCCAGCGTTTTGCAGCGGGCCTGACAAGGAGCTCCCGATGACGCCGTCCAATTACGCAGGCCGTCCCGCCGCAGTCGCGGCGCGCTCTCCGGCGCCGCCTGCGGGCGGCGAGAGCAGCGCTTCGCCGGGCGCCATGGACCGGTTCGGCTCGCTCAACGTGTTCGTGCGCGCCGCCGAAACCCGCAGCTTCACTGAAGCGGGCCGCCAGTTGGGCATTTCGTCGTCAGCGGTCGGCAAGGCGATCTCGCGGCTCGAAGGACGGCTCGGCGTGCGCCTCTTTCACCGCAGCACGCGCAGCATTGCGTTGACGCCCGAGGGCGCGATCTTTCTGACGCGCTGCCAGCGCATCATCGGAGAAATCGAAGCGGCGGAGTCCGAACTGGCGCTCGCCAATTCCGCACCGCGCGGACTGCTGCGCGTCAGCATGCCCATGGTGAGCACGCTGATGATGCCGGTGATTGCCGCTTTCATGAAGACGTACCCGGACATCGTGCTCGATATCGACTTCTCCGACCGCATGGTCGATGTGATCGAGGAAGGCTTCGATGTCGTGACCCGCACCGGCGACGCGGCCGACTCAACGCTCGTCACGCGCGCGATGGGCACGTTCCGGCATGTGATTGTCGGTTCGCCCGCTTACCTCGCGCAGCGCGGCGTGCCCACCGAACCCGAACAGCTGCGCGGCCACGCGTGCCTGCAACACCGTTTTCCGACCTCCAACAAACTGCGCCGCTGGCCGTTGATCCGCGACGGCGAAACGCTGGACATCGAGCTTTCGACGGTGGCCATCGCCACCGCCGTCGAGCCTTTGACCATGCTCGCCGAACAGAACCTGGGCCTTGCCTGCGTGCCCGACTTCACGATACGCGCCCAGCTCGCGCGGGGTTCGCTGGTTGCCGTGCTGCAGCCGTACACGGATACGCCCACCGTGTTTCGCGCGCTGTGGCCGTCCGGGCGACAGATCTCGCCCAAAGCGCGAGTCTTCGTCGATTACCTGAGCGAGCATCTGTTTCCGGTTTCCGCCGCGGCGGCAACGGCTGCTGGCCACGCTTGATTGAGCTTCAGTCTGCCGCCTGGTGGCGCTCGGGACTTCTCAACGAAGGTCGCCGTCGCACGAAAAAACCAGCGTATTCAGCAACACACTGAACACACCGGCTTTCACAAGACGCGCTTCGACCATCAACGCACTTATGCGCTGACCGTCTCTTCCTCGTAAAACGGATAGTCCGTGTAGCCCACTTCCGTGCCACCGAAGAACGTCGGCCGGTCGTACCTATTGAGCGGCAGCTTGCGGCGCAACCGTTCCGGCAGATCCGGATTGGCGATGAAATCGCGGCCGAACGCAACGAGGTCGGCATCGCCATCGGCGAGGACCGCTTCCGCCGATTCACGCTTGAAGCCGCCCGCGGCGATGATCGTCCCCGCGTAGTGTTGACGGATCGTCTGCGCGGCGACCGGGTTCGGATCGCGGCTTTCATCTTCGACATTGCCGGCGATGCGCGGCTCGATCAGGTGCAGATACGCGAGATCGAGCCTGGCCAGTTCGGCCGCGGCGTAGGTAAAAAGGCCGACCGGATCGCTGTCCGACATATCGCCCCATGAGCCGCTCGGTCCGAGACGCACGGCGACCTTGTTGCTGCCCCACACGGAAATCACCGCACGGGTGGCTTCCATCAGAAAGCGCGCACGATTCTCGAACGAACCGCCATAGGCATCCGTGCGCTTGTTGCTGCCGTCCTGCAGGAACTGGTCGAACAGATAGCCATTCGCCGCGTGCAATTCGACGCCGTCGAAGCCAGCCTTCACGCCGCGTTCAGCCGCCGTGCGAAAACTCTCCACGATTGCGGCGATCTCGTCGATCTCCAGCGCGCGGTTAGGCGTGTTCGGAATCCAGCCCGCCCTGGTATAAGCAACGCCGCCGTGCAGCACTTCCGACGGGCCGACCGGCCGGCGTCCTTCCGGCTGCAACTCGGCATTCGACTGACGTCCCGCGTGATACAACTGCAGGAAGATCTTGCCGCCCCTTTCGCGCACCGCGTCGGTGACTTCGCGCCAGCCGGCGATCTGGCTGTCGTCGTAGAGGCCAGGGGCGCCGAGGTAACCGTTGCCGTCGGGTGCGGCAATGGTCGCCTCGCCGATCAGCAATGCGCCCGCGGAAGTGCGTTGCGCGTAATACTCGGCCATCAGTCGACCGGGCCGCGCGCCGTCTTCGGCACGCATGCGGGTCAGCGGTGCGAGCACGACGCGATGCGCCAATTCATAAGGTCCGACTTTGACGGGGGTGAAAAGCTTGCTCATGACGTTTTCTCTTGAAGTTGATCCGGTGAATGAGTGCCGCCGAGCGCTTCTCGGCGCTGTCCGGCGTTGACTCACAATCTATAGACGCAACTCGCGAAGAAAAACGGGCCGCCGCTCCGGATACTTCGGAGCGTGCAGTCCGCAATGCGCCGAAACCCTTGCGCGTCGTGGACTGCACGCCCATTACCGATTGTTTCGATGGCGCGGCAACTGTGTTTCAACAGCATGCCGGCTATTTGTCGAGCACGTGCTTGAGGCTCGCGTGACGATGAACTGCTCGAAGCGTGGCAGCCGGTGCCGCCCTGGGAAGAAGCGGTCGCCTGAGGGCGGCGCAGCCGCGTGCTACGAAGCGGGGGCCTCGACATCGAGATCCATCAACGCGGAACTCAATGATTTGCCGTGCGCGTCGAGCGCGAGCGAACGCGTCACGCCTCCACCGAGCGCATGACCCAGCACGAAGTTGAACGCGCCGATAGCAGGCAGTTCATGACGCACGACATCCCCACGTACCACATCGCCGAGATGGGCCTTCACGCGCGCCGGCGTCAGAACCGCTCGCAGGTGATCGTAGTGCCGCGCCTCATAACAGATCACCGAGATGTTCAGCGTATTGCCTTTGTCGCCGGTACGCGAATGAGCCAGCTCACGTAATTTCATCTCACGCCTCCACCATCGAGAACACCGGTGTCACATGCTCGCGCGGCAGCAAAACCGATTGCACCGCGACGACCTCGCGGGCCGACTTCGTGACGCCGCCTCCGCCCGCCGGACCGTTGGTGTAAAGCGTCTCCACCTCGTTACCGATCTGCACGGCTTGCGCGAGCGAAATCGTGCGCCCCGCCACGCGCGCACGCACTTCGTATGGCTCGGCGTAACCGGCAGCCGCCGTTTCGCCATGCAATGCATTCACGCCGATCAGATCGAAGCGCAATTCACGCGTCTGCACGCCGGTCAGCGTGAGCCGTTCCCGCACGATATCGAGTGCGAGCCGCGCACGCGCCAACGCGCCGGGACCGCCGTACGAAATTTGCCCTTCGCCGATATAACCGTCGAAATAAGCAACCGACACCTTCAGCGTATCCGTACGCGGCGTGCCTCGCCCGCCGCTCACGCGAACGCGGTCCAGCGCTTCCTGCGCGACGCGCACCTGTGAAAAATCCGCGACCACGTCCGGTTGCAGATAGCGCCGCGGATCGTGAATCTCGTACAGCAGTTGTTCCTTGCAGGTCGCTTCAGTGACCCGCCCGCCGGCTTGCGCGAGCTTGGTGATGACCACCGCGCCGTCCGGCCCGACTTCGGCAATCGGAAAACCGAGCCTCGCCAATGCGGGAACATCCTTGAAGCCCGGATCCGCGAAATAGCCGCCGGTGATTTGCCCCGCGCATTCGAGCAGATGGCCGGTCACCGTCGCCTGGCCGAGTGTCTGCCAGTCGTCCATGCGCCAGCCGAATTCGTGAATCAGCGGCGCGACGAACAGCGATGGATCGGCCACGCGTCCGGTCAACACGATCTGCGCGCCGGCCGCGAGCGCATCGACGAGCGCGCTCGCGCCGAGATAGGCGTTCGCGGACACGAGCCGGTCCCGGTAGTCCGACACACGCTCGCCGGATTCCACGAAGCACAAATCGCTTTGGCGAACGGCGTCGAGCACATCGTCGCCGGTGACCGCGGCAATCTTCACATCGCCAAGACCGAGCGAGCGCGCGATCTCAGCGGTCTTGCGCGCCGCCGCGAGCGGATTCGCCGCACCCATGTTCGAAATGATGCGCACGCCGTTGCGCAACGCGGCGGGCAACACTGCCTTCATGCGCGTTTCGAGCAACGGGTCGTAGCCGAGTTCCGGGTCCTTGCTGCGCGCCTGCTGCGCGATCGCAATCGTGCGTTCGGCAAGGCACTCGAAGACCAGGTAATCGAGCGCGCCGTGTTCCGCCAATTCGACAGCGGGTTCGATGCGGTCGCCGGAATAGCCCGCGCCCGCGCCGATGCGCACCGTACGTTGAGATTGAGTGGCTGTCATGCTGGTCACGTCCGTTCGTTCAGTGAGGCTCACAGTGAGAATATCCCCAGCGCGACGCAGGCAATCGTCATGACGACCGACGCGCCGAACAGCAGGGGAAACGTGAATTTCTGATGGTCGGCGAGGTCGATCCCGCACAGGCCGACTACGAGGAAAGTGGCCGGTGTCAGCGGGCTGACCGGGAAGCCGGTGGTCATCTGGCCGAGCAAGGCGGCCTGGCCGACATGCACGGCGGGCACGCCGAGTTGGCCGGCGACTTCGGCGATCACCGGCAGCACGCCGAAATAGAACGAGTCGGGGTCGAACAACATGCTGAGCGGCATGGACAGCAAGCCGAGCGCAACGGGGATATGACTCGCCATCGCGGGCGGTACGAATCCAACCGCCGCCTGCGCCATCGCTTTCAGCATGCCGCTGCCTTGCATCACGCCGGTGAACACGCCGGCCGCGAGCAGAATGCCGGCCATCATCAGGGCCGCGCGAGCATGCGCGTCGATCCGTTTGCGCTGCATATCGACGTTCGGATAGTTCACCATCAGCGCGATGCACAGGCCGACCATGAACATGATCGCCGGCGGAATCTTCTCGCCCATCACGACCATCGTGCCGAGCACCACCAGCGTCAGCACGATGTTGAACCAGAAGTTCTTCGGCCGGCGCAGCGCCTGTTCGTCGGGCGTAAGTTCGCGTTTTGGCATGGGCACCGAACCGCTCGCGGCCGTGAGGCCGAGCCGTTTTTCCTCGCGCCGCCCAAGCCAGAACGCCATGCCGAACACGAACACGAGGCCGATCGCCTGCACCGGAATCAGCGGATTGAACAGCGCCGAGATCGGCAGATGCAGCGACGCCGACGCGCGGATCATCGGCCCCGTCCACGGCAGAAAGTTGATGCCGGCCGCCATCGAAACCGCTGCGGCCAGCACGCGCCGGTCCATCTTCAGGCGATCGTAGAGCGGCAGCATGGCGGGAATCGTAACCAGAAAGCAGACGGCGCCGGAGCCGTCCAGATGGATCAGCAGCGCGAGCAGCGTGGTGCCCATCACGATACGCGTGGGCCGCGTGCCGACCGCGCGCAGAATGCGGTCGATGATCGGATCGAGCGTGCCCGCGTCGGTGATGGTGCCGAAGTAAAGAATCGCGAACACGAACATGCCGACGACCGGCGCGAGACTCTTGAGCCCGTCGATCACGAACTTGCTCGTCTGAAAACCGAAGCCACCGATAAGCGACGCCGCAATCGGCACGATGATGAGCGCCACCAGCGGCGACATGCGTTTCGACAGAATCGCGCCGAGCAATACGACGATGGTGGCGAGCCCCAGTAATGGCAGCATGTGCTTGTCTCCGAGATTGTTTTTTACTGCGATCCAGCGTAAGTTCGAAGCGGCTATAAATCAATTGAAATGATTTGATCGCAGCAATCACAAACCATCATGGATCTGAATCTTCGGGACATCCGCGCGTTCATCGCCGTCGCGCAAACGGGCAGCTTCACGCGCGCGGCGACGCGTTTGCATCTGTCGCAACCGGCGTTAACGGTGCAGATTCGCCGCCTCGAAGAAACGGTCGGCATGCGCCTGTTCGACCGCAACAGCCGCAACGTCGCGCTCACGCCGACCGGCCGTGAACTGCTGCCGCTCCTGCAGAAGTCGCTGCACGACATGGAGCACGTGCTGATCGACGCGCGCGCGCTCGGCAAAGGCGCGAGCGGCACCGTGCGGATCGCCTGCTTGCCTACGTTCGCGGCCAGCGTGTTGCCCGAGCTCGTGCAGGGCATCAAGAAGGCCGTGCCGCGCGTGAGCTTCCATGTGCGCGACGTGGTTGCCAGCATGGTCAATACGTTGGTGCGTAATGAAGAGGTCGACATCGGACTGACCGGCGGCCAGCTCGACGATGCCGGTTTCGAGGTGCTGCATGCCGGCATCGACCGGCTGGTTGCCGTGTTTCCAAAGCGGCATGTGCTTGCCCGGCGGCGGCGCATTACGCTGGCCGATCTCGCCACTGCGCCGCTCGTGTTGACCGCCCAGGGCACGAGCGTGCGGGCGGTGGTCGACAACGCTTTCGCGAACGCCCGCTGCACGCCGGAGATCGCGTGCGAGCCGACCTACATGATGAGCGCGGTCGCCATGGTGCGCGCCGGGCTCGGCGTGACGATCCTGCCGGCGTCGGCCCGCGAAGTCAGAGCGGAGCCCGAACTGATCGTGCGCGCGGTCGACGATCCGGCGTTCACACGGCCCATCGCCCTCATCAAGAAGCGCGGCAGGACATTGCCGCCCGTGACTGAAACCTTCGTTGCGATGCTGATCGAGAAGCTCGGCGAGGAGTAAACGGTCTTCCACGCTAAACCCCGGCAGGTCAGCGTAATCCGCAGCATCGCGTGCGAGCCCGTTCGTTTACGCTCGCCGATGTGCCTTACCTTTAATTTTCAAACAAAGCCCGATTACCGCCATTAATCGTCTGATTTGATGAAACGCGCCCGCGCTAGTATCGCTTTCGTGCGAACTCGAGGATAAAAAACCGTTCGCGCGGATAGTGCCCAAACTCCAAAAACTTCGAAAACGAAACAATGATAATCAGGCAATTTCGAATGCTCGTGGTGAGCGCGGCGTCGTTCGCTCTGGTCGCTCCGGCCTATGCAGCGTTGGGCGGCGCGCCGACCTATCCGGTCACGGCCAGCAGCACGAGCGCAGGAGTGGCCGGCCAGAATAGCGCAGCGGTGGCGCGCTTCGCGGCCAGCGGCAGCGAGGCCTCGGCGAATTACACCGTGAGCCAGACGACGCTGCCATCGGGCACCGTGGTGAGCGAGTACATCGGCGCGAGCAATACCGTCTTTGCGTTGAGTTGGGAAGGCCCGACCATGCCGCCGCTCAAAACGCTGCTCGCCACTTACTTCCCGTCTTATGTTCAGGCACTCACCGACGCCCACGCCACCCAGGGCGGTGGCTACGGACCCGCCGTCGTGCATCAGTCCGCGCTGGTCGTGGAGACCGGCGGCCATATGGGCGCATTCGTGGGCCGCGCGTATTTACCGCAAGCGCTGCCGCAAGGTGTGAGCGCTGACGATATCAAGTAACTCATTAAAATCATTAGAGAGAGAACAACAGTGCGCAAAATCGCTAGGATGATTGCCGCGGCGCTCGGGCTCGGCATGGCACTCAGTCTCGCCGGCTGCGGCGGCGGCGGCGGTGGCGCCAGCAGCAACTCGACGGCTAATGCACCGGCCGCCGCCAGTGCGCCGGCGGCCCCGGGCGGCACAACGTCCAATCCCGTAACCGGCGACTCGACATCCAACGTGCTCGCCGTCGACGCGTCTGCCGTGCCCACACCGGCCGGCGCCGGCAATACGATGTCGGTGATGGTCAGCGGAACGGGCATTCACAATCAGCCGATGGTCAGCGTCAAGATTTGCGCCCCCGGCTCCAACGCGAGCGCAAGTTGCACGACGATTCCAAACGTGATCGTCGATACGGCGTCGTTCGGACTGCGTCTGGTTCGCTCCGCGATCCCGACTGCCACTTTCAATGCGCTCACCGCCGAAACAGATCAATCGAGCGGCCTGCCGCTCGCCGAATGCGCGTTGTTCGGCAGCGGCTATGCATGGGGTTCGGTGCAACTCGCGGACATCGCGCTGTCGAGCGAGATTGCCGCGTCGGTGCCGATCCATGTGATCGGCGATGCGGCGTTGACGATTGCCGCGCCGAGCGAATGCCAGGTGGGCCGGCCTCTGGCCACTGCGGCCGATCTCGGCGCGAACGGCATTCTCGGCATCGGCGTGAGCCCGACGGACTGCGGTTCGCAGTGCGCGCTGACAGCGCTCTCGCAGTTCTATTACACCAATGCGGGCAACGTCACCTCGGTGCCCGTCGCGAAACAGATCAGCAACCCGGTCGCGCGATTCCCGCAGGACAACAACGGTGTGATTCTGGAAATGGCGCAGGTGTCCGATAGCGGCAGCGCGACGGCTCAAGGCACGCTCGTGTTCGGCATCGACACCCAGGCCAATAACGTGCTGAACGGCGCGGGCGCGCCGATTTTGCGCACGAACTCGAACGGCGACTTCACGTCCTCCTATGGCGGCGCCGTGTTCACGAAGACGTTCTTCGATTCGGGCTCGACGGTGCTGTTCTTTCCGGACACGACGATCGCTCGCGACCCGTCTTCTGGATACTACATCCCGACTGCGACCGTGGGCCGGACCTCGACGCTGGTGGGCACCAATCCGGCGAGCGTGACGCTCGGCTTCAATGTCGCAAACGGCGCGACACTGAACGCATCGGGGAATAACGCGTTCAACAACCTTGGCATCTATATGACCCGGCAGTTCGACTTCGGTCTGCCGTTCTTTTACGGCCGTCATGTGTATTACGGCATTTCTGGCCGCGCGTCTGCGGGCGGTGGCACGGGGCCGTACGTCGCTTACGTTTCGAGCTGAGTGTCGATGTCCCGAGCGGCGCGTCAAAGGCGAGACGACGCGCGAACAGGTTGTCGCGTTGCTGGGCAGACCCGCCGGCTACGTCGTGACCATCGACCCGAACGGAGTGGTCTCGGATGTGAACTACGAGTCGTCCGGCATGCAGTGACAGCGGCATTGCCGGCACGCAAAAACTCGTAGTCTGTTGATTTCCGGGTGGCAACGCTGGCAACCTAGAGAATTCGCACAGCAGCCAACTTGCATGCGACCAGAGTGAGGCGCCAAAGCGCCAACTCTGGTCGACAGCGGAGACAACGGCGATGGAATCCTCCACCAATCCGCACGACGACGACCTCGAGCACTTCGCAGCCCACGGCCCAGCGCCGCTGCCGGTCCCGAGCGACGAAGGCCACGTGGAGCACGAAGGCGCGCGAATCTGGTACGCGTCGTATGGAGCAGGCGCGCCGGTGATTCTGTTGCACGGCGGTCTTGGGCACAGCGGCAATTGGGGCTACCAGCTTCCCGCGCTGCTCGGCGCGGGGCATCGCGTGGTGGTCGTCGATAGCCGCGGCCACGGCCGCAGCACCCGCGACGCGCGGCCCTATCGTTACGAGCTGATGGCGTCCGACGTGCTGGCCGTCATGGATACGTTACAACTCGAACGCGCCGCGCTGGTCGGTTGGAGCGACGGCGCCTGCGTCGCGATGGTGTTGGGGATCACCGCGCCGGAGCGTGTGACAGGCGTGTTCTTCTTCGGTTGCAATATGGATCCGGGCGGCACAAAGCCGTTTGTACCGACGCCGGTGATCGAGCGCTGCTTCAGCCGCCATGCCAAAGACTATGCGCGGCTATCGGCGACGCCGGACGACTTCGAGGCGTTCGTCGGCGCGGTCAGCACGATGATGAAAACCGAGCCGAACTATTCCTCCAACGACCTGGCTCAGGTGCGCGTGCCGGTCGCAATCGTGCACAGCGAGCATGACGAGTTCATCAAGCCGGAACACGCCGACTACCTCGCCCGCACCATTCCCGGTGCAGAGTTGATTCTGCTGCCCGGCGTGAGCCATTTCGCCCCGCTGCAAAGGCCGGCGCTGTTCAATCGCGTGATGCTCGATTTCCTGCGCCGGATTGCCGGGTGAACGGACGAAGGCGCTGGCCGACTCGTCTGGCCATCCTGCCGCTGGCACGAAGATCACGACAAACCCTCAAAATTTCACGATGCGGAACGATCGAGCGCTTCGTAAAAAGTCGTGGTGCGTGGCACAAATGCGGCATTTCGCAATGCCGCCCCATGTTGCACATCGTGGAATGATGATGATAAGTCTTTATTTTTATACGATATTTTTTAATCGAACGAGGCGCCTGACAACCCGTTGCGCCGCTGCCTGCTGACGTAGACTCCTTTACAAGAGCCGGCGCTTCAGTAGTCGAGCGGATGGGAAGAGACGGAATCACTGTCTGAAGAATCCCAACCTGTGAAACGAAGCCGCCACGGCACAGCGGTTTTCAAATGGTAATTGGGAGACTAAAAATGAAAGGCTTTCGCTTTGGTTCGAATCAGGGAGCGTTCTACATTCTGCCGGGTCAGGACGGGTGGGAGGCAACCTACGGCAACGAAACGCTCGGTGAATTCGCCAGCCCGCAACAGGCCGCCGACGACCTCGCGCGCGGCTTGATCTGCCCGCATCTCTCTGAAGGCGACGACACGTCGACGCTTGAAATTCCGGAGAAGCTCAGCGATTGGGAAATCGTTCACGTGTGATGGCCGGTATGGCCGTTTCTCACGTTGGAGTAAAAACGACGATGGCGCTCGAAAGCGCCATCGTCATGTTTACCGCTTACTTCTGTGCCTGCTTCCGTGCTTTAAGCAACCGCGTCCACGATCTTGTTCAGCGTGGCGCTCGGGCGCATGGCCTTGCTCGTCAGATCGACATTCGGACGGTAGTAACCGCCGATGTCCACCGGCTTGCCCTGTGCCGCGCCCAACTCTGCGACGATCTTCGCTTCGTTCTCAGCCAGTGCCTTCGCCACGCCGGCGAACTGCGCCTGCAGCGCGGCGTCTTCCGTTTGCGCGGCCAGTGCTTCCGCCCAGTACATCGCGAGGTAGAAGTGGCTGCCACGGTTGTCGATACCGCCGATCTTGCGCGCCGGCGACTTGTCGTTGTCGAGGAACTTGCCGGTTGCCTGATCGAGCGTCTTGGCCAGAACCTGCGCCTTCGGGTTGTGATACGCGCTGCTCAGATGTTCGAGCGACGCGGCCAACGCCAGGAATTCACCCAGCGAATCCCAACGCAGGAAACCTTCTTCGACCAGTTGCTGAACGTGCTTCGGCGCCGAACCGCCCGCGCCGGTTTCGAACATGCCGCCGCCTGCCATCAGCGGGACGATCGACAGCATCTTCGCGCTGGTGCCCAGTTCCATGATCGGGAACAGATCGGTCAGGTAGTCGCGCAGCACGTTGCCGGTGACCGAAATCGTGTCCTTGCCGGCGCGGATACGTTCGATGGAGAACTTCGTTGCTTCGACCGGCGTCATGACGCGGATGTCCAGATCGGCGGTGTCGTGGTTCTTCAGGTATTGCTCGACCTTCCTGATGATCTGGGCGTCGTGCGCGCGAGCCGCATCCAGCCAGAACACGGCCGGCGTGTTGGTGGCGCGGGCGCGGTTGACCGCCAGCTTGACCCAGTCCTGAACCGGCGCGTCCTTGGTCTGGCACATGCGCCAGATGTCGCCTGCTTCCACCGGTTGCTCGATCAGCACCGTGCCGGCCGCGTCCGTCACGCGAACCACGCCGTTTGCCGGGATCTGGAACGTCTTGTCGTGTGAGCCGTATTCTTCAGCCGCCTGCGCCATCAGGCCGACGTTCGGCACCGTGCCCATAGTGACCGGGTCGAAGGCGCCGTGCTTCTTGCAATCTTCGATCACCGCCTGATAAACATCCGCGTAGCAACGGTCCGGAATCACGGCCTTGGCGTCGTGCAGCGCGCCGTCCGCGCCCCACATCTTGCCCGACTCGCGGATCATGGCCGGCATGGACGCGTCGACGATCACGTCGCTCGGCACGTGCAGGCTGGTAATGCCCTTGTCCGAGTTGACCATGGCCAGTTGCGGACGCTGTGCGTATTGCGCCTTGACGTCGGCTTCGATCGCTTCACGCGTTTGCGCCGGCAGGTCTTTCAGGCGCGCGTACAGATCGCCAATACCGTTGTTCGGATTGAAGCCGGCTTGCGCCAGCACGTCGGCGTGCTTGGTCAGCACGTCTTTGTAGAACACCGATACCACGTGACCGAAGATGATCGGATCCGACACCTTCATCATGGTGGCCTTCAGGTGCACCGAGAACAGCACGCCCTTCGCCTTCGCGTCGGCGATTTCCGCTTCGATGAAACTGCGCAGCGCGTTCTTGGAGAGCACCGAAGCGTCGATGATCTCGCCCGCTTGCACGTTGGTCTTTTCCTTCAGGACCGTCTTGGAGCCGTCGGCGGCCGTCAGTTCGATCTTCACCGAACCGGCTGCGCCGATCAGCGCCGATTTTTCGCTGCCATAGAAATCACCGCCGCTCATGTGCGCGACGTGCGACTTCGAGTCCGCGCTCCACGCGCCCATCTTGTGCGGATGCTTGCGTGCGTAGTTCTTCACTGACAGCGGCGCGCGACGGTCCGAATTGCCTTCGCGCAGCACCGGGTTGACCGCGCTGCCCTTGATCTTGTCGTAACGAGCTTTGACGTCTTTTTCGGCGTCGGTATTCGCGACATCGGGATACGCCGGCAGCTTGTAGCCCTGATCGCGCAGTTCGGTGATCGCGGCTTTCAGTTGCGGCACCGACGCGCTGATGTTCGGCAACTTGATGATGTTCGCTTCCGGACGCGTGGTGAGTCCACCCAGTTCCGCCAGATCGTCGGAACCCTTCTGTTCCGCGCTGAGGTAGTCGGGAAATGCGGCGATGATCCGGCCGGCAAGCGAAATATCGCGCGTCTCGACGATCACGTCGGACGAGCGCGTGAATGCCTTGACGATCGGCAGCAGCGAGTAGGTCGCCAGAGCAGGCGCTTCGTCGGTCAGGGTGTAGATGATCTTCGGCGGTGTGGACATGTTCGGTGCTTTGCTAGATGAAGTGTTAGACAGAGCGTTGGGCGGTGCCGACCGGCGCGTTGCGGCAAAACAACAATACGGCGCGACGCACGGCACCACTCTCTACGGCCAGAGCGTGAGTATATGCGCGTTTTCCTCCATGCGCTGCTAAACAAACATGTCCCGCCGACGTCCTCGACGGGGTCAAGCCCCGCCAGCTAAGGCTTTGAGCCGATTTTTGCATGTCTTATGACAGATGTCTTATAGATGACTTATCCAATCAGAACAAATAAATTATTAATGCGAATCATATGCATTACCATTTGAGTTCGCTGGAATTCTTACACTTCGATTACTTCAACCACACGTATCTGATGAAGCCGTTTCGCACGACTCCGGTGCGCGACAGGCGTCACGCTGTCCAATTCGAATAACATGCAGAAATTCTTTGTCGCCGGCCGACCGGCGTTTGTGCGCGGCCAACGCCGTACTCCCTCGCTGCTGAGCGCGGGGCTTCTGGCCAGCATCGGTTTGACGCTTTCCACGCTGTCGACTTCAGGCTGGGCGCAGGCCGCGGCCAGCGACGCCGGCGCGACGCTACCGGCCGTGAGCGTCTCGGCGTCGAAAGACACCACCGTGGCGCAGGCCGACACGGTCAGCGAGGGCGCGCTGGGTTTGCGCAAGCAGGTGGACACGCCGTTCTCGACTCACGTCGTAACGAGCGAGGAAGCGCAGGATCTGTTCGCGACGACCGCCAATGATCTGTACAAATACGATCCGGCAGTGTCGGTGATCAGTGACAACGCGATCAGCGAAAATTCGATGTTCACCGTGCGCGGCATGCCGATCGACACGTTGAACAGCATCAAGGTGGACGGCCAGACCTTCCCGTCGTGGGATACCGACCTCTCGCTCGAACCGTTCGAGCAGGTCGAATTGCTCAAGGGACTGTCCGGCTTCATGTACGGCTTCGGCTCGCCGGGCGGCATCGTCAACTACGTGTTGAAGCGGCCCACCGACACGCCGTACCGCAGCATCTCAATCGGCTACAGGTCGGCTGGCGTGTTCAGCGAGGCCGTCGATCTGGGCGGCCGCTTCGGCAATGACGACCGTTTCGGCTATCGCCTGAACCTCGTCAACGAAGACGGCAACACCGCCGAAGACCACGGCCACGTGCGCCGCCAGGTCGCGTCGCTCGCGTTCGACTTCCGCATCACGCCGGACCTGACGTGGAGCGCCGACGCGTTCTATCAGAAGCGCAAAACCAACGGCACGCTGTTCGGCCTGATGTTCGGCGCCGACGCGGGCGGCATTCCCGACGCGAGCAAAGTCACCCACGCGCTCACGCAGCCGCAGAATTACTACCAGACGGAAATGGCCTCGTTCGGCACGGGGCTCGATTACCGCCTCTCCGAGAACTGGCATGCGAGCATCAAGTACCGCTTCGCCAAGGAGAATCGGACCAACTCGGATAGCTTCCTGTTCGTTTCCGACCCCGCGGGCAACTACTCGAACACACTGTATGCGGCCATGACGCGCTACTTCTATCAGAACGTCGACGCCATGGTGCAAGGCCACTTCAACACCGGCAGCATCAAGCACGACGTGGTGGTAGGCGCCGGTTTCGAAACGCAAACCAGCGAGTACAGCAATAGCACGGGTTGGAACGAAGGCTACTTCCTCGGCAACGGCAATCTGTACAGCAGCACCTTGCTGACCAACGACGAAGTCAGCATCGGCTCGGACCTGTACCGTCAGCAGCGCACCACGCAAGCCGCCGTGTACGCGAGTGACACCGTGCAGCTCGCGTCGCATCTGTCGGCGCTGGTCGGCGTGCGCTACACGCAATACCAGCAGCACGTATACGATCCGAGCGGCGCGGTGACGTCGCAATACCAGGCGGACCCGGTCACGCCGACCTTCGCGCTGATGTTCAAGACCGACCCGTACTCGACGCTGTACGCGAGCTACGTGGAGTCGCTGGAACAGGGTGGTTCGGCGGCGAACTTCAACGCCAACTTCCCGGCTACCTATGGTCCGCTGCGCAGCAAGCAGTACGAGGTCGGCTTTAAAACCGACCGTGCCAAGTGGGGCGCCAACCTCGCGCTGTTCCGCGTCGATCAGGGCTACAACTACACGAACGTCGACAACATTTTCGTGCAGGACGGCACGAAGCGCTTCCAGGGCGTCGACGCGAGCGGCTGGCTTGCGCTGACAAGCGAATGGCGCGTGCTGGGCGGCGTGATGTGGCTCGACACGAAGGCAGTGGACGTGAACGACCCGAACGTGGAAGGCAAGCGCATCTACGGCGCGCCGCGCTTCACCGTGACGGGCCGCATCGAATACAACCCGTCGTATCTGCGTCCGCTGACGCTGGCGTTCGGCGGCAAGTACGTCAGCAACCAGGCCGTCGACGCGCAGAACACGCAGTTCGTGCCCGCCTATACCACGTTCGATCTGAGCGGCCGGTATGAGACGAAGATCGCCGGCAAGGACGTGACGTTCCGCGCGGGGATCAACAACCTCTTCAATCGCCGTTACTGGACGACGGCGTGGGGCTACTACGTGGCGCCGTCGCCGACGCGCACGGCCGTAGCCAGCGCAACGCTGCAGTTCTAAGCATTCCGTAACGAGGGGCGCCCGCAGCGGGCGCTCCGATCATGCCGGAATCTCCGCGACCCGCGCATCGATCGCACAGCGCGTTTTCGGCGCGGCGCGCGCCGCGGCTCCCGTCACGACTCGACTTGCGCCGATTGCCCTGCCATGATCGTGAGCCCTTCGTTCAAGGCCGGGAAAAGGCCGCGGTTGAAATTGTTCCAGCGCAGTTCGAGAATCGTATCGTTCTTATCGATTTCGGTATTCAAGACGTCGCGAATCACCTCGCCGGAATCGATCCCGTTGTCGACATAGTGAAACGATGCGCCGGTCAGATACGGCGGTCGACTACTTTCTTGCCGCGCGCGCCGTAGAGCGCGTCGAGCGTCGCATACGCGCCGCGCCGCTCATACGGCGATTCGGCGCGCGTCACGCCCGGATGGATATTCACGATCTTGCGATAGAACGGCGCACCCGGCCGGACCAGTTCGTCGAGAATGATCAGCAGGCCGTCGAGCACGACGAATGTCGGCATCGAACGAAACGATCTCGATCGAATGGCGAAACGACGCGATGTTGCAGACGCGCCTGCTGGTGAACAATCCGCGGCCGGTTAGCGAGGCGGATGCGCTGGCTATTTATACCGTCGCGTTTTGATGCGGGTTTGTGGCGAGAACGATCCGCTGATTGCGGGTTTGTCCAGAGTCGCTGTGAAATAACGGCCTTAACCCGCTTTGAGCCGCTCCGCCGCGGCTCGCGGAAACGACACGCTGATGTGCACGCCTTTGCCGCCTTCGCCTGGCTTAAGCGTGATCTCGCCGTGATGGGCGTCCGCGATTTCACGCACGATGGCAAGGCCCAACCCCGTGCCCTCCGTATCCGCGGACGCCCGAAAGAACGGCTCGAACACCCGGCTGCGCGACTCGGCCGGAATGCCGGGACCGTCGTCCAGCACGCTCACGGTAACAGCGTCGGCGTCGGCGCTCACGCCGATGGTGACGTGACCGCCGCTGCCGGTATAGCGGATCGCATTCTCCGTGAGATTGGCGATCAACGCCTGCAGCAGGCCGCGATGCCCCGCCACCGGCGCGGCGCCGTTCAGTTCGGCACCCAGATCGATGCCTCTCGCCTGTGCGAACAGCGCCAGGTCTTCCACGACCTCCATGGCGAGCGGCACCACGTCCACCGTTTCCACGGCCAGTTGCCTGTTGTCGGCGGCCTCGGCTTGTGCAAGCAGAAGCAGCTTGTTCGTGAGGCCCACCATCGAACGATTGCTGCGATGCATGGCGGCCAGTGCCTCGTCGAGCGCGGGATTCAAGCCGTCCTGCTGACGCGCGAACTGCAATTGCGTGCCGAGCAATGTAAGCGGCGTGCGCAACTGGTGCGCGGCGTCGGCGATAAAGCGGCGTTGCGCGGCCACCTGCACGCCGAGCCGCGCGATGCACTGATTGATCGCCTCCACGATCGGCCGCAACTCGGTATGCAGGCGCTCGACACGGATCGGCTCGAGTTGCATCGGATCGCGGTCCACCACATCCTCTTTCACTTTCATCAGCGGCCGCAATTCGAACGTCAGGCCGATGCACACCAGCGCGACCGCGAGCACGATCATTTCGATCTGCCTCACGAGTTGCGGTTGCCACAATTGCTGGGCCATGGCGTCGCGCGAGCGCACGGTTTTGCCGACCGTCACACGCACGCGGCGCGTCGCGCCGTTGTCGTACATGAGACGCACGAGCCCGACCGCGCGCACAGGGTGGCCTTGCAAAGCGGTGTCGTAGTGATCGGGCGTATCGGACGCTTGCGCTGGACGCACCGGGAAATCGGGCGTGCCGGCGAGCAGGGGGCCGTCGTCGACCTGCACGCTATAGAACACCTGGTCGCGGTAAGGCGAGACGAATACTTCGAGTGCGGCAGGCGGCACATCGACGTGCAGGAAGCCGTCCACCCACTCCACTTCGCCCGCGATCATGCGCGCCGACGAGATCAACTGATTGTCCTGCACCAGATCCGCCGTGCGCCGTGCGTTGTCGTATTCGGCCTTGCCGGTCACGAACACGTACAACGCTAGCGGCACCAGCAACCACCACAACAGGCGCATGCGCAGACTATTGGTCATCTTCTTTCTTGCGCAGCAGATAGCCGAGCCCACGCAGTGTGACGATCGCCGCCGAACTGCCGTCGAGTTTCTTGCGCAGACGCGAGATGTAGATTTCGACGGCGTCTTCGCTCGGCTCGTCGGCGAGCGTGAAGATCGCGTCGACCAGTGCCGGCTTCGTCACGGTCTTGCCCAAACGCAGGATCAGTGTTTCGAGCACCGAACGCTCGCGCGGTGTGACGTTCAGCGGCGCGCCCTTCAGCGTGAACTGGCGCGTGTCGATGTCGAACGCGAGATCGCCGCACACCACTTCGCTTGCCTTCGAGGGCGACTGCCGACGGATCGCCACCTTGATCCGCGCGATCAGCTCGCGCACTTCGAACGGCTTGACGAGGTAATCGTCCGCGCCGGCGCCGAGCAGTTCCACCTTTTCGTCGATCGAGCCGCTCGCCGTCAGGATCAACACCGGCGTCGCGTCGCCGCGCTGGCGCAGACGACGCAGCACGTTCTTGCCCGACAGCTTGGGCAGATTCAGGTCGAGCAGGATCACGTCGTAGTGGTTGGTGCGCAACAGCTGGTCGGCCGCGTCGCCGTCCTGCACGGCGTCGAGCGCGAACGCCTCCTGCTCCAGCATTTTCGCGAGCCAGTGCGCCAGCGTGGGGTTGTCTTCGATGAGCAGCAGCTTCATGGCGGGAACGGCAAAAGTCAGGCCGTCGATTGTGCCGTAAAACAAGGGGTTTGCGCGCGTCCGATGTGGTTTGCGGCATACGTTGTGGTGTTTGAAGTAAGGTTGCGGCGAGGTTGCGGCGAGGTTGCGGGTTAACACCCATGATTTGCCCACGGTCCAGAAAGCTGCCAGAAGGTTTCCAATTTCTATAATCGCCGTCATTCACCCAGAAAGCGCCGCGCGCAACACCCAGCGGCGACCACACCAACAGGAGACTGCTTCATGCGTACCTTGCGCCAGATTGCCGCTGTGTCAGGAGTTGCGTTCGCCCTCGCCGCCGCTTCGGCCGCCGCTCACGCGGAAAAGCTCACGATCATGGTCGGCGGCGCCACCAAGATCATCTATCTGCCCGCCAAGCTCACGGAGCAACTCGGCTACTTCAAGGACGAAGGCCTAGACGTCGAAATCCTCTCGCAACCAGCCGGCGTCGACGCGGAAAACGAACTGCTGGCAGGCGCGGTGCAAGGCGTGGTGGGCTTCTACGACCACACCATCGACCTGCAGAGCAAAGGCAAGGAAATCCAGGCGCTGGTGATCTTCGGCCAGGTGCCGGGTGAAGTGGAAATGGTCTCCACCAAGGCCGCGGACAGCTTCAAAAGCATGGCCGACTCGAAGGGCAAGACGCTCGGCGTGACCGGGCTCGGTTCGTCGACCAGCTTCCTCACGCAATACCTCGCGCAACGCGCGGGCGTGCCGTCCACGCAATACACGCTGCTGCCGGTAGGCGCGGACAACAGCTTTATCGCGGCCATCAAGCAGAGCCGCATCGACGCGGGCATGACGACCGAGCCGACCGTCTCGCAGTTGCTGAAGACGGGCGACGCCAAGGTGCTGGTCGACATGCGCACGCTGGAAGGCACGCGCGCCGCCCTCGGCGGCACCTACCCGGCGTCGAGCTTCTACGTGCAGCGCGCGTGGGCGGAGTCACACAAGGACGACGCCGCGAAGCTCTCGCACGCTTTCGCGAAGACGCTGAACTTCATCGCGACGCATAGCGCCGAAGAGATCGCCGCGAAAATGCCGAAGGACTATTACGGCAACAACAAAGACCTGTACGTCGGCGCGCTGAAGGCGTCGCTGCCGATGTTCACGAAGGACGGCAAGATGCCCGCCGACGGCCCGGAGACCGTGCTGAAGGTCCTGTCGGCGTTCAATCCATCGGTCAAGGGTAAGCATATCGACCTCGCCAAGACCTACACCAACGACTACGTGTCGGCACCGGTCAAAACCGCGGCGAAGTAACGCCCTTTCAACGTCACGAGAACAGTGAGGCACCAGCCGATGAATCAACCCCTGTCACGCGATACACCAGCAATCGAGATGCGCAACGTATCGTGCCGTTTCATTTCTCCGGATGGCAAGGCGACGATCGCGTTGCGCGACTTCAGCATGTCGGTGGCGCGCGGCGAATTCGTGGCGGTGGTCGGCCCCACGGGTTGCGGCAAGTCCACCACGCTCAGCATGATTACCGGCTTGCTGAAGCCCACCACGGGCGAAGTGCGCGTGATGGGCGCGCCGGTGGACGGCATCGATCCGCGTATCGGTTTCGTGTTTCAAGCCGACGCCGTGTTCCCGTGGCGCTCGGTGCTCGACAACGTCGCGGCAGGTCCGCTGTATCGCGGCCGCTCGAAGTCCGCCGCGTATGACGAAGCGAACGAATGGCTGCGCCGCGTGGGTCTCGACAAGTTCGGCAAGCATTATCCGCATCAACTGTCGGGCGGTATGAGAAAGCGCGTGGCGCTCGCACAAACTTTCATCAACAGGCCGGAAATCCTGTTGATGGACGAGCCTTTCTCGGCGCTCGACATGCAGACCCGCACGCTGATGCAGGACGAGCTGCTGCAACTGTGGGGCGGCGCTGGCTCGGTGGTGTTCGTCACGCACGATCTGGAAGAAGCGATTGCGCTCGCCGACCGCGTATTCGTGCTGACCGCGCGCCCGGCGACGCTGAAGAAGGTGTACGAAATCGATCTGCCGCGTCCGCGCGTCACGTCGGAGATACGTTACGAGCCGCGTTTCATCGAAATCTCGCGCGAGATCTGGCACGACCTGCGCGAAGAAGTGCAGATCGGTTAATCAAGGAACGGCAAACATGTCTACTACCCCTCAACAGATGATGCCCTCGGGCATCGACGCCGCATCGCTCGCGCATGTCGAACGGGTGGCGCAAAAACGCATCCGGCAGCGTCAGGCGCTGGTGATCACGCTGCGTATCGTCGTGCTGGTGGTCGTGCTCGGCGGGTGGGAACTGTCCGCGCGCCTGAAGTGGATCGACCCATTCTTCTTCTCGATGCCGAGTGCAATCTTCGAGCAGATCATCGACTGGTTCGTGAACGGCACCTCGCAAGGCCCGCTGCTCACTCAGGTGTGGGTCACACTCGAAGAAACCGGGCTCGGCTTCATTATCGGTTCGGTCGCTGGTGTGTTTTGCGGCATCGTGCTCGGCCGCAACAAGTTGCTCTCCGACGTATTCAGTCTCTACATCAAGATCGCCAACTCGATTCCGCGCGTGGTGCTCGGTTCGGTGTTCGTGATTGCGCTGGGTCTGGGTATGGCGTCGAAGGTGGCGCTGGCGGTGGTGATGGTGTTTTTTGTCGTGTTCGCGAATGCTTTCCAGGGCGTACGTGAAGCGGACCGCTACATGATCGCGAATGCGCAGATTCTCGGTGCGTCGCGTCGCCAGGTGACGACCTCGGTGGTGATTCCGTCGGCGTTGAGCTGGATTCTTGCCAGCCTGCACGTGAGCTTCGGTTTTGCCCTGGTCGGCGCGGTGGTCGGCGAGTTCCTCGGTTCGAAGCAAGGTATCGGTCTGCTGATTTCCACCGCGCAGGGCGCGTTCAATGCAAGTGGCGTGTTCGCCGCGATGATTGTGTTGGCCGTGGTCGCACTGGCGGCGGATTATCTGTTGACCGCGGTCGAACAGCGGTTGTTGAAGTGGCGGCCGGCTCCGGTTTAAGCGAACTAGATTGACCGTGTAGAAGACGGCTTTAAAAAGAATGCCGTTCAGCCGCAAGCTGAACGGCATTTTTCTTTGTGCAAAATGAAAGACGGAAGTAAGGCTAAATTAACCTGATCGGATTTTCTTTGTAGAAAGCCATGTATGCATTCAGGATGGCTGATTAATACTTGAATTTGCACACGGCCTATACGTCTCTTTCACATGGTGGAGACAAGTCCGGCTTTCTGAACCGTCGCCGAACAACAAAGCCTCAGCGTGCACCTTTCCTTGCTACACGAAGCAGTTCGATAACGCACCTCTCTGGTGCGCTGCGCAGAATTCGACAAGGAAGCCGGTGACCGTCTCCGCCCTGCGTTCCGTCAGACTGTCCGGCATCTGTTGCATGCCCTCCCGGCGGAACTTCCGCAATGAGGTGCCGCGAGGGCGACGCCGAGGATTTGAAGGAGATGGACATGAAGAAGGCTCTGATCATTGCAAGCGGACTGCTTTGCGCGTTCACATGGCAAGCGCGCGCTCAGGACGCCAGCACGGAGAGTACAGCACAAGCTCAACCGACAGCAGCCGACGCGGTGGGCGGCCAACCCTCCACCACTTCGATGTCCGGCGGCCCTGCTAAAGCACAGGGACTCACGCGTGCGGATGTCTACCAGCAGCTCATTCAATCGCAGAAAAGCGGCGAAGCGGCGCGTTTGCAAGACCTGTTCAAGGGCGGCAACTGAACCGCGCCGCGGCATTGGAGCGGACCGCGTAGCGGAATAGTCCGCCGCCGGATCCGCTGTATGAACGACGCCGTATTTGCGTGATCGCGCGGCAGGACGAAGCGGATACGGCGCCTGATCGAAACCCCCTTTCTCATCTCGGCGCACCCTCCCCGCCACTGTCTGCTGCCAGCAAACTTGCGATCGGCATTCGTTCGCCGGCTCGCAACACATTTCCGCCCTCACGCACGCCGCAATAGCGTACACGCCCGCTGCATAAGGCACTGTGCGCAATGGCACGGTCGATGCGTAATAAACGTCACGCAGTCGTGCAGTTACCAACATCGGCTGAATCGAGGTGCGTCATGTCGAGTGTGCAGAGTCAACGTCGGCCAATGCATTGGCGGAGCCGCTCTTTTTCCGCGGAAAACGGTCCGAAGCATCGCACGGGAAATCGCCACTTTTCAGCCGGACTTGTGCCGTTCGGGTTACGAACTGCCGGTTTCATCGGACGAGGCCCGAAGCAATTGTGGCCGTATGTTTTGCCGTGGGTCTTCGCGGTGCTCACCATCGGCTTTTTCTGCCTCGTCGTGCGTGGCGTACTCACGCGGCAATTGCTGGTGCCGCCCGTCGAAACGCCGCAGTCGCTGGTGGAGCGCGGCTATACGTCGAGCTTTCTCGCGGAACGCATCATGTCTTCGATGCGAGCGATCGGCCAGGACGCCGAATCGATTCCGCACGACACCATGACTGACAACGACGCGCAACCAGACATTCAGATCCCTGGTCAGGAGATGTCGTATGCGACCACAGTGCGCTTCATCAAAGGCGTCATTAAACGCACGGACGTTGTCGTTCATGTCGGCATCACCAGGATGAACGACAGCGCGGACTCCTACGTGGCGCATGTGCAGATTGAAGGCGGCCCCTTCAACTCCCGCGAAAGCACTGTGCCTTTCGAAGGACGCGACCTGGAAAAGTTCGTGCACGACATCGCGGCCAAAGCCATGCGTCTTGCCGAGCCGAATATTCTTGCCAGCCATCTTTATTCGCAAGTCCAGAGAACCAAGTGCTCGCTCGCGCAATGCGATTACGGCGAGATCGTCTCGATCTACGACGAAGTGCTGGCACTGCCCGCCTCCGAACAAGGCGAATGGGCGCTCGCCGGCAAAGCGTGGCTGCTCGCCAATCAGGGCCTATCGAAAGAGGCCGAACAGCAGACCCGCGAAGCGCTGACGGTGTACAAGCATTCGGCGGTGCTGCACGCAAGCCTCGGCATCGCACTCGAACAGCAGCATCGCATCGACGACGCGCTCGAAGCATTGCGAGCCGGCGCGAGCGAGAAATCGAAGACGGCAGAAAATCTGCGTCTTCTCGGCGACGTGCTCCTGCATGCGAATCGCTATTCCGAAGCACTTGATGCCTTCAGGCAGGCCGACAGAATGAAGCCGGACTCTGTCGACAACCTGCACGATTGGGGCGAAGCGCTCGTCACTGTCGGCCGCTATGACGAAGCAATCGAAAAGCTCTCCCGCGCCGTCGCACTGCGCCCCGATCTGGCTCCCTCCTACGCGGAATGGGGCCGGGCACTGGATCGCAAAGGCGATCTGCCCGGCGCCTCGCGCAAATTTGCGCAAGCGTTGCAACTCGACGCGGGGACTCTGTCCGCGCGGGAAAGTCATCTGGCGCGTGTTGCCAGAGCGGCGCAGGGAGGCAATCACCCGGACGTGTCGAAACCCAATGGCGGAGTCAGACCTGTTGCGAATCCGCACGCCTTACTTCAGTTGCAAACCGCATGACGAACAACCAGCCATAGCAGATGGATCTCGATGCAGATGGCTTAGTCCGGAAGCATCTTGCGCTTGCAGTAAAACACCCAGTTGAAGAGGAGATGTGCGATGGACAGTTTCGAAGAGGCGTTCAAGGCTCTGATCGGCAATGAAGGCGGTTACTCCTTCAATCCGCATGACCCTGGCGGCGAAACGATGTGGGGCGTCACGGCACGCGTGGCACGCAGCGCGGGTTATACGGGCGCCATGAAAGATCTGCCGCTGGATACGGCCAGACAGATCGCCAAACAGAAATACTGGGACCCGTTGCATCTCGACGAACTCGATCCGCGCGTAGCCTTCCAGATATTCGACGCCAATTACAACGGCGGCCTCGTGGTGTTGTGGATGCAAAAAGCTTCCGGCGCGAAAGAAGACGGCAAGTTCGGCCCGGACACACTGGATGCGGTCAAAAGCGCGGACCCGTTGAAGTTCGTCATGCGCTTTGCCGCTTATCGCTTGCGTTACCTGCGCAACCTGCATGCATGGTCCAATTTCAGCCGTGGATGGACCGAACGAATGGCCGCTAATCTTCTCCTGGGAGCAGCATGATGGACTGGTCTAAAGTAGCGTCGAACATCGGCAGCAGCGCACCGCTTCTCGCCGGCCTCGTGGGTGGTCCGATCGGCGTGGGCGTGACGGCCGCCGCCGCGATCATTTCGCATGCGCTCGGAACGCCCAGCGATCCCGGCGTCGTGGAACTCGCGTTGAACGACCCCAGCGCACTCGAGAAGGTCCGGCAAGCCGAGAGTGCGAACTCGTTGCAGCTGCAACAGTTGATGGTCAGTGCCGCGCAAGCGAGCCTCGCGCACGAAAGCGACATGGCGCGCATCCAGGCCGCCGATCGGGCCGACGCGCGCGCGATGGGCATCAGCAACAAGGATTGGGTGCCCAAAGTCCTTGCGATGGCGGTTACTGCCGGTTTCTTCGGCATCCTGTTGCTCATGGCCTTCCAGCCGCTGCCGGGCGCGAACAAGGATCTCGTCAACGTGATCGTCGGCGCATTGGGTACGGCGTGGATCAGCATCATCGGCTACTACTTCGGCACGTCGGTGGGATCGATGCGAAAGACCGAGTTGCTCGCCAAGCCCAGCGTTCCGATCACCGCGGACAGCGCTGTCACGCTTCGCGAGCCCGCCACGGCTTCGGCATCACGTCCGCAAGCGGCGCCGGCTCCGTCGCACAGCGACGTATTCCAGCAATTCACGCCGGGTGGACAAGGTCCGATTTTCTCGGGCAGTTGATTAGCGGTGCGATCAGGGACGAGACGACGCACGCGGCGAGAGAACGGCTCTCCGCGTGCGTCGTAGCGCATACCACGCCTCCGAGTACCGACTGGTTGTCTCAAATCCAGCAACAAACATTACCTGAAACGGTGATTACTCTCTCCAGGTCGCAAAACTACAAGGCAATCACTGAATACGAACCAGAACGTTCGTAGCAAGATAAAAACCGAATTGGAGGTAGTTCATCATGAAATCGCTCATTCAAGCTGTTGTCGTCGCCGCTGTATTGGCCGCTCCCGTTGCTTCGTTTGCGCAGTCCAACCAGCCTGTGACCCGCGCTCAGGTGCGCGCGGAACTGGTTCAACTTGAAAAGGCAGGCTATCACCCGGGCCTCTCCGACCCGTACTACCCGGCCGACATTCAGGCCGCACAAGCGCGCGTCGCCCGTCAGAACGGCACCGCGCAGGCAGCGGAAAGTGGTTACGGTGGTGTGGTGAGCGGCGCTTCGCAAGCGGGCAACCAGGTTCCGGCGAACGGCTCGAAGTCGATTTACTTCGGCAACTAAACTGCAGCCGCGCGGTAGTCAGGCAGTAACCCGACCGTAACCAGCTATTCGGCGAGTGGAACTCATAGACGCAAAGTCTTTGCGGCAACCAGGCGCCCAGCGCACCAAAAACAGGTGCGCCACGATTCAAAACGAACTGGCCCGCGACCGAGCATCCCCGATCACGGGCCAGTTTTGTATTCCTTACCTCCGTCATCGGACGCCCGATGGCTTCGCCTGGACCTTCACGGTCCGGGCGCTTTTTATTGGCGCATTGCCTGGCTGCGCCTTTGTCAATATCGAAACGGCGCCCGCAATGTCGGACTACGCACAGGTCTCAGATAGTGGGCCGGCGAGCAGCGTCAGTCGCGCGCGACCAGATCGCCTACTTGACCGCGCCCGGTGACGAGACAACTCGAGAGGA
The DNA here is from genome assembly GCF_031585635.1 of Paraburkholderia sp. FT54. Lineage (NCBI taxonomy): Bacteria > Pseudomonadati > Pseudomonadota > Betaproteobacteria > Burkholderiales > Burkholderiaceae > Paraburkholderia > Paraburkholderia sp. FT54. Next base: position 361,522 of record NZ_CP134196.1, on the reverse strand, counting down.
AATTCTCGCCCTGGCTGCTCGCCCCGATATCGCCAAAGCCTTTTTTCAGCGCGTTCGACTTGACCATCTCCGCGCCCTGGTGACAGGTTATTGTCCCCATCTCCCCGGCTTGCGCGCGCATCAGCGCCCTATCCGCCATCAGATAGCCGAGCAACAGCACCACGGCAATATTGAACGCTTGTCTCATGGTTCGTCTCCTCTTTTGAAGAGACTAACGCGAACCATGGATGCACGGTCCTAGGGGTTTCCCGATCGATGGCTAATCCGTGATGCAGATTAAATCAGGTCACGCTTCCGCGCGATCCGTTATGCGGCGTGACTGGATCCGGTCTTGCCCGTAGAAAATGGAACTTCTGAATGCTCCGCTGAACGCGCTTGGTATTCCGCTCGAACAGCAGGTACACCGCGTACGCATACACGTAGCAGGCGGCAAGCATGCCCGCGAGCACCAGCGCGCCGCGTGCATCGAACTGGATACGGTGCCCGAATCCGACCGCGGCGACGAATAGAATGAACGAGAAGTGTGTCAGATACAGCGAATAGGAGAACCCGGAAAACAGAACCGCGATACGCGACAGGGGTGCCGGACGCAGTCGAACGTTTTCCCAGAGAATGCAACGCAGGAAGACGAAACACGGTACGCCGACGAGCCAATCATTGCTCCACAGGAACAAGCGCAAGCACACCAGTGCCGCGAGAAAAACCGCCCCGCTTGCGAGCGTGAACCACGGCAAACCTGTACGAACGCCGCGCGCTGGAAAACGCTTTTCCAGCAACGCCAGGACGACGCCGAGCAGCCACAGTCCGAAGCCGTTCAGCAGCGACGGAAACGCAATCATCGTCGCGAGTGCGAAAGCAGCCGCGGCGACGGCACCGAACCCGCGGCGCCGACGTAGTAGTACGAAGCACGCGGGAAACCATAGGTAGTACCAGAACTCGTTAGCCAGACTCCACAGCGGTCCATTGGAGCCATACGTGCCGCACGCCAGGGTCTGCAGGAACGCGAAGTTGCAGGCGAGCGTCGCCGAGCCGAGATGCGATGCCACGTTGATCTGCTGATCGAACGTACCTTCGGTCCCGAGATAAAACGGACCGCCAACGAGCGCGATGCCCAGGCGATCCCAGAACATCGTCAACAGCAACGCAGGAATCAGCACGATCCACAGCCGCGACAGGCGCTCGGTCAGATAGCGCTGCCAACTCCATGTTCCGGACTCGACCTGGCGCAACACCGAACCGCCCACGAAATAGCCGCTCAGCAAGAAGAACACGATTACCGCAGTGTGGCCGTAGTTACTGAGGAAATAGAACGCCTTGCCGGCCAGCCCGATTCCAGTACTCGCACGGTAGTCGACAAACATGAGATTGCGCAGATGACTCACGCATACCGCGCCTGCCGCTAATGCGCGGATCAGGTCGAGCGTGTCGCAATGGTGTTTGCCGGTGAGCGCCATATGAATCTGGATCGGACAAAGGGCTTGTCCGCCAAACTACGGTTCACCGGCTTTTTATTCGGTACGTTCCCACACACTGCGTGCTTCATAACCCTCAGAGCCGGGCTTCGATCTGCCTGATTCGCCGTTCGATAGCGTTGCGTACCAGTCCATTCGAAGGCACCAGCAACAGCGACGACGCGATGATCTGATACACCTTATTGCGCCGCACCTTGGAGACTTTCTGCGGATCGAGCCAGGCGTCGTTGTCCACGAGCAGGAGCAGCGTCTCAAGGCCGATCAGAATCGGCCACAAACACGCGAGACGTAAGCGCACTGAAAACGCGGGAATCGCCAGCGTGTAGTCGAGGGCTTCGCGGAAATGATCGAGTGTCTTGCGCAGCAGCTCGACCATCAGCGGCCGGGCGCGCACCGAATTGGCCGGCAACAGCAGGTCTCGCGCGCTTAGACCATATCGTTCGAGCAGGGTCTGCGGCAGGTAACAGCGGCCGATCCGCAAATCCTTGCCGCAATCGCGCAGCACGTTGGTCATCTGCAGTGCCTTGCCAAACCGCACGCCGCGCCGCGCCATTGTCTCGGGCCGCTCCTTCAGCGTGCCGGGCATGTGTGCGTAAGTCATCGTGGTCCAGAATTCGCCGACGCAACCCGCCACGAGATATGTATAGCGGTCGAGTTCGTCGTATTCGCGCAGCGCCGCGATCTGGCCGGAACGTTCATCGGGAAAGGTACGCAGATCGAACTCCATGCCTTCGGTCAGCGTCGAGACGATCTCGCGCACGGCGCTGCGATCGGCTTCGCTCAGTTGCGACAACACGTCGAGCGCGGGGCCGAGCGATTCGAGCAGGATCTTCTCGTCCGACTGGATCTGCTGCCCAGCCACTTCGGCGGCCATCCGCTGGAATAGCGCGCCGTCGTCCGCTACACCGTTTACCTGATCTCGCAGCGACAACAGCAACGCGAGGCGTTGGTCCGGCGAGATCAGCGCGGTGTCCGCGATGGTGTCGGCCGCGCGTGCCAGCAGGTAGGCGAGTCCGATCGGATCGCGCATCCCGACGGGCAGCACGCGCAGGGTGAGATAGAAGGAGCGTGAAACGCCTTTCAGGAGCGGGCCGAGAAGGAAGGCCCGGGTCGGATTCGGCATGGATTGGATCAGGTCGGTATTGGGCAGGAAAGCAGGCAAAAATCGGGCGCTGCCGAATTGTATACGGCGAAACGCCTCTGCCGTGCGCGGCGGATCTGCCCTGCTAACCACCCACCCTCTCAGCTGTCTTTCTGAAGCCCCAGCAGGCCGATCGCGTTCTGCTTGAGAATCAAGGGCTGCACCTCTTCCCTGAAACCAACCTGCTTGAAATCCTCCAGCCAGCGGTCCGGCTGAATCAACGGAAATCCGAACCGAACAGCATCTTGCGCTTCAGCACCGTGTTGGCGTGACGAAGCAACTCGGGCGAAAAAGACTTCGACGACCAGCCGGACAGGTCGATATAAACATTGGGCTTATGCAACGCGATCGACGACGCCTGCTCGACCGGCTTCACCGCCGCAAACAGTTTCGCCTGTAGCTGAGTCAGGAGCGGGTCGTCGGCCCGTTTCCCTGTACCCGCCTCGCGCATGACGTGTAGCTTTGCACGGTCGCATGCGCGAGGCGGCGTCTGAATCCCCTCTGCTTACATCACGTTGAAAAATTCGCCGCCATGCCGGCGGTCGGCAACGCGCCGCCCCGCTCCCTTGCATTGCGCGCCCCACGTGCCGTTCGCCAAGCGCGCCGCCGCCAGGTAGAATCCTCCGCATCCCATGCCAACGCGCAGCGTCGCCGCCCCGGAGCGGGAACGCGGATTGCTGATAGCAGTAAGTTTGAGCAATAGGCGGTTCATCCGCGAACCGTCGCTTCTCCGCACTTTGAACGGCACTTCGACAATGACTAACCACGAATCTCAGGCATCTTCCCGATCCAATGTGGAAACGGGCGTCCCCGGTCTCGACGAGATCCTGGGCGGCGGTCTGGTCCGCGGCGGCGTGTATCTGCTGGAAGGCATGGCCGGCGCCGGCAAGACGATTCTGTCGAGCCAGATTGGTTTTCATCGCGTAAGCCAGGGCGAGAAGGTGCTGTACATGACCTTGATCGCCGAATCGCACGACAAGCTGCTGGGGCATCTCAAGGGTCTGAGCTTCTTCGACGAGAAGGCGGTCGCGCAGCAGATGCTGTTCGTCTCCGGCTATCACGAACTGATGCAGGACGGTCTCGACGGCTTCCTCAAGCTGATTGCCTCGAGCATTTACGATTACCGCCCGAGCCTCATGATCATCGACGGCTTTCGCAGCGCGCGTGAATTCAGCGAAACCGAGCTATCGCTGTCCAAGTTCATCCACGAGTTGAATGCGCTGGTCGCGGCGATGGATTGCACGACCTTGCTGCTCGCCCCGCTCTCCGGCAACGAGCCGCATCCGGAACATACGCTGGTCGACGGTCTGATCGAGCTGAACCGTTACAACGACGGCATGCGCCGCGCGCGCGAAATCGAAGTCCACAAGATGCGCGCGCGCAATCATCTGATGGGCAAGCACTTCTTCCGCATTGCCGAAAGCGGGCTCCTGATGTTCCCACGCCTGGAAGCGCAGTCTGCCGCCCCTCCGGGTCCGGTAGATCTGAAAACGCGCCTCGGTTTCGGTTTGCCGCACCTCGATGGCCTGCTCGGCGGCGGCTTTGCGCAAGGCTCCACGACTACGCTGATCGGGCCATCGGGCGTCGGCAAAACGCTGCTGTGTCTGCAATTTCTCGCGGCCGGCGTGGCACGCGGCGAACGCTGTGTTTACCTCGGCTTTTACGAAGGACCGCAGCGGCTGGTCGGCAAAGCCGAGGCCGTGTCGATCGGCCTGACCGAGGCGTATGAGGACGGCCGGCTCGTGATCCAGTGGCAACCGGCCATCGAACTCGCCGTCGACGAGCTCGCGGCCACCGCGCTCGCCACGGTCAAGAGCATCGGCGCGTCGCGCATCGTGATCGACGGTGTGGAAGGTTTCCGCGATTCCGCGTTGCGCATTGAGCGCTTTGGCCTGTTCCTGAATGCGCTGCTACACCAGCTTCGCGAAGCCTGCGTCACTACGCTGCTGACCGAAGAACTGCCGCTTTACGCGGCCCCTGGCCACGCGAAGAGCGTGCGCGTTTCGGCGCTGACCGAGAACCTCATGCTGCTGCGTTACGCCGAAACCGAAACGGGTCTGCAGCGCATGATTTCCGTGGTCAAGCAGCGCGAAAGCGCCCACGACACATCCTTGCGCGAGCTGGTGATTTCGTCTCAGGGCCTCGACGTGATCGAAAACTCGGGGAGCCCCGCCAGCCTGCATTCGCCGGGCGGCCTGTCGGTCACGCTACAGCCGGGACGAAATACCTAGAAGCCCATGAAAACCATTCTGGTCGTGGACGACGAGTTCGACATCCTCACGGTCTGGCGGCTGCTGCTGGAGCGGCACGGCTATACCGTGCTGACGGCGTCGAACGGGGCCGCCGCGCTCGAACAGATACGCAAGACCCGGCCCGACATCATCTTGTCGGACTGCATGATGCCGATCATGTCGGGGATGCAATTGTGCGCGGCGCTGAACGCCGATCCTGATCTGCGCGCCATTCCGATCATTCTGTGCAGCGCGGCCGCGGATATCCCCGTGCAGCCGAATCCCCACATTGAATACGCGCGTAAGCCGCTTTCCTTCGACACGCTGCTGGCCATGCTCGAGCGCATGGCCGCGTAAAACAGCCTCTCTAGGTAAAACCCCGGATTCCTGGCGTCCGCCACACCGACTACTCTCGGCACACCTTTTAAATAGAACGTCGTTCTGCGCAACAGAACGTCACTGACGAGAGCCATCCGAAGGAGGATTTCATGGCAAGCCTGCCGATCGACGCGTCCGGTGCGTCGCCCCAGTCAAGCGCCGACGCGCAGGGGCCCGCGCCCGGCGTCAACGCGCGCATCGACCGCCTGCCCGCAACGCGTGCGGTGTGGATGCTGGTGTTCCTGCTGTCCATCGGCGGCTGGTTCGAGTTCTACGATCTGTTCTTCACCGCGTACGTCGGCCCCGGCCTCGTCAAGAGCGGCGTCTACTCGACGACGACCGCGTCGTTCTTCGGCGTGTCCGGTCTTGGCGCGTTCGTGGCGGCGTCGTTTGCCGGGCTCTTCATCGGCACTTTCTTGCTGGCGGGCATGGCCGACCGCTACGGCCGCAAGACGGTGTTTACCGTTTCGCTGCTGTGGTACTCCGCCGCGACGCTCATCATGGCGCTGCAAAGCACGGCGCCCGCCATCAATCTGTGGCGCCTGATTGCCGGCATCGGCGTGGGCGTCGAGCTGGTGACGATCGATACGTACGTCAGCGAACTCGTGCCCAAACATTTGCGCGGTCGTGCCTTCGCGTTCGTGCATCTGGTGCAGTACAGCGCGGTGCCGTCGGTCGCGTTCCTTGCGTGGTGGCTGGTGCCGCTCACGCCATTCGGGCTCGACGGCTGGCGCTGGGTCGTGATCATCGGCGCGTTGGGTGCGGTGGTGGTGTGGGCGATTCGCCGGCGCGTGCCGGAAAGCCCGCGCTGGCTCGCGCAACAAGGGCGCGCCGCCGAAGCCGAGCAAGTGCTGCAGGCGCTGGAAGCGAAAGTCGCCGCGCAATACGGCAAGCCTCTGCCGCCCGCCGTGCCGACCGTCGAACCCGCAACCACCAAGGCTGCGTTCCGAGAAATCTGGCAGCCGCCGTATCGCAAACGCGCGATCACGATGCTCGTCTTCAATCTGTTCCAGTCGATCGGTTTCTACGGCTTCGCCTCATGGGTGCCGACGCTGCTCGTCTCCAAAGGCGTGACCATCACGCACAGTCTGCTGTACTCGTTCGTGATCGCGGTCTCGAATCCGTTCGGGCCGCTGATCGGCATGGCAATCGCGGACCGCATCGAACGAAAGACGTTGATCGTGCTGTCGGCGCTCGGCATTGCCGTGTTCGGCAGCCTGTTCGCGACGCAAACCTCGCCCGCCATGCTGATGACGCTCGGCGTGTTGATCACGCTGTCCGGCACGCTGCTCTCGGTCGGCTATCACGCGTATCAAACCGAACTCTTCCCGACGCGTTTGCGGGCGCGCGCCGTCGGCTTCGTCTACTCGATGTCGCGTCTGTCGGCCATGTTCTCCGGTTTCATGATCGCGTTCGCGCTGCGTCACTTCGGCGTGAGCGGTGTATTCGCGTTGATCAGCGCGTCGATGGTAATGGTGATGGGCGCGATCGGCATCTTCGGACCGCGTACCAACCATCGTAATCTCGACGAAATTTCGCATTGAACCGCATTTGAACAAGAGGCTTTAAAGATGACGCTGCCGTTGGCTGGAGTCCGCGTACTGGACTTATCGAATGTATTGGCCGGTCCGTTTTGCGCATATCAGCTCGCGCTGCTCGGCGCCGAAGTGATCAAGGTCGAGCATCCGGAAGGCGGTGATCTGGCGCGCCGCCTGGGCGCCGACAAGGACGCGTCGGCGCGCAATATGGGCGCCTCGTTCGTCGCCGTGAACGCAGGCAAGCAGTCGCTTACGCTCAATCTGAAGGACCCGCGCGGCAAGGCGATTCTGCGCGAGCTCGTCAAAACCGCGGACGTGCTGGTCGAAAATTTCCGGCCCGGCGTGATGACGCGGCTCGGCCTCGATTTCGACGCGCTGCGCGAGGTCAATCCAAACCTCGTGTATTGCGCGATCTCCGGCTTCGGCATGGACGGCGAGTTTTCAAAGCGGCCTGCTTACGACCAGATCATCCAGGGCATCTCCGGCGTGATGAGTGTGACCGGCGACGCCGAGAGCGCACCGTTGCGCGTCGGCTACCCGGTGTCGGACACGGTGGGCGGTCTTACCGCGGCGTTCGGCATTTGCGCCGCGTTGCTCGACGCGCGCGCCACGGGCCACGGCCGCATGCTCGACGTGTCGATGCTCGAAGCCACGCTCGCGACCATGGGCTGGGTCGTCTCGAACTTCCTGAATGCGGGCGTCACGCCGACGCCGATGGGCAACGAGAACTTCACGGCCGCGCCGTCGGGCACCTTCAAAACCGGCGACGGCCCGCTCAATATCGCCGCCAACGAGAACAAACAGTTCGCGAGCTTGTGTGAGTTGATCGGGCGCGCGGATCTGCTCGACGATCCACGTTTTTCGGAACGCAACGCTCGCAAACTGAATCGCGTGGCACTGAAAGCAGAGATCGAAGCGGCACTCGCGCACGACAGCGCCGTGAACTGGGAAGCACGTTTCTTCGAAGCAGGCGTGCCGGCCGGCCGCGTGATGTCGGTGCCGGAGATTCTCGCGCATCCGCATCTGGAGTCGCGCGGCTTCATCCGCGAATTTGCCGCGGATGCCGACACGGACCGCCAGCGCGTGACTCGCGCGGGTTTTCGTCTGCACGACGCGGATACGGCGCCGACTACACCCGCGCCGGTGCTGTCGGCTCACACACATGAACAACTCGCCGCGCTCGGTTACGACGACGCGCAGATCGACCAACTACGCGCCGAAGGAGTGGTCTGAACATGACGCAGGCATTCGACGCAGCGAAGCTCGCTGCCGACTATTGGAGCACCTCGATCATCGACATTCATCCGGGCTCGATCAACGTGCGCGGTTTCCCGATCCAGGAATTGATCGGCAACATCAGCTTTCCGCAGATGATCTGGCTGATGCTGCGCGGCGAACTGCCCGACGTCGAGCAGGCACGTCTGTTCGAAGCGGCGCTGGTTTCGTCGGTGGATCATGGGCCGCACGCGCCGTCGATTGCGATCTCGCGGATCGCGACTAGTTGCGGCTTACCGCTGAACGGCGCGATGGCCTCCGCGATCAACGCGCTGGACGACGTGCACGGCGGCGCGGGTCAGCAGGCGGTCGAACTGTACGACGCGATCGATGCGCGCATGCGAGCGGGCGCCGCGTTGGAAGACGCCGTCGAACAAGGCGTGGATACCTTCATCGCGGCGCACGGCAAATATCTGCCTGGCTTCGGGCATCGCTTTCATCCGGTCGATCCGCGTGCGCCGCGGCTTCTCGCGCTGGTGGACGAGAACGTGCGTGCGGAGCGCATCAGCGGACGCTATGCCGCGATCGCACGCGGCATCGAAGCGCTGCTCATGGGCCGCAAGAGCAAGCCCGTGCCGATGAATATCGACGGCGCCACCGCTGTGATCTACGCCGAACTCGGTTTTGCGCCCGAGTTGGCGCGCGGCGTGTTCTGCCTGTCGCGCGCGGTCGGCATTCTGTCGCATGCATGGGAACAGCGCGGACGCAAGGAGCGCAACAAAGGTCCGATGCCACGCCAGATGGCCTACACGTACACCGGCAAGCCCGAGCGGCATTTGCCTTGAACCACCTGCCCTGAGCTGCTTGTCCTGAACTACTTGTCCTGAACTTCGGCCGCGCGCCGCTGCGCGTTGCGCATGGCGCGCGAATCGCCGCCCAAGGCGTCGGTGGCGCGCGCGGCGCAATCGAACAGCGCGCCGAGATTGCGTTCGAGAAACGCCTGGTCGATACGCGAGCTCGGACCCGCCAGCGTCAGCACGCCGCGCAGGCTTTGACGTACGCCGAATACCGGCATGGAAACACCCGCCGTCTCCCGGTCGCGCTCGCCGATCGACACACAGTAAAAGTCCTCGCGAATCCTGTCGTACGGTGCGCCCGGCATGCCGTCGAAGGCGAGCAATGCATGACCGCCCGAACCGCTTTCCAGCGGCAGCACGTCGCCTTCACGCACGTGAAAACGCACCGCATGCTTCGAATCCACCCGATGCAGACACACCCGCACCGCTTCGTCGCGTACGTAGAACGACACGCTTTCACCGCTGGTTTCCGCGAGTTCGCGCATGAGCGGCACCAGAATATCGCCGAGGTTGAGGCTGCGCTGATACAGCGCTCCCAGCATGAAGGTGGCGGAGCCGAGTTGATAGCGGCCGTCGTCGAGACGCAGCAGCAGACGGTGCTGGATCAGCGAACCCGCGAGCCGCAACAACGTGCTCTTGTAAAGCCCCGTGCGCGCCGCCAGTTCGGCGAGCGTGAGCGCGGCGTCGTCCGGCCGGAAGGCGAACAGGATGGCGCAAGCACGATCGATGACGGCAACACCCTCGCTTTCCTTCGTGTTCGATTTGTCCGCAGGTGTTGGCATGGTTGGCATGACTTCATAGGGAAGCCGAAATTTTACGCCATGACGCCGGGCTGTCATACCCGCCACGGGCGCTTTGACGGGGAATCTTCGCGGAATCCGAGATATGACCTGAAGCCACCGCGCGAAGACTTGCCGGACATGGCACGTTGCATCTTGAGACGATCGCGCGATTTGTTGAGCGCGCCCAGCATTCAGCGTTTTGCCGCCGCCTTTTACAGTACGTCATCGATCGCGCGGAGCCGGAACAGCGGAGCGCGACGCAACTTTCGGAGGATCGGTGATGAACAGCAATCGTGGGACGATTCCAGTTGCCTTCTTCGGGATCGCCGTGGGCGCACTGGCGTTCGCCAATCTGTGGCGCGTGGCGATCGGGCTCTGGCACCTGCCGGCCGCCGCGGGCGACTTGATGACTGTGGCCGCGCTCGTCGTGTGGTTTGTGATTCTGGCGGCCTACGGGCAAAAGTGGCTGACGCATGCCGCCGAAGCGCGCGCGGAAATGCAGCATCCGGTGCAATCGTCGTTTGCGGCGCTCGGCCCCGTTTCGAGCCTGCTGGCCGCGCAGCTTCTGCAGCCGTACGCGCACGCGTTGGCGCTCGCGTTGTTCGGCGTGGCCGTGGTCGCGCAACTGGCGCTCGGTGTGTATCTGCGTGGACGGCTCTGGCAGGGTGGCCGCAAGCCTGAACTGGTGACGCCAGCCATTTATCTGCCGACGGTGGCGCCGAGCTTCGTAGCCGGCACGGCTTCGGTCGCCTTCGGTTTCCATCAACTGGGCGGACTGTTTTTCGGCGCGGGTTTGCTGTCGTGGCTCGCGATCGAGTCGCTGATCCTGCACCGCGCGGCGGTGCATGAACCGCTGCCCGACGCATTGCGCCCGGTGCTCGGCATCCAGCTGGCGCCGCCGGTGGTGGGCGGCGTGACCTATCTGAGCCTGAGCAGCGGCACGCCTGACCTGTTCGCCCTGGTGCTGCTCGGCTACGGCTTGTACCAGGCTCTGCTGCTCCTGCGTTTGCTGCCGTGGATCCGCCAACAGGCTTTCGTGCCGGCGTACTGGGCCTTCAGCTTCGGCGTCGCCGCCCTGCCGACGATGGCGCTTCGGATGGTCGAACGAGGCGCGACCGGGCCGGTCGAATGGGCCGCGCCGGTTCTGTTCATCGCGGCGAATGTGATCATCGCGATTCTGGCGGTGAAGACGCTGGGCTTGCTAGTACGCGGCAAGCCGATTCCCGCCACCGCGCCTATGAGTGCCCTACCCGCGCCGCGGGCATCCGTCGATTCACGTATCGCACGGGCCGGCTAGACTGTCCGTGCCGATTCGGCGAGGCGCGCTGCGTCTCGCCGAATCGCATCATCGCAACGCCATCACGATCAACGCCGCACCGACGATCGCCACCGCATCTTCGATCAACGCAGCCGGCTGGTCCCGTCCGAACGCACGCGCCATTACGCCGCGAACTCTCGCGCCGCCCACGGTGCCGATCACGACGCCGATCAATCCCGCGATCAACCCGTTCCCCACTGCGCCATGCGCCGCGCCGATCGCCGCACCGCTCAACCCGCCCAGCACGAGACGCGCGCCGAATTGCATCGGCACCGTACGGCTAGGGGTTTTCGGCAGCTGGTCGGTGATCAGTTCGACAATGGCCAGCACCGTGAAGACATACGGTGTGGCGGTGAAGCCGAGAAAAGCCAGCGGGGTGTCTTGCAGCGGCAACCAGCCCAGATGCGCCGCCCAACTGACCGCGGCGGGCGCGGTCATCGCGCGCAGGCCGGCCACGACGCCGATCAGCAATGCCAGGACAAAGACAGACATAGGGGACTCCGAATCAAGGGCAACGATGCGTAGTTGAACAAGCCGACGGCTTACCTGGACGAACGTCGGCAGAAAGTGTCGAGCATTTCCATGGACAGTCAACTTCTCACCGCATCCATCGAGGCCGATTCGCTGTTGCCTCCTTTCGGTGTGGCCCTAGTGTCGCATACTTCGACGGGGCATCGGCGGCGATAGCCGCGGGATGCATCGGCCATGCGTCGCGTTGCGTCGCGTCGCGTGCGTCGCTGTCCCAGCAACTGCGCCCACGACGACGAGGACAAACGATGATAAGTTAGCCAACTCACAAGAAAATCTTATGCCTTCGCCATGAGACCGTACCTTCCGTTGAACGCGCTGCGCGCCTTCGAATCGTCCGCCCGGCATCTGAGCTTCACGCGCGCGGCGCTCGAACTGAACGTCACCCAGGCTGCCGTCAGCCAGCAGGTCAGGACGCTGGAAGAGAGGCTAGGCACGGCGCTCTTCAAGCGTCTGCCGCGCGGCCTCGCCATGACCGACGAAGGCCTCGCGCTGCGTCCCGTGCTGACCGACGCGTTCGATCGGATCGAGGCCGTGCTCAAGCAATTCGAAGGCGGCCATTTTCACGAGGTGCTGACGGTCGGCGTGGTGGGCACCTTCGCGGTAGGTTGGCTGATGCCGCGCCTCAAGTCGTTTCGCGACGCGCATCCGTTCGTCGAACTGCGGCTGCTGACGAACAACAACCTGGTCGATCTCGCCACCGAAGGTCTCGACTTCGCGATCCGCTTCGGCGACGGCACGTGGCCTGGTTCGCTCGCGACCCGGCTGCTCGATGCGCCGCTCGCGCTGCTATGCACGCCGGAGATCGCCGCGCGTCTGTCGAAACCGGAGGATCTCGCCGACGAAACCTTGCTGCGCTCCTATCGCGCCGATGACTGGATGAGCTGGTTCAGCGCCGCCGGCATTGCGCCGCGGCCGATTCGCGGACCGGTGTTCGATTCGTCGCGGTTGATGGTGGAAGCGGCGATGCAGGGCGCGGGTATCGCGCTTGCGCCCGCACTGATGTTCGATCACGAGATCAACACAGGCCGGCTGGTCCGCCCGTTCGAAGTGGAGGTTCACGCTGGCAGTTACTGGCTGACATGGTTGAAGGGCAAACCCATGACGCCGGCGATGCTGCTGTTCAATCAGTGGATCATCAAGGAAGCGCTCGTGCAGACGCGGAATTAGGCAGCGAGCAAAGCGCGGCGATGGCCGTTCATGGCGGGCCGCTCCGCTTGCGGCGGAAACACATTCCACGAACCGTCGTCATGACGGAAGAAGAAGATCGACAGCAGACCGGTCGGCCGCAAGGCTTCCACGCACACGTAGCGCTGATGTTGCGACGCGCGGTGGCAGAACTGCACGACGCGTGCGGGCATCGACGGAGTGGGGGCAAGCCATTTGTCCACGGCCCAATGCAAGGTCTTTTCTGCGGCAGCCATGATGTTCTCCTTGAATCCTTGAATGTCGAGTCACTGAAACGGGTCACTGAAATTCGGTGTCGCTGGTTCACGCGAACTGCGCGGAACCGTGAGCGCCCTTCGCGCTGCTTTCCACGAAAGCCTTCACGAGGCACACCAGCGCATGCATGCCGGTACGCGGATGGCGCAAGCAGCAATGCACCTGTTCGCTGCGGCTTTCGCCGAGCAGGCACCACGCGCAGAAGTGCTCGCAGTTGTTCGTCAGCAGGCGATAGTGGTTTTCGCCGAGACGGGAGCGCGCGCGGCGCACGGCTTCGTCGCCGACGTAGCGGGCGGACGGAGTCGGGCGAATCGACAGCGGATGGCCGGCGGCGAAGCGTTCCAGTTCCACTTCTTCAACCGGGCCGCGGTGCGCTGAACTCGCAAAGCCCGAGTAATGAACCACGCGGCCATTGCCCACATAAATGCCGTGGTGTTCGTAACCGCGACGTTGCGTGACCAGATGCGCGCCGATCGGCAGGTCGATAGTGGACGCGGCGTCGCAGCGGTCTTCGCTGTTTTCGCTGCTGGTTTGGTTCGTGTTCATGGCTGGCCTCGCTTCGATTTCCAACACTGTTGCGAGATCTTTTGCATCATCCGGGCCATGCGCTCGAAAGCCTTTATTTAAAAGGCTTGGCGGGAAAATGAAGCTTGCCGGGGGCGATGAGTGTGCGTTGCTGGCCGACAGAAATTGGGCCGAAGTGTTGGCGAACGGCGATCATTTGTCGCTGTCGTGGAATGGGCAAGCGGGTCGAAAGAAGAGGTGCGGCGAGCGGCGGGAATGTGTTGGGTCGCGCACCGGATCGAATGCGGGCGTGTTGGCTGCCAGCCGACCGATGAATTCATGCGCGCCCGCGCGCGGTAAACGCGAGCGCGCGGAATCGCCCGGCAATCAAGGCGTTGCGACAAACCGCGCAAATCACTCGCGAATTGGCATAGCACTTGCACTATACCGGCCAGATACATCCTAACTGCGCGTCACCGCGCGCGTTACACACGCGACCAACCGGAGAAACGACATGGCTTCTATTACAGTAAGCGACCTCTCGCTGAACCTCGCGCTAGACCGTAAGGCGATGACAGCGATTCGCGGCGGCGGCGGCGCCCCGTGGGTGTACGGCTGGATTCAACCTTATGTACGCGATACGCCGAGCATTGGACCCGTCGTGAACCTGTACGACGTGACCAACAACTTCTATGCTAACCAGATGATCAACACGTTCCAGTCGGTCGACGTACGCAACACCGGCGCGAACTCGAACATCACTGTCTCTCCCGAAGCACGCAGCAGAAACGATACGGTGTAAACGTTGTGACCTGTGCCAGCCAATTTCGCTGGACGTCGTCCGCGCGTTCCGACGCCGGACGCGTCCGCGAAATCAACGAAGATGCCTGCCTTGACCAGTCCGCACTCGGACGCTGGGCCGTCGCCGACGGCATGGGTGGACACGCGGTCGGCGATCTGGCGAGCCGTCTGGTGATCGACGCGCTCGGCCGGCTCGCGTCGCCGGCGAGCATGAAGTCTTTCGTCGCCGACGCGCGCGCGCGTTTGCAATCCGCCAATCGTCAACTGAGGGAAGAAGCCACGCGCCGCCAGGTGCAGCGTATCGGCAGCACGGTCGTCGTGCTGCTCGCCTGCGACCGCTTCTGCGGCTATATATGGGCCGGCGACAGCCGCCTATATCTGCTGCGCGAAGGAAGCCTTCGGCAGCTCACGCGCGATCATAGTCAGGTGGAAGCGCTCAAGTCGCTCGGCGTGATCACCGAGGAAGAGGCGCGGCATCATCCGGCGCAGCACATGATCACGCGAGCGGTCGGCGCCACAGACGTGCTCGAACTCGACGACGATGCCATCGAGGTCGCGGACGGCGACATCTTCCTTCTCTGCAGCGACGGCCTGAGCAACGAAGTCAGCGAAGAGGACATGCTCGCGGTGCTGAGCAAGACAGCGGGCGCGAACCCGTCTGAAGAACTCGTCGAGCTGGCGCTCGCACGCGGCGGCCGCGACAATATCACCGCCGTGGTCGTGCGCGCTGAAGACCCCAATGCGTCAGACAAAACCCTGCTGAATCCCGCGCCTTGAGCCTGCTTCTTTATCGACGCGGCTCACGTCTCGTTGTCTTCGTCGTCACGGTCGTCCGCGCCATTCTTGTTACCAGCCGACAGATTACGGTTGCGGAAGTCCTTTGAATGCAGCCCGTGTTTCTTTAGAAGCATCTGCAGATGCGAGCGATTCATGTCGATACGACGGGCCAGTTCCGCAACCGTGCCGCTCACTTCGCGCAGGCCGCGCTCAAGAAAGGCTTTTTCGGCGTCGTCGCTGGCGGCTCGCTTTGCGTCGCTCAGCGACATCAGATTCGCCACGCTGATCGGCTCCTGCCCCGTTGCGCTCGCAGCGTTGGACGCCGCCGCCGAGCCGGGCGCCGCCGGCCGCATATCCACCGGCAAATGATCGACATCGGCCATGTCGCCGGCCAGACACGACACTCGGTACATCACGTTGCGCAACTCGCGGATATTGCCCGGATACGCATAGTTCAGCAGAAAGTCCCGTAGACGCGGCGTCATTCGTACCGGCCTGCGCTTTAACGTGCCGGCGGCTTCGTCGCCGAACCATGCGATCAGCAGCGGAATTTCATCGCGGCGTTCCCGCAGCGGCGGGAGCGTCACATGAATCACGCTAAGCCGGTAGAACAGGTCCTCGCGGAACTTGCCCTCTTCGCTGAGCTGCCGCAGATTGCGATTGGTCGCCGCGACGATGCGCGTATCCACCGCAATCGTTTCATCGGACCCGACGCGCTGAATCTCGTGTGCTTCCAGCACGCGCAGCAGCTTCACCTGGCCGGCGAGCGGCAACTCGCCGATTTCGTCGAGAAAGATGGTACCTGTATGCGCGCTTTCGAATTTCCCCTTGCGATCATTCGAAGCCCCTGTGAATGCCCCCTTGCGATGCCCGAACAATTCCGACTCCAACAGATTGTCTGGAATCGCGCCGCAGTTCACAGAAATGAACGGTTTGTCAGAACGCGAGCCGTTGGCATGAATCACCTTCGCCATCAACTCCTTGCCGGTGCCGCTTTCGCCGTCGATCAGCACGGGTAAATCGGTCGGCGCGGCTTTCTCGGCGATTTCGAGCGACTCGAGCAGGCGCGGATTGTCGCCGAACGTCCCTTCGAAAATGAAGCTGCGCTCCAGCAGCGCTTTGCGTCGCGCACCGCGCGATAGATCGGCGCGCTCCTGCGGCTCGGCGGCCACCGCCGCTTGCACGAAGCGCTCCTTGTGCGAGAGCTGCATCACCTCGTCGCGTAACGAGGTCGCTTGCCGGAGCAGCTTGTCGATGTCCGCGCGCTCCAGCCGCGACGACCAGCGCAACGTCGAGCGCAAAATCTCGATCCGCTCAATCAGGCCCGCGTACGAAATCGCGGGGCTGGCCTCTTCAATCTGGTCGAGTATCTTCATGATCACGCACTCAACTGTTTCTGGACCAGCTGGTAATACATCCCGCCACGTTGAATCAGCTCATCGTGACGGCCCTGTTCGACGATCGCCCCTTCGTACAGCACGAGAATCTTGTCCGCACGCATGATCGTGCTGAGCCGGTGCGCGATGATCACCGCCGTGCGGCCCTTCAGAATGTCGTGCATATTGCCGAGGATATTGCTCTCCGATTGCGAGTCCAGTGCCGAAGTCGCCTCGTCGAATACAAGCAGACGCGGATCGTGATACAGCGCCCGTGCAATGCACAGCCGCTGGATCTGCCCGCCGGACAATCCAATTCCCCGTTCGCCGACAATCTGCTCGTACCCGAGCGGCATCTTGCTGATGAATCCATGCGCGTCCGCCATCTTCGAGACTTCCTCGATGCGGCGCCGATCGGGCGCATCGTCGCCGCTCGCGATGTTCTCCGAAATCGTGCCGGAGAACAGCAGGTTGCTCTGCATCACATAGCCGATCTGCGCACGGTAATAGGCTTTATCGACCACGCCGAGATCGTAGCCGTCGATCGTCATCTTGCCTTCGGTCGGCGTGTAGAAGCCGACCAGCAATTTGGCGAGTGTCGTCTTGCCCGACCCGCTACGCCCGACAATCGCCACCAGTTCGCCGGGCTTGATATCGAAGCTGATGTTTTCGAGCACGTACGCCGAGTCGTTTTCGCCGTAACGGAAATAGACGCCGCTAAGGCTGATTTCGCCCTGCAGCTCAGGCAACATCACTCGCGAGGGCAAATCCTGGGGCTTCTGCTCAGGCTCGATATCGAGCACATCGCCGAGGCGTTCCATCGCCACGCCCGCGTCGTTCAACATGCTCCACAAGCCGACCAGACCCATGAGCGGACCCAGTACGCTGCCCATGAACGCGTTGAACGCGATCAACTGACCGATCGTCATTTCGCGCGCCAGCACGAGATTCGCGCCGACCCAGAGAATCGCAATCGTGGTCGCGGCGTTCAGCAACTGACTGCCGAGACCCACGAGAATGTTGAACGCGTGCGCGCGATATTGCACTTCGAGCGCCTTCGCGTATTTCTTCTCCCAGCGCAAGCGCACCGGCCGCTCGATACCCATGCCCTTGATGGTCTCCACGCCGGCGAGCGCTTCCATCAGAAACGATTTAGATTCGGTCGACGCGGTGAACACTTCGCGTGCATAGCCTTTGATCTTCGGCGTGGCGATGGCGGTCAGCGCCATGATCGGAATGACGAATGCGATCAGCACCAGCGTCATCTTCACGTTGTAGACAAACATGATCGTGAAGTAGATGAACACCATCAGCAGGTTCAGTGCCGTGGTGACGGTGGATTCCGTGAGGAACGCGCGGATCGTCTGGTTCTCCTGGAAGCGCGCGAAAATGTCGCCGGTCTTGCGCTTGGCGAAGAACGAAAACGGCAACGACATGGTGTGCTTGAAGAACTGCGACATCATCGCGAAGTCCATGTTGCGCACCATGAAATTCGCGAGATACGCGCGAATCGACGACATCAATTGCGAAAAGACATTGGCGATGATCAGGCCGCCAATCAGCAAATGCAGCAGGCTGACATTCTGATGCACGATCACGCCGTCAAGAATGTTCTGGATGATCAGCGGCGGAATCACGCCCAATACCTGAATCACGAAAGTGGCGAGAAACAGATGGCCGAGAATCTTCTTGTACGGCTTGAGGTAGCCGACAAAGCGTATCCACGGCGAACGCGCGGCGGACATTTGCAGCAGATGCGGGCCGCCGGTAAACAACAGACAGGTGCCACTCCAGCCGCGTTCGAAATCCTCCACGGTCATTTTCTTGAAGCCGACCGCCGGGTCCGCCACCCACACGTAATCTTTGGAGAGCCCGTACACCACGACGTAGTGATAACCCTCCCAGTGCACGATGAACGGCAGATCGAAGCCGCGCAACGAATCGAATGTGCATTGCACGCCGCGCGCCGTGAAGCCCAGCGATTCGCCCGCGCGCGCGAGACTGTCGAGCGTGGCGCCTTGGGTCGTGACGTTGGCGAGCTCGCGCAATTTGCCGAGCGTCATCGGAATGCTGTAGTGGCGGCATACCATCGCAAGGCACGCCGCGCCGCAGTCCATTTCTTCGGCCTGTTCGACCAGCGCGAAGCGTTTGATGACTTTCTCGCCGAACTCGGGCTTGCTCTGCAGGTCCAGCATCAGCGGCAGCTTGCGCCGCTGTTCGACGCGCTTTTGCCGCTGTAATTCGCGGTCGCCGTAACGAATCCGCTCGTCGAGCACTTCGCGCAGCTTCGGATTGCGTTCGAGAATGAAGTGGACCGTGCGCTCCGGAATCACCAGCAGCCGCGTATCGGTCGTCGCAACCACCGACGCCATCTGCTCCTGGCGCATCAAGCACGCTTTCTCGCCGAATATCTCGCCTTCCCCGAGGGTGGCGAGCGTGTAGTCGTGCCCCTCCTCGTGCCGCACGATACGCACTTCGCCATGGCGCACCACGTATAGCCGGCGGTCCTCACGTCCGTCCTGCTTGAGGATTTCCTTGCCCGCGGCCACCCGTTTCACGCCAACGCTGCGCACATACTCTTCGAGTTCCGCCTTGTTCAGTTTGCCGCGCAGATCGAATAACTGCGCGACGAAACCGCCCGCCGAATTGATCGCCACATAGCTGGCAACGAACGCCAACGCGGCCTGATTGCCGGTGATCACCGGCTCGATCGCGGCACGCGGAATGAACAGCAACTCGGTTTTCGCCGACGCCCGCACCGAAGCTTCATGGACATAGGTACGCAACATCGCGATATCGGCGAAGATCTCGCCCGATTTGCGCACCCCCATGCTGGTTTCCTTGCCGTGCTCTTCCGTGAAGATGCGCACGGAACCCGAGCGAATCACGTAGAGCCCGTCGGCCGTCTCGCCCGCGGAGCAAACTGTTTCGCCGAACGAATAGAAGCGCGCTTGCGCATATTCGGCAAGACGCTCGATCTCGTCGCGTGAAAACGGCGAGAAAATTTCCACCGAGGTTAGAAACTCGGCTGCGGAGGGCGCGGTCTGGGGTGCATCCATGTGCTTGCGGACCTCGAATCGGCGTGTCGTTACGTTGTTTCAATACGGCGTGCGGGCGCGAACGGGCTAGCGTGCTTCGATCACGTGCTCCTGGGCACGTGCGATCAGCCAGCCTTCGCGCAGCAGGCGCCGGACTTCCGAAGCCACGTCGGCGTCGAGCGTTGCCGGATATTTGGCCGTCACGGCGAAAATCTCGAAGCACGAGCGATCCGCCGACGGAAACGGCCCCAGCAGATCGCCCACCGCCGCGTTGAAAATCTTCGCTTCGATATCGGGTTTCAACGAACCGCGCAGCACCTTGCCGATCACACCGCCCGCCTCGCGCGTATCCGCGATCGAGTGCTCGCGTGCCATGTCGGCGAAACTATCGGGATCGTCGTGCAGATACGAAATCATTTCCTTCGCCTTGCCCTCGCTGTCGAGCACGATGTGGCTCACTTCGATCGCGTCGAACTTCGGCGAATTCAGCGCGAAGTAATCCTTGATCGCGGCCTCGTTGCCGACTTCGTCGAGCATCTTCTCCTGATACAGCCCGTCGGTAATGAAGGCCTCGAACTCGTCGAGACTGACGTTGAGCGCGTCGAGGTACTGATTCATATCCGTCGCGCGATGCAGGCCACGCACACGGCGGAACTGATCGGCGCGTTGCTGGATTTCATCGGCGGTCACAGCAATACCCTGCTTCTTCGCCGCATGGACCGTGAGCTTGTCGCGCACGATCTGCTCGATCAGGCTCTCGAACTGGCCAGTCAGTTTCAGAAGACGAATGAACTCGGCCACGTCCACGACTTCGTCATCGATTCGCACTATCGCGGTCATTTCATCCGCTCCTTTAATTGACGTGTGATCCGCGCGGTCAACCCGCGACCTGCCTGAACGGATCGAGACCCAGATCGATCAGGCGCCGCTCGCGCACCACGATCTCAGCGCTTGCCGTCATGCCGTAGCGCAATGGATAACGCGTGTCGGCAATCTGGTAGTAATTCTTGTCGAGCGTGACACGGCCTTCGTAGACCGGTTGCTTGTCCGTCAACGACGGCTTGGTGGCCGGCGAAATATAGGCCAGCGTCCCGCTGATCAGCCCATAGCGTTGATACGGAAAGGCATTGAATTTCAGTTTGACGGGTAGGCCTTCGTGCAGAAAAGCACGATCGTGTTCGGCAATTTCAATCTTCAGCACGGGCCGCGCATCTTTGGGCGCAATGCCGCCGAGCGGCGCGTTCGCCTGAATCTTGTCACCGCGCTGCGTCGACGTCACGTCGGTGATCACGCCCGAAACCGGCGCGAGAATCAGCAGAAAATTGTCTTTGTCGATGTTCTCGAAACGAATCCGCGCGGCCGCTTCCGACACCAGCCGTGCGCTTTGCAATTGCAGGCGCAACTTGTCTTCCGCGTCGGTAATGTCGCGCACCGCCGAATCGTATTGAAGCTGCAGGTCGGTGGTCTGCTGGCCGCTGGTTTCCAGTTGCGCATTTGCCTGCGTATATTCGTGGCTCAAGCGGAAATCCAGTTCCGCGAGTTTCGACTGCGCGACACGGTAGGCGTTATCCGCTTCCATGGCAGCGGTGCGTTTCTGCTCCACCTGCAATTCGGCGATACCGCCGCCGCCCGGCTGCGCGAAGAGCCGCGAGTAGCGGTCCAGTTCCTGCCGCGCCGCTTCACGCGTGCGCCGGGCGTTGTCGAGAATGCTGCGCGCTTCATCCAGTTCGGCCTTCTGCCCTTCCGCGAGTTTGGTCGTGCCTTCGGAGACGCGATTTTCGTGCTGGCGCGCTTCCACTTCCATCTGTGTCTTGAGCGCGGCGGCCTTACGCTCCATCAGTGCTTTCTTCTCGGGGAACTGCTTCCAGTCGCGCTCGGCGTCTTCGAGTTTGAGTTGGGCTTGCAGCGCGTTGCTGGCGGCCTCGATCGCGCCGCGCGCATTCAGCCGCGCGAGCACGTCGCCTTTCGACACTGGTTGCCCCTCGGCGATATACAGATCGGCGAGTTCGCCGTCGATCGGCGCATAGATCCGGCGCACCTCCGATTCCGGCGACAAGGTGCCTTGCGCGCTGACGATCACGTCCGCGCGTCCCACGAACGACCACAACAGACCGACCACGACCAGCGCGACCATCGCCCAGATCAGCGCGCGCGCGAGCCGCACCGGCTCGGCCATCAGAATCGCAATGCCCTCGGCGCTGTGATCTTCCAGCGCCTCCGACAACGGCCTAGGGTGACTGTCGCGTTTCACTCTGCTCGCCTCCAATCAACGCCAGCTTCGCTTTCAGAAGTCCCGGATCCAGCACCATGCGCAACTCCGTCAGCGAGCGGCGCTGCAAATTGGCTTCGGCTTCGATATCCGCGAGCAGACGGTCGAAGTCGGCGGGATGATCGGCCTTCAGTTGCGTGTAGATGCGCATGCCCTGTTGCGCTGACGTTTGCGCATCGGAAAGCAGACGCGCCTCGCTGCGAAATCCCGGTGAAATACCGGCTTCGAGACGCTGCGAACCGCCGATCGACCCACCCGCGCGATACTGTTTCCACAGGCTCTGCGCGCGCAACAACAGATCTTGCGCACGCGCCAGTGCTTTGTCGTGCAAGGCGGCAACGTCTTTTTGAATCGACTGCAGGAACCACACGTCCGTTGCCGGATCGAGGCTTGCGTAGAAGGAGAGCAGGCGCTGGTCGTAGTCCTTGTCGCCGTGCGTCTTCTGCAATTGCGTGTACTGATCGAGGAGCGCCTTCTTGTGCGCCAGTTCCGCCGCGAGCACATCGGACCACGGCCCTGCGGGCATGGCCTGCAAACCGGCAAGCGCCTGCTGCGCGTCGCCGCGCTGCCATGCCGCTGTCACCGCGTCATGGCGCGCAATCACGTCTGCCGAAGGCAAACGGCTGGCCGATAGCTGTTGAAACTGCGCCTGAAAAGGTGGCGTGCTGAAGTGTGCAGATTTCAGCATGGCAAGCATCGGCGCCAGTTGCCGGCTCAACGCGGCGTTCAACAACTCGGTGTATTGGCGCAAATCCTGACGCACCCGATCGATGCCCGCCAGACGTGGGTAGCGCTGCGCATAATCGTCGAGCACGGGGGGCAGCGCGTCAGGTTTGTCGCGCGCCAGTTCGGTACGGATCGTCCCGTTCAGACGGTCGATGGCGGCGAGGTACACCGAATCGTCGCTTTCCAGTTTGCGCAGATGGCTCAGCGCCTGCGCGTAGGGATCGGCGAACACGGGCACGTAGGACGCGATGCGATCGAGCGCGCGCTGATGGCTCTTCGCGTCGTCTTCCCAGCGTTGCAGCAGGTTGTTGATCGTGCCCTCGTCCGCGTACATGCGAATCGGCGCGTCCATGCCGCCGCGCCGCGCCACGAAACGCTCCAGATCGCCCACCCATTGCAATTCGCCGATCAACGACGCGGCGTCCGCATTGTTAGCGCTCAACGACCGCATCTCCTTGAGCAACGCGTCGGCCTGATCGAACTGCGCCTTTTGCAGCGCATTGAGCCAGCTGGGAAGCTTCGCCTTCAGCAACGCTTCGCTCGCGAGCGCGCTGACCTTGGTGTCCGAGGGATGGCTCGCCAGATAGCCCGATGCCGCCGTGACCGCGCTCGTGTAGTCGCCGTTCGCCAGCAGGTTCTTCAACTCGCGCTCCGACGAACCGCGCATGTACAGCGTCGTTCCAATCGCCGCTATCACCACGACGCCCACGCCGCCCCATGTCGCCATGCGCCGCACGCTCGTGCGATCGTCGACTGCAAACGCCTTGCCGAGTTCACCCGCAAGCAAACGCCAACGGCGCGGCCGACCCTTCGCGGCGGCCGCGTGGGCGGCGCCATTCGCACCGTTGGTTCCGCTCCCGCCAGCCGCCCCTCTTGCCGTGCCCGTCGGCGCGTCGCGCTTCGCATGCGCGGACGCGGCTTGTGCCGCCTCGTTGACTTCGTCTTCACGCTGCAGCCCGGGGTCGACGCAAAAGATATCGAGGAATGAATGCGCGGCGCCGACGAAGGTGGTCTTGTCGGGATCGACGGCTTCGTCGGCGGCCGGATTGAGGAATAGTTGTGTCACGGTGGGCTCGACTTCAGGGGGTTTCTGCAGCGTCACCCTGTAGACGAAGTGGTCTCCGCCAAATGCAACGATGTCGCCCTCTACCAACTGCAGCGCGGATTCGTCGAGCCGATTTCCGCCGACAAATGTGCCGTTGGTGCTGCCGAGATCTTCCACATAGAGCTCACCGCCCTTCAGAAAGATGTGCGCGTGACGGCGCGAGATGTAATTGACCTGATGCGGATACCGGTCCTTGTAGCGTGAGAAAACTTCATCCGCTTTGCTGACGAGAAACGGAAACGCCTGCACCTCGATGGGTTGCAGGCCGAGGTCGTCGCGTTGCGGCACCAACAGCAACCCGGGCGCAGCGGGCGAACTGGCCGCAGCCACGATACGCGCGCGCGGCTCGATGCTCACCCGGTAGCAGAGTTCGCCGCCAAAGCACAGTTCGTCGCCGGCACGCACACGGGCCGGTGTTTGCCGCACCGCCACGCCGTTCACCGTCGTGCCGTTCTTGCTGCCGAGGTCGGCGACGTAGACCGCGCCGTGTTCCGTGAAAACCCGCGCGTGACGGCGCGACAGGCGCGCAATCCGCTCGGCGGGATAGTCGGTAAAGGGTGCTTCGCTGCGTCCGATTGCAAACAGGTTATCGACGATCCGGATCGCGTCTAGCGCGGGACGTTGCGCCGACGCAGCGGGCGACAACACCACGTCGAACGCGGCGTCTTCTGTCGCGCGCATCTCAGCAATCGGAGCTTCGCCGGTGGCCATTTTATCTGGATCACTAAGCGTTTACCCGTTGCGGCGGGAGCGCAGCGGAAACGGGACGAAGGACTACGGCGGAAAGATATTGTTCGAATGAGCCTTGCAAAATCCGGCCCCTTAAAGATTGTAAGTCACACATGGCGAGTGTCAATTTTCCGATCGTCGAATTATGAAGGCAACGAGCGCGTCAGATACAGCCGAAATACCCACGCTGCGCGCCACATTGCGGATTAGCTCAGTGTTCCTTTACTTGAGTCTGCACGTCGATGCTCGGCCAACCTCCGCCCAGCGCTTTATAAAGCAGTACCGTGTCGGACAGAATCTGTTGATGATTGGCGAGCAGTTCCTGCTGCGCCTCCAGCAAGGTCCGTTCGGTTTCGAAAACCTCCAGTTGCGACACTACGCCAAGGCGCAATTGCGACTGGATCTGGTCCGCAACGATTTGCAGTCGCGACACCTCCTGCTGCAACTCCACGCGCTGTTCCTTGTGCGAATTCACATTGACCAGCGCGTTTTCCACTTCCTCGAACGCGGCCATCACCGCCGCGCGATACTGCTGTTCGGCCACTGTCGATTGCGCTTGCGTGACTTTCACATGCGCCCGCACGCCGGGATCGAGCAGCGGAATGTTGATGCTGGGCATGAAGCCGTACGTGAACGATTTCAGCAGATCGGTCAGCGCGAAACTCGCGGTGCCGGCATGCCCGGTCAGGCTGATGGTCGGCAGTTGCGCGAGCTTGGCCTGGCCGACGAGGTCGTAGCTTTCCAGCACTCTGAATTCGGCGGCGACCACGTCGGGACGGCGCGCCAGCAGTTGTGCGGGCAAGCCGTCCGGCACGGAGGGCAGTTGCACGCGCTGCTGCAAATGGCCCTTGGGCATTTGAAACTCGCCCGCCGGCACGCCGATCAGCGTGCACAGCGCGTTGTTGCCCAGCGCGCGCGACCGGCGCAGTTCGAGCAGCTGATTCGTCAGGCGGTTGATCTCCGCCTGCTGGCGCAACACCTGCGTTTGCGGGATGAGACCGTTGCGGCGCTGGCCGTCGTAAATCGTGAGAATTTGCCGGTTCGTTTCGAGCGTTTTCTGTTGCTGCTCGATCTGGTCGTCGAATTGCAGAATCTGGAAGTACGTGCTGGCCACGTTCGACACCAGTTCCAGATAGCCGGCGCGCCAGTCCGCTTCGCTGGCGTGAAATTCCGCCTTTTGCGCCTGCACGCCCTTTTCGACTTTGCCCCAGATATCAATGTCCCAGTTCACCTGCGTCGCGAGGTTGTACTGCTTGGAGAAGGTCTGGTGCGTGGTCTTTTCGAAATCGGCGCCGAAGCCGAGATCCATGGTCGGCAAGGCGCCCGCCTTGGCTTCGCCGATCTGCGTGCCGGCCACGTCGATACGCGCGGCCAGCACCTTGATATCGAAGTTGCCGGCAATTGCCTTCGCGATCAGCGTGTCGAGATAGGGGTCGTGGAAGCCTTTCCACCAGTCGGGTTCGATCGTCGCGGCGGCCGAGACGGGCGCGCCTTTCTGATCCGACCACGAGGCTTTGGCGGGCGTGTCGGGACGCTTGTAGTCGGGCATGCTGACATCGACACAGGCCGACAGCGAGAGCGCGCATGCCGTCGCCGCGCAAACGCAGCGCAGCGCCGAGGTCCCGCGGAAGAAGCGCTGACGAGCTGATGAAAGCAACGCTGACACGATGGTCTCCGATGACGCCCACTTCGTTGCACGAGTCGAGCGCGCCCTTTAAGTAAAGCATCTCCAGCGCGGCTTCACCATCGAAGCGATGCGAGAAGATCGGCGTGGGAATCGGGCGGCGAAACGGGGTGGCGTGAAAAGAACGATTAGCTGTGAAATCTTTTTGAGGAGCGGCCGGTACGAGTCCGCGGAGGCTGTCATGCCTCCGCGGCGGCCTGCGCCGTTTAGTGCACGTTGATGTTGTTGCTGGCGTACACGTGCGGGTCGATCGTGGACGAGATGCCGGAGACGAACGCTGCGTTGTTGCCGTTGGCGTTCTGGATGTTCATCGTCGTGTTGATCAGTTGGGTGGCGTCGACCTTCTTGCTGTTGTTCGGCGCATACACCGGCATGAAGCTGAAGTACGACGAAGACGGATAGTAGCCAGTGCCGCCGCGCACGGCGCTCATGGCCTTGCTGTCGAGTTGTTCGGTGATGGACAGGTCTTTGATCATCAGCGTGTTCATGGTAAATCTCCTGGAAGGGAATACAGCACAGTTTGCGGTTGGGTTCGAGCAACTTGTCTGCTCGGGTGTCACTAACGCATGGGCTGTGCCAGGATTGCTTCCCTATCCTAAGAAATGTTCCGGAGCGCGATAGGTACAGGGTTGCGGGGCGGGCCGGGAGGTGAACGCGGGACTGAGCAGTGAAGCGGCGTGAGGAGGATGGTGGATCACGGCCAACAATCCGTGCGGAATTGTTGGTTGCGGCGTGACACCAAGGCGCTGACCGTCGCGCCACGTCACGCCGCGCGCTACGTCACCGCGCAATGACGGTGATCTTCTTCGAATACACCGGCGGATTGTGCGGCACATGCATGTCGTCGCCCATCAGCAGCTGCAACGTGTGCTTGCCTGGTGGCAGTTGAATCATGGTCTCCGTTTCACCCGCGCCGAAATGCAGATGACTGCGATCGGACGGGATTTCCTGATCCATCGGCGGCAGGTCAGTGTCGATCAGCAGATGATGGTGGCCGGTATTCGGATACTTGACGCCTTTCGGCGCCACGCCCATGTAGCGCAGACCGAACCACACTTTGAACGGTTTGTTGGCGGGGACGACCTGGCCATCGTTGGGATAGCCGATATAGGCATAGGCGCCGGCCGGCGCCGGCGTGCCGCCTGCAATGGCGACATTCGGCGAAGCCAATGCCGCCGACATGACGAGCGCCGCGACCGCGATGATCTTGTACATGAAGGTCTCTCCGTCCTGACGGACCCGCTTTGAACGAACGGATCGCGCTAGTCTTTTAGCACGGTGATAGTGATCTTTTTCGAATACACAGGCGGCACATGCGGCACGTGGTTGTGGTCGCCGAGAATGAGTTGCAGCGTGTGCTTGCCCGGCGGCAACTCGATACGCGCGTCCGTCTCACCCGCGCCGAAGTGCAGGTGATTGCGATCCGATGGGATTTCCTGATCGAGAGGCGGCAGGTCGGTGTCGATCAGCAAATGGTGATGGCCGGTGTTCGGGAACACGACACCCTTCGGGCACACGCCCATGTTCCGCAGTCCCATGCGCACCCACAACTTGCCGCCGTGAATCACCGTGCCGTCCGACGGCCAGATGATGTATTCCTCGGCGCCCGGCGGCGACGCCGTTTGCTCGGCCGCCGCAAAGACGCTTGGCACCATGTTGCCGAACATGAGGACGAGCGTTGCGCGCAAAGCCCGGCGCAATGCCTCGCGACGCGCGTTCGGTCCATGACGCATGTCGAGAACAACGGGGGTAACGGTTCTTCGCATAGCGCACTCTCCCGAAGAGTGGTCATGGCCAGGCCGGCTGCACGAGGCAGGCCGGGCGTTCCGGCTGAATGTCGCGCGCGCACGCGCGATTGGACGGCCACCTGGTTAAAACGAGCTTGCCGCCCTACTTTGTGAAATTAGCTTAGGACGTAACTTGCCAAAAAGATACGCCACACTCGTTAACCGTATAACGCATTCGGGGCACGCGGACAGTTGTGGCGCGCAAAGCGCGTGCTATCGTTATTAAGAGGTTGCAGATGGATGGTCGATAGCGGCGTCGATGTTTCGCGCGATTGGCTCCAGCGGCTGCTGCGAGTCGCGCGGTCCTCGATTGCCTATGTTCTGTCCGGAACAAACAGGATGTGAAGATGTGGCGAATATTCGTGCTGATGTGCATGGCCGGGGCGATGCAGGCGCAGTGGGGCAATGCTTATGCGGCGCCGCAGCGTGAGGGCGCCGAACGTGGCGCGAGCGCGGCGAACGCAGCGAGTGTGCCGCTCACACTGTTCACTCCGTTCACGCCACAACGGCGCGACGTCCTTTCTCCGCGTGTCGCGCTTGTGATCGGTAACGGTGCGTATGGTGCGGGCGGCGCGGACCGTGCGGATCGCCCTGACGCGCGAGTGGACGCACTGCGGGAGAACGCACCGCGCGACGCCAAAGCTATGCGCGACAGGCTCAAAACGCTCGGCTTCGACGTCATCATGCGCACGAATGCGACGCCGCAGCAAATGCGCGAGGCCATCGGCGAATTCCACCAGCGGTTGCACGCAGGCGGCGTCGGTCTCTTCTATTTCGCCGGACACGGTATGCGGATCGGCCCGCGGACACTGCTCATTCCCGCTGGACTCGACGCCCGCTCGCCGGCGGCGGTGGTGAGCAACGGTGTCGATCTGTCCACCGTATTGCAGGCAATGCGCGCACCGGGTGATGACCGGCTCAATCTCGTGATCCTCGATACGTGTCTGAACAACCCGTTCTCGGCGAACGTGACCGACGATACGTCAGTGCTTCCGGACAATACGGTAATTGCCTACGCAACCGCGCCCGGCGGGTTCGCCGCAGACGGCGTGCGTCACGGCGTTTATACGAATGCATGGCTGCACGCGCTCGACAGCGCTCCGTCGCAAACTCTGGCGGAACTGTTGCAACGCGTCGCGACGGAGGTTCGCGCCGCGACTGGCGGCGAGCAATCGCCGTGGCGTGCTTCGTCGCTTCCCCAACGGCTGTTGATGTCCGATGCCGCGTCCACCGCTCAGGACAACCCCTTGGTCACGCTGCGCAGCAGAGGCATCCTGCCGAAAGACAGCAGCGAACAATACGAAATCACGTTCTGGAATTCGATCAAGGACAGCAACTATCCGGGCGACTACGAGGCGTATTTGAAGGCCTATCCGAATGGCCGCTTCGCCGCGCTCGCTCATGCGCGCATCGATCGCTTGCGCGCCGCGGCGACGTCGAGTGCGCCGTCCGCAGCCACGCCCGCCGCGCCTTCAGTCGCACCCGCGCCGCAAGCCGCCAGGCCAACGCCGCCGCCCAGTGCCGCAGCGCCCAAGTCCGCAACAAGTGCCGCCCCGCCAGCTACGCCGCCCGCTGCGGCAGTCGCGCAGAAACCCGCCACGCATGCGCCGGTTGCGGGTGAAAGCCGCGACTGCGCCACCTGCCCGATCATGATTGCCGTGCCTGCCGGTTCGTTCTCGATGGGCAGCAGTACCGACGACCCGTCCGAGAAGCCTGTCCATCACGTGACCATCGGCGCGCCCTTCGCGATCGGCAAATACGAGGTGACGGTCGACCAGTGGAACGCGTGCGTCGCCGCCAATGCCTGCCAGAAGCTCACGCCCGAAAGCAACACCAACAAAGCCGCACCGGCGCGCGACCTCAGTTGGGACGACGCGCAGCAATACGTGAAATGGTTGAGCAAGACCACCGGCAAACCGTACCGTCTGCCCACCGAAGCGGAATGGGAATACGCGGATCGTGGCGGCACCACGACCGCCTACTGGTGGGGCGACCAGATGCGCAAGGGCAACGCCAATTGCAAGGACTGCGGCGACCCGTGGCACAAGGAAGGCCCTGAAACCGCGGGCTCGTTCGCGCCGAATCCGCTCGGTCTGTACGACATGAACGGCAGCGTCTGGGAATGGACCGCCGACTGCTGGCACAACTCCTATCAGGGCGCCCCCGCCGATGGCCACGCGTGGGACAGCCCCGGTTGCGACATGCGCGTGATCCGCGGCGGTTCGTGGCGCGAAGGCGGCGGCTACATGCTCAGCGCGACACGCTTCAAGTACAGCGCGGGCGTGCGTCAATCGCAGGATGGCTTCCGGGTCGTCAAAGATCTCAAGTGACGTGCCGGACTCGGGGCCGACTCGCGAGCCGCGCTGGTACTCCGCTCAGAGTTAGTGTGGCTTCGTCGTGATTGGCGCGAAATCGGCAACGATGTGATCGCGGCCGTATTTGCCACCGATCTGCGCAAGCCGCGTGTCGAGTGCGCGCAGATAGTCGGCGCGCGATTCGCTCTCCGGGCGCGGCTTGTCGAATAGCGGCGCCGGCGTAATCAGCAGCACCACCAGCTCCGATCCGAACGGCCTGGAAATGATCCAGTCACCGGCGCTGCCGACGGTGGCGGCATAGTGCGGCGGCGCCTGATTGTCCTTCGCGCGCGGGCTCGGCACCATGTGCACGACGCTGCCGTCGAGCTGGTAGTAGTCGAGGTTCACATACGAGTCGTAGCCCGGCGTGGTGATGTCGACGATCAGCGGATTGCCTTCGCTCAACTGACCGCCTGGCGGCCTCACGTGCAGTGCCGCAACGTGTCCGGCCTGCATGTTGTGGATCCAGTAGGGCGCGAACGCCTTGATGGTGTCGCATTTGTCGTCGGCGAGCGGTTCGGCCTGGAGCGTCAGCGTGTCGACGCCCGGCAACGCAGCCAGCGTCTGCTTCAGATGCGCCGCGCCGTAGCGTTGCGAGACGTAGCCACGCACCGTCAACGAGTGGTCCTGTACTGAGGCGGACAGTGCCGAACAGGGCACCTGCGTCAGCGCTGACGTGACGGCGGCGAGGGTCAGCGCCGGCTTCGGCGCGGGCGGCGCCGGGGGCGTGGTGGGCACTGCGGCGACCGGACTTGCCGGCGGTGCCGCAGGCGGAGCAGCCACCGGTCCCGACACCGTCCCTTCCGACGACGACGAAGCCGCCTGCTCCGCTGTTGCCTGCGAAGCGCCCGCTTCCGTCTGTGATCCGCTCTGCCGGTTCGGCGCCGAGCGGAACGCGAACACGCCGACCGCCGCGGCGCACACTACGGCGAAACTCGCGAGCCCCACCTTCGCCAGCGTGCCAGATTTCTCAGCGCGCGCTTCGTTATCGAACTCCGCGATGAAGCGCACCACGCTCGGCATGCGCGTATTGCGATCGAACGACAGCGCGGCACGCAGCGCACGCCATTGTTTCGAATCGAGATTGGCCGGCCGCTGCGGTTTGAAATCGGCATTGCGAGCTTGCGTCGCCGACAACCGGTCGAACGGATGGTGGCCCGTCAGCAGTTCATACGTGATGCAGCCGAGCGCGTAGATGTCGTCGCGTGGATCCGGCTCGCGATGCTCGATCATTTCGGGACTGGCATACGCGGGCGTCAACGCGCCGAGGCTGCCCGGATCGAACACGGTGGCGTCGCTCTCCTCTTCCGGACGCTGGAACACGCGGGCAATGCCGAAGTCGATCACTTTCACTTCGGCATTCGTCGTGAGAAACACGTTGGCGGGTTTGAAGTCGCAGTGCACGAAGCCGCGCTCGTGGGCATAGGCGAGCGCGCTGCACATGCCGCGCACGATCGGCAGCGCCGCGCGCACCGGCATGCCCTGATAGCCCGGTGTGCGCAGCAACTGGCTGAGCGGCTTGCCGGACAGGTACTCCATCGTCAGGTAGACGATTGGCCCGTCGCGGTCGAAGTCGTACACCGTGATGATGTTGCGATGCGCGAGCACTTGCGCCTTGCGCGCCTCGCGCTGCAACGCGACAAGCGAATTCGGGTTGCCGCGGAACTGGACGTTGAGCACCTTGATCGCGAGATACGGCTTGCGATCCGAGGCCTCGAGCTTGCGCAGGTCGAGCGCCTTGTACACCGTGCCCATGCCGCCGACGCCGAGGCATTCCTCGAGCACGAAGCGGTTATTGAGCGTGTCGCCGGTGCCTTTGATCTGGTCGTGTCCCGCGGCGCTGCCGGCGCCCGTGCCGGCGCCCGTTGTGTTAGCTGCGCTTGCTGCGCTTCCCGCGCTGGCTGACCGTATCGACGGAATCTCGACGGTGGTCTGGATGCCGGTTTCGTCGCCGCCCGCCGCCACGTTCGACACACGCAACTGCTCGATGCGTCGTCGCACTTCCACATAGAGATCGTGGGGGAGCGGTGCCTTGCGATGTGCCGCGCCAAGCATGTCCATCAGCTGCGTGGGGCCGAGTCCTTCGGTCGTCAACGTGCTGTCGAGTTGAGCCACGAACTCGTCACGGGACAGCTCGCCGTTCTGAAAATCGTGAATCACACGCGCAAGGCTAGCCATTTGTGCGAAGCGCCGCCGCTGCCGTTGGGCCGGATCGCATGGAATCCAGGCCTGTCGGGCTGATAGAGAACCTGTCGTAACCAGTTACATGTGCCGCTTCGATACTAGCTCCACGTCTGTGCTTTCGCAAACCAGGATTGGCCCGCTGCCTGCGCGGCGAGCCCGTGTCGTGCGATATCCAACAGCATGCGGTGGCCAGTCGGGCGCATGCCATCAGTCGTCCAGCGCTTGCACGCGGCGGTGCGCCGGCGCCGTGCCGGCACTGCAACGCGAAACCCTTGCGCAGCAGGCCTCCGTCAACTTTCTTAGGAACCTTGAATAAAACTGGCACAACCCGTGCATTAGTGACACCCGAGCAGACAAGTTGCTCGCACCCAACCGCAACATCCCGACCCTTACCTTCTGGAGACTCACCATGAACACGCTGATGATCAAAGACCTGTCCATCACCGAACAACTCGACAGCAAGGCCATGAGCGCCGTGCGCGGCGGCACCGGCTACTACCCGCCCTCGTCGTACTTCAACTTCAGCCCCGTCTTTGCTCCGAACAACAGCAAGAAGGTCGACGCCACCCAGCTCATCAACACCGAACTGAACCTGCAGAACGCCAACGGCAACAACGTCGCGTTCGCCAGCGGCATCACCTCGACGGTCAACCCGTACATCTCGACGAGCAACAACATCCACGTGTAATACGTCGCCAGGCGAGGCGCCCGGCGCCCCGGCGCGCTTCGCCTGCCGACGGTTACCCCCGTCTTCCGCGCACCTTTGGAGAAGCACCATGTCATCCCTCATGATTCGCGATCTGTCCGGCACCCGCGAGCTCGACCGCCGCGCCATGTCGGCGGTGGCCGGCGGCACCGGCAGCAGCGTGCCCGGCCTGCCCTCGGTCGCCGGCCTTGGCGGCATTGCCAACGTCAACGTCTCGGTGAACCAGAACCTGAACCAGCTGCAGTACGTCAACGTCGCCGCGCTGAACAACGTCGGCGTGATCGGCGCGGGCTTCGTGCCGCTGCACCTGAACGTCAGCCCGTCGCTGTGGGGCGCCAACTACGCCAACGTGTGACCGTCTGCCGTAGCGGGCGCCGGGGGGCCTCACTACGGCTGGCCGGTCGTCACCGGCCGGCGAGCCGCAGACGGGTTTCCTATACTGATAGTGCGAGGAGACCTCAGCACACTTCACGACACACCCGAGCGGCGGCCGGTGCCTTGCACCGGCGCGCCGCTCGATTTCTTTCCCGGAGCCACCATGACCAAGCTGATCATCAGGGACCTCACCGACAGCGTCGAACTCGATCGTCAGGCGATGGCGGCCATCGTCGGCGGCGCACGCATCGGCGCGCGGCTGAACGCTGCCGTGCCGCTGGTGCCGGCTTCGGCACGCGTCGTCGAATATCCGCCGGGATTTCCCAACGCGCACCGGACGATTGCCAAAGCGGCCATACAGCGCAAACCATAACGCGCCTCGCCCCAACTCCGCACAGTCACAGTCACAGCAACGGCACGCGTCACTCACGCGTGCCGTTCGCTTTTGTTGTCGGCAGAGCGACGTAAGCCGACATTCCGCACGCGATTGGTCGGACCTCGCCGAACAGTTCCGTCGAATCTCGCGTTCACTGAACGTCATGCTCGGCGAACGCATGACGTCCATTACCTGCTGGCCTTGCGTTGCCGCCTCGCATTTGGTTTCCTCGCGCATCGTGCGCAAATTGGCATAACCCTTGCAGAACGAAGGTCGAGCACCGCACCGTGCTCGCCCATCCACCTTCAGGAGTAATGCCATGAAATCCGTGCTCATCATCAAAGACCTGCCGCGCTCCGCGGATCACCTACACGACGAAATGACGCTCACCGCCGAGCAGATGAAGGCGTTGCGCGGCGGCCGTGCCGTCGTTGTCACCGTCGACCATGGCCCGCTCGGCCAAGTCGACGACTTCGGAATTAACACCGCCATCTTCGAAGGGCGTATTAAAGGACCCTACTTGTAGGACGCACGAGATGTCCGTAATTAGAAACAGGCCTCCTTCACATCTTCGCCGTTGGAGGGGGCCTGTTCATTGACCCGGTGAATCTCCCGCGTCTCGTGTTCTCTTCGATACTTGCCGCTTGACCCTCACACTTCAACGTCGCGACGTTGAACGACACCTCTTCGGCCACCGCTTCGTCCAGGCCGACAAAGCCATTGAACTCATCAAACGATCTTATCCGGTCCGCGACTGTACCCGACGACCGCTCAAGCGATTCGCGCAGGCGACAGTGTGACGGCTGAGCGCCTGTGCCGCGAATCGCTCGCGCGCTCTCCGCAATTCCAGATCGACACGCTTTTCGCATCCTTGAAGTCTGAACACGCGTCCGTCCAAACCGACGCCATTTGCCGCCTCCCGTGTCGTGCGATATCCAACAGCATGCGGTGGTCAGTGGGGCGCATGCGATCAGTCGTCCAGCGCTTGCACGCGGCGGTGCGCTGGCGCCGTGCCGGCACTGCAACGCGAAACCCTTGCGCAGCAGGCCTCCGTCAACTTTCTTAGGAACCTTGAATAAAACTGGCACAACCCGTGCATTAGTGACACCCGAGCAGACAAGTTGCTCGCACCCAACCGCAACATCCTGACCCTTACCTTCTGGAGACTCACCATGAACACGCTGATGATCAAAGACCTGTCCATCACCGAACAACTCGACAGCAAGGCCATGAGCGCCGTGCGCGGCGGCACCGGCTACTACCCGCCCTCGTCGTACTTCAACTTCAGCCCCGTCTTCGCTCCGAACAACAGCAAGAAGGTCGACGCCACCCAGCTCATCAACACCGAACTGAACCTGCAGAACGCCAACGGCAACAACGTCGCGTTCGCCAGCGGCATCACCTCGACGGTCAACCCGTACATCTCGACCAGCAACAACATCCACGTGTAATACGCGGCCAGGCGAGGCGCCCGGCTCCCCGGCGCGCTTCGCCTGCCGACGGTTACCCCCGTCTTCCGCGCACCTTTGGAGAAGCACCATGTCATCCCTCATGATTCGCGATCTGTCCGGCACCCGCGAGCTCGACCGCCGCGCCATGTCGGCGGTGGCCGGCGGCACCGGCAGCAGCGTGCCCGGCCTGCCCTCGATCGCCGGCCTTGGCGGCATTGCCAACGTCAACGTCTCGGTGAACCAGAACCTGAACCAGCTGCAGTACGTCAACGTCGCCGCGCTGAACAACGTCGGCGTGATCGGCGCGGGCTTCGTGCCGCTGCACCTGAACGTCAGCCCGTCGCTGTGGGGCGCCAACTACGCCAACGTGTGACCTTCTGCCGTAGCGGGCGCCGGGGCGCCTCATTACGGCTGGCCGGTCGTCACACGCCGGCGAGCCGCAGACGGATTTCCTATACTGATAGTGCGAGGAGACCTCAGCACACTTCACGACACACCCGAGCGGCGGCCGGCGCCTTGCACCGGCGCGCCGCTCGATTTCTTTCCTGGAGCCACCATGACCAAGCTGATCATCAGGGACCTCACCGACAGCGTCGAACTCGATCGTCAGGCGATGGCGGCCATCGTCGGCGGCGCACGCATCGGCGCGCGGCTGAACGCTGCCGTGCCGCTGGTGCCGGCTTCGGCACGCGTCGTCGAATATCCGCCGGGATTTCCCAACGCGCACCGGACGATTGCCAAAGCGGCCATACAGCGCAAACCATAACGCGCCTCGCCCCAACTCCGCACAGTCACAGTCACAGCAACGGCACGCGTCACTCACGTGTGCCGTTCGCTTTTGCGCGCGCAGCATCGCAACCAGATAACGCAAATGACCCACGAAATATTCCCATCTGGCGACCGCGCTTTTCGCTTCTTCGCCATGAAGATGGACTTGTTCAATTAGCCTGGTGAATGTCCGCACGCGGCGACGCCGCCCGCCCTGCGCTCACCTATGATGCTTAGGACGCCACGTGGTTTTTTATCGCCGTCCGCCAATAGCACGCACTATCCGGACAGCTTGCTGGCGCAGAAGTGAACACGACGCATCGCATCCGCGACGCACCGTAACCATAGCGACGATGGCAGCGCGCCACGAGCCGGCATCGCCATTTCGGATTGGAGACGCGCAATGAAATTTATCGTCCTATGGAACGGTTTACCGACCGCAGAGAGTTCCGTCATCGAACGTTTCATGAAGACCGGCGGCCGGGTGCCAGACGGAGTCAAATTGCTGGGACGCTGGCACGCTATCGGCGGCTTGCACGGCGTGGCGATCGTCGAGTCCGAGGACACAGGCGCGATGGCGGCGCTGGCGCTCCAGTGGGGCGACCTGCTCACGATGAACATCTCCCCCGCCTTGACCGACGAAGAACTCGGCGGCGCCCTCGGCAAATATGCCGCAGCGGGTAACAAGTAAGCATGCCATGAGCGCCGGGCTCGCCGCGCCGCTTCCGGGCGGACAACTGCTGCCGTTTCGCGAATCGCTGCTTGCGATGCTCGGCATCGCGTTCGTCGCGATGCTGGTGGCGCTGGATCAGACCATTGTCGGCACCGCGCTGCCGCGCATCGTCGCCGATCTGAAGGGCTTCGATCTGTACGCGTGGGTCGCGACGTCGTACATGCTCGCCTCCGTCATCACGATTCCGATCTTCGGGCGGCTGGGCGACCTGTACGGCCGCAAGCGATTTCTGATCGCCGCCATCCTGTTGTTCACCGGCGCTTCTGTGTTGTGCGGATTCGCCGGCAGCATGTTATTGCTGGTGATTTCGCGCGGCTTGCAGGGGATCGGCGGCGGCATTCTGATCGGCACGGTATTCGCCACCGTCGCCGATCTGTTCCCCAATCCGAAACTGCGGCTGCGCTGGCTGGTGTTTGTCACCTCCGCCTTCGGCGTGTCCAACATGATCGGGCCGACACTCGGCGGATTGTTGACGCAGTATGGCGGCTGGCGGCTGGTGTTTTTCGTCAACGTGCCGGTCGGACTCGTATCGCTGCTGTTCGTGCAGCGCTTTCTGCCGCCGCTGCTTCACCTGCGGCACAAGGGCCCTGTGCGGCTCGACTGGCTCGGCGCGTTTGTGGTGGCGGTCACGTTCGGCTCATTCCAGGTGCTGATCGAGCTGATTCCGCGGCGCGGCTTTGACGCCACGACCATCGCGCTGACCGTCGTAGCGACGACTTGCGGGCTGATTCTCTGGCTATGGGAGCGGCGCATCGGCTATCCGATCGTGCCGGTGGACATGCTCATGGACCGCAAGCTCTCCGCGCTCTTCGCGATGTCGGTGCTCGGCGGCTTCGCGCTCTTTTCGCTGGTGTTTTATGTGCCGCTGCTGTTTCAGGGCGGCTACGCGATGTCCGCGCATGATTCGGGCATGCTGATCACCCCGCTGCTGCTCGGCACGACGGTGGGCAGCGTGCTCAACAATCGTATCGTCACACGGGTGCGCCGCGCGAACGGCATCATGTACGCCGGCTTTGCCCTGTCCGCGCTCGCCTGTCTGAGCGTGGTCGTATTGCGGGGCACGGAACCGCATCTGGTGTGGGCGTCGTGCATGGGCATCAGCGGACTCGGCCTTGGTCTGGTGGCGACCAGCCTGACCGTCTGTTCGCAGCAGATCGTCGCGCGGGACCATGTCGGCGCGGCCACCGCGCTGCTCCAATCGCTGAGGACCTTCGGCGGCATGCTCGGCACGGTGATGACCGGCGCGTTGCTCGGCCATCTCTACTCGCGCGGGGTGCATCGCTCGCTCGATTCCTATCAGGCGACGCAGTGGTTCAAATCCTTCGCCAGCCCTGAACTGCTGGTGGATCGCGCGGAACAGGCCGCGCTGATCAATCGTCTGGTGAGCACCGGCCACGCCGGGGACGCCATGATGACATCCGCGCGCGAAGCGCTGGTGCAGTCGATTCACATCGGCATTCTGGTGGCTGGCGCGGCCGCGCTGATCGGCCTGTGCCTCGCCTGGTTCGTGCCCCCCGTGCGGATCAGCTATCCGGAACCCGAACTCACGCCAAACGGGCAGCCGCCCGCAGACGCTCTCCCGCCGCACAACGCGCTGTAAGTGCGCCGCCGGCCGCCCTCGATCTTCTTCTTGCGTTCTGTATCAGTCGATATATAATCGCTTTCTATATCGACTGATACAGAATCGGTCGTCAGCATGTTCGAGGGATATTCATATGGCAAGACCCCGCCAATTCAGTGAACACGAGGTGCTGGAAGCCGCCAGCGCGGCCTTCTGGACGAAGGGCTACGAGGCGACCTCCACGCGCGACCTGGTCAAATCGACCGGCCTGACGCAACCGAGCCTCTACAACGCGTTCGGCGACAAGCGCACGCTGTATCTGCGCGCGCTCGAGCATTATCTCGAACACACTTTGCGCGAACGGATCAGGCGATTGGAACGGACCGTATCGCCGGCACTGGGCATCACGATGTTCTTCCACGAGATCCTGGAGCGAACGCTCGCCGATCCCGCGCAACGCGGTTGCATGCTCGTCAACTCGGCGCTGGAAACCACATCGGAGGACGAAGCATTCCGTGAAATCGTTGCCATGGAGTTCGCCGAAATACGCGCGTTTTTTTACCGCCGCATGGTGGCGGCCAGCGAGAGCGGCGAAATCACCACCGTCGTTTCCGCCGATGACGCCGCCACTCACCTGCTGGCCACGCTAATCGGCGTCCGTGTTCTGGCGCGCGTCAACCCGCAACAGGCGCTGCTCATCGGCGCGATTGCACCGGTTTTGCTGCTGCTCGGTTTGCCTGCCCTACCGGCGCCAGACAACGACGTCTGAGCCACGCGCCTGACAAGGCGCACCCCTTCGCTTCGCTTTTCCCACCGACATCCGGCAGCGCCGCCACCCGCGAGCGCACCGGTAAAGGAACCGTCATGCCCGCTGCACCGATAACGTCCAATAGTCCAGTCTCACTCGATGCCCGCGCGCTCTTCGCCACGCTCGCGGGACTGTGCGGCAGTCTCGTCGCCATCGGCCTCGCCCGCTTCGCCTACACGCCGTTGATTCCCTCGCTGATCCAGGCACACTGGTTCACGTCGTCGCAAGCCGTGACACTTGGCGCGGCGAACTTCGCCGGCTATCTGGTGGGCGCGTTGCTCGGCCGTCCGCTCGCAGCGGCGCTGTCGAACCGCAGCGCGTTGCGCATGCTGATGGCGGTGGTGACGGCCGCCTTCTTCGCCTGCGCGTATCCGCTTTCGGTGAGCTGGTTTTTCGCGTGGCGTTTGTTGTCGGGCATTTCCGGCGGCGCGATCATGGTGCTGGTAGCGACGTCGATTCTTCCGCATATTCCGGCGCCGCGCCGTGGTTTCGTGAGCGGCATGATTTTTCTTGGACTGGGTCTCGGTATCGCGGCATCCGGCACCTTGATTCCGAAGCTGCTTCACCATGGCTTGCAAACCACGTGGACCGGTCTCGGCGTGGTGGCGCTGGTGCTGACCGCGCTGAGCTGGTTCGGCTGGCCGTCGAGCAATCCGCCCGCGCCGGCCGTGCCGTCCGGCGCACATCATAGGGTGCGCCCTCAAGGCTTGAGGCTGCGCGTGCTGTATGCGCAATACGCGGCAAATGCGCTTGGCCTCGTACCGGCGATGGTGCTGCTCGTCGACTATGTCGCTCGCGGCCTGGGGCGCGGCGCCGCGATCGGCGCGGACTACTGGGTGCTGTACGGCCTCGCTGCGATCGCCGGGCCGGTGATCTGCGGCAACGTGGCCGATCGCATCGGCTTCGGCAAGGCGTATCGCGTCGGACTGCTTCTGCAAGCGGCCGCTGTCGCCATGCTCGCGTTTTCGGGCAACCCGCTGGTGCTGGCTGCCTCGACGGTGATTCTCGGTATCTTCACGCCGGGCATCGTGCCGCTCGTGCTCGGCCGCATTCATGAACTCGTGCCGCACGATCACACCGAACAGCGGGCCGCATGGAGTCGTGCGACGACAGCCTTCGCGCTCTTCCAGGCGCTCGGCGGCTATGGGTACTCGTACCTTTTCTCGCATACGCATAACGACTATGCGTTGATTTTCGCTTGCGGAGCGGTGGCGCTCAGTTTCGCCTTCGTCGCGGATCTGCTTGCGTCGCGTATCGGCATCGCCCGCCACGCCGCTGTCTAGCTGGTTTAGAACGTCTGCCGGGTCGACCTGTTCGCCTTGGGCATGCGGTTTGCTCAAGCATGGCATCGATACTGCCTTTTGCAGCTGTCGTAAGGGCAGGTCCTATCAACCAGGCGGAGGTCATTCATATGTTGGGAACTATTCTTCTAGTTGTGTTGATTCTTCTGCTAATCGGCGCGCTCCCGTCGTGGCCGCACAGCCGTTCGTGGGGCTACGGTCCTACCGGCGGGATCGGCCTCATCGTGATCGTGGTGATCGTGCTGCTGGTCGTCGGCGTCATATAGACGTCGCGTTTTCACACACCCAATCGATCGTTGAAGTCAGTTGGCCGCCGGGTATCGATGCAGTTCGCTGCATGGATATCCGGCGGCCTTGCCATGTCGATGGTCGATGCACATTCCACCTTGTCACGCCGGGAGCAACGATGGAAAAGTTACTCGCGAACCAGGTCGCTCTGGTCACGGGCGCCAGTTCGGGCATTGGTTCTGGCGTCGCCAAAGCGCTCGCGGAAGCGGGCGCGGCCGTCGTGGTGAACTATCACTCGCACGCCGAAGAGGCTGAGCAACTCGCGGGCGAGATTGAGCAAGCAGGCGGCGCCGCATTCGCGGTTCAGGCCGACGTCTCCGATCCCGTGCAGGTCGAGAAAATGTTCGCGGCAAGCCGCGGGCGTTTCGAGAGCGTCGATATCGTGGTCGCGAACTCGGGCTTGCAGAAAGACCGTGCGTTCGCCGACATGACGCTGGACGATTGGCAACAGGTACTGGCGACCAATCTCACCGGCCAGTTTCTGACTGCACAGGCGGCCGTGAAAGAGTTTCGACGACGCGGACCAAGGGGCACGTCGAAAGCGCTCGGCAAGATCATCTGCATGAGCTCGGTCCACGAAGTCATTCCGTGGGCCGGGCACGTCAATTACGCGGCGTCAAAAGGCGGCATTCAGATGTTCATGAAATCGCTCGCTCAGGAGGTCGCGCCCGAACGCATCCGCGTCAACTCCATCGCGCCGGGCGCGATTCGCACGCCGATCAACAAGGACGCATGGGACACCGAGGCCGCGCTGCAGAAACTATTGAAGCTGATTCCCTACGGCCGCGTGGGCGAAGCAGACGACATCGGCAAGGCCGCCGTCTGGCTCGCCTCGGACGAAAGCGACTACGTGGTCGGCACGACGTTGTTCGTCGATGGCGGCATGACGCTCTATCCCGGTTTCGCCGACAACGGCTAGCCGTTGCCTTCGAGCAGTTGCTCGAACAGATCCGCATCGCCCATTTGGCCGCCTTTGAGCATGATCTCCATGCCGTCGAGTTCCGCGCAATCGGCATGGAGACGGCACACGGTGACGCCCGCCGATAACGGCGCGAGATACGACAGCCCCCACGCGCCGAGCGCGCGCACGGCAATACTCGACGTGTCGCCGCCCGCAATGCCGATGCGTTGCAAGCGCACGGCGCCGAGTACCTGTTGCAACAGTGACGCACAGGCGTGCGCGAGTTGCGGTAGCGCGCCGCCCTCGCGCGATGCACGGCGCGTCGTGAAAGCGAGTACGTTGCGTCCGTCGCGTAAGGGTGCGGCTATCGCCGCCACGCGTTCCGCCAGATAGTCGGAGGCTGCGTCGCCGGTCATTTTCAACGGGTCCAGTTCCACACGCAGATAGGACTGCGCGGCGCCGATCTGCACCTCGGTCAATGGCGAGAGACTACCCGCCAGAACGAATACGGGGCCGCGGGCGCGAACCAGCATCGGCGTGGTTCGGGCTTCCTCAGCCGCGGGTTCGGCGCGGTTCGCGCGCATCAAAGCATAAGCCTGCGCGACGCTGCTCGCACCGACCGCGAGCAACGGCGCCGACGCCGCGGCATGACGCGCGATCACGCGGCCAATCGCTTGCAGATGCGAATCGTCGAGCACGTCGAACAGCACGGCGTCGGGTTGCGAATCGAGC
Organism: Paraburkholderia sp. FT54; assembly: GCF_031585635.1. Taxonomy (NCBI): domain Bacteria; kingdom Pseudomonadati; phylum Pseudomonadota; class Betaproteobacteria; order Burkholderiales; family Burkholderiaceae; genus Paraburkholderia; species Paraburkholderia sp. FT54. The sequence goes on along the minus strand of NZ_CP134196.1, from coordinate 319,285 downwards.
CGGCGTTGCACCTGCGCATGAAGTTCGACGTCGCCGCGTGCGTAGCAGCGCCAGTCGATCGATTGCACATTCTTCACACCCTGGCGCTGAAGATGCACGCGCAAGTCCGCTTCGTTCATCGGCGTGACGGGATGGCGGCTCATCGTCGGATGACGGTCGATGCGATAGATCGACTGCGCGTTATCGTCCGCGCCGGCTGCCGCGAACAGTTCACCGAACACGCAATAGCGCCGCAAATTCGGCTGCCCGCCGACCACCGCGACGAGTTCGTTCGCGCAGTACTCGCGCAACGTGCGAATCGCCACGCCGATGCTGCCAGTCTCCGGCGCGCTATCGAATGTCGAACACACTTTGTAGTGCATCACCCGCACGCCTAACGCGGCAAAGGCGGCACCGACGCGCTCGAGTTCCTGCGCCTGCGCAGCAGGTGGCATGGTCCGCGCGGCGCCCGCCACGCCAATCGCGTCGAGCTTGTCGAGCATCGAAAGACGCGCGGCGTCCGGTGGTGCGAAAAACAGCATGGTGCGCAGACCCGCACGGGCGAGATGGGCCAATGTGTCGGTCGCGCCGGTGAAGTCGTCGCCGTAGAAGGCGTAGGCGGGACGGTTGCCGTTTGCTTCGTCGCTCATCTTTTGTTCCGTGTCGCCTGAAGCGTTCACGCGCGGCTGCCGAAAAACGCCAAAGCACGCCGCAACTCCGGCATGTGCTCGGCATACACCGACAGCGGCGTGCCCGCCTGCACCGCCGCCCACGCCTGGCGCACGCTCGTGACGCCTGCCGCGGGGCCGTCCGGATGCGCGAGAATGCCGCCGCCCGACATGAACAGCAGGTCGGTGGAACGCACGGCATCGAATGTCGCTTGCACGGTGCCGGCCCATTGCCCCGACGAAAACGCCGGCAGCACCGTATCGTCGCAACCGGCGGCAAGCGGTGTCGCGCAATCACGCGCCGACTCGATCACTTCGGCGTCGCTCTGGGCGAATTTTCCGGCGAGGCCATGCACGTGCATATGGTCGACACCGCTCAAACGCCAGAGCGTCTGATACGCCTGAAACGACATGCCCAGCGCCGGATCGCGCGACATCATGCCGTAGCCGTTGCGATGCGCGTGAAGCACGAGCGGCGTCGCGCGGCGCAGCGTCTGGATCGCGGAAAAGCCGCACCAGTTGATGCTGGCCATCACGCAGTTGCCGCCCTCGCGTTCGACCAGTTCCGCGTGACGCCGCATGGCGTCGAGGTCGTCGGTAATGTTGAACGCGACCATCACAAAACGCCCACTGCGTTCACGGTAGCGACGCACTTCGGCCATCACCGCCCGCACGCGTTCGGCCAGCGGCGCGTGGGCCGGATTCGCGCACACCTCGTCGTCCTTGATGAAATCGACGCCCGCTTCGCACAGCTCACGCACCAGCGTCGCCGTTTCCGCCGCGCTCAGGCCAACGTTCGGCTTGATGATGGTGCCGATCATCGGGCGGTCCTTCACGTCCGTCAGCGCGCGCGTGCCGGCCACGCCATGACGCGGTAACTCGAAGCGCGCACGGTACGACGCCGGCAAGCGCAACGACAGCAGCCGCATGCCGGTCACTTCGCCGAGATCGTACAGATTGCCGGCGACGGTCGCGGCCAGCGTAGGCAGATTCGCGTCGATATTGGCGAGCGGAAACGACAGCGTGATGCGCGCGCGCCGCCACGGGCCCGGCGTGCCTTGACGCTCGAGCCATGCATTCGGCAAGCTGGGCCGCGCCACCGCCTCCAGTTCTTCGACGCGCAGCACGCTCGCGCGGCTGCGCGCGCGCAGCGCATCGGATTCGTTGGCGACCCGCACGAAAGTCCCGCTCGACTGCTCGCCGGCCATGACGTCGGCGACGCGCGCGGGATCGAGCGGCGTTTCGATCAGATAGTCCGCCTCGAGCGTATCTTGGTCGACTGCGCGTGGTTGCAGCTTCTCGCTCATAGCGTGCCCAGATCGGGAAAGCGGCGCACCGGCTCGCGGCCGTCCCAGTCGCGCGACGCCGCGTAGATCATGTCGAAGAGCTTGCCTTTCGGCCCGGCGATCTCGGACAACTCGATCACCGTACCGGGATGGTTCTCCGTATCGAAGTAGACGAAGCGCCCGTTGCGCCCCACCTCGCCGCTCATCGCGACCTTGAAGCCCTGCTCCTGCAGGCGCGCGAGATCCGCGTCGAACGAAGTAGTCCAGTACGCGTTGTGCTGCAAGCCGGTATGGCCCGCGGCGAGAAAGTCGCGATACATCGACGGCGCGTCGTTGCGTGTCTGGATCAGTTCGACCTGCAACGGTCCCGAGTTCGCCAGCGCCACAGAGTTGTGCACCTCATACGATTGCCCGCGGTACGTGTAGTTTTCGATCGGCACGCGTTCGTTGTAGAACCACGGACCCACGCCGAGCGCGCGGCTCCAGTAGTCCATCGCGGCCTCGATGTCCCGGACCACGTAGCCTGCCTGCCGGATTTCGCCAAAGAAACGACTCATGAAACTCTCCCGATGCTGCGGGGTTGAAAGACGAGCGACGCCCCGGCGCGGCGAAGACGCAGCGCCCGAAGGTCGATCTGTTAATGAAGCTGAGGGACCTGCTTAGAGAAATCCGATCGAAATCCAGGGAATCGCCGCGATCAGAATCAGGCCGACGATCAATGCGCCCATATAGCCGACGATCGGACGAATGCCCGCGTCGGGATTGACCTTGCTGATCGCACACGCGGAGTAGTAGCCGACACCGAACGGCGGCGAGAAGAGGCCCACGCCCATCGAAAGAATCACGACGATCGCGTAATGCACTTCATGCACGCCGGCGAGCCGCGCGATGGGAAACAGCAGCGGCCCGAACAGCACAATGGCGGGAATCCCTTCGAGCACGCTGCCGAGCATCACGAACACGACAATCGACACCGCGAGGAAACCGTAAGCGCCGCCGGGCATCGAGCCCATGAGTTGCGCGAGGTCCTGCGAAAAGCCGGATTGCGTGAGCGCCCAGGCCATTGCCGTGGCGCAGCCGATGATGAAAAGAATCGCGCCGGACAGCGTCGCTGCATCCACCAGCATGCGGCCGAGCCGCCGCCATTCGAAGCGGCGATACACCAGCAGGCCGATCAACATCGAGTAGGCAATGCCGATGGTCGACACCTCCGTCGCCGTCGCCACGCCTTCGACCACCGCCATGCGGATCACGAACGGCAGCGCCAGCGCCGGCAGCGACACGATGAACAGACGCCCGATCTGCCGCCTGCTGAAACGCTGCGCGCCGCTCAGATCTTCCTTGCGATAGCGCCACCACACCACCACGCACAGGATCAGCGCGAGCACCGCGCCTGGCAGCATGCCCGCGGTGAAAAGCGCGGAGATCGACAGGCCCGTTACCGAACCGATCGTGATCAGCACGATGCTCGGCGGAATGGTTTCGCTTTGCGCGCCGGTCGTGGCGAGCAGCGCGACCAGATCGCCTTCGGACGCGCCGCGTTTTTTCATCTCGGGAAACAGCACCGGCGCGATGGCCGCCATGTCCGCCACTTTCGAACCGGAGATGCCCGACACCAGATACATCGCACCGATCAATACGAATGACAGCCCGCCATGCACATGACCGACGAGGCTCGCGAGAAACTCGATCATCGCGCGCGCCATGCCGGTCATCTCGATCAGCAAGCCGAGAAACACGAAGAGCGGCACAGCGAGCAGCACGAGATGCGACATGCCTTCGTCCATGCGGCCCACCACGACTTCGAGCGGCGTAAAGGTCGAGAGGCCCAGATAACCGAACGTGGCGAGCGCAAACGAAAAGCCGATAGGCACGCCTGAGAAAATCCCGATCGCCACCACGCCGACGAAAAAGATCACGAGGTTGGTTTTGCCGAGCGTCTGAAACCACGGCCCGGCGTACACGGCTATCGCGGCCAGCACAGCGGTAATCGCGAGCACGATCAGGACGTCGCGCACGCGGCTCACCTGGGCAAGACGGATCAGGCCGACCAGCAGCATGAGCGCCGCGCCGATCGGCAAGGCGAGCGCGCGCCATGCGTTGCTGATCTGCAAGGCGGGCGTGACGATCGCGGCTTCGCCGGATGCATAGTCGTACGCGGGAGCGATCAGCAGCGCGAGCAACGCAATCGATGCAGCGATCGCCAGCGTATCGACGAATGCGCGCCGCTGCGGCGACAGGCGGCTGACCAGCGCCGTCATCCGCATATGTTCGCCGCGCCGCAACGCAAGCACTGCACCGAGCATGGCGAGCCACAGGAACAGAATCCCGGCCAGTTCATCCGACCACACGAGCGGCTGATGCAGCACATAGCGGCACACCACGCCCGCGAGCATCACGACTATTTCCACCGCGAGCAGCGCCGCCGCGCAGACCTCGACGAGCGCAATCAGACCGCGATCGAAACTCCTCAGCCAGCGGCGCGGCATGCTCGCCGCGTGCAACGGCACGCCCGCGTCCGCTGGATTCAATGCGTGATTCGACATCCTGCTGTCTCCTCGCGGCGCCTCGCCGCGCTTCGTGTCAGGCTCACCCGTATGCAGCACGATCAGGCCAGCTTGCCGACCGATTGTTCGAGCAGGTCCCACGCCTGATTGCCGAACTTGCTCTTCCATTCGGCGTAGAAACCCGCCTGGCGCAGCGCCGCGCGGAACGTGTCCGGTGTGGGACGGTTGATCGACAGACCCTTGCTTTGCAGATCCGCGACCGCTGCTTCGTTCAGCTTGCGCACGTCTTCACGCTGCTTGAGCGCCGACTGGTTGAACGCGTCGCTGGCAATGCCCTGCAAATCCTTCGGCAAGCGTTGCCACGCGCGCGGGTTCAGCACGAACCAGTAGCCGTCCCACATGTGATTGGTGAGCGAGCAGTACTTCTGCACTTCATAGAGCTTCGCGACCTGCACGATCGGCAGCGGGTTTTCCTGCGCATCGACGATATGTGTTTGCAGCGACGAATAGACCTCGCTGAATTGCAGGCTTGTCGGCGAAGCGCCGAGTCCTTTGAACATGTCGATGCTAAGCGGACTCACCGGCACGCGAATCTTCAGACCGCGCATGTTCTGCGCGCTCGTGATCGGACCGTTGCTGGTAGTGGTCTGACGAAACCCGTTGTCCCACATCTTTTCGAACGATTCGAGCCCGGCCTTCTGCATCGCCGCGCGTACATACGCGCCAAGCTTGCCGTCCATGGCGCCCCACACCTGGTTGTAGTCGCTGAACGCAAAGCCCACCGCGTTGATCGCGACCGATGGCGCCAGCGTCGACACCACCAGCGCCGACGGCGTGAACATCTCGATGCCGCCGCTGCGCACCTGCGCGAGCATGTCGGTGTCGCCACCCAACTGGTTGTTCGGGAATATCCGGATCTCCATGCGCCCCTTCGACGCCTCGCGGATCTGATTGGCCGCTTCCTGCGAGCGCACGTTCAGCGGATGCGTGAGCGGCAGGTTATTGCCGTACTTGAACACGAACTCCGGGCCGGACGCCGCGCGCACGATTGCCGGAAAGCCCAGCGCGCCGGCTACCGGCACGGCGGCTGCCGCACGCAGCAGGGTGCGTCTCGCGAGGTTGGTCATTTGAACGTCTCCTTGCTTATAATTGATGTGACTGTCGAATCCATCAAAAACCATCATAGCTTGCTCGCCACGCCGTGATTTCCAGTCGCCGGTGTTGAGTCGTCGCGTGATAGGTGCAAGACTAGGCGTGCGCGGCAAGTGCTGTCAAACCGCGAACCTGATGTTTTTTGATGGACTTCTCTTCTGTGAAGGACGGCTATGTCCGAAACGGTTCACCTCACCGCCGCCGCGCGCGCCCGCATTCCCGACATTGCGCGCGCCGCCGCTGTTTCAACCGCCACGGTGGATCGCGTGCTCAATGGCCGCGAAGGCGTGCGCGCCGTGACGGCGCAACGCGTGTTGCAAGCGGCCGCCCAGCTCGGCTATCTGCTCACGCCAGAGGCGCCCGTCGTGGCCGCCTCGAAGCCGATGCGAATCGCGTTTCTGCTGCCCGCCGGCACCAATCGCTACTTGCACATGCTTGGCGATTACATCGACTTCGCACACGATCAGTGGAACGCGTTGGACATGAAGTGCCGCGTGCACTATGTCGAAAGTTTCAATCCGAAGGAACTGGCCGACCGTCTGCTGCATTACGGACAGCGTGCGGACGGCGTGGTGTTCATGGCGCTTGAACACCCCGTAGTGCGCGACGCCGTGAATGCGTTGGCGGACCGGGGCGTGCCGGCCATCACGCTGATTTCGGATTTATCGAATGCGCGGCGGCTGGCTTATGTCGGCATTGACAATCGTGCGGCGGGACGCACGGCGGCGTTGCTGCTCGGACGTTTCATGGGATCTCGGCCGAGTGGCAAGATCGCGATGCTCGCGGGCAGCCTCAACTATCGCGGGCATGAGGAACGCGAGATCGGTTTTCTGCATTTGATCGAATCGACGTTTCCACAAGTACGCGTGATCGGCTTGCGTGAGGGACACGACGATAGCGAGCGCAACTACATGCAGACGCGCAAGCTGTTGGAGCAGCATCCCGACCTTGCCGGCATTTACAACAGCGGCGGCGGGTCGGATGGCGTGGCGCGCGCGATTGTCGAAGCGCGTTCTGAGCAGAAGATTTTGTTTGTCGGCCACGGCTTGACGCCTGACACGCGGGCGTTGCTGATCGACGGCACCATGGATGCGTTGATCACGCAAACGCCGCAAGCCATGGTGGGAAATTGTCTGCGCATTTTTCGCAACGTGCGCGAGAAGCGCGACCCGATAAGCGACGTGAAGCCGGTGCAGTTCAGCATTGTTTTACGGGAGAATCTGCCTTGAAGTTGCAATGGCCGCGTAGAGCACCGCAATGCGCAACGCCGCGATCGGCGTCACAGCGGCGATTCAGGCTGGCGTGGCGTGATGGTCGGAGCGGTGTTCGGAGCGTCGAGCGGACACCACGGTTCGAGACGGCGTCTCAGGCACGCCGGATGCTCAATCACTTTCGTATTCAAACTTCGATACGAAAGGAGATTTCACCATGCCTTATCTTCTCGGCTGGCTGCTTGGCGTCCCGTTGATCGTACTGGTCATCCTGTACCTCATCTTCCATTAATCTTTTGCAACCTACCCGTTTGCACAGTTGATGGGAGGTTCGTTCCGCTGTGCCGCGGCCCACATCCAGGCTGCGGCGCGAAGGCGATGCCAGCGTCCGGGCATTGCCTTTCGCGCGTCCGCGCGATGCCTGCGCGCCGACGCATCACCACACCGATCTTTCCACTTGCGCTGCGGGGAATGGCGCGTAAAACTAACCTTCCCTAGTCCGCGCAAATTGCCATATCTGCACACGTACGATCAAAGATGCGTGCGAGCAAGGAGGGACCGATGACTAGCAACGAGTACACGCTGTCACACCAGGACGTGGTGAAGGCCGTCATTATTCATCAGGATATTCACGAGGGTTTCTGGACGCTCAACATCAATTTCGACGTCGCGGCTGGCCACGGTGCGCAACTTCCTGACCCCTGCCTTGCCGTGACGATCAAGGGCATTGGCATCATGCGCGCGTCGCCTGCGGATCCGTTCGCGATCAACGCCGCCGTCGTGAATCCGCCGGTGCCTCAGCATGTGGAGGGAACAGTCCGTATTGCGGCGGCCGTCAACGGCACGCATCAAAGCGGCATGCAATTCTGTCGCGACGTCTATCGCAATGTCGCGGTACAGAGTGCGGTAAAAGCGCCTACCAAAGCAAGTTGATCATGCGGCCACATGTCGCCCCTGGATCGAGGCGATGTGTGGCCGACAACGCGCGACGATGTTGACGCACTGAGCGCACTGCCACCGTCAGCGTGCCCCTACCGACCAGCACACTACCCATCGGACGATTCACGGCGCGCAGCCGCTTCAGCCGTTGTAAAACGGTGCGCAACGGGTGCGAGAAAATTGCCGTCGACGCCACGCCCGACGCAAATACGGATGCAAATGTCGCGGCCATCAAACGTACAACTGGAACGAAATCAGCGGGCGTGTGTTGCGGCATGTCAGTACGCGCTGCCACTTCCTACGCGGGTCGACGAGGCCGGTCGGGCGAGCGGTCATGCTCGCAAGCATTCGGATATGAATATGCGTCCATGCCCGGCGAGCGCGTCTTACGGCGCTGGTGACGCCGCAATTCGCCCACGTGCTGCGTTCCTGTGAAGGCAGCGAGACACCGGATGACAGCTTGTGGCCGCGCAAGGCCGCGAGCCTGAGGGCTCGCAGCCCGGACGGTTGTCCCCGGCATGAATGCACCCTGAAAATATACCCGGGGGCTTGCGGGACAGGCTTCTTAAAGGAGTGAGTTTCTGCGCATCAACAGGACGATCTCCCTCTAGAGGGCAATTTCCCGGAACGAGCTTCCGGCGCGGTCCCCTACCACCCGAAATCGCCCACTCGCCGATATCGTCAATAGCCGCTCGATGTTCGCCTTGCATTGCATGAAGAGCATCCCGTCCGTGCAGGTGTGAGCGTGAAACGCACTGGCCTGAATGCGCCGGCTCACATCCCGCGCAACGGCTTCTGACACGCCGCCAGCACCGCGCCCGCCGCGAGCAGCAGCGCGGAATACACGAGCCCGCGCGCGAGTCCCGCGCCGTCCGAGACCCAGCCGATTACCATCGGTCCGACGATCTGCCCGAACGCGAACACGATCGTGAACGCGCTGATGCCTTTGGCCCAATGACTCGCGGGCAGATTGTGGCGCACGAAAGCCGTGGTCGACGCCACGGCGGAGAGAAACGTCGCGCCGAACAGCACGCCTGACACGAACGCCACCCACGGCTGCGTGAACAACGCGGGCAGCAGCGTCGCGACCGCGAGCAAAGCGTTGAGCACCGCAAGCGCCTGGCCGCCGCGCATGCGGTCGAGCAGTCTCGACCACACGCGCGCCGAGATCACGGTCGCCACGCCGAGCAGCAGGTAAAAGCTCGTGACGACAGCCGCGCTCATGCCCGCATTGCGCAGCAGGGCCACGATGAACGTCATGTAGCCGATATAGCCGACGCCGAACAAGCCGTAACCCGCCAGCGCCGGACTGAATCGCGGCCAACGTGGGGCGTCGGCGGCAGCATGCGAGTGCGTCGCCGACGACACCGTCGCGTGTACGCTCTCGATTTTTCGGGCAGCGCCGATGGCCACAACGGCGAATACCGCACACGCAAGCGCGAGTGCAAACCACGCGAATTGCCAGCCGTGCGCGACGTTGAAAATGGTCAGCGGCACCAGCACCGACGACGCCACGATGCCCCATCCCGTCCCGCCGTAATACAGGCCGAGGACGAGCCCTGCGTCGTGCGGCCTCGCGGATGCAAGCCGCGCCGCCAACACGCCGCCGCTGATGAAAATCGCCGCGCTGCTCACGCCGGTGATCACGCGCAACACAAGCAGCGAGTGCGTGTCGGCAAGCAGGCCGCTGCCGGCCATCAGCAGCGCGGTGGCCACGCAACCGCCGCCGAACAACGCGCCGGCCGACCAGCGGCGCGCGAGGCGCGGAAAAGCGAGCGCGCCGAGCAGATAACCCAGCGCATTGGCCGTATTCATTGCGCCGGCTTGAGCGAAGCTCCAGCCGAGGTCGAGTTTCATCGATGGCAACAGCAGCGCGTACGCGAAGCGGGCGAGCCCGAGCGCGATCGCGCTGCCCAGCGACAGCGTCGCGGCGAGCATCAGCGTGGGGAGGCGTTGCGCCGCTTCGGTGGTCTTGGAAGTCGATGCGGCGTCGAGTATTTTTGTCGGCATGTGGCGAGGGAAAGTGGGCAAGGAGGCTGCAGGCCGATTTTGCCAAAAAGCTGGATTTGGCGCTCCGCCGTCATGTTCGGGGATGGCGGACGCCGTTGACCGTTAGTTGCGTTATAGCGCTGTTCCACAGCGGATCGACCTGTCAACGTTTCGAGCCGAGCGCGGGACGTGCACAACCCCATTCCCTCGCAATCACGCTCCAAATACGAATGATTTGCATTTAGAACGTGATTGCCTCATTATTCAACTCGTATCCTCAGCCGAACCCGAAACCATGACGAGGCTCGACATCAGCCGCCCGAAATCTAAAGCCGGCGCCCGCAGAACGCAGAGGCCGCCGTCGACGCCGGACTCAATGCCTCGGCGCCGCTTGAAGTTCTGGTGTCGCGTCAACTCAATGGCCGCTGATCGAGCCAGGTCCGGCCGACGCCGAGCGCGAGTGGCAACGAACTCAGCCGGCCCGAAGCTGAAGCAGGCGCCCCTACCGGCACCGAACATCGACACCTGACGCAGACGCTGCGTCATCGTCCATCCGTCGCACGCGACATGCGCTGGCCTGCGACGCGGCACCCATCCCATCCGGCCGGCGCGTTTTCTTTGGACCGTGTCCACCCAGGAGCATCGATGAACTTTCGCTCTCAGCACAGTAGCCGCCCGGAACTGATCGACGATCATCCGACCGATACCGCCGACGCGCCCGAGCGCACCGTCCTGAGCGCCGTTCGCACGTGGTTGCGGCCCGCCTGCGAAACGGCGCGCGGCGGCGTGCACTGGCGCGACATTCTCAGCGGCGTCGGCTTGCGACAGGACGGCATCGACCACTTCGATCTGCTGATGCGTTCGCTGATGCACGTGTCGTATCGACCGCTCGACATGCGCTGCCGCTGCGCCAGCGATCTCGGCAAGGACGAGGCCGTGATCCTGCAAACCATCGCGCTGCTGCAGAAAACACACAGCGGCGCCGCGTTGCGCATGCTCAACGAATGGCTGCCCGCGCCCGCGGTGAGTGGTGTCCTGAAGCTGATTCGCTGGTTCGCCATCGATTTGCTCGACGCCGGTGTGGAACTCGACGTGCAAGCACGGCGCGTCACGTACATGCATTGAGGAAGCAGGCCTATGCCATTGGAACTGGAGCAGGCTTGCCAGCGACTGCGCGCGTGCGCGATAGCGGCGACTCGGCATGTGCTCGACGTGCCGATGGCAGGCAGGATTCGCGCGGCGGTCACACTTGCACAGCCGGCCATGCAGCCGCTCACACAGGTGCACATGTTCGGCTGGCCGAAAGGTTTGCCATTCGGGTGCGCCGACCCGCAACGCGCTGCGTCTGTTTGCGATTACGGGAACGCCGTCGCTGACCACGCCACGCACGCGGCGTAGCCGTCCGGTGCAGCAAGCCAGTGCGCGGCGACATCGCGCATATCGTCGGGAATCTGATGGCGCAGCGCCACGCGCTTGCTCTCGCGCGGCAGCACCGTCAAATGCCGCAATCCGCGCGTGATGCCCACGCCCGTTGTCTTGACGAGCGCTTCCTTGGCGACCCACGCATCGTAAAACGCGGCGCTCTGCTGTCCCGCATCGAGGCGTCCGATCCATGCAGCCTCTTCCGGATCGAGCGTCAAAGCAGCAATCGAATGCCAAGCGAATCTGTCGCTGTGCTGCTCGATGTCGACGCCGACGCGCCGAACCGGCGAGATCGCGATCAGCCCGTGCGCGCCCGCATGCGATACATTGAAGTCGAAGCGATTCGAATCCGCGAGATGAGGACGAAGGTTGACGTCGAGCGCAAAACGCACGGCATGTGCCGCGATATCGAGCCGCAGCGCGAGTTGTTCACGCAGCGCGACACGTATGCTCGCAAAGCGCAGCGCGTCTTCACGGCGACGAAAGGTGCGGGCTCGCGTGCATTCGTCGTCGCTAAGGGATGCGAAGGCTGGGGCGTCCAGCGACGCGGTGAAGTCGATGTCGATCCGCCATAACGCAATGTCTGACGGGCCATCGTGCGATAGGGGAACAGGGTCGATCGAATACATTGCAAAGGTTTGGACGTGATGGGCGCAATCGCTAACGCATAGCCGCGACTCTACCCGATATGACGTCCGCAGCCTTCGGTCTTCAGGCGGCGCTTCAGGTCTTCGGCGTATTGCCGATGTGGCACATCAACTGGCAAAAGGTTGGATGACACCCCAAACGGGGCGGCAAATTCTTCGCGCAGGCAGCGAACTGCCGCTTCCAGATCGCGTCGGCGGATATAGCTACCGCGGCACCACGGTCCATTTTTTCACGGCACATTGCGAGCGTCGCACCCAACGCTTTCGCGCTCAAAGGATGCGCGTAATCCACCATCGGATAGTCTCCAAACAGTTGCGCTAATGGCGATTCTTCGTCGCACGCCAATTCGCCGGTCGCAAGTTGCGTGGCGATTTGCAACACTTCGCACTCGAGTTCGAGGAAAAATGATTCAGGCATTTTCACGCCTGGCGCGTAGCGGGAAATCCAAAGCAATACCGATTCAGCAAACTGCACCGGAGAAAGCCACTTTCCGTCGACTTTCATCGCTCCCAACTCTTGAACGACAAGGTCGCTTATCAAAAACAATTTCATCTCGTGTCTTCTCATGGCCGGACGTGGGAAATTCCCCACCGGCAACGCACGAGGACATGATGCGCCGGCACAAAGCACTTTGGCTCACCGCAACCTCACATCCTATATGCGATCTGATCATCCTTCTCTGGATAGGCGCATGAGTATGCAGTAGGACACGCTCCACTTTGCTAAGAGGAGTCTGATAGTAGGACGGAATAAATTGAGAGAAATCGCGATTGCACGCCGTCAATTCAAAAGAATCGAGCGCAATAAATATTCACATTCGAGGCACGCCAACATCTACGGCACACAAGATCACTTTTCGGTCGCGCTACGAGCTCAAGCCGCCAGCGAATGCGCTTCACCATTTCGCATCGAAACGTCGACCACGCCCTCACGAGCATGCCGCATCGCTTCGAGCAGCGTGGCGTGATCGCCGATATGGTTGGCGAGCAGCAGGATCAGTTGCGCATTGGCCGACTGGCTCTGCGCATCGTCGAGATCGCGATGCATATCGATCAACGCCTCGTAGAAATCGTCGGGGCGAGCGAGATTCGGTTGCGTGTTCAGTGCCATTTCAGTCTCCTGCTATTTTTCGCCGATGCGCTGCGCGCGCCACGCGAGCTGCTGTTGCCACACACTCAAGCTATGCCTTCGACGCACAGCGCGCGTTTCACTGCATGCGCAACATCGACCGCGTCGAATTGCCGCCAGCGCGCGCATACATGCTGGTCCGGACGAATCAGATAGAACGTGCCCGGCTTTGCGTCGTAGCGTGCGTGGGCTAGACCTTCGATATCGCGGACCACGTTCACATTCGCCGACACGCCGGCCTGCGCATCGTCACAGGTCACCACGACGAGCTTCAACGGAATCGGGCCCGTGCGCAGCGCGTCCAACGCGGCCCGGGTGGCCTGATCGACACCTTGCTCGCCGCAGAACAAGACGCCGGTGAATTGCTGGCCAAGTTGCTGCAGCAGCCATGCCGGCTCTCCCGACACCTGCACCGGTGCGTCGACGCACGATGCGCCCGGCACCATCGAGCCTTCAAAGCCGTCACGGTCCGCTGTATTCAACGGTGAATCACGCAACACCGCCGGCACCGAGAGTCGGCCGCTATTGGTCAATTGCCGCGCAAACGGATGATGACGCGAGAGCTTCAGCACCGCATCGCGAAACACGCGGCTCATGGGACTCTTCGGCGTAATGAAATCGGTGGAGCGCGTAGAGTTGCGGATGTTTTCGTCAGCGGCGAATTCGCGTTCGCTTGCATAGGTGTCGAGCAAGGTATCGGAGGCTTTGCCTTCCAGCACCATCACCAGTTTCCATGCGAGGTTTTCCGCGTCCTGCACGCCGCTGTTCGCACCGCGCGCGCCGAACGGCGACACGCCATGCGCGGAGTCGCCGGCGAACAGCACGTTGCCGTGCCGGAAGCGCTCCATGCGCAAACACGAAAACGTATAGACGCTGACCCACTCCAGCTCGAACTTCGCGTCCGGCCCGAGCAACGCGCGCACGCGCGGGATCACGCGCTCCGGCGTCTTTTCCAGCACCGGGTCGGCGTCCCAGCCCAACTGGAAATCGATCCGCCACACGTTATCCGGCTGACGGTGCAGCAGCACCGACTGATTCGGATGGAAAGGCGGATCGAACCAGAACCAGCGTTCGGTCGGAAATTCCGCTTCCATCTTGACGTCGGCGATCAGGAAACGATCCTTGAACGTGACGCCTTTACTGTCCAGTCCCATCAGATTGCGGATCGGACTGCGCGAGCCGTCGGCGGCGACCACATAGCGGCCGCGCAACGAATATTGACCCTCGGGTGTGTCGACTGTCAGCGTCACGCTGGCCTCGTGCGTGCCAGGTGTCCCGCTTTGCTGCACGCCGACCACTTTGCTTTTCCAGCGGATCTCCAGATTCGGCATCTCCCGCGCGCGTTCGAGCAGGAAACCTTCGACGTAGTACTGCTGGAGGTTGATGAACGCGGGCCGGTTGTGGCCCGCTTCCGGTTGCAGATTGAACGTGTACACCAGTTCGTCCTTCAGGAACACTTTGCCGACATTCCAGCTAATGCCTTTGTCCACCATTCGCTGACCGCACCCCAGGCGGTCGAAGATATCGAGCGAGCGCTTCGAGAAGCAGATCGCGCGCGATCCCGTGGACAACGAACAATCGTCGTCGACCAGCACGACCGGCACGCCCTGCTGCGCGATATCGATCGCGGTAGCGAGCCCCACCGGGCCCGCGCCGACCACGATCACGGGATAGGCCGCCTGCTCCACGCCGCCCTGCGCGTTCTGTTCACGACACGGCTGATATTCGAACGACAGCGTCTGGTAGTTGATGCTCATCTTGTGTCTCCGTCCTTCTCCGCTCTGCTTTGTCTGGCTGTGTGCCTATTCGTCTCAGGCCTGCAGCGCGTCCCACATTTCCTTGTCGCGTTGCGCGGTCCAGATGCGCGGATGCGTGATACCGCTCGCCTCGTCGAAGGCACGCGACACGTCGAACGGCAGGCAGTGCTCGTAAATGAAGACATGGCCGAACTTCGGGTCCATGGCCTTACGCGTGTGCGCCATGGCGGCCTTCAGATCGAGCTTCTGTTCGACGGCTTCACGGCCTTGCTGCAGCAGCGTGGTGACGAAATCCTTCGTGTAGTCCAGCCCCTTGTTGACGTCTTCGGGCGTGGTCAGTGCGGGGCCGCGGCCTGGCACGAGCTTGTCGGCCTGCAGCGCGCGCAATGCTTCGAGCGTGGCCGGCCATTGTTCGAGTTGCGCGTCGCCGCAATAGCAGGCTGCGTCGTACTCGACCAGGTCGCCGGAGAACAGCACCTTCTGCGACGGCAGCCACACCACCGTGTCGCCCTTCGTGTGACCGGCGCCGAGATGCGCGATGCGCACTTCGAGCTTGCCGAGGAACAGTGTCATTTCCTTTTCGAACACGAGCGTCGGCCACGTCAGCCCCGGCACCGTTTCAACGCCGGCAAACAGACGCGGGAAGCGTTCGATCTCCGACTTCATGTCCGCTTCGCCGCGCTCGACGATCATCTCGTACGTGCCGCGGCTCGCGATCACTTCCTGCGCGCCCTCCTCGAAATACGCCGATGCGCCGAGCACGCGCACAGCATGGTAATGCGACAGCACGACGTATTTGATCGGCTTATCCGTGACGCTGCGAATCTTCGCGATGAGGTCTTGCGCCATGGCCGGCGTGGCGGTGGTGTCGACGATCAGCACGCCGTCGTCGCCGATGATCACGCCCGAGTTCGGATCACCTTCAGCGGTGTACGCGTAGGCGTTCTCGGATAGCTTGGTCCACGTGACCTTCTTGACTTCCAGGTCGGCCTGGGATGCGAATGCCTTTGCCATGCTTGTCTCCCTCAAAAGTTGGACGTGAGGCGAGACGGCCGGCCGCGCAAATACCGCGCGGGCTGACAAGTATTGGAGGATTGTCTCGCCCCGTTTTTGACTCTGTGACTGCGCCGGTGCGTCGGGGTGAATGCATCTTAGGACGTCGCCAGTTTTTTTGTCAATAGCGAAATGTATCGCTATACACAAATTATGAGAGGCCTAAGATGAATACGGGAAGGCATAGGCCTTCGGCTAACATGGACCCTTTTTACGGACGAGCGCGGGTGTGAGCAAAGCAGCGAAATCGGCCACGGGCAAAGGCGCGGGCGACACCGCGACGGCCGACGGCGGCAAGGCGCAACGCGGCATTCAGAGCGTCGAAGTGGGCGGCCGCGTGTTGCTGGCGCTCGCGCAGGCGCGCGCGCCGCTTGCCTTGTCCGACCTCGCCGCCGCCGCGCAGATTGCTCCTGGGCAGGCGCACGCGTATCTGGTGAGCTTGAGCCGGCTGGGTCTCATCAAGCGCGACGAACTGTCGGGCCGTTACGAGCCCGGTCCGCTGTCGCTGCGGCTCGGTTTGTTGCATCTGCAGAACCAGCCGGCGTTTCGCGCCGCCGTGCCGCGCGTGGCCGCGTTGGCCGAAGCGATCGGCTTCAGTGTCGCGATCTGTATTGCCGGGCCGCACGGGCCGACTATCGTTCGCTATGAGCATGCGGGCTTTCCATTGCACGTCAATTTGCATGTCGGCACGGTAATGTCGCTGCTGGCCACGTCGACAGGGCGCGTGTTTTGCGCTTATTTGCGGCGCGAAGTGCTGGATGGGATGTGGGCGAATCAGTCGGGCGCTGCTGGTAACGTCATGATGCCGCCTGACGAAAGCGCCGCCTTCGAGGCTGCGTTGGACGCGATTCGCGCGCGCGGCCTGGAAAGCAGCGTGGATGTGCCGAGTCCGGGCATCAGCAGTCTGAGCGCGCCCGTGCTGGATGCCGACGGCCGCTTGTCGCTCGCGCTGACGGTGATCGGCCCGACCGGCGCGATCGACGTCGCCGACGATGGTCCGATCGCGCGTGCGCTGCTTGCTGCGGCACGCGACATCGGCGCCGAATCGGCAAGCGCACCTTCCTTACTAGCGACTTCCGCATCGTGACCGATTCTCTCGACACTTCTCACGCCAATGCCGCCAATGCGAAACCGCAGCGCGGCATCCAGTCGCTCGACAGCACGGGCGAATTGCTCGCGGCGCTGGTCGCGGCGGCGCGGCCATTGAGCCTGCGCGATCTCGCGGCCGCTGCAGGCATGCCGCCGGCAAAGGCGTTTCCGCACCTGGTGAGTCTGCTGAAAATCGGCTTGCTCAATCGCGATGCGGCGGGCTGCTTCGAGGCCGGGCCGCTTGCGCTGGAACTGGGTTTGATCGGCTTGCAGCGTTTGTCGCCGACGCGTGAAGCGGAACCCGAAGTGATCGAACTGGCCGCGTCGACGGGCATGAGCGTCGCGATGGCGGTGCTCGGACCGCTTGGGCCGACCGTCGTGCGTCTGGAAGAATCGGCGCGGCCGCTGCATGTGAGCCTGCGGGTCGGCACGGTGATGTCGCTGGCGAATACGGCGATTGGCCGCGTGTTCGCCGCCTATGTCGCGGACGATGTGCGCGCGGATTTGCTGGTGCAGGATCATCTGCGGTTGGCGGGGGCGCATGCGGCGGATATTTTTGCGGGAAAGGCGGCGCCGGCGGGCGACGGTAAGGCCGCGGCCGGCACGGACGCAGCGTCCACGTTGCCGCCGCTGACAAAAGCCTACGCGCAGCGTCTTGCGCAAATTCGCGCGGACGGGATCGATACCGCGCTCAGCCGGCCTGTGCCGGGCATCAATACACTAGCCGCGCCGGTGCTGGATCATACCGGCAGCATCTGCCTCGTCCTGGCGTTGATGGGGCCGAGCGGCAGCTTCGACAGTGAGTTGGCGGGCGGGCCAGCGCAGACGTTGCGCGCCGCGACGTTACGGTTGTCGCGGCGTTTTGGGTGGATGTGAGTAGTGGTTTTTTTGACCACATCCACATCACGCATAGTGCAGCGCTTTCGACGCCCGACGCAGCGCCGTCGTACTTGAGCGGGAGCGTGGTGCGCTTCGGCGCGCGACGCCGCGTCCCCCTCACTCTCCCGTCGCCTCCGGCACATGCGACGCCAATCTCGCCTTCGCATGCCGCATCTTCTCGAGCGTCTTCGGCCCGGCTTTGAGCGCGACGCCGATCGCCAGCGCGTCCATGATGCAAAGATGCACGAGCCGCGACACGCCCGGCGTATTCGGATCGATCGGACTCGGCACACGCAGCAGCAGCGCTATATCGACCAGCCACGCGAGGCGCGAGCCGACATTGGTCAGCGCAATGGTCGTCGCGCCCCGCTCCTTGGCAATCTGAATGCTTTCATTCACTTCGACACTGCGGCCCGAATGCGAAATCGCGAAGGCGACATCGCCCGGTTCCATGAGTCCCGCGTAAAGACGTTGCAGATGCCCATCCGTAAACGCGGTGGATGCAATATCGAGCCGCAGAAACCGCAGCGCCGCATCTTGCGCGACCAGGCCCGAGCCCGAACCGACACCGAAGAAAAACACCCGCCGCGCGCTCGACAACGCCGCGATCGCACTCTCGACCACCGCCGGATCCAGCGCGCCACGCGCATGCGTGATGCCGTCGACCGCCGCCTCGCCCACCTTGTCCATGAGCGTCTGCACGTCGTCGCCGCGCGCCACCGCCGTGGATGCATACGGCAGCCCGCCCGCCACGCTCTGCGCCAACTGCATCTTGAAGTCGCGCAAACCATGCGCACCGATCGCGCGGCAAAAACGCGTGACGGAAGGCTCGGACACGTCGGCGCGCTGCGCGAGTTCGGTGATGCTCGCCCGCATCGCGAAGTCGACGTCGCTCAGCACCATGTCGGCGACCTTGCGCTCGGCGGGCCGCAAACTGGCGAGTGCGCTGCGAATGTGGGGAATCAAGTTCGGTGCGGACACCCGGTGTTCCTTAAAAGCGCCCCCGGACCTGTCGCTTCGCGCCAGGCGTCCGAGGGGTGCAAAAACTTGGGGCGGCCCGGCGTTTTAGTAAGAGGCCCTCGCCCTGCCGCATCGCGCCAGGCCCCCTGAGAGGGTGAGAAAACCTGGGGCGGCCCGGCGTTTTCTCACGGGTAAGACGAACCCGCGTCGCGTCGC
This sequence comes from Paraburkholderia sp. FT54, assembly GCF_031585635.1. Classification (NCBI taxonomy): domain Bacteria; kingdom Pseudomonadati; phylum Pseudomonadota; class Betaproteobacteria; order Burkholderiales; family Burkholderiaceae; genus Paraburkholderia; species Paraburkholderia sp. FT54. Next base: position 300,402 of record NZ_CP134196.1, on the reverse strand, counting down.
AGCTTCAATCAGCCTGAGGCAAGCCTGATTCTGGTTGAATCGGCGTGAATCGACCTCAAAAGGCAACACGCGGTTCAGGCCAGCCTACGTCCACTCTCCGTATCGAACAAATGGATATGCTCGGCCGGCAAGCGCAACGTCACGCGCTGGCCGGGCTCGACTTTCGAGCGCTGGCGCGTCGTCACGCACCACGCGCTGCCACCTATTTTCCCGTACAAATGAGTCTCCGCGCCAGTTGGCTCGACCACTTCGACTTCCATGGTGGCGTCGGGTGTCGGCGTCATGGTTTCGATGTGTTCCGGCCGCACGCCGAGCGTGACCTTCGCGCCGACCACGGCCGAAGCGGGCGCGCCCTCCAGTACGATCTCGCCGCCGTCCGTGAGTTTCAAAGCGAGGCCCTGACCTTGCGCGCGGCTAGCGATCACACCTTCGGCGAAGTTCATCGACGGCGAGCCGAGAAAGCTCGCCACGAACAGATTCGCCGGATGGTCGTACAGTTCCAGCGGACGCCCGATCTGCTCAATCCGCCCCGCGTTCATGACGACGATGCGGTCCGCCATCGTCATCGCTTCGATCTGATCGTGCGTGACGTAGATCACCGTATTCTTCAGCCGCTGATGCAGCGCCTTGATTTCGGTGCGCATCTGCACGCGCAGTTTGGCGTCGAGATTGGACAGCGGTTCGTCGAACAGGAATAGCGACGGCTCGCGCACCACGGCGCGGCCCATCGCCACGCGTTGCCGTTGGCCGCCCGACAGCGCGCGCGGCAAACGGTCCAGATAGCCGCCGAGGTTCAGCATCTTGGCAGCGGCCTCGATGCGCGGCTTGAAACTCGCCGACGACTCCTTGCGAATGCGCGGCCCGAACGCGATGTTTTCGTAGACGGACAGATGCGGGTACAGCGCGTAACTCTGGAACACCATCGAGATATTGCGCTGCTGCGGCGCGAGACTGTTCGCGCGCGTGCCGCCGATCATCAGATCGCCGCCGCTGATTTCCTCGAGCCCCGCCACCATGCGCATCAACGTGCTCTTGCCGCACCCCGACGGTCCGACCAGCACGACGAACTCGCCGTCGTCGATGTCGAGATCGATGCCGTGCACCACTTGCGTGTCGCCATAGCGTTTGAAGATGCCGCTCAGTTGCACTGCTGCCATGCTGTCCTCATCGTCTTGCTTCGTTGATTCGATCTCGTGCTGCCTGCATGTCGCCGCGCGTAGTTCAGAGCGATTCGAGCGTCAGTTCTTCCGCCATCAGACGGTTGCCGGCCATCAGGCCGCCGTCGACCGGCAGCGCGACGCCGGTAATCACGCGCGCCATCGGCGAGGCGAGAAACAGCACCGCGTCGGCGATGTCGTCAGGCGTCGCGAAGTCGCGCAACGGATACCACTTTTTCAGATTCTCGAAGACCTGCGGATTCTTGTCGACGCGCGCCTGCCACGCCTGCGTCTTCACCGTGCCCGGACACACGATGTTCGCGCGAATCCCGTAGCGGCCGAGTTCGAGCGCGAGCGCCTTCGTATAGCTGATCAACCCGGCCTTCGCCGCGCTGTACGCCGGATGACCGAGCGCGGCCATGCCGTTCACCGAGCCGATCAGCACCAGTGCGCCCCGCTGCCGCTCGATCATCGACGCGCGCACGGCTTCAACCGTGTGATACGTGCCGTTCAGATTCAGATGGATGTCGCGCTGCCAGCTCGCCGCGTCGGTCGTGGCAAGTGTCAGACCTTGTGCCGCGCCCGCGTTGGCGACCAGCACGTCGACCGGACCGCGCAGCTTGACCGCGGCGGCCACCTCCTGCTGCACTGCGGCGGCATCGCCGAGATCGACCGCGACCGGCGTGACGTGCGCCTCGCCGAGTTGCGCGGTCAAAGCGTTCAGCGCGGCGGCGTCGATGTCGAGTGCCAGCACCGTATCGCCCTGCTCCACGAAGCGCTTGCACAACACGCTGCCGATGCCGCCGCAAGCGCCGGTTACCAACACCACACGATTCATATCCGCCTCGCTTTTCAACCGCGCCGCCAGCACCGGACTAGCGTGTAAATTTCTTACAAAACCAAAACCCGCACGGTTGTCTAGTCATCCCGAAGATTGGGTATCCGTGACTTCACGTGACACAGAATATCCCTGCTTTACAGCATCTTATGCACAAAACCGGCCGGGAAGAAATATGGCAGACCCTACGTGACAAGCTATTTTTCGTCATGTAGGATTTTTTCAAACAATTCAACCCAAAGCGGCCGGCGACGGCAGCAAACCACCCCCCCATGCTGGATGGGACCGGAGTAAACGCTAAGGCGCCCACTCCGTTCGACCGCTGTGCGTGGGACCGGAGTCAGCGCTAAAGCGCCAACTCCGTTCGACACAGGAGAGAGAGAAAATGTCGTTGCATGCCCGTGCTTCCCTCGCGCTCGGCAAAGTTGCCGTGGCGCTCACGTTTGCAGGTATCGCCGTCGCGGCTCACGCCGACACGGTCCGCGTCACCGTCGCGCACTACAGCGACGCGACCGCGCCGTACTTCGAAAAAATGGCCCGTAACTTCGAGAAGGCCAATCCCGGCACGACCATCAAGATCGAAGACGTGAACTGGGACACGCTGCAACAGAAACTGCAGACAGACATTTCCGGCAACGCCAACGCCGACCTCGCAATCGTCGGCACGCGCTGGCTGCTCGACTTCGTGAAGGACGACGTCGCCGAACCGCTCGACGGCTACATGGACGCGAGCTTCAAGGGCCGCTTCATCGGTCCGTTCCTCGCCCCGGGTGAAATCAACGGCAAGGTGTACGGCCTGCCGATCGCCGCTTCCGCGCGCGCTTTGTACTACAACAAGGACCTGCTCGCGAAGGTCGGCTACCCCGACGGCCCGAAGACCTGGAACGACGTGATCGAAGCGTCGAAGAAACTGAAGGCGCAGGGCATTGCCGGCTTCGGCCTGCAAGGCAAGGAAATCGAAACCGACGTCTACTATTACTACGCCCTCTGGACCAATGGCGGCGACGTGGTCGGCAAGGACGGCAAGGCTGCGTTCAATTCGCCGGCTGGCATCAAGGCGGCCACGCTGTACAAGACGATGATCGACCAGGGCCTGACGCAACCGGGCGTGACTGGCTATAGCCGCGAAGACGTGCAGAATCTGTTCAAGCAGGGCCGCGTCGCGATGATGGTCTCCGCGCCGTTCCTCGCCAAGCAGATCAAGAAGGAAGCGCCGAACCTGAAGTACGGCATCGATCCGATTCCGATGGGTACGGCGCATGCCACCTACGCCGTCACGGACTCGATCGTGATGTTCAAGAACTCGAAGGTGAAGAAGTCGGCCTGGAAGTTCCTCGACTATCTGTTCACGAAGGAACCGCGCGTGGAGTTCACCACGACCGAAGGCTTCCTGCCGACCACCAAGGCTGAGGCGACCGATCCGGCATTCAACGATCCGGACACCAAAGCCTTCGTCGCACTGCTGCCGACCGCCCACTTCGCGCCGACCGTGACCGGCTGGGAAGACACCGCAAAGTCCGTGACCGATGCAATGCAGTCGATCTATCTGGGCAAGGCGAAGCCGGCAGATGCCTTGAACACCGCTGCTACGCAAGCAAACAAGTCGCTCGGCAAGTGATCGCGTAATCTCGTAGTGATCTGCTGAACCCGAAACGCGCGCCGCCACTGCGAAGGCGGTGCGCGTTTCGGCCGTAATGCACTATCCGGCCCATCCCGTCGCGCCCGCCGATCACCGCGGATGCGTCTTACGATCGAGCACGCATGAGCCGTTCCGCTTCTTCGAGCCTGCAAGCGCCCTGGTTGCTGATTGCGCCGAGTCTGGTACTGGCGCTCTTCATCATCAGCTATCCGATTTTCAACATCGTGTGGCAATCGCTGCACGAGGTCTCGCGCTTCGGCGCGATTCGCGATTTCACCGGGCTGCGCAATTTCTATACGATCTTCAGCGATCCCGCGTTTCTTGCCGCCGCTAAACGGACTGTCGTCTGGACCGTGTGCGTGGTGGGCGGTACGGTGCTGATCTCGGTGCCCGTTGCGCTGGTGCTGAATCAGGATTTCTACGGGCGCGGCGTGGCGCGCACGATCGTAATGCTGCCGTGGTCCGTTTCGCTGACCATGACCGCCGTGGTGTGGCGCTGGGCCTTCAACGACGACTATGGCATGGTCAACGTCACGTTGCAGAGGCTGGGCCTGATCAGCGGTCCGATTCATTGGCTGGCCACGCCGGAGCTCGCGTTTCCGGTCGAAATCGCTGTCGGCATACTGGTGTCGATTCCGTTTACCGTGACCATTCTGCTGGGCGGATTGTCCTCGGTGCCCGGCGATATTTACGAAGCCGCACGCATGGACGGCGCGAGCGCCTGGCAGCAGTTTCGCAAACTCACCATGCCGCTGTTGCGGCCGTTCATCAACATGACGATTCTGTTGAACGTGATCTACGTGTTCAACTCGTTTCCGATCATCTGGGTGATGACGCAGGGCGGCCCCGACAACAGCACGCACATTCTCGTCACGTATCTCTATGAGCTCGGCTTCCGGCTGGGGCGTCCCGGCGAAGCGGCGGCAGTGTCGCTGATCATGCTCGTCATGCTGTTCGTTTTCTCGATCGCCTATCTGCGCCTGCAGCCCGCGAAAGAAGGAGATCCGTCATGAGTCTCAGCGTCAAGATGAAGCGTTCGCTGTGGTGCTGGCTCGCGCTGTCGCCGCTCGTCGTAGTGGTGCTGTTTCCGTTTGCCGTCATGCTGTTCACTGCGTTGAAGCCGGCTTCCGAGATCTTTGTTTATCCGGCACGCTGGCTGCCAGTGCATTGGCAGTGGAGCAATTTCTCCGATATGTGGGTGGCAGCCAATTTCGGCGTGGCACTGCGCAATAGTACGGTGATCAGCCTGCTGTCGACCGCGCTCGCGCTCGCCGTCAGCTTGCCGGCGGCTTACGCACTGGCCAGATTTCCGTTTCGCGGACGCGGGCTCTACCGTCAGTTTCTGCTCGTCACGCAGATGTTGTCGCCTATCCTGCTCGTGGTCGGGTTGTTCCGGCTGGCCGCGATGATTCCTTATGGCGATGGGAACCTGGTCGACTCCAAGATCGGCGTGATCGTGTCTTACGCGGCCTTCAATATCGCGTTTGCCGTGTGGATGCTGTCTTCATACTTTCAGACGGTGCCACGAGATCTGGAAGAGTCGGCGTGGCTCGAAGGGTGCGGGCGGACCAAGGCGGTCTTCAAGGTGTTTCTGCCACTTGCGGTGCCTGCGATAGTGGTCACCGCGATCTTCACGTTCATCAACGCGTGGAACGAGTTTGCCGTCGTCTATACGTTGATCCGCTCACCGGAGAACAAGACGCTGACCGTGCAGGTGACCGACATGGTGGCCGGGAAATACGTTGTGGAATGGCATCTGGTGATGGCCGCTACACTCTGCGCGACGTTGCCGGTTTCGGTGGTGTTCGCGTGGTTGCAAAGGTATCTGGTGAAGGGACTCGCGTTGGGCGCGGTGAAGTAGATTTTGGTCGGAGGCGCGGCAAGTGCATTGCATCACATTGCATTGCCGCCCTCGCCGGGCGCGCACCTGCCGCATAAGCAGGCCGTGCCCACCACATCTTTCGCGTTAATCCACGCCGCGCACAATCCGCAGATCGCGCTCGACGCCATCACCCAATGCCGCCAGCGCTTTCTTGTAGGGTTCGCTTTCGTAGGCGGCGACGGCCGCTTCGTAGGTCGGAAACTCGATCACGACCGTCCGTTCCTTCAAGCCTTGCTCATGAGCCTCCTCCGCCACGCCACGCACGATGAATTTGCCGCCCGCAGCCGCCACGGCGGGCGCGGCAAGCTGCGCATACGCGGCCAGCTTGGCTGCGTCCTTAGTCGCGCGATATGACGTCACCCAATATCCCTTGCTCATTTGAAGCTCCTTTCAACGTTGGAAAAGCAGTCGTTTTCGTGCACGACGGCGAACAGGGATTATGCCGCCTGTCGGCATCCCTGTTGCTGGTGTGGTCAATGGCTCCAACCGCGGCCGTGAATTGTAAGACGCCGGCTCGCGTTCCTTCACGGGCGCGGCGCTGCAAATACCGGCAATTCAGGTTACGCTGTGTGCGGCGGGCGGTCTGGCACCACGCCGGCCGCAACAGATTCTGCTCGACAGGAACACCGCAATGACACAAGCGCTCACAATCGATTTTGTCTCCGATATCGCATGCCCATGGTGCGCGATCGGCCTCTCCTCGCTCCAACGTGCGCTATTGCGTCTCGGCGACGCGGTCGACGCTCAAATCGTCGTGCATCCGTTCGAGTTAAATCCGGACATGGGAGCCGACGGCGAAACCATTGTCGACTACCTCGGCAAAAAATATGGCCGCACACCGGAGCAGATCGCCGAAACGCAGGCAGCGATCCGCGAGCGTGGTGCGAGCGTCGGTTTTACCATCGGCCCGCGCACGCGCGTCTACAACACCTTCGACGCGCACCGTCTGCTGCATTGGGCCGGCCTCAAGGGCGAGCAGTTGCCGCTCAAGCTGGCGCTGCTGCGGGCCTATCACTCCGACGGCAAGGACACCAGCGATCACGAAGTGCTGATCGAAGCCGCGCAATCCGTTGGGCTCGACACCGCGGAGGCACGCGATGTACTGCGAAACGGAACCTACGCCGCGGAGGTTCGTGCGCAAGAGCGGAACAACGAGGCGATGGGTATTCAGTCGGTGCCGGCCATTATCTTCAACCGTCGCTACCTGGTGAGCGGTGGACAGCCTGTGGAAACTTTCGAGCAAGTCATCCAGCAGATTCTGGCCGAAGCGGAGAACGAGGGTTCGCAGGAGACGTAACGCTGAACGTTGCCCATGCACCGGCAACACCATACGGCCGGCAATCGGCGACATGCGGCGAGCGCGTTACTTTGTCGCGGAGTGGAGTACGCGCCCAGACCCTTGAGCCTGGCGTCGTGCCGTGACCATCGCGGGTCACCGCTTTGATCTGCACGAAGACGTACACCCGGCAGAAGCCAGGCATACGTCTTCACACGTCACGCAACGCGAGACTGCTTAGAACGCGTGACGCATGCCCACGGTGACCGCCACTTGCGTGTTGGTCGCCGACGGCGACAACGTGTTGATCATGGCATGCGAGAGTACGGAGTCCGCAGGCGCGCCGTGCACGTTCTGATAGACGCCTTCAAGATAGAAGTCCGTGCGCTTGCTGATCGAGTAGTCGGTCTGCAGCATCGCCGTATTCCAGCCCGGCGACGAACCGTTATAGGCGCCATGCGTGTACGTGTACGCGCCCGATACGCTCAACGCCGGCGTGAGCGCGTACTTTGCGTTCACTTCGTAATTGTCGAGGCGCAGCGATCCGGCCAGCGATCCGGCAGACGCATCGCCCGAACCCAGGTAGCTGCCCGTGCCGAACGAAAACACGCCCGACGCGTTGTCGATCTGAGTATGGCTCCAGACCAGCCCGACCGTAGCCGGCCCGAACGTGTAGTTACCGCCCAGCGACCAGATACGTTGGCGTTGTGCGAGGAAGTTCGCGCTTGTATCGCTCGACGTCACCGCGCCGCTGCCGTTGCCGGCGTTGTTCAATTGCAGGTAGCCGGCAGCCAGATTCACCGGACCCTGCGCATAGGACACGCCGAAACCGTATGACCGGTTATTCCCGAAGTCACCCGCCTTGTTGCTGAACGAATACATCGTTTCGAACGTGACGCCGCGGTAAGTCGGGCTCGCGTACTTGACCGAGTTGTTGATCACGACGGAATTCGCAGCAAGGTTGTCGTTCTCGAACGGATGCGCAGCCATGCTGCCGCCCCACGTGTTGAACTCCGCCGTCAGCGGTCCGACGAGGTCGTTCATCACGTCGAACTGGCGACCGAATGTCAAGGTGCCGTATGGATCGCTTTGCAGGCCGACCCATGCCTGGGAGCCGAAACCATCACCGGAGAATGCCTGGGCGCCGTTGTTCAGCAGGAAGCCTTGCTCGAGTTTGAAGACCGCGTGCAAGCCGCCACCCAAATCCTCCGAGCCCTTGAGACCGAACACCGTGTTCTGAGTCGAACTGCTCACTTCCTGCCAGTTGCTGTGCCCAAACTGATTGTTCGTGTAAACCAGTCCGGTATCGATGAGACCGTAGAGCGTCACGCTGCTTTGCGCATGCGCCGACATCGTAAATGCGCCCAAGAGCGCGGCCGCGAGTAAAGACTTTTTCATACTTGTTGGCTCCGAGATCAAGCGGTAATTGAGGGTATCAATTGCTCTTTCCGCCAGCGCCATGCACGCACATGCAATACGTTTTCAATCATTTGTTGCGCAAACTGCGAGAAGCATAAGTAGTTATTGGATCTTATTTCGCGACACATCATTTCAATGGCTTTGCCATGGTGTGCGCTTATTTATTGCATGGTTTTCAGATCGGCTCAGTGGACGGGTGCTAGCCAGTGCGGCGGAAAACGAGCAACCCAATCATAGGGCGATGAAAATAAATGAGCGTCAAAAAAAATAAACCGCGTGGCGTCAAAAGAACAACGAGGGGACGAAGCTTAGCGTGTTGCGGCACGTACCGGAAGTCGGTGTGGCGCGATTTGGACGGTAAAGCCCTGAGCGAAAGGACTATGTAATTGGACCGGGCCAGGCCGCCCGGTTCGTCAAACGCATCCGCACCAATGCTTCCGCAATCTGCCGCCTCGGCTGCGCGGTGACGGGACGTCAATGGGCCCTGTTCGGCGTTTGTGCCGGGTGCGGAAAGAGCGGCGCGCAGGTGAAGGCGGTGATCAGGAGATAAAGATTTGCGGCGCCGCTCATTGACTCACACTTGCGCCGCCGCACTCGCCGCAAACGCGCGGAAGTTTGCGGGCGTGGCAAAGGCGAGATACTGCTTCTGCATCTCTTCGGTCAGCACTTCGATCAGCAGAACGTCTTCTATCCACAACTCAATCACATCGAAAAAATTGCGACCGCGCGTGCATCGCACCGTGCGCCAGCCTTCACGCTCGCCAATCGCGAATACTTCCTCGGGAGACAGTTTGCTCGCAATGGCAATGTGAAATGCGCTGTATTGCGCGGCAGGGCTCGAACTTGGGACATACGAGCTTTGTTCGCCGCCAGGGCAAAGCACGCGATCGTTGGGATAGGTCTCGATGATCGAGCCACGGTCGTCGCCTGCAATCGCCATCCACGAATCGGGAAAGGAAGGGAATGGGGCGTGAAATCCGCCCCACAGTTCGGCAATGACACGTGCGACGTTTTCCGGATTGCGAGCCGGGATGGAAGCATGAAACAGCATGAGTGACCTCTGTCGAAAATCTACATTGAAGGTTCGGTCCTTTTACGTTTTACGGGCGGCCTTCGAGCCGTTCTTTTTCTGTTGTCGCATGCGTCGGCGCGCGTCGTCGAGCAGTGCGCCGATCGCCTGTGTCGCTGCGGTTGCGGCCTCGTGGCCGTCCATGTCCCAGTAGTCCTTGAAAGCCGCCCATGCGCTCGCGGAGTACAGCAGTTGCATGGCCGCGCACAGGCGCTTGCTTTCCACATCGGGCATGGGTCCGACTTCACGGTCGATCAATTCACGAAACGCCTTCTGACGAGACACGTTGGCCTTGCGGCGCGCTTCTCTTCCGAGCGGCGACGCGAGCATTCCGCGAATCAGCGATTCACGCGCGTCGAAGCCGGCGAAATCTGGCCCTAGCCGTGCGCACAATTCTTCGTACGTGCGCGGGAATTGATCGCGATTGATGGCCTTTGGCGCCCACTCCCAGAACGCTTCGAGAAGCGCTTCCTTGGTGGGAAAGTAACGGAACGCGGTGCTCTCGCCCACGCCCGCTTCGCGCGCGATCTGGGCAAAGCTCAAGTTGGCCAGACCCTCACCCTCGAGGGTGCGCGCGACCGCGCCCAGGATGTTCTCACGGGTTCTCGCCTTGTGCCGGTCGCGCAAACCGGGTGGCTGCAAATCGTCGATCGCCGAATTCATGGCGGCGATACTGTCACGTGGGGGACGCACCGTCAAGTGGGGGTATTACCTCCACTTTTTAGTCTGATGAATTGCATGACGGCACACTCTCGCGGAGTTCTACATGCAAGCGCGGTCTCCGCCGCACTTCGCAATCTTTCAAGTAGAACGGCCTGCGGCAACGCAGACAGCGTGGCTGCAATCGACTCCATTTCCGTTCGTTCGGCTGCGTTGAAGAGCGGTCCTGCGCAATACACTCGTGGCATATTTTTTCGGCTCCCGAGGACGGAGGAAATCGTGAAGTCACCTCGCAGCGTGCGCAGTTCGACTGCGAGGTCGCTCTCCGCTCAGTCGTAATGCCGATGCTTGTGATGACGCTTGCCCGATCGGTTGTTGCGGGAATAGTCGTCCGCATATGAGTTGGAGCGCGAGATGTTGCCGCCGAGCGCCGAACCCGCGCCGCCGCCCAACGCAGCGCCCACCAGACCGCCGCCCCGACCGCCCATTGCATTGCCGGCCGCCGTGCCGGCACCGCCTCCGAGCGCGCCGCCGATGATGGCGCCGGTGCGTTCCCTGCGATTCGACGTGACCGCGCCGCCTGCGCCGCCGCCTACTGCTCCGCCGAGCACGGCGCCCGTGCTGCCGCCGACCGCGCCACCCAGAGCAGCGCCGGCGACACCGCCGAGCGCGCCGCCAAGCGCGTTGTTCATGTCGCCGGCCACCGCCGACAACGACGCCGAAGCCGTGAGCGCTGCAACGGCAACAATCTGGAGGATTTTCTTCGTCATAAAAAGCTCTTTCATTGTTGTTGACGGCGCCGAGTATAGCCGTGCTTTTGAAAGGCGTTTGTAACCACGTCGCGTTGTATCGGTAAGACGTGTAACAAAATGATCGAAGGGTCGAGGGCAGAGGCTTTTATCGATTCAAGTCCAACAAGAAGAGGCGACGGCCAGCTGCATTTGAATATCCTACGGATAGCTAATCATATTGCTTACCATGTCGACAATACTGGCGAGCCGCCGTAGACCGGCAGCCCGCCAACCACTCATCCAGATCTTTATCCGCGCCGCTTCTTTTTCAACTCGATGGTCTCGAACAATTCGTAGTTCTGCGTCGGCGTTTGATCCGCGCCGGGCGCGTGATAGTAGTTCATCGTGATCGTGGTTTCGCCGCCCGGATGGCCCGGATCATGATCGAACACGGCGATCCCGTAACCGGTGCCGGTATCGCGTTGCGCCGACCAGATCGCATCTTCCACAGCATCCGCGTTCGCGCGCACGAAAGTCCCAGCCGTCGCGCCGGCAACCGGGCGGTTGGGACGCGTGAAAATACGCGCCTGCGGCAGCCCCGTGCCGGCATCCACGCCATAGACATCCAGCGGTGCGCTCGTCCCGCCGCCGCCGAGGATCAGGTGAATCGTGCCGTGGCTCGTATCGAACGTCGATGCGCCCGACGATACCGCCGACATCACCGGTTGCGGCTGCAGCGTGTCGACCGGCCGGCCCGTCGCGATGTCGGTGCCCTTGTGGTGGTTGCAGCCGCGCACAGGGAAACTGCGCTCGTAGTCGTGATCGTGGCCGCACAGCACCAGGTCCACGCCGTAACGATCGAACAGCGGCAGCCAGGTTTCGCGGATGCCTTTATCGGAACCGTTGCCGGTCTTCGACGAACTCAGCGCGTCCTGATGCATCTGGACGATGATCCAGTCGATCTCGTCGTCTTCGGCTGCACGGTGCAACGTCCTCTCGAGCCAACGCGTCTGCTCGCCGGCGCTATAGCCGCGCACATAGAGCGACGTGCCCGGTTTAATCGGCGGATTGCCGGTGCTCGCCACCGGCATCAGCGGATCCGGTCCGGCAACGAACGCGGCCGCGTCCTGATAAACGACGTCGTCCGCATCGAGCGAGATGAACAGCACGGAGCTTACGCGGAAGCTGTACCAGCGGCCCTGAAAGCGCGTGTGATTGTCCGGCAGCGTATAGCGCGCGAGATACGAGGCGAGGCCTTGCTCGCCGTTATGGAACTCGAGTTCATGGTTGCCCGGACAGGGCATCCACGGACGGTTCGAAGCGGAGCTCTGGCAGTTGTTGCCGAAGTCGCGCCACACATCCGGCTGATGCATCGGATTCAGATTGGCGTAACACAGGTCGCCGTTGAGCAGATGGAACAGAGGCTGAAAGCGCTCGACCGCCTGCACCGCGAAGCTGCTTTGCGGCGACGACAAAACCCAGCCGGTATTCGGCGTCGCGAGATCACCATAGCTCGTCCAGCGAAACGGTGCACGTCCGCGCGGCGCAGTACGGAAGCTTGCCGTGAAGGGCTGAGCGGCGTTGCTGTCGTTCTCGGCGGTCACCTCGTATTCGTAGCTGGTATCCGGTTTCAGATCTCGCAGACGCGCGTGATAGGTGAACACGACCTCGCCGTTGAGGCCGTCCGTATACGTGCTTTGGACGCCATGCACCGTGTGTTTCCCCTCTCGCGCGCCGCTGACGCGCACCTGTGGGTTCACTGCCGGCGCGAGCGACGCCCACGACACCGTGACCTCGTTGGTCGGATCGTTGCCCCAGGTCAGGTGGACCTGCTCCGGTGTGCCGTCGGGTGTGCTGTTCGCCGCGCGCGCCGCCGACGAAAGCGTGCCCGCCGCGGTGGCGAGACTGGAAGCGCCGGCAAACTTCAGGAACCCACGACGCGAGACGATGGAAGCGCCCTGATCGGTCGGCGAAGCCTTAGCGATTTTTCTGTTCGACATGTCTGGTGTTGTTGTGCGAGGGTGGAAGGACGCCGACGCATAAGACGGGCACACCGCGTTCTGCCTGAACGGCGAGTGCGCTGAAGACCGGCGCGTAACGGAGACGACCAGCCATCCTAGTCGCCAGGCTATGACACTCGGATGAAACCGCCTTCAAACGCATTTCAATTTCACCAACCAGACCGCCGGCATTGACAGCAGGCGACGGGGATTCATGCGCCCCGTGGACTGACGGCCGCACAGCGGATCACGATGAACTAGATGGCCGTTGACTGGAAGCAGAATGGAAAAATAACGCGAGGAAGAAATGGGACACGCATTGGCGTGGCAACGACGCGCGAGCGGACCTCGGTGTAAAGACCGGTGATCGCGTCGAAGTAACCGGCGTCGTGCAGAGATGCGACAACTTTACGTTCAGTAAGCGTGACGGCTATCGTCTGGGCGGCTGCGGATTAGTCGCCGGATTGGTATCGAATCTGGAGACACGTTGTATTCCGTCTTCACTGACCAACTGCAATAGCTCGCTCTCCATGATATCGGCGACATTTTTGCCGTAGACCTCGTCGCCATCTACGTAGACTGTAAACGATCGCAGGTACTTCGCCTTCTTCTCCGGGTTCTCGATCGTCTCGCGGGTCCATTGATAGAGTGGATAGGATTCCGTCCCCTCCCGTTCTGCTTCGCTCACATAGTCGGCGAATGCGTCGAACTGACATTTCAACGTCGCGCCGTGCTTGCGCAGAACATCGCGAAGCGTGCTATGCGACGCACACGCGGGATCGGCACGTAACGCGTCGGCCAGTTCGGGCGAGGCGGTAATCCGTAGCTGGAATTGCAAGGCGGGTTCCATATTTGCCTCGGTATTGGCATTCATGAGCGCTCATTCCTTGTCCGCGGAATGCGCGGCAAGCTTTTCTTCGATCCGTGCAATCTCGCGTCCTTGCACCGGCTTGCCGAGCAAAAAGCCTTGAGCATGCGTGCATCCGCATACGCGCACGAAATCCAGTTGCTCTTGCGTTTCGATGCCCTCCGCCGTAGTCGGCATACCGATCTCCCGCGCCAACGCCACGATCCCGCGCACCACCGCCGCCGATTCCCGACGATGCACGGACTCCTTGACGAACGAACTATCGATCTTGAGCTTGTCGAACGAAAAGCGCACGAGGGTAGACATGGTCGAAAAGCCGGTACCGAAATCGTCGAGCGCGAGGCCAATGCCCAACGCACGCAACCTCGCGACATTGCGCCGGGTCACGACGTCGTCGTTCAGCAGCACCGTTTCCGTGACCTCGATATTCAGGCGCTGCGGCGGAAGCTTCGTCTTGCGAAGAATCGCTGCAACGGTCGACGCAAACGACTCCTCCCGCAATTGCACCGGCGATACATTGACGGCGACGGTCACCTGGTCTCGCCACGTGACCGCTTCCTTGCACGACTGCAGCAAGGCCCACTCACCCAACGCCAGAATGAGGCCCGTCCGTTCCGCAGTAGGGATGAACGCGGAGGGCGAGAGTTCGCCGCGCGTGGGATGGGTCCAGCGCATCAGCGCCTCGCGACCGGACACCGCGCCGCTGCTGAGATCGACGATGGGCTGGTACTCCATGCGCAAACCGCTGAACGAAAGGAGCGCGCCTTCCAGGTCGCTGCGCAGAAGGCTCAGACTTTCATCCGACGCGTGCTTCGCGGCATCGAAAATGGCGAACGCGCTTTTGCCGCTGCGTTTCACGGCATACAAGGCGCGGTCGGCGCAAATCAGCAATTGCGGGCCGGTTCTCGCGTGCTCGGGATAGAGCGACACGCCCACGCTCGCGCCGATATGCACCAGCGCCTCGCGCAGCGCGAACGGGCGCGCCAGGGTCTTCACGATGCGGTCCGCCAGAAGGCGGATGTCGCGTTCCTGCCCGGTGCCGTCGGAAAACGCCACGAACTCGTCGCCGGCCAGGCGTCCGACCTGGTCGCCGCTCGGCAACACTTCACGCAAGCGGATTGCCGCTTCCTGAAGGATCTGATCGCCGGCGGCATGGCCCAGGCTGTCATTGATAGCCTTGAAGCCGTCCAGATCGATCAGTAGAACAGCGAACGATTGATCTTTGCGTAACGCGCCCATCTCCGTGCGCTCGAGCAGCAATTCACTGATGCGCGCCCGATTGGGCAAGCCAGTGAGGCTGTCGTGATGGGCGAGCCGGTGGCTGTTTTCCCGCGCGAGGAGCAACGCGACCGTGTCGCGATTGCTGCGCAGCGCAACCGTAAAGAAGCCGGCGGCGCAGAACGGTGCCTGAAACAGCAGTACGAGTTTGCCGGAGCCGGGAGACAGCGCCGCGCCGAGAGCCAATAGCCCGAGAATGAAGGTAATCTGCAGCAACACGAGCCGGGGCGTCCCCGCATTACGTCCGGCCAGGCCGCCGATAACGCCCACGGCGCAAACGTTGCCGAGCAGGAAAAGGGTTTGGTCTCCGCTGATATTGCACAGCAGGGTGCCATAGCCGAACAGCACGCTCCAGAGCAGGCTCGCGAACAGAAACGCCGACGTGGGTGTCGGCTGGCCGTTGGCGCTGCGCGCGGAGCACAACCAGATTAACGCGAGCCGGGCGATCAGCAATACGACGACGGCGCTGCCCCAACTTGCGTAAAGGGCTTTGGGATAGAGGTAATATGCGGTCGCGCAAACGCTGGTTTCACAAATCGACGCGAATACGATCGACGCGGTTCGCGTGAACAGATTGGCAAGCAATATCTGCCGATTGTCCGCGCTCAGGTCCTGAGACGAAGAGACGACCCACTTGAAAAATGGAGACCTTGGTTCGCTGAAAGCCATGACCTACGCATTTTTGATGGTTAATGAATCGAAACCCGCGCGTAATGCGATTATTACGTAAACATAAAGGATCGGGTTAATTCGATTGAGTAAACATGCCGCCCCGTCCGGGCAGGAAACGTTAATGTATTGGCGTTGTCCCGTGTGACCGCGTTCGGTGGCGCACGTTTGAAGGCCCACCAATGTTCGACGTATTCGCGCAGAATGACAATAGAGCCGAAATCTACGAGATTTACCGCGCGCCACGCGGCTTGCGCTTTGTCCGTGCGTATTCGCGCTGTGCGTCGGCATGTTCGCGAATCATATCGATGAGCGCCCGTAACCCGGCCGGCGCGTGACGGCGGCTGGGATAGTACAGACACAGGCCGTCCAGCGGCGGAGTCCAGTCCTCCAGCACGCGCACCAGCGTGCCCGCCCGCAGATCCGCGGCGACATTCCATTCGGTCAGATAGGTCACGCCGAGGCCGGCGCGCGCCGCTTCCAGCATCAGGCTGGGTTCGTCGAGCAGCAGCGCGCCGTTTCCGTCGATACGCACCGTCTCGCCATGGCGCTCGAATTCCCAGTGATAGATCGCGCCGCTCGGCATGCGCGTGCGGATACAGCGGTGCGCGAGCAGATCGGCGGGTGTACGCGGCGGTTTGTGCTGCGCAAAGTAAGCCGGACTGCCGACGACGGCAAAGCGCTGCTTGTCGCCGAACGGCACGGCGATCATGTCCCGCGGCACCGTTTCGGCCAGACGGATACCCGCATCGAAGCCTTCGACGACGATGTCGATCAGCTTACCCTCGGTCACGAGGTCGAGCTTCATCTCGGGATAGCGCTGCAAAAACGCGATGAAGAGCGGCATCGCTTGCCTCGCCGCGCCCGCCGACGCGTTGATGCGCAGTGTGCCCGACAGCGTGTCGCGAAAGCTGCCGGCCTGCTCGATTGCGACGCGGATCGTCGACAGGGCCGGCGCCACGCTGTCCACGAACTGCGCGCCGGCTTCCGACAGCGCCACGCTGCGCGTCGTGCGATTGAAGAGCCGCACGCCGATGCGCGCTTCCAGCGCCGCAACCGCGTGGCTGAGCGCGGACGTCGATACGCCGAGTTCGGTCGCGGCCGCCCGAAAGCTGCGATGACGCGCAACGGCCAGCACGGCCTCCAGCTCACCCAAACCTGAGGTTTTCATTATCCCAAATCGCTCAACGTGACGCGCTCGATTGTACGGCTAGTCAGCGCAATGCCATCGGTCTATTGTGATTCGTTCGGAGCCTTCTTTGGAGCAACCATGCAGATCATCGAAAAGATTTATATCGACGGCGCGTTCGTCACGCCGCACGGCAGCGAAATGTTCGATCTCTTCAATCCGGCGACGGAGCGGGTGATCGGCCGGGTGCGCCTCGCCGACGCGCAAGACGCACGCGACGCCATCGCTGCGGCGAAACACGCGTTTCCCGCCTTTTCGCGCACCAGTCCGCGTGAACGCATCGACATGCTAAAGCGCATGCATGAAGCCGTCGTGGCAAAAGAAGACGAGCTTTACGAAGCGATCACCGAAGAATATGGCGCACCGGTGTCGCGTGGCCGCTGGATGGCGCAGCATGCAAGCAGCGTCCTGCTCGAAGCGGCCAAGGTCTTGCAGGACTATGCATTCACGCGCCGCGCGGGCAGCGCCGAGGTCGTGATGCAACCGTTGGGCGTCGCCGGTTTGATCACACCGTGGAATAGCGACGCGGGCTTCATCTGCGGCAAGCTCGCTGCCGCGCTGGCAGCGGGCTGCACCGCTGTCATCAAGCCGAGCGAGATGAGCGCGATCCAGACGCGCATCGTGACCGAGGCGCTGCATGAAGCGGGCCTCCCCGCGGGCGTGTTCAACATCGTGACAGGGCGCGGTGACACCGTGGGCTCGGAGATCAGTTCGCATCCCGATGTCGCGAAGCTGTCGTTCACCGGCTCCACGGCTGTCGGCAAAGCGATTTTGCGCGCGGCGTCCGGCACGTTCAAACGCGTGACGCTCGAACTCGGCGGCAAGTCGCCCGTGATCGTGCTCGACGACGCGAGCTTCGACGAAGCGGTGCCGCTCGCCATCCAGGCCGGCTTCATGAATAGCGGTCAGGCGTGTATCGCGGGCACTCGCATTCTGGTGCCGCGGCAACGGCTCGCGGAGTTCGAAGCGCGCGTGCAGGAAGAGGTTGCGCGCATCCAGGCAGGCGATCCGCGCGACCCGAAAACGAGCGTCGGCCCGATGGTCAGTCAGAAGCAATGGGAGCGCGTGCAGCGTTATATCCGCATCGGCATCGACGAAGGCGCGCGCCTGATCGCGGGCGGCGAGGGACGGCCCGATGGCGTCGACGCAGGCTGGTTCGTGCGTCCGACCGTCTTCAGCGATGTCACGAACGACATGACGATTGCTCGGGAGGAGATTTTCGGCCCGGTGCTGTCGATCATCGGCTATCGCGATACTGAAGAGGCGATCGCCATCGCCAACGATACGAACTACGGCTTGCAGGCTTATGTGATGTCGCGGGACAAGGAACGCGCGCATGAGGTCGCGTCGAGAATCGAAGCGGGTCGTGTGCTTGTCAACACGCTGGCCCATGAGCCGGCTGCCCCGTTTGGCGGCTTCAAGCAATCCGGGATTGGACGTGAATACGGTACGTTCGGCCTCGAAGCATTTCTGGAGCCGAAGTCGGTGCTGGGTGTTCTCTGACTGGCCATCGCCGCCCCGCGAGCCTGGCGGGTCGAGTATCGATGTACGATGCCGTATAGTGGATGCACCGCTGATCTCCAGCGGCGCACCCGCAGATCGGCGCGATGGGGGACTACCAGATGACAATCGCAAGTACATCGATGAACGGCTCTCACGGACCCGTGCCAGAGTCGCTGCAGACACTGGTCGAATATCTCGAACTCTCGCTCGACAAGGCGGCGAGCGTGGTCATGACGCGCCACACCAACGACCTTTGCACGGTTTACCTGGGCGACCCGGCCGGTCTGCTCGAGGAAATGAAGAAGCTCGGCACGATTGCCATCCCGCTCGCCAATGAGATGCTGGAATTGACGCGCTCGGGCGTCAACCAGATGGAGATCGGCGGCCAGGCCTATCGCTTCGTGCGCACTTTCACGCAGGTCGAGGACGCCGCAGCGGTCGTTTTTTCCGCGACTTAAGGGACGGTGCGCGGTGTTTGCACGGCGTGCGGCCGCGACTCGTCCGGACTCCCGGGTGCAGCCGCCGGAACGCACTTTCCTGCGCGCCGTTGACGACCTGGCGAGCCGCCGCGTTATACTCTGCCGATGGATACGAAGCCGATCACGCTGAATTGTTGGTGGCGCGCCTGACTTGGGCGGCCCGTTTCCACTCGACCATCGAAACGTGATGCCGCCAGTCCTGGCGGCATTTTTGTTTCTGCGCGCTGACGGCTGGTGGTATCGACAAACGCAAAACCCCAGACATGACAGACGCAAAACCGAACACGAACCAACCCATTATCCTCACCGGCGACCGTACGACCGGCCCGCTGCACCTTGGCCACTACATCGGCTCGCTGCGCTCGCGCGTGCAGCTCCAGCACGAAGCGCAGCAATTCCTGCTGCTTGCCGATGCGCAGGCCATGACCGACAACGTCGGCCGGCACCAGAAGGTGACGGAAAATGTCATCGAGGTGGCGCTCGACTATCTCGCGGTCGGCATCGACCCGGCCAAGTCGACCATTTTCATCCAGTCGCAGGTGCCCGAGCTGGCGGAACTGTCTCAGTACCTGCTTAATCTCGTGACGGTCGCACGCCTCGAGCGCAACCCGACCATCAAGGCGGAAATCGTGCTGCGCGGTTTCGAGCGGGACATCCCTGCCGGCTTTCTGACGTATCCGGTCAGCCAGGCCGCCGACATCACTGCGTTCAAGGCGACGCGCGTGCCTGTCGGCGACGACCAGTTGCCGATGATCGAACAAACCAACGAACTGGTGCGCCGATTCAACAACACGGTCGACCAGCAGGTGCTGGTCGAATGCGAAGCGGTGCTTTCGCATGTTGCACGGCTGCCGGGCATAGACGGCAAAGCCAAGATGAGCAAGTCGCTGGGGAACGCGATCACGCTGGGCGCGACGCCGGACGAAATCACCAAGGCCGTGAACAACATGTACACCGACCCTAACCATCTGCGCGTCAACGACCCGGGCCAGGTGGAAGGCAATGTTGTGTTCGCGTTCCTCGACGCGTTCGAGCCGGACGTTCCGATGGTCGACGAACTCAAGGCGCACTACCGCCGCGGCGGTCTTGGCGACAGTGTGGTCAAGCGCGCGCTCAACGAGCGGCTGCAGTCGATGCTCGCGCCCATTCGGGAGCGCCGCCGCGTGTTCGAAGCAGACCGCGCGGAGGTGCTGAACGTCCTGCGCCGCGGAACCCTGCGCGCGCGGGAAGTGGCGGGTGCGACGGTGTCAGAAGTGAAAGGTGCGCTCGGCCTGAATTACTTTCAGAGCTGACGGACTGGTTTGATGAGGTAGTTCGCCCCGTTATTGGGGCCCTTCCTTGCCCGGTCTATGGTTTGCCCTTGAGCGTGAACGGAGCCAGCAGAGACTGCATATCGATCTGCTGCCCCTGGAGCAGCAGCAGCCTTGCGTGGAGCACCGTGTTTTCAAGAACCAGCTTGGCGGTGCTCAGGAGGTACAGCGCATGGATGTCGGACACCGACATGTTGCCGGCCTCGACCTGGTGGTGGCGCTCGACGAGCGAGGTCATGACAAGGCGCCTGAGCTCCTGCTCTCCGAAAGGAAGGTCGGCGTAGTCGATCGGGTCGTCGGCTTCGACTTCTCGCAGCATGTCAACAAGCGCTTCCGTGCTCACTTCCATGTTTCGGCTCCCACGTTGTCGGCTAGGAACTGCATCGCCAGGACTGCGTCGTGCAATGTTCTCAGACTAACGGGTCTGTCTGGTGGAGTCCAGTGTGAATATAACGACTCGCGCTGGCGCATAGCTGCGCCATGTTTCGCCGCGCCAGGTAGCCGATGGCCATACCTTCACGTCTCTTTGCTTTTGTCTGTTTTCGCTCGCGTACTCGCGGGCGCTTTGTTCTTCTTCAAATGGGTCCGGTTATACGCGATAGCTGCCCGAACGAGACTTTTTAGCGCGCGCGCATCGATCTTATCGCCCTCGAGAAAATCGATCGCCCGTCGCGCATTGCCTTCGAGACCGGCGTTGAAGAGCTTGTCAGGGTCCTCGATGCCCGCCCCGTGCGCAAAGGTGAGCTTCACCTTCCCTTTGTGCGCGTTGGCGACCGCGATCATGCCGTCGCGAGACCATACCGGGCTTCCCATCCACTTCCATTCCTCGATTATCTCCGGGTCCGCCTCAAGGATGATCTTGCGGACGCTGGCGAACGTCTTGCCACGCCAGTCCGTTAATCCGGCGATCAACTCGTCAATACGTTCCGATGCATCTATTGGATCTTTATTCATCGATTCCAGTCCCGTTTCATATGGCCGCGCAATAGGCGGTAGCGACTACCTCGCTCAATGAATATAAGCACCGAGATCGTGTGCGCGTCAAGCGTTGGCGTTCGTCAACGGCGGCGGATAGCTGTGAGCCATTACGCGGGCACAATGGCGATATCGAACCCGGGCATATCGGCTCCTTGTGTCCGATTTCCCGCGACAGGTCGAATAGGTCAAATCAGCGCGTGTACATCGCTGACAATTGGTATCTTGTCAAACCGACCCAACAGAACATGCGATGAAAAAATCAAAGAAACTCGCGCTTCTAGCGCTGTCATTCACAATGTTCGGTCTGTATAAACTATTTGTCGTGTTCCAGGACGCTCAAACGGGTTGCATTCAGTTCCGAACCCATCAAACGTGCCGTTACGAAAACGCGGAGAATTTCCAAAGCCTGTTCGATCTCGAACTGATGTTCGCATGTGGCTGGGCTGCGGGTGCGGTGGTCTGCTGGATGATCGCTGCGCAGGCGCAAAAAAAGGAGCAATGACGCCTTCAGTATTTATGCAGGCTCCATCCCCTGACCCAGCTTGGCGGCATCGCACTGTGAGGAAGCCAGAAAAGAGAGGAACGCCATCGCGACTTCCTTCTTCCCCGATGCTTGACATATGCCGGCTGAAAAGACGGTGACGATCTGAACTTCCGCGGGCACTGGGCCGACGACATCGATTCCCGGCAAGTGCATGAGTTCGCTCAACTGCTGAAAACCCAACTCGACGTCCCCGCGGGCGATAAGTGCACCGACCGGAACACCCGGCGGGGCCTGCACGATCCGGGGCGCAACCACGTCAGCAATGCCCCAACGCTCGAACAGGCGGCTCAGGTGTGAACCGCTGGGCCCCGTCGAATACCCGACATTGCGCGCGGCAAGCACCGCGTCGCGAAGCGCCGCTTCCGTGCCAATATCGGGCGGCGGCGCACCGGCTGCTACCGCAATCGCCACCCCCGAACGGGCGATATCGACCCGACTGCCCGAAACGACGCGGCCGGCGGCCTCCAGCCGATCAATCGCATCGGCGGCGAGTACGACAAAGTCGAATGGCTCGCCGCTCTCCACGCGACGGGCGGCATCGACACCACCCACAGACTTGATGACAACCGGTTGCCCCGCTTGCCGCTCATACTTCTGGACCAACTCGGCGAGCACAGCACGGGTGGCCATCGACGAGATGCCGGTGAGCTGCTTGCTCATGGTTTGATCGTCGACCATGTCCACTGCCCCACTCAATCGATGTATCGCAGCCCAGCTTGTCGCAACGGTTCACGCATGCTGTACATGTCGAGACCCAGCACGCCGGCGGCCAGCTTCGCCCGTTTCTCGCCTTCATTGGCTTCGCGCGCCGCCGCCTTGTCGAGCACCTTTCGCGCCGACGCCGCGGGGACCACGACCACTCCGTCTTCATCCGCCACGATCACGTCGCCCGGATTCACCAGCGCCCCGGCGCATACCACAGGAATGTTCACCGAACCGAGGGTCGCCTTGACCGTCCCTTTAGCCGAGATCGCCTTGCTCCATACCGGGAACTTCATCTCGGCCAGCACGCTCACGTCGCGCACGCCGGCATCGATGACGAGACCTTGCGCGCCACGCGCCTTGAAGCTCGTCGCCAGCAGGTCGCCGAAATAACCATCCGTGCAATCGGCCGTGACGCCGGCAATGACCATATCGCCAGGCTGAATCTGTTCCGCCGCGACGTGCAGCATCCAGTTGTCGCCGGGCTGCAGCAGGACCGTGACGGCCGTGCCGTGGGCACGTGCACCGGTATAGATCGGGCGCATATAAGGCTTGAGCAGACCGACGCGGCCCATTGCCTCGTGCACGGTGGCGCTCCCGAGACCACCGAGTTTCGCGGCGACGTCGCCGTCTGCTCGCTGAATGTTGCGATACACCACACCGAGTTGATACATAATCAATGCCCCTTCGTTTTCAAAGCTGCGTCGAGGCGCGGATAGACGCGGCGCGCGTTGCCCTCGTAGATCTTGTACCGCTCATCCGCATCGATATGCGCGGCCTCGATATAGCGCTTCGTGTCGTCGAAATAGCTGCCCGTCTCCGGATCGATGCCACGCACGGCGCCGATCATCTCGCTGGCGAACAGAATGTTGTCGACCGGAATTACGCGCGTCAGCAGATCGATGCCCGGCTGGTGATAAACGCAGGTATCGAAGAAGACGTTGTTGAGCAGATGATCTTTCAGCAGCGGCTTCTTGAGTTCCTGCGCGAGTCCGCGAAAACGCCCCCAGTGATAGGGCACCGCGCCGCCCCCATGCGGAATCACAAAGCGCAAGCTCGGAAAATCGCGGAACAGGTCCGACGTGAGGCACTGCATGAACGCGGTGGTATCGGCGTTCAGGTAGTGCGCGCCCGTCGTGTGGAAGCACGCATTGCAGCTCGTACTCACGTGGATCATCGCGGGGATGTCGTACTCGACCATCTTCTCGTAGATCGGATACCAGTAGCGATCGGACAGCGGCAGACTGGTCCAGTGACCGCCCGACGGATCCGGGTTGAGATTGATCGCCACGTTGCCGTACTGCTCCACGCATTTGACGAGTTCGGGAATACAGGTGGCGACATCCACGCCGGGGCTTTGCGGAAGCATCGCAGCCGGAATGAAGTGGTCGGGAAACAGTTGGCTCACACGGAAACACAACTCGTTGCAGATCGCCGCCCATGTACTGGAGACCTGAAAATCGCCGATGTGATGCGCCATGAAGCTGGCGCGCGGGCTGAAGATGGTGAGATCGAGGCCGCGCTCGCGCATCAACCGCAACTGGTTGCTTTCGATCGATTCGCACAACTCGTCGTCGCCGATCTGCAACTCAGAGACCTTGGGCATTCCGGAAGGGTTGTTGATGCCGGCGATCTGGCGGTTGCGCCACTGCTCCAGCGCCTTGGGCGCCGTCGTATAGTGGCCGTGAATATCGATGATCATCCTTGCTCCAGACAGTTGATTCATTTCTCGGGCGATGCCGCGAATGGCATCGCCCGATGACTTGCTCAGTGTGCAACTGTCGGCTGCGGTGCCGGCTCGGCGGTTCTCGTCCGTTGGGCCACCATGATGGAGAGTGCAGCCAGCGTTGCGGGCACGGCCAACATCGCGAGAATCGCGCCGAACTGCCAGCCGAGTCCGAGCAGCGCGCCGCCTATGGCGGAGCCGAAGATGCTGCCGAAGCGACCCATACCCAGCATCCAGCTCACGCCGGTGGCACGCGCAACCGTCGGGTAACGGCCAGGCGCGAACGCATTCAACCCCGTCTGCGCGCCGCTCATGCAGAAACCCGCCGCGAATACCAGCAAGGCCAGCGACGACGACAACGCGCCGATCCATGCGAGTGCGAGAACGCACAGCGCGCCGCCGAGGTAAGCCGCGCTGATCACCCGCGCCGGCCGCACCTTGTCCATCACCCAACCCACAAGAATGGCGCCGATCGTTCCGCCGATCTGGAACATCGCCGTGACGTTAGAGGCCGATGTGACTGTCAAACCCGCGTCTTTCATCAACGTGGGCAGCCAGCCCGTCAGCAGATAGATGACGAGCAGACCCATGAAATAGGTCACCCAAAGCGCCGCCGTCATGAAGCCATAGCCATGCGAGAAGAGCACGCCGATTGGCTTGCGCGTGGGCAGCGGCGGTTCGTTGGAAACGAACACCTCGCCGCCCGTAAAGCGCGCACCGCATACCCGGCCGAGAACGGCGCCGATACGCGCAGGCGACGCGCCACGCACCGCGAGCAGGCGGGCGGATTCCGGCAGCAGCCACACTTGCAACGGGATCAGCGCCAACGGCAAAGCGCCACCGAAAATCAGAACCGAACGCCAGCCATGGACAGGAATCAGCGAGCCGGCCGCAAAGCCGATCAGCGCCGAACCCAGATTGAAACCGGTGAACATGATCGTGATCATCAGCGAACGCTTGCGCTGAGGTGCGTACTCGGACAGAAGCGTCGTCGTGTTAGGCATCGCGGCGCCAAGGCCGATACCGGTCAGCAACCGAAGCACCGCCATTTCCATGGGCGAGTGAGTGAATGCCGTCGCGATGGTGAAAATGCCGAAGAGAAAAACCGACGTAATCAGAACCCACTTGCGCCCGACACGATCCGAAGCCGGACCTGCCGCCAACGCGCCGATCACGAGACCGAGCGGTGCCGCACTCATCACGAGACCAAATGCGGGGCGTGAAATCCCCCAGTCGTGAATGATTGAGGGCGCCACAAAGCCCATGATCGCGACGTCCATGCCGTCGGCTGTCACGATGAGAAAGCACAGCGCCACCAATAGCCACTGGTAGGCCGAGATGGCCCGCTCGTCGATAAACGCCTTAATGTCGATCGTCTTTCCGTTTGTCATCGATTTACTCCTGTCTCCTTGCTTTGGCGTACTGACGTAGTTGCCTGTGTTGTTTGCCGTCATGCCGCGCTTTGTTCGAGTCCGACACTACGCCTCGCGGCGGATGTATCGGCGCAGTACTTCGTCTTCAGCTCCTGCCTTTTTCCGCGTTGTCCCAATCCAGCTTGCCGGCGGTTTTCCCCGCCACCGAGTACAGTGCGCCGGGCGCATTGCGGGTGCGTTGGAAAGCCTCCAGCGTTTCTCCGCGCATGGCGGCGTAGATGTGCAGATTCGAAACGCCGGCCACGGCGCCGAGTTTTTCGAGCATGAAAAAGATCACACCGTAGTGGAGCAGACCGCGCCAGTCGCGACGGCGGATCAAGTCCCGCTCTTCGTCGCTCAACCCCGCCGCTTCGAAGCTCGCTTCCGCATCGTTCAGGAACGCTTCGCGATGAGCCGGCTCGACCATCCGATGAAGGTAATCGTTGATTCGATAGGCCCTCACGGCCACTTCGATGGTGAATGGATAGGTACCTTCGAGCTTCCCGACATCGGTGAGTTGAACCGCCATCCGCTGCCGGTGGCGTTCGACGACGGAAGGCTTCGTCTCATTCTCTTCGCCCTCGTAGATCGCGGTCGCGATGCCTGCCATCGACGGCAGGTAGTAACTGCGATGTTTGCAAACGACGTTGGACGACAGTGCGCCTCGCATCGTCAGCCACATGATCACTTCCGCGCCTTCGAAGCCGCCGAGTTCCGCGTATTCGGCAATTGTCATGTCGGCCAGTTGCTCGGGATCGTTCTCGAAGAGATCGAGAAAGCGCTGGTCCCATTCCGTGTTATTGAAACCCGCGCGCTCTCCGTGCACCTGGTGCGACAGACCACCCGTTGCGACGATCGCGACTTTGAGATCTTCCGGGTAGCTCTCGATGGCACGTCTCAGTGCCTGCCCAAGCTTGTAAAAGCGCCGCGCACTCGGAACCGGCAGTTGCAGCACGCCCATCTGCAGCGGCACCAGTTTCACCGGCCATTCGGGCTTGTGCGGGCACAGCATGGACAGCGGCGAAAAGCAGCCATGATCGAGCGCCTTGTTCTGAAAGAACGACATGTCGAACTCATCGGTCATGAGCGAGGTGCCGATGTGCGCGGCCAACTCCGGATGCCCTTTGATGGGCGGCAGATCGCGTGCGCCGCCCCCTTCGTCCGCCACGCTCCATTCGGGTCCCACGCCTAGCGTGAACGCGGAATAGTGGTCGAAAAAAAACGAAGTGACGTGGTCGTTGTAGATGACCAGCAGCACATCAGGACGCTTGTCGGCGAGCCAGCCGGCCAGCGGTGCGAAGTTTTCGAAGATGGGTGCCCACACGGGATCGTCACGCTTGTTCTTATCGAAAGCAAAACCGATGGTTGGTGTGTGCGAGGCCGCGATGCCTCCAATGATCCGTGCCATACCTGTACTCCTCCAAAAACTCATTTAGACCGCCGGCGCAGCACACTCGGATAGCGGGTGCAAAAGCGCCGCGCAAGCACTGCGTCCGGGCCGCTTCGTGGCGGCGGGGTAGAGAGTGTGCGTTTCGGGATACAAAGGTATTAATTGCATCGTCTGGCAGGAAGGGCGGGTAAACCACAAGTAGCTGACTCGAAAAGTGCAGTACTGCTTGCTCTTGCCTGATCTGACGATATCGGCAAGCCGCGCCCGTAAAGCGCTTTCGGGATCCCGTACTCCCTCCGCTCCGCGAACCGGTTGCGAAGTTCTTTCAGATCGCGATAAACAGAACAGATGGGGGTGAATCGAATTCGCAAACTCGCGAACGCACGGCGCCGGCACGAAGAGATCGTAGACGTGGTAGTAAATGGGGACCAGGCGTGTGATTTACCTGAACTGCGCGACGCCCGCGGGTTTTTCCTGGTCTTAAGCCATGTCGATACCGGCGTCGCCGGATCGTCGTATGAGTATGTCCAACTTCTCTAATGAAAGGAGAACACACCATGGCTACTGGAACCATCCACCTCCATCGCGTCTTGCGCGCTACGCCCGAACGCATCTACCGCGCCTTCCTCGAACCCGATGCGATAGTGAGGTGGCTTCCTCCCTACGGATTCACCTGCCAGGTCCACCACATGGAGGCGAAGGTCGGCGGCACCCACAAGATGTCTTTCCGTAACTTCGGCACCGGCAACAGTCACTCGTTCGGCGGCGAGTATCTCGAACTGGTGCCGTTCGAGAAGATTCGCTACTCGGACCGATTCGACGACCCGAACCTGCCCGGCCAGATGCAAGCCACCATTTCGTTGCGGCAGGTGTCGTGCGGAACCGAACTCACCATTGTGCAGGAGGGCGTGCCTGAGGTCATTCCGGTGGAGATGTGCTATCTCGGCTGGCAAGAGTCGCTTGCTCAGTTGGCGAAGCTGGTCGAGCCCGAGATACCCGACTGATGACGCATGCAGAGGCTCGCTCCGTTGCTCAAGGCGCGTAAAGGCGCCTTGAGGCGTGATCAGTCAAACTCGACCTCGGCCTCGCATTCGACAGGCACGTTGAGCGGGAGCGCCACACCGACCGCTGACCGCGCGTGCGTTCCAATGTCCGGCCCAAACAGCTCAAGGATCAAATCCGAGAAGCCATTTGCGATCCGTGGCATCAGGTCGAAAGTTGGCGCTGCGTTGATCATTGCAAAGACGCGCACCCACGCTGTAATGCGATCCAGGTCGCCGAGCGCTTTCTGAAGACTGGCCAATTGCGCGAGCGCTACGAGGCGTGCTGCCGCGTAGCCTTCGTCCGGCGAAACTTCGGCGCCGACTTTACCGACGGGTTGCGCAATCGTCCCGTCGGCATTGAGCGGCACGTGGCCCGAGACAAATGCGCGCGTGCCGCTCACGCGCACCCAGGCGAAGGGCAATGACATGCGGATGTTTGCTGGCATCTGTAGCGGCTGCGGCAAGGTCAATCCCATTTCCGCCAGCTTTGCCTCGATTCTTGCCATCGCCGTCTCCTCGGAACGTACGAAGAACAAACCGACCGTCACGCGAGCTCGATCGGCTGTCCATGCGGTGTGCGGCGCGCTGCAGCGTCCCACGCGTTGCGGCGACGCAGAAGCGAGTCGTCGGTCACGAGTCCCTTGATCGTGCTGATGCGCTCCAGCGCTGTCAGCCAATGCGAGTAGTAAGTGTCGCCGCGGTCTGCGTCGCCCGCGGCCTGCGCGGCGCGGATTGCCTCGTTCAAGCACGTTGCCCACTCAGCCCAGGTGAACATGCCGCGCTCGTATAACGCCAACGTCATAGCAAACGCCTGCGCTTCCCACGGTGCGTTGAAAACCGGCCCTGCGTCGTCGCAAGGCAGTGCTGGCAATGCTGCGCGCAGTTCGGGCAGGTTCATTGGAGCATCATTCATGGCGCAGGCGGCTGCTCGAGATACGGTTCCCAGCAATCGACGCAGACCGATGCCGCAGTCGTATCAGCTCCCCAAAGCTCAGCACTGTCGAAGCGCACCGTATAGAGCCATTGCGGTTGTTCGCCCAGGCCGACCGCGTTGGCATCGGGAAAGACATGCGTGCCATGCACGGCAACGATGCGCCCGCGTTTGCCCCGACAATAGCGCGGCAAACGGGTATGCGAGGTGGGATTGATCTGACGGGCCCGCACCCAGTCGCCAATGGCAAATCGTGCTTCGACGGCCGCGGGCCGGTCGACGGGACTGCCTCGGAACAGCGCCGCGGTGACGTCTTTGGCCATTAACACGCGCGGTACCGACACTGCTTCGCTTCTCGACTCGCCTGACTCGATTTCGTCGGCCGTAGCCAGACCGGTGCTCAGGACAAGTTTCTTCAAACCTGCAAACCAGATCTCGTAGTAACTGCTGGACAGGTATTGCACCGGCGGCAAACTCTCCCGCGCCGCGCGCGACATGTCGATGTTCCACTTACCGACTGCGCCCATGGCCAGCGTGATCGCGTGCACCCTGCGCTCCCAGTCGGCGTGAAAGGGCGAGATGTCGTTATCGGGACATATCGGACCGAAAGTCTGCATGCCACCGAGGTCCTGCGCGCCGTTCATGGTGTCCCCCGTATCGACTCGGGAGTCTTTGGCAATCCCGTGCCGATCATCGAATCACGTGTTACCAGTTCAGCTAGCGCCTCTTCGGAAAAATCAGCGGTCCCGGGCGGCTGCATGGGCAACACAAGATAGCGAACCTCAGCGGTGGAATCCCACACGCGAAACTCGACTTCCACGGGTAATTCGAAGCCGAACTCCTTCAATACACCACGGGGATCGATGACGGCACGCGACCGGTACGGTGCCGATTTGTACCATACCGGCGGAAGTCCGAGCACAGGCCACGGGTAGCACGAACACAATGTGCAGACGACCATGTTGTGCACGGCGGGCGTGTTCTCCAGCACGATCATGTGCTCGCCCTGTCTGCCCGTGTAGCCGAGCGACGCGATCGCCGCAGTGGCGTCGTCCAGCAGCCATTGTTTGTACGCCGGATCGCGCCACGCCTTTGCGATCACGCGCGCGCCATTGCGCGGCCCGACTTTGTGCTCATATGTTTCGACGAGTACGTCCAGTGCGTGCGGATCGACATACCCTTTCTCAATCAGCAGGGACTCCAGAGCGCGGACACGCAGATCCATCTCCGACAAAGCACTACCATGGTGCTCGTGAGAGTCGGTGTGCGGGTGCGTCTGGTGATGGCCATCGGGATCGTTATCGTTCATCGCCGTTCGCCGCGAACAATACTGGAGAAAACAAGTATGGTTCGTGCGGAGGGCAAATGCAATCTCGGTTAGAGGCAGCGTGTACGCATAGCCATCATGTTCGATCCAGGCCTTCGGCGTCGATCAGATCGTGCAGGACTGCCATCAGTTGAAGAAACTGTGCTTTCTTGTCGGCGAAATCTGAATAGAAAACACCCTGCGTGCAACCTGCTTCTCGGCAAGACACTTTGCGCTACCTGCTGAACCGCACCGCTACGCCGAACGCGATGTTCAACCTTCATTTCAACAGTACTTTAAATATAAAAACGAAAGGCGTATCGTGCGGTCATGAACTCGAACGTCGTGGTACGCGCCCTTGGCGCGCTCGCTCATGAATCTCGTCTGGCGATTTTCCGCTTGCTGGTCGTCGCCGGGAAAGACGGCATGGCGGCCGGCGAAATCGCGCAACAATTGGGGCTCTCCCCTTCGAGCCTGTCGTTCCACCTCAAGGACCTGACGCACGCTGAATGGGTGAAGCCACGGCAAGATGGCCGCTTCGTCATCTATTCGGCGAATTTCGATTCCATGACGGATCTGATTGCCTTCCTCACGGAAAACTGCTGCGCGGGCACGACGTGCGGCGCCAGTGACCTTCCGGGCTGTCGCGAGAAATGACCGACACTGCCACGTCGCCGCACATCTCGGCCCCTATTCGATCGGCGCGCTGCTCGCCACGCTCGTGTTGCTGTTTGCCTTCCAGGGACAGGCAATCGTCGAGGAACCGCTGGTCATCGCCATGCTCGCGGTGCCGATTCTGCTTCAGGTGTTCTTCAATTCCGGCCTCGCGTACCTGCTGAATCGCCGGCTCGGCGTTGCGCATTGTGTGGCGGGTCCGTCGAGTCTGATCGGAGCGAGCAATTTCTTCGAGCTGGCGGTTGCCACGGCGATCAGTCTGTTCGGATTCCACTCGGGCGCCGCGCTGGCCACCGTTGTCGGCGTGCTGATCGAAGTGCCGATGATGCTGCTGGTGGTCGGCGTCGTCAATCGTTCGCAGCACTGGTACGAGACGAAACAAAGCGTGAATGAACAGCGTGCATGAGCGTCACGATCTATCACAATCCCGATTGCGGCACTTCGCGCAATACGTTGGCGATGATTCGCAATGCGGGCGTCGAGCCGAAGATCATCGGGTATTTGAAGAGGCTGCCCTTAGGCGTTATTGACCGGACGCACCTGCCCTAAGAAACGCCACATAGCCGTTCTGTGTCTTGAGGATCTTCTCGGCGCACTCGTCATAGTCCGAACCTTTCGCATTGTCCGGCCCATACATGCCGCGGCACTGCGCAAAGAGAGTCAAAGTCGCGCCTGCACCTTTTGCCGCGCGGGTCGCCGAAAAGGCAACCTTGCCCGAACCACTGGGCACGTCGGTGTCGATTGCGACCGCGTCCGCGCGTGTCACGGCGGTATCGGAATGCCGCTCGATATAACGTTTCGTAAGCGCCCAAGCAGCGTCGCAGTTCGCCGGTTCGCAGTCGACCGCCGCATTGCGTTGGGCGGCGGTAAGGTTGGCTTCGTTGTGGAGAAAGTTCTGCGCTTGCCGCTCCTGCTTTTCGGGAGACGAGCAACCGGTCAGTACAAGCGCAACGAGCACAAAGGCAGCGATCTTTTTCACGAGTAAACTTCCCTAACCATGTTCGAGCGCGATTATAGCTGCGCGCCGGAAGCATTCGCAGATTCACTCGAACGGCATGCAGCGGATGGCCGCATGCGATCGGCACAATCCGCAGTTCGACGCTGCGTCGACTCCCAAGCGTCGCCATCGACTAGCTCACTCGGCTTGCTGTTCCTTAAGCCGCTTCCGGTGAGCGGCAACCTTCGCGCGGTTCCCGCAAATGGCCATGCTGCACCAGCGGCGCGCGTGACCCCGCGTGTGATCCGCAAACATCAACGTGCAGCGCGGACCTTCACATGCCTTCACCTGCGTGAAGTCTTCGTCACACACCAGGTTCGCCAACGCTTCCGCGATGGGCATCAGCAATGACTCCGGCGACTTCCAGCGCCGATTCGTGCGGAGTTCGAAGGGCGACGCGCCGCCCGTCGCATTGGCGACGATTTCTCCATATCGATCGTCCCGCTCGAGCAGCTGATTCAGCGGCGCGAGCTCACGCAGATCTCTCGCAGTCAACGGCCGCCCCTTCCTTTTCTGCGCAAATCCTCTGAACCACTCGCGCAGCGCGCGAGCTTGCGCCGCAACGGCGTCGAGCTCGGCCGGCGTGGACTGCGCAAGCAGCGCCGCGAGCGCGGCGCGCGGCGCCAATCCAGCCTGCTCCAACCAGGCCAGCAAGCCCGCTCCATCGCTAATCCAGTCGACCTGTTCATCCACCGGTGTCGCAACCGAGTTCAGGAAATCGAGGCCCGGCGCATCGGCTACGAAAATCGCGGGAATCTGACGGTAGTCCATTTTCTTGTAATCAATGTGCAATGACGATGTCAGCATCGTAACCACTAACAATGCGCTTGACAAGTTACACATTAAGTTAGTAACCTCTAAAACATAGCTATACAGGTTACAAAGAAACGGCGGATCTGGCCGTATTTCGCAAGCAGCATTCACCATTTTCAAAGGAGCGGGACATGTCTTCCGGCAATGTGAGCGCGGTGCTGGTGCACGGCGCATGGGCGGACGGATCGAGCTGGAGCAAGGTGATCGAGGGTCTGAGGGAACAGGGGATCGACGCAGTCGCTGCTCCGGTGCCGCTCACGTCGCTGAGTGAGGATGTGGCCGCCCTCGACCGGACGCTGGAACGGATCGAAGGCCCGGTGGTGCTCACCGGCCATGCGTATGCCGGTGCCGTGATCGGGTCGAGCCGGTCCGAAAAAATCAGGGCATTGGTCTATGTCGCCGCGCTGGCACCGAGTGAAGGAGAAACGGTCGGCGATGTGTTCTATCGCGGCGAAACGCATCCGCTGGCGCCGAAACTCGCGCCGGATCGACACGGCTTGATATGGCTGCCGCAAGAAGCGTTCGCCCAGGCGTTTGCGCAGCACGCGACGCCGCAGGAGCTGGCGGTGCTCGCTGCGGTGCAGCGTCCGATTTCGGTGTCGTGCGTTAGCGAAGCGGTCGGACGTCCGCTCTGGAACGACCGTCCAAGCTGGTTCCTGGTTGCCGAACAGGACCGGATGATCAACCCCGACACCCAGCATTTCATGGCCGCTCGCATGAAGGCGCACGTGCGGTCGTATCAGGCCGATCACACACCGATCGTGACGGCTCCCGACGCGGTGACACATGTCATCGCCGAAGCGGCCCAGTCGGTTTCCATTCGCTAACGGTATCCGCGAGTTCCGTACGACCGGCGATACCAACATCGTACGGTGCCTTTCGTCACCCGTTCAAAACTGTTCCACTCAGGAGGCAGACCATGACTTCAATCGCTTATCGTCACGCCGACGTACACGGCTTCAAGGTGTTCTACCGTGAAGCCGGCCGCCCTGGCGCCCCAAAGCTGCTGCTTCTGCACGGCTTTCCGAGTTCGAGCCATATGTTTCGGGACCTGATTCCGAAGCTCGCCGACCGTTTCCATATCGTCGCGCCGGATCTGCCCGGCTTCGGTCAATCCGACATGCCCAGCCGCGACGAATTTGCCTACACGTTCGACAACATCGCCAACGTCATCGAGCATTTCACCGAGGTGATCGGCTTCGACCGCTTTGCGGTCTACGTATTCGACTACGGTGCGCCCACCGGTTTGCGCCTCGCAGTCAGACATCCCGAGCGGATCACCGCCATCATTTCGCAGAACGGCAACGCTTACGCGGAAGGATTGAGCGAAGGCTGGAATCCTATCCGTGCGTACTGGCAAGACGCTTCGCCCGCGAATCGGGACGCGCTTCGCGCAATGCTCACGCACGAGATGACCGTCTGGCAGTACACGCATGGCGTACCCGACACGGCGTCCGTGTCGCCTGACGGTTACTCGCTCGACGACTTCTATCTGAGCCGGCCGGACGCGCACGAAGTACAACTCGATCTGTTCCGCGACTATCAAAGCAACGTCGCGCTGTACCCGGCATTCCAGCAATACTTCCGCGCGCATCAGCCGCCGCTGCTCGCCGTGTGGGGGAAAAACGATCCGTTCTTTCTGCCCGCCGGCGCCGACGCATTCAGGCGCGACATTCCGGGCGCCGTGGTGCGCTTCTTCGATACCGGCCACTTCGCTCTGGAGACGCACTCCACCGAAATCGCCGCGGCTATTTCGGATTTCCTCGACCGATGAAATATCCGAAGTTCTGAACCGCGGTTCATTCAATCAACCAGGAGACGCAACATGTCCAGCAAAGTCGCAATCGTGACGGGCGCAAGCCAGGGTATCGGTCGTTCGACCGCCATCAGACTGGCGCGGGATTTTGACTCGATCGTGCTCGTGGCGCGCAACCGCGCGAACCTCCAGGAGACCGCCAACGACGTGAAGAAAGCGGGCGCCGAAACGCTCGTCATCGACATCGACCTGTCTGAACCTGACGCCGCACAGCAAGTCGTCGACCGGACGCTCGCGACGTTCGGGCGGATCGACGCCTTGCTCAACATTGCGGGCGCCGTGCCGCAGATCGACGTGCTCGAGATGACCGATGAGCAATGGGACCACGGTCTCGCGCTCAAGCTGCACGGCGCGCGTCGATTGACGATCGCGGCGTGGCCGTCGTTAAAGGAGAGTTCAGGATCGGTCGTGCTGATGTCCGGGAACTCGGCACTGTTTCCCAAGGCGCCTTATGCGGCGGTGGGCACGATCAACGCGGCGATCGTGGCGCTCGCGAAAGCATTCTCGGATCGCGGCATCGCCGACGGCGTGCAGGTCAACAGCGTGTTGCCGGGACCCGTGATGACCGGCCGGCGACGCTCGTACCTGGAACATTGGGCGCCGCTGCATAACCTGTCCGTCGAAGAAGCGACAGCAAAGTTTCCGGTTGAAGCGGGTATCGCGCGTTACGGCACGCCGGAGGAGATTGCCGCGTTGATGGCGTTCGTCGTATCGCCGGAGGCGCACTGGATGACCGGTTCGACCTTACGGATGGACGGCGGAGAAGTGAAGTCGATTTGAGTCGCGGGCCACGATGCTCGCGTATCGCGGTTTAACGTTTAAACAGGCGTAATGCGCTGGCTGTACTCGCCTGTTTCGTCACGACGTCTCGCCCGTGCGCCGATGCCCGCTAACATGCGAGCCGGCATCGGGCGACAACGAAAAAACATCGGCTATCGCGATCACACTCAATGCCGCCATCATCAGAAACGCGATGGTGAAATCGGCCGGCGCCAGTGTCTGCGCGTCGTGGCCGTGCCACCACGCCGCGATCCGCAACGCAATCGCGCCGGCCGCGACGCCCATCCCCATCGTCATCTGGCCCAGCGTGCTCGATAAGGTCGACGCCCCGCTCATCTGCTGCTTCGGCACATCCGCGAAGCCGAGCGTGTTGATCGCCGTGAATTGCAGCGACCGCGCGACGCCGCTGACGAATAGCGCAAAGAGGACCCATCCATACGGCGTGGAGGCGGTCAGCAGACTCATGCTCGCTAGCGTCACCGCGGCAAACGCGCCGTTGTACAGGAGCACCGCGCGAAAGCCGAAGCGACGCAAGATCTGTGTCGTGACGAGTTTCGTCGACAGATTGCCGGCGAATACCCCGAGCGTGAGCAAGCCCGACTGAAACGGATTCATGCCGAAGCCGACCTGAAACATCAACGGCAGCAGAAACGGCACCGAGCCGATCGCGATGCGGAACAGCGACCCGCCACCGATCGCCACCATGAACGTCCTGATCCGGAACGCCGACAGATCGATCATGGGATGCGCGCTGCGTCGCAGATGGAACCACGCCGCCGCGCAAGCCGCGAGACCGATCGCCAGAAACACCAAGGCTGTGCGCCATGACGTGTCGGCGCGGCCGATCGCCTCCATCGCGTACATCACCGAGGTGCCCGCGACTCCGGTGAGCACGAAACCCAACATGTCGAACGGCCGACGATCCGTGTCGCGTTCCGCGCTGATGAAGCGCCACGCGAGCACCATGCCCGCAAGACCGAGCGGCACGTTCAGATAGAAAATCCAGCGCCACGACGAGTACGTGGTGATGAAGCCGCCGAGCGGCGGTCCAAGGACCGGCGCGACCAGCCCCGGCCACGTGATGATCGAGATCGCGCGCATCAGGCCTTCTTTAGGCGTGGCGCGCAGCACGGCAAGCCGTCCGACCGGCACCATCATCGCGCCGCCAATGCCTTGCAAAATCCGCGCGCCGGTGAATTCGACGAGGTTGTCGGTCAGCCCGCACAGCACCGATGCGGCGGTGAAGATCGCCAGCGCCGCCGTGAACACCGTGCGGACGCCAACCCGGTCGGCGATCCAGCCGCTGATCGGAATGAATACCGCAAGCGTCAACAGATACGACGTAATGCCGATGCTCAACTCGACCGGCGTGATATGAAACGAATGCGCCATCTGCGGTAGCGCGGTTGCGATGATCGAGCCGTCGAGGTTTTCCATGAACAACGCGGCCGCGACCAGCGAGGTGATCAGCGAGGAAGCGCCGGGGCGCGTAGTGGCGGATGACGAAACCGACATCGACTGACACTCCTGAGTGACGGGCTGAGGCTGCGGGAACGGTTCACTACCTTTAGTCTTTGTACTCGGAGTACTTCCGCGCGTCGCCGCGCACTTTGTCGGCGGGATATTTTTCCCGATTGAGCGCCATCTTTTCCAGCACCGCCTGAAAGAGGTCAACGTCCATCTTGTCGGCGAGCCGAACGAGGTACACCAGAACGTCAGCCATCTCGTGCCGGATAGCCGTCTGCTTCGCTTCGTCGAGTTCGCTTTTGTCGCCTGAAACAAGCCACTGAAAAGGCTCGAGTAGCTCGCTTGCCTCGACGCTTAGCGCTGTTGCCAGATTCTTCGGCGTGTGGAATTTGTCCCAGTCTCGCTCGCTGACAAACTCGCGAATGAGTTCGCGCAATGCCAATAGGTCGTTTTGCGACTCAGTCTTTTTCACGTTGCTCCCGCTGGCGCATGCCTGGAATAATTACCGAGTCCGATAGCATACTTGCAGGAACCGGTCTCCGCCAGCCTGACAACGTCGCTCGCGACGAGGTTGTGACTGTCGAATGATCGCTGTGTGAAATTGCACTGCGCTTTGGGGGGCTAACCGGCTTTGGCCGTTGCAAGCGTGGGTTTCTTGCTGGTGCTTTTTGGCCTGTCCTTGCCGCGCCAAAGTCTCTTCCCGTGATGGCGCATCGTTGAATGAGGCGAGGCGTTTTAGGGTGTGGCGTCGGAATGCTCCGAATCCTCGCACGCCTGCAATTTCGTGTCGTTAGCCATGGCGTCCGCCGCCGCCAATTGCAGACTGACCGCCCGCAGTGCCGCGCCGAAGCCGTGAGGCGCGCGCGAATCGAGACGGGCGCTGGTCACCACTCGCGTCGCGGCGCTCCATGCAACGGATGCCTTTGCTGCGATCAGCGCTTCGACGAGCGCCACGTCCTCATTTGACGCGAACGGTCTGAACCCGCCAACCGCCACGTACGCCGCAGCAGACACACCCAGATTCGCGCCATGAACATGGCGGTGCCCCTCGCGGTCCCGATAAGTCGTGACGAAATCCTGCCGCACGGCGGCGCCGTGTCCTGCCCAATCCTCGATGCTGATGACTCCGCACACCGCGTCGGTTCGACAGTCAAGCTGCTGCACGAGCCAGTCTTGCGCGACCGTTGTGTCGGCGTCGCTGAAAGCCAACCACCGGGCGCTCTGCGCCAGCGCTGTCTGTGCACCTGTCGCGCGCGCCGCGCCGACGTTGCGCATTTCTACCGATAAGATCTGCGCCCCGAGCGACGCGGCAATTAATCCCGTTTCGTCAGTGCAACTGTCCATCACAACAAAAATGCGCACCTCCTCGCCGCCGAGACCGGAATGGCGGGACGCGCGAATAATCGAAAGGATGCACGCACCAATTAGATGAGCCTCGTTATGGGCTGGAATGACGACGGCAAGCATGGTTTCTCCGTTTTTCTTCCTGGACCCCGATTCCAGGTGAGTGTCACGCATTACTCGTGATGGGTTGCGCCCAGGCGAGGCAGACGCCTACGTCGACTGGACCGAGCCAATGGACGCCCGTTGTCGAACGAGAGGCCGCGTCGCAACGAACATTGAGCACGCGCTGTGCCCGTTCGCAGGCGCACTGTGTTTCGTATCACCCGTTCATTTGACGATTCGTGCAGGAGCTTCGTAACTATTTGGGCCGAGGCATCGCCTCGACCCAACAGCCCGAAGTGGATTTCGCCTTTTGAGCGGCAAGTGCTCGGGGAAATTCATCCAACCGGCACCCATAGAGATCGTCCTTGCATCGCATTTGTCAGCTAACCGCGTCGGCCGTGCATCGGGAACAGCCGTTGCGCGGATCGGATGTCATGAGCACAAGCCATCTTGCGTTCATTCCTTTTAATCTTCCACGCCACAGGCTAACTATGAAACTCCTCACTACCCAGAGCGGACTACCCCGTGTTTCGTGGGGCTCTGTGATCGCGGGGGTCATCCTCTCGCTGATTGCCTATCTGATTCTGAGTGTGCTCGGCGCGGCGATCGGCACGTCATCGCTCTCGCCTCTTTCCCGTCCCAATCCTCTGCAAGGATTCGGATTTGGCTCTGGCAGCGGCAAAACGAGGAACGAGCGCTTTCTGGACGGCGGCGCTGGCGCCGGCAAAACCGAAAAAGAAGAAAGCGCGACGCTGAACGGCAGAGCGCATGCAGTGCAAACCACCAGTGGTGGAACGACGGTTGCTGAGTAGCTCAACGCCGGCACGTGCCTGCCCCTTTACCCTCACCGAGCCTCCTATGCACCCTACTACCCTGGAATACTCCCCCCTCTTTCGCCGCGACGCCGATTTTCCCACCGTCTTCGACTGGGTGGGTTGCGCCGCTACCGGACTGGAGAGAATCGTCGAATTGAATGTGCAAACCGTCAAGACATCTCTGCGCGAACAGGAGGTGTTGGCCGGGGCGGCGCTTTCATTTCAGTCTTTCAGTGAAGTGATCGATCTTCAGTCGCAGCAGCTACCCGCCGCAGTGAAAAAGACGTTTGCGTATTGGCGTCACGTCGAAGAAATTGCCGTAGAAACTGGGGGAGAACTGGCCTCCGTCATGCAAGCGAGTTTCCAACGTTTTGTGGCAACGCTTAGGGCGCCGGTCGACATCGCAATGTCGACCGCCAGGGCGCAGGGCGACACCTCGAGCCTGCTTACGATGGATCCGCCGAGAGCCGCGGCCGGGACGGCAGCCGCGATCCTAGACAGCTCCGGAAAAATCATTTCCGACAACGAGTCAGACGGCGGCGTGGATTAACTCCAGGGCTTGAGGACAACCTTGATACAACCGTCCTCCTTGTCACGAGACGTTTTGTACATGCCGGGCCCATCTTTCCGTGGTCGGCATATGCGAGAAGCGCTAGCGCGCTTCTCGTTTTCAAGTAAAGATCAAACGCCCTTTTCCCGCAGCGACGCAACATATTGCCTGGCTGCTTCGTTGCCATGCGCAAGCGCCCGTGACGCAAGCGAAAACCCCAACTGCGTTTCATGGGCGACGGCGCTGCGATCATCATCGAAAAGCTTTGCCGCGCGCCGCAGATGTTGCGCCGCCTGCCCATGAAGATCCGACGCAGCTGCATGATGTCGCGCAGCAGTCAGCCCGCTGTCAATGGACCCCGGCGGCAATGGCGCGCCGGTATGTTTGGCGGCCAGATTGGACTCGTCGATGGCAAACAGCGCATGGCCCTGCGCCAATACTGCCTGATGAGCGGCGTGATCGTAATCCTTGCCCGCCTCGTAATACTGCGATGCTTCCCGGTGAAATCGCGCTGCTTGCTCGTGATGCGATGCAGCAGCATCGAGATGTCCCTTTTTACTTTGCTTGGTATTCACGGCAGATCCTCCTAACGGCTTCGTTTCAGCGGTGACCGGTTGCTTGCGAACCGCAACCGGCCGGACTCCCATCCGAAAGTTACTCTCTCCCGCGTTGCCGTGGTTTTTTTCGATTTCACCGGAAAACCCTCATTACAAATTGTCAGGTCTATTTCTATGCTGTTGGGAGAATTCCATCTTGACTGGGTGGGCCATCGAATCCGTGCTCGTCCGCGCAACTTCGATTGCGCCGGATAGGTATTGCCCGTTCGAAACACAAGAATCGACTCATTCTTCCGGGCCATCGAAATGATCGTGTCCCTTGTGAATCACGTCGCCGATAACGCCACGACGTTGCGCGTATGGGCAGGTATTCTTGCGGCTGCCAATGGCACTGCATCGGCACTGGCCTGGACAGTCGGCGGCAATCCGGTCGTGCCTTCGACAGTGCGCCCGCTGCAGTGCTGGAAGGTTCAGGGAAAGCTCCCGTTCTGCTCCACCATTGTCGAATTCAGTGGCCTTGCGCCCGCGTCCGAGCATGAAGTCGGATTGAGCGTAGACGCCGCCGCAACCGTCGTGCGGTCGTTTCGCACCCTGCCTCAAGCGATCCCGCAGGAATTCGGCGAGCGATTCAATCTGCTGCTTCTGTCATGTTTTCACGGCGCACAGGACCGGCATGGAGAAGCGGGCAGATGGATCTCTTCATATAAGCCGCGTCCAGACCTCGTGCTGTTCGCGGGCGATCAGGTTTATCTGGATCTGCCCACGGAACTCAACTTTCAGGATAACCAGGCCTGGCTCGAAGCGAAGTTCCAGGAAGACTACGTGAGCAACTGGTATGCGCCCGGTGCGTCGCCTGCGAACGGAAGTGGCATTCCAGAGGGGTTTCCACAATTGCTCTCGCTGGCGCCCGTCGCGTCGATTCCGGACGATCACGAGTACTGGAACAATGCCCCCTTCAAGAGTCCGCTCATCCAGAACAGCTGGACGGAAGCCGGCCGGGACCGCTGGCGCGCCGCAGCCGAAATCGGCTTCGGCATGTTTCAGCAAGGTTACCCGGGCTCGATGGGGCAGCCGCGTGTGATCGACATAGAACCGCTCACGATCCTGTTGCTGGATACGCGCAGTCAGCGCGAAAGGGGCGTCGGCGATGCGCCTGATCATGCAACGATGCTCGACCCGCCCGGCGCACTGCTCGGCAACGCGGGCCGCAATGCGCTCGTTGCGTGGGTGGACAAGCTCGTTGCCTCCGCGAGCACGCCTAAGCCCCGCTACGGTTTTCTATTGACGGGACAATCGCTCTTTGCCGATCCGGCGAGCGCGTTCGATGGCCATGTGGCGGACTACGAGCTGGCGAATTACGAAGCCGACTATCGCTTTATGGTGGACCAGATAGAGCGCGTCTCGACTGCGGGATTGCCGCTGACCTGCCTGACCGGCGATGTTCACTGGGGCAGGATACTGCGCGCCGATACGTTGAACCGCGGCCCCGTTTATGAAGTGATTTCATCGCCTACTTCGCTGGTCAAGTCGATCGGGATCGACGAATTCAAGAAGGTCAAGTCGGCGATTGCCGGCTGGTTCGGACCACGCGATCCTTGGCCCACGCACCCTACTCCCAAAGATCCGCCATCGAGATTCGGCAGCTTGGGCGACTATCAGTCGCTCCTGCTGCCGACGACGCTCGATCCTCACCCCTCTTCATCGATGAGAGGCAATCTTGCGCTGATGCTCGGCATTCAGCGTGTGGGCGGGTCTCTCGATGTGCAGGTCGACTACATGCCTCTTCATCACGACCAGGAAGTGAACGCGAAAACGCGTTGGAGCACGCATTTCAAACTGACGGCTGCTCACTGAAACGATAAAGGAGACACCATCATGTCAGTCATCGCGCGCCGGTCAAGAGCGGCCTCACGCAATAAGAATCTGGTCGAGCTGAGACGGCAGAAGAAAGAAAGCAACATCGTGTGGATCAACCGGGCACTCAAGAGCGTCCCGTTGAAAAACATCGCGGACTACAGCTTCGTCCTCCTGATAGGCGGCGCCGATCCGCTGTCGTTCCGCTTGCGACTCGCGCAGGCGCACGTGCGCAGCGACATGTCGCCGAGTTCATGGTCGCAGGCTATGTTCGTTGACATGAAAACCAAAGCCGCGACGAAGGACACGGAAGTGATCAGCGTGTCGCTTGGGCCTGAAGCATGGTATCCGCCGGACGGATTTGCGCCCATTTGCAACGCGATTCAGACGGGCACGCTGGCGCATATCGATTCGTCCGAACAGTATCCGAACCTGGCGCTCATCTTGTGGCCCGTGGCGGCCAAAGCGATTCAAGCGAGTCTCACGCAACTGCGCCGTGAGCGCATGTCGATTGATCTGTCGAGTCTACTGCTGCGCTGGATCGGCTATGCGTGGGGTTGCGGCGTACCGTCGAATCCACTGGGCGAAGGCTTCGGCATGCCTTCGGCTGCGATGCTGGAGACGGCCTATGCCGCCAATGGATTTGATCTCACGCCAGGACTCGAGAGCCGGTCCAGTTGCCCCGAGGCGATCTGGCAGTCGGCAAGCTGGTGGCACGAGTACTACAACAAGGACGTCGAGAACCCGCAACACATCTACGGCACATTCACCCGCGAACACCATCTCGTCGACGCATCGTATTTTCCGAGCAACGGGTGAGCCGCTGCGGCGGATAGCATCAGCGCGTACGTCCCCTCGCCCGCACAGCGTCAATCTAATTCAGGGCTAACTCTGCGCGTTCAAGATGGCTTCATCGAATCAGGGGACGTGAACATCATGAAGCTCTTAAGAACCACACGCATAGCCTTGCCCGCATGCTTGATCGCCGCCGCGCTCACCGGCTGTGCCGTCATCCCGCCGACTGGGCCGTCCGTCGTCGCATTGCCGCCAAATGGCAAACCAATAAGCGTGTTCCAGCAGGAAGACTACGCATGCCGGGACTACGCATTCCACTCGGACAATGCCGCCGCACCGGCTCACAGCGCCATACCAAACGGCGTCGGCAGCAGTGCGATCGGAACCATAGGTGGAGTGGCCGCTGGCGCGCTGCTCGGCGCAGCGGCAGGCGACGCCGGCGTCGGCGCAGCGATCGGTGCGGGCGCGGGCTTGCTGCTCGGCAGTGCGGTAGGTGCAAACGACTCGCAAGCCACTTCGGCCAGTCTGCAGGCGCGATACACAGCCGCCTACGCGCAGTGCATGGCCTCAAAGGGCAACAGTATTTCCCAACCGGCCGTCTATTCCACGGTTCCTGTTTACGCTCCGCCTCCTGTCGCGTACGTGCCGGGCCCCGTGGTTTACAGCTACCCGCAACGCCTCGGCTACTGGTCTTATTGACGGCTCCGGCTGACAGGATCGTATCGAGTTCGGCGCGTCGTGCCGGCACACATTGGGCCGATGTATCCGGCGCGCGCGACCAAATCGCTCAATACCCACACTGCCAACAATCCTGCCGTTGGCATCTTCAGCTACCAGGAAGTCCAAGAGCAAGGCTGCATCCACATCGGCAACCGGCAGTTGGTTCTCTGCGAGCAATGCTTTGATGGCATCGAGGTCACCTCTTCGGGCGGCACGTATCTTCATGGCAAAGGGATTGATGATTGGCACGGGTGAAGCAGTATCAAGCTGCGCTGGCAACCACGCGACGACTTTCGCGGACGGCAACGAAGAAGGCAATTGCTGACAGTATCGAGACGAGAAACACGGTCCATTCGACAGCTACGTAGCCGTGAGTGAAGCTCCAGATGCTGGCAGCGGCAATCGGCGCTATCCCCTTGGCGACATTCGACGGAAACGAAAGCATGCCGCTGACCGCACCGTAGCCTTCGGTCCACATCAGGTCCTGAACGATGGTGCCGCGGAGTATGGTCATCATGCCATTCGCAGCGCCGTAGCAAAGCGCGAATAGCCATAGAAGCGCGGCCGAGTGACCAGCGCTTATCAGGAGAACGGTCGAGAGCGGGAACAGCGTCACGATAATGATGCCCACGGTACTGACGTGTACGGTCCGGCCGAATGTGAACCACGCTACACGAGCGGCGACCTGAGCGGGACCGATGAGCGCCATGGTTGTGACCAGCACGGCATTCGATACTCCTCGCTCGACCATGAGCGGCACGAGATGAAATGTAAGCGCCGCGAACGTCGCGTAGTAGGCCGTGAAGCAGACGGCGAGAGCCCAGAACGTGGGCGTGCGGAGCGCGCGACGTGTGGCTTCGTCATTCGCCGCTTTGACCTCGCCGTGATTCGGCCGCGCCTCGCCGTGCAACCGGGACGAGCGGACGGCGAGGACATGAATTGGCAGGGAGATGGCCAGGTTCACGGCAGCAAGAACGACGAGTGATGCCCGCCATCCAACCGAGCCAACCAAAAACTGGGTGAGTGGAATGAAGGCCGTGCTGGCGAATCCGCCCACCAGCGTAATGAGGGTGATTTTGGTCCGGAAACTGTGCGGATATCGGTGCGTTACGACGGCAAAAACTGGGTCA
The DNA here is from genome assembly GCF_031585635.1 of Paraburkholderia sp. FT54. Lineage (NCBI taxonomy): Bacteria > Pseudomonadati > Pseudomonadota > Betaproteobacteria > Burkholderiales > Burkholderiaceae > Paraburkholderia > Paraburkholderia sp. FT54. The sequence continues at coordinate 255,988 of NZ_CP134196.1, read as the reverse complement.
TAAAGCGTAGACGCCATAGCAATCCCAAGGCCAATCCACGCGACAAAGAGCAACGTCAGCGACTGCGCGTCGGCCCAAAGCAACAGCATTGCGGCTGCGATGACCGAGCCGGCCACCATCACGCGGCGCCCGAATCCGTGGTCAATCCAGCGACCAATTGGATATGCGGCAAACCCGGAAACCAGCAACCCGACCGAAAGGGCGGCATTTGTCGCCGTTCTGCTCCAGCCCATGGATTGCTCCATGGGCACAACCAGCAGGGAGAATGAATAGTAGACGGAGCCCCAGGAGACTAGCTGCGCTAGTGCCAACGCCCATGTAACCAGACTGTCTTTGTTATCTCGGGGAGCGGTGTTTCCGCTGACGTTCTCACTTCGGCTCGACATTGTGCTCAATTTTTCAGCCCCTCATCTGGCTCAGTTTGTGGACGGTCCCGCAGCCGGTGCGAAAGGCGGCGCAGCAAAAGAATGTTGTCGATGCGAATCTATACGTGATGACAGCGCCGACGCGCTCGTGAAGGTGGTCCCCTTCCGACACAGGCGCGAGCGACTCCGTCATAACCCGGTCTTCGCAGTCCATGACAGCCCCAAGCATTTCATATTTCCAGAATACCGGAAATGTAGTAGAATGCAACTAATGAGGTGATGAAGGTCGTGTTCCGGGGCGCTGCAAAGCGCGTTGAATCGATCAAACACCTCCATATAGTTGGAAATGTCAAATAGCAGGGTAATGAGATGACAGTTCACGCAATCAATGGCGACCAGAGCTTTCCGGCCGCCAGAACAGATTTTTTCGACACCGATATCGCGACACGCCTCGGAATGGAGGGGCAGCCGCCGGTCAGGATTCTGCTGCTCTACGGTTCGCTGCGTGAGCGGTCGTATTCGCGGTTGCTCGTCGAGGAAGCCGCTCGCCTGTTGCAGACGTTCGGTGCCGAAACGCGGATTTTCGACCCGCGCGGTCTGCCGCACGCAGACGACGTCGACGTGAAGCACCATCCGAAAGTGAAGGAACTGCTCGAGCTTTCGCTGTGGTCAGAGGGGCACGTGTGGTGCAGCCCGGAGCGGCACGGCACCATCACCGGTCTGATAAAGACGCAGATTGACCACCTCCCGCTCGTCAGCGGCGGCATCCGTCCGACGCAGGGGCGCACGCTGGCTGTCATGCAAGTCAGCGGCGGTTCGCAATCTTTCAATTCGGTGAACCAACTCCGCCAGTTGGGACGATGGATGCGTATGTTCACCATCCCCAACCAGTCGTCGGTTGCCAAGGCGTTTGAAGAGTTTGAAGAGGACGGCCGGATGAAACCGTCGTCCTACTACGACCGCCTGGTGGACGTCATGGAGGAACTCGTGAAATTCACGCTGCTACTCCGCGGCCGTGCCGACTACCTGGTCGACCGTTACAGCGAACGGGTGAAAGACGGCCGTCCGCTCGACCCCACGACTGACCTGGCTTCCCGGGCAATCGCCGACCATTCTCGCAAGGAAGTTCAGGCGAGTAACCAATAAAGGACTGTGATGGCAACCCTGGATTCGAAGTTGGCAGTCAAGGCGCTCGCGGCGCTTGCGCACGAGACGCGTCTCGCGGTCTTTCGCCTTCTGGTGACAGCCGGACGCTCGGGTATGAGTCCGGGTGCCATCGCCGAAAAGCTGGGGCTGCCTGCACCCACGCTGTCATTTCACCTGAAGGAGCTCGCACACGCAGGGCTCATCGAGGGCAAGAGCCAGGGCCGGTTCATCATCTATTGCGCCAGCTATGACCACATGCAGACGCTGATGGATTTCCTGATGGAAAACTGCTGCGCGGCCGAGCAAGCAGAGCAATGCGGCTGTGCGACCAACGAAACGGAGACTTGAATGAAGCGATTTCACGTGCACGTTGTTGTCCCGAAACTCGACGAAAGCGTGCGTTTTTACAGCAGTATGTTTGGCGCGGAACCTTCCGTGCTCAAGGACGATTACGCAAAGTGGATGCTCGAGGACCCGCGCATGAATTTCGCCATCTCAGCGCGCGGCGGTGAAACTGGCGTCAATCACCTGGGCTTTCAGGTCGACAGCGACGAGGAACTGGCGGCTCTGCGCGCGCAGGTGGTCGCGGGGAGCGTCAGCGTCGAGGACCAGCCTGCAGCCCAGTGCTGCTACGCGAGTTCCAACAAGTACTGGACGCAGGACCCCGCTGGAGTGCCATGGGAGACTTATCACACGCTCGGCAACATTCCTGTGTTTGGCGCAGACAGCCGACAGGCGGCCATGTCGGAGCCCAGCGGCGCGTGCTGCGCCCCCTCCACGTCCATCCCCGCTGTGATTGAGAAAAAGGTCTGCTGCGGCTGAATCCGCAGCATCAAAACAAACGGCCGCCCAAGGTCGGCGAGGCGGCCGTTGCAGTTGGATACTGATGCGGATGATGGACGTGTGTTCCTGCGCGACTTACCGCATCAAGCGCCTGTTCATGCGGTCACGGGCTTGCACTTCACTTTCTTGGCGGGCTTGCATGCAGCCGAGTCCACTCCCTGGCAGCAGTTCTCGGTCAGAAAGCCAACCAGGTCGTTCATGTGCTCGATTTCGGGCCCGTAATATACGAAGCGACCTTCCTGACGAGACGTTACCAGGCCAGCATGCGTCAGCTCCTTGAGATGGAAGGAGAGCGTCGCGCTAGCCAGGTCAAGATGCTCCTGGATGACTCCGACGTTGAGACCTTCCGGGCCGGCTGTGACGAGCAGGCGAAAAATAGCCAGGCGCGTCGGCTGTGCGAGCGCGGCCAAAGCTTTGATGGCGTCTTTTTCCTTCATAAGGCTCTGTCTTCAAGGTTATGTGCCGATTCTAACGCGGCGCCGCCGGCGCGGGGTGGAACAGTCGACCCCAGACTTCACCGCTGCCAGCGACGAACGACAGAGCGCGCCCGCGCTTGCTGCATCACAACGTTTCCATTATATTGGAGATATGGATTAATTCGAAGCTGCCTAGACCAAACGTCGCCAGGAGAAATCTGTGACCGAACCCCGAAGATACAATGTCTTATTCCTCTGTACCCACAACTCCGCACGCTCCATTCTGGCGGAAGCGGCATTGAATGAACTCGCGAGCGACCGTTTCGTGGGGTACAGCGCCGGCAGTCACCCTGGCACTGCTCCGAACCCCTTTGCGCTTGACCTGCTGCGTTCACAGCAGATTTCGACCGAAGGGCTACGCAGCAAGAGCTGGGATGAATTCGCTGAAGACGGCGCACCGCAAATCGATTTCATCTTTACTGTCTGCGACAACGCGGCCGGCGAGGTATGCCCAATTTGGCCCGGTCACCCTGCGAAAGCACACTGGGGCATACCCGACCCCTCGACGGCCGAGGGCTCCGACGACGCCAAGCGCAAGGCATTTCTGCAGGCCTACGTGCAGATGAAGAAGCGCATCGAGCTCTTCGCGAATCTGCCGCTCGAAGAGCTGGACCGCGTTGCGGTCCAGCAGGAAATGCAGAACATCGGCACGTCGCTGCGTGAGAAGGGAGAGTAACGATGGCGGGCAGTCAAACAGCCGCGAAGGCCGCGCGGCGGGCGCCGAGTGGCATTGGTTTTTTCGAGCGCTATCTGTCCGTGTGGGTCGCGCTATGCATTGTGGTCGGCATCGTTCTCGGCAAGCTGTTGCCCGGCGCTGTCCACACCGTATCGACGCTGGAGTTTGCCCACGTCAACCTCCCCGTCGGGATTCTGATTTGGGTCATGATAATTCCGATGTTGTTGCGCATTGACTTCGCTTCGCTTGGCAAAGTCCGCACGCAGCTGAAAGGAATTGGCGTGACGCTGGTCATCAACTGGGCGGTCAAACCGTTCACGATGGCGTTTCTGGCATGGGTCTTCGTGCGGCACGTATTCGCGTCGCTTCTGCCCGCCGACCAGCTCGACAGCTACGTGGCCGGCCTGATTCTTCTGGCTGCGGCGCCTTGCACAGCGATGGTCTTCGTCTGGAGTCAGCTGACGAAAGGCGACCCTTACTTCACGCTGTCACAGGTCGCGTTGAACGACCTGATTATGGTGTTCGCGTTTGCCCCGGTCGTGGGTCTGCTGCTCGGCATCTCGAACATTGCGGTGCCTTGGGATACATTGCTGACCTCGGTGGTGCTCTACATCGTCATCCCCGTCATCATTGCGCAGCTTATTCGCAAGACTCTCCTACGTCAGGGCGAGCAGGCCTTCCAGCAAGCGCTTTCGAAGATTGGCCCGTTCTCCATCGCTGCGCTGCTACTGACACTTGTGCTGCTCTTCGCGTTCCAGGGCGAGCAAATCATTGCTCAGCCTCTCGTCATCCTGCTGCTCGCGGTGCCTATCCTGATTCAGGTGATTATCAACTCGTCGCTCGCCTACCTGGCGAACCGGCAACTGGGCGTATCGCACGACGTTGCTGCACCGTCCTGCCTGATTGGCGCGTCCAACTTCTTTGAACTTGCTGTTGCAACGGCCATCAGCCTGTTCGGTCTGAAGTCCGGTGCGGCATTGGCAACAGTGGTCGGCGTACTCGTCGAAGTGCCGGTCATGCTGGTCGTAGTCAAGGTCGTTAACTCGTCCCGTAACTGGTATCAGCGGTCGTCGTGACTGACTCAGCCGCTTTCCGCTGCGAAGACGGCACCGCGTGAACGTACCTGTACGTCGACGCCACAAACCAGTTTGTTTCTCGGAATAGGTTTCGAAGAGAACCGGGTTGTTCCTTGCGGCATTACCAGTTACTCCGTACTCGGCTTGATATCAATTGTCATGGGCGCGATGACGTGCGCGCCTTAGCTTTTGCGCTGCCGCTGTTCCCCCGGAGACCTATCTGACGGTGCGTAACGGGTGCGGCCGCGGATAATGACTCGAGGCAGAAATTAATGAACGCGTCGACTTTCGCAGCTCGATGGCGCCGGGACGGAAAGAGCGCATACAGCGGAAATCTTTCGTCCGGCCAGTGCGGGAAGAGGTCCACAAGCAAGCCATCACGCATTACCTGCTCGACGCCAATCTCCATCACCTGGGCGATGCCAGCGCCGGCGATACACGCGCCCAGCATGGTTTCCACGTCCGACACGAGCAGACGCCCTTCTGCGGGTATCTCCGTGACCTTCTTACCCCGATGGAACTCCCACTCGAAAGGCTTGGCCGTCACGGGGTTATAAAACATGATTCGCTGATGTTTGCTCACCTCCTCCGGTTTTCCGGGCTGCCCGTGCTCAGCCACATAGCGTGGAGACGCGACTGTAATGATGCGCGTATCGAGCAGCTTGCGCGCAATCAGTGTTCCCAGTGGCGGGGGTCCAAAACGCACCGCCAGGTCAAATCCATCTGCCACGAGGTCGCCGACGTCGTCGCGCATGATGAGTTCGAGCGAGAGGTCAGGATGCTGTGCCAGAAAATCCGGCAATCTTGACGCCAGCACCGTTCTTGAAAAGAACGGGTCGACGTTGACGCGAAGCTTTCCCTGCACGACGTTCGCCGAACCCGATGCCGCTGAAGCCGCCTCTTCGATGCCGGTCAGGTGCGGCCCAACCGCTTCATATAGTCGCCTCCCTTCGTCGGTCAGTGTTTGCGAGCGCGTCGTTCGGTCAAGCAGCCGCACCCCCACCCGCTTTTCGAGGCGTGAAACAGCACGGCTAACGCCCGATGGCGACAAGCCGAGAGCATCTGCCGCGCGCACGAAACTGCCGCTCTCTGCGACTGCGGCGAGTACGGTGATGCCAGAAAACAGTCGACCATCAAATGTCATGCCCTCTCCGAGGCGAATCTCATTCAGATAGTTTAATCACGAGTGATTTGAACGGCACGTACTTTATTCAACAATCAAGAAATGAGAGATTGTCCTCCTGAACGCTACGGCGGCTTACGCCACAAACCAGGACCAGCTTGGGAGAGCAACCATGGAAGCTTTGAAGACACAGGGAATTGAACTGCCCCGCCTCGGATTTGGCACATTCCGTATGCCGGGCGGAGGTTGCCAGCCAGTAGTTGAAAGTGCGCTGGAGCTCGGATACCGGCACATCGACACCGCCGAGATGTACCAGAACGAAGAAGCCGTAGGCGCCGCAATTGCGGCCTCGGGTCTCGCGCGGAAGCAACTGCATCTGACCACCAAGGTATGGCACGAGAACCTCGCGCCGGATGCGCTGCGTCGCGCCCTTGACGCCAGCCTCGCAAAGCTCGGTGTCGACTACGTTGACCTGTACATGGTGCATTGGCCGTCGCGTGACATGGACCTCGGCGCCGTCATGGAAACAATGCAAGGCTTTCTGCAGAACGGCACCGTTCGCTCAATCGGTGTGTGCAATTTCAACATGACGATGCTGCGAAAAGCCATCGAGGAAATCGGCGCACCCATCGCCTGCCACCAGATTGAATACCACGCGTTTCTGGACCAGTCGAAAATGCTGAGCTATTTGCGCGAAAAAGGCATCCCACTTGTCGCCTATGCCCCGTTGGCACAAGGCAGGGCAGCAAGCGACCCGGTACTTGAGGGAATCGGCATCAAGCATGGCGCGACCGCTGCCCAGGTTGCTCTTGCGTGGCTTCTGGAACAGGACGGAGTGGCCGTTATTCCTAAGGCTCAACGCCGCGAAAGTCAGAAATCCAATCTCGATGCGCTGGCGGTGAAACTCGACGATGATGACCGGCGTGCTATTGCGTTGTTGCCGAAGAACCACCGTTTCGTCACTCCGCCGTTCGCGCCGGAATGGGACGCGTAACTGTTGTCATCGCGCTGCAGGCAGTCCATCCGCCAAGCATCGCGCCGAACAACGCAGGCTCCGGTAGAGAACGGTTTGCCCTGCGATGGGCAAACCGTTTGTCGGTAGCCGCGCGTCGCATCGAGGAGTGACCGTGGAGGCGCCGATGACAGACTCGTAATCTGCCGGTCAGCATACGGTCAGTTCAAAAGGTCAATATAAGGGCATTGCCTTGTGGACTGGGATGCCGACCTATGCCGGCCCTTGCATTGCCACTCCGTCCGGGTAGAGGCATCACGAACTCGTTGCATGCAGACGAGATTTAACAGGCCAGGCATACGGAGGGTGAGCATCGCCTTGGTGCTGGCCGACTCGGTGAACTGCACAGTCTGGCCACAGGAGATTCAGCATGAAACTAGACGCCAGCACGTTTGTACGATTGCGCCGTCTCGCTCCAGTTCTCGATGACGTACTCAACGCGCGCGAAGTAGAGCATGGAGATCAGGCCGTAGACCTGGTTTCACTGGCCCAGCTATGCTCACAGCTGTTCGGCGCATACCATTGCCATCACCCCGGCCAGATTGCGCAGATAGCGCAAGCGCGACTCGAAGCCGTTGAGTCGCTGTAACGCGCAATCTCTGGACTGGCGGCGGGTTGAGGTATGGGCAGAGGTCGTACCAGACGATTTCTGGACCGGTTACGCCAATCTTGCGTACATTAGCGGTTTCCCATCAGCACGCTAAAGATTGACAAGTCCTTCGTCGGCAATATCGAAGAAGACGAAGACGCCCGGGCACTCACCCAAGCTGTCGTGTCGTTCGGCAAAGCGTCCGCGTCTGGATGGGTTCGCTGCTCGCTTGCGTTGGCGATTCGACATTGACCTTTCACGAGACAGACAGCGTGAAATCGAATTCTTCAGTATGCTGCCGGATTCGCGTCTGGCAATTGCGGTCCTCGCACGACCTGAGGGTGCATACAGATAACTTCCAAAGCATTACGAGACAATGAACGCTACAATTCTGAATCCCAGTATCGACCGGGACAAGTTGGAATCCCTCGCTTACTCCAAAGTCACCTGGCGCCTTCTGCCCTTTCTGTTTCTCTGCTACGTCGCCGCTTACCTTGACCGCGTCAACGTCGGTTTTGCAAAACTGCAGATGCTCAGCGACTTGAAGTTCAGCGACACGGTCTATGGTCTCGGCGCCGGCATTTTCTTTATCGGGTATTTCTTCTTCGAAGTTCCCAGCAATGTGCTGATGCATCGCTTCGGCGCCCGGGTCTGGATTAGTCGAATCATGATTACATGGGCGGTTATTTCGTCCGCCACGCTTTACGTGTCAACGCCAACCTCGTTTTATGTATTGCGCTTTTTGCTTGGCATTGCCGAAGCCGGCTTCTTCCCCGGTATCGTTCTCTACCTGACCTACTGGTATCCGGCCGAGCGCCGCAGTCGTGTCAATGCGCTGTTCATGATCGGCATCCCCGTTGCAGGGGTCATCGGCGGCCCGCTGTCGGGGTGGATTATGCAGGCATTCAATGGCGTGCATGGCCTCGCAAACTGGCAGTGGCTCTTCCTGCTGGAAGCCATCCCCTCCATCGTTCTTGGCGTCATCACGCTCATCTATCTGCCGAACGGAATTCGCGCCGCAAAGTGGCTCACGGAACCCGAGAAGAAGCTTCTTGAGGAGAAGATTGCGCAGGACGGTGTTGGAAAGCTGCACGCCACGGTAGGAAGTGTCCTCGGCAACGGTCGCGTGTGGTTCATGGCAGCGATTTACTTCTGCTGCATGATGGGTCTCTATGGCGTGGGCTTCTATCTGCCAACGCTCATCAAGGCCGCAGGCGTCAAGGATGCGCTGGACATCGGCATGCTGACGGCCATTCCCTATGGCTGTGCCATAGTCGCGATGCTGCTGATCGCGCGAAGCGCCGACCGTCTGCGCGAGCGCCGCTGGCACTTCGCGGCAGCCGGACTTATGGCAAGCGCCGGGCTGCTGGCCGCCACCATCTTTGGCTCCAACGTTGGACTCGCTATGGTGGCGCTCTCCCTGGGTACAGCAGGGGTACTCGCAACGATGCCGGTCTTCTGGGCGTGGCCGAGCGCCATGCTGGGCGGCGGTGCAGCAGCAGCCGGCATCGGACTGATAAACTCAGTGGGCAACCTCGCGGGTTTTGTCAGCCCCACCATCGTGGGCTGGATGAAGGACGCGACAAACAGTACCAACGCCGGCATATACGTCATCGCGGCAGCGCTTTTTGCCGGCGCGTGTCTTGCGCTTTTCCAACCGCGTGAGCGGGTAAGCACCTAATCACTTCGGGCTTGGCCTAATGACGTCACGACAGCTCGACAGGCGTCGTGGCCTCATTCACATCGAGCGTCCCTTAGGGCCGGAAGAAGGCGACGCCGAGAAGGTTAGTCCGCAAACGGGTTGCAGGTGTCTTTCACTTCGGTATTGAGATTGTATTCCGCACGCACCGCCTTGAGCACGCCCTCAATGTCGCGCTCGAAGCCGACCGCATTGCCGAAGTGAGTCATGTTCCAGTTGCAGCCTGTCTTGTCAACCTCTTGCAACTGCGGCCGCGGCACACGAATCTTCACGCCATCCTCGACAATTTCCTGCAGTCGATGGATTCGCCGGTTGACCTCCTGCTGAAGCTGCGAGGCATTGAGCGTCTTGCGTATCATCCAAGTCTCCCTCCGGTTGCTCGAACCAGTCTAGCGCAAGTGAGGCGTTTCGCGACCTGTCGCACAGGGAGAAGGCGCAGCTATTGCGCGAGGGTTCTGTCACCGCAGCCCTCCATCACGACCTTCGGCAGGACATGCGCTCGGCCTGTCAACACGTGATGCAGGTTTATTAACTGCTCCCGACCACTGGCGTTGCCAAGCCGTCGCCAGTTGTCGTTGCTTCACTCGAAAATATCTCCGAACACGTGTTATCACGCTTCCTCGAGCTGAACGAATAGTGTGCACTGCGACGATACCAACGTATAGACGAGATACGCTAACGTGGTGTCAGCGTATCCATCTGTAGAGTAGATTCGCCTTTCATAGAACCTTACTCTTCTCTTACCTAAACAGGGCTCGCGGTCGCGTCAGCACAAGCTCGCTGCGCGGGCCGTTGACATCGTCGTCTTTTGGGTTGCCTCGCCGGTCGCTTCCCAATTTAACGGCCTCATGGACTCGATATCTGTGGCCGTGCTGTCGACGTTTCCGCAACATGCATCCAGCAATCGAAGGTGAGAGATTACGAGACCTCATTCCTTACCGAGATTGATGACCCATCGTATTTGCCTGACCGATGCATTAGCAACTCGCGAGCGGCAGTCAGGCCGAGGCATGTTGAATACGATGCCGGCGCTCCTAGATTCTCACAGGATGCAAAAATGAAAACCATTCTTATCGTGGAGGATGAACCCATCATCGTGACCGCGTGGAAACGTGTCCTTCAATTGGAAGGCTATCTAGTTCTGACAGCCATCAATGGTCATCAGGCGCTTTTCTCCGCCAACGGAAGAAAGCCCGACCTCATCATCACAGACCGGTCTATGCCAATAGCGGGCGGCGTTGAGTTTTTCCGTCACATCAAGTCAGGGCCAGAATTCTCGCGAATTCCGGTCATTCTCACCAGCTCTGAAAAATTGGACCACTCGGATGCAGGAGAATGGGACAGTTTTTTGATAAAGCCCGTGCCCATGGACACGCTGCTAGGAATGGTACGACGCCTTTTGAACGCGCATTGAAGCCGCGATTCTTCCGCCATCACGTCTCCCAATTTCTGCCGGTAAGCTGCGTTCCTATCCTCACAGCGAAGATCTGTCAGGTCGCTGTCAGGTGCGCAGCGCTGCCCTAGGGCTCGTTCGACAACGAGCCAAAAGGCCTCCCAATTCCCAAACAACCAGACGACTGTGAATAGATGAAGGAGTGGATGCATGCGGACTATTGGCCTCCAACATAATGTCGAGACGTACGCGCGTGCTTCATCCTCGGTGGCCGGTAGCGGAGTCAAGTCCGCTTTTTCGCGAAGTGGGGCTGAGCTTTTCAGAATCGATGCGATGCAATCCACAAGGCGAAGCTTACCGCTACCTGTTGTGGCGTGCCGTCGATCAGCACGATGCCGAGCACGATGCCGAGCTCGATATCGTGCTACACAAGCTACAGAAGCGCCGCGACAAGGCTGCAGCCAAACGATTTTCAAGCGCGTGCTTGCCTCGTATGCTGAGGCACCCCGCAAGATCGTGACCGACCAACTGCGAAGCTACGCAACGGCTATCGAATCTCTGACGGGCTATACGCCGGTATATCCAGGCAACGCTAAAGGCGGTGCTGGTATATCCCGCCGTAGGGGCCTTCCTGACTTCCGTGTAATAGCCCAATTCCGGTCGCGGTTGTAATGTAAGCCCATACCCGATGCGGTAACGTGATACGCCTCCGCGTCTGACCCGCGCAGGTCGCTTTGAGCCAAATCGAGGTTCGTCAAAACAACGCGTCGTATGTGTTCGCGGCAGCCCTGTCGCGCCGGCGCCGACGTTCGATACTGAAAGCGCAGGTTGCTCGATGATCAACGATTGGCCGCTGCGCAGGGTGCAAGGAGATGAGCATGAAAAGCCTCGGCTTCCTGACACATCAGGAGATCTTTAACCACGCCGTGCAGCGTCTGTTCGGCCAGGCGCAAGCCTCCTTGCTACCCCGTGGTGGCGGCGCATATCGGGGTTACTGCGGTGGCTGTCCGGTCGGCAGTTTCATTAAGCCGCGCGACTACATGACGGCGATGGAAGGCGTGCCCGTCCGCTACATCGCGAAACCACCGGAGAACGTGTCGGCTTACATTGATATCGGTGTCGCCGCGCTCAAGCGCGCGTTGCTGCGCTCGCGCATCAATGTGTCCGATCCGCTGGCCGTCGAATTGCTCAGTTGTCTGCAGAACGTCCACGACGTATTTGGCCCTTGGGAATGGTGCGAGCGGCTGGCATCGATCGCTCGCCAATTCGGCCGACTGGAACGCGATGTACAGCCGCCATTAATGCGCTATTTCCGACGCGCGGCCAGGCTGCCAAAGCCTACGCATACAGCGCCTCTGTCCGTCCCGCTCCTAGTATCTCCGAAAAGCCGCCAAGCATTGCTCGCGATTCCGTCGCTAACCATTCAAGCCAACAGGAACTCCAATGTCCACTGAAAAACCGCCGACCCATCGGCGAGCTTTCTTGCGCAAGACGCTGGCAATCGTGCCCGCCGTCTCGCTCACGGGCGGCGCCGCGACGATCGCGTTGTCGAATCAGGGGCGCGCAGCCGATGCACCAGCGCCGGAAGTACTCTATCAGCCACGCTACTTCCATCCAGCCGAATGGGCCTTCATCAATGCGGCGGTCGACCGTCTGATCCCGTCGAATGATGACGGCCCCGGTGGGGTGGAACTGGGTGTGCCCGAATTCATCGACCGTCAGATGGAAGCGCCCTATGGACGAGGCGCATTCTGGTACATGCGAGGCCCTTTCAAAACGGACGGTGAACCGACGCTCGGTTACCAGTTGCGTTTGACACCGCGAGAACTTTACCGTGCCGCGATTACGTCGATCGACGACTTTTGCCGCAAGACGCACGGCAACACATTCGCCGCCCTCGACGGCCCGACCCGCGATGCGGTACTTCATCAGCTCGAATCCGGCAAAGCAGAACTGGAGGCGGTCCCCGCGGCCATCTTCTTCACGACGCTGCTCGCAAATACCAAGGAAGGCTATTTTGCCGATCCCATTTACGGCGGCAACAAGCACATGGGTAGCTGGAAGATGATCGGCTTTCCCGGTGCACGTGCCGACTTCATGGACTGGGTCGACCAGCCGGGCAAGACCTATCCGCTCGGCCCCGTTTCAATCTCGGGCGAAAAGGCGTAAGTCCCATGCGGGAGTTGCCGCTATTGCCCAGAAGAACGCGCAAGCAGACTACACAGCATTTGAAGGAATTACATGGCTATCAAGAAGAAGCCAGTCGATGCCGTCATCATCGGCTTCGGCTGGACCGGGGCGATCATGGGCATGGAGCTCACCGACGCGGGGCTTGATGTCGTCGCGCTCGAGCGCGGTGCTTACCGTGACACGTCACCCGACTTCACCTATCCGAAGATCGTCGACGAACTCGCTTACGGGATTCGCGGCGAGCTGTTCCAGCGCCTCGCCGACAACACCGTGACGGTGCGCCACAACATCGGCGATACCGCGCTGCCCTACCGGCAATACGCGTCGTTCCTGCTTGGCGACGGCGTCGGTGGCGCGGGCGTGCACTGGAACGGCCAGCACTACCGGCCGTCGCCAGAAGACCTGATGTTGCGTACCCACATGGAGTCGCGCTACGGCCGCAATTTCCTGCCGAAGGACATGACGATCCAGGATTACGGCGTCACGTACGACGAACTGGAACCGTTCTTCGATCAGTTCGAACGCGTGTGCGGTACATCGGGCAAAGCCGGCAACCTGAACGGCACGATCGTGCCCGGGGGCAATCCGTTCGAGGGTCGCCGCACAAGCGAGTATCCGAACCCGGCTGTCGCCGATACCTACCCGGCGACCCTGTTCGCAAAGGCAGCAAAAGAAGTCGGCTACCATCCGTTTCCACAGCCCTCGGCTAACTCGTCGCGCCCTTATACAAACCCCTATGGCGTACGTCTGGGCCCCTGCAACCTGTGTGGATTCTGCGAACGTTTCGGCTGTTTCCTTTACTCGAAGGCGATGCCGCAGACGACCATTCTGCCAGTACTGATGAAGCGCAAGAATTTCGAATTGCGCACCCGCAGCGAAGTCCTCAAGGTCAATCTCGATTCGACCGGTAAGCGCGCGACGGGCGTCACCTATATAGATGCGCAAGGCCAGGAAGTCGAGCAGCCGGCCAACATGGTGATTGTCGCGGCGTTCCAGTTCCACAACGTGCGGCTGATGCTACTGTCCGGTATCGGCAAGCCGTACGACCCGGTGTCGCAAGAAGGCACGATCGGCAAGAACTTTGCGTATCAGATGATGAGTTCGATGTCGGTCTTCTTCGACAAGAACGTGCCGATCAACCCGTTCATCGCCGCAGGCTCTGGTGGCTCGCAGATCGTTGACGATTTCAACTCCGATCACTTCGACCACGGGCCGCATGGCTTCGTCGGCGGTGCGTACATCATCGGTGGACAGACCGGCGGGCGGCCGATCCAGCAACTCTCGGTACCGCCGGGTACGCCGGCGTGGGGCGCGCAGTGGAAGCGGGCAGCCAAGGACAGCTACCTGCACACGACGAACGTGGTGACGCACGGTTCCGTGATGTCGTACCGCGATCGCTATCTCGACCTCGACCCGACCTATCGCGATTCGTGGGGACAACCGCTGCTGCGGATGACGTTCGACTGGCACGACAACGAATACAAGATGTCGCGTTTCGTGACCGACCGCGCACTCGAAGTCGTCAAGGCGATGAACCCGAAGACGCATTCGCTGCTGATACGCCAGCCGGGCGACCACTACGACGTGCGTCAATACCAGACCACGCATACGACCGGCGGCGTCATCATGGGCACCGACCCCAAGACAAGCGCGGTCAACCGGTATTTGCAGAGCTGGGACGTGCACAACGTGTTTGTCACGGGTTCCTCGGCGTTTCCGCAGAACATCGGCTACAACCCGACGGGGCTGGTAGGCGCGCTCGCTTATTGGTCCGCGAAGGCTATCCGCGAAAAATATCTGAGCAACCCTGGACCGCTGGTGTCAGCATAGGCTTGGAAATCATGAAGAGATCTGTACTGAAATGGGGCGCAGCACTGGCGCTCGGCGCTTTCGCGCAGGTGATGAGTACCGTCGCGCTGGCAGACGATGCGACACAGCAACTGGTGCGGCGCGGCGAGTATCTTGCTCGGGTCGGTGATTGTGTCGCGTGCCACACGGCAAACAGCAGCAAGCCGTTTGCTGGCGGATTGCCAATCCAGTCGCCCATCGGCACGATCTATTCGACCAACATCACGCCCGACACCGCAACCGGTATCGGCAGGTATACGTACGAAGACTTTGAGCGTGCCGTGCGCCACGGTATTTCGAAGCAAGGCTACACGCTGTATCCCGCGATGCCGTATCCCTCCTATGCGCACGTACATGACGAGGATATGCGCGCGCTATACGCGTACTTCATGCACGGCGTCGCGCCAGTTTCCCAGTCGGACCACGCCGAAGGAATCGCATGGCCGATGTCGATGCGCTGGCCCCTAACCTTATGGCGCTGGGCTTTTGCACCGAAGGTCGAGGCGAGCAGCCCGCCGCCGGGCACCGACCCCGTGATTGCGCGCGGCGCCTATCTGGTGGAGGGCCTTGCGCACTGCAGCGCATGCCACACACCGCGCGGTGTAGGCATGCAGGAACTCGCCCTCACTGCGCAACAGGGCTCTACGTTTTTGTCTGGAGGCGGCCAGATCGATAACTGGATCGCCACCGACCTCCGCGGTGACCCGGCGACTGGTCTCGGCGCCTGGAGCGAGGCCGATCTTGAGACGTTCCTGAAATCGGGCGCGACCGACCGCACCGCTGCGTTTGGTGGCATGACCGACGTTGTCCAGCACAGCACCCAGTACATGACGGATGCCGACCGGACCGCGATCGCAAAATACCTCAAGTCGTTGCCGGGAACGAAGGGCGAAGTCCGCCCAGCGTATGACGCAGCAATCAGCACCGCGTTGCATTCGGGCGATGTGACGAGACCGGGTGCCGATACGTACCTCAATAGCTGTGCCGCATGCCACCGGTCGGACGGAAAGGGGTATGCGTCGGTATTTCCGGCGCTCGCGCTTAATCCTGTGGTGACTGGCGGCGATCCGACGTCGCTGATCCACATCGTGCTCGCCGGTAGCAGCACGCCGGCGACGAAGGCGGCACCCGCCCAGTTCACGATGCCGCCGTATGGTTGGCGGTTGTCGGATGCCGAGGTAGCGAACGTATTAACTCTGTTGCGTTCTAGCTGGGGGAATCACGCCTCGCCCGTCACCGCGACACAGGTCGCCAAGGTGCGCGCCGCAATACCGGTTGCAAGCCTCGGCGCTGCGCCGAAGCGCTAACGTACGCGGAAGTTAGACCGGATGCCCGCCCCATGCCACGTGACCGGCATGGGGCCGGTCTACGTATCGTCTCGACGAGTCTGTAATCCTGCGGGCGCAGCCAATGCTGCGCCCGTTCATAGCCGCACTCTGCCTGATGCCCAGCAGCAATCATTTCCGGGGCCGTGCCAAAACCTGAGAGGTCGCACTATGCCGCACTACGCCACAAGCCGGCACAGTAAGCCCGGCCAGGTCATTGGACTGATGCGTACAGATTGACGACGACCACTACATACAGTGCGCGTAATCGCGAGACTAGAGCGTCTTCTTCATCAACGGTGCGATCATCGCCGTGCAAGATCGAGCGGTGTATGCATTCGCATGAGACAGCAGCCGGCCATGAACCGTCCGTCGAAATCGATTTGCGGTCGACCGCTCTCGCGAGACAAGCCGCCCGTGGCAAAGCTACCGATACGCGGAAGCGGTAAATTGAAAGGTCATGCCGATATTGCGGGATGCCCACACCCACCTGGATAGCGTCAAGCAGGACATCCGGTCGTATTCAAAAGTCGTCGGTGTATTCTGAGGAGACGGCGGAGGGCGACAGATGAATGCTACATATGGTCGCGACGGGATGGGCAACAGCCTCAAGACCCTGTGGGCGGACGGCGAGCGGGTGTTGAGTCGAGCACGACGGCCGGCCGATGGCGGCTACGACACCGTGCTCATCGCGCGGTCCGCCGTCGAACATCCCTCACCTGCTAGCCTCGATCGGCTCGCCCACGAGTTCGGATTGAAGGACGAACTCGATGGCGCGTGGGCGGTGCGGCCGCTGGAACTGGTGCGCGAAGACCGTGCAACCCTGCTGGTGCTTGAGGATCCGGGAGGTGAGCCGCTCGAGCGGCTGCTCGGCGCGCCCATGGCGGTGGGCAACGTTATGCGCCTCGCCGTCGGCATCGCCGCAGCGCTGGGCAAACTTCACCAGCGCGGCCTCGTCCATAAAGACCTCAAGCCTGCCCATATCCTCGTGAACTGCACGGATGGACAGGTGCGGCTGACCGGCTTTGGCATCGCCTCGCGGCTGCCGCGAGAGAGACAGGCGCCCGAACCGCCGGAGTCCCTCGCCGGCACGCTCGCCTACATGGCGCCCGAGCAGACCGGCCGGATGAATCGCTCCATTGATTCGCGAAGCGACCTGTATTCGCTCGGTGTCACGCTGTATCAGATGCTCACCGGCATGCTGCCGTTTACGGCCGCTGACCCCATGGAATGGGTGCACTGCCATATCGCCCGAAAGCCGGTGCCGCCCAGCGAGCGGTTGCGCACTATCCAGGCTCCGGTTTCCCGCATCGTCATGAAGCTGCTCGCCAAGACGGCCGAAGAGCGCTACCAGACTGCGGGCGGTGTCGAACGGGACCTGCGACGCTGCCTTGCCAGCCTGGGGGGCGATCACCCCATCGACGATTTCCCGCTGGGCGAACAGGACACGCCCGACCGCCTGCTGATTCCCGAGAGGCTGTACGGGCGACAGTGCGAGGTCGATACGTTAGTCGCCGCGTTCGATCGAATCGTCGAGCGCGGTGCGCCCGAACTCGTGCTGGTTGCCGGCTATTCCGGCATCGGCAAATCCTCGGTCGTCAATGAAATGCACAAAGCGCTGGTGCCTCGTCGGGGGCTCTTCGCCTCCGGCAAGTTCGACCAGTACAAGCGTGATATTCCCTATTCGACGCTGGTGCAGGCTTTTCAAAGCCTGGTGCGGCCGCTGCTCGGCAAGCGCGACACGGAGCTGGCGAGCTGGCGCGGCGCGTTGCTGGAAGCGCTGGACCCGAATGCGCGGCTCATGACCGACCTCATCCCCGAATTGAAGCTCGTCATCGGCGAGCCGCCGCCGGTCCCGGAGCTTGAGCCGCAGCAGGCACAACGCCGTTTTCAGGTCGTGTTCCGGCGTTTTATCGGCGTCTTCGCACGACCGGACCATCCGCTAATGCTGTTCCTCGACGATTTGCAGTGGCTCGACGCGACAACGCTCGACTTGCTGGAGGATCTGTTGACCAGCTCGGATCTCCGACATCTGATGCTGATCGGCGCCTATCGCGACAATGAAGTCGATGCCACGCATCCGCTGATGCGCAAACTCGAAACGATCAAAAAAGCCGGCGCCAAAATCGAGGAGATGACGCTTGCACCGCTCGCTCGTGAGCACATAGCGCAGTTGATTGCAGATGCTCTTCACGGCGAGCCGGCGTGTGCCGCGCCGCTGGCGCAGCTCGTGCGGGAGAAGACCGCCGGCAATCCGTTCTTCGTGATTCAGTTTCTACAGGCGCTTGCCGACGACGCATTACTCACTTTCGACTATGACGCGGCGTGTTGGCGCTGGGACCTCCATAGCATTCACGCCAGGAGCTATACCGACAATGTCGTCGACCTGATAGTTTCCAAGGTGACCCGCCTGCCAGCCGATACGCAGCAGGCGTTGCAACAGTTCGCCTGCTTGGGGAATGTTGCAGCCATCGCCATGCTTTCGATCGTACTCGGGGTCTCGGAGACGCGGGTCCACGGGGCGCTGTGGGAGGCGCTTCGTCAGGAGTTGGTTGTGCGGCTGGAGGGTTCCTATAAGTTTGTTCACGACCGGGTGCAGGAAGCCGCCTATTCACTGATCCCGGAAGCATCACGCGCCGAGGCCCATCTGCGAATCGGACGTCTGCTTTCCGCACAGACACCCCCGGAAAAACGGGAAGAGGCGATCTTCGAGATCGTGGGTCAGCTCAACCGCGGCGCGGCCTTGATAACGTCTTGCGACGAGCGGGAGCAACTCGCCGAGTTCAATCTGCTCGCCGGCCAGCGCGCCAAGTCTTCCACGGCCTTTACCTCGGCACTCACCTATTTCAATGCCGGTGCGGCGCTGTTGGCGGGAGATGGCTTGGAGCGCCGGCGTGAGCTGGTCTTTGCGCTAAAGCTGAACCAGGCCGAATGCGAATTTTTGACCGGCCAGTTATCGATCGCAGAGGAGCGGTTGACGGCTCTCTCAAAGCGTCCCGCAACAACGGTCGAACGCGCCCTCGTCACCTGCTTGCATAGCGACGTCTGCACGACACTTGATCAGAGCGGCCGCGCGGTTGCTGTATGTCTTGAATACCTCCGGCATGTCGGTATCGCGTGGTCCCCTCATCCGAAAGAGGAGGAGGTGCGACATGAATATGAACGCATCTGGTCACTGCTGGGGGGCCGGACTATCGAGGATCTCATCGATTTGCCGCGGATGGCGGACGCGGCGTCCCTCGCCACGGTCGATGTTCTGAGTAAGCTTTTGCCGCCGGCCCGCTTTACCGATGCGAACCTGGCTTCCCTGACGATCTGCAAGGCGGCCAGTCTCAGCATCGAACTCGGCAACTGTGATGCCTCCTGTGTCGCCTATGTCCAGCTCGGCAGAGTCGCTGGACCGCGTTTCGGCGACTACCCGGCCGGATTTCGATTCGGCCAGCTCGGCTATGAACTCGTCGAACGACGCGGGCTAAAGCGCTTTGAGGCGAGCACCTATCTTTGCTTCGCGGTTTTTGTCATGCGCTGGATGAAACACGTGCGGGCTTGCCGTGATCTGTTGGGCCGCGCGTTCGAAGCGGCGAACCGGAACGGAGACCTCACGTATGGCGCCTACACGTGTACGCATCTCAACTCGAACCTGCTTTTCGCCGGCGAGCCGCTACCCGAGGTGCAAGGCGAAGCCGAACACGGCCTCGCATACGCCAGGAAGGCGCGGTTCGGCCTTGTCATTGACGTCATCGCTGTGCAATTTGCGATGATTCGGATGCTGCGCGGCTTGACGTTGAAATTCGGTTACTTTGACGACGGGCAGTTCAATGAGCTTCACATCGAACACCACTTATCCAGCAACCCGGCCTTGACGCTTGCTGCGTGTTGGTATTGGATCCGGAAATTGCAGGCGCTCTATTTGGCCGGCGACTATGCGGCGGCCCGGGACGCCGCTTCAAAAGCGCAACGGCTGCTTTGGACCTCAGCCTTGTACTTTGAGGAAACCGAATATCACTTTTACGGCGCGCTGGCCCAGGCGGCCTACTGCGACTGCGCACCGGCCGGGGAGCGGCAGCAGTGCATGGAAGCGCTGGCTGCGCATCACCGACAACTGCAGGTCTGGGCGGAGAATTGTCCGGAGAACTTCGAGAACCGCGCCGCGCTGGTCGGCGCCGAGATCGCCCGCATCGAAGGCCGCGTGGTTGATGCTGAGCAGCTCTACGAACAGGCCATCCGGTCAGCTCGCACAAACGGCTTTGTCCATAACGAGGGGCTCGCTTACGAAGTGGCCGCGCGCTTCTATGCGGCACGTGGCTTCGATGAAATTGCGCGTGTCTACCTCGGAAATGCGCGTTACAGCTATCTCCGCTGGGGCGCCAATGGCAAGGTGAGGCAGCTTGATCAGTCATATCCGCAGCTTACGCATGAGCCGCCTGTTGCAGGGCCGACGAGCACGATCGGCGCGCCGGTCGAACACCTCGACCTGGCGACCGTGATCAAGGTGTCTCAAGCCGTCTCGGGCGAGATCGTCCTGGAGAAACTACTCGACACCCTTATGCGCACGGCGATGGCGCAGGCGGGCGCCGAGCGAGTTCTTTTGATTCTTGCGCGAGGGGCTACGCAGCGGATCGCTGCGGAAGCCACAACCAGCGGCGATACGGTGGCCGTGCATTTGTGCGACGAGTCCGTGGCCGAGACCGTGCTGCCGGCGTCGGTGCTCCACTATGTCCTGCGCTCTGGGGAAAGCGTTATCCTCGATGATGCCGCGGCCGAATCTCCGTTCGCCGCTGATTGTTACATCCAGCAGCGGCAGGCGCGGTCCATTCTCTGCTTGCCGTTGCTCGCGCAGGCCAAGCTTATCGGCGTGCTATACCTCGAAAACAGCCTGGCGCCCCGCGTGTTTGCCCCATCGCGCATTGCAGTGCTGAAGCTGCTCGCCTCGCAGGCCGCGATCGCGCTGGAGAACGCGCTGCTCTATGCCGATGTGCAGCGCGAAAACAGGGAACGCAAGCTGGCCGAGGAAGAGTTGCGCGAGCGCGAAGCGCGCATCCGGCGGCTCGTCGAGTCGAACATCATCGGACTGTTTTTCTGGAACGTGACCGGAATGGCGACGGACGCGAACGACGAGTTTCTGCGCATCGTTGGCTACTCGCGACCGGAACTGCTGTCAGGCCAGGTCGGGTGGGCCGGCATGACACCCCCGGAATATCGCGCCGCCGATGCCCACGCACTTGACGTACTCCGGCAAGGGGGGACCTGCCAGCCCTATGAGAAGGAATACATTCGCAAGGATGGCCGGCGCATTCCGGTGCTGATCGGCGCGGCCTTACTGGAAGGTTCGCAGGAAAACGGCGTGGCCTTCGTGCTCGATCTGAGCGAACGCAAGAAGGCCGAGGCCGAGCTTGCCACGCGGCGGGTCGAGGCGAAGCGCGCGCAGGAGCAGTTGCTGGCGCTCCAGGCGGAACTCGCGCATGCAACGCGCGTGACGACGCTCGGGGAGCTGAGTGCGTCCATCGCCCACGAAGTCGGGCAGCCGCTCAGTGCGATCGTGACGAGCGGCGAGGCGTGCCTGCGCTGGCTCGGCCACCGGACGCCGCAGCCCGAGGAGGTGCGGGCCTGCGTGACGCACATGATCGCCGAAGGCGGGCGCGCGAGCGCGATCGTCCAGCATATCCGTTCGCTCACGCGGAGCGCCGCGCCGCAGAAGACGCGCCTCGAACTCAACGATGTGATCAATGACGTGGTGCTGCTGGTGCAGCGCGAAGTCTCGAACCGTCGGGTATCGTTGTCTCTCAGGCTCGGCTCCGGATTGCCTGCGCTGCTCGGCGATCGGGTGCAGCTTCAGCAGGTGCTAATCAATCTGATGATGAACGGGATGCAGGCGATGGCTGAGATTGGCGACGACGCACGTGAGCTACTGATCGAATCGCGCCGGGATACGGAGGGACACGTGGTCGTCGCGGTTCAGGACTCCGGCCCGGGCATCGATCCGGCCAACGCGGACCGGCTGTTCAGCGCTTTCTTTACCACCAAGGCCGACGGGATGGGCATGGGGCTGTCGATCTGCCGTTCGATCATCGAAGCTCACGGAGGACGGTTGTGGGCATCCAGCCATGCCGGACAGGGCGCCACATTCCAGTTCAGTCTGCCTTCGATTGGCGAGAGCGCGTCATGACTCGGAGAGACTTCGCGCGAAGCAGGACGGGACAACCTTTGGCGATCTGTTTCATGCCATTGGCCCCCACCTGCGCACTGCATACCCGCTCGCCCAGTGCAGGTTGGAATCAATCTGCACCGGGCGACTTTCACCGCTCAACAGAATGAGCACGGTTTGATTGGCGGCCGTCTCATATCGGTGTAACAGCTGTCCTTTGCGCAATTCGGCTGACTGGCTCTAACGGGTCGTCGTCAAGTGCCTGTCGCGTCGCCTGGAAGCGCTCATCCGTTGGCGCGAACGCGCGCTGGGGTGATTGTCGCTTCTGGCCTATCGCGCCGCTACCTTCATGTAGCCGACCACCTGTGACACCGCATACTTTGGCGATATCGACAACAGCATATGAACATGATCCGCCATCAGGTGCCCTTCTTCTTCCCGCTCTCCTTTTGCTGAGCCAGTCGTCGAAAGACCCCACCCAGATGTCCCCTCAGCTGCGCGTACAACACCTTTCTACGGCACTTCGGAATGAATACCGCGTGATATTTACATTCTCATCTGCTGCGGCTTAGGCTATCAAAGTCGTCCATTATGATTCTCCCTCTAGTGTGCTTGGCGGCTCAGGAGGGGGAGTTTCACCGATGGACGGCTCCCGCATACGTCAAACTTTTACTGGCTCCCCGGCAGAGCCGGGGGATTTTCCGAGTTAATCAACGGACATCATTAGCGCTTCCATGGACACCGCTAGGAAAATTAACGATCTCCAACAGCTATACCATTTCAAGGTCTCGGTATGGCGGCGGCGGTACCTTGATGGTGATTTCGTCGCCCGAGCTTACCGGTCCCGCCGTGGTCTCAACACCCATCACGCCGGTCTTTCGCAAGAGCTTTCCTTCCGGCGAACGACCAAGAACGGCTGAGAGGACGCCCGGCTGGAACTGCTCTATTTGCGCGCACGGGTTTCTCAGGCCAGTGAGCGTGACGACCGAATGCTCGCCGATATGTAATTCTGTACCCACGGGCAACGAGAGAAGATCAAGCCCGCGGGTCGTGATGTTTTCGCCAAGGTCACCAGGTAGGACTCTAAACGCCTTTTCCAATAGCTCGTCGAATAATTCACCGTGCATGAGATGCACCTGGCGCAGATTGGGTTGCGAGGGATCTCGTGCAACACGCGAGCGGTGTTTAACCGTGGCGCCACAGTGGGCATCGCCTTCAACACCCAACCCTTTCAGCAACATGATCTGCCAAACGGATTGTTTGGAAAACGTGTGGGAGGCATTGACGTGAACCGCAATGACTTTTCCGTCCATTATCGAGTGATCTTCAAAGAATTGGCGTGATGACAAGGGCATGCATGGGTTGGTTCTGCCAGTTTCAACCGTGGAGCATTCTAGCGGATCCGCGAAAGACGCTTCCTAGCGTGCGCCGTGCTACGGCGGCGCTTTTCCCCGTGGGTGTAAGCCCCACCCGGCAACCGCTCCAGCCAGAAGCAACCTATAAGGACTCTCCCCTTCTGCAAGCTTGGGGTTCATTCCGTCATTGATCTGGTCCCCGAAAAACGGACGCCATAAGGTTGATAATCAGCCTTGTGGAGAAAGCGATGAAATCAGTACCGAAACGGAAGTACACGGGTAAGGGGGAGGCGCCAGTCAAGCGTGGGCAAAGGCCACCGGTAACGGATCTGGAAGCTGAGAACGCACGCCTGAAGCAGGAAAATGCACGGCTGCGAATGGAGAAAGAAATGCTGAAAAAAGCAGCGGCGTACTTCGCGAAGGAGTCGCTGTGAGGTACGCCTGGATCGAGCGACATCGAAACGCTTACCTGGTCGGATTGATGTGCGAGTCGCTGGACGTGTCGAAGAGCGGCTGGTACGGCGCATGCCTCGGGCACTGCGGGATGAAGCCGGCCGCATCAACGATAAGCGGGTTGGTCGTCTGATGCGTCAACACGGTTTGCCTATCATCCCTTCGAGGGCAGCACCGTTCATCCCGGCGAACAGCCACGGCTGGTCGCCAGCCTGGGCAACAAAAATGCCCTGATACTGCGTAACCATGGCCTGCTTGTGGCGGCGGCCTCACTGCCGAAGGCTTTCTGGCTGATGTGGACACTGCAACGTGCCTGTGACGTGCAATGCGCGGCTCAGGCACTCGGGTCCGAACAGCAAGTATCCATATTGGTTGCCGCGAGTGCGACGATATGATGGCAGTATTTCGAGGGAATTTGGCGCAAACTGATTGATCGAACGTGTTGAGAACAAGTCACACACCAGCCACACTTTATCCCTCGATAAGGATCGGGATACCATAACTCCGTGATGAGGTGCGGATTTCTACATTTTGCATAACTACCCTTGATAGCGACGTCAGATACAACGATCCTTCGTTCAAACGCGTGATGTGTGAGTAATCAGAAAAACCATGATTTATCGGCCCGTCGCGACGGATCCCCTTCATCCTCATAGTGGACGATTTCGCTAAGACGCCACTCTTAAGGACGACCGTCTCAAAGCGAAGCGTCACCCACGTAGTGCGAATATTTGGCCCGCCAGCTTAGTCCGCCGTGATTTACTCATGTTCGATTACAGGTAAATAAATGAGCAACAAATCCAACGTTGCAAAGCTAGGCAATCCTGCAGCGGTAGGCTTAGCCGGTTTTGCTCTAACAACTTGGCTATCGAGCATGATCAACGCAGGCTGGTTTCCAGGTGACGCAACAGCACTTGTCGTTGTCAGTGCACTTGCGTACGGGGGCGGGGCTCAAGTCATTGCCGGGGTCCTGGAATTCATAGGTGGGAATACTTTCGGCGGTACCGCGTCCCTGAGTTACGGTTGTTTCTGGCTATCGTATTCGATTTTTGTCCAATTCCTTCGAGGCAACGTCTCCCATGCATTTATCGGATGGTACTTTTTTTTGTGGGGAATGTTTACTCTTTACATGTGGGTCGCGACGCTACGTTCTCCACGTGCTTTGCAGATTGTCTTTTTACTGCTTTGGATGGCGCTTTTCCTTTTGTCCGGTAGTGAATGGACAGCGTCAACAGGTCTACGGGTCGCTTCGGGTTACATTGGATTACTCACTGCGGTTTCAGCGTTCTATTTGTCTGCCGCTATAGTAATTAACGACGCTCATGGTAAATCTCTCTTGCCTATTGGAGAAGCCGGACGATGAGGGATGACGAAAATTTGTCCACCGATTTTTTCGTCGTAACAGGCTTTTGAAAGATAAGTTTGTCGCTTCGAAGCCGCCTACGTCGGCGAGAGAGTCTTCCGTAGCGAATCAAGTGCCCAGCATTTCATCCTTGCCTCGGCAACGGAGATTTAATAACAACTTCACCAATGCGGTTCTGTCTATCTTGTCAAGCCCGTGTTATTGCATCCGGCGCACTGGAATCGGTTCGCGTTTAATTCTTTGATGATCGTGTGCATAATCTCAATGTCGGTCAGAGGATCCGGGCACAGCAAAAGGTCTTGAACTCAGGATTGGCCGCGTTCGTCGCGTGATCGTCCAATGGTCCTGCTCGAACAGGTTATTGAGATAATTGGACCTCCTGCCCGAGGTTTGCAACCCCGTCGCGCATTTCAATCAGCGGGAGATTCCTCGATCGTGATCGTCGACGGGCACGGACAATTGCACGTTTAGCATTATTAATCAGGAGACGTGCTCTTACACCGCTCGGAATATCTGAGCCTGCGATACACCACGCTGTCCTCCCGACCGGACAGCTCCTAGCGCAGCCCCCTGCTCAAACGAACAATGAGCGAAGCCGAACTGCATGTTCTCAAAGCACGACTATGCGGCGGAATCCTGAACAAGGTCAAGCGCGGCGAGCATCGCTGCCTGCTACCAACCGGCTTTGTCTACGACGAACTCGGCAACGTAGTGCTTGACCCGGATTCGCAGGTCAGGGAGACCATCGCGTACTTCTTCGAGATATTCTGGCGGGTCGGCTCCGCCAGTCAGACGGTCAAGGTCTTCAAGAATGAAGGCCTTCTGTTCCCGTCCTGCACGCGCAACGAGAAGTTCGTAACGTTCCAGCACCTCACCGCGTCGACGGCACTTCGGATGCTGAACAATCCGCGCTACGCAGGTGCCTACGCCTACGGCCGACGGCACTATCGGAGAATTGCAGACGGGTGGAAGGTGCCTCGAAGACGTGATCGCAATGACTGGCTTGCCTGGATCCCGGACGCCCATCCCGGATATATTACCTGGGAGCAGTTTCAGCAGAACCTCAAGGTTCTGGAAACAAATGGTCGTGGGTACGAAGTTGCGCGATCGTCGCCACCACGCGAGGGAGCTGCTCTACTGCAGGGCCGCGCTGTCTGCAGGCGTTGTGGTCGGCATCTCCGGCTCCGGTACGCCACGCGACGCGGACGACAGGAAGCCTGGTATGTCTGCGACCGAGCGCAAGGCGCTCATGGAGAACCTACCTGTCAGTCGATTGCCGGAGCACCGATCAATGAGGCAGTTGGTGCACTGGTCGTCGCGTCGATGACGCCGGCTGCGGTTGAGTTGGCGTGGGAGATTCGCCAGGAGCAGGCGTGTCGGGAACGATATCCACCGGCAACAACAATCCTTGTTAGCGGCGGCGTCAAATTCGTCCAAAACGGACGGTTTGAAATTCACATTGATGCAGCAATAACGCGGTGGTGGCGCGCTGGTTCTGCGCCACGGCTGACCTTGGGAAGGTTTCTGGACAGAATACGGCAACCACAAGGGAAATCAGGGAAAGGAGCGAAGAAAAACCAAGTTGTAGATAAGCCGGACACGAAGAAGACGAATCAAGAAAAGACAGTTCCACGCAGTGAGTTTCACACCGTCAAGTTTCGACGACATTCAAGTTGCCGATGACAATCCTGGACTCCTGCTATCGGTTGCCGGCTTCGTGTGTTCCGGCAACGCCGGCGGACCCTAGCTAGGCACCGTCAAGATAATGCCGGCGCCACTTGAACAGAAGGTTGGCGTTAATGTCGTTCTCGCGGGCGATCAGCGCTACCGACGCCCCCGGCTCAAAGGATTGCTGGACCAGGTGCCGCTTGAACTCAGTTGGGAAATTCGGTCGCATGTACGCACCGCCGCTCGCGCGCCCACTCCATGTCTCGTCCAGTTTGGTGCCCACCATAAGTTGGTGGGTACCAAATTACCATTCCACTCAATCAGCTGTCGAGAACGGCCCTCACGAGTTGGTTACAGGCGGTCCTCGGTGACCTGTTTGGCGCGGTTGATGTCGTCGCCCGAGGTACGCCGAAGTGGTCATGATTGAAATATGGCGCAGATTGTCGCGCAGACTCTTGGGCCCGCACCGCGCATGAGCGCATGACTGGGGTGGCAATAGCGCATCCAATACGTGTTCGCCCGGCGCAGCATGCCAGCCATACCTCTTGTCGACGCGTCTGGTATCTCTGCTTTTCGCCTGCTAGATAGTGTAATGTTGTACCTCGACCGCGCGGCTGTGGGCAGCCGCCAGTCCAATTTGCCGCGCGGCATCGAAGTATCAAACTTTCCTGAGCCGTTGCCGGTCCTGGAAATCCAGGCGCACCGGTTAAAGCCGCCGTGTTGCGATCCTAATCTCCATTCGGCTGATATCCACCCATCAGATACGCTATGGCATTCGGCAGCGTCTGTTTGATGGTGGCAAGGTCTACATGCCCGGCATTGTGGGCGAAGATGAACTGGTACTCGTACCCTTTCGCAGCGAGCGCCTTGGCCATGTTCTCGCAAGCGAGCACATAATCGTGCATCCCGTCCGCCATCGGGTTGGGATACCAGCCGTCGTAATCACCCACCTCGTACCACACCCGGATAGGCTTCCTGGGACTGTTGGGAACGAGGGGCAAGCCGGCGACTGGTTCGCTGCGACCGGCGTGGGAACGTTGAAGCTTTCCGTTTGCAGAAGCTGCGTCGGAGGCGGGCCCGCGTACTGGCTGTGATATTGCCAGGCCCCGCCCGGAAGGTTGGGGTTGTGTGGCCACTGCTGGTTGGTGAAGGTCGGGGAATAGGAGAGGACCTTGCCGAAGAGTTCGGGGTGGAACCAGGCCATGGTGAAGGCCGCTTCGGCGCTCGCGCTGAACCCCATGGCGATCCGGCCCGCAGGATCGTGGGTGAGGCGGATGCCCGCTATTTTCTCGACCTGGGGCAATACCTCGGTCTCGATGAATTCCGCGTACTGCCCGTTTATGGAATCGTACTCGAACCCGCGCTGGCTCCCTTGTGCGTCCTGGCCGCCGTTCTCGACGGTGATGGCCACCATCGGCGGGACTCGCCGCTCACGGATCAGATTGTCCAGGGCCGGGAACAGCAACGGCTCAATGCGGAACAGCGGAACAACACCTGCCGATGCCGGAATGCCGTCTCCCGACACGATGAATGGCAGGGCTCTTTGTCCGCGAGCGTCCCGGGGCACGTAGACCTGAACCACGCGGGTCCAGATGAAGCCTGCTTGATGCGCTTATACCATCGTATAGGCGAGTTACGCTAACGCGGCGTCAGCTTATCCCCCCGTAGAATAGATTTGCCCTTCGGCAAGACCTACTGTTCTTTCATCAAGGTGACGCTCGGCGTTATGACAGGGCATACCACGCTCCGTGGCCCAGTCAACCTCGCCATCCGGGCTACCCGTCGGCCCCGTTCGCTTGATTAACTGTTTCAAGGAATCGTCGTGCCAGTTGACCTGACAACTTGACATATATCAGTAACGCTTATCCGGAATACACGTTCGCGCCGTGACTTGGCAGCACATCTATCGCCGTACCGTCGCACCTTTCCGCGATTTGCATTCAATAGCTGCAAGTCAGTGGTTATTTGACCTCGATCCATAGTTCGATTGCTGCTTCACTCTTCGCTAAAGAGAGGGACACGATGTTGAACGTCGAAAGCAATGCGATTTCTGAGGTAACATCTGATAGCAGTACTTATAATATGGCTCTTGATCCCGTGCTGCCCACAGCCGACTACCCATCATCTCATCGTACGGCCCGACTCACTTCAGCGCCTGGTGTCAGAGACCCGTGGGCGTCGATGCCCGCAACCCACCCATCAGTTTGCATCCCCGCCAGGCTCGATGGGAAGTCCGCCAAGCCTGTCCTGGCGTGCCCGCGCCGTCCCCGCACACTGCCCACCCGATAGCCGCTGGCCCGCGTAACGAGCCCTTCAATGAAGCAATTCATCAGATGAAATCTATATCGGCATTCGCGCTCACGCGCCACGAAAGGATTTTCCATGAACACCCCCATCGCTACCAGACCATCCACGCTGTCGCACCCGCGGCCGTTCAGGGATATGAGCAGCCGCATGAGAAGCGTCGCTATAGTCGCTTTTCCCGGTGTCCAATCGCGGGACATTTGTGGGCCCCTCGACGTCTTCGCGGAAGCCAACCGCTTCCCGTCGGCGGACTCGCACTATCGAGTGGAAGTAGTGGGGCTGGAGCATGGGCCGCTTCGATGTTCAAACGGATTGGCCATTTTCGCCGACAGACATTTCAGTAACGCGCATGATGCATACGACCTGCTGCTTGTGGCGGGCGGCCCCGGACTGGTTCGTCGGGAGTTCACCGACGAGAGCTATGCGTGGCTTAAGCGTGCAAGTCGGCAGGCGCGATGCTTCGGCGCGATCTGCAGTGGCGTCTTCATTCTGGCGCGCGCCGGCCTGCTGGATCACCGAATGATCACCATTCACGCTAACTATGCAGACGAGCTTGCGGCGTTGTGCCCTACCGCCCGTGTCGAAGTCGACCGGCCTTTTGTTGAGGACGGCAACGTCTATACGTCGGCCGGCGCAACAGCAGCAGTCGATCTCCCCCTTCACCTGCTGAACCTGGACAAAGGCAGTGAAGTCGCGTCGAAAGTTGCCGAGCGGCTCTACGCGTCCATGCAGCGCGCGGGTGGGAAATCCCAGTCGAGTCCCCACTTCACGCCATCTGTGAAAGGCTGTTCGCGGGTTGCACAAGTCCAGCAATACGTCCTGTCGAATCTAGCCGATGACCTGTCGGTCAAAGCTCTCGCACGCATTGCGAACATGAGCATTCGTACATTCGCTCGCACGTTCGTCCACGACACGAAAATTTCGCCTGCCGAATATGTCATGGATGCCCGCATGAACGCTGCGCGCGTCATGCTGCAGGGGAGCGAAATTCCTTTGAAAGCGATCGCTTATGCGTGTGGCTTTGGGAATCCAGATCGCATGAGATGCGTCTTCCAAAGATGTCTGGGCATCTCGCCTAGGCAGTATCGCCTTCACTATCAAAGCGAAACGTGCCTTGATCGGGAACTGTATGCACCTGGCTGTCACGCTCAGGCGTGTCATCGACAGAGTAGCGGATCATCGAAAACGCCTTCCCCCTTGGGGTATCAATCGACAGATTCCTACGAAAAGAACTTCTCCGTACGTCTGAAGATGTTCCAGCAGACGAGTCAGTAACGCAGTTTGAGGAATGCTGCACGAATGTCGAGGTGATGCTCAAAGCGAATGAGACGACGACGAATGTTGTGGAGGTATGCATGAGTATGCTCGACCACTTATCGAAATATCTGAGCCCACATTGTATGCATCGATTCTTAGTTGTGTCATTTATGTTGGACGACCAGTCTTCCCGCAGGGTTTGCCTTGAATAGTGACTTTCCATCCATCGTGTGTAGAGGAATACTAAAATGCGAGCCGTCCGCAATTCCCCGCCCGCGAGCGAGCTCGACGACGATACGTTCGAATTCGCGAACGCGGTATTCGATCTCGCCCGCGCAGGCGACGCGGAAACTCTTGGCGCACTACTTGGCAAAGGTTTGTCGCCGAACCTGCGTAATCATCGCGGCGACAGTCTCTTGATGCTGGCCGCGTATCACGGACATCTGGAAACGGTGCGCGTGTTGCTTCAGCATCGCTCCGATCCAGATCTTCGCAACAGCAACGGACAGACGCCGCTGGCAGGCGCCGCCTTCAAGGGCGATCTGCCGATGATCAAGCTGTTGCTCGCGTACGGCGCCGATATCGAAGGTGCATCGCCCGACGGGCGCACGGCGCTGATGATCGCGGCGATGTTCGACCGCACCGGGATCGTCGAGTATCTGGTCAGCCGCGGCGCCAATCTTGACGCTACCGATGCATCGGGCGTCAGTGCAGCCGATGCGGCCCATCGGATGGGCGCCTCGAAAGCGCTGGCGCTTTTGCAGGAATTGAAGTCAGCGCCGCCCAGTGTGCGCTGATCTGATGTTCGGTCTATCGCATCATCCCGGCAGTTCATTCGATTCCCGTAAAGGAATGGTGCTAAGAAAAAGCTGACCAGAGCATTCGGCGCTCCGGTTTCACCGCTTCTGACGGGCCGCCTCGCCTTGTGGCGTTTCCTGCCGCAGGATCCGCACGGGTCAGGCACGGACATGTGTCGCAGCAGATAAATGATAGTCACCGCCCAATCACGATAATCACCGGCCAATCGTTGACGAATATTGGGAACACGATCGCGTTGCGTAACAGTGTGCGAACGCGCTCATGCCGCAGTGCACGACGCTTGCCTACCATTCCAAGTGGCTTACAACGTCGCTGAATTCACGCGTACAATCTCCCGATACGAAGCGCGAAAGCCAGTGTAATCGCGGCGTAGTGGCGCCACTGTAACCGGGAATCCCCACTTCCGGGAACTTGGCCTGCCTTCGTACTTCCTCTGCTGTCTACGGGACGCGATACCCCCGGGAGGTTTCAACATGAGTGAAGCAATCCTGAAACCGGTCGTCACGCCAACCCCCATCCCCGTCCGTGAACTGTTGCCCTGGGTCGTGTTCGCTGGCCTGATTCTGCTGCTTGCAATCTATTTCGTCGGTGCGGAAGAGGGCGCGACCTCGATCGTACCCGGTATGTACGTACATGAGTTCGTGCATGACGGCCGGCATCTGCTGGGCTTCCCCTGTCACTGACGCGGAGGCCCGGATGATTGGAAAGCTGCTCTTGCGCGGGATGCTGGCGGGCATAGGACTTCTGACGGGCGTCGTGACCTACGGCGCCGCGTTCGGTGGATTGTTTGCGGTGACCTTCGCATACGCGTACGGCCGCTTCGGGCGGATCTCGGCGCGACCACTGTCCGCGTGGCTCGCGTTGGCGGCATTCGTCGCGCTCGTCATCGTGCCGAACGTCAAATATCCGGCAAATCCTCCATCGGTCGGCAATCCGGAAACAATCGGCTATCGCACCTCCCTGTTTTTCCTGATGATCGCGATTTCGGTCGCGACGATATCTTTTCGCTCGACGTGCGCCGTCAGCTAGCAGTCAAGGTGGGGCAATGGAATGCATCGATCCTCGCTGGACTCGTGTTCATCGCAATCATCACGGCGGTGCAGCTCGCCTGCCGGCAATCAGCGAAGTGTCTGCGATATTTCCTGCAGTCGTGGCCTGGAAGTTTCGCGTCGCGGCCATTGGCATGCAGGTGATCATGTGGACGACGATCGGCCTGTTGTTCGGTGTGTGGGTCGAGCGCAGCGAACTGGGTGACGCCCGCGCTTGAAGGGTGCCGACATGCGTTCACCGGCGTACTTCCTCCTTTCACTTTGTCGTCATCTGAAACATGAGGGGTGTAGATGATTCACACCACCCGCTATGCCAAAGTTCCGGTCACCGTCATCTCGGGGTTCCTGGGTGCCGGCAAGACCACGCTGGTCAATCACCTGATCGAACAGCGCGCGATCGAGCGCATTGGCATCGTCGTCAACGAATTCGGAGAGGTCGGCATCGACGGCCAGTTGATCGTGGCCGACGAGCAGGCGCTGGTCGAGATCAACAACGGCTGCATTTGCTGCACGGTGCGCGTCGACCTCGTCGCCGGCATCAAGGAACTGCTGGCGCGCAGCCGCGTCAGCGGCACGCCGGTCGACAGGCTGATCGTCGAGACCTCGGGCCTTGCCGATCCGGCACCCGTCCTCCAGACCTTCCTCGCCGATCCCGACGTGCGTGAGCTCGTGGAGCTCGAGTCCGTCGTCACCCTCGTCGACGCCCGGCATTTTCCCCAGCAGATCCAGGACGAGATCGCTCGCGAGCAGGTGGCCTTCGCCGACGTCGTGATCGTCAACAAGCTCGATCTCGTCGATGACGGCGAGCGCGCCGCGATCGAGGCCGAGGTGAAATCGCTGAACCCAACCGCCACGCTCTTTGCGTCGACGCGCTCATCCGTGCCGGCTGACGACTTGCTCGGCGTGAAGCGCTTCTCCCTGCCTGCCGTGCTGGCCATCGAACCGGACCTGCTCGACGAAGACGCCGAGCACGACCACGAGCACGACAGTTCGATCCAGTCGTACTCGATTGTCGAGGACAGGCGGCTCGACCCGACGCGCTTCAACCGCTGGGTCAACCTGCTCGTCCAGGAGGAGGGCACGCGGCTGATGCGCATGAAGGGGGTGCTGAACTTTGTCGACGAGCCGCGCCAGTTCCTGTTCCACAGCGTGCACATGTTGCTGGAGGCTCGTCCCGGCCGTGCCTGGCGGCGCGACGAGGCGCGCCGCAACTGCCTGGTCTTTATCGGCCGTGGTATCGACCCGCATCGTCTGCGCAAATCGTTCGCTGAATGCCTCGCGGCCTGAGTTGTCCTGTTCGACTGCTGTCTCTTTCTCGAAAGGAACCCACAGTGATAGTGATCGAAGCCCTCCCGTCAGCATCGACGAGCCCGCCCTCGCCGATACGCCCCTGTTCGCAAGGAAACTCGCGATGAAACTAGCACACACCCTCGGTGGCCTCGAGAATCTCGGGCCAGTCAACCTGGACACCCGTGTCTTTGCGGAGGAATGGGAAAAGCGCATCTTCGGCATTCACACCGTGATGATGGCGGAAAGCACCCACCTGTCGGACGCGCTCCAGAACTATCCGGTTAAGACGCTGCCGACCGCGTTCAAGGAAAAGTGGACCTGGGCGTCGCTGCGCGCCGGCGCGGAAGACATGAATCCGTTCGAGTACTTCAAGTACCGCTACTACGAGAAATGGCTGATGGGCATCGCGCAGTTCTTTGTCGATCAGGGCTACGTGTCGGCGGACGAACTGGTCAGCAAGACCAACTACTACCGCGCCAACCCCGATGCGCCATTGCCTGCCAGTGCCAAACCGGCCATTTCGGCACAAATCGTCGATTACCTGATGCACGGCGATTCGCCACTGCGCCCGCTCGGCGGGACGCCACGCTTCGCGCAGGGGGCCCGTGTGACGGTCGCCGATCCCGACGCGGTCGATCACACGCGCCTGCCGGGGTACTTGCGCAACAAGCATGGCACAGTCGATCTCGTATACCCGGGCGCGTACTCCTATTTCGTTTCCACGGGCCCGGACGGCATCGGCGCGCCGATGCCCGTCTATCGCGTGGCGTTTGCCGCCGAGGATATCTGGGGCAAGCAAAAGAGCGAACCTAACACGACGATCTATGCCGACCTGTTCGAAGCCTATCTCGAAGCCTCGAACTGACTGGCCTTCATTGATACGGAGCGAAGCATGAGCGAACTCTTTGAATACGACGACGACCGCGAATCCGAGAGTGCCGCCAAGGTCCGCGCGCTCGAGGCGTTGCTGATCGAGAAGGGCGTCATCGGCAGCGATTCGGTCGACACGGTCCTGAAGCACTTCGAGACGGTCGCCGGGCCCTTCAACGGCGCGCGCCTGGTCGCCCGTGCGTGGGTGGACCCCGCATTCAAGCAGCGGTTGATCGAAGACACGCCAAAGGCGATCGCAGAAATGAATTTCCCGGCCGGCATGACCGGAGCGGAAGGCGAGCACATGGCCGCGGTCGCCAACGGCAACGGCGTGCACAACCTGATCATCTGCACGCTGTGCTCGTGCTATCCGTGGCCGGTGCTCGGCCTGCCGCCGTACTGGTACAAGGACCCGGTGTTTCGGGCCCGCGGCGTGCGCGAGCCGCGCGCGGTGCTCAAGGAGTTCGGCGTGCCAATCAGGGATGACGTTCAGGTCAAGGTATGGGACAGCAGCGCGCAGATCCGCTGGTTCGTCGTGCCGGAGCGGCCGGCCGGCACCGGTGGCATGAGCGAAGCCGAACTGGCGGAACTCGTCACCCCCGAATCCATGATGGGCGTGGCGCTCGTCGCTCCCCCGGCCGGCGCGTCTGCTACGGTGTAGCCATGTTCACGCGCTTTGAGGAATACGCGGCATCCAGCATGCTCGGCCAGCCCGATTCGCCGCCACGCTCACAAGGCAAGCTGCGCTTCGGTCATCCATGGGAACGCAAGGTCTTCGGCCTGGCGTTGTCGCTTTCCAAGGCCGGCTATTTCGAGTGGGAGGATTTCCGCCAGAACCTCATCCGCTCGATCGCGCAGTGGGAAGCCGGACAGTGCCCCGGCCAGCCCCAGTGGAATTACTACCAGCGCTTCCTGGTTGCGCTTGAGCAGACCATGCTTGAGGCTGGCGTGCTGTCGCCGGTCGAAATCGCAAGCCTGGCGTCGGCCCTGACCCCACCGCCTCCCCGGGAAAGGCCGCCATGATCGGTCCCATCCCCGCCCAGTTCGCCGGATCTTATCCTTTGAGTACGAAGGCTTTTGACATCGGCAATGTGCTGCTCCTGATCAAGGTGCTCATTTGTCCCATGATCGACGCGGTCATCGACTGCGTGAACCAAGTGTCGTCCGCCTTCGCAATGAATGTCTTTTCTTGATAGCGAAAGCGGCGCCCCAGCCGTTTGGAGCTGCGGGTGACGAACGGCCCGAGCTGGCCGACTTTGCCGGTTGCCCGTCGGTTCAACGCGACCCCGCCCGGCCGTTCAAGCTTCGCCCACCGAATGACGCGATTCGCAACGTCCTCCACCGGCGCTTCCGTTGCTCACGCCCTCTTTCATACTTGCGCAACCACAACAACGTTCCGTCCGTTGCGTCGTGAAGTTGTTGCGATCCGTGTCGCTGGACAGCATGCGTCTGTGCAGGCCGGTCATACTAACGAACGTGTGCGAGCCGCGAAACTGGCGCGCGAGTCGCAACCTGCCCCAAGCGATCGAAGCGCTCGTTCACGTGCCGGCGCTCCCCCTCGGCCAATTGCATGAGACGATTGCCCACACCTCGGCCGCCCTCTCCTTGGTGCTGCGGGAACGCCTTTCAATGAATATCAGGCTTACATCGGTGCTAACAGGTCACTGCTCGATTCAATCCGTGTCGTGGGCACCTTAACGTTCTCTCCGAGACAATCGGCCCGGTATTTCAACCTGAGGCGCGCTTCCGCCAACTGGATGTTCGACGGATAGTACCTTTCATCGCGAGCCGACGGCTCGTAGCCGACCGATTCCAGTTCGCTAAGCTCTTGCATCAGTTGAGCATGCGTGACCGGTTTGCTTAATGGCTTGAAAGGATAGTCGTTGCATTCAGCCGGTGTCAGCTTGCCGGCTGCTGACGCCACGCCGCTTGCCAGCAGCAGCGCCGAAGCGAGAGCGATGGCGGGAACGAGTGACTTAAGCATGGTGAAATCTCCAGTTGTTGGCCGCGAACGGCAGTTGAGTGCCGAACAATGTGTTGCGACAACAAGGGAGATAAGTATAAACCCTTACTATATGAGAAGTCTTTTCGATAGTTTCTATCGATCAAATAGGTCGATTCTGCCTTTCGATGCATGCCCGCGGCTCCGCAGTACCCGCAGCGAAGGCGGTACTCCTCGATTGACCTGGTTAAACCTTCGCCTCTTGTGAGCCTAAAGCGAGCCGAGGGCGAAACAGGCTATTGATCCTCTGTATTATCAACAGGGGAGCAACCTCAAAAATGCGCGACGCTCCGGTCGGCAAAAACCACGACGCCGCGCTTTTTCCAGATACGTCCGGCCGCTCATTGAATCAGCCTGCTCACGAGCGTTCGTTTTGAAAAATTTTCGCACGTCAGGCGTTCGCGCACGTAAGGTTCGAATGGCACTGATCGGCCCCGTTGCAGACGCTAGGCGCCTGCAATTCGGACGGCCGTTGCTCTAGATGCGGTCCGTCACAAGCGGCATCCGGGCAATTAAGGCCTGTCGCTTCGTAGATGAAGACAAGTGCCCGCAAACGAGATACATTGAGGCCTCGCTGGGTGACTGGTTGGACCGGGGAGAGTCGGAACAGTGGACTGAGAACAGTGTTCTGAAGTCGGTCACTGACGCGGTTGCATGCGTCGACGCGCGAATCCCTTCAACCCACCTTTTCACAGGTCGCGTGCTTGTTTTTCTCGACGTCGGGCGAGCCCAATGGGCAGAACTGGCGGCGAGGCGCCTTGGGACAAGCGTGGCGAAACGTACCAGCTTGGTGTCGCGTGCTCAAGGTGCTGCGAAAAGTCGCCCCGATGGTAAAGATAGCCGCCGTTGTCCCCGAGGAGCAGCATTTCATCCTCTTGAACTTGTCGCCCGGCCGGGCGCAGAAACGGCTTGCCCTCGCCGTCGTTCTGGCCTTTCTGGTCTCCTGTTTCATCACGACTGGGCCGCTTTCGACTCTCCAGCCGGGACGGATCGACGTCATCCCAGCTTATGCCACGGCGATGATCGTGAACGATTCGATCACCGCTGTTCTGCTATTCGCCCAGTTCTCCATCCTCCGTTCGCGTGCCATCCTCGTGATCGCGAGTGGGTATCTCTTCACAGCGCTCATGCTATTGCCGTGGATGCTGACCTTTCCAGGCGTCGTCACGCCGGGCGGCCTGCTTGGAGCCGGGTTGCAGAGCACAAACTGGCTCTATATTCTGTGGCACGCCGGGTTTGCCATGTTCGTCACCGCTTATGCCCTGTTGAAGGATGCTGAGCCGGCGAAGCGGTCGTGGCGGGGTTCTGTAGGTGCGGCCATCCTTTCGAGTGTCGCGCTGACGGCGGCCGTGGTCTGTGCAGTGACTTTTCTTGTCACCGCGGGAAATGCGCTGCTGCCGCGCATGATGCTCGATACGATCCGTTTTTCTACCCTCTGGCTTTATGCCGCCGGATCCATGGCGCTGTTGAGCGTCCTTGCGCTCGTTGCGCTCTGGATCCGACGGCGTTCGGTGCTTGATCTGTGGCTGATGGTGGTGATGTTCGCATACGTCACAGAGTTCTTCCTGATCTCGTATCCCGTTCCGGCCCGCTTCAGTGTGGGCTTTTATGCTGGCAAGGTCTGCAGCCTCCTGTCAGGCAGTCTCGTCCTGTTTGTCCTGTTGTATGAGATAACGAGGCTCTACGCGCAGATGCACCGTGAGAGCGAGCGGCGCTACCGCGAGTTGCAGGCGGAGCTCGCGCACGCAAACCGCGTCGCCACCATGGGCCAGCTCGTGGCCTCGATCGCCCATGAGGTCAACCAGCCGATCGCCGCGACGGTCAGCAACGCTGAGGCTGCGCTGCGGTGGCTGAATGCCCAGCCTCCTGATATGGAGGAGGTTCGGGAGGGACTCCTCCGTATCGTCACCGACGGTAATCGAGCGGGGGACGTAATCGGCCGGATCCGCGAACTGATCAAGAAGGCGCCTCCACGGAAGGAAAGGGTGGACATTAACGCGGCGATTCGCGAGGCCCTTGAGCTCATCCGTGGCGAAGCAATGAAGAACGGCGCCTCGGTGCAGACGCAACTCGCCGACAGCCTGCAATTCGTCGAGGGAGACCGCGTCGAACTGCAACAAGTCCTCCTCAATCTGGTCATCAACTCGATCGAGGCAATGAGCGGAGTGAGCGATGGCGTGCGAGAACTGCTAGTCAGCACCCGCAATGCCGACTGTGACTACGTGCTCGTGGCAGTGCGCGATTCGGGTCCAGGCTTTGCTCTGGACCGCGCCGAGCTCCTTTTCGCTCCCTTCCACACCACGAAGTCCACCGGTTTGGGGATGGGGCTGTCGATCTGCCGTTCAATTGTCGAAGCACATGGCGGACGATTGTGGGCAGGCGCGAACGTGCCGCGCGGCGCCGTTTTTCAGTTCACGCTGCCGGTCCATCCAGAAGTTTCATTGTGATTGCCACGCAGCGCGACGCCCTCCTGCGCAGTTGCGGTCCGCGCGGACATCCCGGTCTTGCGCGTCGCGATCCAGAGCGCACGCGGGACCAACATCAACTTCCGTGCTCACGCTCAATTGGCACGCAAAGGAGCTTCGGATCCAAACACCGCGCCGTTCAACAGCGCGCCGGTCGGCACAGGTCCATTCAAGTGGGGCACGCGTACGCCCGGCGACAACATCACCCTGGTGGCCAACGAGCGCTATCACGGCAAAGGCCCGTTCCTCGAGAAGGTCGTGCTGAAGTACATCCCGGATCTGACCGCGCTCTACACGCAGTTCCGTACCGGCCAGGTGGACTTCGTGCCCGTGCCGGGCATTCCGGCCAACTACTATCAGGAAGCCTCGCGGCTGCCGGGCCGCAAGGTGGCGCTGTGGACCAACGGCAATCTGGAAGTCGTGATGCCGAACCTCGACAACAAGGCGTTCGCGGATAAGACCGTGCGTCAGGCGCTGTACGCGGCTCTCGACAAGCAGGCGATCATCGACGCGATCTACTACGGCGTCATGAAGCCGACGGAATCATTCATTCCGATGGAGTCGTGGGCCTATTTCAACGGGCTGCCGAAGCAGAGCAAAAACACCGCTGCGGCCAACAAGATGCTCGATGCGGCCGGGTGGGTGAAGGGTTCTAACGGTATGCGCAGCAAGAACGGCGTGCCGCTCACCTTCGAGATGTCAACCACCACCGGCGACGTGCTGCGCGAGCAATGTCAGCAACTGATCATGCAGGACTGGCAGGAGATCGGCGTGTCGATGAAGATCAAGAACATGCCGGCCGCCATCATCTGGGGCGAGTTCTATTCGCGGTCTCAGTTTCAGTCGCTGCTGGTCGGCACGTCGTTCAGAACCGGCGCGGATGCGGATCCGGCCAACCGCTTCAGCTCGAGCGCGATCCCGTTGAAGGGCGGCAGCGGCGGCAACTACATGCAGTGGTCGAACCCGGCCGCTGACAAGCTGATGGCCGACGGCGAAGCGACCTTCGATCAGGCCAGGCGCAAGGACATCTATCGTCAGCTGCAAGTTATCGTGCGCGAGGAATTGCCGATCCTGCCGCTCTTCCAGTACTCGTTCATCGAAGGCATGAAAGACAACCTGCTCGGCTATCGACCCAACGTGAACCAGCGCCAGAACTGCTGGAACATGAACGAATGGTCTTGGAAGAAGACAGTATAGCGATCGATCAGTCGGGGGACCGGACTCATGCTGCCTTTTCTTTCCCGCCGCGCCATTCATTCGGCGATTCTGCTGCTGATCGTCTCGGTGATCGGATTCGTCATCCTGCATCTTGCGCCGGGCGGCCCGCTCTCGCAGTTCGCGGCCTCCGGCGATATGAGTCAGGCCGATCTCGATCGCCTGTCGACGCAGCTCGGCCTCGATCGTCCGTTACCCATCCAGTATCTGGAGTGGCTGGTGCGTATGCTGAAGGGCGACTGGGGTCTGTCGTATCGCGATCAGCACGCCGTTACGTCGATCATCGCGTCCCACATCGGCGCGACGCTCGAACTGATGTTCTGCTCGACGCTGCTCGCGATGTTCATCGGCGGGTGCATCGGCATTCTCGGCGCGGTGCGGCGCTATTCGCTGTTCGATTCGCTCGCGACCGTCGGCGCGATGATCGCGCTGTCCATTCCGACGTTCTGGTTCGGGATCGTGGTCATCTATGTGTTCGCCGTGCATCTGAACTGGCTGCCGGCCGGCAACCGCATGACCGAAGGAGACGGCTCGTTTTTCGACTACGTGCATCATTTGATCGGACCGTGCGTCGTTTTGGCGTTGGTGACGACGGCTGTGTGGAGCCGCTACATGCGATCGTCGATGCTCGAAGTCATCAACCAGGATTACATCCGCACCGCGCGCGCCAAAGGCGTACCGGAATATCAGATCGTGATGCGTCACGCGTTGCGTAACGCGCTGTTGCCGATGATCACGATTACGGGTCTGCATGTGCCTACCCTGCTGTCGGGTGCGCTGGTGACGGAAACGGTGTTCACCTGGCCGGGCATCGGCCGACTGTTTTTCGATTCGATCAGCTATCGCGACTATCCGACCGTGATGGGCATCCTGATGTTCAGCGCCGTTCTCGTGCTGCTTGGCAATCTGCTCGCCGATCTGCTCTATGGCTTCGCGGATCCCCGAATTGCGGGCGATCGTCGATGAGTGAGACACCCACCGTGGCCACCAAACCGTCGATCACCAACTCCGCCAAGAGTGTCGGGATGAGCCCGGCGCTGCGCCGCTTCTGTCGGCACAAGCTGGCGATTCTCGGCGCGCTTTGCATCGTGCTGATGGTGCTCGCCTGCGTCGCCGGTCCATCGCTGCTCGCGTTCACCGACACGTATATCGACATCCGCCATCGACTGATGCCGCCGTTCTCCGGCGCGCATATTCTCGGCACCGATCCGCTCGGCCGCGACGTGTTCGCGCGGCTCCTGATGGCCGGCCGCATTTCGATGTCGATCGGTTTTGTCGCCATGTTGATCAGCATGGTGATCGGCGTGTGCGTCGGCATGACCGCAGGATACTTCGGTGGCGTGATCGGCAATATGCTGATGCGGCTGGTCGACGGCGTGCTGTGCTTTCCTTCGATCTTTCTGCTTCTCGCGATCTCCGCAATCATCTCGCCGTCAGTACCGTCGATCGTCTTTCTCATCGCGATCACGTCGTGGATGGAAGTCGCTCGCGTCGTCGAGGCGCAGATACGGTCGCTGAAGACGCGCGACTTCGCGCTGGCGGCGCTGTCGATGGGATCATCTCACTCGCGCATCATGTTCCGTGAGCTGTTGCCCAACGCGGCCGCGCTGAACGTCGCTTACGCGATTCTGGCGGAGAGCTACATCTCTTTCCTCGGCTTCGGCAT
The DNA here is from genome assembly GCF_031585635.1 of Paraburkholderia sp. FT54. Classification (NCBI taxonomy): domain Bacteria; kingdom Pseudomonadati; phylum Pseudomonadota; class Betaproteobacteria; order Burkholderiales; family Burkholderiaceae; genus Paraburkholderia; species Paraburkholderia sp. FT54. The sequence goes on along the minus strand of NZ_CP134196.1, from coordinate 214,306 downwards.
CCAGCCGCCCACGCCGAGTTGGGGAAACATGCTGGACAACGCGCAGACCTATTTGACGAGCGCACCGTGGCTCGCGATCGTGCCCGGTCTTGCGATCACGCTGGCGGTGACGAGCTTCAACTTCGTCGGAGATGGCCTGCGGGATGCGCTCGATCCTCGGAATGAGATGTAGAGCGTCGACGGATCTCGGCGATGCACTGATCCGTGCGGCGATACGATGCAAGGGCTCGATGTGTTGTAGCGTTCAGCGCTTCTTCGGCAGCCGAATGGTATTTTCCATCGTCGCAAGTGGAGACGATCGCATCGACGGCGGCGCGCGTCGTGATAGGAGAGATTCGAGTTCACGCATCTGCTGGCAACATCGTAATCCTCTCGTGAAGCCGCACGGTCTTCACGTCGAAAGCGGCCGGACTGGTCCGATCAGCGGTTTCGATCTCGACGGGATGTCGTTGAGTGCTTTCCTTGATCTGCTCGTCGTCGCCCTCGATGCTCCAATGCTCGAATTCGCGCTTGCCGATCAGGTAGCGGGCCTTGGGGAAGGTCGGAACCCACTTGCCGTCCATCAACATGGTGTTCCAGTCCACATCTCTATGCCACGAGATCCGGAAAGTGCTTACTAATTCGGTCACTTGCGCCGTCGGTCAAATGTTCACGCATCAGTTTTGCTCCGTAACCGGCCATCGGCTTGTCAAAAACGAATCCACCTTCATCGGTCTTATGGAAAGCTTCACATAAAGCAGAGATTTTTTTGGTTGGCGATCGCGGCTGCTGACGGGTGAACAGGCGAGTCGGGGCCAGCCCGCGAGCGGTAATCAAAAAAATCTCTGCTTTGTGCGCGTTGGCCGTCCGTCGGCTTACGGAATTGAGCTGTCGCGCCACAGGCACCCACTGGCCTACAAGTAAATCGATCCCTGCGAAAGCAGGTTGCGACTGCGCCGTGTGGAGTCAACCGACTTCAGTCCACCAGACGCATCTGGCCTCGGGCCTCTAACTGCTGCTGCTCGGATTCTTTGACCTTGCGTCGCCTGCGGGGCCCTTGGCGAAGGCACTCTACGAGGATCAGCCGGGCCTCGTCATCAGTACACGCGAGACCGTCCGGTCGGGTCACCGTGATCGTATATTCGTCGCCGAGTTCTGGCTGGACCTGCCGCACCTTACCGGCTAGTTCAAGGAATATCTTGCGCATGGATGCGATCGACACATGTTGTCTGGGTACGTGCACTTTCCTCCCGTCGCCTGATCCGGCTCACTCGCGAAGTTGCGCTGTCCATATTGGACCATTGCCAGGCCGTCCGCGCGCCACAGAAGATGCACATCAATGCGCGCAATGTGCATCCGCAGTCTGGGCTGGTCGATGCGGTATCCCACACTTGGCAAACGAGGCTGGCGACGATCCACAGCAAGTTGTCGAACATACCGGAATCCACCTGCCCCTCCCGGAGACAGCGATGCATACAGTTCGCCGTTCTGACGTTGATCGTCCGTTAATTACGGGCCGCGTAGTCGCGGGCGTCGGGGAGCACAAGGTGATCGGAGCTTCCCCATTCCTCGACGGCCCAGTGTCGTCCCCGCGCAAGGGAGGCCGCCAGCGGACCGGTGGCGTGGTCGCCTTCGGTCACGACCTGTTGCGCGTCTTCACCGGACACGGCGGTCGCAGGTGACGGCCGGCGCGGGGCCGCTGCCGGGGCGGGAGGGGTTGGGCTCTTTCGGGTTCGTTGCCTGATGAGAGTGGATGGCTATCGGAACCGGCTGAAGGACGCAGTGGCCCGTTCCAGCACCAGCAACGGGACCGCGTGGTCCGGCCGGATCGACGGACCGGCCGGCGCAGGACAGGATTAGTCGCCGCCCGCTCCGCGCGCGGGTTGGACGGGATCGTGGGTTATCCGGTGATAATCCAGAGGATTTTAAGCAGGGCGGAGCCGGCGCAATGAGCAAGCAAGGGCGTGGCGAACGAGCCGGCTCCGCCCTGCTTAAAATGCTTTGAGCTAAGCCGCTCCGCTGCCGGTGGCTATGGGAATTGAATCGGTGGCGCAGTGGTGGTGACCGGCGGATGCGGGCAGGAAAGCGAGGGCAGGAAAGGATCTGGGTCCACGATCTGGCGGCCGCGTGCGGGCATGACGAATAGCAAATGGCTTCGGTTGCGTGAGCGAGGCCCGCTCAGAGCGCACTGGACATACGTGCCACGCGGGCGCGCAGGAGGTGCCGGGTTCGGTGCCGAGGCGGGACATGCGTTCGGGCCTCATTGCCGGCATGGTGGTGCCCGCGCCGGTGCGCCAGGCAGGAGGTATTCGACGCAGATCATGTGACCGTGTTTGCAGACGGGACAGTCGCGCAGTGACCCGCCAGTCAGGTGCGCATAATGGTCGCGGTAGTCAGGCCTGGATGTTCCATGGGTTTCGTTGGACGGCGCACCAAGCAGTCGGCGACATGTGGCGAGGCTGGACTCGCGCAGCCGGTTGCTAAGCAGTCCGTAGTGGCGAATCCGTTGTAATCCATGCGGCAATACGTGCAGCAGGAAACGGCGCAGGAACTCGCAGGCGTCCAGGCGCATCACGCGTGGTCTGCCGGGATGACGATAGTCCCTCCAGCGAAACGTGACGTGCTGATCGGTCTGACTGATGAGTCGGCTGTTCGAGATCGCGACGCGGTGTGTGTAGCGGCCGAGATAGTCGAGCACCTGCTGAGGACCGCCGAATGGTTCCTTGGCATAGACGACCCACCCGGTTTGACGCGAGCCAGAAAGATAGCGGGCAAATTCGCCCGGCTCAGACAGGTGAGCCAGTGACGAGAAGAAGCGGAGTGCCCCGATATCGAAGGCCTGTTGCAAGCGCTCGAGGAACAGCCGACGGAACAGGCGCGAGAGAACCCGCACCGGCAGGAAGAAGCCCGGCCGGCAAGCCACCCAGCGCGTGCCGTCGGCAGCAAGGCCGCCGCCCGGGATGATGCAGTGCAGATGCGGATGGTGGCCCAGATTCTGCCCCCAGGTGTGCAGCAGTGCGATGAAGCCGATCGTGCCGCCGAGGTGCCGTGGGTCTGCAGCGATCGTCTGCAGCGTTTCGGCGGTTGCCTGGAACAGGATGTCGTACACGATTCGCTTGTTCTGGAATGCGATGGCCGCGATCTCCTGCGGGACCGTGAAGACGACGTGGAAGTAAGGCACAGGTAGCAGGTCCGCCTGGCGGCGCTCGAGCCATTGTGCCCGGGCGAGCGACTGGCACTTCGGGCAGTGCCGGTTGCCACACGAGTTGTAGGCGATGCGCTGATGTCCGCAGGCGTCGCACTGCTCGACGTGACCGCCCAGAGCCGCCGTCCGGCACTGCTCGATGGCACGCATGACGCGACGCTGCTCGCGGTCGAGCGAGTCGGCGTGCAGATGCCGGTATGTCGGGCCGTGGCGGCACAGGACGTCCGCCAGCTCCAGCGGAGCCTTCATGGCGGTTCAAACGTGCTCAACCGGTGGTTCAGGTGAAGCCTGCGGAGACGTTGACGGCAACCGGTCGAACGGGCTGGTCGTCGCGCAGATCGTGCTGGTCGCGACCTTCAGGTAACGCGCCGTCGTGGCCAGGCTGCGATGGCCCATCAGCAACTGGATCAGACGCACATCCGTGCCGGATTCGAGCAGGTGCGTCGCAAACGCATGGCGCAAGGAGTGCGGCGTGATTGGTTTGGTGATACCGGCACGGCGACGTGCGTCATGGCACGCCTGTCGCACCACGTCGGCACCCACAGGTTGATCCGGGAAGCGGCCAGGAAACAGCCAGTACTGGGGCCGGCCAATACACCAGTAGCTGCGCAGGATGTCCAGCAGCCGTGGCGAGAGCATCACGTAGCGGTCGGTGCGGCCCTTGCCCTGCTCGACGCGCAGCATCATGCGGTGGCTGTCGATATCGCCGACCTTCAGCCGGGTGGCTTCCGAAATGCGAAGGCCGGCGGCGTAGGCGGCGATCAGTACGGTCCGATGCTTGACGCTACGGATCGCTTCAAGGAACCGGGTGATCTCGTCCTGACTGAGGATCACCGGGAGTTTGCGCGGCCTCCGCGCTATCGGGAGTTCTTCGACCGCCCACTCGCGTTTGAGCGTGATGTGATACAGGAAGCGCAGCGCCGCAGTCGCCACCACCAGGGTGCTGGATGAGCGCCGCTGGACTTCGATCAGGTGCACCTGCCAGGCGCGCACCTCCTCCGGGCCCAGCAGTTCAGGGGAACGGCCGAAGTGTCTGGCAAAGTTGCTTACCTGCTGGAGATACGCGCGTTGCGTATTGGCCGCGAGGCTGCGTACGCGCATATCCTCGATCATGCGTCGACGTAGGGGTGTCATGGTGGACTCCGCTCGGAATGGTCACGACAGCAAACTGCACTGCCATCGTCCCACTCGAACGGTTGCGCCCTACGGAAGATCCCGGAGCCGAAGTCGCTGACTGACCGCCTTCTCCCGCGTCAGCGGGTTAGTTCAATCGATGTTATCTCGGCTGCGCCTCCACGCCTTCCTTACACCGAAGATGCTATGACGGCAGTTAAAGCCCTCAGCGCCAGTGCGGCTGCAGGCTGGGACTTACGAATTTTACTTTTTTTTACACGTGCAGTGAAAAGCCGACTGAAGCATCGGCCCGGTATTCACCTTTGCTCTTGCGGTCGGGCGAGTCTTTGATCGTATTCGCGGCGCGAGCCCCGTACGGCGCGGCTGCGACGATCGGTACACAAAACCGAAGATGCGTCTCGCCAGTTGCATGCGCGAAGCAACGTAAACAATCAGCAAGAAGCGTGGCCCACGTTTGTTATCTGCGCGTCGGGACATTGAAACCTGATGTTCTCGCTTCCGTCATGCGTGCCCTTTATGTTTCGCACCTCAACGAATCTCCTATAACAAGGTCCCCGAGGCCAACCGACGCACACCTGCATACCTACCCTTCGATCTTGCAATCCCCACAAGAGCTGTATGGCAACGGAGTAGTGAATGAAGCGAAAACAAGAAGCCCCACAAAAATTCGTGCGGCGCGCCGGTTTTATCGGCACCGCAGCCGCACTGACGGTAGCCTGCTCGATATTCCCAGCCCTCGCGCAAACGCAGTCGCATCCGCCAACGAACGCAGATCCATCTCTAGACACCGTCACGCCGATCAAGCACGTGATCGTAATCGTCGGCGAGAACCGCACTTTCGACCAGGTCTTCGGCGGCTACCAGCCGGGTCACGGACAAACGATCGAGAATCTGCTCTCGAAGGGCATCATCAATGCCGACGGCAGCCCGGGCCCGAACTTCTCGCTTGCGCAGCAAAACATGGCGCAAGCGACGGATCCGACCACCTTCCTGATGAGTCCCACTTCGAAAACGGCCTACTCCGTGCTGCCCGCGCCGAATACCGGTTCCGCGCCGAGCGCCACCAGCGATACGAGCGCGCCCTTTACGACGCTTGCTGAAGCACAGGCCGCCGAGGGCAACGCGCTCGAGCCGCAAGATCTCGTTCATCTGACAACGGGTGCGACGGGTCTTCCGAAAGGCGCTGTCGACACGCGCTTTGGCTCGAATACGTACAACCTGCCGAGCGGTCCCTATCAGATCTCGCGTGTCGGGCCGAATTACGATCAGTACACCGCGAGCCCAGTGCATCGCTTTTATCAGAACTGGCAGCAGTCGGATTGCAGTCTCGCCAATGCCACTGCCAGCAATCCGAGCGGATGCAAGATGGATCTCTTCCCGTGGGTCGAGACGTCGATCGGAGCGGGATCCAACGGCAGCCCCCGGCCGGCTGGCTTTACCGATCAGACAACGGGCGAAGGCTCGACGGCACTCGGTTTCTATAACGCGAGCACCGGCGATATGCCCTACTTCACGCAGCTTGCGCAAAAATACACGATTAGCGACAACTATCACCAGCCGGTGATGGGCGGCACGGGCGCGAACAGCATCATGGTCGGCACGGCCGACGCGCTTTACTACACGGACGGCAACGGCAATATGTCCACGCCCCCGAAGAACCAGATCGAAGACCCGCGTCCGATGCCGGGCACGAACAACTGGTATGCGCAGGACGGCTACTCGGGCGGCTCTTACAGTAATTGCTCGGACACGTCACAACCGGGTGTCGGTCCGATTCGCAACTACCTGGGGTCGCTGCCCTACCATCCGAGCGCGAACTGTGCGGCAGGTGCGTACTACCTGCTAAACAATTACAACCCGGGCTATAACGGCAACGGCACGGTCAATACGAGCCCGTTTACGATCCCGCCTTCGCCGGTTCGCACAATTGCAGACTCGCTGCTCGCCAGGAAGATCTCGTGGAAGTACTACGGCGAAGACTGGAACACATTCGTCACCAACCCGTCTCAGAGCGTCTATTGCAACATCTGCAATCCGTTCCTCTACGAGACGTCGATCATGACGAACCCGGCGACCGTGAAGGCGCACCTGCAGGACTCGACGGATCTCTACGCCGACATCGCAAACGGCACGCTGCCCGCGGTCTCCTTCGTGAAGCCGGGCGGACGCCTCGATGGTCACCCCGCCTCGTCGAAATATGACCTATACGAAGGATTCGTGCGCAAGATCATCGATTCGGTTCAGAGCAATCCGAAACTGTGGGCATCGACCGCGATCCTCATCACCAACGATGAAGGCGGTGGCTACTACGATTCGGGTTATATCCAGCCGGTCGACTTCTTCGGCGACGGTCCGCGTATTCCGCTGATCGTGGTCTCGCCTTACTCTCAAGGCGGACGCGTCGCGCACGAGTACGACGATCACGCGTCCATCGTGAAGTTCATCGAGCGCAACTGGCAGCTCGCCCCGATCACGGGCCGCAGCCGCGACAATCTGCCGAATCCGAAACAGACCGGCTCGAACCCGTATGTGCCGGTCAACGCACCCGCGATCGGCGATCTATTCGGCGCGTTCCACTTCGACCAAGGCGTGAGCGGTAACGGCAATCACGGCGATCAAGGCGGCAATGGCAACGGCAGCATCACCAGCAACGCGCAAGGCCAGAACGGCGGTAAAGGATGGTGGCCGTTCTGAGGTTCTGAAGCCGGGAATCCGTGGTTTCGGAGCAGTCCAGACGCGGCGCGATGAAAATCGCGCCGCGTTTTTTCATGACGCGGGGCCTGCGATGACTTCACTCTTCGAATATGCCCTCACGCTGAGTCTTCAAAACTCCCCCGCGTCGTTCGTCTATGTAGAAGCCGCAGCTCACTCGTAGTCAGATTCGAGGCCATCGTCAATCGTCCGCTTGCGCACCGCCGCTGCGCAAATGGTCCGTCGCTAGTGGCACATCTGCGCTGACGCGACCCAAGCGCGTCGAACTTGCAGGAGACGTCACACATTACCGTTTCCACTGCACGGTCTCGACTGCGACAACAATTCCGCTTTTCCCCGCGACGCGGAACTCGGTCACATCGGTAACCCACTTCTCGTTTGGTCTCGATGCGGTGAATTCGCGATTGAGCAGGTTTGGAGCGGCCTCGCCAACCTCGCCTTGGTACGACCGGAATTTCTTCCGGCGCACCCTCGACCTGATTCCTAATTCGTTCATAAGGCGCTGCACCTTCTTGTGATTGACCAACTCGCCATCACTGCGGATAGCTAAGGTGACGCGACGGTAGCCATACAAGCCGCGATGTGCTGCATAGACAGCCTGAATCTTCGCCTTGAGTCCGCCATACCGGTCTGGAGCGGCCAACGTCTTGACCTGATAGTAGTATGTACTGCGTGGCAAGCCCGAAGCGTGGAGAAGGTCAGCCAAAAGGAATTCCTGCCTCAGTTCAAGCACTATTTTGGCTCTTTCTGTCGCGCCAACTTCTTTGCTAGAACCAAGGCATTGAATTTTTTTAGGTACGCGACCTCCGCGCGCAACCGCTGATTCTCGCGAAGCAGCTGGTCTGATTCCCCAGACAGCTTGGCTTTCGAGGACTGACTCGAGGTCTTTTTCTTGGCTGGCATCGAAACATCCTGCCCCGACGGGCGCATACCCTTTAGCGAACGAAGCTCTCCCCGCGCTTTCTGTTGCTGCCACGTCGTGATGCTATGCGGATTGCTGATATTGTAAATGGCAGCCAGCTCTCGACGGGAAAGGTTCTGCACCACGCCCCGGTGCAACACCTCAAGCTTGAACTCAAGGGTGTAAGCACAACGCTGCCGGATAAGCCCGGCGTTACCATGGTGACGATATGCTGCGACCCATCGCCTCACCATGCTTTCCGCAACACCGAATTTCCTGGCAAGGAGCTTATAGCCCCCTTTGCCAGCGAGGTACTCGCGAACCACTTTCCCCTTAAACCTTACATCGAATTTCCTCACGGAACCTCCAAGGTCGTGTCCAACTCTTGGGGGTCAGTTCAGAACCCGGTGCGGTTCAGGTTCCCTTAAGGTGAGGTCGCTAGTATTTCTTGGTTTTGTGCGGTGCTCTTTTCGAGCCTATCGCTTTAAGAGTCGCAGGCTGCGCCCTTCATCAATCCAATCAAACCGTGACAGCTTGAGGAGCGGGAATGGCTAAGATCTACGAAATGAAGCGTCCGGCATATGACGCAGTCGCGCGCACGCTCCACTGGCTAACCGTCCTGTTGATCACTATGCAGTTTGTGATCGGCTGGACGATGCCTGATGTCCACAAGGACACACAGCCCGTTAGCCTGATCGCCTTGCATCTCGGCGTTGGTTCGACACTAGTCGCCGTGATGGTAGTCAGGGTGATCTGGCGATTGACTCACTGGCCAACGCCGGACGAGTTGTCGCCGCTACTCAGCGCCGTCTCGCGCATTACGCATCTTCTGCTCTACGCCACCCTGGTGCTAGTGCCGCTGCTCGGCTGGATCAACGCGTCCTCACGTGGCTGGACGGTCCGCTTACTGGGCGTCGTGCCCTATCCGGCACTGGGCGAGCAGGGTTCAGCTTTTGGCGACGAGATGGGTGACGTGCACGGCATCCTCGCATGGGTGCTCCTCGCACTGATTAGTCTGCATGTCGTCGCAGCGTTGTTCCATCGCTTTGTTCTAAGAGACCATGTGTTGCAGCGGATGTTGCCTCACGCAGGGCCGTCACGCCATTGACTGTGGTTAGGTCCACCGCACCCCTACTCGCTCATCACTACGGTCGCCGCCGCTAGACGGCTAGACCGGATGCAGGACACGGTCCGTTTCGATGATCCGAAGCGCCTCGCCCAAGCGTCACACCGGCATGGAGCCAGCACCTTTTGCCGGTGTGCCGCATCCAGTATCGAAATGGTCCCGTCCCATGCGGTCGATACGGGCGAAGGTCTCATCGAACTCATCGCCGCGATTGTGCTCCACACACCCGACCTGTAGCGCTGCATGAAACGGTATCGCCCCGCCGACCAGGCGCCATGGATGTCGACCATGTAATTCCAGTCGGTCGGTCTGACCTCTGGCAGAAAGCGCGGCTTCAGGACGTCGCGAATGAAGCTCTCGCAAGCCGCGATGATTGCCCGCTTCTCCACCTCGGCCGCGGGCGCCGGCCGGGGCGCGCGAGTTGGGTTGTGTTGCGATAAGCCCGACAATTCGAAAATTTCTTCTGTGGTAAGGGTTCCTTGCATCATTAGAGAATAGCATTAAGTGTGCGATTCACAGACATTAAGCAGCCGCCGTTACCGGCAGCGCAAAGGACTGAACAATTGGACGCAGAACTCGCACCAGCCAACGCGGGTAAGCGAGAAGATCATGCGCCGTTTCAAATCAGCGCGTCATTTGCAACGCTTTACGTCGATCCAACGACTAGGTGGCAAACCTGTTCATGCACTGCCGCTACAACGCGAACGCGCAAGACAAGCGGCGGGCGCGCACGCAGGCTTTATGAAGCGTGGGAAGCCGTGACTGGCAACTCAATGCTGGATCGCCTCGTCTAATAACTTCGGAATACCTATGTTTCACGTCTTCACTCGCTCGACCATCAAAAGTGCGAGAGTACCGTTCAACTGAAGCAACCGAGGCCGTTCTCCAAGATTGAAATGGCCCGAAGAATTCAGGTAGGTCATCACGGTCGTGTCATATGGCGGTTCTAGAATCCGATTGCCATTTCCGCAGGTTGCAATCTTCAGGTCAACTTCACTTGCTCAAGTCGGCTGTGCGCTGGTCTCCCGCGTGAGGCCTCCTTGCCGCGCTTTTACGCCGGCATAAAACGGTTACGCCAATGTGGAATCGACATATCCAACCGTAGAGTAGATTCACCCCTTCGGCTACCCCTACTCTTCTCTCATCGCGACACCGCTCGCCGTTATGGCATCTTGTTAATTCCCGACACTCCTCGAAAGGTATTCCGTGTTTCGTCTAAATATCCGTAGAACTCTTTTCTCATCGGCTGCGTCGCTGGCGCTTTTATCCGCCGTCGTTCACGCCGCTGATGGTGATCTGGACAACCATCGCGGCGATACGCGAACACCGATCAAGCACATCGTGGTCATCATTCCCGAGAACAGAACTTTCGACAATCTCTTCGGGACTTATCCGCACGCGGCGAATATTCCCGGCGAGCAAAGCTGGGTTGGTGTGCCTGCGCCGAAATTCGTGGCGCGCCCCGGCACGCCGGCCGCCAACGTCCTGACGCCGGACTTGCTGCGGAGCAATCCGAATTGGAGCTTGTCCGGACGCCCCGCCAACCCAACGCGGCTTCGCCCCGCCGACGCCTACACCTGCGATATGGCGCATAACTACGAACCCGAGCAGCAGGCGTACGATGGCGGGGCTGTGGATCGCTTCCCGCAGACGGCCACCGGCAAGGGCCCGGGCTGCGCCGTGGACGGCTCAACCATCATGAATTATTACGACGGCAACACCGTCCAGGCGCTGTGGAACTACGCTCAGCACTACGCCATGAGCGACAATTCCTTTTCCACCACCTACGGCCCCACTGTGCCCGGCCATGCCAATATCGTTTCGGGCAACACGCATGGGATCATCATTCACGATCCCGCCAACCCTGAGAACCCCGACACCAGCGGCTTCTACGTCAATCCGACGGATCATTCGATAACCTTGACCGACGCCAACCTTCCCGGCTATCTCGACGATTGCGGAAAGGGCCGGACTTTTGAAATGACCGGCAAGAATGTCGGCGATCTCCTGAACGAGAAGAACGTGACCTGGGGCTATTTCCAGGGCGGCTTCCTGCCCACCGCGCCCGCGAAGTTCGATGCGAACGGCAATATGTCTGCGCCTGCGGTTTGCGGTTCCCAGCATGTCGCCCATCAAGTGCAGATCAACGGCGTCACTTATAACGTGCAGAACCCGAGCGTTAACCCGGGTCCGGACGTGCATGTCCTCGAGAACGACTACAGCACCGGCGTTACTCCTTTCATGAAATATGCGAGCACGCGCAACCCACACCATCTGCGGCCGAGCTCGGCGGAAATGATTGGCAAGACCGACCAGGCCAACCACCAGTACGACATCTCGGATTTCGACACGGCGCTGTCCCACAACTCATTGCCCTCGGTCAGTTACGTGAAGGCGCCGGTCTATCAATACGGCCATCCGCAAAACTCCGATCCGCTCGCCGAACAAGCGTTCCTTGTAAAGACAATCAACGCGGTCCAGCAGTCTCGCTATTGGCACGACACTGCGATCGTCATCGTTTGGGATGATTCCGATGGCTGGTACGACCACGTCATGCCTCCGCTCTTGACCCCGTCGGCGACCAACATCGACTTCCTGTTCGGCCCCGGTAATTGCGGCACGCCGCAGCCCGGTGCCGACGCCGCGCGCTGCGGTCTCGGCCCGCGCCAGCCTCTGCTGGTGATTTCGCCCTGGGCGAAATCGAACTTCGTCGATCACACGCTGACTCAGCAGGCCTCAGTGCTTCGTTTCATCGAGGACAATTGGAAGCTCGGCTTCATCGATGGCCCAGTTGCTCCTCCCGCAGGTACGGGATCCGTCGACCGGCATGCAAATTCGCTCGATAACATGTTCGACTTCGAGCGCGAGCCGAATCTGCGTCCTCTCATCCTCGATCAGGTCACCGGAGCGGTCGTCAAGGGTGACAGCGACGACGGCAAGCGCCGCGACTGAAACGACGGAAGCACGACAGCTAGCCCCGCCGCAGGCATTGCCTGCAGCGGGTTTTCGCACTTGGACGTTCTACCTGGGTCGAGTGCCGCTATTGACGGTCTGGCGGCGAACGGCTGGTCTCCCCCTTCGAACTAAGGCTATGCTGAACAAGCCACTGTTTTTGAGGCGTCCTCGCCATGTGTGGGTTGATTAGTCGTCAAGTCGCACTTCCGCCCCTGACTTTCCGGCCCTTTCGGGCCCTGCTGGCGGGTCATTTGCCCGATTCTCGCCCTTTACGGGCGGACCGATGGCATCAATCGTCGGCGCGACAGGTAGACGTTAGCGAGCGCCAGCGCGGTGAACGCCCGGCAGGCCTTCTTTCCCAGGCCGCGATAGCGCACCTTCGTAAAACCCCACAGTCGCTTGACCACCGCGAAGACATGCTCCACGCGCGCGCGGATCTTTGACTTGTTGTGGTTCTTGCCGCGCTGCACCTCATCGACCTCGCCGCCGGCACGGCGCGTGCGCTGATTCGTGAAATCCTGGGCGTCCGGCGCCTTGCTGCGAATCAGCGCCTTCTGGCCGGCATACGCGCTGTCACCATAGACGCACCGCTCCTGTCCATGCAGCGGTTGCGGCAACAGATGAGCGGGTAAAGAGACGGCATCACTGCCGTCTCCTCCCCAAAGAACCGCCCAAGCGACTTTCGCCGCAGACGGCTCAGGCATCGCTGAAGTATCACCAGGCGATACCGGTCCTGCCAGCTTGCGCAAGACCTTCGCCAACGTCATATCGTCGGTTCACCCCATCGCTGGGACGAGGGCGCTGAACTGCCCAAGGGCAGTCTCTTCCAAGCTTCCCTGCGTCGAACCTCAGATACTGGCAGACGCCAGCCACACCTCGCGGAAGTCTGCACTCTTTTCGAGTTGGGGCAAGCGCGGACAACTCCTATCGAGCACAGCTCTCCATCGGCCACGGGGTGCTGGTCGTCCTCTATTCAGGCAATCTCGGACTCAAGCAAGGGCTGGAAATCATCGCGGACGCGGCAAAGCTTCTCATGTGGCCTGCTCGAAAAGGCCCACGACTTACTCAATGTCAGATTTCTCGGGCTGCTAACCTAAAGAGCGGTTCAATGAATTGCTGTCGCTTGCGGACATGCATGTCCTTCCACAGCTTTCGGGTGCACTCCAGACAGATCGACAATCCCGCTGTCGCGGGCACGACGATCGCGCTACAGATTTGCTCGAACTGCCATAGCGTGAACGGCATTTCCGTGTCCCCCATGGTTCCCACCCTCGCAGGTCAGCCAAAGGAATTTCTGGTCAATCAACTGATGGACTTCAGGGCGCACCTCCGGTCCGACCCGAATGTCAGAAAATTCATGTGGGGCTTTACGCATCTAAGCGATGAGCAGATCGAGCAGCTTGCCACGTACTATTCCAGCCGATCGCCACCCGCAGGTGTGCACGGCGATCGACTGGCGATCGACGACGGCAGGACAATTTTTATCTCCGGCATACCGGATAAGGGCGTGCCAGCATGCAGCGCCTGTCATGGCTCACGTGGCGAAGGCATGGGCGGAGTTCCCCGGCTCGCAGGCCAGCATGCCGACTATATCGTTAAGCAATTGCTGGTCTTCCGGCACGCTAGGCAGAGTCCCCGCGGCGAGGTGATGAAGGCGATCTGCGACACATGTCGGAACAGGAGATGCGCTCTGTGGCGGCTTTTCTCGAGGCGTCCTCGCTTCAGGCTGGGGTACCGGCTGGCCTCGGGACCGCTGATCCGGGATCGGTCCGCAGGTAACCCGATGATCATCATTGATGATCTGCTGCGTTAGAAAAGGGAAGCTAAAACCTGGTTGGGCCCGTTGTCGACAGTCCTTCGATTGAATTGCAGATGAACTACATTCGTTCTCGCGACTCGAATGCCCGCCTGCTAACGGCGGATTCAACCGGTGGGTGCAGCACACTTCTATGAGGCATTGAAAGTCAATCCCTCGGGTGGTCCGTTTTCTGTGGGTCTACTTCTCCAATTGAGGGGGCTGCGAATTACCCTCCGCGGCCAGCGGATCGTCTGTCACGACCACGTCGCGGGCCGCGGATCAGGTCGTGACATCCACTGCAAAGGAGCGTTCATCACGTCACAACCTCCGAGCATAGGTGTGGCTCGAGCCAGCACCATACGTGCACGGCACCGACACCGAAAACTACGACCCGTCTTTAATTGTCACCTAGATGTGCCACCAGACCCTGGACCCGCGCGACGTCAGCGTGTGTTGCCTGCGCAAGACGGGTTCCGTAGTCGGAATCAGCCTTGTAGAAGTACGACAGCATCGTGTACTTGTTCGCATCGTTCGTTACGTGTGAGAGATCGGCCGAGAGGGCGGTCACCAGATCCGTCTTGTCCTGATCGGACAGGCTGCGGTAATACTCGCCAGCCTGTCGGAAGTCGAGCGTCTTGTGGATCGCCTGTTGCTGCGTCGTACCCGTGAGCGTCGTCCGCACGGACTTGTACTTCGGCTGCTCGGAGATTTCGTTGATACCGGAGGGCTCATAGTTGACTTCGCCCTTGCGGTCGCCGGCATTCATGAAGCCGTCCTGGTTGTTGTTGTCCACCGGGACAACCGGGCGGTTGATCGGCAGGTCGTTGTAGTTCGGTCCAAGGCGGTACATCTGAGTGTCCGCGTAGGCGAAGAGACGCCCTTGCAACATCCGGTCTTCGGAAGGCTCGATGCCCGGCACGAAGCGCGACGGCGCAAACGCGGATTCTTCCGTGGACTGGAAGTAGTTATCCGGAACGCGGTTGAGCGTCATGGTGCCGACCTTTTGCTCAGCAATCGACGTCGGCCATACCTTCGTGTCGTCCAGCGGGTCGAAATCGTACTTGGCCAGATCCTTCGGCGACATTACCTGGATATACAGGTCCCACTGCGGATACGAATGTGCCTTGACCGAGTTGTACAGGTCGTTGGTCATCAGGTTCCAGTCCGCGCCGATCGAATGCGGAATGTCCTGCGGACGAATGCCTTCGATGCCCTGGCGGCTTTTCCAGTGGAACTTCACGTAGTGCACTTCGCCCTTCGCGTTGACGAACTTAAACGCGTGCACACCGAAGCCATCCATGTGACGGTACGAGTTGGGCATGCCCTCATCCGTGTAGAGATGGGTCAGCATGTTGGTCGCTTCGGGTGAGTGAGCGAAGAAGTCGAACGCGAGGTTCGGGTCCTGCACGCCGGTCACTGCCGACGGCTTGTTCGCATGCACGAAGTCCGGGAACTTGATGGCGTCACGGATAAAAAACACTGGCCAGTTGATGCCGACCATGTCCCAGTTGCCTTGCTGCGTGTAGAACTTGATCGCGAAGCCGCGCGGGTCGCGAGCCTGCTCCGGAGATCCGCGATAGCCCATCACCGTCGAGAACCGCACGAACACCGGCGTCTTCGTGCCCGGCGTGAACACCTTCGCGGTGGTCAACGAGCTGATGTCAGCGCTGGGAACGAATTCGCCAAAAATGCCCGTGCCGCGTGCGTGAACAACGCGCTCCGGGATGCGCTCGCGATCGAAGCGCTGCAGTTTCTCGACGAGATTCGAGTCCTGCAGAAGAACCGGACCTTCGGGACCTGCGGTCTGGGAATTCTGGTTGTCGCCGACCGGTTGTCCAGTATCGCGCGTCATGCCTTCTGCATATGCGGCTTGACCGATCGCGATAGCCGAGATCATCGAAAGAATGCTTACTGAGAGTTGAGTCTTAGATCTTTTCACGGTTAATTCCTTATTTGAGCAGGGCCGTGCGGACGTGCTAGATTGCGAAATCGCGATCATCGATTTCAAACGCTGCTAGTTCAAGCTCGACATCATCCTCTGGCACATCCGCCGCGGAATGTTAGGGCGGCAAATCTGTCATCCAGGGGGCGGGGAAATGACAAATTTGTCATGTGTTCCGCTATTGGGTTTATCAACGGCTCTGCACATACGGTCTCTGGCGCTTTCAGGTTCGGCAACTACATTGTCAAATTGAGCTTAGTTTTTATTCCGGCTCGCGTCCCCCGCATAACTTAACCAAACCGATTGACGTAGGCCACAGAAAAGACCGCCGTTAGCAGCCTGACGGTCACCGCGTGCGCTGACAATCAATATCAGTGATGGGTATAGATCGAGTGGGCGCCCACGATTGTCGTGGGCGCACTCACCTGCGAAGAGCCATCCGACACGCCACCCACGCCGGTGTTGTTCGATGCCGTGACCTCCTGCGCGTTGAGGCGGGCCTCCGCCGTCTGGATATCAGCCGGATAATTCAGTCTGCTTGGCCGGTAGCCGGCCTGTTCCAACCGGATCAGATCCGCCTGTACGTCCGCACGCGTCACTGACACACTGGCGTCCTGAGCGAAGGAGACGGTCGGGAGTGCGAGCAGCCCAGTAACCAGGGCAGCATAAAAATGCGACTTCATCGCGGATCACCTCATAAACGTGGATTTGGTCAGCTTCGATCGGTGATCGAAACCGCTGATCGCCTTCCTCGTCGCAACGGGAATGAGCAAGAGTGATTCTGCATAGCGAAGGTGGACGTGTCCTGACGCTCGCATTACACCGACGTCATGTTTGGATTTGAATTCCCGGAGTGAGCCGCCACTTGTTCCTTGCATCTATGAGATGCGTACGTTCACCGAACACGAAAGCGGACAGGTCACGCGTGTCGCGATAGACCGACGAACCGCTGGCGGAAAAATGGCTATCATCCTGGCCGGCATCGAGATTGCGCACATGATACGTAAAGGGCAGATGCATGATGATGGCGTCGCTGCGACTGCTGCCGACCAATTCTATTCTCTCGCGATGTAGGCAGTCCTCTTCATCCAGGCGTTTGCTCACCCCACCTTCCTTTAACGCGACACTACAAGCCAAACGCACCCCAACGCAATCGGCAGGCGCTGCAGCGCAGGGCCTGCTTTCACTACGCCCTTCCCGTCGTTGCAAGAGCCGTGGCGCCGACGCCCGCATGCGAAGTATCACGCCCCGAGTCAAGCACCGCGTTGCCTCCCTTTTGCGAGGTGCCGCAAACGCCTCGCAAGCGCCCTCGAGACCACCGGCGCCGCTTCTCCGTCTCCACCGCTTCGGGCCATTGCACTTTCCCGCAGAAACAGGGCCACCTCCCGCGCGACGATTTCGCGTTCGTTGTCGGATGTAATCATGTGGTACGAATCGTCCAGATAAATCGAACGCAGGAACGCGGAGCCAATGTGCGAGCTGACAAATCTCGCGTTGCTGGCGTTCGCAGTTTCATCGTCGATGGCGTGGATGATCAGGCAGTCGTTCTTGATATCGCGAACGAAGCCGCGCACGCTCCTGGCGAGTCGCGAAGCTTCGTGGAGCGCCGGCACGGAAATGGTGGAAGGGCCAACCTCGCTGAACGCATCCTTCTGCATTGCCCGAGCAATTTTTGCTCGCAGCGCCTCGTTCCTGAGTCCGAATGGCGATCCCTCGCGATATCGCCACCTTCCGCGCATGGGCGTGTAGTAAACCAGCCCCAGCAGGAATTGATACCACGGTATTGCCCAGCCGTCATAGGCGAGCGTGACAGACAGGAGAACAACGGCTTGAGCCGCCGGGCGATGCCTGACAAGCGCCAGAGCCAATGTTGCCCCGATGGAAAGACCGCAGACGGAAACATGGGCATACCGGCCGGACAGCTCGTCGAATTCTTGAATGACTGCCGTCAGCCATGCTTCCATCTTGCGTTCGGGGGACCCCGCGCTATAACCGTCAAACGTGGGCGCGCAGATCACGAAGCCGTTGCGCTCAAGCGCCCGGGCAAGGAATCGCATCTCGAGCGGCGAACTGGAGAGGCCATGGATCAGGAGGACGGCGTGATCCCCCCCTGCGTTGAACAACGACGTCGTATCTGACAAATTCAGCCTGCTAGCCGTAACACCAGAAAGTCACCTGCGTGCGTCGTAAAGCGTTCGCAGATGCAGTCCATTGGCTTGAACTTTCCGGCACCCATGTCCACGCGCGCGCGATGGTTGCCGGGCGTAAGCGTCGGCAACAGGAGCTTGATGTCATCGGAATGAACATGCTCATAGCGCAGCCCCGGCGCGGTGGCCGCTGCAATCCTCACCGAGCCGGCAACACGGACGTCGCCGGGGTCGTCTAGCGCCACCCGGTGATCGAGTGCCTGGATCAGGATAATGTTGTCGTGGTAATGAGGAAGATGTCGAAGCAGCCGATGCGTCTCATCGACCGCACGACCGGCCAACAACCGCTCGTTATCAGCACGTAAAAGCATTTCATAGCGGGATTGCGCCACGAGGCCGATGAGTTCGGTTCGGAACTGCGAGCGGCGCAATCTCTCGATCAGGCAGATCACCAAAATGCTGACGAGCGGAAGTGAGACAATCAGGTCGATGTCGGACTGGTCGAGAACGCCAATTTGCTGATAGGGCGGTACGAACAGGTAGTCGGCGATCACGAGGCCAAACCCCATGACGGCGAGCGCCGGCGCCATTCCAAAAAAATATGCGATCAACGCCGCAGCGATGAAATAGGCCGTTCCGGGCATGATGGGCCCGAGCAGCGGACCCAGCAGCAGCCGGCCCCCGCTCGCGACGACGAGCGCGAGCGCTGCGAAGTACCAGCCGCGAAGGCCCCGGGGCGCCCAGCCGCTCGCATTACGAACTTTCATAGTTTGTCATTTGCTTTGACGCCTGGTCTTGCGCTCATTCAGATACCCGGCAAATCTTGTGTGTCAGGGCGAACTGCACCCGCCAACCTGACGGTTTAATGACCGAAGTAAATCGACTTTGTGTTGCCAGTGGCTTCAGAGCGGGCCGCGGTGGGGGCACCGGATGCCGACAGACCACCGGCTACGCCACCATAGCTACCTGTCACTTCATTTTGCGCCGCGACCCTGGCTTCGGCGGCCTGAATGCCAGCCGGATAGCTGGTGTGGTCGCCGTCGCCCACGTGATAGCCAGCCTTCTCGAGCTGGAAGAGTTCCGCGCGCACCTGAGCGCGAGTGACAGACCCGTTCGATTGAGCGAACGATACGGCCGGCGCGGCTAACGCCGAAGCGAGAGCGAGAGCGGAAATGAGTGACCTGAGCATGGCGAAACCTCCGGTTGTTGGCCGCGAACGGCGATGCCGAGAAAGTGAGTGCTATGACGACAGTCGAATAAGTATAAACCCGCACTATGCGCATCCGTCGCATGATAGTTTCTATAGATCACATAGCTTGTTTCAATCGGACACTCCCCCGCCCGACCTTCCCCGGAAGACGTTGTGCTCAACTTCAAAAATGAATCAGGCACTTTGCAGGTGGTGTCGGCAACCAGGCGATGAACATACTGCCAGTGCGGCGCGGTGCAGACCGCTCATCGGGGAGCGGTTCGCTTTCGCTTCGGAAAGCACGGCTGCCCTAGCGAGATTTTTGGCTGAGAGGGCCGCATCCAGGAACATTTGAGCCCCAGGTGCACACGAACTTATATTGGCAACGATTTACACCGTGCCTTCGATCGGCCGTTCCTGGCACGCTCTGCCTAACAGCGATCAACGGCGCGCAAATCCAGAATCGACCATCCCTCACCGCTCCGCCAGGCCACTCAGAGCCAGCGAAAAGGTTTCGCGCAGCCTGATGCCTGTTGGACACTCGCGCTAACCAATGTCTTTATTTCGCTCGCGATGGCTGCTGGGTCAATCCGCGCCCGAAACGCAGGCGAACTATCGCGATCAGATCAGCAAGACGAGAACCGAAAGAAACATGTCTCCATGAAGGCTCGACAAGCGCCTCGGTAACTGACGCGGCAGGGGGTGCTCTACTCGCAGTGAAAAGCAGGTTCGATGAAAACGCCAGACGAAGGGAATGGGGTCAACTCGCCGGCGGCGTTTCGTCACATCGGGCTGAACGATGAAATCGATTCGACAGTTGTCGGCGAGCGGCGATAAACCGGATTTGCCTGTTCGGTGACACAGCCAGAGCCTGAAGGTCTGTCGCAACCGGCAATAGGCTGATCGAAGCGCCGCGTCCGACCGCCTCATGTCGAGGCGCGAGCAGCCGTTCCGTTGGCCGCCTTCTCTGAGGCCTACTTCTGCGGCACGCATGCATGCGAAGAAGTAGGTAGACTCAAAACGGGCGCTAAATGTGTGCCCATCCTTGCATCGCCCTGCCAATTTCATGTTCCGGAGCATTAGAAGTGAAGGTTTACGATTTCAAAGGTTTTCCTAATCCCGCCCGCGTTCGTATCGCGATTGCCGAGAAAGGTCTCACCAACCGCGTCGAGTTCGTGCAGGTCGATCTGCCCGGCGGCGCACATAGAACTGCGGAGTTCCTTGCCAAAAATCCGTCAGGCGCGGTACCGGTGCTCGAGCTCGATGACGGCACAACGATCTCTGAATGCACGGCGATCACCGAGTACCTTGACCACCTGGACGGCGAGCCGACGCTCACTGGCCGTACCGGTAAGGAACGCGCGATCATTCACATGATGCAGCGCCGGGCGGAAGTCGAATTGATGGATGCTCTAGGGACCTACTTTCATCACGCCACACCGGGATTGGGTGAAAAGATCGAGCTCTACCAGAACCGCGAATGGGGCGAGCGAAGCCTCAAGCGCGGGATTGCCGGCCTGCACTATCTAAACCAGGTCTTGAGCGGGCAACCGTACCTTGCAGGGGAAAGTTTCTCTATGGTCGACATCACCGCGTTCGCCGGACTGAGCCTCGCGGATTTCCTCAAGATCGAAGTGCCCGACACACTTACAAATCTCAAAGACTGGCGCGCCCGCGTGGGAGCGCGGCCAAGCGTCGCAACTGCCTAAGCCTGAGTTCGGAACCTTCAGGGCACCATACTGTTGGGCCTTGAGGCGTTCATTGCGTCATTTGACTGTCAAAGCAGCTGTTCGCTCGAACGGGTCGTCGGTGGCCGCGCGAACAAGCTATATCGGCAGTTGACTTGCCACTGAACCGACCACCACTTCGGCGTAGTCGTTGCCGGCCGACATGACCGCATGGATGACCGTTGTACCTTTGATTCTGTTTGCAAGGACCATTCAATGTTTATATCCGGAAGACTATGTGCCGGTCTTCGCTGCGCAACGAATTTATTGAGAGAGAGCATGCTCCCTCTCAAGCAGGTGGCCTCAACGAGCGGCCGGACGTATCCGGGAAAACGGCAGCGAAGTGATTTCGGTCGACTGGCTCGTCATGCTCTGGGTGTCCTAGATCACTATTGATAAAAACCGTTACCAAGAGTACGGTGCCACGCTCGAATGGTGAGCTTTTTCAGCAATCGCCAGCGCGTCTTTTCAGGAGAACCCGTCTGATGTCGTCCCCGCTGTCCCCGCTGCTGTCCCCAGTCGTCGGCGCGCACGGTGCGCTGCACCTGCTCACCGAAACCGATCCGGCGTCGGGAATGATCCGGCGCATGGTCCGTCTCGAAGCCACGCCCGACGGCCGGAGCGTGCTGCTGGTCGACACCGACGCGCGCAGGCCCGGTCTCCAACGCGAAATGCGCTACGAGATCACGCAAGGGGAGCTGATTGCCGTGATCCGCGCCCAGGGCGCCGACGTCTCCTGACGCTGCCCTCGAGCCGGCTGCCGAATTCCATCCACTGGCCGCGATGCGGGCCGAAGCCGAGTCGTTCGCGAATCTCGACAACCCGCACGCGACGCGCGTACCAGATGGACCTGAGGGACTTCATGGATTTCGCGGGGATCCGGCGGCCGGACGAATTCCGCATCGTCAGGGTCCGCGACGTCTACAACCGCCGTGCGAAGGCACCATGGCATCATCGGTCAACCCCCGCAGCATTCCATCAACTGGTACTGGCAATGATGACAAGCCGTAAATCCACGGACGCCGCCGCCCCACCACTAATCTCGTATTTGACAAAGTTCTCCGCGAAGTCCGCTGCGTCGAATAGAAGCGGAAATCTTTGCCCGGCGCTAGGCGCCCTCCGTCCCTGCCACCAGCGCGGCGCCATCCCTGGTGTCGGCACTAACTCCCTTCGTTTCCCTTTCGCATCTGGCCCTTGACTAGCGCGCAATCTCGTGCACCGGTCGCAGACCGGCCGATGACCTTTGACGTACAATCCGCCGACTCCAATTTCTTACCAATCTTTGATAGAAAATGAGATGAATGACCTGAGATTTCAATCTCGGATCGGGGAAACACTGTCCGTGGGTTGCGCCATACTGATTTTCGTGGCGATGTTCGACCACGTGATGGCGATCAAATATGTAGATCTCGGAATGCTGGTCGTGATTGGCGCGTGGTGTGCCGGCAGATCGTTGCTCAAGGACTCGCATACGCGCCCGCTCCTGTTGCCGCTCGGCCTCTGGGCAATCTGGACACTGATGTCAGCAAGCTGGTCAGCCGACCCCGCCATTAGCGCACACGCGTGGTTCGACGAAGTCGGCTATCCGCTCACAGGCTTCTACGTGTTCTGGCTGACCGGACAACAACCACACCACGTGCGGCGCCTGCAGATGGCCCTATGGGCTGCGTGCCTGATTCTTGCGGGCATCAGCGTCGCGTATTTCCACTTGCTCGATCCGGCCCTGCCGAAACCCGGTCTGCTGCACTTTTATCCCCGCGTTGGACACACCAGCACCCTGGCACTGATGGCGATACCCACACTCGGCGTCATGGCCGCAAATGCCGATACACGGATCCGCGGACTTACTGGCATCCTTTTCTGCGTCATAATCGGTGGTGCCACGCTGAACCGCTTCTTCTGGGCCGCGCTTGCCGCAGTCGTGGTGATATTGCTATGGCCGCATACGCCAAATGACCGCAAGCGTGCGGCGTGCATACTCAGTGCGCTCTTTGTTTTCATCTTGATCGCCGCGGGCTTTAGTAACAAGCTACGTCTCGCCACGGTTGCAAGCAACGCGACGCGATTGGAGACGGTGACTGCGCGCGCGACGATGGCCAAGCCCTATATCGGTATGATGCTGGCATCCCTGCATACTGAAGACCCCGCCGCGCGCCTGGCCGACGCCGATCCGCACCATCACGTTGGACTAATGTCCAGGTTTCTGGCGCTACGCGCAGCGGACCGTGCCATCACCGCCGACACCCGGCCGCAAATCTGGAGCTTCTATAGCAGTCAGGTGCTGAAACACCCCTGGATAGGTATCGGCTTCGGCAAACCGCTGCCGTCAATTGCCTACGGGAGCCTGGTCCCCCCCACCCTCGTCGAACTGGATGAGAACGTGCGGACTCACGCGCACAACCTGTTTCTGAACACGCTGCTGCAGGTTGGGGTTGTCGGCCTAGTGCTCGAAATCATTGTTTTTTCGTCACTCGCTTACCGTTTTTACGGGGCGCGCAAGACACACCCACTCCTCTATCGTGCAGGTCTGGCTCTCATAATCGGCATGATCACGAAGAACCTCACCGATGATTTCATGTGGGAATCGACGATGCTGATGTTCTGGTGCAGTTGCGGCTGGCTCATGGGCATGTCGGGTGCCCAGACAAATGCGAACTGTGCCAGCTAACTGAAAAACTACTGACGCAGTTTGTGAAAAAAACCGGCGGTGTCTAACCGTGAGCAGTGTCGCGTCATGCGCGCCACTGAGCAGTGCTGCACAGCATCCCTTGGGCGGCCACTTCGAGCAGTGCGACGCCTGCGGACACCAGCGCATTGCCTACAACTCGTGTGTTATGGGAAGTATTATCCAACGGGGAGTGGGCGTGTAGAGCGAGCCCGAATCGGGGAATCCGCGCTCGATCAACTCTCCATTAAAGCTTCGCCCTCTGAGCATGGCGATCACCTTGTCGGACGGCCGAAACGAGCTCCTGCGCAGTTGCCGTGGAACGATTGCGTTGAGTGTTTCGAGTTTCTCGGTAGGGTCAGCGCGAGTGTAAAAATTCGGTCGTCGCTAAATTGAACCGCACCGGGTTTTCCGGAGACTCCAACTTTTGAGAGAATCGAGTCATGGAAAACATCAAGGAGAAGTCACCAAGGTATTCGCCGGAAGTTCGTGAACGGGCAGTCCGGATGGTGCACGAGCATCGCGGCGAACATGAATCGCAATGGAAAATAATTGCGTCGATTGCCGCCAAGATGGGCTGTTCCGGCGAGACGCTGCGTAACTGGGTACGTCAGGACGAACGCAATCGGGGCCTGCGGGCCGATGGCAACAGCGCCGATCAGGAACGCCTGAAAGAACTGGAACGGGAGAACCGTGAACTACGCCAGGTCAATGAGATCCTGCGCAAGGCATTGGCGTATTTCGCACAGGCGGAGCTCGACCGCCGACCGAAGTGATGGTCACGTTCATTGATGATCACCGGCAGGTCTACGGGGTCGAGCCGATCTGCAGGGTGCTGCCGATCGTCCCGTCGACGTATTACCAGCATGTGGCCCGGCGCGCCGATCCAGCACACCTGCCGGCGCGGGCCCAGCGTGATGCGATGCTGTGCAGGGAAATCTGGCGTGTGTGGGAGGAGAATTTCCAGGTGTACGGGGTGCGCAAGGTCTGGCTGCAACTCGCCCGCGAAGGCATCCGGGTGGCCCGCTGCACGGTAGAGCGGTTGATGAAGAAGCTGGGCCTGCGGGGTGTGCGGCGAGGCAGATTCATCCGGACGACCGTTAGCGACAGTTCGAGGCCGTGTCCGCTGGATCGTGTGCAGCGGCAGTTCAAGGCCGAACGACCCAATGCACTGTGGGTGTCAGATTTTACCTATGTATCGAGCTGGCAGGGCTTCGTCTATGTCGCCTTCATCATTGACGTGATTGCCCGGCGCATTGTCGGCTGGCGTGTATCAGCATCGGCGCATACGAACTTCGTTCTGGATGCGCTTGAGCAGGCCCGCGTGCTGGTCACGCGCTTCTCGGCGGTACTGATGCCACAGTTGCGCGCACTGTCCAGCAGGAACGTGCGCACGCGCTTTGGATCCCACTCGCTCACATCATGACCAAGCACTTCCAGCATTGCCGAGGCATCGCGACAGTAGAGCCGAAGGGTCGACGCCTTCGCGCCCCGATGCTTTTGCATCCATCGCCGGAAACCGCCCACGGTGGCTGGTTCACTAGTCTCGGCATTTGAAGGATTGTCGCTTTCGCAGACACCAATCCCAATCAGGTATTCTCGAAAGCGCTTCGCTCCGAAGTAAACGTGGTGGTTCGCCTTACCGCCCTTTGCTTCTGGACAGGAGCACTTTGGAAGATGTCGACGGAAGAGTTCCAACGTCTGCGGACCCACTTCGGCCAGAGTTCCACCATTCATCAGCATGAAGCGGCCCAGATGATCGCCAGCCCGTATGTAACGTACGGCGCTGGCCGCAGAGTATCCCTCCTGTTCGAGCGTATCAGCGAATCTGTCCATGAAGGCGCAGGCCGGACCTGTGCGCAGGCGATTCAAGGTTTTGGGTGCTACCAGGTATCTGTCTAGCATCACATCCTCCCGTGATGATTGCCCGTGAAAGCTAGATCACGATAGCAAGGGAGGAGCGCGTTTTTATGGGGAGTTGGAATGCGTCTCTGAAGGCGCAGGTTAGAAGCGTTCAGTCGGCATCGCACCGAACCTGGTCTCGGACTCCCCGTTAGACAATACTTCCCATAAGACAGGTAATGGAGTGCGCCCCATTACCTGTGGTAACCGGCACTGTCCGAAGTGCCAGTCGCTCGCCCGCGCAGACTGGCTCGACCGCCTTAAGACGGACCTGTTGCCCGTCCCGTACTTCGACGTGGGTGACTGTGAAATTCGAAGGTTCCGGCTTCGCGCATCGCATCGATCTCCGACCAGAATCGCGCGATCGCCTTCTCCCTTTTCAATCGCCATTTCGCAATGCCGGTGGTTGAGTAACGGCGGTAACGTGGCACCTGAGCGCGCATATGCGCGCACCCGTCCTTCGCCGATCCAACTCGTCACCAGAAAGCATAAAGCGGTCAATTCGTGCGCCTGTAGAACTGAATGCGCATGCACCCAGTTGTCGAGATAGCCGTCGTCGAATGTCAGCAGGACGCACTTTTTCCGCAACGGCTCTCCCGCCAGATAGGCGGATAGTTGCGTGCTGCCTATCGTCGTGCAGCCCGCGCTTACAAGGTGCGCCATTTGCGCGGCGAAGTGATCGGGTGATACCGTAATCATGCCCGGCTACGTGCTGATATGGCGGTACATCAGCACGGGCACCGCTCTAGCGGACCGGGTCATGTCGCCGCCCGCCACCGACTGGATGCCTGACGCCGACGATTGATACCGCGCCGATATAAATCGATGGTCTCGTTCGCCATACTCTCGACCGTGAAATTGCTATCCGCCTTCATACGCCCGGCGAGTCCGAAACGCGCGCGCAATGTTGGGTCGTCGACCAACCGTGTGAGCGCGCCACGTAATGCATCCACGTCCTGTGCGGGCACCAGTAAGCCGTTCACGCCAGAGTCGATCAACTCGGGTACGCCGTCCACGTGCGTGCCGATCACCGGCAGCCCCATCGCCATTGCTTCTATGAACGCTTGGCCAAGCGCTTCCTGATGGGTCGGTAGCACGAACAGATCACAGCCACGCAACACGTTGTTGATGTCCTTGCGGAAGCCCAGCAAATGAATGCGATGGGATAACCCGAAGCCGTCGATCATCGACTTGAGCCTGTCAAACTCTCCACCCTCGCCAGCGATCACGACATGTAGATGCGGCCGGTCGATCATCATCGGCCTCACCGCTGCGATCAGCTCGGCGTGCCCCTTATTCCCGCGGAGCATCGCCACGATTCCAGCGATGACAGCGTTCGAATCAAGTCCGAGTTCATCGCGCAGCGTTGAATGCGTGAGTGGGTCCGGTCTAACGATGCCGTCATATATTGTTTCCACACGGCTTTCCTGCATGCCGGCGGAAATCAGATAGTTGCGCACGTAATGACTCACCGCGACGACGCAGTGCGGGATCCAATTATATGTAGCCAGCGACGTGATGGGCAGCGCCAGATGCCGAGTCCGGACAATGAGTGGCGTTCCCGCGAGACGTCCGGCCATGCCGGCGATCAGGCTGTCATGACCGCTGTGCGTATTCAGCACATCAAAGCGACGCCGGTCAAGAATTGACCGGATTGTCAGCATGGAGAGCACGTCGGCGCCGCCGCGCATGCGTGCGTGATGCACCGTAAAGCCTTCAGCTTGCGAACGGCTCCCGAGCGTTGCATCGTCAGGGCAGACAAGTTCCACGTTGTGACCCAACGCACGTAGCGCGATCATTTCCTTGAGTGTACGTACTTCCTGGCCGCCCCAACCCCGAGACGACTCGCTATGGAGAACCCTTAATGCTTTCATGCGCTGACTGTCTCCTCTCAACCACTTTTTATCGCCGATATTCAATTCGGAGCAGTCGCTCTAGGTTAAAACCGGCGTGTTAGCAGGTTTTACGGCGTTCACCGGTCGTCAACGGGCTATGGAACATATCGCCCCGATTCCTGTGCCATCGATCCGGCCGGCCGAGTTGCATCTCTTCTACAGAAATTTTGGTCGCAGACGGCACCTTGCCGAAACCGATGGCCAGTTGGAACGCCGTGGCAAGCGGCAAACGTTCGACATTGCGCGCGTACTTCTTCGTCACTAATGCTGGGACTGCAGATGGCGCACGCCTGTACGGTGATGCGCATCATCAAGCGCAATTGACACGACGCGAAAGCCTCCCCCGGTGCTTCGCTCCCGGTAGTTCTTCCCCTTCGCATCGAATCTCACCGGTTCTATTGAGTTAATCACAGGCACTTCAGGATCAATTGCGGGACACAGTATCCGCAACCCACACCGAATCTACAGGTTCACTCTGAAGGAAACCTTAAGCGAGCGGAGCTGATCACATACGCCATGCGCCGCTTGCGCGAAAAGCCAGCCTCGTGGCGCATGAAAGGGGCTCGCCTCCAAGTCGCGCTAGAACCTGAGAATAGGTAAGTCGGCCGTCTGTCAGGGCTGTACCGGGCAGGGAAACGGACGTGAGTCGAGTCGCGCCGCGGATTGTCACCGAAAATTGTCAAGAGAACTTAAGGCCAATTTAACGCGGAGATGGAAGCGGGGTTACCGTCAAGGAGCGCATATCCGCGAAGAATCGAGCGAGGGCCGGTCGTCTCCTGTTGCAGTCACAGACGGAGTGGCGAGTAACCCCTCAGGGATAAGGGCGCCCATTTCCCGATTCAAGTTTGCGCCGGGCACGCCGACAAGAAGCAGGATAAACGCATCATTTCTTTGTTCCATAAGTAACTATTACTGACGTTCGACGTATTGCTCGCCGATCTCGCGATTCCGGGCATGTCGGATATCGAACTCGTTGAAATAGCCGTGGAGTTGAGGCCAACGCCGCGCGTCATGTTCGCCTCGGGTGACGAGATGCCTCATGTTCCAGCGCTGCCGTACCGCTGGAAGGATGTAGTTGAAGATCTTGTGCAACGACAGCGTCGGTGGCTGTCCGCGTCGGCAACGACTCAGGTGTGGCAAAACAAATTCCTCAAACTGAGATCGCGACTGCAACATCATCGCGCCGTTCGTGACGGCCCCGGGCAACAGCAACGAATCGCCGCTGTTGCGCGACGCGTTGCTCAGACTAACCGAAATGGTCCGCACTATTGGCGCGGACCTGCAAGGTTCAACCGTCAGTCTGGATGGCGTCTACGATTGCCGGGCCAACCGCAAGGCGATCTTCAATCGCGGCATGACCTCGAATATCCCCGAGAACCCACGTGGGCGCAAAACACCGAGGCGCGCCCGCAAGCAGCGCTTTGATCCGGCGATCTTCGAGGAGCGCTTCAGAACCATCGAATGCGTCTTTGCCTGGGAAGATAAGTTCCGCCGTCTGCTACTGCGCTTCGAACGGATCAGCGACGTGCACTACGCGTTAAAGACGCTCGCCTATACGATGATCAACCCGCGGCACTACTGCCGAAACTGATCTCACGTCCGGGCCTTGTGTAGCATCGTCGGCGCTCTGCCCAGCGTCGCGATCGTGCTCGACGCGTTGATACCTTCATCTTCGCATACCAAAACATATCGTCGCATCTTCAGCAAGCCGTGCCCGACATCGATCGGCGCCTCGGGCTTGTTCGACCGCTCCGTACAAAATCAGCGTCGAAACTAGCAATCAGTTGTCAATTTGCGTTTTGCATACAAAAAACTACGCGCCATGTTCGATCCGATGCCAATTCTAATTTCGACGCGTGTTTACCCAGGTAACACATAGCGTCTGCGGTGAGCTAGAGTTCGTCAGAGCCAACCGGATGCACTTTGAATGCAATATACAGGTCGCGATAGTGCCCAAGTTGGAGCGCTGCGTCAGTTGGCGTTGGGCCATTGAGCGCTGTGGCGCCAAACAATTACTTGAAGTACTTCCAGGAGACAGAAATGAAAAGACGGATCACACAGCGTGGCGTGCTTATCGCCGCATGCTCGTTTGTCGCTTGCCTGCTCGCGGCGTGTGGCGGCTCGGATAACAACCTTAGTTCGTCGCCGCATCTGGTGACCAATATAGCGGTGCCCAACTCGACGACGCCGGCCTTTAGTTTTGACATCGGTTATGCGGATCAAGGCAAGTATTTCCTGGCTGACCGAAATAACAAGGCCGTCGATGTGGTGGACACAGCCAGCAATAAACTGATCGCGCAGATCACAGGCAGTTTTGCCGGCAATGGCGCGACGACCAGTTCCTCCGGGCCGGATGGCTTGGTCGGGCTGCCCGGTACGAGCACGCTTTATGTGGGAGATGTGAATGCCGTCAAGGTCATGAACACGTCCACGCAAACCGTGACGAAGACGATCCCGATCGGCACAACGGGCAACCGCACGGACGAAGGGTGCTTCGATCCGGACGATCATCTGATTGCCATGGCAAATCCCGCGGACTCGCCGCCGTTCCTGACGTTCATCAACACGGACACTCAAGCGGTCGTTTCGCACCTGAACTTTACTGGCTCCGCGGGTCTCGAAGCATGTGAATACGACGCGGGCACGAAGAGCTTCCTGATCAACAACGACGGCACCGCGGCCAATCCGGACGGCGAACTCGATGTGATTCCTGTGAGCTCGATCACCGCGGGCCAACCGGTTGTGACGAAGGCGTTCCCTCTGGGTTCGTGCGCGCCGACCGGCCTGGCACTTGGGCCAAACCAGGATGTGATGGTGGGCTGCGATCCGGGCGCGGGCAACCAGTTGATCACGCTGATCCTCGATCGCACCAACGGCAGCACGCTGGCCAAATTGCCGTTCGGAGGAGTCGACCAGATCGCCTACGACAAGACGTCCAACCGCTATTTCCTGCCTGCGCGACACTGGACGGCGAACGGCGTGGCTGCGGCGTCGGGCTTTACGCCGCAGATGGCGGTCATCGACGGTACCAGCCGGAAAATTATCACCCAGCTGGCAATCGGTACGGGCGCGCATTCGGTTGCGGTCGACGGTCCTTCAGGCCAGGTCTATGTACCGTTCCAGGCAGGCAGCGGGGCGTTCCCGAACGGCGGTATCTCGGTGTTCACTGTGCGTTGAACGCGGTGAGGTCGTTTCAGCCAAAACATCGTGCAACCATGACCCGATCCGCCCGGCCTAGGGTGGTCGGGGCTGCCTACCACGCGTAACAATTATGAGATCAGCAGGGGTCTGTCAGGTTGGCAATGCGGCTGCGAAAGATAATGCGATGAAGAAACAGAAATCGAAATCGCTTTATCACGGGCACCGCTGGCACTGGTGTGATGGACATCTTACGCGACCACCTCGCCAACGTGACAGAGCCGCCGTGCCGCACACGGGTTGTGCGGCACGCAGCGACACCACGGCGACGACGCGACCTAGTGTTGACTGGCGTCGAGGACGCTGAACGCCAGCGCCGCTGGGATGTCCGCCTCGAAGTCGCTTACCGTCTGTTCGAAGTGAGTCAGGTAGAAACGATAGTAATCCCACTGCCCATCGGGATGGAGGTGGAGCGGGTATAGTTTTCGATCGATTAGCGGCAAAAGGTTTGGCAGCGCGAAGGCGTCTGGGAAATATGGCACCGAAATCAGCACCTGGCCGCGACCGCGGTCGCTATGCCGTGCGGCCAGTGCCCCGACCACCGGGCTTTCCCAGTCATGCCCAACCCAGATTGCCGGACGCCCTCCCAGATGATCGTGCAGCTCGACCATGTCCTGAACGATCTCGCTCAGGGTGTAGGCCTCGGAAGCGGTCGGGCTCGATGAGCCACCGTAGCCGCGCATGTCTGGCGCGACGCAGCGCCAGCCTTCCGCCGAAAATGCCTCGAGCTGTGCGCGCCACATCAGGCCAATTTCCGGCCAGCCATGAATGAAGAGCATAAGCGGCCCGTCAACCGGGCCGCATTCCCAGTAGCGTGTCGTGTGACGTCGCGAGGTGAAGGTATGCGCGCTCAGTTCAGTCATGGGTGGTCAGCGGAAAGGTTTGAGGACTCACAAGTTCCGGGTCCGGGCCGCCACGTTCTCCCGTGTCGAGCGCGCTGATAGCTTGGACCTCGTCGGCCGCGAGCGCGAAGTTGAAAACATCGATGTTCTCGGCAATTCGTTCCGGACGCACGGATTTGGGAATCGGACAGGTGCCGATCTGGATCTGCCAGCGAAGGATGATCTGTGCGACACTCTTTCCGTACTTTGCGGCGAGTTGAACGACGCTCGGATGGGACAGCGGATCGAGCACCTTCCCCGACAACTTTGCTTTCTCTCCGTCACGCTTGATACCGCCTATAGGAGACCAGGCCTGCGTAATAATCCCCAGCTTTTCGTTGGCTTCGCGAAGTTCACTCTGGGGGAAGAACGGGTGTACTTCTATCTGGTTCACAGCCGGGACGTGTTCGGTTCGCTCAATGAGAGTGCGCAGATGAGCAGAGCTGAAGTTGCACACTCCAATCGCCCGGACGTGCCCTTCTGCCAGAAGCTTCATCGCGGGTTCGTAGGAAGCTACCGTTGCATCAAAGGCCGAAGGGACAGGCCAGTGAGTCAGATACAGGTCCAGATAATCGAATCCTAGTTTGCGAAGACTCCTATCGAAGGCGTGCAGCGTCTGGTCGTAACCGTAATCTGTCATCCACACCTTGGTCGTAACGAAAATGTCCTCGCGAGGTACACCGGAAGCGCGAATGCCCTGCCCCACCTGCTGCTCATTCATATAGGCCGCAGCCGTATCGATAAGCCGGTACCTGACAGTACTATCACAAGCTCTAAGGCTGCATCCTAAACTGTACTATTCTTGAGTTGTCTCGTCCAATCGTCGGAGGTCTGTAAATGAATGCGTTTATACGAGAATTCGTGATGGCTTCACGACGAAGCCCCCGACTCTTTTTCGCACCTATAGTTGGTGTTGTGAAGGCAGTACGTCGGGAACTCGCTCGGCTGAACTAGGCCGCGGAGGATTTCACTTCGTGCGACCTGAGTAGATCACGGAGACAAGGGATGCGGAGTAAGGTGACACTGACGAAACGCCACCTCATCGTGCTCCTTTTCAACACGCACGAGCATATAAAAATACCCCACGACACGGTGATAAGGTGCGCCTTGAACGCCGAGCAATTCGCGAGAGCGTTTCCTACGGCAATGGCATCCTGTAATGAGATATCACCGTGGCCCTCGCCCAAGGTTCGGTATGAATCCAGCACGATCGTTTACCGAACTACGACTCAGCGCTCACCACCAAGCGTCCCGATCACCCGCGAATTCTTGTCGCGCTGCTTCGAGCACCCGTGCCGGTTCGCTTGTGAAAGACTCTGCCGGCAACAGACCGTCTAGAAGCGCGTGCGGCGAATACAACCAGAACGCTCGCCGCCATCCCCCGCGATCATCATCGTCGGGTAAGATTGAAAGCAGTTCGGCGACTTCCGGACGGAGCTTGCCGTGCTGATCAAACTGGAACATCGGGTAGCGGATGTTGGAGGGTCTCACGTGGCAGCACCCGGCGGTTGTCTGGCGCAGCAAGCACTGGCGTTTGCGCCGGCAACGGCAGGAGCGCCGCCTGTTCCGCAGCCAGCCTTACCGCTGGACGTTCGCCCGTCGTTGCGTGACGGCGCCGGTTGGCAACTTCGGTCAACCACCGGCCAATGTGCGCATTGGCCGCCTCGACGTCCAGCTTCAACCCCGATGACCTGAGCGTCGCAGCGAGCGGCACAACGAAGCTCTCCTTGAGATAGCGGTTAAAGCGTTCGACCTTGCCCTTGGTCTTCGCCGGATATGGACGACACACCTTCGGCGTGAAGCCGTAGGTCTCCGCCAAAGCCAGCAACTGCGAATTCCAGCGATGCTGGCCCTCACCGAATGCATCGCGCTCGATGACCACGGACTTCGCGTTGTCGAACAGCACGTGCTCCGGCGTCCCGCCGAAGTAGACGAGCGCTTCGCGCAGGCATTCACACAGTGTGGTGGCGCCCTCGCCTGAGATGAATCGCACGAAGCTCGCACGGCTGTAACCCATCGTGGCGACCAGCGCGAGCAACGGCTCGCGTCCTCGTCGGATAACGGTGAAATCAGCCTGCGCGATAAACCCGTTTGCCTCGCTATCTCCCGAACCGCCGTCCCGCGCCTGGCCAAAACCTTGATTTCCACTGCTTGCTCCTGAGTCAGTATCGGCGGCAAAAAGCCGCCATCGTCTCCCAGGTGGGCCAGGTTTACTTCGGCGGGAGGGTCATTTTTACATCGGCGCTAACACGTACCTTCGATAGCACCGAATACGACTGGCGATTACTCTGGCGACAAGGTGTGCTGAGTGCCTGCGACTTTGAGATCTGCGTAAAAGTATTTGTTCACTGCGCTAGCGCAGTGAAAGCGTGTACTTTGTGCGGAAATTCGTCGAGCATACATACATTGTCTCCGCCGCATCGAATCGTCGCACGCATATGGATTTGCAGCGAGATGCGGGTGCGTCTGAACTGGCAACTTCGCAGCGCACCGCTATGTTATTCGTACAATTAGTATTACGCGCGACTGTTATAGGGTTAAAGGCGAACGCTATACATCAAGGTTTAAAATGAGCTTTATTGAAAGGCTCTTGAATTCTAAGGCACAGTGACCCCGTGATTTTGCTGTTCGCATCACTTGGGTTCCGTTGTGAACAGCAAAATTGGTGACGAGCGCGAAGTTCATCGATGAACCCATTTGGCGAGTCGTTCCAGACATCGATCAACTTTCGCGATGAGCTTCTGGAAAAGCGTTGGCCGGACGACCATCACCGCCGTCCATGAGCGCGTCAATAAGCGGGCAGGACACTTTGCCCTTCGACGTCGAGCAGCGCTGCACCAGTGTTATCAACTCGACTTCTAACGCGGACAAATCCTGGATGCGCTGGCGCACATCGGCGAGCTTATGTTCGGCGATAACACGCGCAGAGTTGCACGCTTGACCATCGTGCAGAGACAACAGGGCTTCCACCTCATCAAGCGAAAAGCCAAGCAACTGAGACCGCTTGATAAAGCGAAGCCTCGTCAGTACGGCTGTCGGGTATCGCCGAATGCCTCCTGCGGGGCGGGGTGGCGTTGGCAGTAATCCGCGACGATGGTAGTACCTCACTGTTTCGACGTTGACCTCCGCCGCTTCAGCCAGCTGTCCGATGGTCATTTCCGGCATGGTGAGCTTGACTCCGTACTCAGGTACGCACCTAGACTAGACTCAACCCGTCCGAAAAGGAAGTGCCATGCTACCTCGCTGGGCCACCACCGGCTCCCTGCTAGCCGGAACTGCTGCCGCATTTGGCGCATCCGCCTGTTGCGCCGGCCCTTTGCTCCTTGTCGTACTGGGAGTCGGGGGCGTCTGGGGCTCGCGCCTGACCGCATTCCGGCCGTTTCAACCCCTATTTGTCGTCATGTCCATCGCCTTTTTCGCGGTCGCTTTCCGTAGGCTCAACGCCAGGTCCCAACAATGTACGGTGGGCGAAACCTGCGCGCCGCCTTCGGCGCATCATCGGCAACGCTTCATTTTCTGGGTCGTGATGCCGGCCGCGCTCGCCCTGATGTCGTTCCCGCTCTATGCGCCGCTCTTCTATTGAGTACCTTCCATGAAGAAACTGATTGCTGTGCTCGTCGCGACGGCGCTGACCGCGTCCGCGGCGTTGGCCGAGGGACTTCGCACGGTCACCCTTGACGTCACAAACATGGATTGCGCTGTGTGTCCGATTACGGTTCGCAAGGCACTTGAGAAAGTGCCCGGCGTGACCTCGGCCAAGGTCGACTTCGCAAGCAAGCGCGCGGAGGTGGTATTTGACCCGAACAAGGCTTCGGTCGACGCGTTGACGAACGCCACAGCCGATGCTGGCTATCCGTCTCACGTGAAGCAGGAGCAGTGATGAGTTCTGTCGCCTTGAATTCCACCATTTCGTGCCCCGTGTGTGGACATACCAAAGTCGAAACGATGCCCACCGACGCCTGTTTGTGGTTTTACGAATGCGAGCATTGCAAGACTGTGCTCAGACCAAAATCCGGGCATTGCTGCGTGTACTGCTCGTATGGCACGAACAGGTGCCCGCCGATGCAACAGTCCGGTTCCTGCTGCGCCTGACCAGGCTCACGTAATAGGCGAGGCACGACGCCGAGTCGGGGCTACCCGACAGTCACAGTTTCCGGAAACTGCAGTAAAGAAACTGCTGGCTGGAGCCAGCCGGCGTGTGGTGGTCCTCGAGTGTGCTGGTGACCAGTTCAAAACCTGGGCCAAACTCGTCGGAGAGCTGCTGAACGTCGAATCGCCTGACATCCAGCCCGCTGCACCTGTTTGGTCCCAGTGGTCCGAATGTGGCAATTACAGCGCGGCCACCCTGCTTGAGGGTTCTCGTCAGCAGGCGGGTGTAGGCGTCTCGTTGCGATGGTTCCGTCAGGAAGTGGAAGACGGCGCGGTCATGCCACACGTCGTATCGATGCTCAGGCAGGTCGACCACCATAATATCGGATTCGACCCACGTTACCTGCCCGGCGACAGAGCCCAAACGCTGTTTCGTCGTCTCGAGAGCGATGGCGGACATATCGAGCACGGTCAGGTTTCGATATCCACGCTGAAGTAAATCATCGACCAGCGTCGATTCTCCTCCGCCCACATCAATAATGGCTGCGTTCCGGTCCGACACGGCTTCGCAAATCAGCGTCAGCGAGATGTCAAGGTGCGGCCGATACCAGCTGACTGCATCCGGGGCCTTCGACCGGTAAACGTCTTCCCAGTGCTGTTTGCTGTCCATGTTGCATCCTTAAACGCCGCGCCATGTCTTGAGGACCTTTCTTTGGCGTTGAGGCGGGGTATTCAGACTTCAGCGTTGCGCCACCCAACCTAAAAGTCGCTGACCGTACCAGCCGCTCAGTGACAGATACAGCCCGGCGACGCCAAGATTCCACAGCAATACCATCGCGGTTGCGTCGAGCGGGTGGAGAATCGACAGCGCTACCGCGGTTATTGCAGCGACCGCGAGACTGCCTGCCATCGTGACCGGGCCCGGTGACAGCCGAGCGACGTGGCGCAGCATAATCAGCATCGCGAGCGATAGCGGTGTACCGACCAATACCAGGGTAGCGAAGCATCTGGCCGTTTCGCCGACGGACATGCCATCCGGTCCAAACGTGACCCAGTTGGTCAGGCAACCGTAGCCAATGGTAGCTATCCAGGCGAGAAAGGCCGGTACGGGCAACAGAAGCCAAAGGCGGGACCTGCCTGGCACGCTGGCAACAAATGCCGCCGTGGCGGCCAGAATACCTGTTGCCACGGCTGCAGCTACGCCGGCGGCGAAGACAGGCTGATGCAGTTTGACCGCCAGGTCGGCACGCACCCCATGCACGATGCCGACGAAGAGCATCACAGCTGCGGCAAACAACAACCAGCATGCAGCTCTCGCCACTGGGGGCCGCAGACGCCGGACCGGCGTTGCGTCCGCGACCAGCACGTCAATCAGGTCGGAGGTCCGGGTCATGATTTGCTTCCTCGTTGCTGGAACATTTCCCGCAATCGTTTCATTGCCCGGTGAGTGGCTACCTTCAACGCTGCAACCGACGTTCCGCTTGCGGCCGCGGCATCGTGCAAAGACATTTCTTCCAGCTTGAGCATGCGCATCGCGTCACGCTGTCCAACAGGCAATTGCTCGATAGCTTCCCTCACCAGACGGGCATTCATGGCCTCTTCCTGTAAGTTCGCTTCATCAGCAGCAAAGGTTTCAAGTCCATTCTCCTCTGAAGATTCATGTGCGTAAACGCGTCCCCGCCGACGCAAACCGTCTACGATGCGTCTGTTTGCAATTGCGACCAGCCACGGCCCGAACGGACGGGAAGGGTCGTACGTGCGGCGGACTGAGTGCACGGTGAGCAGCACATCCTGAACCGTGTCCTCAATGTCATCGGCATTCCGGATGTGCCGCGCGGCAAGCGCACGAAGATACGGGGTTATGTCCTGGAGCAGCCGACGATAGGCTTCCTGGTCGCCGGTCTGCGCACTGGCCATAGTGATGGACCAGTCCAGTTTGCCGTCAGCACGGCTGGCAACCGGCGCGGCCTGGCCGACCGGGATGAACGACTCCAGGTCCTCGTTTTCGGAACCTGAAACCGGACGGGGTGGGTGTGGATGGTGGGGCATGCGGAATTTTGTGGCCCCGACGATAGATTGTCACGCAGAAAAAGTTTGCTCGGGACGTAACCTTTTGGTGTGGCTGGCCGAACTTCCCTACACGGCCGCAATGTCGGGCCGCAACCCTCAGGAGCAAGCGTGATGAACAAACATGTTATGGCCGCCTCGACCTTCTCGTCGGCAATCGGCCTGGCACTTGCCATGCAGGTAGTACCGGTCCAGGCCCAGACCATGAAGGATATGAGCGGAAAGCCGCAAGTTGTGAAGGACAACATGGCCCGGATGGAAGCGAACAAACTGGAGAAGTGCTACGGCATCAATGCCGTATCGAAAAACGACTGCGCCGAAGGAGCCCATTCCTGTGCCGGACAATCTACGCAGGCTCGCGACCCCAAGTCATTTGTTCTGCTGCCCGCCGGCGATTGCAGCAAAATCCAGGGCGGCAAGCTGAAGCCGGCTTGAGCGAGGGGAATCGTCATGGATGCCGCTTCTGAAGCCTCGCAACATGCACATGGTGTGATTCCGGCGTGCGCCGGGGTCGGGCTGCGCTTTCGCCACCATCACGAGGTCGTTGAAAGGCATCCGCCCGCCGCCTGGTTCGAGGTGCATACAGAGAATTACATGGGAGGCGGGAGCGCGCCAGCTTGCCTGGACGCCATCCGCCGGAACTATCCAATCTCGCTTCACGGCATAGGCCTTTCATTGGGCAGCGCCGAAGGGATGGATGTCCGGCATCTGGAGCGTGTGCGTGACGTCATCAAGCGTGTTGAGCCCGGGCTGGTTTCAGAACACCTGTCCTGGAGCATCAACGGCGGCATCTATCTCGCCGACCTCTTGCCGCTCCCCATGACGGAAGAAGCGTTGAACATTGTCTGCATGCACGTCGACCAGGCCCAAGCCCACCTGCAGCGGCGGATTTCGTTAGAGAACCCATCGTCCTACCTGCGTTTCCGCCACTCAACCATCCCGGAATGGGAATTTCTCGCCGAGGTGTCGCGGCGCACGGGGTGCGGCATTCTCTGCGACGTCAACAATATCTATGTCAGTGCCAGCAATCATGGCTGGAATACGCTGGCCTATCTCGATGCTCTGCCACCGGCGGCAATTACCGAGGTTCACCTGGGCGGTCACAGCGTCCGACAGCTTGACCAGGGACAGATAATTCGCATCGACGACCATGGCTCGCGCGTCGCATCTCCGGTGTGGGACCTGTTCGAACAGGCCCTCAAGCGCTTTGGACCCGTTCCCACGCTGATTGAATGGGACACCGATGTCCCGGCGCTTGAGATTCTGATGGAAGAAGCCGCGATTGCAGAGGCCGCTATTGAGAGGCAGCGAAATGACAACCTGTGCACCCACGCTGCTTGAGCTGCAATGCGCGGTCCGTCGGGACGTGCTTGGGCTTGCCCATGGCGACGCATCTGGGTATGTGGTACCCGACGGCCTGGCTCCGCACGCGCGGCTCGCCATCTATCGAAATACGGCGAACAGCACGCTGCTTACAGCATTGCGGCTGACCTATCCAGCCGTGCAGGCTCTGGTCGGGTCCGAATTCTTCGAAGGCGCGGCTCGACTTTTTATTGAGCGATGCCCACCGTCGTGCGCACTGCTAGACAGCTACGGCGAGTCGTTTCCGGAATTTCTGGCGCGGATGCCGGAAGCGGTATCTCTTGTCTATCTGCCAGATACGGCACGGCTTGAATGGGCCGTGAATGAGGTGCTGCACGCGCCAGACGCAAAGCCGCTTGACTTGCGCCGCTTTGAGCAATTCGACGCAGTCGACATGCACGCCGTAAGATTTTTCCCGAGTTCTGCCGTGCGGGTACTTGAGTCGTCCTTTCCCGTCGATGCCATCTGGCACGCCGTCTTGTCCCGGGACGATGGCGCATTGGCAAACATCAATCTGGCCGCTGACCCGGTATGGTTGTACATCCACCGGGGGCCTTCGGGTGTCGAGGTGAACCGGATGGCAGAAGGGCAATACCGGTTCACGACTGCCTTGCTTGCGGGGCGCCCCTTGCATGATGCCCTTGTCGACGTGACGGACGCTGAGACATCGGTCTGGCTCGCGCACCTTCTTGCATCTGGATGTTTTGTCGACATCTGCCTATCAAACGAGGCCTCCAGCCAAACAATTGGGAGGCAAGAAACATGATGCCGGATTCTCAATCCGCTCGTCGCAGTTCGAGACTGGTTGACCGTGTACGACGCGCCGTCGGGTGGCTGGAGCGGGTGCCGCACACGGTTCTCGCGGTTCCACTAAGGCTCGCTGTTGCCACGGTCTTCTGGAACTCGGCGATGACCAAACTGGCCGACTGGAATGCCGCGCTCGAGTTATTCAGGGAGGACTATCGACTGCCGTTGCTTCCTCCCGAGCTTGCAGCTAACCTGGCAGTGTCAATCGAACTGACAACACCTGTTCTACTTGTGCTCGGCCTGGCGACGCGACCCGTCGCGTTGGTCCTGCTCGGCATGACAACGGTCATCGAGGTGTTCGTGTATCCGCAAGCATGGCCTACGCACATTCAGTGGGCCGCGATGCTGCTGGTTCTGCTGTGCCGAGGAGCCGGCAAATGGTCATTGGACTACCTGTTATACAGGCGCTTTAGTAGCCGCCCAACATCAAACGTATAACGCGATGAATGCGATTGTTCTGGAGTCGACCATTACGTGTCCGGTGTGCGGACATATGAAGAGCGAGACCATGCCAACCGACGCGCGTGTCTAGTTTTACGCATGCGTAACATTGCAAAACCGTGCTCAGGCCGAAACCCGGAGATTGCTGCGTGTACTGTACTGCTCATATGGCACCAACCGGTGTCCGCCGATGCAGCAGTCAGGCTCATGCTGCATTGACTGACCCGGATGGGCTTTGGCGCCTTCCTGGTCCGAACGA
This sequence comes from Paraburkholderia sp. FT54, assembly GCF_031585635.1. Taxonomy (NCBI): domain Bacteria; kingdom Pseudomonadati; phylum Pseudomonadota; class Betaproteobacteria; order Burkholderiales; family Burkholderiaceae; genus Paraburkholderia; species Paraburkholderia sp. FT54. The sequence goes on along the minus strand of NZ_CP134196.1, from coordinate 173,925 downwards.
AGTCAGCCGGCCCCCTGGCGCACGGGCTCCAGAATACGCAACATAGTCCGGCCCTCCAGGTTCTTGAGTGGGAAGTAGGCGCGGTGTGTCTCGAGGTCTATCGCCACGACGTGCGCGTTTGGGCCGACATGACCATCGCCCAGTTTTGAGACCGCGCTGCGTTCTACCCGAAACATCGAGACGACACCTGCCTCACCGGCGACGTATAACAGGTGAAGTGAAGGGTCATAGGCGAGGACATCCGGGTCTTTTCCGACTTCGAATGAAGATGCCACGCGCATTGTGCGCATGTCGAGAACGACGAGCCGGTTGTTTCCCTCGCATGCGATGAAGGCCAGCCTCTGGTCAGCATCTATCAGCAGCCCGTGGTTGCCTTGAGCGCCCGACACGTCAATCCTCCCGACTATCCGGTCCGTGCTCGTGTCGATTTCTACCAACTGATTCCGCGTCTGGACGTTGACGAAAATGTGCTTCGAGCTCAGGTCATACTGCGTGTTGCCTGCCTCTCCTCCGAGCGAAATGGTCGCGACTCGCCGGTTCGACGTCACATCAATAACCGTCACGGTCCCGCCGGTCTCATCCGATACATAGAGCTTGTGCGCTTCCGGTGCGTAGGCCATGCCGTCCGGATATATGCCTGCAGGTATGCGAGCCGTTATGCTCAGCGTCGCCATGTCGATGACGACCACCTCATTTGCCCCGGTAGCGGACGCATATACGCGCCTCAGCTCAGGAATCGCCAGCACGCCATGAACCGAACTGACATCGTCGACGCGCCCAATAACGCGAGACATTTCAGTGTTGAAGACGACAACTTGGCTGTCCCCCAGGTGCGCGATGAATAGCAGATGTTGGCTGGAATCGAAGCTTTCGTAATCGAAGCGGGTTGTCTTACCGCCCAGCGGCACATCAGCGACTTTCTGCAGAGGTAGACTGGAAACTTTGAATGCTTCCTCTGCGGTTGTCGGAACACCTGAAACAGAAGCAAATGTGACAAGCGCGAGAGCGGCGACAGCGAAGGCTCGAAGCATCGATGACGTGCCCGACAGGACCATGATGTCACTCCGGCACCGTCGTTCCTACGCGGCCGGCGGCCAGCCGTGTGTTTCGCTCTGGCAATCGCGACACCACGCATAGAGCGCGTCGTATATCACCATGCCGTGCAAAAGCATCTCATGGTCGTCCTCAAAGATTCGCGACAGGCCCAGAGATAAGGCCAGCAGGCCCGGTGCTTGCGGAGCCAGGTCGAGGCGCGCCGCATCCGCGCCACGCACGATGACCGCAAGCGTGGCGAGCGCTTGGTCCGTCAATCGATATTCCGCCAGGAACGTATCGAAACTGCAAAGTTCGCCAACGTGACTGAGCTTCACGCCCGGAATGTCGTACGGTATCGCACCTTCGCGCTCTGCGACGTCCAGCACCTGGTCCGCTGGCACAAAGAGAAATTCCGGCGACTCATCGATGAACCTGCGGATAAGCCACGGGCAGGCAATGCGGTCAATTTTCGGGCGCTCGCGCGTAATCCATTTCATGTCACCCTCCGCGCGGGAAGCGCAGCTTGCATTCTCTGAGCCGCGTTATCCCAGTTGATGAGGCTAAACAGCTGATTGACGTAGTCGCCGCGCCTGTTCTGATACTTCAGGTAGTACGCGTGCTCAAACACGTCTAGCACGAGGATGGGCTGAATGCCCCAGGCTGTGAGCTTCTGATGGCTCTCACACTGCAAGACCATGAGCTTTGCGGTCGCTGGATGGTAGCCAACGATGCCCCAGCCAGACGCTTCCACGGCAACGGTCGCCGCGACCAGTTGCGCCTTGAACTTTGCATACGAGCCGAAATTTCTCTCGATTGCCTTTGCGAGGTCTCCCTTCGGTTCGCCGCCTTTGCCCGACAAACTGGTCCAATAAATGGTGTGCAGGATGTGACTGGACAACTGAAACGCGAGTTCTTTCTCGTGATACTTCACCAACGCGAAGTCATTCGTCTCCCGCGCCTTTGCTAATCCATCTTCGGCTTTGTTCGCGCCGACTGCTGCCGGCTTGTGGTGAAAGTTGTAGTGCAGTTCAACGGTGCGCGCGTCGATGACCGGCTCAAGGGCATCGTAGGCAAATGGCAATGGCGCCGCGGCGTATTTGCCATCCGCGTCTGTCAGCTTATCGGTGTAGCCGGCGTCCTCTGCGGCATGTACGGTCTGTGCCTGAGCCAGCATGATTCCCGCACCAACAGCGGCCGTGTTGTGCAGGAAGTTACGACGTGTTGCCATAATTGCTTTTCCTCGTAAGCTGCGCCCACGGTTACATCCCGTGAGAATGGACTAGCGGATAAACAGCAAGACCAAACAGCGCCGCCGCGACGACTATGACCGGTTCCTGCAATTTCTTGAAGCGCCACAGAAGCAGCACGGTCGCAATGGCTAGCGCGACAGTGGGAACGTCAATCAGCGAACGCTTGGCAATAACCAGTACGGAACCCGTGATGGCACCGACGGCGGCGGCCGTGATGCCGTCGACGAATGCCTTGACGGCCGGCAGCTTTCCGTATTTTTTGAAGTACGGCGCTGGCAGTACAGTGAACAGATAGCAGGGGAGGAAGGTCCCCAGCGCAGCGACGCAGGCCCCCGAAAACCCCGCGACCAAAAATCCGATGAAGCCGACTGTGATGACAACTGGGCCAGGCGTAATCATCGCGACCGCAACCGCGTCGACAAACTGACGGTCATTCAGCCAGTGGTGCTCAGTGACCACGCCTCCATACAGGAACGGCACGATGGCGAGACCAGAACCGAACACGAACGCGCCGGCCTTCGCGAAGAACAGTCCTATCTGGCCGAGCAGCGGCAGGTCCAGGCCGCTGAGTACGCCGCTCAGCGTCGGCAGATAGGCCGCCGCAATTCCATGCGTGGAACCTTTGGTGAGCCACTTCGGTGGAGCACGTCTTAACCACCCGATAACCCCTGCTGCAATGAAGAGCCACGCAATCTCGGACTCCGTGATGAACGTGACGGCGGCCAGCGTCAGGAAAATCGCCCACAGGAGCTTGTCCGAGCCGACTGTCTTTGTCGTCAGCTTGTAGGCGCTCATCGCGATGATGCCGACGACAGCCGCTCCCACACCGTAGAACACCGCCTGCATCCACGACAGGCCTCCAAAGTGCGCATACGCCCAGCCGAGCGCCACCACCATCAGAAACGAGGGAATGACAAACGCAATTCCGACGAGGGTGGCGCCCAGCACCCGGAAGTGCACATATCCAAGATAGATGGCCAGTTGCGCGGCCATCGGCCCGGGCGCCAGTTGTGCGAGAGTGAGCCCTTCCTTGTAGTCTGCTTCGCTAATCCAGCCCCATCGCTCCACGAGGTCGCGGTGCATATAGCCGGCCAGGGCGACCGGGCCGCCGAAGCCAACGGTGCCGAGACGCAGCATGTAGCGGACGAGCTGGCCCAGTGTATAAGTGGGCGCCGCGTGCGTGACCGTGCTCATGGACGTTTCCCGGCGTCAGTCTTTTCAGATGCGGCAAAGTGGGCGAGCAGCGAATCAAGGACGTTGCTCATCTCGGCGAGCATTTCGTCGTCGGTCAACGCACGAGCTTTTGCCCCCGCCATCACCGCTTCGAAGCCAATCGCTTCTGGTACGACCGGGCCGCCGATATCGAGTACATGCACCAGCGCGCCCAGCTTAAGCAGCCCCGGTTCGTCTTCAAGGCCGAAGCTGGCTACCAGCACCTCGAAACTCACGCGGTCGCCGATGTGTGTGAACGCAGCGCCGTCGAAGTCAAAGCCCAGCGCATCGTCCGGGCACTCGCTCGGCGACGCGAGCCACAGGAAGCGTGCCCGAAAATCAATAAAACGCCGGATGAGCCACGCGCTGGCAACACGGTCGACCCACAGGCGTTGACGCGTTGCCCACGTCCGGCCCTGATGGTCTTCGCGACGCAGTACCGCAATCGCACCTTCGGCCTGATGAGGTTCCCCCGGCGACAGGACGGTGTTCGCCACCACAACGAAGTCCTGCCAGGCGGCCTCGGCCCGCGTAGATGCCTCGTTCCGAAAAAAGTCGATGCTTGAAATGGCCTCGAAGTCCTTGCCAACACGGCGCAATAAGCGGGTGATTTCGGCGGGAGAGAGGTCCGACAGGGTTTTTCTTGCGTCCGCCAGCGACCGCGCGAAAGCTGCGTACTCGTCGGTTCTGTCGAACAGGGACTGGAATTCGGCCTCCTGGTCCACTCCCCGGCTAGTGGTGCCGACGACGTGGGCCGCTCCTCCGGCTTCCCCGATGCTGGTTCCAAGATCCAACAGTTCAGCTTCTGCGGCATCGGTCGCAGGCAGCAGATAGACCCCGTCCCGTAAGACAGCACAACCTTTGGCCTTGAGAGCGCGCCAGAAGCGCATCCGGGCCGTTGCGTTATCGGTCGGCAGCGACAACACGAGCAGGAGCCAGTCGTTAAGTCGATTCATGTTGTATACGTTACAACATGGTAGATAACTCTACAAGAATCAATTTTTGAACGCGGATTGGAATGGGGCGGACCGCAGCGGTGCCGACCCGGAATCCTCGAAACTGGCTGGAAGAGGATTGGGGGGCCCATGGCCCCTGTGACGAGCCGATGTCCGACGGCCGGCGCAGAACGCACCGACCGTCGAGCTTTCCAAGCGAAGATTCGATTCCGTCGTCAGTGAATATGGCGGTGGTGAATATCGGGGAAATGCGCGTGCGTGTGGGTAATAGGCGTGTGCTGGTGGGGATGCGTGTGCGGCTCCTCACCATCCCACTCAAAGTCGTGCGTGTGCTGATGGTGTTCGTCGTGCCGGTGCCGATGGTTGCGGTCCAGGACCTCGTGAGTGTGCGGATGTTCATGCCGTTCACGGATATGCAGCCAGATTCCCAAGCCCATGAGCGCAGCCGCAATCCAGAAAGACACCGACGGGACCTCGGGCCAGAGAATAAGGGATAGCCCGACGCCGAATATCGGGGCGACAGAAAAATACGCGCCGGTTCGGGCGGTACCGAGATTTCGCAGGGCGACGATAAACAGGACCAGGCTCACACCGTAGCCGGCGAAGCCGGTGAGCATGGCAGCCGCAATCTTCCCGACGCCTGGCAGATGCGCGCCGAGAAGCAGCGCGATGCACAGATTGACTGAGCCGGCGACAAGACCTTTCAGACAGGCAATGACCATCGCGTCGTTCGTCGACACCTTCCGCGTCAGGTTATTGTCGACCGCCCACGCAACGCAGGCTGCGACCACGAGGAGGGCACCTGGCGAGACGCCTGCGGCACCCGGCTGCCACGACAGGACGACACCACCCAACACGATTGCCACCATCCCGAGAAATATCTGTACGTCCACGTTCTCGCGGAATACCACCCAGGCGATGACCGCGGTGAAAACGCTCTCGAGATTCAGTAGGAGGGAACTGGTTGCGGCAGGAGTCGAACTGAGGCCGAGCATGAGCAGCGCAGGCCCGACCATCCCGCCCGCTGCGATGGCACCAAGAAGCCAGGGCACTTCGGCGAGCTGAATCCGGCTTTCATTTTCTCGTTCGTCGGCCGTGCGGCGCAGTCGCTGGAAGAGAATTCCGATGGCAAGACCGACGCCGCTACCAAGATAGAACAGACCCGCGACCATGAACGGCGACAGAGAACCGAGCAAGGTCTTGGCGAGAGGCGTCGTCGCGCCGAACAGCGCGGCGGCAAGAACTGCGGTGAAAGCGGCGTTGTGGCGTGCGTGCATGGGTTGACGGACTACGAGACATTAACCAGGTTCGGGAAGTATCCAGTGAAATCCGCGAGCACGGAAAGTTTTGCCTGAACAACCAATACCCTGGCCCCCTATGGTAGACTGAGGGCAATTATATACCCGTAGGGGGTATTTGGAGGGCGCGATGGGTCACACGGTTCAGGAAAAACAGAAACTTCTCAACAGGGTTCGCCGTATCAAGGGGCAAGTTGAAGCCATTGAGCGCGCGCTCGAGGAAGAGCACGGCTGCTCAGACGTCCTGCAACGAATCACGAGTTGTCGAGGGGCGATGAACGGTCTGCTCGCCGTCGTGCTGGAGGACCACATCAGAAATCATCTTGTCGATGCGGAGAGCGGCGAGGAACCAGGTGACAGCGCGACCGAACAGCTCATCGAAGTTGTTCACAGCTATTTCAAGTAGAGTCAAAAATGAGTGAGTTCAAAGACGCCGCATTCGGCGCAGGACATGACCACATCTTTCTGGGTGCCGGTCATGAAAAAAACGAACGCAAGACGTGGGCTGTGATTGCCCTGTGCAGCGCGATGATGCTGATTGAAATCGTCGGCGGCAGTATGTTCGGGTCGCTGGCGCTTGTCGCCGACGGCCTGCACATGTCGACGCACGCTGGGGCCATGCTGATTGCGGCCCTCGCGTACACCTACGCGCGCAAACATGCCACGGACTCCCGCTTCGTGTTCGGTACCGGCAAGCTCGGCGACCTCGCAGGGTTTTCGAGTGCCATCGTGCTTGCAATGATTGCGGTGTTGATTGGCTACGAGGCAGTCTCGCGCTTTATGTCGCCGGTACCGATTCACTTCGGCGAAGCGATTCCTATCGCCGTGGTCGGCCTGCTGGTCAACCTGGTAAGCGTGTGGCTGCTGAGCGGCGGTGACCACGGCCATAGCCATGGTCATGGCCATGGTCATAGCCACGGACACGGGCATGGGCATGGGCATGGTCACGACGACCATGCTCATGAAGACGAGGTGCAGAAGATTTTCGCGCCGTCCGGTGTGTTTGCCGTTTCCATCTTCGAGGATGGGGTTCCCCCCGTTTTCCGGATTACGCCGGCGACTGAGGGTTCGCGACTCGACGCTTCAGCGGTGTCCGTTACGACGCTGCGCCCCGATGGGACACAACAGGTATTCGAGCTGGCTGACCGTGGCACCTATCTGGAATCGAAGGAAGACATTCCTGAGCCGCACGCTTTCAAGGCCATCGTGCGGATGCCGGACGGCGAGCACGAAGTCGAATTCGAAGAACATGACCACCACGACGACGCGCATGAAGCGGCGACCCGGGACCACAATATCCGGTCGGCCTACATCCATGTGATGGCTGATGCGGCTGTCTCCGTGCTGGCTATCATCGGTCTCCTGCTGGCACGTGCATTTGGCTGGCTCTGGATGGACCCGCTCGCAGGGGTCATCGGTGCGCTGGTGATTGCAAACTGGTCGTACGGCTTGATGCGGGACACCGGTGCAATCCTGCTCGATATGAATCCCGACCGGCGCATGGCCGAGAACGTCCGGAACGCTATCGAGGACCGTGGCGACAAGGTTGTCGACCTGCACGTGTGGCGGGTGGGTCCTGGTCATATGAGTGCCGTGGTGTCAGTGGCGACGAGTGAGTCGCAGCGCGACTCCCGCTTCTATCACGCAGTGCTCAGGCGCTTCAAGGGGCTGTCGCATGTCACCGTTGAAGTGCGACCTTCATACGCGGCAGCCTGACCCATGGCGGTCAAGTCGCCGTGCATCGATGTCTGTGCCTTCGATGGGAAGACCAAATTGTGCGTCGGGTCTTTTTCGCACACTCGATGAAATTCGGGCGTGGAAGAAGATGACTGACTACCGGCGCCACCAGGTGATTAACGACCGGGCGCGGCGCGAGGCCAAGTTGCAGCGCGATTCTCCAGTGTTATCGTCCGAACAGCCGCGAACGCAGGACACCTGAATCGATGGGGAGCGCCGCCGCTTCATTCTGGCGACTTGTTTCTGTAACACCTAGCGCGATAGAAGCGCACCCGCTCATTGGGGAGTAGCCGCCTCGAACGCGATGTTCGAGGGCGCACGTCAACATACTTGGCGAGTCGAAAGACCCGCTATGGCGTGCGTAGCTAAATGCCTGGCAAGACCGATGACACGCATTCCGACCTGGCCGCGTCGCCGGAATGCGCGTCATCGCGTTCTTACGGCGCGACTCGGCTCTCACAACCCATGCAATCCTTCCTTGTTTCAACCAGTGTGGTCGGCCTCGCCGAAATCGGCGACAAAACCCAACTTCTGTCTCTGGTGCTGGCTGCACGATATCGCAAGCCCATTCCCATCATCCTTGGTGTGCTTGTCGCGACACTCATCAACCATGCCGCATCCGGTGCGCTTTGGCCCTGGCTTGCGAGTGTTTTAAGCCCAGGCATCCTGAACTGGGCAGTCGTCGCGTCATTCGCGGTGATGGCAGTGTGGATTCTCATTCCGGACAAGCTGGACGACGCCGATGCGGTATTGACGAAAAACTCGATGGGCGTCTTCGGTACGACGGCGCTCACATTCTTTCTCGCCGAAATGGGTGACAAGACTCAAATCGTCACCATCGCATTGGCCGCGCGCTTTCACGAGTTCTTCGGCGTAGTCGCGGGAACAACGCTGGGCATGATGCTGGCGAACGTACCGGTCATCTACCTTAGGCACAAGTTTGCCGACCGTCTGCCGACAAGAGCTGTTCACATTCTTGCGGCGATTATCTTTGTCGTGCTCGGCGGATTGGCTCTGAGAACGGCGCTTTATCCGGCTGCGCATCCAGTGTTTTAACCGGACGGCTGCGTGGAGGCACATATTCCGGCGTCGCCTGAGCTTCGAGCCTAACCAACTGACGCGCGGCACTTCCATCGTCACTGTCACGCTCTGGGGGCGTCTGAGCTTTCAGGCGCGCCGGATTGCGAGGCCAGGACGGTACAAATGCTTACAAAGCATTGTGCTTGCGGGTGCACCATCCTCGCTGCTGTGACGTTATTGAAGGCACATCCCTGTGGAGCTCGCAATGAACACGAACGTTGCCTCGAACATGCCGCCGCGCGGTCGCATCCATCCCCTGGTCGCGAGTGCGGCCGTGGCCGTTATCCTCGCCAGCGCGACCGGTATCGCGGCGATGACCGGAATGCTGCCCACTTCACGAGCTGTTACGGCGCCTCCGACGCAAGCTGCTGCGGCGGTCGCCCCGCTCGCCAGCGCGCCGGTCACGTCGCCGCAACAGTACGTTGAACAACGTGCGACGCAGGAGGCGCCAGCCCAGCCGCGCGTCCATCATCACCGTAGCGCTCCGGTTGAGCAGGCTCCGAGGTATGCGAACAACGATACCTATCAAAGTCAGGCTCAACCCGCTCCAAGGCCAGTAGCAGTTGACCCGAATGCCGGGGAGGTTGTCGCCGTCAACGCTGTCCAGGACCCCGAGCCGACGACGGGGCTCGGAGCCGTAGGCGGCGCTGTCGCTGGCGGGCTGTTGGGAAATCAGGTCGGTGGAGGACGCGGTCGCGTTCTGGCAACGATTGCTGGCGCGGTCGGTGGCGGGTTTGCGGGCAATGGCATCGAGCATGCGGTGCGCAAGTCTACGACCTACCAGGTGCAGGTCAGAATGCAGGACGGCAGCTACCGGAATTTCACCTACACGACACAGCCTCATGTTCAGGTCGGTGAACGTGTCCGTGTCTCGGGCGACTCCCTGACCGCGTCGTAGGCATGGTCGGTACCGGCAGCATCACAGCGGGTTACTGCCGGATACAGTTTTGACATTTCCGCCGCACCTGCTTCCGCGCGCCAGCCCTAAAATCCGCGTCGTTCGCCATTGTTTGGCGGCCGGCAGAAATGAGCAGGACAGGAGAACTCCATGAAACACGCGACCCTTTTTCTGGCAGTGGGACTTTCCGCTGCGTGCGCATCCAGTGCGGCTCTCGCCCACGCTGACATCGGAGTTTATCTGGGGGTGCCCGGGCCCGTCTATGTCGCGCCACCCCCAGTCGTATACGAGGCTCCCCCACCGGTGGTTTACGCACCCGCTCCGGTCTACGGCTACAGTTACCGCTATGAAGGGGATTATGACGAGCGCAGGTGGCATGACCACGGTCGCCACCGTGGATGGGAACGTCATCATCATGGCGACGATGACGACTGATTCACCGACGGCTGCGCCCGCTAGCGACTGAATGCTCGCGGACGTGATTCGACGAACCCCAAATCGGGGTTCATCCTGTCAGCCCAAGCTCGAGCGCGTTCGAATCCCCCTTGATGGGCGTTCGGCGCCGTTGACACAGGCATTCACATCCGGCCGTGTTTCGCCTACTGGTCAAAACTTTTTGAGGACGGAGTCAGCTCTTGCGTGGAAGTGCGTGACATGGCGCACGTGCATCTGGACGCAGTGCGCGCAAAGCTGGAGGAAATGCGACAGCTTGAAACGACTCTGATGGCGTTTGTCGAGAGCTGCAACGAGGTATGCTGCGAAGGGCCGACGAGGGAATGTGCGATTATTGAGGACCTGTCTTGCCTCCCTAAAGTCAAGGTGACCGCGTCCTCGCAGGGATGTTGCGAGGCAGGTTCCACATCCGTGAAGCGGCCGAAAACCGCGAAGTCGATTCTTCCTGAAAAAAGGTGGGCGTAGTTATGGAATTGGGCAGTTTTGCACGAACCTTTGGACTATTTTTCGCTACTGCGATAGCTTAGATTGTCGGCTGCTATCTGCCATTACTTTGGCTCACGGGTAGCTTCTTGGAATCGCATAGGGAGCGTGTACTCGTAATTGAGCGGCGTTCCAGGGTTCGCTGATACTGGCAGTTCAACAAGTTCGCCCCCATCTCGTACTCTCGATGGGAGGTCATAGTCTTCTGAGAGCGCGATGCTCCGAAACCAGGTCTTGGCGTTTCACCGCGTCAGCGAAAGTTGTTATGACCTCACCGGCCTTCGTACGGGAAGCGTCCGTGACCAAATGTTTCGAGCGATTCTTCTGACAGAAGGGTTGGCCGCTGACTCTGAAGAAATCGACGGCACCCTCGGAAACGAGCTACTGATTCTAGGCGGAGGCGTATCCGGAGTCGCATGCGCCCTAGTGGCGACTCAACGAGGTATTCCAGTTACCTTGATTGAGCGGGATGTTAGGGAATTTACGACGCTCTTGAACTCAGACACGCGGCGGAAATCGCTTTGGCATTCGCATTGCGCGATTTGAATATGATTGGCCGCATGGCAAGACGCGTTCAACCGCTTCCTGAATTCATATAGCCCTCTTGCGCAGCAGCCAGCACATCTGGAAGTCATCTACGGGAGCGATGCGAGAGACTACACACATTCAGAAATATTTAACAAAGTTGGCGAGGTTGAACTGACCCCGCAAAGTTGGACAGTTTGAGTTCAGGTTTGAGCGGGCTGGGTTCTGTACATCACAGGACTCAGCCCGTTCAGTTTGAGCTTGATGCGTTTGTGGTTGTAGTAGTGAATGTATTGTCTGATGCCAGCCTTCAACTCGTCGATACTTTCAAACCTGCTCAGCCGGAAGAACTCCGCCTTGAGCGTGCCAAAGAAGCTTTCCATTGCCGCATTGTCGTAGCAGTTTGCCTTGCGCGACATGCTCTGCGTCAGGCCGTGTTGATCCAGCAGCCTCCGGTAAGCAGGCATCTGGTACTGCCAGCCCTGGTCTGAATGCAGCAGCGGGGTCTCCTGGGGACCAAGCTTTGCCAGCGCTTTTTTTAGCATGCTGCTGACCAGATCGAAGACCGGTCGGGTGTTCATCTGATAAGCCACGATCTCGCCGTTATACAGATCCATGATCGGCGAGAGATACAGCTTCTGACCCAGCACGTTGAACTCCGTCACGTCCGTCACCCACTTCTGATTGGGCTGCTGTGCGCTGAACTCGCGGTTTAACAGGTTCGGCGCAATACGGCCGACTTCGCCGCGCCATGAGCGGTATTTCTTCGCGCGCACCAGCGATTTCAGTTTCAGTTCTCCCATCAGACGTTGCACCGTCTTGTGGTTCACGCTCGGGCCTGCCTGCCGGATCGCCGCCGTGATGCGCCGGTAGCCATAACGGCCCTTGTGGCGTTCATACACAGTCTTGATGCGGGTTTTGAGGTCCTTGTGCCGCTCACCGGCATCCGGCACGCTCAACTGGTAATAGAACGTGCTGCGCGCCAGACCCGCTGCCTTCAGCAAAGCGGGCATCGGGTGGTGCTGCCGGAGCTCCTGCACTATTTGCGCTTTTTCTTCTGCACGCCCTGCTTCTTTGCCTGAAGCAGGGCATCGAGCTTTTTTAGATAGGCCACCTCCGCGCGCAGGTACTCGTTTTCCTTGAGCAACTGCTCACGCGTGCGCTTATCTGGCGCACTGTCTTCGGTCGGCTTTTCAGGAACTGGCTGGGTCATGGTTTTGCGGCGCCATCGTGGACGAGGCGCCAGTGCGTCGATACCGCCTTCATGATACCGGCGTTCCCATTGCGCTATGCAGCCCGGACTGCGGATGTCGAACACCGCAGCCACCTGCCGGTATGGCAAATCCTTCTGCCACATGTGCATGAGTACCGACATCCTGAACTGCGCGTCATAGTGACTGAATTTCTTGCGCAGTCCGTCCCGTCCATGTTGCTCGTAGGCCGAAATCCACAGCTGTAAAACCGAGCGACTCACTCCATACCGCTTTGCAAGTACCTCGACACCAGCCGAACCGGCCACGTACTGCTTCACCAGCTTCAGCTTTAACTGCTCACTGTACTTCGTCATGAAAAACACCCCAAAAGGTTGGATCGGTGTCCAACTTTTGGGGTGCAGTTCAGGTTACTGCAGTTTTTGCTGGCGGCGTTTGGGCGCGTTATGAGCCGCCCCGATATAGGACTTTCGGTGCTGTGGTCGTTTGCACCGGTTTCATGTACGAACGTACTCTAATCGTTCAACGTGGACCATCTCGTATCCCGTGCCGTAACTTATGCTCCGCCGGTGCATCATTCCGACCGGGCGAAAAAGAAGTATCTTTCGCCCATAGCGTACTCGTCTTTCTAACAGGCTGTTGAAATTCTCCCTGACGAAGCGCCAGTGAAAATCACGGGCCTCACAAAACGGCCTGCAAGCCGCTCGCGCAACCTCGGTAAGGGTGAGGTCACCCCGGAAAACCGCTTGCGAGCACCCCTCGAAACAGTTTTTCAACAGCCTGCTAATGAAGCTTCCGCTGCACCGGAAGCATATGTATGTCTGACTTGTCTTCGCACTCGCGTCGGCTGCCTCATCGCGATTGTCGCCCACCCTTCAGTGTTTATAGAAATCTGCGATTCTGCTCCAATGGCGCCGGATGTTTGACCCCGCAGTTGAGCGTTTGTATAGGTACATTGCGTCCTGCACTGCGAGCGATGCGGCGTCAGCAGCGTTCGAGTGCTTGTTGGCTGTGTCCATGGCAAGGTCCATAAGCTCAACGAAATCGCTTTGGTGGGCGAATTCTCTTTTCCGTGTGTCCCACGTCCACTTGTAGCCAATGCCGTCAAAATTGTAATCAGTGCTGCGGTAGTCCGCGTATCGATAGATCAGCCAGCTCTCGAACACGGGTTGCGGAATGAGCTCCTCCCGAAAGTAGAGATATTGTTCGTGCTGCAGGTTCCATAGCCTCAGCAGAAGTTTGTGCGCCCGCCGCTTGATAACAGGCATAGGGTCGACCGCCGGCGGATTCGCGGTCCCCGGTAGCCCGGCTGGCACCGGACCCTGCATCTTCGCCTCTTCGTTGAGCTCAAAAAGCTCGCTGAAGATATCGCCGTATGTCTTGTGGCAGTTGGCGACAAGATTGACACGGGCAATGGACCAATTGCGCCAGATTGTCAAAATCGACAGAAGGATGGCGAATATGGACGCAAACAGTGATAACGCAGCGAGACCGCTTGCAATAAGCCAACCATAGCTCTTCCCCACTTGCTCGCTCGGCTCGGGCGCGACGCCGCTTGCGGGAGCCGATACGGACGTGGTGCCTGGTGCAGGATTGGTAGACTGACCTGAAGGGGAGCTTTTCCCCGTCAGAGCTGGCTGCTGAGACACTTGCGACGCGACACTGGCTGCAATAGCTGGGGCATTCGTAGATGAAGACACGGAGGGCGGGAGCCTGATTGACGGTACGGGGGGCCGAGATGTTGGCATCGACGCTGCTGCAGTGCCAGATGCCTGTGAGTGGCTGGAACATGGCATCAGTAACATCAGGACAACGATGCAGGCGCGTCCGACTAATGCCGAGCTCCGGACCACACAGCGCATTGATTTCATGACTTTACTCCCGGATTTTTGCTTCTGGTGATTTGTCGGGCGCATCTGAAATGGTGAAACAGGTTACGCAACCTTTGCTGTTCGCGTTACGTGTTGATGACGACGCCTATGACGTGGTGCGGTGAGTCAGCAATCATCTTGAGGGTCGCAATGGCAACACTAGAACAAAACCAGACGAAGCTGAAGAAGCTGCATCTCAAGCTGACGCTTTGATTGCAAAGAAAACGCGACCCGTCATGGACCATGATTCGCATGCTGGTCCTCGAACGTGGTTCTGCGACCGAAGACATTGAATCTAAAACGAAGACAAAGCGAGCAGTGAATAGCATGTCGGTCGTCGGCGCCGCCGGTGGTCGTGGCATTGGCGGCAGCGTCGCCGTGATTGTCGCGTACGGACTTACTGACGCACCCCGACGGACCAAGGTGCCTGCTCTCTCTCAGGCACTTGCTTTTCAGCGCGAGGTCGCGAAACGCCTCACTTGCGCTAGACTGTCTTGAGCAACCGGAAGGAGACTTGGATGATACGCAAGACGCTCAACGCTTCGCAGCTACAGCAGGAGGTCAACCGGCGAATCCATCGATTGCAGGAAATCGTCGAGGATGGCGTGAAGTTTCGTGTGCCGCGGCCGCAGTTGCAAGAGGTTGACAAGACAGGCTGCAACTGGAACATGACTCACTTCGGCAACGCGGTCGGCTTCGAGCGCGACATCGAGGGCGTACTCAAGGTCGTGCGTGCGGAATACAACCTCAATACCGAAGTGAAAGGCACCGGCAACCCGTTTGGGGACTAACCGCGAAAGGCATCGATTCCTTGGTCGTTTTTTGATGGCGTGGGCACTAATGGTCCGTTTACCTCAAATGGAATATCTGCGACGCCCCGTCGCAGATATTCCTCGCTTTAACCTATGCTTTCTACGAGCATCGACTGGCCGATTCAAAGCGAAATATGAGCGGCCGTATGGAACGGCCAAGGGAACGTTTCAGCGGCCGCCATGCCCGCCTCCGCCGCCATGTCCTCCCCAACCTCCATGACCACCATGCCATCCACCGTGCCCGCCATGCCATCCACCGTGCCCACGGTACCCGTACCAGTGATAGCCGTACCAGCCACCCCAGGTGCCGCAATCGCCCCAAATACTGCAGGTCCCGTACCCCGGCCCGTAGAAAGGATAGCCGTAGATAGAATTGTATTGCTGCGCATCTCCATATGGCTGTGCATTTCCATACCCTGCTGCGACGGCGCAACCACCTAGGCTCGCTGCCACGGCGAGTAACACTATTAACTTACGCACGAATGTCTCCCGGAGCTGAGGGCGAGACACGTCGCGGGTGCGGAGAGTAGCGGGAGTGGTTGCGGCAGCTGAAACCATCGACAGAATGCTTGCTGCGGGTGGTCGGTCGGGTTTGTGTTCGGGTTCGCAATTTGATAGACATGGTGGGTTGAATTTCCTTTCGTAGCTATTTCGGTGCCGTCGCCGTAGCGCTAATGGCCGGGCAAAGACGCTGCTGATGCGCCGGCGGCAAAACAGAAGCTTTGATGTGAGTCCTGGCAACGATGGCATGCAAGAGTTAGGACAGCCTTAAAAAGCAGTTACGCCGTTGTAACCACGGCCGGGGCGGTAAACAAAAATGCCGGCTTCCAGGCAACGAGGCAACGAGCCGTCACATAGCGTTTCAAATGAATGGGTCTTGCAAGTTGGAAGGTCCGCGGAATCGCCACGTCTTTGTACCGTGCGTCAACGGCCGGGTGGCGCCCGACGTTCTGTCAACTGAATACGAACCGTGACGTAATACCGCATCGCGCGGCCTGGCTCCAGGTGCGACCGGGCGAGGCAAGCTGATATCTATCTCAACCCTCGAAGCTGCTGCTTCTAGGGTCTTGCAGGCGCATCGACGTTATGCGAGCGAGTTTGAAGCACGGATAAGAGGAGCAAACCTCTTGCACGACTCCAGCGTCGGATGAGTGTGACGTTTATGACTTGTTCGTAATCTCGCGTCCATCCGTACGCCATGGACACCACTCTATATTTTTCCGTGTCCGCTGTTTCGGCGAGCGCAGTTAAGGAGTAAGGGGTGAAGTGGCCACATGGCGGCTTGTCGTCCTTAGGCTTGGTATTGAGCGTGAGAAAATCGAAGAATCAAGCCGCAGCAAGCTTTCTTTCGATGGTCTCGGCTATCGCAACTACTCTCGTTGCTGCCCGCTCCCGCTACGTGTTTTACCCTCAGCATCACTCGGGAGAAATTCGTGCGTAAGTTAGTTGCGTTGCTTACTGTGGCAGCGAGCCTGTGTGGGTGCGCCGTCGCACCAGGATATGGAAATGTCCAGCCATACGATTCAGTCTACGGCTATCCCTCGTACGGGCCGGGGTACGGGACCTGCGGTATTTGGGGCGACTGCGGCGCCTGGGGCGGCCGGTACGGCAATTACTGGCACGGCGACCGTTGGCACGGTGGCTGGCACGGCGGACGCGGAGGTTGGGGCGGACATGCCGGCGAAGGTGGACATGGAGGCCGGGGCGGACATGGCGGCGGCCGCTGACACCTTCCCCTGGTCGGGTTCTATACGGCCGCTCCTCGCTCACATTTCGATTTGAATCTAGACAAAGCGAATTAACGGGCGCGAGTCCCTACTTGAGGAAATGACCCAGCGGAGGTTACAACCCGTCATATGCGCCTACGCTTTCGTGTAGAACGGATGCCCCGTATTGAGTGCCACCGCCGCCTTGCTGTTCTTGCCAATAGTCGGTTCCCATAGCACGCCGTGCTCAAGGGTCACACTGGTAACGACGTGGGCGCTGCCGGCATCCTCCGAGTTCAAAAGTCGGACTGTCGTCGTGGTCACGCCCGAATTGTTGTTGACCGTAGCACCGTTGTACTGCTTGCGCTGTCCGGCTGCTACTACGTCTACCCCGGCTACTATCCATACGGATATTATCCCGCCGTTCCTACTGTCGCTACCCAGCACGAAGTCCCTGCTCAACGCTACGGCTTGTCGAACGGCGCCGACGCCCAGAACATCCCGCCCGCATCCCCGAGTGAACCCGCGTATGTCTTTCCGGCGCCCATGTACGTCGCGCCCGCCTACTACCCGGCGTACTATCCCCCCTACCCGTGGTATGGCGGGCCCGGCTGGTGGGGGCCGTCGGTGTCGTTCAACTTCGGTTACTGGGGTGGTGGACATAGCCACTGGGGCGGTCATGGCGGGCACGGAGGCGGGCATGGCCATTGAATCGCCCGGTTCCGCAATCGCGCTGCGTAACCGCGAAAGCTGCAGTCAAGCCGGCAGAAGAAAGGTGTGAGCCGCTTCATCCGTGATTTGTCCATGCTGGAACGCGCCCACTACCTGCCGCATCCGCAGTCAAAGGAGGTGTTCACATGCAAGATTTTGAGCGCATCAAGGTCCTGTTCGTTGCCGGATTTGGACCAATCGTCCGCGATAAAATCGCGGGACGGAACTTGTACGGGGAGACGTTCAATATCTCATTCAAGGAGGAGGCGGGCGGTTATCTGCATACTGAGGCTCTGAAAGGAGTTCAGAGTTTTGCTTTATGGCCGCTCGAGCAGGCGGCGCAGTCCTGCTTTGGCAAAGATTCCTGGCCGGACGACACGCCCGTTCCCCAGGCATGGCTCGAATTTGATGTCGAGGATGTCGAAGGAGCAACTGCGGAACTGGAATCTCGAGGCTATCGAATTCTCATTAAGAGCAAGAAGGAACCGTGGGGTCAAACAGTCACACGATTTCTTTCTCCGGAAGGATTGCTGGTTGGCCTAACAATTACTCCGTCGATGCGGCACCCGTGAGTGTAATGGGACCGGTGGTTTGCCAGCCGCTGGCCGCGCTTGCAGTTTTAGAGAGCCAGAGCAAGAACATCAGAGGGTGTCTCCGCCCCGTCTGCCCCACGGCGGTCATCATTGAGTGCCGTCGTGCGTTAGCACTTCTGCACAGCGTCGATGATTCGCTACGGATTTCCGAGAGCGACCGAGAGCCAGTGAGTCATTGCAGTGGCCTGGTAAGGCTTCTGGAGCACCACAAGTGCGCCGTTACTCGCCGCTTTTGCCTGCAATGCCGACGTCGGATATGCACTGATAAAAATGGTGGCCGGGGCATGTCCCTGGGCGCGAAGGCGCTCATGCATCTCGATACCCGACATCCCAGGCATACGGATGTCGGAAATCAGGCAGGAGGTATGAGCGGCCTGCCCGGATGCAAGAAATTCTTCTGCCGACTCATACATGCGCACGGTCCAGCCAAGCGACCGGATAAGGCTGCTTAACGCAACACGGACGGCTGAATCGTCGTCGACAATCGAAACGACTGGCGTAATTTGCAAAATGGGGCCCTCGATTATTCTCTCTGAGGATGACGTGTGGTCGGTGCCGCCCGCCTCTCCTGATTAGCAGATTACTTCACAGCCGCGTTCGGTGACATCGTACAAATGTATATGTGAACCGAACTATGTGCGCGTCGGTCACCGTACGTCACTTTCGCACCTCCTCCTTCATGGCTGGCGGAAGGCTGAACGAGAACGTCGCACCACCTTCAGGGTTATTGGAGGCCCAGATTTGCCCACGGTGGGCTTCAACAATAGAACTGGAAATAGCAAGCCCCATTCCCATGCCGGAACTGCGTGTCGTAAAAAACGGTTCAAAGAGTTGCGGAAGATTGGCCTCGTGGATGCCAGCTCCCGAGTCCCTTACCGCCACGACAACATTGCCTTCAGGGTCAAGGCGGGACTGAACGACAAGTTCGCGCCTGCCGTTGACGCTCGCCATCGCCTGCAGACCGTTGATGATTAAATTGACGAGCACCTGCTGGAGTTGCACACGGTCGCCCTGTATCAGCGGTAGCTCCCTGGCAAGACGACGTGTCAGAGAGGCACTCTGGCGCTCAATATCTCGCCTGATAAGGATAATCGCCTCCTCGATCACGTCATTGATTGCAATCGCTGCCCGGTCCGGCGGCGCCCCCTTCATGAGCGCCCTCACGCGTTGCACGATTTCTGCAGCTCGATTTCCCTGGTCTGTCATGTGGCTCACGCAACCCTCTATTTCTTCCATGTTCGGAGGCTGGCGATGCAGCCAGCGCAGACATGCTTCACCGCTTGTTACGATGGCGGCAAGGGGCTGTCCCACTTCGTGGGCGATTGATGCGCTCAGCTCACCAAGCGCCGTTACCCGGCCTACGCGTCCAAGTTCGCTTTGCGCATGCCGCAACTGCTCCTCGGTTTGCTTGGCTCGCGTCACATCCATCACGGCCCCAATGAGCTGTTCGTTATCCGGCTGACCGTTCGCTGCCCTTCCAACGACGTGGAGATACTTGATGCGTCCATCAGGAAAAAGCAGCCGATGCTCGATGTCAAACCCGGCAGCCAAACTGCGCGCGTTTGCAACTTTCTCGTCGAACAGGGGAATATCGTCTGGATGCACCCGCTGCCTGACCAGTTCGATGGTGGGCGCGACCGCCAGCTCGTATTCGAAGATGGAAGAAGTCTGCTCGGACCAGAAGAGTTCGCCGCTCGAGACATTCCAATCGAAACTGCCGGTCTTGCTCAGCTTCTGTGCTTCAGCAAAGTATTGTGCCTGACTTTTTCGAAGCTGCTCCTCGGCGCGCCTGCGCTCCGTGATGTCATTGTTGGTCTCAAGCGTGGCCAGCGGGTTTCCCGCGCCGTCGCGCTGCAGCGCCCAGCGGCTTGTCACGATTATCTCGGTGCCATCCCGCCTCTTGTGAATTAACTCGCCCTCCCACTGGCCCTCGCGAAGAAAAATCCGCTGGAGCTCATCTCGAGGCAGTGGGAACACCGTCCTCAGAAATTCGTCGATGAACTTCCCCATCGCCTCTTCCTTCTTCCATCCATAGAGCGACTCTGCTGCATGATTCCAGTATGTAATCACGTTGTTTTTATCGCGCACGATGATACTGTCGTGTGTCAGCTCCAGCAACTCTGCCTGCGCGCGCTGCGTCTTTTCAACGCGGCCAATCCGCCTGACCAGGGTAGTGATTGCGAGTGACGTGACGAGAAAGGCAACAAGGGCGAAGGAATCCTGGGGTTTGCTGATGTGAATGCTATTGATGGGTGCCGTGAAAAAATAGCTGAGCAGCGCGGCGCCGACAACCGAGAAAATGACCGATGAGATGAAGCTGTCCAGCAGGGACAGGAGAACAACGACAACCAGAAGCAGGAAGCCAGCGGTGCTCTCTTCCTGGTCCAGCAGGACACAGGTTGCAGTGACGGCTCCGAGCGCGATACAGCCTGCCATCCACAGCGTCGCCAGGTACCGCAGGCTTCTGCTTTCATGTGAAGAAACTGTCGTGCGCACAGAACGTCTCCCTTTAGCGCCACTGCACCCATCGCTTGCATAGGTCTCCGGATAATAGCCGACGCTTTCGACTTCTCCGACTGTTCGGTTCTCATTCCGGCGTTACTTAAAGAATGAAAAAATCTGCCGGACGAACAGACAAGCGCTGTATCGGTCCGAGACGCGGAGCGCTTTTGCCCGTTTGTTGCAGTACGACACCGCTCGATAAGTCTCCTCACCGCGGTTATACGCTCGTATAAGCGAGTTACGCTAACGCGGCATCGGCATATCCAACCGCAGAGTAGATTCGCCCTTCGCCAAAGCCTATTCTTGTCTCATCGAGACAGCGCTCGCCGTGATGACAGCGCAGAACTCCGCAAGTCAGCGGGCATTCGACCTCTGCAACGCGCGCGAGCAACGGAATAGCCGTTGCCGGGCAGACAGAGAAGTGAAAACCCACCGCTTTGGGCCGGGTCATGGTGACGGTATTACTGGTCGACGACGACATGAACCTGCTTCAGGCGCTTGAGACGTTGGTCTGCGGGGAAGGTTACGAGGTTATGACTGCGTCGAACGGGGATGAGGCACTGCACGCAGCGCGCCGAAGGCGCCCGGACATCGTGGTTTCGGATTTCACGATGCCGGTCATGGACGGTGCCGCCCTCATCGGCGCGCTCGCGGCCGAGCCGGAGTTTGCAACTATTCCTGTCCTTCTGAATTCAGCGGTGGCGACACCGCCGCCCCACCTGCGGGTGTCGGCGTTTCTGAGAAAACCATTTGCAGCCTCGCGCCTGCTCGAACTGCTTCGGCTGCACAGTTCACGGTAGGGTTCAATCGCCGTGACCGGTCCCGGCGATACGCCGGCAATGGAAAACCATTCCTGTCTCCGTCGAGGAGTACCGCATCGACGAGAGCACAGCCGCCCGAAACAGTGCTAAAGGGAGGAACACGATGTTGAACGTTGAACCCAATACGACTTCGGACATCCTGTCAGAGAATGGCTCCAACATACGTCTATTGTCCCCGCACTGCTTCAGGCCATCACCGCTCGCCGCATCGACCGGGCCGGCCACCCCGGTCGAAGTCCGCTTACTGCGCTTCGTCTGCGAAGCGCCCGGACGCTTGGGCGTCGTTCCGTCCGCGGCAGACGGACCGCGGCGACGTGCGCACCACCCTTACTGTGACGGTCGTGCAGCGCCTGTCGAATTCGTGTTCACGGTGTTAGCGTGACCCCGACGCTTTGCAACTACGAAGAGCAGGTCTGGTCGCCGTGTCTCGCTCGCGCGTCGGGGCGTTGCGCCCTGTCCGGCAAGCCTATCAACCTGGGCGACTCGGTCTACCGTCCCCGAAACCGCGGAGGAGACTCAATGATTCTGGGCAGCGAGCTGGTCAAGACCCGCACAGGCACCTGACGCTCGCTGGACTTGGCGTATGTTGAGTCGAAGTCACTAACGAAGCATCGCCCGGTGATGGACGACCAGGGTGCGCTCCACCGTCCGGCAACAGGAGGTCCAAAATGAAAGTAGAAGCCGCCATGTTTGTACGACTGCGCCGTCTCGCTCCGGTTCTCGATGACATGCTCAGCGCAGGCGAGGTCGAGCACGCGGACCAGGCCGTTGGCCTTGAGTCGCTTGGCCAGCTCTGCTCGCAACTGTTCGATGCGTATCATTGTCAACACCCGCCCGAGATTGCGCAAGCGCGACTCGACGCCCCGGAGTCGCAGTGACGCACTAGCTCTGAACCGACCCGCGACTCCGGTATTCCGCGTCAGGTTCCTGATGAACTACCTCCCCCAGTTCGCGGTCAGCAATCACGCTCGCCCGGACCGTCCGTCTGTGCAGCGAACCGAGGAGGAAGGAGATGATTAAGCTCATCGTGATGCGGGACGTCCGTAGGGAGTCAGCGGCGGAACGGGAGCGTGCGGCGCTGCAGGTCAAGCGCATATTTGAGGGCATGCGCGGCCGAATCCCGTGTCTGCGACATCTTGAGGTCGGAGTCGACGTTAGTCGCGTGGACTATGCCTGCGATGTCGTTCTCTACTCCGAATTCGAGTCGATGGATGCGCTGAAGCAGTATGCCCACCATCCGGTACGCCTACAGGCCAGAGCGGAGCTGGAAGGCGTCCGCATCGCGCATCATCAAATTGATTACACGCGAATGTGAGCGTTTCTTATCAAGCTTACCTATTTTCCGGACCGCGCGTGGCGGCGCAAATGGCTAGGTAGAAGAAGTAAAGAATATCTAGCGAATGGCTTTCGTCGGTGCGGCATCTAGAATTTAAAAGCTTCTAGCAACAACGAAAATGTCTGCCTCAGCTGCACGCTGATGCACCGTGTCTGCGGCAAGGCTCCCCTCTAGACTGGCAGCGACTTCAGGTATCGCCGGTACAATCGAAAAACCTATCGCTTTGACCTCGAACCTGACCGCGCTTCCGGACGTACAAGGCGAATTTTTCAGATGCTCGTAAAGGACAAGACCGCAGTAAGCGTGACCGCACGACCCAGCCTCAATCCGCTTTACGGACGTTCACCGGAAACGGGCCAGGTTTGTTCAGCTGACCCGACGAGTCAGCGACCGACCTACGCGACCGCCATTCTGCCGGCTACCGCCCGACAGGGCTTTTCGCGGATGAGGCAAGCCAATCCGCGAAAGCCCCACCGTTTTGGATTTCTTTGTTTAGTGGCCGCTGTCGGCGTTGCATTGGGGCCGATGACCACAGGTAGCCGCTCCCGAGGGCGTTAAACTACCACTTGCACCGATGCTTCCGGATACACCGCCATACCCGGATGTGCTGTTTTCCACTTTGCCGGGTATCGCAGCAAGCGGGCCCGAGACAGGGTCCCCGTGGTAGGTCATGCCGGCCGTCGCCGCGCCATGCGCGTTGCCTCCGCCACTCCCACCATTGCCATTTCCACCACCTTGAGCAAACGCGGCGCCCGTCGCACACGTTCCAGCAACGGTCCAGCAGGCCAGGGCGAGCTTCAGTGAATACTTCATGATACTTCTCCTGCAAGTTCGACACGCTTGGGTCGCGTCGATGTGCCGCTAACGAGCGGACCGTTTGCATAGCGGCGATGCGCAAACGGCCGATTAAAACCCGGATACGCTGGACGCTTGCGGCGTGAGGGTCCGGGGTATGCGTTAGTCGTGTCCCGCTGCTTTATATGACACGGTGGCTGCTCGATGCGGGCTGCGACCCGGGGAAGGCCTCGAATCGCACTCTCGGACTGCGCTGGTGTTTTCTGGATGGACGGCGGACTCGGGGGATTTTTGAAGGCCTGGCGTAAGGCTGTATTCGAAGGGAGAGGCTGGTAGGTCAACCCGTCGGCGACACATCGTCAAACAACAGGTTTTCGAACTACGGCTTCAGGTAGTGTGAAGTGGTTCAAGGACGCAAAGGGTTTTGGTCTCATCACGCCCGATGATGGTGACGAGGACCTGTTCGCGCACTCTTTTCAGAGATTCGGGCAGGAGGCTTTAAGAGACAAGTAAACCTTTGGAACCCCCGCCTGGACCAAGCTCTAATTCGCCGCGTTTTGGCAGGTCGTTGAGCGTCTGTTCGTAGGCGACCTCAAGGTCCAGCACCGGCCACCGGTCCTGGATTGGATAGCCCACGCAAAAAACGCGTACCCCGGTCGGCCATCCGTTACTCGTGCGCACACCAAGGTCGACGAAGCAGGTCTCAAATGGATGCTTCGTTGCGCTATCGACGTGTCACGCTGACTTTCGGACGTCCAAATCAACCTCCTTCGCGGATTGCACTTCCTGTGTATCAACAGAATGTGACAAATGCATCACGTTGTCCTGTCAACGATGCGAATCGGCTCGCACGAGCGCTCCGAGTGCGACGCGCCCGCGATTGCAGCTGGACATTTCTCGGCCCGCGTTTTCGTCGACTGAGCCATCCATCGTGATGGGCCGTCTAAGCGCCCTGCCTTTTCAGGCACTGTCCTTCAACACTGAGTGAACGGTAACCCTTTGGAGACAGGCCTTTTAACCCGTAAAAACACGACATTTCTATCTGGCCGCCACTGCGACATCTTGAAATGGCTTTGACAAAGTTTGTTATGGCAAAGCTGTAATGTCGTACCTGGGCAAAGCTAGTGGGAGAACCTAAAACGTTAACTCGTTGTGCGTTTTCGGACGGTTTTCACCAACGCAGTGCAAACCCGGAGAAAGTTTGCCTATCACTTCCGTGAAAAAACCGTCCCGAGAAGTCTGCACTTTTACGTTCGGCATTGAATGTGGAGGTCCACCCATTTTCCAGAGCTGGTGACCGATCTATAGGTTTTGAGGCCAACTACTGGGGAAGTTAGTCAGGTAAGAAAGGTGCAGATCGCGCATTTAAAGGGCGGCTGCAAATTGGGACAAGGTGCCCTCTGCAGGAACTCTCAGTCGATCGTTGGGCCCACGGCGCCAGACCAACTTAACGCCGGCATTTGGCATGCGGAACCCGACTACCGCAATTGAAGTGCATCAGGGCGTTTGATCGCAGCATGGCGGCGCCGCGCGCGATACCATGCTGGTCACGTGGTACTCACGGGAGTCATCAATCCAGCAGCACAGCAGCACCTGAGGCCTGTCCGCGCTTGCCACGCTGGGGTTATTCGAGGCCACCGCGCGGTAACCAGGGTTGTTGCAACGTCGACGTCTGAAGAAGGTCCAGAAAACGCGTAGCACGCAGCGAGCGTCCATGCCGCGAACTGATCAGCGCAACGATATCGGCGTCCGGCTGCGTCCATGCCTCGAGCAGCGGGACGAGCCGCCCCGCGTGCAGATGTTCGGCGACGTCCCACTCGGAACGCGCAATGATGCCGAGCCCCGCAAGCGCCCAATCGCGCACGGTGCCGCCGTCATTGCTCGTCAAGACCGGCTCGATACGGACGTTCGCCGGTGTGCCGTCATGTTTCGGCGTGAAGCGCCACATGGTCACGTCCTCATCGTTTTCGCGCAGCGCAATACAGTCATGCGCGAGCAGTTCGTCCGGATGCCGTGGTTCGCCGCGCTGGGCCAGATAGCGAGGCGCGGCGCACAGGATGCGCCGGTTAGGCGCAAGGCGCCGGCTGACGAGCGACGAATCGCGCAATTCGCCGATATGGACCATCAGATCCCACATGTCGTTTGAAATGCGCGCGGGACGATCGGATAGCATCAGGCTTGCGCCCACTCCCGGATAGAGGCTGCGAAACTGCAAAATGGCCGGCGCGACGTAACGCTGCCCGAAACCGAGCGGCGCAATCACGCGCAGATGTCCGGTCACCGTATCGCGTCGCGACGCCAGCCTGTCCGACAAATTGCCGATGTCATCGCAGATCCGGCGCGCATGTATTGCAAGGAGCTCGCCCTCATCGGTGAGCACCATGCGCCGACCCGACCGGTCGATTAACCGCATGCCCAACCGGGTTTCCAGGAGACGCAGTCGCTGCGTGACCGCGGGCGGCGTGACATTGAGCTTACGCGCGGCATCCGCCAGCGACACGGCACTCGCAAGCATGGTGAAAAAGTGCAGGTCCTCGGTCGAGATCATTGTCTTGAGCGTTCGCGCAGCGAACAGAGCATGTTAGCCCGTGGTTTTCTGATCGCCTTACTTTTTGGCGTCATCGTGAGGGAGATTCTCGTGCGCGAGCAGTGGACGGCGCCAGCGCCAACAGAAACGTTTGGACAACTGCATGTGCATTTCACGGGGGGCAGTTCACGCGGACTGTCCCCCGGGGCATGCAAGGAAGAACAAGCTCGCCGTTGGGTTGTTCGCCGGAATGCAGGCGACCAACGTGTCATTCGGCCGCGTACGCAGTCTGGCGCTGTTCGCCGAGGCCCTCGATGCCAAGGCGAATCCTCTGACCCGCCTTCAGGTAGATCGGCGACGGCTTGACACCCATTCCGACTCCCGGCGGCGTGCCGGTGGAGATCACATCACCCGGTTGCAGACTCATGCACCGGGACAGATACGAGACCAGCTTCGCGACACTGAACACCATGGTGCGCGTATTGCCATTCTGGTAGCGATGGCCGTCGACTTCGAGCCACAGATCGAGTGCCTGCGGATCGGCCACCTCGTCGCGTGTCACGAGCCAGGGACCGATCGGACCGAACGTATCGCAGCCCTTACCCTTATCCCAGGTACCGCCGCGTTCGATCTGCCATTCGCGCTCCGAAAGGTCGTTGATGACGCAGTACCCCGCTACGTACGCAAGCGCATCTGCTTCGTCGACGTACTTGCAAGGCTTGCCGATGACGACTCCGAGTTCAACCTCCCAGTCGGTCTTCTTGGAACCACGCGGGATTTCAACGCCGTCATTCGGACCGCACACGGCGCTCGTCCACTTGTTGAACACAATCGGCTCAGTGGGCACCGGCAGATTCGACTCGGCCGCGTGGTCGACGTAGTTCAGGCCGATGCAGACAAACTTGCCGATGTCGCCCACGCACGGACCGATGCGCGGTTCGCCCGGCACGAGAGGCAACGACGCGGGATCGACCGCGCGCACCCGAGCAAGTCCGGCGTCCGTCAGCACCTCACCAGCGATGTCGGAAACGACATCCGACAGATCGCGAATCTTGCCTTCGTGATCCAGCAAGCCCGGTTTTTCCTGGCCTTTTGGCCCATAACGAAGCAGTTTCATCGTTGTATTTCCCAAGGTGTTCTATTGAAAATCCGACTTCTTCAAATCGCCCGTCTAGCTTGAGCTCGCGCCGGGTGGCGCATCGGCCGCTTTCATGTCGACGCTGGCCGTCTCAATACCACCCTCACCCATGCGCGGGCGGCATACGTTCCTGGATCGGTGAGCGTCGCTGCGGCATCAATGCTTGAGTACCCGTGACAGGAACGTTCGCGTTCGCTCATGCGTGGGACTGTCGAAAATGACTGCCGGCGTGCCCTGTTCGAGCACCTTGCCGTGGTCCATGTAGATGACCCGGTCTGCCACCTCGCGCGCGAAGCCCATTTCATGGGTAACGATCATCATCGTCATCCCCGAACTGGCAAGCTCGCGCATCACTTCAAGAACCTCGCCTACCATTTCCGGGTCAAGTGCCGAGGTCGGCTCGTCAAACAGCATGATCCGCGGCTCCATAGCCAGCGAACGGGCAATGGCGACCCGCTGCTGCTGCCCGCCGGAAAGCTGGGAGGGGTACTTGTCGACATGGTCGCGCAAGCCAACGCGCTCGAGGAGCTTGCGGGCAATCGTTTCAGCACGCGCACGTGGCCACCTGCGGACGCGGATCGGCGCAAGCATCACGTTTTCCAGAACAGTCTTGTGCGGAAACAGGTTGAAGTGCTGGAACACCATGCCGACTTCCCTGCGGATACCGGCCAATTCCTTCCTCGACGTTCCGAACCCATCCTCCGATGGCGCCAGCTCAATGCCATCGACAATCAGCCGTCCGTCGCCAAAATTCTCCAGCCCGTTGACGCAACGAATCAGGGTCGACTTGCCGGAGCCGCTCGCACCGATAATGACAACCACTTCGCCACCCTGTACCTGCAGATCTATGTCTTTCAACACGTGAAATGCGCCGTACGATTTGTTCAGCCTGTGCATTTGGACAATCGCGGACATATCCACTCCTTCGTCAAAAATATCTTCACCCAGCAAAGAGGCCGGCCATCAGTTTGTTCGACGCGCCGGTTAGCGCGCCCCTTCGCTCATCTTCAGTTCGATACGGCGGGCCCCGTACGATATGAGCGAGCCGATCGCAAGGTAAGCTGCGAACAGAAAAACGTAGACTTCATATTGCGAGCTGCTGTACTGCGGATTGGCGAGCACCGTCTGTCCGGCCTTCAGGAAATCGGTGAGCCCGATGATGAACAGCGCTGGTACGTTGTTGAACAGGTCAAGCACGTTCCCGACGAGCGCAGGAATCACCGCCTTCAACGCCTGCGGAAGAACGACGATGAAACTCTCGTCCAGCTTGCTGAAGCCCAATGACCGGGCTGCCTCCGATTGCCCCCGCGGCACGCTCTGAATACCCGCACGTACATACTCGGCGGCGTAGGCCGCGTAGAACAGTACGAAACCCGCGACGCCCCGAGCCAGATCGGGAATGTGAATGTCAGGGGGAAACACCAGCGGAATAATGATCCATGACCAGTAGACGGTACAGACGAGCGGCACGGAACGCATCAATTCGATGTACCCCGAGCACGCCAGTCGCAGGCTCGAGAATCGACTATTTCTGCCGAATGCCAGCAGGATGCCTACCGGCAGGCTGAGCAAGGTGGCAATCACCGTCACGAGGACGCTCAGAAGCAGACCACCCCATCGGTCGACGCCGGCCGGAACCAGCAACGCGCAGAGGGCACCCACGCCCAGAAGCCACAACAGGCCCATGCCGCGACCGATCTGCGGCCAGCGGCTCGTAGCGGCGCATGCTGCAAGGGCAATGGACAGGCAGCCGAACGCACCGGCGAGCCACTGCAGTTGCATCCCGTAAGATACTGCGGCGGCCAACGCCAGAGCGGCTGCGATGACAACGTAGCGCTTCCAGCGTTTCGCGATCAACACGAGACCTAGGGTCATGCCGAACAGTGCGCTCAGTCCGGCCCCAGCAACCAGCGCACGCCAGATCTGGTCCCTGGGAAACGTCCCGACCAGCAATACGGCCAGATTGTCGACCACGACCGACCAATGCGCCGTGAACAGGACCCAGCGCGCGGCCAGGATCGCGACATATAGCGTCAGCGGAATCGACACGAGAGAGAGCAGCGAACTGGATGGGCTCGCAAACAGGTTGTGCCGCGCCCAGCGGCCGATCGTCTTCGCCATTACCGTGCTCCTTTCTTCATGACATGCCGGTTGTACAGATTCGCGATTGCGCTGATGGACAAACTGATCAGCGTGTAGACCACCATGACGATGATGATGCCTTCCAGCGCCCGGCCGGTCTGGTTGGCGACAGTCCCATATACACTGAACATATCGGGAAAGCCGATCGCAATCGCAAAGGACGTGCTCTTCGCCACGGTGACGTACAGGTTGCCAAGCGAAGGCAGAATGACGCGTACCGCCTGCGGCAAGACGACGACCCAGAGGGATTCGCGATGAGCAAGACCTAATGCCGCAGCGGCTTCCCACTGCCCTCTGTCGATCGATTGCACCGCGCCGCGGACCACTTCAGCCACATACGCGGCGAAATTCACGCCGAGTGCGATGATCAGACTGGCCATCTCCGGAGAGAAGCCAGCGCCGCCCGACACCGAAAAGGCGCTGGCCTGCGGCATGTCGATGCTGAATGGCCGTCCAGCGAACGCCAGGCCCAGCAGCAGTATCCCGGCACCGGTTGCAAAAGCCACGCGCCGCCGACCTGGTGTGCGAAGCAGCACGCCAATGGCGAACACGGCCACCGCGAGTCCTGCAAACCACGCGTAGCGGGATAAAGCCGGCGTTGCGACCAGCCACGGGATAAACACACCTTGCCGGCTCGCGATCAATGCGCCATGCAACAGCGACGCATCCGCCAGGCTCGGCAGTTGCAGCAGCACAGCGAAATACCAGAAGATGAGCTGAATGAGCAACGGCGTATTTCGTATGAGTTCGACAAACGCCCACGCCCAGTTTTTGACAACCCAATTCTTCGACATCCGCCCAATGCCGACAATCACGCCAATAACGGTGGCAAGCACGATCGATATAAGCGCGACGACGAGCGTGTTATATAAACCCGCAAACAGCGCCTGGGCGTAGGTCTGCTGGGAATCGAACGGCACCAGCGACAGGCCATGCGGACCCTTGGCTATCGTGAGACCTTCACTGAGGTTGAAGCCGGCGGGCTGCTCGAGAAAGTCGAGGCTAAAACCGATGCCATGGCGTCGAAGACCTGCCCATACCATGCCCAGGAAGGCCAATACGGCCGCGACGATGCCCGCAAGAATCAGCGTCTGGATCGCCGCTGCTCGTGTGCGTGCCAACCTCCGCCGCTTCAACTCCGATCGTGAGGCGGGCGAAGGAGGACGGCCGAACGATCTGTTTTCCGTGCTGAACGGCTCTACTTGCGACACGGTTCCTTCTCCACTGACGTCAGAACTTCCACTACGGTCGGACAGTTCATCTGGTTTCATATCCGGACTCCGCTGAAGACGGCGGCAGCCTACTCGCCACCGGCTTCAGCGCGACTCACGCTGTTTAATACCAAGGCGGCGAATACATCATGCCGCCTTCGTTCCACGCCGCGTTCAGAGAACCCTTGCGCTCGATTGCATAAGGTGTCTTTGGGCCAATGTTGCGGTCGTAGATTTCCCCGTAATTGCCGACGGACGCGATGACCTTCTGCACAAAATCAGGCTGCAGACCGAAGTCCTTGCCGAGCGTACCGTTCACCCCCAGGAATTTTTTCAGGTACGGATCGGTGGTCTTCACGAAGGTTGGGAGATTGGCTGAGGTGATGCCATGCTCTTCGGCTTCGAAGGTCGCAAACACAATCCACGTCAACGCGGCGTGCCAGCGAGGATCGCTCTGCGATACGAATCCAGCGAGCGGTGATTTGTCGAACGCCTCAGGGAGAATCTCGAAAGCAGCCGGATTGCTCGCATTACCGCGCCAGCCAGCCAAAGCAGACTTGTCCGTCACCATCGCATCACAACGTCCGGAATTCAGGGCGTCGAACAGTTTGTTTGTGTCCTGATAAGTCAGCGCCTTTGTCGATGTTTTCCAGTTGTGAGCCTTGAAGTAACCGGCCAGCATCTGTTCCGTTTCCGAACCTTGGGTGGTGCAGAACGTTGCGCCGTTGAGGTCGCTAATGTGTTTAACTTTCAGTGCGGTCTTGACGAGGACGCCGGTGCCGTCATAAAAGTTGGTGGGCAAGAAGGAAATGCTAAGCGCCGCCGACTCGCGCGTCGGCGTAACCGTACTATGGGCGAACACGACGTCGGCCTGTCCGGTGCGAAGCGCGTTGAAGCGGCTCCGGTCCGTGACGATCACGTACTGGACCTTCTTCGGGTCCCCAAGTACGGCGGCAGCGGTCGCCTTGCACAGGTCGACGTCCATCCCTTCCATCTTGCCGGTCTTCGTATTCAGATAGCCGAAGCCCGGCGTTGCGTTGTCCGTGCCGCACAACAGCGTGCCGCGCTTGACTACCGCGCTCAAGTGATCTTCATCGGCGTGCGCAGTCGACATTCCTAAAGTCAATGCACCGCAACTCACCGCCAGCCACGCGAAGCGACGTCCCGCATCAAAGCGAATCTTCATGACACTTCTCCCGCCCGGAAGGATGACGTCGACCCGCCTGTTCCGGGCACCATCGGCGCGACGCAAAGACACAACCAACCATTGATATTCAATTCGTATTCCTCTACATTGTCGCCAATTCATTGCTGAGCAAAATCAGCCAACACAACTTGTCGAGCCATTCGCTAACGTGAAATCCGCTATGCGGATACATGACTTGTCAGCGGGCGGATCAATTGATCGCCAACTTTCACCAACCCCTGAATCGTGGCCACTGCGCTGCGATTTCCCGCGAGCCCGTGCGAATCAGCTCGTAGTTGGCGTGCTGGGCGGCGGTCGCGCAGGCATGATTCGGAAGGATGCGCACCAGCGAACCGATTGGCAAGTGAGGCAGCGACGCCCCACTACCGTTTCGTGCGGCGATAATCCCCTGCTCCTGATTCGCCTGGACCATGATCAGGTCTGGGTAGGGCACGCCGTCGACACTGCACACGACACCATAACCCTGGTCGATGCGCTGCGACGCCGTACCGCGATCGCGCGACATCGCCATCCAGCCTGCATCGACGAGAATCCACCCCTTGTCTGCCTGATGACCGATGACGGTAGCAAGCACGCTGAGCGCGATGTCGTCGACCGCGCAAACCTGAAGACCCGTCATCACGAGATCGAAGAAGACGAACACACCCGCACGCACTTCCGTGACGCCCGTCAGGTCAGCCGCGAAATGAGCCGTCGGCGTCGAGCCCACGCTAACGACCGGGGCGGGCAGTCCCGCATCGCGCAACACCGTTGCGCATCCGACCGCAGCAGCGCGTTCGCGTTCGGCGATTGCGACGATCTCTTCGATGCTCCTGCAGGCGTACGATTCGCCCGCATGAGTCATGACGCCGCGCAATTCCGCACCGCCACCATGCAGCGTGTTTCCGATGGTCACCAGGTTGATCGTGTCCTCGAGCCGCACGCCGGCGCGATGACCGTCCGAGTCGATCTCGATCAGCGTTGGAATACGGTCATTCGTGCGGCGCGATTGCTCGGCCACCGCACGCGCGGCGTCGACGTTGTCCACCACGACCGACAAGTCGATGCCCTGCCGGCGCAACGCAGTCACGCGCTCGAGCTTGCTGGGCACCACGCCTACACCGTAGAGGATGTCGCGCACGCCGCCGGCGGCAAATTGCTCCGCTTCCTGCAGGGTCGAAACCGTAGCCGG
This sequence comes from Paraburkholderia sp. FT54, assembly GCF_031585635.1. Taxonomy (NCBI): domain Bacteria; kingdom Pseudomonadati; phylum Pseudomonadota; class Betaproteobacteria; order Burkholderiales; family Burkholderiaceae; genus Paraburkholderia; species Paraburkholderia sp. FT54. The sequence goes on along the minus strand of NZ_CP134196.1, from coordinate 141,244 downwards.
TCCGCCCTGACCATCCATCACGCGACGAGCCACTTCGATCGACTTCGGCGTCTTCAGGTGCGGGCGCAAATTGACGCCGCGTTCCGCGAGACGTGCTCGTAGACGCGTAATGTTGCGCATCATGCGACTCTCGTCGAGCAACAATGCGGGGGTGGGTAGGCACTCGATTGAACCAGACGTTACTGTGCGCGACTCGCTACTGCTGCCCGGCTCACTCGGGTCCGTTGATATTCGTATGATGCTCGGCATATATCCGACTTTGGAATGGGTTTCGGATACTTACAGTGCGACGACGCCGGTCTTGATCTGCGCAAAACTGCGCAGTCCCTCCGCGCCTTTCTCGCGCCCATACCCCGAACGCTTGAAGCCGCCGAACGGCAGCTCAACGCCACCCGAAGCGCCGTAAGTGTTGACGAAGACCTGTCCCGCCAACACCTCGCGGATCATCCTGTGTGCAGTGCTCAGATCGCGCGTCCACACGCCGGCCACCAGACCGTAGTCCGTGCCATTGGCGAACTGCACCGCCTCGTCGATGTCGCGGAACCGGGTCACGGCCAGCACCGGCCCGAAGACTTCTTCCTGGCCCAGCGGGCTATCGGGGTCGACATCGTCGATCAACGTCGGCTGCAGGAAGAAGCCCTCGCCGAACACGCCGCCGTTCAGCGCGTTGCCGCCGGCGACGATCTTCGCGCCGTTGCCGCGTGCCTGTTCGAGGAACGACAGGACGCGGCTGCGCTGCGCCTGCGAGATGAGTGGCCCGAGGGTCAGGTCGCTCAGCGCAGGACCGATCGTCACGTTGGCAAAGGCCTGCTGGATGCGCTCCACCAGAATGTCGTGCACGCTTTCGTGGACCAGCAGCCGCGAACCGGCCGAGCATGTTTGGCCTGCCATCTGAAGAATGGCGTTGACCACGCCCGGCACGGCGCGTTCCATGTCTGCATCGGCGAACACGATATTGGGCGACTTGCCGCCCAACTCCAGGGTCACGGGAATCACGCGGTCGGCGGCCGCGCGAGCGATGGTGCGTCCCACTTCGACCGAGCCGGTGAACGAGATATGGTCGATGTCGCCGTGGCCCGTCAACGCCGCCCCTGCCGTCTCACCATAGCCGGTCACAACGTTCAGCGCGCCAGCGGGCAAGCCCGCTTCGAGTGCTAGCAATGCCAGTCGGAGGGCCGTCAACGGCGCTTCTTCAGCAGGCTTCAATACACAGCAGTTGCCCATCGCCAGCGCCGGTGCGATGGTGCGCGCGAAGATCTGCATCGGGTAATTCCACGGAATCACATGCGCCGTGACCCCATGCGGCTCCCATTGCGTAAAAATCATCGTATCCGCGTTCAACGGAATGGACGATCCGTAGTGTGTTTCGACTGCGCTTGCGTAGAAGTCAAAATACCGCGCAGTGAGTTCAGCATCACGTCGCGCTTGCCGCAAAGGCTTGCCCGTCTGCAGTGCTTCAAGATGCCCCAGCTCATCCCGGTCACGTTCGATCAGCTGCGCGAAGCGGCGCAAAATCCGCGCGCGATCAGCAACCGCCACCTTGCGCCACTGATGCGACGCGCGCCGTGCCGCGCTAACGGCAAGGTCAATTTCCGCAGGACCACAGTCCGGCGTCTCGGCGATGACTTCGCCGCTGGATGGATCCAACACCGCGACGGTGTTGCGTGTCTGAATCGACTCACCGTTGATGACTGCGGCTACCTGCTTCATTGCTTGACTCCTCGATCGTTCGTGGTTGGATCACCGCCGATAGCTAGAGACCCGTCCCTGGAAATTCGCCGGGGCTCGCTGCGCCTGCGATCACGCGACGGCATACGACGGAGCGGATTATTGGCAGCCAAAATGCATCTCTGGTTAACGCCACGTAACTTCACCATTAACACGATAGTTAACACGCTGGATGCGTTGGGCTGGCGTTGTCAACTTGCCGTACGTGAGACAAAACGTTGGAGGTGTGGCGATGATTTAGAAACCAGTCGACGGATCTTGGGCGAGGTCGGTGAATTCGCCAGGCAACGAACCTTGCTGCAAGCTGTTTGCGATAAAGTGAAGCGAGCAGCAGATGCCGCTTGAGCGCGAAGTGTTGCCGGATCAGTCCAGAGCTCGACAGGAAGGCCTGGGTGCGTTTCGGATCACGAAAACCGCGGATGCGACGCTCGCGTTCGCGTGTCGGCTGCTGGCTGTTTTCAACCCGGTTGTTCAGTCGGGCTGCCGCTTTGACAAACACGTGCTTTACGCTCGCCAGCTCTGGAAGCTCAGCTTTGGCGGCCGGATAGCTGCGCAGCTGGTCGGTGAGGCTCTGGTGCAAATAGGATGTTTTGACGAGACGTTTATAAGTGGTATGGATGCCTTATCGATTGAACAGGACGGCATTCCAGACGTCGGGCGTAGTGGCATCCTTGAGGCCGAGCTTCGCGAGATTGAACTGCCCCTTGCGAATGCGATGCATCAACTCGATTCCTGAAATCGTGGTCGCAGCGCTCCTGAATCGCTTGAAACCAAGCATAACCTTCGTGCGCGACTTGATGTTCCGATGGTCCTGCTCGATCAGGTTATTCAGATACTTCGAGGATCTAACTTCGGTGCCGGCAGGAAGTAAGCCCTCAGCCTTCATCTCGCGCACGGCCCGGTGCGAAGCAGCATAGCCGTCGAGCGTGATCGTGAGCGGCGGATGGCCGTGATGCTTAATGGCCTTCCTGATAAACGCTTTTGCTGCTGTTACGTCACGTTTGACGCGAAGCATGAAGTCCACTGTCCTGCCAGACCGATCGACTGCCCGATAGAGGTAGACCCACTTGCCGCGAATCTTCAGGTAGGTTTCATCGACACGCCATGACCGCCCTGCGGGCGTGCCGAAACGGTTCCAGCTTTTGACGAACTCCGGCGTGAAACGCTTCACCCAACGGAGGATCGTGGTGTGCGCCAGCGACAAACCCCGCTCGGCCATCATCTCGACCAGATCACGCAAACTGAGCTTGTAACGAAGGTACCAGCGCACACACAGAATGATGATCTCACGATCAAAATGCCGCCCATCGAACAACCCACCCCTAGTCTTCAGCTTGCTCATCATCAGCCATCAGTTCGTTTGTTTCGACAACTCTAACCGATCTCGTCATCCCTATTTGCACCAGAGCCAGGGCGCGCAGAGCTCGCTTTTCGTTGCGTCGGGACGCGCAATTAATGGGGTCTACCGCGAACGGGCCTGCAGTGCGTCCAGACGCGCGGCGCATTTTGCGTTCGAACCACCGCGCTTGTAAGCCTGCGCAGCCTTTGCACTGTCTGGAACGACGTCGCCGGGAGCACTTCTGTCCCAGTGCCCCTCCCAGTCATTCTCTCGGATCACTTCGACCGTCTATATTTTTCTTCGACCGACTATATTTCTTCCGATCACCGTCGCGAACAAGCAGACGACAATCCATCCACATTTACTTGACATCTAAACTATCTACACCTAAATTATCCCCATCAGCAGCGTCCACATATGGGGAACAAGCATGCGCATCGTTTGCATTGGCGGCGGCCCCGCCGGTTTGTACTTCGGCCTCTTGATGAAGAGCCGGAACCCGGCCTACGACGTCACGGTCGTCGAGCGCAACCGTCCTTACGACACCTTCGGCTGGGGCGTCGTGTTCTCCGACCAGACGCTCGGCAATCTGCGCGCCGCCGACGCCCCGAGCGCCGACGCGATTCTCGACGCCTTCAATCACTGGGACGATATCGAGATCCATTTCCGCGGCCGGCAAATCCGTTCGTCGGGCCACGGCTTCTGCGGCATCGGCCGTAAGCGTCTGCTGAATATCCTGCAGGCGCGCTGCGAGGAACTCGGCGTCAAGCTGGTTTTCGAAACGCAGGTCACAGACGACAGCGTCTACGAAGCCGACCTGATCATCGCCTGCGACGGCGCCAACAGCGCGGTCCGTCAGAAGTATGCGGCCACTTATCAGCCCGCCGTCGACATGCGCGATTGCCGCTTCGTCTGGCTCGGCACCAGGAAACTCTTCGACGCCTTCACCTTCGCTTTCGAAGAAACCGAATTCGGCTGGTTTCAGGCGCACGCCTATCGTTTCGATGATCAGACCTCCACGTTCATTGTCGAAACGCCGGAGCGCGTGTGGCGCGCCGCGGGCCTCGACGAAATGAGCAAGGAAGACAGCATCGCCTTCTGCGAAAAGCTGTTCGCGAAGTATCTGGACGGCAACGCCTTGCTGTCGAACGCGGCGCATTTGCGCGGCTCGTCGCAATGGATTCGCTTCCCGCGCGTCGTCAACGAGGAATGGGTGCATTGGCGCAGCAACGCCGACGGCAGCCAAACTCCGGTCGTCCTCATGGGCGACGCCGCGCATACCGCTCACTTCTCGATCGGCTCCGGCACCAAGCTCGCGCTCGAAGATTCGATCGAACTCGCCAACAGCATGGGCGCGCATCCGGGTGATCTGTCGGCCGCGCTGAAGCACTACACCGACGTGCGCAGCATCGACGTATTGCGCATTCAAAACGCCGCGCGCAATTCGACGGAATGGTTCGAGCATGTGGACCGCTATACGTCGTTCGAGCCGGAACAGTTCGCGTATTCGCTGCTTACGCGCTCGCAGCGCATCTCTCACGAAAATCTGCGTGAGCGCGACGCCCGTTATCTGTCCGGATTCGAAGACTGGCTCGCCCGGCGTTCCGGCGTGAATCGCGCGCCGGAGAAGCATTCCGTCCCGCCCATGTTCACGCCCTTCACGCTGCGCGGCGTCACGTTGAAAAACCGCGTGGTGGTGTCGCCAATGGCGCAATACTCCGCCGTCGACGGCATTGCGGGCGACTATCACCTCATGCATCTCGGCGCCCGCGCGATGGGTGGCGCGGGGCTGGTCATGACGGAGATGACCTGCGTCTCGCCCGAAGCGCGCATCACGCCCGCATGCCCCGGCATGTATGCGCCCGAGCATCTCGCCGCATGGAAGCGCATTGTCGATCTCGTGCATCGTCAGTCGGATGCGAAGATCGGCATTCAGCTCGGTCATTCCGGCGCGAAAGGTTCGACACGTGTCTCATGGGAGGGCATCGATCAACCGCTCGCGGAGGGCAACTGGCCGCTCATCTCGGCGTCGCCGCAACAATATCTGCGTGGCGTCAGCCAGCGTTCGCGCGAAGCCACGCAAGACGAGTTGCGCGAAATCGAGGCGCAGTTCGTTCGCGCTGTGCAGATGTCGGCCGAAGCGGGTTTCGACTGGCTCGAATTGCACTGCGCGCACGGCTATTTCCTGTCGAGCTTTCTGTCGCCACTCACCAATCAACGCACCGACGAATTTGGCGGCTCGCTGGAAAATCGTCTGCGCTATCCGCTGCAGGTGTTCAAAGCGATCCGCGCGGTCTGGCCGCAAGACAAGCCGATTTCCGTGCGCATTTCCGCGCATGATTGGGTCGAAGGCGGTACGACACCCGACGACGCGGTCAAGATCGCCGAGGCCTTCAAGGCAGCCGGCGCCGACATGATCGACGTATCGTCGGGCCAGGTCAGCAAGGATGAAAAGCCTGTATTCGGCCGCATGTTCCAGACGCCGTTCGCCGACCGCGTGCGCAACGAAGCGGGCATCGCGACCATCGCGGTCGGCGCGATCTCCGAAGCGGATCACGTGAACAGCATCATCGCGGCAGGCCGTGCGGATCTGTGCGCGATTGCTCGCCCGCACCTGGCGAATCCTTCGTGGACGTTGAATGAAGCGGCCAAGATCGGCTATTTCGATGTCATGTGGCCGAAGCCCTACACGGCGGCGAAGTCTCAACTGGAACGCAATCTCGAACGCGAGCGCGCTCAAGCCGCCGCGAACGCCGGTCTGTCGCCGCAAGAACGCGCGCAACGCGCCGAAGGAACCGTGTGAACACGCTCAATTCCACACTCGCCGGACAACATGCGGTTGTCACCGGCGGCGGCAGCGGCATTGGCGCAGCGGTAGCGGAAAGCCTGCTACGCGCTGGCGCACGCGTCACCTTGATGGGCCGCAACGCCGGGCGACTCGGCATGCAGCGCGAAAAGTGCCGGACGCTGGGCGACGTGGCGTGTATCAGCGTCGACGTCACGCAGGAAGACTCCGTTGCGAACGCGTTCCGTGAGGCCGGCGCAGTCAACATCCTTGTCAACAACGCAGGCCAGGCGCAAGCCGCACAGTTCACGCACACCGACATCGCGCTCTGGCAGCGCATGCTGGACGTGAACCTCACCGGCGTCTTTCTCGGCACGCGCGCGGTCTTGCCCGGCATGCTCGAGCGCGGTCATGGACGCATCGTCAATGTCGCCAGCACGGCGGGACAGATCGGTTACGCGTACGTCGCCGCCTATTGCGCCGCGAAACATGGCGTGATCGGTCTCACGCGTTCGCTCGCCTTGGAAGTCGCGACAAAAGGCGTCACCGTCAACGCCGTGTGTCCAGGTTATACGGAAACGGAACTGCTGCACGCATCGCTTGAACAGATCACCAGCAAGACTTCGCGCACCGAACAGCAGGCGCGCGAAACCTTGCTTCGCTCGAATCCACAACATCGCTTCGTGAGTCCCGACCAGGTCGCCAATGCGGTGCTCTGGCTCTGCCAACCTGGCTCGGACGCCGTCACGGGGCAATCCATTTCCATCTCCGGTGGAGAAGTCATGTGACCAAGTCATCGAACATCAAGAAACCCACGGCGGCGGCTGAAACGAAACCGCCGCGCAAAGGCGTGCCCAAACCCGCGGAGAACGTCGTGGACCTCGAAATGAGCACCGGCGCGGATAGTCATATGGGCTTGCGTCTGTGGCTGCGCATGCTGACCACGACCAACCTCGTCCAAGCGGAGTTGCGCAAACGCCTGCGCAACGAATTCGACACCACGTTGCCGCGTTTCGATTTGATGGCGCAGTTGGAACGACATCCTGAGGGCTTGAAGATGACCGAACTGTCGCGTCGTTTGATGGTGACGGGCGGCAACATCACCGGCATTACGGATCAGCTCGAAAAAGAAGGACTGGTGTCGCGCGATAACGATCCGAACGACCGACGCTCGATCAGCGTGTGCCTGACGCCGGCCGGCCGCAAGGCGTTCGACAAGATGGCGGTCGCCCATGAGCAATGGGTTGTTGAACTATTCGGCGGATTGAGCCTCGACGAAAAATCGCGCACCCATCAGCGCCTCGGCAAACTCAAGCAACATCTGCTCGACAGTCTGAAAGACTGATCGGCATCGAAACGGAGGGGACACTCATGACACGATCCAACGCCGACGCCCTGCTGGCCGGCAACCGCCTCACGCTAGCCGGCTACGAAGCGCGGCACTTCGGCTGGTCGGTCGCCGACAAGGTCGCCACGATCACGCTGAACCGCCCGGAGCGCAAGAATCCGCTGACCTTCGAGTCGTATGCGGAGTTGCGCGACCTGTTCCGGCAATTGACTTATGCGACGGACGTCAAGGCAGTCGTGATTCACGGCGCGGGCGACAATTTCTGTTCCGGTGGCGACGTGCACGACATCATCGCGCCGCTGATCGATCTGCCGATGCCGGAACTGCTGCTCTTCACACGCATGACCGGCGATCTGGTGAAAGCCATGCGCCATTGCCCGCAACCGGTGATCGCGGCCGTCGACGGCGTCTGCGCCGGGGCCGGCGCGATTCTCGCCATGTCGTCCGACATGCGGCTCGGCACCGCGCGCAGCAAGCTCGCCTTTCTGTTCTCGCGCGTCGGCCTTGCCGGCTGCGATATGGGCGCTTGCGCGATTCTGCCACGCATCATCGGCCAGGGGCGCGCCGCCGAATTGCTCTTCACCGGGCGCTCGGCGAGCGGCGACGAAGGCCACGCATGGGGCTTCTACAACCGGTTGTGCGAACCCGCCGCGCTCCTTGAAGAAGCGCACAAGCTCGCCGCCGATCTTGTCGCCGGTCCGACTTTCGCGCACGGTATCACCAAGAAGATGCTGCATCAGGAATGGAGCATGAGCATCGACGAAGCGATCGAGTCCGAGGCGCAAGCCCAGGCCATCTGCATGAGCACCCGCGATTTCGAGCGCGCCTACAGCGCGTTCGCCGCGAAATCGCGTCCGGTGTTCGAAGGAGACTGAGTTGAGCGCTAACACCGATCTGGATCCGCATGGCGCGCTGGCGTGGCCGTTCTTCGAGCCGCGTCATCGCGAACTGGCCGCGGGTATCGAAGCGTGGTGCCGCGAGAATCTCACGCACCAAGACCACAAGGACGTCGATGCGACCTGCCGCCATCTGGTGCGTGAACTCGGTGCGGCGGGCTGGCTGAAATATGGCGTGGGCGGCGTCGCCTACGGCGGCCACGGCGACACGATCGACACGCGCGCCGTCTGCCTGCTGCGCGAAACACTGGCCAAACACTCGGGACTCGCGGACTTCGCATTGGCGATGCAGGGACTCGGTTCCGGCGCCATCTCGCTCGGCGGCACGCACGAACAAAAGACGCGCTATCTGCCGCGCGTCGCCAACGGCACGGCCATCGCGGCGTTCGCGTTGTCCGAGCCTGAGGCCGGGTCGGACGTCGCCGCCATGGCGCTCCGCGCTCGCGAAGACGGCGACGCCTACGTGCTCGACGGCGACAAGACGTGGATCTCCAACGGCGGCATCGCTGATTTCTACGTGGTGTTCGCGAGAACCGGCGAAGCGCCGGGCGCGCGCGGCATCAGCGCGTTCATTGTCGATGCGGAGACGCCGGGACTGGAGATCGCTGAACGCATCGACGTGATCGCACCGCATCCGCTCGCGCGTCTGCACTTTGCCGGCGCGCGCGTGCCGCGCAGCCAGATGCTCGGCGCGCCCGGCGAAGGTTTCAAGCTCGCCATGCGCACGCTGGATATTTTCCGCACTTCCGTGGCGGCCGCGTCGCTCGGCTTCGCGCGTCATGCGATGGCCGAAGGTCTCGCGCGTGCCGCGTCGCGCAAGATGTTCGGCCAGACGCTCGGCGATTTTCAGCTGACGCAAGCCAAACTCGCGCAGATGGCTTTGACTATCGACAGCAGCGCGTTGCTGGTCTATCGCGCCGCGTGGCTGCGCGATCAAGGCGAAAGCGTCACACGTGAAGCCGCGATGGCGAAATGGCACGCGAGCGAAGGCGCGCAACAGGTGATCGACGCCGCGGTGCAACTCTACGGCGGCATGGGCGTGCAAAGCGGCACGGCCGTCGAGACGCTGTATCGCGAGATTCGCGCACTACGCATTTACGAAGGCGCGACCGAAGTTCAGCAATTGATTGTCGGACGCGATCTGTTGAAAGCGCATGCTGCCGCAACCGCCGGAGAAAACGCCAAATGAGCGCGTCTTTCGAACGGCCCGTGCGTATCCGCTTCTCGCACTGCGATCCGGCGGGCATCGTGTTCTTTCCGCAATATCTGGTGATGACCAACGCACTGGTCGAAGACTGGTTCAACGAAGGCCTGCATATCGACTATGCGCACATGATCGCGCAACGCCGCCTCGGCTTGCCGATCGTCAAACTCGACTGCGAGTTTTCGCGGCCTAGCCAGATGGGCGAAACGATCACGCTGACGCTGAACGTTGCAGCGATCGGCCGGCGCTCGATCAGCATCGATATCGTCGGCCATTGCAATGGCGAAACGCGTTTCCGCGCGAAACAGGTGCTCGTGACGACTTCGCTCGAACGCGGGACATCCATCGATATTCCCACCGACATCGCGAGCGCGCTCGCGACGTTCGCCCCACAGCCCGACTCCATTGAGGCGCATCGCTCATGAAAAAAGCTCTTCTTCCCGCCGGCTGGGTCAAGCCGCGTGGCTACGCGAACGGCGTCGCGGCAACCGGCACCCAGGTGTTCATTGCCGGCCAGATCGGCTGGGACGAACAGGCCCGTTTCCAGACGACCGACTTCGCCGCGCAAGCCATTCAGGCGCTCAGGAACGTGCTCGCGGTTTTGCACGAAGCAGGCGGCAAGCCCGAGCACCTGGTGCGATTGACGTGGTACGTCACCGATAAGCGCGAGTACCTCGCTTCGTTGAAAGACATCGGCCGTGCATTTCGCGAGTTGATCGGCGACTACGACATCGCGATGAGCGCGGTTCAAGTAGTCGCGCTGATCGAAGACGAAGCGAAAGTCGAAATCGAGGCGACCGCCGTGATCCCGCAGTAAGTCAGCGATACGAAACGAACCCACTAAGCCAACCGAAGCGCATTTAGCCGGCTCAACGCCCGGGAGACCATGATGGAACCGTCAGCACACGTCGATACCTTCGCGCGCGACAATCTTCCGCCGCAGGATCAATGGCCCGTCTTTCTGCTCGACAACCCGGACGTCGCCTATCCGGCGCGTTTGAACTGCGCGACGGAGTTGCTCGACAGAACCATCGATGCGGGCCACCGCGATCGTCCCGCGATCTGGTCCGATGTGGACGGCACACCCCGCGCCACCACTTACGGTGAACTGCTGGCGCTCGTGAATCGCAGCGCGCATGTGCTGGTCGACGAAATGGGACTGCAACCCGGCAATCGCGTCTTGCTACGCGGCCCGAATACGCTGCACATGGCCGTGACCGCACTCGCCGCGCTGAAGGTTGGGCTCGTCGTGGTGCCAACCATGCCGCTTCTGCGCGCCAAGGAACTGAAGCAGATCATCGAGAAAGCGCAGGTTAGCGCGGCGTTGTGCGACGCTCGCCTGACCGCCGAACTGGCGCACTGCACCGATTCAAAAGACGAGTTCTACTGCGCGGGCCTGAAGCAAACGCTGCTCTTCCATGACGACGGCGCCGATTCGCTCGACACGCTCGCGATCAACAAGCCCGATCATTTCACCGCGTGCGACACCTCCGCCGACGACGTCTGCCTGATCGCCTTCACCAGCGGCACGACCGGCGCGCCGAAGGGCTGCATGCACTTTCATCGCGATGTCGTCGCCATGTGCGATCTGTTTCCGCGTCACGTGCTCAAGCCCACGTCGAGCGATATTTTTTGCGGCACGCCGCCGCTCGCGTTCACGTTCGGGCTCGGCGGCTTGCTGTGTTTTCCGTTGCGCGTCGGCGCATCCACGGTGCTGATAGAGAAGCTCACGCCCGAGACTTTGCTGCAGACAGTCGAACGTTTTCACGCGACCGTCATGTTCACCGCGCCGACTTTCTATCGGCAGATGGCGCCGCTGGTTGCACACCACGACATCTCGTCGTTGAAGAAAACCGTGTCGGCGGGTGAAGCGTTGCCGGATTCGACGCGGCGTCTCTGGCGCGACGCGACCGGCATCGACATGATCGACGGCATTGGCGGCACCGAGCTGATCCACATTTTCATTTCGGCGCAAGGCGACGAGATTCGCCCGAACGCCATTGGCCGCGCGGTGCCCGGTTATGTGGTGCAAGCGGTGGACGACGACATGCACCCGGTCGCGCCCGGCACGATCGGCAAACTCGCGGTGCGCGGTCCGACCGGCTGCCGCTATCTCGCCGACGAGCGGCAGAAGAAGTTCGTGCGCGACGGCTGGAATCTGCCCGGCGATTCCGTCTATCTCGACGAAGACGGCTACGTGTTCTACCAGGCACGCGCCGACGACATGATCGTCTCCGCCGGTTACAACATCTCCGGACCCGAAGTGGAAAGCGTGCTGCTGCAACATGACGCGGTGTCCGAATGCGGTGTGATAGGTGCGCCCGACGAAACACGCGGGCAGATCGTCAAGGCATTCGTCGTCGCGAATCCCGGTTACGAGCGGAACGACAAATTGGTCGCGCAGCTGCAGGATTTCGTGAAGAATAGCGTGGCGCCGTATAAATATCCACGCGTCATCGTTTTCGTCGATTCACTGCCGCGCACCGAAACCGGCAAGCTCAAACGCTTCGAGTTGCGTACCATGGCGTAGATTCAATTACCTGCATGGAGACACACCGCATGGCCGCCTCTTTCGTCGAAGTCGTCGCCCAGGATGGCGGCCGTTTCAATGCCTACGTCGCACGTCCGGCGCAAGGGTCCGGTCCGGGACTCGTGCTGCTGCAGGAAATTTTCGGCATCAACGACACCATGAAGGCGACGGCCGAGCGCTTCGCTGAAGAAGGTTATGTGGTGCTGGTGCCGGATCTGTTCTGGCGGATCAAGCCGGGCATCGTGCTCGGTTATGGCGAAGCCGACATGAAACAGGCGCTCGACTATCTCGGCCAGTTCGACACGAACCAGGCGGTCGACGATATCGCGGCCACAGTCGCGGCATTGCGCGCCATGCCCGAACAGGCCGGCAAGGTCGGCACGGTGGGTTACTGCCTTGGCGGCAAGCTCGCGTTCCTGAGCGCGGCGCGAACCGATGTCGACTGCGCGGTCAGCTACTACGGCGTCGGCCTGGAAGCGTATCTGGACGCAGTGCCGGCGATTCGCTGCCCGATGGTGTTTCACTTCCCCGAAAACGACTCGCACTGTCCGCCGGAAACACGCGAACGGATCAGCGCCGCGTTGCGCACACGGCCGCAAATCGAGCAATACGTGTACCCGGGTTGCGATCACGCGTTCGCCGCGCCGTCGCGCCCGCAATACGACAAGCCGGCCGCGATGATGGCGTACTCACGCACGCTCGCGCTGCTGCGCAAGGTGCTCGGTCCGGTCTACGATCTCAACGCGCTGTGGGAAGCGCATTGCTACTACGAGTTCGCCACGCGCGACGTGGATGCCGTCATGCCGACCATGGTCGCGCAACCCTATGTCAATCACGTTCCGACCATGACCGGTGGCGTCGGTCATGACAACCTCAAGCGTTTTTATACGCATCACTTCGTCAATTCGAATCCCGTCGATACGAAGCTGATTCCGATTTCGCGGACCATCGGCGCGGATCGGATCGTCGATGAGTTCATTTTTAGCTGCACGCATAGCTGCGAGATCGACTGGTTACTGCCCGGCGTCGCGCCGACCGGTAAGTATTTCGAGGTACCCATGCTTGCGGTCGTGTGTTTCCGCGGCGACAAGCTCTATAACGAGCACATCTATTGGGATCAGGCTTCCGTGCTGGTGCAGGTGGGCTTGCTGAACCCCGAGGGACTGCCGGTCGCCGGTATCGAAAGCGCACGCAAGCTGCTCGACGAAACGCTGCCGTCGAATCAGTTGATGGGCAGCAAATCACGCGTATGAGGTGCGACTAGAGGCCCGCCTCTGCACAAGCTCCTTATGATGTGACACTCCATTGGCCACCGTCCATCGACCCATGCTGACCGTCCATCATCTGAACAACTCCCGCTCGCAGCGTGTGCTGTGGCTGCTCGAAGAACTCGGTGTTCCTTACGAGATCAAGCGTTACCAGCGCGATCCGAAGACGATGCTGGCGCCGCCCGAGTTGCGCGCGGTGCATCCGCTAGGCAAGTCGCCCGTGATCACCGACGATGGTCAGACTATCGCCGAGTCGGGCGCGATCATCGAGTATCTGATCGACAAATACGGGCAGGGACGATTTGCGCCGGCGCCGGGCACGCCGGAGCGGCTGCGTTACACGTACTGGCTGCATTACGCGGAAGGTTCGGCAATGCCGCCGCTGCTGCTCAAGCTCGTGGCGCTGCGCATTGCCAGCGCGCCGATGCCGTTCTTCGCCAGGCCGAGCGCGCGAAAGATTGCCGGCACGCTGCAGTCGAGCTTCATCGATCCGCAGTTGAAGCTGCACCTTGGTTATATCAACAAGGAACTGAGCAAGACTGGCTGGTTCGTCGGCGACGACTTCACGGCGGCTGACGTGCATATGAGTTTCCCGCTCGAAGCCGCCACGGCGCGCGGCGGGATGGAAGGCCAGATTCCGGCAGTGGTTGATTTCCTCAAGCGCATTCATGCGCGACCCGCTTATCAGCGGGCGTTGGAGCGCGGCGGCAAGTACGAATTGCTCGGCGGCGATTGACGTTCGCGCCGACCTGGAACTCGTAGTTGTGGGTCGAAATTCGCGGGTGCTAGACTGACAAATCCCATTGTCGTCAACGAGTTGCCAGCCGGTTGCTCTGGACTGCGCCGGCTTGCGTTTCGTTCGGCGCGGCGCCCATTTCCGCGGCTGCGCGTGCGGCGCGTCCTATCGACCACGGCCAAGGAGTCGCCTGCATGACCCATTCCATCCACGGCAACAAACGCTGGCTCGCACTGATCGTTCTGTGCCTCGGCGTGCTCATGATCGTGCTCGATACCACGATCGTGAACGTTGCGCTGCCGTCCATTGCGGCGGATCTCGGCTTTACCGAGACGTCGCTCGTGTGGGTGGTCAATGCATATATGCTGACCTTCGGCGGTTGCCTGCTGCTGGGAGGGCGGCTCGGCGATCTGTACGGGCATCGCAAGCTGTTTCTCATCGGCATCACGTTGTTTACGCTGGCGTCGCTGGCTTGTGGGATTTCGAACTCGCAAGTGCTGCTGGTCTGTGCGCGGGCCGTTCAGGGTGTGGCGGGCGCGATTGTCTCGGCGGTTTCGTTGTCGCTCATCATGAATCTGTTCACGGAGCCCGGCGAGCGTGCGAAGGCTATGGGCGTGTACGGTTTCGTCTGTGCGGGCGGCGGCAGCATTGGCGTGTTGCTCGGCGGACTGCTCACTAATCTGCTGAGCTGGCACTGGATCTTTCTTGTCAATCTACCGATCGGCATTGCCGTGTACGTGCTCTGTGTCGCGCTGTTGCCGTCCGCGCGCGGGCATGCTCACGGCGAGCGGCTCGACGTGGCCGGTGCGGTGTCTGTCACTGTTTCGCTGATGCTCGCCGTCTATGCGGTGGTGAACGGTAATGAAGCTGGATGGACTTCGGCGCAAACGCTTGGTTTGCTGTTTGCCGCGTTGGCGCTGCTTGTTGTGTTCCTGGTGATTGAATCGCGCGTCCAGCATCCGTTGATGCCGCTCGGTTTGTTCCGCTTGCGCAATGTCGCGACCGCGAATGTGGTCGGCGTGCTGTGGGCAGCGGCGATGTTTGCGTGGTTCTTCATCTCCGCGCTGTATTTGCAGCGCGTGCTCGGCTATCGGCCGTTGCAGGTCGGACTCGCGTTTCTGCCGGCCAATCTGATCATGGGGTTCTTTTCCCTCGGGCTCTCGGCGCGCGTGGTGATGCGCTTTGGATTGCGTCTTCCGCTGGCTGTGGGGCTGCTGGTTGCGGCTTGCGGTCTTGCGTTGTTCGCTCGCGCGCCGGTGGGCGGCAGCTTTGTGCTCGATGTCATGCCGGGCATGATTCTGCTCGGCTTCGGCGCTGGTATCGCCTTCAATCCGATGCTGCTCGCCGCCATGAGCGATGTCGATCCGAGCGACTCTGGGCTCGCGTCCGGTATCGTCAATACGTCGTTCATGATGGGTGGGGCGCTTGGGCTCGCGGTGCTGGCGAGTCTTGCCGCGGCGCGGAGTGAGGCGATGCTGGCATCATCTGGCGATGCCGTGGCGGCGCTCAACAGCGGGTATCACGTCGCGTTTTTGTTTGGGGCGATTTTTGCGGCGGTGGCGGGAGTTGTTGGCGGCGTATTGTTGCGGACCGGGAAGGCTGGGGGTGAGGGTGCGTACGAAGGTGCTGACGGTCGCAACGTGACGGCAGCGGATGAACACTCCACCGCCACAGGCAACAAAGCCGCGACTGAAAACTACTAAACGCCGCGCCGCAAAAACCGCAATCCCGATCAAACACATCGGATCGGCGCTCGTTATGCTGGTTCCATGCTGACATGAGAGCCCATATGAACCCGGTTGGAAAAGCGCTGTGGTTTATCGAAAGCCACTTTGCCCACGAGTTGACGCTCGACGACATCGCCAACTGCGGATGCGTGTCGCGCTTTCACTTGGCGCGCGCCTTCGAAGCGGCCACGGGGTTTTCGGTGATGCGCTATGTGCGCGGACGTCGCTTGAGCGAAGCGGCGCGTCGGCTGGCGAGCGGCGCTCCGGATATCCTCGCGGTCGCCATCGACGCCGGCTACGGTTCTCACGAGGCATTCACACGCGCGTTTCGCGAGCAATTCGGGCTCACGCCCGACGCGCTGCGCGCGCGTGGCCATCTCGACAATCTCGCCCTCGTGGAGCCGATCAAAATGGACGAATCCCTGCTTACCCATCTCGAACCGCCGCGCTTTGAAGACGGCAAAGCGTTTCTCGTCGCGGGCCTCAGCGAGCGCTATACCAGCGAAACCTGCGCCGCGATTCCGTCGCAGTGGCAGCGCTTTGGTGACTACTTCGGCAAAGTGCCGGGGCAGGTCGGCAACGTGGCGTATGGTGTTTGCTATAACGCTGACGATAACGGCAACATCGACTATCTGTGTGGCGTTGAAGTTAGTGACTTCTCGGCGCTGCCTGCTGAGTTGAGCCGCTTGCGTATTTCGCCGCAACGGTATGCGGTGTTCAGTCATCGCGAGCATATTTCGACTATCCGGCGCACCTGGAACACGATCTGGAATCAGTGGCTGCCGGCATCGGGACATATTCCTGCCGATGCACCGAATTTTGAGCGCTATGACGAGAAGTTCGATCCTGTCAGTGGGATGGGCGGGCTCGAGATTTGGTTGCCGTTGAAGAGCTGAGGAGCCCGGACGCTCGTCATGGCGATGCATGCGGCGGGTGCGTCGCCGGTAACCCCGCTATCGGCTAAAGGATGGGCGCGATGCGACCGATGCGTCCCGCTCATATGACTGTTCGTTTCTCCGTGCCCACTTCGTCCAATTCGGTTTGAGTGACGACAATGACGCAAACCGCCGTGAGATTGCTGGCCGTTGTCACCTTGCTCCTGGGTCTGGTGGCCACGCCCGTCTTCGCGGCCAATGTCGGCTTTGAGGAGGTCAAGATACCGAATGGTGCTGAGCCGCCTCTCATTGCCGGCATCTGGTATCCGACCGATGCGCTGGCGACGTCACACGTCTTGGGCAATTTCACCCAGACTGTGGCAGCGGATGCGCCCATCGCTGGCAATCGCCTGCCACTCGTGGTGATGTCGCACGGCGGCGGAAGCTGGTACGGCGGGCATGACGATACGGCACTCGCGTTGGCTCACGCGGGCTTCGTCGTCGCAGCGGTCAGTCACGCCGGTGACACTTTCGATGATCAAAGCCGGGTCCTGCAACTCTGGCGCCGTCCTGCCCAGCTTCATGGGCTGGTTGACTACATGCTCGACAAGTGGCACGGGCACGCACAGTTGGATGCGGCGCGCGTCGGTGCATTTGGCTTTTCTAACGGCGGCTTCACCGTGCTCGTGGCAGCAGGTGGTATCCCTGAACTTTCGACAATCGCCCCGTTTTGCGAGGCTCATGCGGATCAGGATCTGTGTGAAGCCCTCAAGCATGCCGGCGTAGACCTTCATATCGGTGCGAATGTCCCCGCCGGCGCCTGGGTCCACGATCCCCGCATCAGGGCCGTGGTCGTCGCCGCACCTTCGTTCGGGTTTGCGTTCGGCCGCGCAAGGCTACGCGGCGTTCGCGCCCCGGTCCAGCTCTGGAGCGCCGCCGACGATCGCCATCAGCCGCATCCCTACTATGACGAGGCCGTGCGCGATGACTTGCCCCACGCACCCGAATATCACCTCGTTGCCAACGCAGGCCACTACGACTTCCTGCCACCCTGCGATACGCGTCTTTCCCGGCGACGGCCGGAGATTTGCAACAGCCTGCCGGGCTTCGACCGCGAGGCGTTTCATGAGCAATTCAACGCCGACGTGGTGCAGTTTTTTGAGGCAATGCTGCGATAGGAAAACTCAGCTTGCGAGGACGTCAACGATGTCCCAGCTATCTATCCCCAACGCATCGCCGACCGGCTTGCAGGTGAGCCGGCCTTCATGAACATTCAGACCGGGGCGCAGGTGCTCATCGTCAAGCAATGCCTGCTTCCAGCCTTTGTTCGCGATGTCGACGACGAACGGCAGCGTGGCGTTGTTCAAGGCGAATGTCGATGTTCTTGCCACCGCGCCCGGCATATTTGCCACGCAATAGTGCACCACGCCGTCGACGACGTACGTGGGCGCGTCGTGCGTTGTCGGCCGTGAGGTCTCGCAGCAGCCCCCTTGATCGATCGCGACGTCGACAATCACCGACCCCGGTTTCATGCGCGCCAACATTTCCCGCTTGATCAACTTCGGCGCCGCCGCGCCGGGCAGCAACACGCATCCGATCACGAGATCGGCCCGTTCAAGCAGTTCCTCGACTTGAGACTGCACCGAGAAGACGGTCTGGATCGCGCTGCCGAACTGCACCGTCAGACGCTTCAGAACGTCGGCGGAGCGGTCGACCACGGTCACCCTCGCGCCCATGCCGAGCGCAATCGTCGCCGCGTGAGTGCCGGATACGCCGCCACCCAGAATCAGCACCTCTCCCGGCGGCACGCCGGGCACACCGCCTAGCAGCACACCGCGGCCACCCATCGATTTTTCGAGACAACGCGCACCCGCCTGCGGCGCAAGCCGGCCCGCCACCTCCGACATGGGCGTCAGCAACGGCAAACCGCCGGAACGCGAGGTCACTGTTTCGTAAGCGATGCAGGTGGCGCCGCTTTTTAGCAGGTCGGCTGTCTGATCGGCGTCGGCCGCGAGGTGCAGGTACGTGAACAGGATCTGGCCGCGGGACAGGCGTGCGCGTTCTATCGCCTGCGGCTCCTTGACCTTGACGATCAACTCCGCCTCCTTCCACAGGCGCTCGACCGATTCCTGGATGCTTGCACCCGCCTTGACGTAGTCGCTGTCAGCGATGCCGGATCCTTCGCCCGCGGCTTTCTCGACGGCGACGCTATGGCCTTGTCGAACCAGCTCGGCGACCGACACCGGCGTCAGACCAACCCGATACTCCTGCGCTTTGATTTCCTTTGGTACGGCGATTTTCATTTTATGTCTCCTCGGAGTGGATTCAGGCGCTCGCTTGTGGCAAGTGCGTTTGTGATCGCGTCGATTGCGCCTTGTGGTGCGTCGACGGTGGTGTTCGCTTCCGCGTGGGTCAGATAAAGCGGAGGCGTCGAGTCCAGAATATCGCTTTGAGGCATGGCGCGTCTATTGACGTTGTTGTCAAGGAGCGGCGCAGCGCAATGGGTGGGATGATCTTGAGCGCTGGATTGGAGAAGATCGGGCCATTCGGATTTGCGACAAACTTAGCGGCTGCTAGCATTTCCTCGCCGCGCGCATCGCTTGTGATCGGGACCCCCGTCAGCGCCTCGCTTAACGAGCGGTTCAAATAACAGCGCGTTTCGCACGCGTTCCTGACGAGATTCAGTGAATCGATCAGTTCCAGATGCGCCACACCTGCTGCTTTGCACAATGGGTATGATGCGATCGGTGGCGCTTAGTCCAGAACAGAGCCCGGTCGCGCTTGCAAGCGGCAAGCGCAGCGACGTTACGCTCAACAGCTGTCTCGACAACCAGGCGAATACACGAGCAGCACTCGCCACGTCACAACCTCGACGCCATCTCAGATGCCGCGCCAACAAACCCAGCCGTCACACACCCTGCACAAATGAGGCGTCAATCGCATTCTCGACGCGCTCTGGTCAGAACAGCACGTTAAACGCTACGATGTATGTCTGATCCGAAGCCGGTGCACCTTCGCGAAACTTCGATCTGCAACTCAACCAACCGATCAATCGAGCCTCTGACCTTGACTATCCATATCCGTCCCGCTCACGCCGCCGACGCAGCGCTGATTCTTCGCTTCATCACCGAACTCGCGGTCTACGAAAAGGCGGAGCACGAAGTCGTTGCGACCGTCGACGACATCGAAGCGAGCCTGTTTTCCGCCGCTTCCAGCACAAAGGCGCTGATCTGCGAGATGAACGGCGAGCCCATCGGCTTTTGCGTCTACTTTTTCTCGTATTCCACCTGGCTCGGCAAGCAGGGACTGTATCTGGAAGACCTGTACGTGTCGCCGGCATCGCGCGGCGGCGGCGCGGGCAAACAGATGCTGCGCCACCTCGCGCGCATTGCCTGCGACACCGGTTGCGGCCGCTTCGAATGGAGCGTGCTCGACTGGAACGAGCCGGCCATCGGCTTCTATGAATCACTCGGCGCCAGCGCGCAAAGCGAATGGGTACGGTATCGGTTGGCGGGAGACGCGCTGAAGAAGTTTGCCGAGAGCGACGCGTGAGCGATGCGTTTAATCGCGCCAAGTAGCGGCGCGCACTGAACCTTACTCACTCACTCGCCGTGCCATTCGCCACGGCGTCCACTTCGAACGCATCGCCCGTGGCAAAGAACGTCCCGCCGGCCACGTAATGACAGGTGCGCAGATCTGGATCGTCGCCGAAATGCCAGCGGTTGTTCGAGTACACGCGGCTATCCGCATACGCCGCGACGACTTCTCCGATGATCAGATCGTGGCGCTGGCTATCGTCCGGAATGACCTTGCACTCCATCCAAGTGATACAACCGGCGAGCATGGGCACGTCGATCTGTTGCGCGGGGAACGTCTCCAGGTCGAAGGCGGAGAACTTGTCGAGTTCAGTGCCTGCGTTCGTGCCCACTGCCAGCGTTTGCGCAGCGAATCCACGGCTCGGCAGTTGCAGTCCGAATACGCCGCTTGCCTCAATCAGTCGCCGCGTGAGCGTGCGGCTGTCCACCACCACGACCACCTTCGGCGGGTTGAAGTCGAGCGGCATCGCCCACGACGCCGCCATCACGTTCGAGCGGCCGCCGTGCGCGCTGGTGATGATCGTGACCGGCCCATGATTCAGCAGCTGCGTGGCCCGCGGCAAAGCCACGGGTTCTCGGGTGATTTTCATACGTAGGTTCCGCGCGTCAAATGAATGAGAGCGATTGTAGCGTCGGGGCTCGATGCGCGCTGCGCGCGCCATTTCGGGTCGATCCAGGCGAAAATACCAAACCGTCGAACTCGTTGGAGGAACCGTGCGCATGGTCTGCCTGCATACTGCTGACAGCAACATCGCCGCGTTCGCGAACTGAAGCTCGAATGTTCACCGAGTACATCGTCAAATGGGATCTGCGGCAGGACGGCGAGCCGATTCGCACACACAGCAGCCGGCTCCTGCCGGTACGCCGCCACGGCATTCCCGCAATGCTGAAAGTCGCGCAGGAGCCCGAAGAGAAATTCGGCGCGCGGTTGATGGTGTGGTGGGACGGCGAAGGCGCGGCCCGCGTGCTTGCGCACGATGCCGACGCCCTGCTGCTCGAGCGCGCGCAAAACAGTCACGCGCTGGCGGACCTGGCATGCAGCGGCAACAGCGACGCCGATGACCGCGCCACCGACATTCTCTGCGCCACCGCCGCGCGGCTGCACGCGCCGCGAAACAAAGCACTGCCGGAATTGATTGGTTTGCCACGCTGGTTCGCGAGCCTTTGGCCCGCCGCGCAAAAATACGGCGACTGGTTAGAGGACAGCGCCACCGTCGCGCAAGCCTTACTCGCCGCGCCGCAAGATGCAGTCGTGTTACACGGCGACATCCATCACGGCAACGTGCTCGAATTCGGCCCGCGCGGCTGGCTGGCCATCGACCCGAAAGGCCTCTACGGCGAACGCGGATTCGACTACGCGAACATTTTTTGCAATCCGGACGAGGAGTCGGCGTTGCGGCCGGGATGGTTCGAGCGTCGCGTCGAACGGGTCGCAAGGAATGCCGGACTTGACCAGCGCCGTTTGCTGCAATGGATACTGGCGTGGTCGGGTTTGTCCGCAGCGTGGATTCTCGAAACGGGCGAGACGCCCGACATCGATACGGAAATCGGCAAGCAGGCTGCCGAAGCGCTGAAGCGCAAGTAAGGTCAGGCAAATCAGGGCGGCAACTCGCGAGCCGCCGCCCAAGCGTGAATCAGTGCGGCGCTTTACCGTTGGGCACGGCGTCTAGCGGTTTGTGCTGTTCCTCGCCGAGTCCCGGGAAGAACGCGTTCCACGCGGCGCGCACACCTTGGGCCGCGGTGGCCTCGGCCTCGATCGATTCGGCCTCGCCTTCTCCGGCTGCCGACGGGTCGGCGGACAAGCCGCGCCAGTGCGTAAATACGAGCAACGGTTTCTCGGTCCATACGCCGTCGCCAAACTTCGCAAAAGCCGTGTCCCCGCTCGTCAACTGCACTTCGTACCAGCCTTCACGGACGGGCGTGTGGGCCGCAAGCTCAAACCACGGGGTCGGTTCGATTTCCTTCATGTCGTCTCCGGTCGGATAAATCGTCATAGATAACCACAACAAAGGCATTCCTCACGCCCGGGCCGACAGCGACCCGGCAAACGCGCCTGCAGCACCGCGCATCACGCGATGTTGCAGTGCGCCGCATGCGGCATGAGCTGCGGGCGATCCGTCGATGTCGCACACCTCGAAATCGCCGCGCATAAGCGACACGATAGCGCGACATGGGGCGCGCGGACAAACGCAAAAAGCTACGCGCGAATTTTCGTGACCGACGCCGTGCCGGGCCGGCGCTTCGGCTTGCCGTCCAGTTCTGCCGCCAGCCCGGCCAGCACGCGGATTGCGGGAGCTAGTCGCTCGGCCGGTGTGCTGCCGTAGCCGATCACCAGCCCATTCGTCCCGGCGCGCGGCTGCAACGCGAAACCGGACAGCGCGCGCGGATTGAGCCCTTCGGCGAGCGCGCGTTCGGCCAGGATCCGGTCGTCGATGCGCGGCGGCAAGCGCAGCGTCAGGTGCATGCCGCAATTGCCGCCCAGAATCTGCGACGCCGCGAAATACGCGGTGAGCGCGTCGCGCAACGCCTGCTGGCGCTCACGATACAGACGCCGCATGCGCCCCAGATGCCGCCCAAACTCTCCGCTCTCGATGAAATGCGCGAGCGCCAGTTGCTCCAGCCGATGCCCGCCGCGCAGCATCTCCTGCACAGCGACGGCGGTGTGCGCGGCGATCGGGCGCGGCAGCACCACGAAACCGATGCGCAACGCAGGAAACATCGTCTTGCTGAACGAGCCGACGTACAACACCGGCGCGTCCTCGACCAACCCTTGCATGCTGGCGATCGGTTCGCCGGTATGGCGGAATTCGCCATCGTAATCGTCCTCGATCAGCCACGCGCCGCTGCGCCGCGCTTGAGCAATCAGTTCCAGACGACGTGCCACGGACAGCACCGACCCGGTCGGATACTGGTGCGCGGGCGACGTATAGATCAGCTTTGGCGGATGCTGGGACCACGCGTCGGCCGGCACTGCCATGCCTTCGGCGTCGACGGGTATCGGCAGCGTGGTCAGGTCGCCGAGATTAAACGCGGCCTTCGCGCCGCGATAACCGGGATCCTCGACCCACGCGACCTCGCCCGGATTGGTGAAAAGGCGCACGCACAGGTTCAGCGCCTCCTGAGCGCCCTCGGTGATCACCACCTGCGAGCCTTCGCAGCGCACGCCGCGCGCCATGCGCAAGTGCGCGGCGATGGCGTCGCGCAGCGCCGGCTCGCCGGCCGGCGTACCGTAGCCGAGCGCGAGTGGCAACGCGCGCTCCATCGAGCGTTCGAGCGCGCGCCGCCACGCGGTCACCGGGAAACGGTCGAGCGCGGGCGTGCCGGGCGTCAGAGGCAAGGTGTTGTCGGCATGGGTGCGGGTGGCCGCGAACTGCCCGACGCGCGACGCGTAGGCCACATCCGGCGCGGCAGGTTGCGCGCGCGGCTCGCCCCGCGCGGATGGGCTGGAAAGCGGGCTCACGCGCGTGCCCTTCTTGTCGGCGACCACGTAACCGACCGCGGCCAGATGCTCGTACGCGATCACCACCGTGTTCCGCGACACGCCCATTTCCGTCGCGAGCAGGCGCGACGACGGCAGGAGCGATCCCGCCGGCAAACGGCCCGCGAGAATCGCCTGTTGCAAACGCTCGATCAATTGTTTTTGCAGCGGCTCGGGGTTTGCGCCGCCGCCGGCGGTCGCCGATGCGGCCGGCCTGCCGAGCGGGCCAATGATCTCGATCATCGCGGCTGGACCTATCAATTGACGTTAATCTGGATCTTTTTAACATACCACGTTTGCCGTATCGTTCTTCATCATCGACGATCATTCGCAGCCGAGAGCAACCATCTTGCATGGGACCATGGGCAACGCGCTGAAGCGCCAACTCTGGTCCACAGGAGAAGAGATATGGAATCCAGACGTAACGCATTCGACCAGCCGATCGGCGCCCCCGTGCCGGATTGGAACGGCGCTCAGGCGCCCGGCCGCGAGCCGCTGGTGGGCCGCTATTGCCGGATCGAACCGGTGGACGTGAAACGTCATGCCGAGGATCTGTACGAGGCGTACAGCTCGGCCGCCGATGGCCGCGACTGGACCTATCTGAGCGTCGGTCCATTCGAGAGCCTCGCCGCCTATCGCGAGCATCTGACACGGACCGCCGCGTCCGCCGATCCGCTCCACTACGCGGTGATCGATCTGGCGACCGGCAAGGCGGTCGGCACGCTGGCGCTGATGCGGATCGACCGCGCGAACGGCGTGATCGAAGTCGGCCACGTCACGTATTCGCCGCTGCTCAAACGCACGCGGATCGCCACCGAGGCGATGTTTCTGCTGATGACGCAGGTGTTCGACAAACTGGGCTACCGGCGCTTCGAATGGAAGTGCGATTCGTTGAACGGTCCATCGCGCACGGCGGCGTTGCGCTACGGCTTCACGTTCGAGGGAATCTTCCGGCAGGCGATCGTATATCGCGAGCGCAATCGGGACACCGCATGGTTTTCGATCATCGACAGCGAATGGCCTGCGCTGCGTCCAAGCTATGCGCGTTGGCTCGATGCCGGCAACTTCGATGCGCAAGGGCAGCAGGTCGAACGGCTGGTGGATCTGATCGCACAGCAGCGGGCGGCGGCGAGCAACGATACAAAATGAGGGGATTGTCGAGCGATCCGTCGCACGCGGCCCGCTCGACGCAACCGGCAACGACGCCGCGCGCCGCGCGCCGGCTCAGACCGCGTGTGCCTGCCGACGCAGCACGATGGTCGGCTTGCCTTTGTACGTGGTGCGAAGTTGCTCACGATAGCCGCACTTATGCGCGACGCGCAGCGACGGCAGATTCTCCGGTGCGACGATGCAGGCCGTTTCGCCGCCGGGCCAATGCTGGTCGGCCCATTCCACAGCGGCGCGCACGGCTTCGGTTGCGTAGCCCCGGCCATGCACGGCCGGGTCCAGGGCCCAACCGACTTCAGGCACCATCAATGACGGCTCGATCTCGCGATGATAGTCGGCAAAGCCGACTTCGCCGAGAAAGCGGCCGCTCTCCTTTTCCCGCACGACCCAATAGCCGTAGCCCAGCATCGCCCAATGTCCGGCGTAACGCAGCAGACGCGCCCAGACTTCCTCGCGCGTGAAGGGCTTGCCGCCTATATAGCGGATCACCTCGGGATCGGACCACATCGCGTAGCTCTCGAGGAAATCGTCGCGCGTGTGCGGACGCAGGGTGAGGCGGTGGGTGGTGAGGAGCGTGGGAGCAATGGACATTGCGTAGAAGCGGATAGTTGATGGAGTGGCCCGGCAAGCAGTGCGCTCGATCATCGCAGATTTTTTCCGCGCCAGGGGCGTGGCCAGAATCCTGTGTCACGCGCGCTCCAGGCTATGGCACGTGAAGAGACTTCGCCATACACTCCCCGGGTACATCCGCGCAACGTCGCCACGCTTACCACCGCTCCGTCGATGAAACCTCGCCTGCGCTACCTCACCGCGCTGATCGTGAACGTAGCCTTGCCCTGGCTCGCCTATCGGCTCGCGTTCCCGCACTGGGGCCAGCTCGGCGCGCTGGCCGCATCGGCGCTGCCGCTGATTGCGTGGATGAGCTGGGACCTGCTGCGCTATCGCCATTTCGACGCGCTCAGCGCGCTCGTGCTGGTCGGCATCGTGCTGTCGCTGCTGGCATTCAGCGTCGGCTTCGGCCGCAGCACCCGGATGCGAGAAATCGAAGACCCCATGGTGTCCGGCATAATCGGCGCGTCCTTCCTGGTGTCGCTCGCGCTGCCAAAGCCGCTGGTGTTTTATCTCGCGCGCTCGACCATGTCGCGCGAAGACCATCGCAGCGTCGAGAGATTCGAAAAGCATTGGCGCGAGCGGCCCACGCTCGCCGCGTACATCCGCTTGATGACGCTCGTGTGGGGCATCGGCATGACGGGCGAGAACATTCTGCGCAGCCTGATCGGGTGGCAATGGCCCGACGATCCGCACTCGGCCATCGCCTCCACCGTGCTGAGGTACGGCGTCTATGCCGGCCTGACAGCCTGGACCTTCTGGTGCCGCCGGCTCATCAAGCGCGATGCGCTGCGCTATCCGGACGACACCGTCGAGCAGACAAGCCACCTTGCCAGTTCCTGAGCGCTGCACTCATGCCAGTTCCAGAAAGCGCGCCAGACACGGATTGCGATTCGCCGGCGACCACGCCAACACCTGTTCGATCAACGGCGCATCGACCAGCGGCCGGAACACCACGCCCGCGAGCTGCGCGCGGCGCATAGAGGCCGGCACCAGCGCCACGCCCACCCCTTCGTCGACGAGACTCAGCACCGTCTGTTGCAACTGCACTTCGAAGCGGATGTCGGGTTCGAAACCGCCCGAGCGGCAATGCTCGAGAATGGTCGCGCGCAAAGTGGGCGCCACTTCCTCGGACGCAAGCACGAACGGCTCGCCGGCCAGTTGCGCGATCTTCAGGCGCCGCGCGCGGGCTCGCGGATGGCTACGCGACAGCGCGACGCACAAGGGCTCGCTGAGAATCGTGCGCGTGGCAAGCCCCTTGTCCGGCACGTTCGGGAACATGATGGCCGCGTCGATCTGGCCGGCGAGCACCTGCGCGGCGAGATCGTTCGAGACGACCTCGCGCAAGTTCAACGCCACCTCGGGATACGCGGCGCCAAAAGCGCGCGCATAGCCGGGTACGACGTTGTACGCGGCACACATCGTGAAGCCGATGGCGAGCTTGCCGGCGTCGCCATGCGCGGCGGCTTGCGCGTTGCTGACCGCTTGCTCGACCGAGGCGAGAATCGCCTTCGCATCCACGTAAAAGCGCTCGCTTGCGGCGGTCAAGGTGACGCTGCGCGGGCTGCGCTCGACCAACATCACGCCGACGCTTGCCTCGAGCGCCGCCAATTGCCGGCTCAACGGCGGCTGCGACAGGTTCAGACGCGCCGCCGCCCGGCCGAAATGGCGCGTCTCGGCAAGCGTCACGAAGTAGCGCAGCGGCTTGATATCGATCACGACACCCTCACGGGAAATGACAATGCAAAAAAGGTATTGTCGGACGCAAGAAACAGTATTGGATTGTATCGTCGTTAGCCACTACGCTTGCGGTTCGCCATGCCCCCCACATTCTTGCGCCGATGTTAGCCACCCTCGAAATCCTGCTCCCCGTCTTCGGCCTGATTTTCGCGGGTTTCGCCTGCCGCCGGCGCAACGTGCTGGGGCCGAACTCGGCGTCGGAACTGAACCGCTTCGTGGTCTGGCTGGCGCTGCCGGCGTTGCTGTTCGACATCATGGCGCACGCCACCTGGCAGCAGCTCTATCAGCCGGCCTTCGTCGCCACCTTTTCGATTGCGTGCGTCAGCGTGTTCGTCCTGATTCTGGCGCTGCGGTTGATTAGCGGCCGGCATCTCGCCGATGCGAGCGTCGATGCGATTGCAGCCTCGTATCCGAACACCGGCTACATCGGATTCCCGCTGGGCATGATCGCGTTCGGCTCAGCCAGCCTGACGCCGACCACGATCGCCACGATCCTCGTCGCCTGCGTGCTGTTCGCGGTTGCGATCGTGCTGATCGAAGTGGGTCTGCAGACCGAGCGCACGCCGCATAAGCTGGGTTTGAAAGTGCTGCGCTCGCTGGCGCGCAATCCGCTGATCGTATCGCCGATCGTGGGCGTGCTGTTTGCGAGCCTCCATGTCGCCTTGCCGGCCAGCGCGGAGACGTTTCTGAAGCTGCTGGGTGGCGCGGCGAGTCCGTGCGCGCTGGTGAGCCTCGGCCTGTTCCTCGCTGAGAAACGCCCGTCCGACGCCGGCACACGAGGCGTCTCCTGGTTGCTGACCGGCGTCAAGCTGCTGGTGCAGCCGGCGTTGACGTGGTGGCTCGCGGCGCGCGTGTTCGGGCTCCCGCCCACGCTGGTCGAAATGGCGGTCGTCCTCGCCGCGCTGCCCACCGGCACCGGCCCGTTCATGCTCGCCGAATTCTACGAACGTGAAGCGCAGATCACCTCGCGAACGATCTTGCTGTCGACCGTGGGCTCCGTCGTGACGCTCTCCTTGCTGCTGCTGTTGATGGGCCATCGAACCTAACCGTACCTCAGCGCACGCAAGCGCATCTGAACGCGCCGACCGGCGCACGACATGCGCAGGCCCGCGCCTCGCGCTATGCTTCGCAAACGGACCGACACGGTCCGCGATCTTCCTGCGCAATGCGCGATGCCTGAACCAAGCCGCCGTGCCGAAAGCCCGCCCACCCGACCTCCACGACGACGCCGATGCCCGTTCGCTCGCGCGGCACTATCCGCGCGGGTTGCGCATCGATCCGCACTCGCATACGTGGGCGCAGGTGCTATACGCGGTATCGGGCGTGATGTGGGTCGAGGTCGGCCGCGAAGCGCTGGTCGTGCCGCCGCAACGCGCCGTCTGGCTGCCGGCCGGCACGCTGCACTCCATCCACATGATGAGCGAGGTGGAGATGCGCAATCTCTATCTCCACGAGCGCAATGTCAGCCACCTGAGCCGGCGCAGCGACGTGTTCGAGGTGAACGGCCTGTTGCGCGAACTGATCACGTCGATCGCGGAGCACGAAAACGGCGACTCCCGCGATCAAACCTATCTCGACGCCGCGTACCGTCTCGCCATGCTGGAGCTCGGACACGCGCCGCGCTCCTCGCTGCGCATCGCGCTGCCCGATGCGTCGGACCGGCGGCTCGAAGCGTTGTGCCGGGCGGTGATCGACAACCCGTCGATTGCGATCAGCTTCGAGCAGCATGCGGCGTCGGTCGGTGCGAGCGTACGGACGCTGGCGCGCCTCTTCACGCGCGAACTGGGCGTCGGCTTTGCCGAATGGCGCCGCCAGGTGCAACTGGCGGTCGCCGTCTCCTGGCTCGCGGAAGGACGCCCGGTGAGCAGCGTCGCGCGCTCGCTCGGTTTTCAGCCGAGCAGCTTCAGCGACATGTTCCGGCGCGAACTGGGCGCGCCGCCGACCGGCTTCGATCCGAGCGGCACCTTGAGCGAGGCGGCTTCGGTCGTGTCGCCTGAAGCGGCGAAGAGCCGCCAGGGTTGATTAGCTCCGCAGCGCCACGGGAGCACAGGTCGCCAGGCGCCTTGTCCGAATTTCGAAAGTCTTTGTCTCAACGCCTTCATGCCGGTCACCTAGACTAACGTTCAATCTCCTGCGCAACGCAGCCTGGAATCCCATTGGAGCGACATACGATGAAAGCCATCCAGTTCAAATCTTTTGGCAGCCCCGAGATGCTCGAATACACCGATCTGCCGACTCCGCAAGCCGATGCGGACAATGTCGTCGTACAGATCAAGGCGGCCTCGGTGAATCCGAGCGACGTCAAGAACGTCTCCGGGCATTTCGAACACACGGTCTTGCCGCGCACGCCGGGGCGCGACTTCAGCGGCGTGGTGGTGGACGGACCGCAAGCCTGGCTCGGCGCCGAAGTGTGGGGCACCGGCGGCGACATCGGCTTCACGCGCGACGGCACGCATGCCGAGTTCATCAAGGTGCCGCTCGCGGCACTGTCGCGCAAACCGAAAACGCTGAGCCACGCCGAAGCCTCCGCGATCGGCGTGAACTTCGTGGTCGCCTGGCTCGGCACTGTCGAGTACGCGCAGCTGCAAGCGGGCGAAACCATCGCCGTGATCGGCGCCGGTGGCGGCGTGGGCGGCGCGGTGGTGCAGATCGCCAAGGCGCGCGGCGCCCGTGTGATTAGCGTGGACCGTCACCCGCTCGACGCGAATACGCCAGCGGGACGGCTGATCGACGAGTTCGTGCCGTTCGATGAAAACAGCACCGACCGCTTGAGGGCGCTGACCGACGGCGCGGGTGCGGACGTGGTGTACGACACGGTCGGCGGCGTGGCGTTCGAGACGGCATTGAGCCTCGTCAAACGCCGTGGCCGCGTGCTGGAAATCAGCGGCACGGGCAAGCGCCGCGTCGAATTCGATCTGGTCGACTTCTATCACAACGAGACGCAATTGCTCGGTGTGGATAGTGCGAAGCTCGGCGTCGCGGAATCGGCACCGTTGATGACGGCGCTGGTCGAGGGATTCGAAACCGGCAAGCTGACCGGACCGGCGATCGCGCAGACATTCCCGCTCGAACGCGCTCGCGAAGCTTACGAGGCCGTGGCCGCCGGCACACGCGGCCGGGTCGTCATCACGATGTAATCGCCATCGCGACTGGCGGGCGTGACAGCCCGCCTCTCATCTGGGTACAAGAATCATGAAAGCGTATTTGATCTCGCTGGCCGCCGGCGTGGTGGTCGGCCTCCTCTATAGCGTGATGGACGTGAAATCGCCCGCGCCGCCGACCATCGCGCTAGTCGGACTGCTCGGCATGCTGGGCGGCGAACATGTGATTCCGCTGGTGCGGACCTGGCTGGCGTCTGGCATTCATTGACATGCGTCCTTCCGCCGCGCCTTGCTCGCGTCAAGTTCAGCGCAGTCGTCGAAAAAACGTCGATACGTCCGCATCTCCAAGGGGCACCTTTTCCGTCACCGTGCGTCACACGCTAAGATTGAGCCCGACGGGCGCGTGCGTCGCCCGGACATGACAAGAAAAGCTTTGCCTCGGAGAATCAGATGCCTGAAGAATATGAAGTGCATGGTCCGCACGACCATGCGGTAGAACACGCCGGTCATCACGACGCGGATCCGTTTGCGAGCCGCATGGCCGTGATCACGGCGATCCTCGCGACGATCGGTGCGCTGTGCGCGTACCAGAGCGGCAACAGCGAAAATCTCGCGCTCTACTACAAGAACGAAGCCGCTATCAAAAAGACCGAAGCGTCGAACCAGTGGAACTACTACCAGGCGAAGGGCGAGAAGGAAAACCTCGCCGAACTCGGCGCGGCGCTGTCCAACGGCAACACCGACGCGCATGCGAAATTCCTCGCCGACGTCGACAAGTACAAGCAGCAGAAAGAGCCGATCCGCGCGAAGGCCGAAGCGATCGAAAAGGAAGTCGTCGATAACGATGCACGCAGCGAAACATTGCTGCACGGCCATCATCGCTGGGCGCAGGCCACCACGCTGATTCAGGTGGCGATCGCGCTGTGCGCGATCACGTTGCTGACCCGCAAGAAATGGCTGCGCAATCTCTCGTTCGCGGTGGCGGGCGCGGGCGTGATCACCGGCGCGTTGGCGTTTTTCGCGGCTTGATGGGCGAAGCGCCGTGCCGCCATAGTGGCCGCGCGGCGCGAATGAAGGGAGTGCAGCGTGATTGACGGGTCCGCGGTTCTAGGCGTTTTCTCTGTGTATGTGGCCGGCGTGGTGATACCCGGCCCGAACTTCGTCGCGGTCGCGCACAAGGCCGCATCGGCGACGCGCGTCGAAGCACTCGCGATGGTCGGCGGCATCGTGCTGGTCAATCTGTTCTGGGCAAGCTGCGCGATTCTCGGCGTCGGCATCGTGTTCGCGGCTTTTCCGTGGCTCGCGTTGGCGGTGAAGCTGGCCGGCGCCGGCTACCTGATCTGGTTCGGCGGACGTCTGATCGTCAACGCGTCGGCGGGCAAACCGACCGCTGGCGTGCATGCCAGGGCAGGCGGTTTCCGGCAAGCGTTCGCGCAAGGCTTCGCCACCAACATCGCGAATCCGAAGTCGATGGCGTTCTTCGCCGCCGTGTTTTCTTCCGCCGCGCCGGCGCATGTCAGCGTCGGCACATTTGCCGCGATGCTCGGCATGGTGTGCGTGGTCGCGAGCAGCTGGTATGGGTTCGTCGCGCTCACCTTGTCGCATGAGCGGATTGCGACCGCGTACCGGCGCTGCAAGAGGTGGATCGACCGCGTATGCGGCGGGCTGATCGTCGCATTGGGCGTGCGTCAGTTGATCCGGTAGCGTTTGCCACGCTAAAGACTCAGCGCTCAATGCGCGACGCCATGCGCGCGTTCTAGCAACAATTCCCGCTCGCGTGCATTGCGCGTCATGCCGGCGGCACGTTCGAATTCGGCGCGCGCTTCCTCCACGCGTCCGAGCTTCGCCAGCAGATCACCGCGCACACTCGGCAGCCAGTGATAGTTCGCCAGCGCGGCGTCGCTTGCCAGCGCATCGACAATCTCCAGACCGGCCGCCGGACCGAACGCCATGCCGACGGCCACCGCGCGGTTCAACTCGACCACCGGCGACGGTGCCACTTGCGCCAGCGCGTCATACAACGCGACGATCTGCGCCCAATCGGTATCGCTCGCGCGACGAGCACGCGCGTGACAGGCGGCGAGCGCCGCCTGCAACGCATACGGGCCGCTCGCGCCGCCCAGCGCATGCGCGCTGTTGAGCGCGGCCAGCCCGCGACGGATCAGCAACGGATCCCAGCGGCTGCGATCCTGATCGAGCAGCAGCACCGGCCGCCCTCGC
Source organism: Paraburkholderia sp. FT54 (assembly GCF_031585635.1). NCBI lineage: Bacteria > Pseudomonadati > Pseudomonadota > Betaproteobacteria > Burkholderiales > Burkholderiaceae > Paraburkholderia > Paraburkholderia sp. FT54. The sequence continues at coordinate 108,897 of NZ_CP134196.1, read as the reverse complement.
GCATCCGTGCGAGCATGCGTGCGCGACGCCTGAATCTCCATCAACGCGACGAGGCCGTGCACTTCACTTTCGTCGGGCACGAGTCCGCTCAGCACGCGGCCGAGCCGCAGCGCTTCCTCGCAGAGCGCCGGACGCATCCAGTCATCGCCGGCCGTGGCCGAATAGCCTTCGTTGAAAATCAGGTAGATGACCTGCAGCACCGAGGCGAGCCGCGGCGCGCGTGCGTCCGCCTGCGGCACCTCGAACGGCACCTTGACGGCCGAGAGCGTGCGCTTGGCCCGCACGATACGCTGCGCGACGGTCGGCTCCGGCACGAGAAACGCGCGCGCGATTTCGTCCGTGGTGAGGCCGCCGAGCAGGCGCAGGGTGAGCGCGACGCGCGCATCGGTCGACAACACCGGGTGGCACGCGGTGAACACCAGCCGCAGCAAGTCATCGCCGATATCGTCGGCGCGGGCGGCATCGAGAGCATCGACGAAATCGGGCACGAGATGAGCCTCCATCGCGTCGAGGTCCTGACCCAGCTCCTGGCGCTTGCGGGCGTGCAGCGCTTCCTGCCGCAAGCGGTCGAGCGCGCGGTTCTTGGCGGTCGCCATCAGCCATGCTCCCGGATTGTCGGGCACGCCGGCGTCAGGCCAATGTTCGAGCGCGGCCACCAGCGCGTCTTGCGCCAGTTCTTCGGCGAGCCCGACGTCGCGCACGATCCGCGCGACGTGGGCAATGACCTTGGCGGACTCGATCCGCCAGACTGCCTCGATGGCACGGTGGGTGGCTGCCGTGGTCACAGCCTCAGCCCGCCGCCTTGGCTTTCGGGTCCATGTAGATGAGCTCCCAGATGTGGCCGTCGATATCCTCAAAGCCATGCCCATACATGAAACCATAATCCTGTGGCGCACGCGGTACGGTGCCGCCGGCGGCAAGCGCTTTGGCGACCAGCCCATCCACTTCAGCCCGGCTTTCGCACGACAGGCCCACCAGCGCTTCCGTGCTCTCCTTCGGATCGCACAGCGGCTTGCGGGTGAACGACTTGAACAGGTCCTTGACCAGCAGCATCGCGTAGATGTTCTCGCCGACGACCAGACAGGCCGCCTGCTCGTTCGTGAATTGCGGTTCGAAGCGCAAACCGATCGCGCTGAAGAAGGCTTTCGATTGTTCGAGATTGTCGACCGCGAGATTGACGTAGATCTGCTTATGCATGACGGAGTCCGTTAGTCGGGTTGTGGGCTGGCCGGCTTGCCGACGTCGAGTTCACGGAACCGGTCCAACTCCGGACCGGGTTCGAAGTCGTCGAGTTCGAACAATTGACGCACTTCGATTTCGCCGTCCGCTTGCTCGCCGAACGGCGCCGGAAAGCGCCGCGCCCATTCCATGGCTTCTTCACGGGAGCGCACCTGGATCAGCGTGTACCCGGCAATCAGTTCCCTGGTTTCCGGAAACGGGCCGTCGACCACCGAGCGCTTGCCGCCGCTGTAGCGAACCCGCCAACCTTTCGCACTCGGTTGCAGGCCGGTCGCGTCGAGCAGCACACCGGCTTTGGCCAGTTCTTCGTGGTACGCGCCCATCGCGGCCATCAGGGACGCTTCCGGCATCTCGCCGGCTTCGCTGGCAGCGGTCGCCTTTACGAGGATCATGAATCGCATCGCCGTTACTCCTTATCGTTGTGAGAGACGGTGCCGCGCCCGCGGGCTGGCTTCTTACTCACACGACGAGCAACGCGCAGCCGGATCGACATGTCTGCCGACCCGTCGGGGAAAACCCCGAGAAAAAATGCTGTCGATGCGCGAATCGGCTAGAGAAAACAAGGTCCGAGCTTGCGGACTTCGACGGTGCACCACGTTGCAGCCGGACAGGCTTGCGCAATGGCCACGGCTTCTTCACGAGTTTCGCAATTGAGGAGGAAGAATCCGCCGACCATTTCCTTGGCTTCGGCGAATGGGCCGTCAAGCAGTTTCGGCTGGCCGTCGCGCACCTGCACGCGCACAGCGTCGCTCGAGGACGTGAGCGATTCCACGGCGACCAGTTTGCCGCGCTCTTTCAGATCGGCAGCGAAGCGGACCATCTGGTCGTAGACTTCGCGGCCCGCAGCATCACCGCGTTCAATGCGTTGATCTGGAGGTTCGACGATGAGCAGCATATAAGACATGGCGTCTCCGATTTGATCGCGCCGCAGACGTGAACGCCCTGAAGGCGTGTGAAAGCAAAGCACGCTTGCGGTGAGTTTGCGAGAGGCAGTCTAACAAGCATGAAAGCCTCCGGCAAACCCGATCCGGTCCTGGCGTGGCGGGCAATTATCCGTCTTACGGAGACTCGTAATATCCGCACGGCGTGGGGATTTTTTTTACCGTGCGACACCACATCGCCGCATTGAAGTATTCCACCGCGCGGCCAAAGACAGCCGTGAAATTGCTGTTCGTTTTATCGCGTTGAGCGCATCGGCTGGCAACTCTAACGTCAACACGGCTGAATAAAGAAACGCCCCACATGGGGCGTTTCACTTGCGTGTATGAAAAAGGAGAAGGCCCTGCGTGCGGTTCAGACCGCGGCTTCCGCAATAGCCTGCACCTGCGCGGACCGCATCAATCCTTCGATCATTCTCGCTTCCGCGCTCGCAATTTCGCTCAGCGATGCCACAGAGAGTTGGCCGTCGAGAATCGCCAGCGCCGTGCACAAACGGGCGTATTCGCTGTCTTCCAGTGCCCACGCGCCTTCGTCGTGTTCGCGCGTGTCGAGCTGAACCATCGCCGCATGTGCGCTTTCAATGTCAGACAGCAGATCTTCGCCGAGCCCAAGGCGCGCAAGTTCTTGCGACACCAGTAAATGCCGGCTCAAGGTCATATGCAGATTCCGCGAGCCGTGGCCGTGCCGGAATGCATCGAGGGCGGTATAGCACTGCAAAAGCATTGCCGAGGTGACCGGCTGATGGGTCGTGCGGCTATAGGTCAGCGCGCGCAACAACGGGGACATGGCCGACTGGTTGTGCTTGCGGACTCGCGATTTACTGGACATATCGGTTCAACCTCCTTCTCTAACTCTCGGCTTCGCCACCGAATTCTCCGCTCTCCGGTGGCAAACGCCGCCGATACACCGGCGGCTTGACAGGCCTTGATGTGAGCCTGTGCAGCCATCATGGCAAGCAACTATTAAGACAGACTTAAACGACTTCAAGTCCAGTTTGTATGAGGCATCTCATGCCATGCGGCCGGCCAGCTGTTCGATGCCGCCAAACGAGCGCAGCGCGCGGTGCAACGCCGGCATATCGGTTCGAACCCGCCAATTACAAGCCGTACCGCATGCCACGACGAAAAAAAACCCTGTTCCCGCGAGGGAACAGGGCTGGACAGGATGGAACAGTCGTACTCGCGCGTGGATGCTTGTCGACCTATACCCACCGGACTAACAGTGCTGTTGCTACTTCAACTACTCTGCTAAAACAGTTGTTACCTGAACTGCCACAACGAATCAAACTTGCTGCTTGTACTGCTACTGCGAAAAACATCTGTTTTGAAACTACTCACTGCATCACAGCCGGGTCCTCGCCTTCAACAACACCTAGCCGTAAAACCCCCTGCAGATTCACGCGCAAATTGCATGGATCGCGCGTCGTTTGCATTGCTTCTACTACCTACTGCTTTACTGCCCTGCCGCGTTCGACAACCGCGGCAAACTGCCATCAACGGTACGGTTCAAAACAACGCGGGGGAAGACCGCGTCGATGGGGCTCGGTGATTTGTCGCTCCATGGAAAACAGTGTACGTCGGCACTTGGGAAGGCAATTGGGCGAAGCGAAGGGATTTGGCGGGCTAGTTTGGCGAATCGGTGTAACAGACCGGCTTCCTCAGACGTGAGCGGCGCACAGCCTGCGTCGCCACAGCGATAGACATGGCTATTTACTGCGCCAATTCGTCGCCGACGACTTCAGCCGCGCGGCAGAGAAGCGCAGATCAGATCGGCAACGACGCGAGCGACGGCACCGGCACCGGCACCGTCGCTCGCTGAGCTTTTGGGCATGTGCGCTTGCAAGACAAGCAGCGCGATCTCATCAACCGCGGGCGGCGAAATCGCTGATCGTCAGCAGCACTTTTTCGCCCGGACGCGCCAGCATTTTTCTTTCCGCCACGGCGGTGATGCGTTTGCGCCCGTCGGCGAATGTCTTCAATACGCGTTCCTCGCCGGCGTCGCGTTGTAACCAGAAATGCTGTTCCAAGGCCTCACGCGTGACGGCGCACTCGAGGTCCCGTCCTCGCGTCGAAAGCTGGAAAATCACCGCGCGTCCGTCTGCCGAGACGCTTGGTTCAAGCTCGATAATCTCCATGGCCCACCTCGCAAAGTTCGTTAAGCCGCTCGCCGTGTTGAACGGACGACACCTAAAAAAACTGAATACGAACGCAAATCCACGCGTCGGGTTCTTTCGACCGATCAATGCACGCTATCGCGCCACGACCAGGCTCACTGTGCGCTCGACCACGGTCGGGTGGCCGAAGCATGCGTCGGCAAATACGCCGGCGCACCCGCCGATCGACGCGCGGGCCCGCTCAACCAACGCGGACGTTTCGCGCAGACCTCGTGCAGCAGTGCGTTCAACCCTTCCGTCATGGCGTGCGTGCCGCGCCGCACGCCTCGCGACGCGGACGAAATCGCGAACCACGAATGCGGCGGCCGAAGCTCGTGGCACGTGCCGCGCGCATCGACAAAGCGCAGACAACCGGTATCGGGATAAAAGATGAGCGTCATCGCGTCACCGTCGACCCCGTGCGTGACCATGTGTGGTTTCGTATTCAGCATTCTCGTTGTTTTGCCAGGTTGGCGTCGTTCCTCGGCGATTCGACCTTCGAACCCGCACGCGACGGAAACGCGCGCACAAGGCAAAAGCAAAGCGCATGCCAACGAGCACGCCAGGCGCCGCGCGAACCGTAGACAGGGCAACGCAAACAGACCACGCAACGCCTCTCGCGCGTCGCAAATGCCGGCCGCGCCTAAAGCGGCGCGTGCGGCGGCGCGTGAATCCGTCGTAGCGCGGACCGTCCGCCGACGGCATCGGCGCGACCGGCGAACAGCAAACTGGAGAGGCACGAACATAACCGCATGGTAAAAAAGCGCTGCTGGCGCGACAATTCACAACCCTTCTTACTAGCTTGCATCGACGGCGCGCCGGCCGGTTCGCTGAAAGCGCATTGCACCGGCGCCGAGTGGGTCGTCGTGCAATTGCAAATCACGCCGGCGTTTCAAGGGCGCGGCATCGGCGAACGCGCGCTGCAGTCGGTGTTGCGCGCCGCGCAAGCCGACGCATTGCCGGTCACCCTCGAGGTGCTCAAAGGCAATCCCGCGAAGCGCCTGGACGAGCGACTCGGCTTCGAGATCGTCGGCGAAGATGAGAGACAGTTTCACATGAGGCGCGCGCCGCGCGCGTCGGCGGAAATTGAAGCAGAATGAATGTCGGATAAAGACTGATACGCAACGGACCTGTTATGACCTTTCGCGATACCTCGGCCATCACGAGCTGGCACGCCCACGTGTATTTCGATGCGGGCAGCCGCGACGCAGCGTGGACGTTCCGCGAGCAGATCGACGCGCACTGGGGCGGCACACTGCAACTGGGCCGCTTTCACGAGCGCCCGGTGGGCCCGCATCCCATGTGGTCGTATCAGCTCGCGTTCACACAAGACCGGTTCGCCGAACTGGTCGGCTGGCTCACGCTGAATCACGGTGCGCTGGATATCTTCCTGCACCCGAATACCGGCGACGCGCTGCGCGATCACCGCGACGCAGCCGTATGGATCGGCCGTTCGCACGAACTGGTGCTGAGCGCGTTGAATTGACCGCCGTGAACGCGGCGCGCGGCGAACCGGATCACGCGCCGCCCCTTGCGGTTCAGATATTCGAATACGAACTGCACCACCCGCGCGCGTCGACCTGCTTGTCGCCGAACAGTGTGCAACCTCCGTATGCGTCGTTGGCTTTACCCTGGAACAGCGAGCAGTTGCCGCAGGTTTGTCCGGCGGCGTAGCCGGGGAATTTCGCCTTGTCGACCCTGGAAGCGTCCGCCTTGTAGCCGACGGCTTGCGCCTTCGGATCGGTTTCGCTGATCGTATTCGCGGTATCGGCGAAGGCGGCACGAGTAAGCACGAGCGCGGAGCCCGCGCTCACGCCCAGCAACAGAAATTGGCGGCGCGATGTTTTCATATGGGTCCAATGGAATGGGGAGACTTGCTTCGACCTCGACCGCGACCGGGCGCCGTCAATCGAGAAATCGCGTGAACCGCTCGACCGGTTCGCGCACTGTGCGCAATGTGTTGACCAAGGCGTTTTCGTCGGCGAAACCGAGCGACATGCCGCACACCAGTTGCTCTTCCGCCGGCAAGCCGAGATGCTCCGCAATCACCCGATGAAACGGTGTAAAGGCGGCCTGCGGACAGGTATCGAGCCCCCGCCCACGCGCGGCCGTCATGATCGCCTGCAGGAACATGCCGTAGTCGAGCCAGCTGCCGCGCTCCATCACCCGGTCGATGGTGAAGAACAAACCCACCGGTGCGCCGAAGAAGCGATAGTTCTGCGCATGCTGCTCGTGCATGCGCGCCTTGTCACCCTTTTCGATGCCGAGCAGGCCGCACAGATCCCAGCCGATTTTGCGGCGCCGATCGATATACGGCGACACCCATTGATGCGGATAGTACGGGTACTCTTCCTGGTACAGCGCGTCGCGTTGCGGGTCGTCGTAAGCGGCCAGCAAGGCCTGCGAGAGACGCGCCAGCGACCCGCCCGTCACCACGTAGACTTTCCATGGCTGCGTGTTGGTGCCCGAAGGCGCGCGGCTGGCCGCTTCAAGAATGGCTTCGATGTCCGCGCGCGGCACGGGCGTGGGCAGAAAGGCGCGAATCGAACGCCGCGTGACGAGCGCGGCGTCGACTTCGTTGACGGGTGGGGTCATCGGCGAATTCCAGTGGAACCAGCGGTTCTGGCGATCTCCGGGAATTCTAGCGCGAGCGCGCACTTTCCCGCTGGCGCGCCGGCAACCGCCGGCGCGCCAGCGGGTTTAGCGCAGCGGCGTTTTCAGCGCATCGATGAGATCGAGCGGATCGTAGGGCTTGCGCAGCAGGATCGCGTGCGGCAAGACCGCGCGCTGTTCCGGCGTCAGCACGAGGTCGTAGCCGGTCAGAAAGATCACGCGCAGATCGGGCCGCTCGCGACACACGTCGAGCGCCAGATCGATGCCCGACTTGCCCGCCAGCCCTACGTCGGTCAGCATCACGCTGATCGCGTGTTCGCTGAGAATCTGCTTGGCGTCATGCTCGCCTTCGGCTTCCAGAATGTCGAAGTCGAACGTGCGCAGCAATTCAGCGGTGCTCACGCGAATCAGCTCGTCGTCTTCCACCAGTAGAATCCGCAGCCGCGTCTGCGTGGCGAAACTATCCGCGCTATCCGGCATAAGGGGTGGATCGATCTCGAGAAGATGCTGCTCGGCCTCGGCGATTTCGGCCGCCTGCGGATTCTGCGCTTGCAGCACGTAGCGGACTTTGCGCGCCAACGCTTCGTGCGTGTACGGCTTGCTGAGCAATTCGATGCCTTCATCGAGCCGCCCCGAATGCACGATCGCATTATCCGTATAGCCCGACGTGAACAGCACCGCGATCGCCGGCAACCGTTCGCGCGCCTTGCGGGCGAGTTCGGTGCTGCGCAGCGGACCCGGCATTACCACATCGGTAAACAGCATGTCGATCGGCACGCCGCTTTCGACGATCGCCAGCGCGCTCTGCGCGTCTTTCGCCTTTAACACGCGGTAGCCGAGATCGGAAAGCATCTCGACCACCGTCGTGCGCACTTCCTCGTCGTCTTCGACCACCAGAATGGTTTCCGTGCCGCCCTTGGCGGGACCGGCGTCGATATTCGTTTCGAGGTCTTCTTCCTGGCGCAGCCGCGGCAGATAGATGCGAATCGTCGTGCCGTGGCCCTCCTCGCTGTAGATCTTCACATGGCCGCCGGACTGCTTGACGAAGCCATACACCATGCTCAAGCCGAGGCCCGTGCCCTGGCCTTCAGGCTTGGTTGTGAAGAACGGCTCGAACACGCGCTCGCGCACTTCCGGCGGCATCCCGGAACCCGTGTCGGTGACCGCCAGCATCACGTACTGGCCCGGCGTGACCTCCGCGTTGCGTTTGGCGTAGACGTCGTCGAGCGCGGCGTTGCCGGCTTCGATGGTGAGCTTGCCGTGGCCGTTCATCGCGTCGCGCGCGTTGATCGCCAGATTCAGCAGCGCGTTCTCGACCTGAAACGGATCGACCAGCGTATTCCACAAGCCGCCCGACACGATGGTTTCGATTTCGACGCCGTCGCCGAGCGCGCGCCTCAGCATGTCGTCGAGCCCTCGCACGAAGCGGCCGAGATTGACGACCTTCGGCGCCAACGGCTGACGCCGCCCGAACGCGAGCAGTTGCGAAGCGAGGTTCGCGCCGCGCGCCACACCGGCCAGCGCATTGCGCACGCGCTGCTCGGGCTTCTCCGAACCGGCGACGTCTTTTGCCAGCAATTGCAGATTGCCGCCGATCACTTGCAGCAGGTTGTTGAAGTCATGCGCGACGCCGCCCGTGAGCTTGCCGATCGCTTCCATCTTCTGCGCCATGCGCAGCGCTTCTTCGGCATGCCGCAGCGCCTCGGTGGTTTCCTTGTCGACGGTGACGTCGCGGCCCACGCCGTGAATGCGCGCCGTGTCGGGATCGAGGGCCAGGGTCCACGCGACCCAGCGCCATGTGCCGTCGATCCGCTTGAAGCGGTTTTCGTAGCGCACCGGCACGCCCGTCCTGCGCAGTTCGGCCAGATGCGCGCGGACAGTCTCCACGTCGTCCGGATGAACCAGATCGACATAGAAACGCGACATCAGCCATTGCACGTTATGACCGAGCGCCGTGCTCCACGATGGACTCACGCGCTGCAAGCGGCCTTCGATATCGGCCACCACCAGCAGATCCTCGCTCAACTCCCACAGACGGTCGCGGTCCGCCACCGTTTCGATCACGCGGCGCTCCAGGGTTTCGTTCAGATCGCGCAATGCGCTTTGCGCTTTGGCGCGCTCGGCGATTTCGGTTTGCGCTGCCTGATACAAACGCGCGTTGTCGATGGCAATCGCCGCCTGCGCGGCGATGCCGACCACGATCCGCTCGGCGCGCTCGGTGAATACGCCGGGCTCCGGGTGGCCGAAGAACAAGCCGCCCACCACTTCGCCGCTGCGCGACTGCACCGGCGCGGCCAGATAGCTGCGCACCTTCAGATGGCCTTCCGGCATGCCGCGATACGGCGCGTTGTGGCCATAGCGGGAATCCTGGGTGATGTCGTCGACGCGGACGATAGCTTCGCCCTGGAACGTGGGCGCGAACACCGCCGTGTTGCGCGGCATAGGGAACCGCTCGAACGCTTCTTTCGGCACGCCGGACAGCGTGTACAGCATGTAGCTGCCGCCCTTTTCGTCGAGCACGTTGTAGAAGAACGAGCCGAACGCGGCGCCGGTCAGTTCGGTGGCCGCGTCGGTCACGATCTGCACTGCCCGGTTCAGATCGAGTTCAGCGGCCACCGTCGAGCCGACGCGATTGAGAATCTCCAGCGTGCGCGATTCCTCGCGCAGCTTCATCTCTGTCTCGCGGCGCAAGCGCGCGAGTTGCAGGTTGCCCGATACGCGGGCCAGCAACTCGCGCGCAGAGAAAGGCTTGGTCAGATAGTCGTCGGCGCCGTGCTCGATGCCGTCGACGCGCGCTTCCTCTCCCGCGCGCGCGGACAGGATCAGCACCGGCGTGTCGTGTAAATGCGGATCGGCGCGCAATGCGCGCAGCAGGCCGAAGCCGTCGAGGCGCGGCATCATCACGTCGGTGACCACCAGATCGGGTGGCTCCGCTCGAGCGGCTTCCAGCGCAGCCTGGCCGTCGGTGGCGAGCCGCACGTCGTGGCCCGCTGCCCGCAGAATGCGGCTCATGTACTCACGCAAATCCGCGTTGTCGTCGACGACCAGCAGCCGCGCGGCAGCGACCGGCGCAGCCTCGGACGAGGCCTCGGCGGCCGGCGTCGTGCCGGCCGGCGCATCGGCGAGAATTTCGTTCTCCGGAGTCCAGCGCAACGCGGCATCGACATAGGTGCGAGCGTGCTTGCTCATCGCGGCATGCACGGTTGCGATCTCGGGCTGGGCCGGCACTGCACCGCGCGGCAGCGAGACGGTAAAGCACGCACCTTCGCCGAGCACACTGTCGACCCGCACCGTGCCGCCGTGCAGCTTCACCAGTTCCTGCACCATCGCGAGCCCGATGCCGCTGCCTTCGACGGAGCGTCCCGGCGCACCCGCCACGCGATGAAACCGCTCGAAGAGGCGCGGCACTTCTTGTTCGGCAATCCCAATACCGCTATCCGTCACGCTGACCTCGACGCCGCCGCCTTCTTCAGCGCGAACCGCGACCCGGATCGTGCCGAAGAACGTGAACTTGTACGCGTTCGACAGCAGATTCATCACGACCTTTTCCCACATCTCGCGGTCGATCTGCACGACCACGGGCGTGGCCGGGATCTCCACTTCGAGGCGCAGGCCGGCCGCCTCGATCGCGGACTGGAACAGCGACGCGAGTTCGGCCGTGAAGGAGGCGATGTCGGTCGGTTCCGTGTGAATCTGGATGCGGCCCGCCTCGATCCGCGAAAAATCCAGCAGCGCGTTGACGAGCTTCAGCAGGCGCAAGCCGTTGCGATGCGTGATCTCGATCAGCGCGCGGTCGTCGATATCGCTGCCCGCCTGCGCGTTGTCGCCGCTCGCGACAGCTTGCGGCTTGGCGAGCAGTTCTTCGAGCGGGCCGAGCATCAACGTCAACGGCGTGCGGAATTCGTGGCTGATGTTGGAGAAGAACGTGGTTTTCGCGCGGTCGATTTCGGCCAGCGCTTCCGCGCGCCGCCGCTCCTCTTCATACGCCTGCGCGTAGCCGATCGCCGCGCCGATCTGGCCGGCGGCCAGGTTCAGAAAGCTGCGATAGGCGTCGTCGAAAAGGCGGCAAGGATTCAGGCCGGCGATCAGGACGACCGTCTGCGTCGACTCGCTGCCCGGCGACACCGGCAGGATGACCGCCTGCTCCGGCGCGAGATGCCACGGTCCCTGCGGCAACGCGGTACCGAAACGCTGCGTCAAGTCGCGCACCATCTGCGGCGCCTGGGTCTTGAGCACGTCGGCGACCGGCCAGTGAGAATCGTCCACGCGCAGCGTGTGCGGCGCCGCCGGATGGCCCGGCTCGATGCCGCTCGCGCCGACCAGGGTGACCGTGTCGCTGCCCGGTTCGCCCGCGTACAACAAGGCGAAGGGCAGGTCTTGCGGATTCGACTGCAATGCACGCGCGCTGAGTTCGCACGCCTCGCGCCAGTCGCGGCCGTCCGGACTGACCGCCGCCAGTTCCTTGAGCAGCGCCAGTTGCCGTTCGCCGACCACCTGCATGGTGTCGTCGCTGTTGGCGCAGATGATGCCGCCGGGTTCGCCGTCCTCGCCGGGGATCGGGCTATACGAGAAGGTGTAATACGTCTCCTCGGGAAAGCCGTTGCGCTCCATGATGAGCAGCTTCTGTTCGACGAAGATGCCCTCGGAGCCCGCCAGCGCGGTATCCAGAAGCGGCTCGATGTCAGGCCAGATTTCCCGCCACACGACGTGGGTCGGTTGACCGAGCGCGACCGGATGCTTGCCGCCGATGATCGATTTGTACGGGTCGTTGTAAAAATAGATCAGCTCGTCGCCCCAGCCGATCCAGATCGGCTGACGCGACGTGAGCATGATGCGGATCGCGATCTTCAGACCTGGTGGCCAGCTGTCGGGCGCGCCGAGCGCCGTCTGCGTCCAGTCGAAGGCGCGGATCAGCGCGCCCAGCTCGCCGCCGCCGGCAAGAAAGGACGGGGCGGCGGAGCCGCCACGTGGTGCGTCCGACATGAAGCGGTCCGGCTGTTTCAACGCGATCTCCTCGACGCGGCGGGTCATATTCGTGCGGACCGCTCTTGCAAAAGCGGTGCCCGATACGACGGATGGCTAACGATCACACGCAATTGATGTAGCGCGATTCTCGCATGTAGCGGTATGCAGGAGGAAGGTGGGGGCGACGTCCGAACCCCCAAGCCGCAGGCTTTTCGCGGCGCGGGGCTGAGCGCTATGTAGAGAATCGGGCGGCCTCGACGGGACGCCGCGAAATGAAGCCGAAATGCAGGTAAAACGTACCTTGATGCAATGCAGGTGGAAGACGATTTTCCCGATCGCAACGCCGTCAGCGTGCGACCGGTTTTCCTCGATCACTGCGGGCTTGCAGTGTCTTTACAGCAGGCCCATACACACTGCGGCGACGATCGATCCCAGCACTAACACCGCGCCGATGGTCTTGCGTTTGTTCAACTCCGTCCAGAGCAAAACGCCGGTGAGCGACAGCAAAATGATGCTGCCTGCGAGCGTATCGATCAGCAGCACCCAACCGACGCTCAGACCAACACCCTTGTGCAGGTTCGTCATCATCGCGAGAAACGTGTTCTCGCTGCGCTTGACCGTCACGTAGCCATTGCCCACCCAGTACTCGGCGGACGTGTTCTCATGCGGCGACGCGAAGTTCAGTTGCCAGTGCTCCGGCTGAACGACGCTGCGCTCGCCCCATGCGACCGGATGCGCCGGCTCTTTCTGAACGCGCCCGGGCGTGCCGGCCAGTTTCAGTTCCTGCTTGAGCCACTTGCCCAGCTCACGCGGCGTCTCCGGTGCGGGTTGCGGCAAGGGCACCTGCAGCATCGCCGCTTGGGGCTCGCCGGTCGATACTCTGAGCGGGCCGCCGCGATGATTCAGCAGGAAGCCCGTGGTGCCGAACAACAAACCCAGCGCCGCGCCCCACAAGCCGATCCAGCCATGCACCTTGCGCAGCCATTTGACGAAGGTGGCGCGGCGCGAGCGCTGCCGGCGCGCTTTCAATTCGTCGTTATCCAACCGACGCGGGTTGTCCGTCGCATGGTCGATGCCCGTGGGCGATTGAATGTCGATTGCCTCGGGTACGCTCACGTCTCGCTCCAGGTCCGCAACAGGTTGTGATAGATGCCGACGAGACTGCGGCGCGCGGTATCGTCGGCGTTGCTGGCGTTCAGCCGTTGAATCGCCGTGTCCATGTCGAACAGCATTGCGCGCTGCGTGTCGCTGCGCACGAGGCTTTGCACCCAGAAGAAACTTGCGATCCGCGCGCCGCGCGTGACCGGCGTGACCTGATGCAAACTCGTCGCCGGATAGACGATCATGTCGCCGGCCGGCAGTTTGACCTGCTGCACGCCGTACGTGTCTTCGATCACGAGTTCGCCGCCGTCGTAGTCGGCGGGGTCGGAAATGAACAGCGTCACCGAGACGTCCGTGCGCAGCTTCGCGCCGTTGGGCAGCACGCGCACGGCTCCGTCGACGTGACTGCCGAACTGCATGCCGCCTTCGTAACGATTGAAAAGCGGCGGGTACACCTGGTTCGGCAACACCGCGCTGATGAACAGCGGGTTGCGCTCGATCGACGCGAGGATCACATCGCCGAGCTCGCGCGCAATCGGCGTGTGCTCGGCGATCTGCTGATTGCGCTTGACCGGCGCGCCCTGATAACCGGCGGTCGCGCGGCCGTCGACCCAGGCGTCGCCCGCCTCGTCGAGCCGCTCGCGCACGAGCCGCAACTGTTCGGCGCTCAGTACGTTCGGAATGTGCAGCAACATGGTGTTTCCTTTTTTTGCGTCGGCTTGCCGTCTTCGAAAACGGCAAGCCTAACGCATGCGTTCAAGGCGTATCAGAAACGGTAGTCGAACGTCGCCAGCAAAGTGCGTCCGATACCCGGCACGGAACGGCCGCCGTCCGACGGAATCAGCGCGTCGTAGTAGTACTTGTTGGTCAGGTTCAGCAGGTTCAGGCGCACGTCGTATTTCTTCGCGTGATACGCAGCGGTCGCATCCCAGCGCGTGTAGCCCGGCACCTGCACGTAGTTCGTATTCGACGCATAGCGCGGCGACATATACGTCGGACCGCCGCCGATTTCCCAGTGCGGCGTGAGCGCGTAGGTGGTCCAGAACGTCAGCGTGTTGCGCGGCGTGTTGGCCGGCACGTGCCCTTGCGTACCGTCGCGCGCCTTCAGGATGATGGCGTCCATGTACGTATAGCCGCCGAACACTTGCCACTTGTCGGTAATGTGGCCCGTCACGCCGGCCTGGAAACCGTCGACACGAACGTCGCCGTCGAGTTCGTATTCGGTCGGCGAGACCTGCGTGCGCGCGTTGGTCTTTTCTTCGCGGAAGAATGACGACGTCACCGAAAGATTGCCGCCGAGCAGATCCCATTTGCCGCCGACTTCATACGACCTGGTCGACTCAGGCGCGAGGTTCTGCGTGAGGTTGGTCACCGTCAGCGCTTCGAGCGACGGATTGAACGACGTGCCGTACGACGCGTAGTACGACTGCCAGTCGGTCGGCTGATAAATCACGCCGGCGCGCACACTGGTGAAGAAGTTGGTCTGCGTCGCATAACCCGGCGCGCTGGTCGTGTTGTGAATCTGCGCCTGGAAGCGGTCCCAACGCAAACCGCCGATTACCTTCCAGTTCTGGCCGATCGACACGGTGTCGTTCACGTACGCGCCAATTTCGTTCGAGCCGGAATCGGCGTAGTTGCCGACCGTGGTGGTCACACCGGGAGGGTTGGACAGATACGCCGGGTTCAACATCGTCACGACCGGCAAGTTGTTACGGGTGTATGCCTGGTTCGTATAGCTGTCGTGGCCGAGGTCGATACCGCCGATCAGGTCGTGCTTGATCGGACCGGTGACGAACTTGTATTGCAGCATCGTGTCGTTGTATAGCGAGTGGTTCTCGATCACACGATCGTGGCTCTGCAACTTGATGAACAGTTGCGACGGCGACAGCGTCGTGAAATTGCCATTCGTCAGCGCGGTGCTGCTGGCGAATGGCCCCGTCAAGACCGCTTGCGGCGCGGTTTCGCGCGCGTCGGTCATCGAGTGCGAGAACTGCGTCTGATTCGTCAGGATCAGGTTGTCCGAGAACTTGTGCTTGATCGCGGCGGTGACCGTCTGCACGTCCTGCATCGTGCGGTCGGTGGTCAAGCCGTAGAACGTGTTCTTCGGCACCGGCGACGGGCGGCCGTTCAACGCCTGCACGCCGTAGTCCGGCATGTCGTAGTTGTGCTGGATCAGCGCGGAGATCGTCACTTCGGTCGGCGTGCCGATCCCGAAGCGCACTTCCGGCGCGATGCCGTAGTCCTTGTTCTTCATCACGTCGCGCGTCGAGCCGAGGCTTTGGCCGAAGGCGTTAAGGCGAATCGCCGAGGTATCCGTCAGCTTGTGGTTCACGTCGACGGTGCTGCGATATTTGTCGTCGGTGCCGATCATGCCCGTGACTTCCGCCGAGTCATGCAGATTCGCCTTCTTGCTGACCTGGTTGATCACGCCGCCCGTCGAGCCGCGGCCGAACAGCATCGACGACGGACCGTACAGCACTTCGAGTTCTTCGAGGTCGAACGTGTCGCGATAGTACTGGTTACGATCGCGGAAGCCGTCCAGATAGATGTCGTTCTGCGCGGTGAAGCCGCGCAGATTGATGTTGTTGCCGATCTGGCCGCCTTCGGCCGCGCCGATCGTCACGCCCGGCGCATTGCGCAACGCGTCCTGGAACGAGGTGGCGCCTTGCGATTGCAGCACCGCCTTGTTGATGACGGTGACGGTCTGCGGAATATCGCGCAGCGCCGTGGGCGTCTTTGCTCCGACCGTCGAACGCTCTGCCTGGAAGTCCTGTTGTTCAGCCTGCGCCGCGACGCCGATGGTCGGCAACGTGCCGCTTTCGGTTGCGGTGGTCGTCGTCGCGTTTGCATTCGCGGCCGATGGCTGCGACGTAGTTTGCGGAGCAGTCTGTGCGACCGCCGGAGTCGCAAAGGGAACGGCAAAAGCTAACGCTAACGCAGTCGCAAGCGGCGTGTGGTTGAACATGGGAATTCCCGTCGGAAATGCGCTTGCCGGATTCGCATACCTGAGATGGAATCGGTGACAAAGTCGCAATTGGCTGGCTGCCGGTGTCATGCGCACGGCACGAACGACGGGATGGCTGGCTAGTGGTTAAATGAGAATCGGTATCATTCCATACACATTAAGTCGCATCAATCGCGACGCGCCTTACCCCTAGTAACAGAATTGTTTCTATTTTTTACTGATGTATGGAATTTGTAATATTTAACCCATTTTCCGCGCCGGCACATTACACGCTTGCAATGTCTAATGTGTTGAAATGAAAGAATTAAGGGACGAAAAGTAAAAAAGAGTCCACGAGAAAGCTTTCAATTTAATAACGCCCGAAAGCATCCGCTGTCAGCGCCAAATCCCGACACCGTTTATCCTTTTTGCAACACTGCCTATCGAACTGTTCCGTTCATTCCCGGAGTTGACCATGCAATACCGAAAATTCGGCCGCACCGGCCTGACCGTTTCGCGCCTGTGTCTCGGCACGATGACCTTTGGTCTACAGACTGAAGAAAATGTCTCGCATCGCATTCTCGACACGGCGGCGGATGCCGGCGTGAACTTCATCGATACCGCCGATGTGTATCCGCTCGGCGGCACCGAGAACATTGCGGGCCGCACGGAGGAAATCGTCGGACGCTGGCTGAAGGGCAAACGCGATCGCTTCATTCTGGCGACGAAAGCGGTGGGCAAGATGGGGCCGTCGGCGTGGGATCAAGGCGCGTCGCGCAAACATCTGCTGGATGCGATCGACGCCTCGTTGCAACGCCTCGGCACGGACTACGTGGACCTCTACCAGCTCCATTCCGACGACGCGAATACGCCGCTCGACGAAACGCTCGAAGCGCTCGACGTGATCGTGCGATCAGGCAAGGCGCGCTACATCGGCGTGTCGAACTTTCTCGCGTATCGGCTCGCTCGCGCCCTGGGCCGCGCCGACGTTTTGCGCGTGGCGCGCTTCGTCTCCGTCCAGCCCCGCTATAACCTGTTGTTCCGCCAGATCGAGCGCGAATTGTTGCCTCTCGCAGCCGAGGAGCAATTGGCCGTGATGCCGTACAACCCGCTCGCAGGTGGCCTGCTAACGGGCAAGCATCAACTGGATGCTGCGCCGACGTCCGGCCGATTCACGGAAACCGTCGGCAAGGCCGGTGCGATGTATCAGGAGCGGTACTGGCACAAACGCGAATTCGAGACGATCGAGCAATTGAAGGCGATCGTGGCGCCGACCGGCGAATCGCTGACGCGGGTTTCGCTCGCCTGGGTGCTGGCGAATCCGCTCGTCACGTCGGCGATTATCGGTGCGAGCCGCGCCGAGCAATTGAGCGACACGCTCGCGGCGTCCGAACTCGTGCTCGACGACCAGGTCAAGACGCAGCTCGACGAAGCCAGTTTGGAATACCGTTGGGGCGACGCGGCGCGATGAGCGTAGTCGCCTGTCGCCAAGCCAGCGCGTTCATCGCCCGTAACGCAGCACTGTGCTCGTCGCCGCAATCACGTGATCCTTGATTGCGGCGTGCAACGCCTCCCGCGTCAAACCGGGCGGCAGCGCATCCGGCGGCAGATCGAGCGCGTAGACTTGCGCGACGTAGTGATGCGGATTGTCCCCCACCGGCGGGCACGGTCCGCGATACCCGGCGGCGCCTGTCTGATTCGCGCCGGCGACGCTGCCAGGCGGCTGGCCGCCCGCGTCGAGCGAAGTCGTCGAGGGCGCGACGCCATACAGTACCCAGTGCACGATCCCCAGACCCTTCCCGCCGTCGGGATCGAAAAGGGTCACCGCATAACTCTTGGTGCCGGCGGGCGCATTCCGCCATTGCAGAACCGGCGACACATTGGCGCCACCACAATTGTTCGCGCTTGCCGCGTGGCTCGAATCCAGCATGCCGCCGTCGGCCAAACCCGGCGAAGAGACCACGAAAGCTTCTGCCGCTCGGGCATGCACCATGGCAAGCGCCAGCGCGGCAGACACGCCGACCGGCAACAGGCGTCGTGCGACGCCGAAGCGACTGCTTCGAATCATGTTTTCTTCCCCAAGGTTATGGTTTAGCGGTCGAACATCACTTGAAGCGGCCCGTCCGCTCATTCGCTTCCGGCAACTGCCGCGTCTCACGCACGGACTTCGGATGCCATAAACGCGCGCCGCCCTCGATACCTGCATCGTTCGACACGGTGGCCACGTTCGCCGGCAGATCGATTGTGAGACGCGCCGCGTTGCCGCCGCCGATCCACAATTTGTCGTAATTCACCAGCGCACCCAAAATTCCGATCACCTTCTGAACGCGCCGGTTCCACCGTTTATTCCCGACTTTCTCACGTGCCGCGTCGCCGATGTATTCGTCGTACGCCACGCCCTTCTTGCTGACCGGATGATGCGCAAGCTCCAGATGGGGCATCAGCTCGCCGTCGCGAAACATCGCGGTGCCCGCGCCGGTGCCGAGCGTCAGCACGAATTCGAGCCCCTGGCCTTCGATCGCCGCGAAGCCCTGCATCTCGGCGTCGTTGATCATGCGCACCGGCAAGCCGCCCAGGCGTTGCGCCAGCGAATCGGCGAGCGGAATGTCATGCCAGCCTTCCACGCCGAAGTGCGGCGCGGTCAGGATGCGATTGCTGCGCACCACGCCCGGAAAGCCGATTGACATGAGCGTAGGCGGCTCCTGTTCGACAAGCGGCGCAACCAGTTGCGCCAACGCGTCCACGAGTTGATCCGGCGTGCACGGATGCGGCGTCGCCACCCGCACGCGCTCGGTTTTCATCTTGCCGTCCGCGTCGATGATCGCGGCTTTCAAGCCGGTGCCGCCGACGTCGATCGCCAGAATTCGCTCGGTGCTGCTGGTCACTTTCGTCTTACTTTTCGCGTTGCTCGTCGTCTTGCCTGTAGTCTTGCGTGCTGTCACGGTGTCCCCCGATGGTGTTGATGCGGCTCGTTGACTTACTTCTTCTGCACTGCATCCCTTTTCAACGGCCGCCATGCGTGACCGTCGCGCGCCAATAACGCGTCTGCTTCCGCGGGGCCCTCGCTGCCGGCCGGACAGCCATGCACCGGCAGCGCGCCGCCGGATTTCGGATGCAGCACGTCATCCACTGCGCACCAGCTCGTTTCGATGCTGTCGGCACGCTGGAACAGCGTCTCGTCGCCGAGCATGCAGTCGTAGAGCAAGGTTTCATAGCCGACGTTGGCGCGTTCCGCGAAGAAGTCGCCATAGTCGAACGACGACTGCACCGCGCCGATCTGCATGACCGGTCCCGGCGTTTTCACGTTGAAGTCGAAGCTCGTGCCGTGCGCGGGATCGATACGCAAAGTCAGCACGTTCGGCGTGAGCGCGTCGACGGGCGTGTCGCGGAACAGGCGGAACGGCACCGGCTTCAGTTGCACCGAGATTTCCGTGCGACGCGCGGCCAACCGCTTGCCGGTGCGCAGATAGAACGGCACGCCGGCCCAGCGCCAGTTTTCGACGAACACGCGCGCCGCTGCGTAGGTTTCGGTCGTGCTGTCCGGCGCGACGTCCGGTTCCTCGCGATAGCCGACACCGGCCGGGCCCTTTTCATATTGGCCGAACACGACATCGTCCGGCGTCAGCGGCTTGATGGCGTCGAAGATTTCGGCTTTCTTGTCGCGCACGGCTTCGGCGTCGAACGAATTGGGCGGCTCCATGGCGACCATGCCGAGCAACTGGAACAGATGGTTCGGCAGCATGTCGCGGAACGCGCCGGTCTGTTCGTAGAACTTGCCGCGCCCTTCCACGCCGATGGTTTCCGCCGCCGTGATCTGCACGCTGTCGATATATTCGCGCCGCCACATCGGTTCGAACAGCGCGTTGGCGAAGCGCACCGCGAGAATGCTCTGCACGGTGTCCTTGCCGAGAAAGTGATCGATACGATACACCTGCGTTTCTTTCGCGTACGACAGGATATGCGCGTTCAGATCTTTGGCCGACGCGAGATCGGTGCCGAACGGTTTCTCGATCACGATCCGGTGGAAACCGCCGCCGTCGCCCTCTTTCAGCAGACCCGCCTTGCCGAGATGCTCGACGATCGGTTTGAAAAAGCGCGAGCTGACCGCGAGATAGAAGATCACATTGCCGCCAGGCGTTTGCTCGAGTTTTTGCTTGAGCTTCGTGAACGTATCGTCGGTTTCGAATTCGCCGGCCATGTACTCAAGGCGTTGAGCGACCCAGTCCCATGCCTTGTCGTCGAGCTTGCCGGCGTGGAAAGTGCTGGCCTTGTCGGCGGCGAACTGCTCGAGCGCTTTGTGCAGATCGTCGCGCCACGCGCCCGTCTCGCGCTCGCCATGATTCACACCGATGATCTTCATCCCGCCGTCGAGCAAACCATCCACTGCGAGGTTGTACAGCGCCGGCATCAGAAGCCGCTTGGTCAAGTCGCCGCCAGCGCCGAAGATCACCAGCGTGCACGGCGGCGCGGGCCGCTTGCCGGGCGGCGAGGCCGGCGCTTCCTGCGGGCTCGCGCTGACTTTGCAGCTCGGTGGTTGGCTGGCGGCGGAGCGATCGGATGCTGGAGTATTCGGGGTAGTCGACATGGGATTCACTTTTGGAAACCAATGGAACGGACGTGGTGGTACATGAAAGACCACGCTTGAACCCACACAGTTCAAAAACGGCCAAGCAACCTGTTCACCGTGCAACGTTTAAATGGTCTGCGCAACCTCACGCGCTCGCGCCGCCGCTGCACTCTATTTCACCGACGCGTGCGCAGGCTCAGGAACAGACGCGGGCTCGGCCGGGCGTGCCGGTGCTGTGGCTGCCGCCGAAGGTGAAGCCGGAATCGGCGCCTGATCCGTTTCACCCGCCAGCGGCACATTGCCCGACGCGCTCATCGCGCGCGGCTGCAACAGCAACGCAACCAGCCCGGTCCAGCCGGTCTGATGTGAAGCGCCCACGCCGCGCCCGCTATCGCCATGGAAATACTCATGGAACAGGATCAGATCGCGCGCACGCGGGTCGGCCTGCAACTGCGGATACGCGCCCATCACCGGACGCTCGCCGTGCTTGTTCCTGAGAAATAGCGTGGTGCAGCGGCGCGCCAGTTCGTCGGCGATTTCGCTTAGCGAGAACTTCTCGCCCGAGCCGGTCGGATACTCGACTTTGAAATCCTCGCCGTAATAGCGGTGAAATTCGTATAGCGACTCGATCAGCAAGTAGTTCACCGGCATCCACACCGGGCCGCGCCAGTTCGAATTGCCGCCGAACACGCGCGTGTCGGATTCGGCCGGCAAATACTTCACGGTGAAACTGTTGCCGTTGTGATTGAACACGAACGGATGATCGCGATGGTATTGCGACAGCGCCCGCACGCCGTGATCGGAAAGGAATTCACTTTCGTCGAGCGCGCGACGCAACAACGCTTTCATGCGATGCCCGCGCAATAGCGAGAGCAGCAGCGCATTGCCCTTGCCCGGCTCGTTCCAGCGCGAGACCAGCCTGGCCAGATCAGGGCGATGTTCGAGGAACCAGATCAGCCGTTCGCGCAAACCCGGCAGGCCGCCATGCAGACGCTCTTCGAGCACGTGCACCGCAAATAGCGGAATCAGACCGACGATCGAGCGTAGCCGCATGGGAATGCTGCTGCCGTCCGGCAGACGCAGTTTGTCGTAGAAGAATTCGTCCTCGCCGTCCCACAGGCCCGTTTCGCAGCCGTCGTCGCAACTCACAGCCTCGGCGATATACAGGAAATGTTCGAAAAACTTCACGCCGATGTCGACGAACACATGATTGGCGTACGCGAGTTCCAGCGCGATACGCATCAGGTCGAGCGCATACGCGGCCATCCACGCCGTACCGTCGGACTGATCGATGTGGCCGCCGGTCGGCAGCGGCGACGAGCGGTCGAAGATGCCGACATTGTCCAGCCCGAGAAAGCCACCCTGGAAAATATTGTGGCCGTCGGCGTCCTTGCGGTTCACCCACCACGAAAAATTCAGCAGTAGCTTATGGAACACGAGTTCCAGAAAATCGCGATCCGCCTTGCCCGTGAGCGCGCGGTCGATTTCATACACGCGCCACGCGGCCCACGCGTGCACCGGCGGATTGGCGTCGCCGAGCGCCCATTCATAGGCGGGAATCTGCCCGTTCGGATGCTGATATCGGTCCTTCACCAGCAACAGCAACTGCCGTTTCGCGAACGCCGGGTCGATCAGCGCGAACGCGGCCGCATGAAACGCCAGATCCCACGAGGCGTACCACGGGTATTCCCACTTATCAGGCATCGACACGATGTCCGCGTTGCACAGGTGCCGCCAATCCCTATTGCGGCCTTGCTTGCGGCTGGCGGACGGCTTCGGCTGAAGTGGATCGCCGTCGAGCCAGCGCTGCACGTCGTACTGGTAGTACTGCTTCGACCACAGCATGCCGGCGAGCGCCTGACGTTGCACGACACGCGCATCGGGATCGGTGATCTCGTGTTGCAGCGCGCCATAGAATTCGTCGGCCTCGGCGATGCGGTGCGCGAAGATCGCGTCGGCATCGAATTGCACGTCGTCGGGATTCGACTGCGGACGCCAGCGCATGTACACCACGGCGCGTCCGTAAGGCTCGAGTTCGATCGCGGCATGCGCGCCGGCCTTGGTGCCGGTGTCGCGGCGAATCGCCTGTTCATCGCCGTGCACGAGGTAGTCGTTGAAGCCGTCTTTGAACGGGCCCACACCGTCCATGTTGAAAAGGCGCTTGACGTTGGTGTCGTTCTCGCAGAAGAGCCACGTGATTTGCGGCGCGTCTTTCGACCACGCCGTCACGACAATCGGTTCATGGCCATGCTGATGCCCGACCACATGCGCCTCGCCGTTGTGGTCCGTGCCCGCGACGAGCGAGGGCTTGTCCTTGCTCCCCTTCCACGACCACGAATTGCGGGCCCAGATTTGCGGCAGCACATCCAGTGAGGCCGCCTGGTCCGCGCGATTCTCGATGGTCACGCGCATGAGAATGTCGTCCGGCGCGTGTTTGGCGTATTCCACCTGCACGTCGAAGTAGCGCAAATCGTCGAACACACCCGTGTCGAGAATTTCGTACTCCGGCATGTCGCCGCCACGGCGCGCGTTTTCCTGAACCAGGTCGTCGTAGGGATAAGCGGCGTGCGGATACTTGTACAGCATGCGCATGTACGAATGCGTCGGGGTGCCGTCGACGTAGAAGTACAGCTCCTTCACATCCTCGCCATGATTGCCCTGCGCATTCGTGACGCCGAACAGGCGTTCCTTCAGGATCGCGTCCTTGCGATTCCAGAGCGCGAGCGACACGCACCAGCTCAGCTTGTCGTCGCCGAAACCCGCAATGCCGTCCTCACCCCAGCGGTACGCGCGGCTGCGCGCATGGTCGTGCGGAAAATAGTCCCATGCGGTGCCGTCCGGGCTGTAATCCTCGCGCACGGTGCCCCATTGACGCTCGCTGAGATACGGTCCCCAGCGCTGCCAATGCGCACAGTCGGCGGAATGCAGCCGTGAACCTTCAATGGTGGCGAGCAGATTGGCAGCGCGCAGCGGTGGCATGACTACATCCTTGCGTCGGGCTTGCGGTGGGACACACATCGTAGCGCGGTTTAGGCGCCGGCGGTCGTCAACCTGGCAAGCAGGCGTTCAATGCGCAGCAACTCTCCCAGCGACCACGCCTGAAACGGCGTGCCGGCGGGTGCGTGCGGCGCATCGCCGTCGGCGATTTCGCAGAGATGGTCGAGACCGGCGTGGTCGAGCTGCGCGTAGAGCGGGTCGAGAAAGCGCGTTTTCGCCTGCATACGGGCATCCGCCGCGACGCCGTGGACTCGCAGCCACGCTTCGACGAACGGGCCGAGCAGCCACGGCCACACGGTTCCTTGATGATAGGCGCCATCGCGCTCCAGCGGAGATCCGCCGTAGTGTCCGCGATAGGCCGGATCGGATGGCGCGAGCGTCCTCAGTCCCAGCGGCGTGAGCAACTGTGCTTCGACCTGATCGAGCACCGCGCGCGCCGCCGCGCCGTCGAGCAACGGAAACGGCAGGCCGCCGACGGCGAAGATCTGGTTGGGCCGGATCGAACGGTCAATCGCGCCGTTGACATGATCGACGTCCACATTGTCGAAAAGCACCTGCGTGGACGGATCGACAAAGCGTTCATGAAACGCTTGCAACGCTCGCTCAGCAGCTGGCCGCCATTGCGGATTCCACGTTGCTGCAATGCGCAAAGCGTTGATCCAGAGTGCTTGCACCTCGACCGGTTTGCCGATGCGCGGCGTGACCACCCAGTCGCCGACTTTCGCATCCATCCACGTGAGCTGCACGCCGGGTACGCCGGCACTCAGCAGGCCGTCGTCGGCTGACGCCTGGATGTTGAAGCGCGTGCCGTTCGTGTAGCCGGTGAGGATGGATTCGCTGGCCTGTTGCAGTCGCTGCTGTGTTGCAGCGCTCGCGTGGTGCGTCGCCAGATAGTCGTGCACGGCGACGATGAACCACAACGATGCGTCGACGGAGTTGTATTCCGGCGTGTCGCCATAGTCGGGGAAGCGATTCGGCAGCATGCCTTCCGACAGCGTGCCCGACCATTCGAGCAGGATCGCTTCGGCGTCGTCGAGCCTGCCCGACGCGATCAGCAAGCCACGCATCGCGATGAAAGTGTCGCGGCCCCAGTCGGTGAACCACGGAAAGCCCGCGAGGATCGTGCGGCCTTCGTTGCGGGTGACAACGTAGGCATCGGCAGAGCGTTGGAGACGCGAGCCGAGCGCATCGCGGCGTTGTTGTTCCATGCGCGCGAGTTCCGCGGCGTGGATTGCGGCAGGTTTCGCGTTTGCCGATTGCGTGCCACTCGCGGCGTGTGACGCGCTGAGAACCATCACCGCTTCGCCATCAGCGAGATTGAAGCTGAATATGCCCGGCGCCGCGAGATCCTCGCTGAAGTCGAGGCCGCGTTCCCGTTCGCGAACGTAGCAGAAGTTGCGATACCAATCCGGGGCGTGCGTGTAGACGCCATTGGTCGCGGCACGGATCACCGGCAGGTCGCCGTAGGGTTGCCAACTCACGCTGGCCTGATCGTCGCTCGTCTGCGCGTTGAAGTTGAGCGCCGGGTTTGCATGGTGCAGCGCGTGATAGTCGCGGCCCGACAGCAACGGCCTGACTTTTAACGTGTACGCGTTTTTCTCGCTCGTGTCGCCCGCGCGCTCCACACGCCAGCGCAGAATCGTTTCGCGTGTGTCCTTACAGACAAACACCTCAGCGCCTAGCAGAAGTTCAGTATCGACTTGCACACGCCAGGTCGGCCACGGCTTCGTATCAAACGCGACAAGACTCGCTGTCAGGTTCGGGTAGATCACGTCGGGCGCGTATCGCTGCATGTTCAATGGATAGCGCACGCCGTTCGATTCGAGCCACGCCTCCACGCCGTTGACGAGCACGACGCGCCCGCCTGGCGCGCGCGTAGCGCTAAGCAGTAACGCGTGATAGCGGCGCGTGCGCAGCGTGCCCACCGTGCCCGACGCGAAACCGCCGAAGCCGTCCGCTTCCAGCCATTCGTCTTCGAGACGCGTGATGTCGAAAGGTCGTTCGATGCGTGTCATGAACTTTCCGGTTGTGCAAAGCCAATCATCTTTCAGTGCGCCTGAATGTCAGGAAGAAGGCGCCGCGATGACCATTCTCCTACTTATCACTTTCCACTTCCTTTCGCAAAACCGACTGATCTATGCAAGTTATGCAACTCGCAAACGTTTCACAATTATTTCTTGAAAGGGATGGAGACTGCACCCGCTTTCACAAAACCGGATGCAGACATGAGAAAAGACAAGCGTCTCGTGAGTGCCGTTTTGGTTGCACTTGCAACTTTAGCGCTGAGCGGTTGCGGGGCGGACGATTCCGCGCCGTCGGCGGCATCTTCCGCGCCGGCCGTTGCGAACAACGACGCCGCGCCGAATGCGGCGACCGCGCCCGCGACGCCAATGCTCAACGCATCTTCAACATTCGCGGCAGACCCCGCAGCGGCCTCCGATCCGATTACCCAGAACATGCAAGCCAGTCTCGCCGCGGACAACCAGCAAGTCGCGCCTGTCATGCGTTACGCACCCGGCGACAGCGCGACCAGCAACTGACCCAATTCCACCGGCGCGCGAAGCGCGCTATTGTTCCTCCCCGCAGAAGGTGATATTCGATGACATCAACTAGCCGTCGCCGTTTCCTGCAGACCGTGGCTTCATCCGCCGGCGCTGCCGCCGCGTTGACCGCGCTGCCCGAGTCGATTCGCAATGCGCTTGCCGTTCCCGCGTTTTCGCGCACCGGCACGATCCGCGATGTCGAGCACATCGTCGTGTTCATGCAGGAGAACCGCTCGTTCGACCACTACTTCGGCCACATCCGCGGCGTGCGTGGCTACAACGACCGCTTCCCGATTCCGCTGCCGAACGGCAAGCCGGTGTGGTATCAGCCGTCGAAGGAAGATCCGACCCAGCCGGTCCTGCCGTTCCATCTGAACACGGCGACCACCAGTGCGCAATGCCTCGGCGATCTGGATCACTCCTGGTACAAGACCCATGCCGCGATCGACGGTGGCCGCTACGACCAGTGGCCCGCCAATAAGACCGACATGACGATGGGCTATCACCTGCGCAGCGACATTCCGTTCCACTACGCGCTGGCCGACGCGTTCACCATCTGCGACGCCTACTTCTGCTCGCTGCCGGGACCGACGCACCCGAACCGCGCGTATCTGATGTCCGGCATGGTCGATCCGAGCGGCACGCTGGGTGGTCCGCTGCTCGACAACAACGATTTCGTCGACGGCGACGGTCCGCCGAATTATCAGTTGCTCTCATGGACCACCTACCCGGAGCGTCTGCAAGCCGCGGGGATTTCGTGGCAGGTGTACCAGCAAGGCCTGACCGGCGCCGATCCGTTGAACGGCAACTACGGCACCAACATCCTGCAGAACTTCACGAACTTCATCAACGCGCAGCCGGGTTCGCCGTTGTATGAGCGCGCGCAAACCGTGCGCACCATCGACGACCTGAAGGCCGACGTGCTGGCCAACAAGCTGCCGCAAGTGTCGTGGTTGTGTCCGCCAGCCGCGTACTCGGAACACCCGAGCTATACGCCCGCATACGGCGCGGAGTACACCTCGCAGATTCTCGATGCGTTGACGTCGAATCCCGAGGTGTGGAGCAAGACCGTGTTGTTCATCATGTACGACGAGAACGACGGCTTCTTCGATCACCTCGTGCCGCCGCAACCGGCGACGACCGGCGCGCAAGGCCAGTCGACGGTCAGCACCGAAGGCGAAATTCACAACGTGGTGAATCCGTTGCGCGGCGGCAGCTACACCGCCGACGGCCTGCCGTACGGCCTCGGCCCGCGCGTGCCGATGACGATCGTGTCGCCGTGGAGCAAGGGCGGCTTTGTGTGCTCGCAGGTGTTCGATCACACATCCGTGATTCGCTTCATCGAAGCGCGCTTTGGCGTGTATGAGCCGAACATCACGGCATGGCGCCGCGCGGTGTGCGGCGACCTGACCACGGCCTTCGACTTCCGCACGCCGGACTCGAAAGTGCCGCCGCTGCCCGACACGAGCAACTACAAGAGCATCGCCGACAACCAGTGCGCGACGCAGCCCAAGCCGACCGTCCCCGCGACGCCGGGCGCCATCGATCCGCAGGAAAGCGGCATTCGTTTCGCGCGTGCGTTGCCGTACGAGTTGCATGTGAACGGCCAGGCCAACGAGAAGAAGAATACGTTCGAGGTGTCGATCGGCAATACCGGCGATCAAGGCGCGCATTTCTATATGTACGCGACGAATCGCACGGAGGGTCCGTGGCGTTATACCGTCGAAGCGGGCAAGTCGATCAACGAGACGTTCGATCTCACGGCGACCAACGGCGTGTACGCCTTCGAAGTGTTCGGGCCGAACGGTTTCGTGCGCAAGTTCGCCGGCAACACGCAGCAGGCGGCGGCGCAGATCGCAGCAGGCCACGGCAACAACAAGCCTGCAGACCCGGAAGTGAAGGTGCAATACGACGCCGCGAACGGTAACGTGTTCCTGAAGTTCAGCAACAAGGGCAGCGGCATTGCGCGCTTGACGGTGACGGACAACGCGTACGGTGCGCGCCCGCGTCCGGTGCTGGTGCCGGCCGGCGCGCATATCGAAGAAGCGTGGGTGCTGGCGTCGAGCCATCACTGGTACGACTTGACGGTGACGAGCAATGACGACGCCAGCTTCTCGCGCCGTCTCGCGGGTCACGTCGAGAATGGGCGGCCGAGCATTAGCGATCCGGCAGCGGTTGCGCCGGTGTTGGTGGTGAATTAAGGGCGCCCGAAGGTGAACGGGCTTCGGTCAAGGCAGCATGCCTGATCGAAGCCCGGCGCCGGGTGGTTATCGCGCAAGGTGTCCTGCACGAAACGGCGGATGGCGTTACAGTCATTCTTCGCCACCTCTTGCGAATAGGAGCATCATGGACCGTAACGCATTCACCGAAAGCCTGACGAAAGAAGGTTTCCCTGACGCCGTGGTTGTCACGCGCGAGGCAAACGTCGAGATAGACGTTCACGAGCATTCATTCGAAGCCAAGGCGCTGATCCTGGAAGGCGAACTGAGCATCCGCGTGGACGACGAAGAGCGGGCGTATCGCGTCGGCGAGGTCTTCCACTTGCCGGCGAACAAACCACATTCAGAGCGCTATGGTCCGAATGGCGTGACTTATCTGGTGGGCAGAAAGCAGTAAGGCGCGGCCTGAATCGCAGCACGCGCCCGCACAAAGAAAAACGTCAGGCGCCCAACAAAACCCCCGTTCTGAAAGGCCGCGTGCCCGTCACGCGCCCGAGCGGCGCGCCGGCTGTCACGAAGCGAATCGCGCGCCGCATGTAAAACACACCTTCAGTTTTGCTGGCGATCGTTGTCGTTTCGTCGGTCAGCGGATCGACGATATCGAACAGCGGCTGTCCGACGCGAATCGTGTCGCCGATCTTCGCGCGATGAATCAGAATCCCGCTCACGGGTGCGTAGAACTGCTCGCTGCCGGCGAGCGGCGTGGCCGGCGACAACAAGTCCGGCAAGGGCCTGGCATCGAGCTTGATCGCCTTGCGCCAAACGAGATAATCGACAAGCGCGTCGGCATCTTCCTGAGCGACTTCGTAGGACACGTCTCGCTGTCCGCGGCATTCCACGGTCACGGCGATCGCACCGTTGGGCACAGGCTGATTGGCCGGCAACTCCTGCTGCAACTTCCACCACAACAGGCTGTGCGTTTCGTCAAACGATTCGCCGCCTGAATTGGTGGCGAGCAACGACGCCTGCGCGCCGAGATAGCGCGACAACGGCTCGAACTCCGGCCACGCAGCCTCGCTGGTATAGAGATGCATCGCCGCTTCGAGCGAACAATGCAGATCGATAATCACATCCGCATCGAACGAGAGCTTCAGCATCGCCAGTTGCAGCGATTCGAACTCGGTCAACGGTTTCTGATCGGCCAATTCCTCGGCAATCAACTGCCGCACTAGCCGCACGTTCTCGGCTGCATCGGAACCCAACGTTTCCTTGGCGCGCGCCACCACTTTCGAAAACTGCAGGAAGTGACGATTGAAGTTCTTCCCGCTGCCCAGATCGAAGCGCCCAAGAAATTGCCCGAGCACGTATTGCCCGAGCCCGACCGGATTCGCCACCGGCACCAGCACGATTTCCGCGTTCAGCGCACCCTGCTTTTCCAGTTCGAGCAAACGACGCTTGAGCAGCACCGTCGTCAGCATCGCGGGCGTTTCATCGGCATGCAGCGATGACTGGATATAAATCTTCTGCCCGCTATTCGCCGGGCCGAAATGAAACGACACCAGTTCGCGGTGCGTGCCGATAGCCGGCGAGAGAAGCGGAATCGATTGCCTGTTCATGAGCGGGATTCTGTAAAAGAGAAGTCTGTGGTCGAAGAATCAATTGCCGTATGGATCGAAGTCGAAGTACTTCTTCGCGATCTGCGCGTATGTGCCGTCCTTGAGCATCGAGGCGATGGCCGCGTTGATCGATGCCTGCATCGCGGTTTCATCCTTGCGCAAACCGATGCCTACGCCGCGATCGCCCATCGAAAGCGGTTCGCCGACAAACGCAAAGCCCTTGCCTGCCGGCGTACGCAGGAAACCGATGTCCGCTTCCACCGAACCGAGCAAGGCGCCGTCAAGACGCCCGTTTTGCAGGTCGGCGAATACTTCGTCCTGACTCTTGTACGCCACCACATGCGCGCCGAGCGGCGCCCAGTTCTTCAGCGCATAGCCCTCGAACTGCGTGCCCGATTGCACGCCGATCTGCTTGCCGGCCAGTGCATTCGTGCCGCCCGCGAGCGCCGAACCTTGCCGCGCGATCAACCGTGATTTGAACTGGAAGAGCTTCGACGAAAACAGGATCTGTTGTTCGCGCTTCTCCGTTATCGCCATCGACGAAAGGATCGCGTCGATCTTGCGCGCCTGCAGCGCCGGAATCATGCCCGAAAATTCGAGTTCCACCCACTGGCAGCGCGCGTGGATGCGCTTGCAGATTTCATTGCCGAGATCGACGTCGAAACCTTTGAAGCTGCCGTCTGGCGCCTTGGCGTCCATCGGCGGATAGCTCGGATCGATACCGAGGCGCAGCAGAGTGGGCTCAGCGGCGAACGCGCCACTGCTGAAAGCCAGCGCGGCGTTCAAGATCATCAGCGGAATTTTCATGGAAGCACGGAGTGTGGGTGGGCGGATGACGACCGGGCTATCCTATGCCGCGTCCGCGCCTTGAAGAAGGCCCATTCGGACTATCATGATCACTTTTACCGATCACTGGACGGCAGCCTTCATGGCGTTGACGATCTCCCAGCTTCGCGCGTTCACCGCCGTGGCCGAACATGGCAGCATCCGCGCGGCCTCGCGGGCACTCGGCATTGCGCAGAGCGGCATCACGCAGCAGTTGCAGAATCTCGAATCGATGCTCGGCGCGACCCTGTTCACCCGCACGAATCGCGGCATTGCGCTGACCGCTCTCGGCCAGCGACTCTTGCAACGGGCTGGCGCGATCATCGGCGAATGCGAACGCGCCGAGCAGGAAGTGCAGCAACTGCGCGGCGACTACGTCGGCGAAGTCACCTTCGGCATGACCACTGAGCCATTGATCGACGCGCTCGCGCCAGTGTTGATGGATTTCCGCACGCGCTTTGAGCGGGTCGCGGTCCATCTGCGCACGGGCACCTCACGCATGATGATTTCGTGGATCCGCGAAGGCACGCTGGACTTCGCGGTGGCGCTGGTATCGAAGCATACTGATACCGCCGATCTCTCGGTGATGCCGCTTTATCCGTCCGATCCGGTGATCGTCTGCCGCCAGGGGCACCCGAAATCCGGCGCAAGCTCGCTGGCCGAACTGGTCGATTGCACGTGGGTCGCCACACGCTCGCCGAATCTCACGGACGATCCGCAAATCAACCGCCTGAACAATCTGTTCGAAAGCCACGGCTTGCCACCGCCGAAAATCGTCGCAACGGTGGAAGGCTTGTACGAGACGCTACATCTGGTGGGTGCGACGGATTGCCTGTCGCTGGAGGCGTCAGCCGTAGTCAACCGTGGGCCGTTTGGGAGCATGCTCACCGCCATTCCCGTGCACGAGCGCGCGGTCGAGCAGAACGTTTGCCTGCTGCAACGCGCGGCCATTCCGCTTACACCGGCAGCGCAGGAACTCGCGACGATGATCGCTTCGTACACGCGCACAGTGCGGGCGCGTTAAGGCGGCATTGAAGCGGCGCTGAAATCACGCCGACATTTCGAGCGCGAGCAGTTCATCGAGCGTTTGCCGGCGGCGGATCAGTCGTGGCTTGCCATCTTCCAGCAACACCTCGGGCGCGAGTGGCCGGCTGTTGTAGTTCGATGACATCGACGCGCCGTACGCACCCGCATCGTGAAACACGATGAAATCGCCCACCTCGGGCTGGTGCATTGAACGGTTGGCAATGACACCGCCTGCGGCTTGGGTGAATACATCGCCCGCTTCGCACAACGGGCCGGCTACCGCACATGAATCAACCGGCGCTTCGCTCGGCGAACCGTCGTGTTTCAGTACCGTCATCTCATGATGACTGCCGTAGAACGAAGGCCGTACAAGGTCGTTGAATCCCGCATCGATCAGCACAAACTGCCGCGCGGGGCGTCGATTCAGCGCATGCACTTCCGCGACGAGCACGCCCGATTGCGCGACCAGAAAGCGCCCCGGCTCGATTTCCAACCTCACGCGATGCCCCACATGCGCTTCGATCTGCCGACGCGCCGCATCCCAAAGCCGGAAATAATGCGCGATGTCGATATTGGGCTCGCCTTCGCGATACGGCACCGACAAACCACCCCCCGCGGAAATCGCTTCGATATCGTGACCCAGGCCCTTCACCGCGTCGACCATCGCATCGCACACACGCGACAGATGCCCATAGTCGACGCCCGAGCCGATATGCATGTGCAACCCGACCAGCTTCAACCCATAACGCCGCACCAGTTCAAGCGCGCGCGGCACTTCGTCGAGCCAGATGCCGTGCTTGCTATGCTCGCCGCCCGTGTTGGTCTTGTTGCTGTGACCATGACCAAACCCCGGATTGATCCGCAGCCATACGCGATGGCCTTCGGGCGCATGCCGTCCTATCCGTTCAAGCATATCGAGCGAGCCCGCGTTGACCGTGATGCGATGCTCGATCACGGTGGCGAGCGTCGCATGATCGATGAGATCCGCTGTGAACACGACGCCTTCGGGATCGCCATTGGGCGTGAAGCCTGCCGCGAGGCTGCGTTTGATTTCGCCCAACGAGACCGCGTCGACCAAGACCCCTTCGTCGCGCATCAGCTTGAGGATATGCAGGTTCGAACATGCCTTCTGCGCATAGCGGATCACGTCGAAGCCGCGCAATTCGGCAATGCGCCTGCGGATTGCGTCAGCGTCGTAGACCCACAGTGGCGTGCCATGCTGGTGGGCGAGTTCGACGATTTGTTGTGGATTGAATGGCGTCACGGTTCCCGTCTTTCGATATCGAAGCGTTGCTGTGAACGACATGATGCTGAAAACGCACCATTCAGTAAAATACCAACTCTTTGTACATCCATTCACTCCTGATATACCCATCATGGCGCTCACACATCGGCATATCGAAGTCTTTCGCGCGCTCATGACGGCAGGCAGCGTCACCAAAGCGGCTGAGCTGCTGTTCACCTCGCAGCCCACGGTAAGCCGCGAACTGGCGCGCATGGAACAGAGCATCGGCTTTGCCCTGTTCGAACGCACCAATGGCCGGCTGCGTCCCACCTTGTCCGCGCTCACCTTGTTCGACGAGATCAAACGCGCGTATGTCGGGCTTGAACGCGTGGCGTCCACCGCCGCGAGCCTGCGCGAATTCCAGGGCGGCCAGCTTTCCGTCATCGCGTTGCCCGCGTTTTCGCATTCGATCCTGCCGGGTGCGGCGAAGCGCTTTCACGATGCCCAGCCGGACGCGAGTTTGTCGATCGCGACGCAGGAGTCGCCATTTCTCGAGGAATGGCTGACTGCGCAGCGCTACGACCTCGGCCTGACCGAACATGGCGCGCCGCCGGCAGGCACGCGTCTGACGCCGTTGCTCGAAGTGGATGAAGTGTGCGTACTGCCCGACAAGCATCCGTTGCTCGACAGGCGCGTGATCGCGTTGAAGGATTTCGCGGATCAGCCTTTCATCAGCCTGTCGTCGAACGATCCGTACCGGATTCAGATCGACGAAGCCTTCGCGCAAGCCGATATCGCGCGCCGCCAGATCGTCGAGACCCCCACGGCAGTCTCCGTATGCAGTTTCGTGCGACAAGGTCTTGGTCTCGCGATCGTCAATCCGCTGACCGCCCTCGATTTCGCGGGCCGCAGTCTGCATATCCGGCCGCTCGCCGTGTCGCTGCCGTTTCGCGTGAGCGTGATTTATCCGGAGCATCGGCCGAGCCATCCGCTGGCCGGCGCGTTCGTTCGAGCGCTGCTAAGCGAAGCCGCCGCGCTGCGGCTACAATTGAAAACCCACACCGGACGCAAGCAGCAATAACGGCTCTTGTTCGCGAATCAACACTCGCGAGCCGTTGCCGACATCCACCGAAAAAGTCCGGGCACGCTTCGGCTTCAGGCTAAGCAAAGCAGCAAACCGACTGCGGGCGCGAGCAACGCACTGCGCCTTCGCGCCGCATGGAGTCTTCACACAATCAACAGGAGTTGTACAGATGATGAATCGAGACAATCCCGTCTGGCTGATCACAGGATGTTCCACCGGATTCGGCCGCGAACTGGCGAAACTGGTGCTGGAGCGCGGCTGGCGCGCGGTGGTCACCGCACGCGATCCGTCGAAAGTCAAAGATATTGCCGAGGCCCACGGCGATCGTGCGCTGGTTCTGCCGCTCGACGTGACGAACCCCAAGCAGATCGACGACGTGGTGACGCAAGCGAAGCAGCGTTTCGGCCGCATCGACGCGCTCGTCAACAACGCGGGTTATGGCTATCTGGCGGCGATCGAGGAAGGCGAAGACGACGAAGTCCGCGCCATGTTCGAGACCAACGTGTTCGGCCTCGTCGACATCACGAAAGCGGTTTTGCCGATCATGCGCGAGCAGCACAACGGCTTGATCGTCAATGTGTCGTCGATCGGCGGTATCACGAGTTTCGCGGCGACCGGCTATTACCACGCCACCAAATACGCGGTGGAGGGCCTATCCGAATCGCTGGCAACGGAGGTGAAGCCGCTCGGCATCGACGTCTTGATCGTCGAACCGGGGCCGTTCCGCACGAACTGGGCGGGTCCGTCGATCAAGCAATCGGCCACGGTGATCGACGACTACGCGGCCACGGCCGGCGAGCGACGCAAGCAGACCGAGGCGCGCAGCGGCAAGCAGGCAGGCGACCCGGTGCGCGCCGCGCAGGCGATCATCGACGCAGCGCTGTCGGACACACCGCCGCTGCGGTTGTTGCTCGGCAAGACCGCGATCGAACTGGCACGCAAGAAGCTGGATTTCATGCGTGGTGATTTCGATGCGTGGGAAGCCACCACGCTGGGCGCGGATTTTCCGGAAGGCGCGGGTTAAGCCGCGTGAGTCTTCCGTTGTGCGTTGGTCGGGTTTAAAACTCGACCAACGCGAAATCTTCCTTGCCCACGTCGCAAAGCGGGCAGCGCCAGTCCGCCGGGACATCCGCCCAGCGCGTGCCCGGCGCGATGCCTTCTTCCGGCAAGCCCGCGGCTTCGTCGTAGACCCAGCCGCAGATCACGCAGATCCACTGCTTCAAGTCGTCCGCCGATGCGGCATGATCGACCGTCGCATGCGACGCATCGGCCGCGTGCGGCGTCGATGTTTCATCGAGGCTCACCACCAACGGCGCCGCAGTGCCGACGCCAGTCTCGGCAAGACGCGCCTGCAGGCTCTCCAGCAATCGCTGCGCTTCGGCCTGCGTCAGATCGATCCAGTACGGATCGCCGGCGCCGTCGTTGAGCCGCTCGGGGGAAAACTGGATTTCTACGGCTACGCCCTTCTTGTACATGGCAAATCGGAATATCGATTGAAGCCGGCAGCGCGTCCCCAAAAATAACTTCTTTCGGGACGTGCCGGCATGGGTCGGAAGCGTCGCGCAGAGGCTTCGCGTGGAAATCAGACGAACCGGTTCAGCACGATCGCAGCGATCAGACCGGCGGCGCCGATGAGGCCCAGCAATTGCAGCAGCGTGAGGGATTTACGGGGTGCGGTAGGGATTTGTTGCGTAGTCACGGGCTATTCTTAAGATCGGAAAAAACGAAATGGTACACGGGTCCGCGGCCGGCGCATGTCGAATAGCGCAAACCGCCGTGCATTGGCTGCCATTATCGCCGCTCGATCGCCCGGTATTCCCTACCGTCCGGAGATGGATTGATTCCCTTCGAGAGGGAAAGTTTTCTTGCGACTACGCCGGGTAGATCGTCACAGGCACCACGCGCCCGGCGTCGAAAAGTCGGCTATCAGCTCTTCGCGAACGGGCTGCCGTGACGCGAATCCCAGAAGCGAATCACAGCCGTGTCGCCCGTGCCGGCGCCCACTACCTGATCCTGCGCACCGTTTTCGCGCAGCAATGCGCGCAGATCGTTGATGACCGGAAACACCTCGTGATTCCAATCTGCGCCTTGCGAATCGTGAGCGCGCTGTTCGGCTTCGACGATCTCGCGGTCTTCCTTGAAAATGCGTTCGGTGAACCACACCAGCAGCGGCCACGCGAGATTCAACACGCCGGGAACGCCCGGCTTGCGAATCGACAGTAGCCCGAACGTGCGGTTGGTGCGCTGCTCGCGATCGAGCGGCACATAGACGATCCACAGATTCATCACCAGCGTCTGCTCGGACGTGCGGATCTGCAGCGTCTGATACGGATACTCGGTGCGGATCGTCATCACGTCTTTGTCGTTGTCGCCGCCGGTTTTACGGCTCTGGCCGAACACGATCGCTTCGCCGATAGGCTGCTGGCCGGCCATGCGCGCAAACGTGTAATCGACTTCGACCCAGCCCTCGCCGCGCCGCCGGCCGAGCGAGCGCGCCCGCATCTGCCCCATCTGCTTGCGATGCAGAAACTGATGGTTCATGTCCATCAGGTTCTCGTGCATGAACGAGTAGTGGCAATTCACCGGACGGCCAAAGCGGCGCGTCTTGTACTTCTTGTCGGAGACCGAAGCGAGGTCCGGCGGCGGCCGTTGTTCGGCCAGCGAGGCGTCGCCGGGGAAAACGAAAATCAGGCCTTCGATTTCGCGGCACGGATAAGAGCGCACGCCGTTCGGCAGACGCTCACGGCCGAGGTACGGCACGTCGATGCACTTGCCCGAGCAGTCGTAGGTCCAGCCGTGGTAGCCGCAGCGAATCGATTCGCCGTCCACCACGCCCTGATGCAACGGCACCTGACGATGCGCGCAGCGGTCCTCCAGCGCGAACACCTTGCCGGACTCCGTGCGCGCCAGCACGATCGGGTCGCCCGCGAACGTTACACCATGCGTCTTGCCCCGCTTCACCTCATGCGACCACGCCAGCGGATACCAGTAATCAGGGTGAATACCGACGCGGCGCAGATCGCGCACCGGTGTGTCGTTGGCGGCCTGGCCCGGCGTGTGAGCGTGTTTCTGCGATGCGGCCTGGGTAGGCGACGCATCGACGGTGTCTTGTTCTAGCGGGGGAACAGCATGCATAGGTGGGTCTCCGTGCACGGGCGGATAGAAGGTTGCACCCTGCAAATTGTGGGTGCTATCGTTGCCAGTCTACTAGAACCCGACGCCGCATGGGGTCGGGGACCGCGCAACCACCTACTGCGGCGCCGGCTCGCGCAAGCGCACCGTCCTGCTCCCACTTCCTTCCTGAAAGACGACGCGTCGCGTCAGCTCTCGTCGTGCGCCACCAGCCCCGAGCGACGCTGCACGCCCCACGACCGGCCGCCGCGCAGGAAATGCAGCCAGCCGAGTGCGGCGCCCACGTGCCGCACCAATTGAAACGTGAACGGCTCGGCGACCGCCGCGAGCATCGCCATCCACAAACTGGTGCCAGCGCGCTTGCCGGTCCAGCGCCGGTACAGATGGATGCTCCATAGATAGAACGCGAGGTCGATCGCGGTTTTCAGCCCGATCACACTGAAGATCGATACGACAATCGCGCCATGGCCGCCGAACAGAAAGGCGAGCAGCAACACGAACGCGGTCAGGCCGTAGATCGGCTGCATGGTGTCGATCGCCTTGACCGGCAGCATCAGCATGCCGAGCGTGCCGTAGCGCGGATTGCCGGTCATGTCGCGATTCCAGTATTGCGTCTGCAGGAAGCCCGCGAACCAGCGCCGGCGTTGACGCAGAAAACTGGCGAGATTGTCCGGCGCATCCGTGCGGGCATGCGCCTCGCCGACCACGCGCACGTCCCAGCCAAGATCGTGGTCGACCGAATAGCGGCGTAGCCGGTGAATCAACTCGTAGTCTTCGACCAGGCACTGCGGATCGAAACCGCCCACGTCGAGCAGCGCGTCGCGCTTGAAGGACGCGAAGGCGCCCGAAATGAGCAGCAGACTGTCCGCACGCATCCACGCAAAACGCGCGATGAAGTTGCGCATGTACTCGTAAGTCTGGAACCACTGGAACACGCGCCCCGACACCGATTTGCCGCACACCGGCACCAGAATGCCGGCCGCGGCGACCAGCTTCGGTTCGCTCGCGAAAGCGGCGCGCATGGCGTAGGTCGCGTCGTCGTCGAGCAGGGTGTCAGCGTCGACCGTCATGACGGTTTCCGTGGTCATCACGTTGATCGCGGCATTCAGCGCGCGCGCCTTGCCGCCGTGCGGCACGCGCAGCCAGAACAGATTCGGATACAGCGCGCTCGGCGCGCTCAGCACACCATCAGCGGCCGCGGTGAGGCCGAAGCGCTCGGTGAGCAGTTCGCGGGTCGCGTCGGTGGAGCCGTCGTCGGCAATGACGATTTGCGCCGGCCCATGCGTTTGCCGCAGCAGCGCGGCGAGCGTTACCGGCAGCACCGTCGCTTCGTTGTGCGAGGCGACGATCACGCCCATGCTCGGCAAGCTGCGCCGCTCGAAGTCAGGTTCGAGAGGCGGCGCACGCCGCATCAACGGCAGCGTTTTCCACGTGACGAACACCAGCAGCAAGGTGTCGTACACCACGTAGGCGATACCCGTCGACCACGCCAGCGCGCCTTGCAGAAAGAAGGCGCGCGCGAACAGCAGCAACCACAATACAACCACACTCAAATGAATCAGCGTGCTCAACGGCGTCGTGCGACGCGGCACAATGCGCGGCGAAGCGAAAGCGAGAGCTTGTTCCAGGGTTTTCTTCAAGATGACTGCCGGGTTTGTCGATGTTGCGGTTAATAGGTGAACGCGGCGCTTACGGCACCATGCGCTTCAGAACCGACTTGCGATCGATCCACTGATGCTTCAACGCGCCACCGATATGCATTGCCAGCAGCGCATAGAGCGCGTAGCCAAGCCAGGTATGCAAAGCGCCGAAGCGGTCGTGCAACGTCTCTTTCAGCGCCGGATCGAGCTTCATCACATAGCCGATACGCGGCCACGGAAACAGGTCGAACAGGCGCATGGGATGCGTCGCCGCGTCTTTCCATGCGGAATCGTGCAGCCAGCCAGACAGCGGCAGCGCAATCATCAGCAGATACAGCAGGAAATGCGCAACGTGCGCGGCGATCTTTTCCCACGACGGAAACTCGCGCGGCAACGGCGGCGGTTTGTGCGACACACGCCACAAGATGCGCATGAGCGCGAGACCGAGCACCGTGATACCGATCGACTTGTGGGTGTCGACCACCGGGCGCACCCAGTCGTCCGGCAACGAATCCGCGCTCAGGCCGAGCACCACGTTGACGATCATCAGCAGCGCGATCAGCCAGTGCAGAACCATGGCCGTGCGGGTATAGCGCGACGGCACTGAGGTGCCGGTCGAATCGGTCAAAGAGTCGCCGTGCGTGTTCATGATCGTTCCGTCCGCAGCGGCATTGCTGCGAAAGCTGTTTGAAAATCCGGCAATGCCGCAGCACATCCAGGCGCGCCGATGCATAAGCAAACGCCCGAGTGTGCCGCTTTATTCCGCCGGGCGCTTAATTCCATGTTTGCAGCCTGTTTCGCGGCCGCCTGCTTAGAGAGGCCGATGCATCAATCGCGGCGAATACGATGAACGGCCCGCCAGGTCACGCGCGGCGGTGGTCCTAAAGCAGCGCGGACGAAGGGGATCGGGGCGGTCATTGGCGATTCCAGGCGGGTTGGTTGCGACATGGGCACACGGTGGTCGGAACGCCATTGTCGTTGCTATGGCGCATTTCCGCCGCTGTCGCCAGGCAGTTCGATCAGACGGGGCTCCGCTGCCTCGAGATGCGCGTAAGGGTTGGATGCCCGGATGACTGCGCAGTTTCCGCCGACTCGATAAATGGCCGGGCAACGCCGCGAGACGATCGCCAGTACGAAGCCGAGCGTGAAAATACAATTAAAGACAACCCGCGCAGCGCGTCGCGCCTGGCGCTTAACGTAGTTGGTCAGCCGCCGTTCAACGCTTTACGAACCGATAGTGCCCGACGCCCCACTCGTTGCCGTTCGCGTAGCCGAACAGTTCCGCCACGGCCATATAAAACATGCGCCACCGTTGCAGCCACACTGCCGCATCGCGCGTGCCGTAGCTGTCGACCAGCACCGGCATCACGCGATCACGCGCGGCGTCGAGCGCGGCGAGCCAATGGTTCGCCGTGCGCTCGTAATGCGTGCCGCTCACCCACCACTGCCGCTCGATCCGCAGATCGTCCTGGAAATTGAGCAGCAGCGCCTCCGACGGCATGGTGCCACCGGTGAAAAAGTACTTCGACATCCAGTCGCTGCCGTCCTGCACCTGGAAGTGATACGCAAGCGTGCGATGCACGAAGATATGCACGAATAGCTTCGCATCGTCGCGCATCCAGCGGGCGATTTTCGCGAGCAGCAAGCCGTAGTTCTTCATATGCTCGAACATCTCGATCGACACCACGCGATCGAAGCCGCGGCCAAGCTGCGCGTCGTCGAATTCGAAATCGACGATATTGCCCGTCACCACCGAGAGGTTGTGCAAACCCGCCTCCACCGCGCGCGCTTCGATGAACGCGCGCTGCCCATGCGAGTTCGATAGCGCGACGATTCGCGCGTTCGGATAACTCGCCGCGAGCCATAACGACAGCGAACCCCAGCCGCAACCGAGATCGAGAATCCGCTGACCGTCGGTGAGTTCCGCGCGCTCGGCATAGCATTCGAACATGGTCGCCTCGGCTTGCGCGAGCGTCTCCGTGCCGGTCGGGTACAGGCAACACGAATACTTCAGATGCGGCCCGAGATGCGCATGGAAGAAAGACGCCGGCAACTCATAGTGTTGCGCGTTAGCGGCTTGCGTTTCGATGGCGATCGGACTCGCGCGCAGATCGTCGAGCAAACGGTTGAGCCGTTGCGCGCGCAACTCGCCGTTGTCGACCGCCTCGTCGCGCAGGCGCCGGCGCATCAACCGACGCATGCCGAAGCGGATCGCGGCGTCGGGCAGCCAGCCGCGTTCGCAGCTCTGAATGAGCCAGCCGTCGCCGGGCTCGGCGGGCGACGGCGGCGGCACGGTGTGGTCGGTGGTGGAAAGGCTCATAAGGCTGACTCCCTGGCGTTTCTTCTGGACTCTTGCGAAGGCGCAGTGGCGCCCCGGTTGCTTCTTCAATGCCGCGGCGGCCACGGAATCAGCGCGCTGGTGGTGCGCATGTAGTCGGCGTAAGCGGGACGCCGTTTCGCCATGCTTGCTTCCAGCAGCGGAATGCCGGAGAGGTTCAGCAACAGAAACGCCATCAGCCCCGGCGGCAACAGCGTGAACCAACCCCACGGCGTGCCGACAGACAACGCGATATACGCGAGCCAATGCACGCATTCAAAGAAGTAATTCGGATGCCGGGAGTAACGCCACAAGCCGACGCGGCACACGGCCTCGCGATTGGCCGGTACGGCCTTGAAGTTTTGCAACTGGCGGTCGGCCATGGCTTCGCCGGCCACGGAGACGATCCACACCACGACGGCCAGCACGATCAATCCGGCGGCCGGCGCAGTGTCGCGGTATGACGGCACCAGAAACGCGATCGACAGCAACATCGAAATCACGACTTGCAACTGGAAAAACCAGAACATCCTGGTTGCCGCCCGGTCGCCCCATTCTTCGCGAAAGCGGCGATAGCGCGCGTCTTCCGGCTTGCCGGCGTTGCGTTTCCACAGATGCGTACCGAGCCGCACGCCCCAGATCAGACCGCCCAGCGCGGTCAGCGCGCGGGCGAAGGGGTTGCCTGTGCCGAGTATCGCGTACAGCACCGCCACGAGGCCGAGCGAGTACGCCCAGATGGGATCGACCATGCCGGCGTTTTCGCTCCTCAACTGCCACCCCCAGACGGCGCTGAAGATCACGATGAGCCCGACTAGTGCAATCACGGCGGCGGCAAGTGGCGGCATGCTTTCCTCATTCGACGACGATGCTGCTTATACGCTACGACGGCTGCATCGGATGCACGCGGCACGCCCGCGAATCCTTGTCGCCCGGCGAGGCGCAGCCCGGCTTGCCCAACTGATCCGGCCGCTGCGGCACGCGCCTGAAACGCCGCTTTCGTGGATTTCCCATCGCAGCGCCTGTCCAGCGAAGCTTGCCGGCGACCCAAGCAGCGCGACCCGGTTAGCGTTATCGTGTCCGCAACACCCGCTCCCACGCGAACTCCCTCATGCCTACCCGCTTCAACGCCGCATTCACTGCCTTGCTCGCCGCCGCCCTGTTCGGCGCGACAACACCGCTCGCCAAAGCGCTGCTCGGCTCGCTCTCGCCGTTCCTGCTTGCCGGGCTGTTTTATCTCGGCAGCGGCTGCGGCCTTGCCGTGTTGATCCTGGCGCGCCGGGTGAAAGGCGGCGGCGCCGGGCAGCCGACCGGCCACAGCCATTTCCCATCACGTGATGTCCCATGGCTGGGCGGCGCGATCGCAGCCGGTGGCGTCGCAGGACCCGCTCTATTGATGCTGGGCTTGCAAACGACGCCGGCCGCCACCGGCTCACTGCTGCTGAATCTGGAAGGCGCATTCACCGCGCTGATCGCGTGGATGGTGTTTCGCGAGAACGTCGATATGCAGGTATTCCTCGGCATGGCCGCGATCGTCGCCGGCGGTGTGGCGCTGTCGTGGCAGCCCGGCGCAGCGGGACTGGCGCCGGGTACGCTGCTGCTGGTCGGCGCGTGCGCATGCTGGGCCGTCGACAACAACCTCACTCGCAAGGTGTCGGCGCACGATGCCATGTTCATCGCCTGCATAAAAGGACTCGTGGCCGGGTCGGTCAACGTGGCGCTCGCGCTCATCCTCGGCGCCGCGTGGCCGAAGCTCTCGACCGTCGCGCTCGCCATACTCACAGGCTTTGCGGGCTACGGAGTCAGTCTCGTGCTGTTCGTCGTCGCGCTGCGCAATCTCGGCACCGCGCGAACCGGTGCTTATTTCTCGGTCGCGCCGCTTTTCGGCGTGACCTTGTCGTGGCTGTTGTGGCCGGAACTGCCGCCGCCGCTATTCTGGCTCGCCGCCGCGCTGATGACGCTGGGCGTGTGGCTGCACATTCGCGAACGTCATGTGCATCCGCACACGCACGATCCGCTCGAGCACTCGCATCGCCACCGGCATGACGCGCATCATCAGCACGAGCATGATTTCGCATGGGACGGCGACGAGCCGCACACCCATCCGCATTGCCATGCACCCATTACGCACGCGCATGCACATTTCCCGGACATTCATCACCGGCATACGCATTGATTTTTTGGCTGGCCACGCCGCATGGGTGGTTGCTGCATCGCAAGACAAAAATCTCTCTGAAAAAAAATCATGCGATAGGCCGATTCAATTGGCATCGTGGCGCATCGCATCCTGTAATGAAACTCCTGTTGTCTCCCTTTCATCCGCCCAACCTGCCTGCATCCACGGAGATATCTATGTCGCAACCCGAGCCTAATGTAGATGAATTAGTGAAAAGCATCGCCGAGGAAACCGACACGCCGACGGAAACGGTCTCCAAGATGTACGCAGACACCTTGGCCAACTATCGGCACGACGCGCGTGTATTCGACTACGTGCCGCTCTTCGCCGCAAAAAAAGTGCGCAGCCAGCTTCGCGATAGTTCGAATCGCAAACACTGACACGGCGGCGCGCGGAGACCACCGCCTGCTGAAGCGCTTTATCGCCTCGACCGACTCGCGCAAAAATTCACATAACGCGCACCGATTTTTTCCCACTGATAGACTCTGGCCCAGAACCATCGACTCGGGGGAGTTGGCATGCGGGT
This sequence comes from Paraburkholderia sp. FT54, assembly GCF_031585635.1. Classification (NCBI taxonomy): domain Bacteria; kingdom Pseudomonadati; phylum Pseudomonadota; class Betaproteobacteria; order Burkholderiales; family Burkholderiaceae; genus Paraburkholderia; species Paraburkholderia sp. FT54. The sequence goes on along the minus strand of NZ_CP134196.1, from coordinate 65,114 downwards.
AACGATCGTAGGCGCGGGCATCGCCGGTTTGAGCACGGCGTGGTCGCTCTCGAAACAGGGACATGACATCACGCTGATCGAGCAGGGCTCGATTCCAAATCCACTCGCCGCGTCGGGCGACCGGCATCGCATGATTCGTCGCGCATATGGTGATGCAGACGGTTATGCGCAAAACATCGAAGAGGCGTTCGACAGCTGGGATCTGCTGTGGAACGATCTCGGCGTGTCCCACTATGCGAATTGCGGCGTGCTCGGCATTTCGCAATTCGCGGGCGATGGCGCGGAACAGTTCCGTAACGGCCTCGACCGGATGGGATTCGAGTATGAAGGGCTCGAACCGCGCGACGCCGCTGCGCGTTACCCTTTTCTCGATCCAGACACGTTTCGTTACGCATATCTCGATCACGACGGCGGCGCACTGCTCAGCGAACGCATTGCACACGATATGAAGGCGTGGCTCAAGATGCGCGGCGTCGACATTCGCATGCACACCAGGGTGCTCGCGGTCGATCCGCACAGCGCTTCCGTGCGCATCGAAAACGACGTGACCGTGCATGCCGACCGGCTCGTGGTCACCGCGGGCGCATGGACGCTGCAACTGTTTCCCGCGCTTGCCGAAAACCTGATGACGTATCGCAACACCGTCGCGTATCTGGACCCGCCCGCGGATCTGGTAGACGCGTGGTCGAAGGCGCCCGCGATTGTCGATATCGGCGGAGCGAGCGACGGCTATGTGCTCCCGCCGATCGACGGCATTGGTCTGAAGTTTGGCGCCGGCATCAACAAGGCGCGCACCCCGGACCCTGACGCGAATCGCATTGCTGCACCCGGTGAAGGCGACCACTTACGCCGGCTGTTTGCGCCGCCGTTCGGCCGCATCGACGAATATACGGTATCCGAAGTAAAGACCTGCGCGTACACGTTCACGGCGGATCAGCGTTTCTTTTCGAAGCGCATCGGCAACACGCTGGTGGTGTCGGCTTGCTCCGGGCATGGATATAAGTTCGGCGCGGCGGTGGGACGGCGTATCGCGGAAGCACTGGAAACGGACGACGACGCCACGCTCGCGCGATGGCTCAGAGCCGAGACGGCCTGAACGGTTTGCGCGCAGCGGCGCACAGTGACGATGAGTAACTGAGCCGCGCAATCAGATAGTTCACCGCGCGCTAGCATCGACGATTGTGCCGCTTCGGTCGTGCTGTTTTATAGCTGATGTATTTCCCCTTCACTCATCCGGCAATGCCGGATCGAGATCGATATCGCCCGAAGACGGATCGAGAGTCTTCCCTCAACAAGGAACCGCACATGTCTGACTCGATTCAAATCCGCCCCGTCGTCCCCGGCGACTTCGATGCCTGGCTGCCACTATGGGACGCCTACAACGCGTTCTATGGCCGCTCGGGCGAAACCGCCTTGCCGCGCGAGATCACGCAAATCACCTGGGAACGTTTCTTCGACGGCTACGAGCCGATGCATGCCATGGTGGCCGAACGCAACGGCCAGTTGCTCGGTCTCGTGCATTTTCTGTATCACCGCCACACGACGATGAAAGGACCGATCTGCTATCTGCAAGACTTGTACACCCTCGACACCGAACGCGGCAAAGGCGTCGGCCGGGCGTTGATCGAGGCTGTGTATGAGCGTGCCAAAGCCGATGGCTCACAACGTGTTTATTGGCAAACGCACGAAACGAATCAGACTGCGATGAAGCTTTACGACAAGGTTGCGGACCGCTCGGGCTTCGTGGTCTATCGCAAAGCGTTGTGATGTCACGCGGCGGCCTCGCCTAGCACGCTTCCCGCTCGTTTCACCGTGCCGCGCCCTCTATGCGGCACAGTGCATTTTTATCTCGAACCGATCTTGCGGCCGTCATGCGCCGCGCATCGTCCTGTCCGAATTCCACTGCCTTCGTTTCTCTCGCCGCTCAAGTTTGCGTGCGCCCTGCCGTTATCGCCATTGGACGGAGCTACACCCGGCTCCACGCGATCAGCGAAAACTTGGGCGATCTCCTCATGGAGGGGCGCAAACGAATCGGAAACTGTACATGCCTTCGATCATCGGCATCGATCTTGGAACCACACATAGTCTCGCCGCAATCTGGCGCGACAACCATGCTCTGCTCGTCCCAAATGCGTTAGGCGAGATGCTCACGCCGTCGTGCGTTTCTATCGACGACGATGGCTCGATCCTCGTCGGCCGCCCCGCTCATGACCGCTTGCATACGCATCCGGAGCGCACCGCCGCCAACTTCAAACGCTATATGGGCACGAGCCGCAGCGTCTCGCTCGGCGCGAAGACGCTGCGTCCCGAAGAGTTGTCCTCGCTGGTGCTCAAGTCGTTGAAGGCCGATGCCGAAGCGTTTCTGGGCGAAACGGTCAGCGACGCCGTGATCGCCGTGCCCGCCTATTTCAGCGACGCACAACGCAAAGCCACGCGCATTGCCGGCGAACTCGCCGGCCTGAATGTGCTGCGCCTCGTCAATGAACCGACAGCGGCCTCGCTAGCGTATGGCGTGCATCAACGCGACAGCGAGCGCAAGTTTCTGATCTTCGATCTGGGCGGCGGCACCTTCGACGTCTCCGTGCTCGACTTCTTCGAAGGCGTGATGGAAGTGCGCGCGAGCACCGGCGACAATTTTCTGGGCGGCGAGGATTTCACGGAAGCATTGGTCGAGTTGTTCTGCCAGCGCAACGGCCTGAAGATCCAATCGCTCACGCCAGTGGCCGCGCAACGTCTGCATCAGCAAGCCGAACGCGCGAAGCGCCGGCTCACGCAGAACGGCTTCGAAAGCGTCACGCTCCAACTCACGATCGGCGACCACGAATACGCGCTCGAACTCGACGCAGCCACCGCGGAGCGCACCTGCGAGCACTTGCTGCAACGACTGCGCAAACCAGTGGAACGTGCATTGCGCGATTCGAAGATCGCCGTCGCCGCGCTCGACGAGATCATCCTCGTCGGCGGCGCTTCGCGCATGCCAATGGTCCGCAAGCTGGTCTCGAAGATGTTCGGCCGCTTGCCCGCCGGACATTTGAATCCGGACGAAGTGGTCGCCCTCGGCGCGGCGGTGCAGGCCGGCCTCGTCGGACGCGACGCCGGCCTCGACGAAATGGTGCTGACCGATGTCGCGCCCTACAGCCTCGGCATCGATACGGCCATGCAAGTCGGTCCGGCTCAGTTCGTGCCGGGTCACTTTCTGCCGATTATCGAGCGTAATACGATCGTGCCGGTGAGCCGCATGCAGCGCATTTTCACGGTGCGCGACCGTCAGCAGAGGCTGAGCATCAAGGTGTTTCAGGGCGAAGCGCGTCTGACCACGGACAACGTCGCGCTCGGCGAGTTCACGCTCGAAGTGCCGCTCAAACCAGCGGGCGAGGCCGGCGCGGATGTGCGCTTCACATACGACATCAACGGCGTGCTGGAAGTGGAGGCCACTGCGTTTCCGGACGGCGTGCAGCGCGCGATGGTGATCGAAGAAAATCCCGGCGTGATGACCCCGGAACAAATCCGCGAGCGTCTCACGGCGTTGAGCGCGTTGAAGGTCCATCCTCGCGATCAACTCGAGAACCGGACACTGTTGACGCGCGCCGACCGTGTCTATGAAGAAACGCTTGGCGACCATCGGCAATATCTGGCGGCGCATATCGCTCGCTTCCAGGCACTGATCGAGCGGCAAAACGCCGACGAAATCACGCAGGCGCGCAGCGAATTGCGCGCGTTGCTGGATCGCTTCGATGTGCATGTGACTTACTGATCAGCCATGAATACGATCGCCAACAATCTTTGGCCGTGGGACGTGCTCGGCATCGAGTCGAGTGCCGACGAGCGAGCGGTGCGTCGCGCTTATGCGCGGCTGCTGAAACAGCAACGGCCGGATGAAGATACCGAGGCGTTTCAACGCCTGCGGTACGCGTATGAGTCGGCGTTGCAGATGGTGAGCGGCGCGGTCGCGAAGGGAGTGGCCGCGGCCCAAGCTGAAGCCTCCCACGCCGAAACTGCCGTTTCGATCGAGCCCATGCACGCGCGTGCAACCGCGTCAGCCACGTCCCACGTCGTGGCTAACACATCTGAAGTCCAGGCCGCCGCTCGCGAACCCGACGCTTTCGAAACCGCCGTCCAGCTCTGGCAAGACTTCATCGCGCAAGCGGACGACCTCGAGTCGCGCCGTTCGCTGGAGGATCTGTTCGCCGCCGTCGTCAACATTGCGACCCGTGACGAACTCGAATGGCAGGCGCTATGCCATTGTCTGAACGAGGACACACCGGCCACGCTGCGCATGAATCTGAGCGCGGTCCTCGGCTGGCGGGACAACTCGGCGCATCTGCGGCGGCGCAACGCGGCCATCGCCACGCTAGCGCTGAACCGCGTATTCGCCGACGAGGACTACAACACGCTACGCCTGCGCTTCACGAACGCGATGGCATTGCTCGAAGGTCCGCTGCCGCAAATGGCGGCCGGCGCGCGGGCGCTGCTTCGGGCCGGCATGCGCGTCGAGATGGGCCAGCTATTGACCGCGCTTGGCCGCTACCATCCGAATGTCGTGCGGCTTCGGCTCGATGTCGAAAAGGTCGATTTCTGGGGACGTTGCCTCAAATTCCGCATTGGCGCGGGCCGGCTGTTTGGCCCGGCGCTCGCGTTGAATGCGTGGTGCGGTTTGCTGTTCGCGGACGCTTCGCTGAACCCCAATAGCAGCCGATGGTTCGATCAGTGGTCCGCAGCCCAGTTGGGCATCCTTCTGTCGACGCTGATGCTCGCGCTGGTGAGCGTCGCCGCCACGACCGTGCTGCTATCCGAGCCGCAGCAGCAGCGGCTGCGAGCGTTGCGTTCGATCGGTTGGCTGCGCTATGGCTGGGTTCCCGTGTGGCTCGGCGCGACCACTGTTGCGCTATGTGAGGACGGCAGCGGCCGTTCGACATCCATCGCGATGGCCACGCTAGGCGCGTGCACGATCTGGGCCGCGTTGATTCACGGTTGGCCGCCCATCAAGGAGCTCGCAATACTCGCCGCATTCAGCGCGACGGCGTTGGGCTTTGCGGGCCACTGGATCGCCACGGATTCGCATGCGTGGCCGATGCCCTTTGCGCATGGTGTGCTGTTCGCGTTCTTCATTTCCTTTTTGCAAGCGGAATGGCGCGGATGGATCGCGCGTCGGCCGCGGCTGTTTTGGGTTTGCGCGCCTTTGTGGTTCGCTGGATTCGCAGCGTTGATCGTGTTGCTGCTGCAGCGTGAAGTGCGCGCGACGCAGTTCGCGTGGGCACTGTTTACGGTGATGTCGGCGGCGGGCGGCGTGCTGGCGACGACGCGTTGGAATGATCTGCGTAGTGCCATACCGGCTTTTTTTCGCGGGTATGCCAATCTTGTGTGGATGGCGTTGGCGATTTACAAGCCGGACATCATCGCCTGCGTGAGTGCGGGGTTGATGAGTATCTGGGTTATCGACGGGATCAAGCAGCGGCGGGAAGCGCAACAGGCAACGCGTTAACCACGCCCAAAAACGAAGGGGCGCACCACCTTGAAGTGCGCCGCACGTCTCCCAGCTATCGCGGCACTACAACATCCGTCGCCCACCAAACTCGAACTGCAAAAAACCTCAAGCCTCAAGCTGCTCCAGCACCTTCCCCTTGGTCTCGATACCGAGATTGAGTCACGGCCGGAAGCGGACCTTTGACCGCGCGTTCGAACGCATGCACCGCCATATCCGCATCGGCCATGCGCTCACGTTCGGCGAGGCAGCGCGGCGATTCGGGCACGAGCTTGCACAGCACGAAAAACAGGATCAACGGGGCATGCCGCCGATAAAGTACATGGCTTGCCAGCCGAAACGCGACACGATCCACGCACCCAACGCATTCGAGGCGAGCAGCCCGACCGGGAAAACGATCTCGTATAACAGCACGAAACGAGATCAGCCATGCGCACGGCTGATCTCGTTGATGTAAGTCGCGGCCACCGGCAATTCGCCTCCAAGCCCGAGCCCTTGAATCACGCGCAACACGACGAACGCCGCGAACACGGCAACGAGCGTGCGCACAGACGCGGCGCACCTTCCACCACCGTGGCTTCGACGCCGAACTTGCGCGGATGCGGCGTTCTTTACGGCGGGTGTGTCGAGTGCACGGAACCAGCCGAAAATTCTGACCGGCATCCATCACTCGTTTTGAGGTTCTGTCGAGAGAGTGATCTGAAGCGTGCAGGCCGGCCGCAAACGCAGCCGGGCTAACGTTGAAGTGAATGCTGAAGTAGAACCGGAATCAGCCCGCCGCCATCTGCTTGCGGCGAGCCTGAGCCGCAGTTGGATCGTCCACACGCGGCCGGTAGCTGAGTCGCACGGACAGCTCGAGCGCCGCCTGGCAAACCGCGGTGATGAGCGGCTCGCGCTCTTCGGCTTCACCGATTTCCGAGCGCGGAATCGTGACGGTCAACGCCGCCGCGATCTCGCCGCTCTGGTCCCGCACCGGCGCGCTCACCACCGAAATACCCCGCTCGAACGACGCTTCGCTCAGCGCATAACCGAGCGCCGCGTTTTCGCGCACTCTTTCGTACAGTTCTTCGACGGTGGCCGGCGTGCGTTCGGTGAAACGTTCGAGTTGCGGTTCGGGATACAACTGACGCAATTCCTCGAAAGTCAGATCGCCCATCAACACCTGGCCGTGCACCGTCGCATGCGCCGGCAAGCGCGTGCCGACATGCACCTTCACCGAGCTGAACATCGGCGCATGGGTTTGCGCCTTGGCGACGAACACCACGTCGCGCTGATCGCGGATCGGCAGCAGCTGCCGCAAGCCATGCGATCGTCGACGAATGCGACGCGCTCGCGGGAGGCCGGGCAGTGGTTAACCATGCCTTTTGCTGCATTGCCACGCCGCTTCGCGGTGCTATGCTTTGAAACGGTCCACTGCGCGATGCCTGACTGCCGCGCATTCGCTCCGCTCAAGCGTCCGGAGGCCGTGCTCATGTCCGATTCCATTCAGATTCAGGTTGCCGACTCGCACCTTTATCCGGGCTGCGCGGTGCGCATCGCGCACTTGCCCGAGCCGGCCCGGGGGGCAGCCGCCGTCGTCGAATTCGCGGACGGCTCCGGCGCCAATGCCACCTGCCACCGGCGAGCGCTCGACGAACTCGAATTGATGGTGGACCGCTATGCCACGCAAAAGCGTCACCCTGTCGACACGCGGCATTGGCTTCTGCTTGCCGTCGACGCCACGCATAACAGTTGGCGCGTGAAGCGCCGCCTGCCGTAGTCTGCATCTTTCGCCGCTTCGAATCCGCAACCGGTGCCGCACGCACGCCGCTCCGAGCGACGCTTTAGCGTCCGTCACAGCCACTTCGGAACCTCCCGATGACCGATCACGACTCCACTCTGCCGCCAAACGCCGACACCGCCCATAACGCGCCCGACGACCCTGAACGCCGCCGGGTCCTCACCGGCCTGGCAGCGGTCGGTATCGGACTGGCGCTGACGGGCTGCAAAACCGAGCAAAGCCTATCGAGCACAGGCGCGCCGCGCAGCGCCGCCGACCTGCGCCTCGACGCCGCGCTCCACGATCAGGTGAAGCACATCGTGGTGATTTACGCGGAGAATCGCAGCTTCGCGAACCTGTACGGCAACTTCCCCGGCGTCCAGCATCCGCTCGATGCCGTGAGCGCCGAGCGCTATCTGCAACTCGACCGCGACGGCAAGACGCCGCTGCCGCGCTTGCCGGCCATCTGGGGTGGCCTCGTGCCGCAAGCGCAGGAAGTCGACGGCAAGCGCTACATGATCGGCCAGAAGGATATCGTCGACCTGCACAACCGGCCGTTCCATATCGTCGACGCGCAGGGCGCGCCGCTGCCGACCGGCGTGATCACGCGCGACCTCGTGCATCGCTTCTATCAGAACCAGATGCAGATCAACGCCGGCCGCAACAATCAGTTTGCTGCCTGGGGCGATTCCGGCGGCCTGGTGATGGGGCACTACCGTAATTCCGCCGACACGCTGCGTCTGTGGAATCTCGCGCAGCAGTACACGCTATGCGACAACTTCTTCATGGCGGCCTTTGGCGGCTCGTGGCTGAACCACATCTTTCTGATCTCGGCGCAGGCGCCGTTCTATCCCGACATTCAGAACAGCCCGGCGAAAAAGATGGTGTCGGTAGTCGAAGGCGACGATCCGACCGGCACGCGGTTGAAGCAGGCGGAAGGCTCGCCCGCCTCCGCGCTCGACGGTCCGCCGAAATTCGTCAACGACGGCGCGTTCACCGCGGATGGCTACGCCGTCAACACCATGGCGCCGCCGTATCAGCCGAGCAACGTGCGTCCGGCCGAAGGCGGCAATCCGGCCTTCGCGGATCTGTCGAATCCGCGCGTGCTGCCGCCGCAGAATTACGCGACGATCGGCGACCGGCTGACGGACAAGGGCGTCGACTGGGCGTGGTACAGCGGCGCGTGGCAGTACGCGTTGGAGCATCAGGATACGGGCGCGGTGCCCGACTTCCAGTATCACCACCAGCCATTCAACTACTTCGCCAATTACGCGCCGGGCACGGCGGCACGGCGCAAGTATCTGCGCGATGGCGGCCTCGGCAACGACGCATCGAGCAACCGCCTGGTCGCGGATATCGACGCGGGACGCTTACCGGCGGTCGCCTTCTACAAGCCACAAGGCGATCTGAACATGCACGCGGGTTACGCGGATGTCGAATCGGGCGACCGTCACATCGCGACGGTGATCGAGCATATCCAACGCGGGCCGCAGTGGGCGAACACGGTCGTGATCGTCACCGTCGACGAGAACGGCGGCTGGTGGGATCCCGTGTCGCCGCCGAAGGGCGACCGCTGGGGTCCGGGCTCGCGGATTCCCGCGCTGGTGATCTCGCCGCTGGCGAAGAAGGGTTACGTTGATCACACGGTGTACGACACCAATTCGATTCTTCGACTGATCAGCCGTGTGCATGGCCTCGCGCCGCTCGACGGCGTGGTGGCGCGCGATCGGGCGTTCGCGAGCAACGGGCTCGCGCCGTTGGGGGATTTGACGGCTCCGTTGGATCTGGCTTGAACTGCTGAACGTTCGAGAGTTCGTGAGAAATGGAACGCCTGCGGCCGCGCCGTCGGCGTTTCCATGCAAGCTACTGCGCTGCGCCATGCAGCTTGGCGATCACCGCATCTGAAATCTCCTGAGCCGTTTTCTTGATCGTCTTCTTCTCGTCGCCGCTCGCCATCACGAACTTGGCGGCGATCACGTACGGATTCAATTTGATGACCGCGCCCGGCATGCCCTTGCTGTCCGCTTCCTCGACGGCCTGATACAGCGGCGGCAAATCAGCCGCCCCGAGGCTGTCGCACGACACCGCCACCTGAATGCCGTTCTGACCGGCGCCGAAACCCACCATCGCACGCCTGAGGCGATTGCCGTCGTCCACGCTCAGAAACACGCCGCGCACTTGCCAGCCGACAGTCGGCAACGATTGACCCGGCGCACTGCGACGCGCGTCGACGCCAGCCTTTTTCAGGTCTTCCGTCAGCGCGTCCGCCATTTCATCCACGATGTGTTTGGCGTGCTCCTGCGGATTCTTGTCCTGCCCCATCGGTCCCGGTCCGCTCGGCAGCAAACCGCGCAGGCGGCGCACGCGTTGGCCCGGTCCGCTGTCCGGCGTCACGTTCGCGACGTCCAGATCGAAGTCGGCCACATAGACGATCGGCACCGGCGCAGCGAACGGTGCACTATCCGCTGCTGCGCTGACGGCCACCACGCTCAGGCATCCCGCCATCAGCGTGCATTGCAGAAATCGATGCAGCATGGCGTGCCTCCGCGAGCGTCAACAGGACGCGGCTATCGTACAACTGTATGCACGGCGCGTCCGTTTTTTCGTGCCCGATCGTCATACGTTTTGCCTTGCATAACACAGGTTGCGGCGTAGACTGATAAAGCACAACTTCGCACTTTGTACGGAACCCGCCATGCGACTGACCATCCTCATCAACGGTTCCGATCCCACCGTCAGCCACGACTACGCTGTGCTATGGCTCGATACCGACGAACACCGGTGGTCGAGAGAAGCACATCAAGGGATCGATCTGCCCCCCTGGGGCGAGCTACGCGACGATAACGGCGTGACGACCCTCTGTGCGCCAAGCACGGATGCGCCGCTATGCACGCTGCGCGGCTTGCACGTAGACCGCAAGCAACGCGTGAGCGCCGCGCAAGGCGCCGCGGCATGGACCGCTCTACCGACGCGCGCGCCGACAAACGGTTTTTGGCGTCTGCAAGCAGTGGACCGCCAGCAGGTCCACGCCGAACACAGCGTATTCGGCAATTAGGTTTCAGCACGTATTTTCTCTCGGTCGAATTTGCCATGCGCGAGCGGCGCTTCGCTCGCGCATGGCCGATTTCGCACGCACGTTCGCGCGCTGCCGTTTCAAAAAAACTCCGGCTCTCTTGCGCATTTAAGCCCGCCTTAAGTTTGCGTGCGTAGAGTTGGAAATCCACGCATTAGGGTCGCTGCAAGGCGGCCCGTTTTTTTTTGGTGCGGCGAGATGGAGACGTCTGCGTGCGTGCCACGCGTCGGTATCGTTTTCATGACAGCGCTCAATGCGCGATTCCGTTTTCTCTTCCGGTGTTTTCCCTGTATTTCACGTCGCGCGAGATGGGCCCGCAACGCTATACTTGCGCCCCCATCTCCCGACTGACTGACACATGAAGAAGTGGTTTGCCTGTCTGTTGTTCGCCGTTGCCGCTCACGCGAGCGCAGCGCCCTCCTGCACCCAATTCACACCGAATGCGCAATGGCCGGTTCTGAGCAATCAGAAGATGGCCCCGAAAACGCGCATGCTTTGCTATAGCGATTTCGCGGTTTTGCATTCGGGCATCACGCACGGTCCGCTGTGGTCCGCCGAGCTTCTGACGCGCGACCATATCGAAGCCGCCAAAGACATGGTGCGCACCAACAAGTTCTTCGAAGACGCGCGCCTGCCGGACGGCGAAGGCGCCACGCTCGCGGACTACAAGCGCAGCGGATTCGATCGTGGTCATATGAGCCCGGCGGGTAATCGCTGGAATCAGGAGGCGATGGCACAATCGTTCTCGCTCGCCAACGTCGTGCCGCAAAACCGCGAAAACAATCAGCGTCTGTGGGCACGCATTGAAACGTCGGTGCGCAAGATCGCGGTGTCGTACGACGATACCTATGTGGTCACCGGCCCGATCTTCAACGGCCAGCAGTTGCAGACCATCGGACCGACGCGCGTCTTCGTGCCGACGCAGTTATTCAAGGTGGTCTACGTGCCGTCGCGGAAGATGGCATTTGCCGTGGTGGTGGACAATGTCTCGACCAACAGATACGACATCAAGACGATTCACGAACTCGAAGCAGCATCGGGCATCCGTTTTCCGGGCATTCCCGAGAACCTCAAAGATCAGCGACCGGGAGGACTGAAAGGTGTTTAAACCCTATTCGAACGACGACGACGTGCTCAACATTCAGGGCGACGCGTTGACCGTGAGCAACGGCACCACGCGCATCGTGCTGAGCGGCACGCTGGAACTGACGCAGGATCAGCGCGGATTGAAGGCGGCGATCGCACTCAAGGAAGCGGTGGATGCGATCGTCGCCAGTTTGCAGGCGCAGCCCAAGTTGCCCGCGAAGGTGAAGGACGAGCCGGACGCGAAGCCGGGCGTCGTACAGAACCCGTTTCAATGACGCGCTAACGCAGCGCGGGCGTGCGGAGGCGTGAAGGCTTTTTTTGCCGCCTTCGCCTTCGCCCCCTTCGCTGCCTTCCGCACACGGTCTCATGTGTCGGAGCCATCGCCGGTAGCGCATCCGGCACCGATCATGGGGCGCGGAGCCGTAATTGCTTCGGGATCCCAATATGTTTCAACGGTTACGTTTTGTCACCACAACGTCGTCAACTCCTGTCTTCCCGCCAACGTTAAACCGGCAGCGCTGAAACATTTCAGCCGCGACACAAGAATCAACCGGTAAAACCAGGAGTCAAACCATGAAGACGCTTTTCGCCGCTCTCGCTTCCGCTCTGCTCGTATCGACCGCTTTCGCTCAAACGGCCGCGCCGTCCACGACGCAATCCGCACAGCCCGCGCAAACGCAGCCCGCCGGCCAGGCGAACCTGAAGGCGAGCACCGCCGTGCAAACGGGCGCCGCGAACGAAAGCACCGCGGCGGCGAAAGCGCCCGCCAAAGCCACGACCAAAGCGCAAGTGAAGAAGACTTCCGCCCATCAGACGGCAAAGGCCCACAAGATCACCAAGAAGAGCGCTGCAGAAACAAGCGCCGCCAAGACTAAAACGGAGAGCGCGAAAGAGGCCAGCAATGCCCCGGTGAAAGCCGACGGCGCAAAGACCGACACGACGAAAACGCAATAACACGTGATCGGTTTCGGCACGCACCGGCCAGGCATGTGTAGGTAATCGAAGCCGAACTGTGCCGTTCAGGGAGGGCGAGTCGTATGACTCGCCTTTTTTCTTGCGCGTGTCGTCTCGCGTCGAGCACCTGCACTTTCAAGCAAGCCCGTATGATTTTTCCAACGAACACCCCAATTTTTGCACCGCGTTTACCCGCAGACGTCTAATCTCGAACTGTCTTGATCAACCATGGCGTCGACGAACGCCGCATCACATGGCTCTCACACAATCAATCGACAGCTTCGCCACTCAGCCGCTCAACGAATCGCACGTTCAACGCAACAACGTCATTCCCTTTCCCGCGGGGCGAGTCCGCTTGCAGGTGACACTGCCTCACCGATCGTGCGAACTTCCCGGCACTCAACTTCGCGTCCTGCTTCATTCTCCTCTCGGTGTCTATGTCGTCGCCACGGAAGCGGTCCGTCAGGAAATCCGCGTGCAACTCGACATTGCCTTCGACGACCTCGACTTCACACTCCACACACTGATCGCAACACTTCCCGCCGCGACGATCGGACCATTGAAGCGCCGCAGCGCGGCCGCAAAGGCGCGCTAATCATGTTCTCAGGTATCTGGTTGCCCATCGTTACACCGCTGCGTAACGGCGAAGTCGATATCGACTCATTGCAGCGTCTCGCGGAATACTACTTGCGCACGGAGATCAGCGGTATCGTCGCGTTGAGCACGACGGGCGAAGCCGCCTTGCTGGAGGAAGCGGAGCGCCTCACCGTTTTGCAGGCGCTGACCGAAGTGACCGGCTCCCGTCTGCCGATGCTGATCGGCGTCGGCGGATCGAATACGCGCGACGTTCTGCGCGATATTCAGCGCTATGAGCGTTGGGAGTGCGCGGGTTATCTGGTCTCCGCGCCGTCATACGTGTGTCCGGACCAAGCCGGCGTGCAGTGGCACTTCGAGCAGGCCGCGCTCGCGACCGAGCGTCCCATCGTCCTCTATAACGTGCCGCACCGAACCGGCGTGACGATCGCGCCGGATACGGTCGCGCGGCTCGTCGAGTGCGGCAACATCGTCGCGATCAAGGAGTGCGTGAAGGAGCATTTCGCCAAGTTGAGCGCCCTGCCGATCAACGTCCTGTGCGGCACGGACGAAGCCCTGGACGATTGTCTGCATCACGGCGGAACAGGCGGCATTCTCGCCAGTGCACATGTCTGCGCCGACCTGCTGGTCACGTTCCAGGACCTGCTCAGGGCTGAACGCGATGTGGACGCGCGCAACCTGTTCGCCTGCCTGCTGCCGGTTCTGCGGCTCCTGTTCGCCGCGCCGAATCCGTCCGCGATCAAAGCCATGCTGGCCTTCGATCATTCGCTCAGCGACGAGACGCGCATGCCGATCTCGCGCGCTTCGGCGCAACTCGTCGAACGTCTGAGCACCGCGCGCGACAGGCTGCAGGATTTGCGCGCCGAGTATGCCGGCGTGATGAACTAGCGAATCCTGTTCGGTCTCTTCTCACTGCGCCGCGAATGAGTACTTCATTCGCGGCGCAGGCTTGCGTCGAAACGCTGCATACTCAGCGCGACACGCCGCGCATAGCCGCGCCCGCCGCCGCTGTAGCGAAGCAAGGCGGTATCGAGATCGCCGCCGCTCTCGTCGAGGTAGCGGCGCAGAATGGTCGAGCCGATCCGCACGTTGATTGCCGGATCGGACAGATCGGTCGCCGTCGCGATCAATTGCGGATGCGCGGCGGGCAAAATCTGCATGAGCCCTCGCGCGCCCGCGACACTCACCGCATGCCGATCGAAGCCCGATTCAACCGCCATCACCGCAAGCAGCAAGACGGGCGAGACGGCGTGACGATCGGCTTCGATCAGCACCGCGCGCGCGATCTTCAGCGATTCCGTCGGCGCCACGCGAAATTGCGCGCGCAGCACGGCGGTGATATCGCTGAGTGTCGGCAAGCTGGTTTCTGAAGTCGCCTCGCTCGCCACGATGGATGCTTGTGCAACGGACTGAGCGTCAGCCGCACGCGCGGCACCGGCGAACGAGACAAAGATCGCTGCAAGGATGATCGCCAAGCCGGATGCCGGATAACGGTCCGCTTTTCGTGGTACTGGCACACCATCCAGAGCGCTATTTCCAAGCATATTTTCGCTTCCTGACCGGGGTGTCTCGACCTTACCGGGCTGGGTGTAGCGAATCGCAAAAGAAACGGCGCCGCGCCGTAAAATGCTTATAAAGATGCGGCGCGTGCGCGTGGTTCGCAGCGGCCGTTTATATCTCTTTTGCGCCGCGCGACGCGTTATTGAGCCGTTCAATATGGCAGGAATGGCAGACTCCGATGATCGATCACCGGAAAGTCATCATGTCCAGTTTGAACATCCGCCAGAACGCTGTCGCATCGTTAGATGAGAACAGCGATACGCTGCACCGCGCATCGCTTGCCGGGCGGAAGAAGGCTCGCCAGCGCACGCTCTCGCTGACCGTCGCGAGCGGTGCCATCGCGGCCATCGCTATTGCGGTGGGCTTGCCCTCGATGGGCATTGCGGTCTATCTGGCCGCCACGCTGCCATTCGCATTCTTCTCGTGAGCAGGCAAAGGCACAACACAGCCATCAATCTGCAACAGGATTCAACTCCGCCAAAGCGTCCAGCTTGTGCATATCGGTGATTTCGATTTCGGCATAACCGGGCTTCAGCGCGCCTTGCGTTTCCAACCGCTTCAACACCTGGTTGATCGTTTCGAGCCCATCGAACTCACAATAGAGGCTGTCGTCGGAATCGCCGCATTTGAAAATCCTCTGACCCGCAGCGAGCCGTTCGGCACATCCCGCTTCGATCGACTGCGCCCGCATGGCAGCTGGCGCCGAGCGAAACCGCGCGCTGCGCACAAGCAACGCGGCAAGCTCGTTCGATGGCAAACTCGCAGTCATAAAACGGCACTCGTGCCCGATTGTCGGCTACCCGATGGTTTCAAATTCCGCTGACCGCGATTATGCTGGCTTTGATCCAGGAGCGGCATCCATGAGAACGCTGACGCAACAGCTTACGCAGTACGCGGCCTACCATCGTGACCGGCGCAATATCGCCACGCACTTCATCGGCATTCCGATGATCGTGCTGGCGTTGGCGGTGCTGTTGAGCCGGCCCGCTTTCGCGGTCGGCGCACTGCCATGGACGCTATCGCCGGCGTGGGTAGTATTCTTCGCGGCCACGCTCTACTACCTGGTGCTGGACGTGCCGCTCGGCGTGATGATGGCGTTCGTGTCCGCACTCTGCGTCGCGTTCGGCCAGTGGGCGGCGGCGCAATCCACATTCGCGTGGCTCGTGATCGGCGTCGGACTCTTTCTGGTCGGCTGGGTGTTTCAGTTCATCGGACACATTGCCTACGAACATCGCAAGCCGGCCTTCGTCGACGATGTAATCGGCCTGCTGATCGGACCAGTGTTCGTGCTGGCCGAAGCGTTGTTCGGCTTCGGCTGGCGGCCTGCGCTGCGCGAAGCGATCGAGGCGCAGGTCGGTCCGACGCGGATCAATGCGGACCAGACAGCGGCACATCGCTAGGCGCATCGCTCAAGCGCGCCGCCCCATTCACGGCCCGCACGCTCGATGCAACTCAGCCCAAGTCAGTTCGGCGCGAGGCGCACAAGGCGCACGCTATGCAATGCCGTCAACGCGACGGCAATCCAGATTGGACCGTAGGTGGCCAACTGCGCGGCGCTCAGCGTTTCGCCGAGCAACGTGATCGAGATCAGCACGAGCAACACCGGCTCGACATAGCCGAGAATGCCGAACAATGCGACCGGCAACAACCGGCTCGCCTTGAGATACGACGCCAGCGCAATGGTGCTCAGCGCGCCGAGGCCAGGCAGCAATAGACACCACATGTCGAGACGGCCTGAGATCATCGCCAGCGACCCGCCGCTGATCACGAACAATATCGCCGGTGGCAGCAGCAGCGCCATTTCCACAGTGAACATCGCGAGCGAGTCCTGATTGATTTTGCGGCGCAGCACGAAATACGGCGGATAGCCGAGTGCGACCAGCAAGGTCGGCCACGAAAAGGCGCCCGTCACCCAAAGTTCATGGCCGACGCCGGCAGCCGCGCATGCAACTGCCAACCACTGCAAACCGTCGATACGTTCGTGGTAGTAGAAGCGCCCGACGAGCACCATCACTAGCGGCAGCAGGAAATAGCCGAGGGAGACGTCGAGCATCCGGCCATGCAGCGGCGCCCAGAGAAATACCCACAATTGCGCGCCGAGCAAGGCCGCGCTCACGATCATCGCCACGCCGAGCTTCGGCTCGGTCACCATGCGGTAAAGAAGTCGCCGGAGAATGGGCAGGCGCTTTCGCAACGCCACGAGCAACAGCGCGCCCGGGACCGTCCATATGATGCGCCAGGCGAAAATATCGAGGCCGCTCAGCGGCGCGAGCAGTGTGGCGTAAGCGGACAGTAATGCAAACATCGCGGACGCGCACACCGACAATGCGATCCCGCGCTTCGGGTCATACTGGTTCATCGAGCGCCCCGTTGCGCAACCGCTTCGATATGCGATACAGCCGCGTGTGCGGGCAGATGTGTTTGCAGCGCAGCATTGAGTCGCGCGGCGTTCGGTGTTGTCATTGGAAGTGAGGTCTCACAAGCGTGCAGCGCGCATCCGGCGCTGCGTTTTCGTCTTCAGTAAGCGACGCAGAGCCGGCATTCTAGACGGGTTATCTGTTCGCGGCTCAGCGTAGGTTCCGCGCGCTTTCGTCAGCAGGCTGCAATTATTCCGTGCGCATCGCGCGTCGATGCACTAGAACATAACTTCACGTGCGGCCAAAGGAGCCAGGCTTCTCCCAGGCAAGGTCGCACACCACCTCGCGCAAAACGGCTCAAGCGCGAATCTTGCTACTTAGCCTTGCGACGCTGTTTGCCTTGTCGTTCGCAGCGCCCCGCAGGAAGTCCCCTCGGGGGACAGCATGTGCAGCATCCATGAGCCGGGCCGGCGATGGCAGTCCTACGGACCGAGCCCGCCCTTCTTCTTCGCGGCACGCCTCAACTACGTTTCATCGCGCGTGCCGACGCCCGGCAGCAATCCCGCTCATCGAATGTGACTACTGGAGCCAGCATGACCCAGCCAGCCCTATCGCACGACGCATCGC
The DNA here is from genome assembly GCF_031585635.1 of Paraburkholderia sp. FT54. NCBI lineage: Bacteria > Pseudomonadati > Pseudomonadota > Betaproteobacteria > Burkholderiales > Burkholderiaceae > Paraburkholderia > Paraburkholderia sp. FT54. The sequence continues at coordinate 47,622 of NZ_CP134196.1, read as the reverse complement.
CCGACCTACGCTCCGCCTTTGCCGCCGACGTTCGCGCCGGCCTCACCCATACGCCGCAGAAAGAACTGCCCTCGAAGTACCTCTATGACGAAGTGGGCTCCGCGCTGTTCGAAGTGATTACCGTGCTACCGGAATACGGCGTGACGCGCGCCGAGGAGCGCCTGCTCGCCAGGCACGCCGCGGATATCGTCGCGCACCTGCCGCATGACGTGACGGTCGCCGAACTCGGCAGCGGCAGCGGCCGTAAAACACGGCGCATTCTGGAAGCGCTGTGTAAAAAGCGCCCCACTTCTTACTGCCCGATTGAAATTTCGCGCAGTGCGTTGCAGTTGTGCAGGCGCGAACTCGGCGACATCGAGCGGATTTCGATTGTGGGTTACGAACGCGATTATCTGGCCGGCCTCGCTGAAGTCAGCAAGCAGCGCGCTGCGGACGAACGGTTACTCGTACTGTTTCTTGGCAGTACGATCGGTAATTTCGGCAGACTGGCGGCGACGCGTTTCCTGCGCGATATCCGCAACATGCTCGCTCCCGGCGATGCGTTGCTGCTCGGCACGGATCTGATCAAGCCGACTCCCGTATTGGTGGCCGCCTACGACGACTCGATCGGCGTCACCGCGTCGTTCAATCTGAACCTGCTCGCGCGCATCAATCGCGAACTCGACGGCGACTTTCCGCTCGAGGCGTTCGAACACGTCGCGCGCTTCAACCCTGACGCGCGCAGCATCGAAATGCATCTGCGGGCGAAGCGCGATATCACCGCGCGCGTGGGCGCGGCGAAGCTGACGATATCGCTCAAGGCGGGCGAAACGATCTGGACCGAGAGCAGCCACAAATATCGCGCGGAAGAGATGCCCGCGATTGCCGGCGACGCCGGCTTCGTGTGCAGCCATCAATGGGTCGAGGAAGAATGGGGCTTTGCGGAGAGCCTGCTGCTGGCGCGTTGAGCGCGCCCGGCCGCTGACTGAAGCGCGAACACGGCAAGGCGGCGCGCCATCGTGCATGATGGCGCGCTGCCTTTTGTTTGGTGTGTTTTGCCTGTTCTCCGTGCAGCCGCTCAGTGCTGTTCGAAACGCTCGTAGCGCTTTTCGGTGGCGCGCTCTTCGCCGGCTACCTCGGTCACGCGCGCCGCCGGCGGCCCGTGCCGCAGCCACGACAACATGCGGTCCACCTGGTTAGCCGAGCCCTGCAACATGGCTTCGACGGAACCGTCATCGAGATTCGCCACCCATCCCTTGATACCGAGCGCGTGAGCCTGCCGCACGGTCGCGTGGCGAAAGCCGACGCCTTGCACGGTGCCGCGCACGCGCACGTAATACGTTTCGATCCGCTGATCCAGATCCGGGGCCATGCCGTCCTCTCTTCGCAATCTTTCAAGCCGGCATTCTAGTCGTGTCGCGGCGAGCTTGCTCGGCAACGCGCGATCTCGACCGCGCCTCCTTGAAACCGTCCGCACGACACACGGCCCGCACGCCACGTACAATCCGTCGACTGTCATGCAGGGAATGGAAACAGAATGACCGAACAGAATCGCGATCTCGTGCTCGTCACCGGCGCTTCCGGCTTTGTCGGCTCGTCGGTGGCGCGCATCGCGCAACAGAAGGGTTTCAGAGTGCGCGTGCTGGTGCGCGCCACCAGTCCGCGGCAGAACGTCGAGTCGCTGGACGCGGAAATCGTGATCGGCGATATGCGCGACGAAGCGTCGATGCGCAACGCGCTGCACGGCGTGCGCTATCTGCTGCATGTGGCCGCCGACTATCGCCTGTGGGCGCCGGACCCGACCGAGATCGAGCGCTCGAACCTCGAAGGCACCGAGGCGACCATGCGCGCGGCGTTGAAGGAAGGCGTCGAGCGCATTGTCTACACCAGCAGCGTGGCCACGCTGAAAGTGACCAGTTCCGGCCAGTCCGCCGATGAAACTTCGCCACTCAAAGCCGATCAGGCGATCGGCGTGTACAAGCGCAGCAAGGTGCTGGCCGAGCGCGCGGTGGAGCGGATGATCGCCGAAGACGGCCTGCCGGCGGTGATCGTCAATCCGTCCACGCCGATCGGACCGCGCGACGTCAAGCCGACGCCGACCGGACGCATCATCGTGGAAGCGGCACTCGGCAAGATTCCCGCGTTCGTCGACACGGGCCTGAATCTCGTGCACGTGGACGACGTCGCGGCCGGCCATTTTCTCGCACTCGAACGCGGCAAGATCGGCGAGCGCTATATTCTCGGCGGCGAAAATCTGCCGCTTCAGCAGATGCTCGCGGATATCGCGGCGCTGACCGGCCGCAAGGCGCCGACGCTGAGCCTGCCGCGCTGGCCGCTCTATCCGCTGGCCATGGGCGCGGAAGCGGTCGCCAAGATCACGAAACGCGAACCGTTCGTCACCGTCGACGGCTTGAAAATGTCGAAAAACAAGATGTATTTCACGTCGGCGAAAGCGGAACGGGAACTCGGCTATAGCGCGCGCCCCTATCGCGAGGGCTTGAGCGACGCCCTCGACTGGTTCCGGCAAGCGGGCTATTTGAAGCCATGAAGCGCGGCTAACGACCTGGCCTGCGCTGGGCGGGCCGATGCCGCCGCAAGCATTTTGTTACAACGTCACGGTGTCAGCAAAAGGTAAAAGCCTGCGCGCAGCAGGTAAAATCGCGGGTCTTACCAGAGAAACCTCGCATGAACCTTCACGAACAGCTCGGCGCACTGGAAATGGGCGTCGATCAGCTCATTCAGGCTGTCGTGGCCCCGCAGGCCGAACACATCCCCGAGACACCCGCAGAAAACGCCGCGCCGCAGGCGTCGGCGGATCAGATCGCGTCCGCATCCACGGCGGAAGCGGCTGAGACGGAGGCGGCCGTTGTCAAAGACAAGGCGCCGGCTCCGCAGCTTCAGCCCACGCTCGAAATCAACCGCCCCGCGCAGAACGAGATCACGATGACGATCGGCGGCCAGACGGTCGCGCTACGCGCGGAGCAGATCGGCCAACTGATCGAGGAACTGTCGAACGCCCGCGCGTCGATGACGCCGGAGCCGCCGCCTGGCATTCCGCCGGGCTGGCGCTTCGTGTCCACGAAGAATCCGGTCATGGCGGTGCAGAAACAGTCGAACGGCGACCGTTTGCTGGTCATGCGTCACACCGGTCACGGCTGGGTACCGTTCACGTTCTCGCCCGACATGGTGATTCAGCTCTACATGATGCTCACCAAAGGCTGATGTGAAAAAGCGGCGCCCGAGAGCGTCGCTTCTTCTATCCCACTGCGATATCCGAGCGCTGCGTCAGCGTTCCTGCACCGGCGCCTGAACCCGCGCCTTCCACTGCCCGCCCTTGCCGCGCCAGTAGCGCACGGCCGACGCAAACGTCGCGCCGACATAGAACAACGCGACCAGCGGCAGAAACGGCGCCCACAACGGCGAGCGGCGATAGTAGCTGAGCATCGGCGCATAAGCGCAGCACATGGCCGCCCACCCGAGCCACGCCGGCCAGCCAGTCGGGCCGAGCACCAGCGCGGCGACCGGCGGCATCAGGTAAATGATCGTCATGCCGGCCAGCGTGCCCGCCAGCAGCAACGGCGAGTAATGCAGCTGCGTGAATGCCGTGCGCGCGATCATGTTCCAGATCTCACGCCAGCTGTCGTACGGGCGCAGCGACACGCTGCGCGCCGCCACATCCAGCCGGATCGGATGACGCCCCGTGCCGCGATGCTTGATGCGCGCGGCGAGGCTGCAGTCGTCGATCAACTCGGCGCGGATCGACTCGATGCCACCCGCTTCTTCCAGCGCGCTACGGCGCACCAGCATGCAGCCGCCCGCGGCCGCCGCCGTGCGATTGCGCGGGTTGTTGACCCACGAGAACGGGTACAACTTGGCAAAGAAGAAGACGAAGGCCGGAATCAGCGCCTTTTCCCAGAACGAATCGCAGCGCAGACGCACCATCAGCGAGACGAGATCGCGCTGTTCCGCGTCCGCACGCGCGACGAGTTGCGCGACCGCGTCGGCGGGATGGCCGATGTCGGCGTCGGTCAGCAAGAGGAAGTCCGCGGACAGGCCGAGCGTGCGCACGGCCTCGATACCCTGCGATTGCGCCCACACCTTGCCGGACCAGCCCGGCGGCAGCGGCTTCGCGCTCAGTACGGTCAGACGGCCCGGGCATTGCAACTGCAGCGCGGCCGCGCGAGCGGCGTCGGCGGTGCCGTCGGTGCTGTGGTCGTCGACGACGATCACGTGGAATTCGCCGGCATAGTCCTGCTGAAGCAGCGTGGTGACCGCCTCGGCGATCACGTCGACTTCATTGCGAGCCGGCACCACGGCGGCGACCGCCGGCCACGTTGCGCGCGGCCCGACGGTCAGCGGCGCGGCAGGACGCGCGCGCCAGAAACCGCCGCGCGCGAACAGCAACACACACCAGATCAGCAGGGATAGACACGAAAGAAGAAACAGAACCACCGCCATTAAGCATTACCCTCGATTGAACGCGCTTGCACGCCGACGCGCCGCGACAGCCACATCACCACGGCCCGAGCCGCGACGACGCACCAGTCAAACGTATTGAGCACCGGCCGCTCGTGAAACACGTCGTAGCCTGCCTTCTCGATTCGTTCGAGAAAGCGCAGGCCACCGTGAACGGCGCCGCACAATTCGATGCCCAGCCGCCCCGGAATACGCAACGCGAGCGGCGCGCCGCGCACCAGCGTCTCGCGGACGAACGACACCTCGTGCGCCATGAGCGCCCGCCAGTCTTCATCGGCGACACCGTTGGCGATGTGCGCCTCGGTCACGTTGAAGCGCCGCATATCGGCGCGCGGCAGATACACGCGGTCCTTTTTCCAGTCGGCGGAGACGTCCAGCCAGAAGCTGATCAACTGCGACGCCGTGCAGATCGCGTCGGCGTCGGCGAGATTCTCCGGCGTGGCCGCGTCGATCAGATGCAGCATCAGATGCCCAAGCGGATTTGCCGAGTGGCGGCAATAGTCGAGCAGCGCGGCGCGGTCGGCGTAACGACTGGTGTCGATGCCCTGACCGCACGCGTGGAGCAGATCGTAGAACGGCGCGAGCGGCAGTTTATACTGAGCCACCACGCCGGCCAGCTTGCCGAACAGGAGCGGATGGACCGGCGCCGCGCGCCGCGCCGCCACCGCGTCGAGGCCGGCGCGGAAGTCGGCGAGACGGGCGTGGCGCTCGGCTGCGCTCCAGTCGCCTTCGTCGGCGATATCGGCCGCCGTGCGGACCACCTGATAGATAGTGCCGATAGGCGCGCGCAGCGCCTTTGGCAGCAACACGCTCGCGACCGGAAAATTTTCGTACTGTTCAACGTCCATCCAGCGAGCCTCGAAAACCCATTGGTAACGCGGGCGCCAGCGCGCCGCAGGACCCCGTAGTTTAAGGGTTCCGTTAAACCGCTGCAGCGTGTAATCATTGCCGCATCGCACCACCGCCTACGCCGGCGCCGGCGCCGGCGCCGGACCAGGCTGCGCCGCTGCGGCGTCTGCCCAACACGCGCCGGGCGCCTCGAAGCAAAGCCGGCCTGATAGCGTTAGAATGCGCGTTTGGTTTTGCTGTACCGGCACGTCGCCGGGGCTCAAGACGTCAACTAATTAGATGATCGCGGCGATAAAGTCATATTTACCGACTTCTTCGAAGCCCGCGTCAGTCGGAGTTCGCCAACTTATGCGAGTCATCCTTGCTCAACCCCGCGGCTTTTGTGCGGGCGTTGTTCGCGCGATCGAGATCGTCGATCGTGCGTTACAGCAACACGGCGCACCCGTGTATGTCCGCCACGAGATTGTTCACAATCGGCACGTGGTCGACAATCTGCGCCAGAAAGGCGCGCGCTTCGTCGAGGAACTCGACGAAGTGCCGCAAGGCGCCGTGGCGATTTTCAGCGCGCATGGTGTCGCCCAGACCGTCGAGCGTGACGCGCAAGCGCGGGGTCTCGACGTGCTCGACGCGACCTGCCCGCTGGTCACCAAAGTGCACGTGCAGGGCCGCCAGTACGTCAGCGCCGGCCGCACGCTGATTCTGATCGGCCACGCCGGGCATCCGGAAGTGGAAGGCACGATCGGCCAGATTCCAGGCAAAGTGCTGCTGGTGCAGAGCGAGGCCGAGGTCGAACATCTGGACCTGCCGCTCGACACGCCGCTCGCTTATGTCACGCAAACCACGCTGTCGGTGGACGACACGCGTGGCATTATCGACGCGCTGCTGCGCCGTTTCACCGACATCGTCGGTCCGGATACGCGCGACATCTGCTACGCCACGCAAAACCGCCAGGCGGCGGTGCGCGAGTTGAGCAAACAGGTCGACGTGCTGCTGGTGGTGGGCGCAACCAATAGTTCGAACTCGAACCGGCTGCGCGAGATCGGCAGCGAAAGCGGCGTGGCGAGCTATCTCGTCGCCGACGGTTCGGAAGTGAAGCCGGAGTGGTTTGCTAACGTGCAAGCGGTCGGCATCACGGCCGGCGCTTCGGCGCCGGAAGAGATGGTCAGAAACGTAATCGATGCGCTGAGCGCATTGGGGCCTGTCGATGTCACGACGATGGCGGGCCGTGAAGAAAAAGTCGAATTCAAGTTGCCATCGAAGCTGATGCAACCACTCGCTGCACGCGAAGTTTAAGGAGGACGTCTTGTCTATTCCGCTGCTACAGAAAGTCCGGGTCGGCGCATACATCATGCGTCAGCATATGTCCGGGAATAAACGCTATCCGCTCGCCTTGATGCTGGAGCCGCTGTTCCGCTGCAATCTCGCCTGCAATGGCTGCGGCAAGATCGACTATCCGGATCCCATCCTGAATCAGCGCCTGTCGCTGCAAGAATGCCTTGAAGCCGTCGACGAATGCAATGCACCGGTGGTCTCGATCGCAGGTGGCGAACCGCTGCTGCACAAGGAAATGCCGCAGATCGTGAAGGGCATCATGGCGCGCAAGAAATTCGTGTACCTGTGCACGAACGCGCTGCTGATGGAAAAGAAAATGGACGACTACGAGCCGAATCCGTACTTCGTCTGGTCGGTTCACCTCGACGGCGATCAGCAGGCACACGATCACTCTGTTTCGCAGGAAGGCGTATACGACAAGGCTGTCGCCGCCATCAAGGAAGCGAAGCGCCGCGGTTTCCGCGTGAACATCAACTGCACGTTGTTCAACGACGCCGTGCCGGAACGCGTCGCCGCGTTCTTCGACACGCTGGGCCCGATGGGCGTCGACGGCATCACCGTCTCGCCGGGTTATGCGTACGAACGCGCGCCGGATCAGCAGCACTTCCTGAATCGCGACAAGACCAAGCAACTGTTCCGCGAGATTTTCAAGCGCGGCAACAATGGCAAGAACTGGTCGTTCAGCCAGTCGGGCATGTTCCTCGATTTCCTGGCCGGCAATCAGACGTACGAATGCACGCCGTGGGGCAACCCGGCCCGTACCGTGTTCGGCTGGCAAAAGCCGTGCTATCTCGTCGGCGAAGGTTACGTGAAGACCTTCAAGGAACTGATGGAAACCACGGACTGGGACAAGTACGGCACGGGCAACTACGAAAAGTGCGCGGACTGCATGGTGCACTGCGGTTTCGAAGCGACCGCCGTGATGGATACAGTGGCGCATCCGCTGAAGGCGCTGAAGGTCAGCCTGCGCGGTCCGAAGACCTCGGGCGCGTTCACCAAGGACATTCCTTTGGATAAGCAGCGTCCCGCCGAGTATGTCTTCTCGCGCCACGTCGAGATCAAGCTGGAAGAGATCAAGGTGTCTGGCAAAGGTAAGAAAGTGCAGACGGCGACGGCTGCACACTAAGCGGTCGAGGGGGCGGTTTATCACCGGCCCTGATCGAAGACACAAAAAAGCGCGGTGGCCATCAAGCCACCGCGCTTTTTTTATGCCTTGGGTTTCACGTCTCACGCCTCATGAGACCAGGCCATCAGCCGTTACCCAGCGCTGCGCGCATTGTGAGCGGTCAGAAACTTGATCAGCCCGTCGATGCCGCCTTTGGAAATCTGATCGGCAAATTGCGTCTGGTACACCTGGATCAGCCAGGCGCCCATCATGTTGATGTCGTAGACCTTCCAGCCGGCGTCGCCCTTGGTCATGCGATAGTCGATCGCATCGTCGCCGCCATTGCTGAGTACGTGCGACTGCACGACGACGTCTTTGGCGCCAGCCGGAACGCTCACCGGCAAGAACTTGAACTTCACGTCCTGATCGCGCAGTTGCGACAGCGAGGCCGCGTAAGTGCGCGTGAGCAGCAGCGTAAACTGCTCGTACAACTGCTTTTGCTGTTCGGGCGTCGCGGTAGTCCAGGCCTTGCCGACCGCGATCCGCGTGGTGCGCTGAAAGTCGGTGGCCGGCAGGAAGCGCGACTCGACCAGTTGGGTGATCTTCGCCATGTCGCCGCCGCGCGCCTGCGGGTCAGCCTTCATCGCGGCCACCGTGCCCTCGACAGCACTTTTTACCACCGCTTCGGGTGCGCTTTGCGCATATGCCGCTGTGGACACCACGGCCGCGGCCAGAAAAGCAGACAGATAACGTTTCATACGCTCGACAGGACCAGAAAGAAGTAAGCACCGCCGGGCTTGCAAGCTCACGGCGACAGCAGGATAGACCAGTATACCGAGATTGCGTTCCGCCCCGAAGAGCCTCTCCGGGAGCCGCACTTGCTACCGAACCGGAGACTGAGCGCTCCGGCTCTGTATACTTGTGCACTTTCGTCAAAAACAACAACCGTGATAAGGCCACGTTCGCCTACATGCTGAAGTCATCTATTGTCCGTCTCGTCGCCTATTCAGTGCGTCATCCGATGAGGATCGTCGTGCTGTCGCTCGTGCTCACCGTGCTGAGCGGTTTTTACGTTGCCTATAACTTCAAGATCAACACGGACATCAGCCGTCTCGTCGAGACCGACAAGCAATGGTCGTCGCTCGAAGATGCCATGGACCAGGCCTTTCCGGACCGTGGTCAAACTGTTCTAGTGGTGGTCCAGGCGCGCGCGCCGGAGTTCGCCGACGCCGCCGCACAAGCCCTGACCACGGCGCTCAAGGCCGATCCCAAAGAGTTCGTCGCGGTTTCGCAGCCGGCCGGCGGCCCGTTCTTCGAGCACAACGGCCTGCTGTTCCCATCAATCGACGAGGTGATGTCGACCACCTCGCAGCTCGTCCAATCGCGCCCGCTCGTCAACGCCCTCGCGCACGATCCGAGCCTGACCGGCCTTGCCGGCACGCTCACCACAAGTCTGTTGCTGCCGCTTCAACTGGGTCAAGTGAAGCTCGGCGACATGAGCCATCTGCTGTCGCAAAGCGCGACCACACTCGACGGCGTGCTGGCTGGCCAGCCGGCCGCCTTCTCGTGGCGTGCGTTGGTCGACAAGAGCGCGGCCACCGAGCCGGCGCGCGCCTTCGTCATCGTGCAGCCGGTCGTGAACTACGACGCGCTGGAGCCCGGCGCGACGGCCTCGAAGTCGATCCGCGACACCGCCGCCGCGCTGCACCTCGACTCGCGCTACGGCGCCACTGTCCGTCTCACGGGCGAACAGCCGCTCGCGGACGAAGAGTTCGCGTCGGTCAAGGACGGCGCGGTGCTCAACGGCATCGGCACCTTCATCGTCGTGCTGATCATTTTGTGGCTGGCGCTGCGCTCGGGCCGCATGATCGCCGCCGTGTTCATCACGCTGTTCGTCGGGCTCGCGATTACCGCGGCGCTCGGCCTGCTGCTGGTGGGCGCGCTCAACATGATTTCGGTCGCCTTCATGGTGCTGTTCGTCGGACTCGGGGTCGATTTCGGCGTGCAGTTCGGCGTCAAGTATCGCGAGGAGCGCAATCGCGACAACCGGCTTTCCGCGGCCCTCATGCATACGTCGCACAGCATCGGCGTGCCGCTCACGCTCGCCGCGGTCGCCGTCGCGTTGAGCTTCTTCTCGTTCCTGCCGACGGCTTACCGCGGCGTGTCCGAGTTGGGCGAGATCGCGGGCGTCGGCATGTTCGTCGCGTACTTCACCAACATGACGCTGCTGCCGGCCCTGCTGAAGATCTTCAGGCCGCCCGGCGAAGCCGGTTCGCCTGGTTTCAAGCAACTCGCGCCCGTCGACGATTTCCTCGATCGCCATCGCAAACCGGTGCTGATTGGCACGCTCATCGTCGTGATCGGCGCCACGCCGTTGCTTACGCATTTGCGCTTCGACTTCAACCCGCTTCATCTGAAGGATCCGCACACGGAATCGATGGAGACGCTGTTGTCGCTGAAGGATTCGCCTGAGGCGGCGGTCAACAACGTGCATGCGCTGGCGCCGTCGCTCGCCGACGCCGATCGCATGGCCGCGCGTCTGCGTACGTTGCCGGAAGTGGGCCGCGTCAATACGCTCGACACCTTCGTTCCCGCCGATCAGCAGCAAAAGCTGATGCTGATCGTGAGCGCTGCGCAGCAGCTATTGCCCGCGCTGCAGCAACAGCCCGCGCAACAGGCGACGGATGCCGTGCGCGTCGCCGCGCTCAAACGCGCGTCGAACCAGCTCTCGCTCGCCGCCGACGATCACCCGGGACCAGGCGCCGCCGAAGCCAAACATCTGTCCGCCACATTGCAGAAATTAGCCGCTGCCGATGCCGCCACGCGCGACCGCGCCGAAACCGCGATGTCCGAGACGCTGCGCATTGCGCTGAAGCAGTTGGCCAACCTGCTGCAACCCACCGAGATCACGCGCGAAAATCTGCCCAAGGAGATCTCCAAAGGCTGGATCTCGAAAGACGGCCGCGCCCTCGTCGACATCTCGCCGAAGGTGAAACCCGGCACCGACCCGAACGACGACGTCATGCTCGCGCACTTTGCGCACGCCGTGAAGAAGGCGGAGCCGGGCGCGATCGGCGGCCCGATTTCGATCCTGCACTCGGCCGACACCATCATCAAGGCGTTTCTGCAGGCCGCCGGTTACGCGCTCGTGTCGATTGCGATTCTGCTCTGGATCGCGCTGCGGCGCGTCGGCGACATGCTGCGCACGCTGGTTCCCCTGCTGGTGTCGGCGCTCGTGACGCTCGAGTTGTGCGTGGTATTCGGCATGCCGCTGAACTTTGCGAATATCATCGCGTTGCCGCTGATGCTCGGCGTCGGCGTAGCGTTCAAGATCTACTTCGTGATGGCGTGGCGCCATGGTCAGACCGGCCTCCTGCAGTCGAGCCTGACGCACGCTGTGCTGTTCAGTGCGGCGACCACGGCGACGGCGTTTGGCAGCCTCTGGCTGTCGCACCACCCGGGGACTTCCAGCATGGGGCGTCTGCTGGCGCTCTCGCTGTTCTGTACGCTGATCGGCGCAGTGGTGTTTCAACCCGTGCTGATGGGTAAGCCGCGCTCACGTCGCGCGAAGCAAAAAGGAATATAAGCATGAAGCTGCGTAACACCGCGCTGGCACTCGTCGCCACCGGTTTGATTTCTGGCTGCGCCACCGGCCCCGACCGCAAGCCCGGCGACCCGTTCGAACCCATGAACCGGGCGGTGTTCAATTTCAACGATGGACTGGACCGCTACGTCGCCGTTCCGGTGGCGAAGGGCTACCAGAAGGTGACGCCGCAGCCGTTGCGCACCGCCGTAAGCAACTTCTTCTCGAATCTGGGCGATCTGACCAACGCCGCGAACGCGCTGCTGCAGTTGAAGATCACCGACGCGACCGAGGACATCGTCCGTTTCGCGTTCAACTCCACCTTCGGTCTGGGCGGCTTGCTCGATTGGGCGACACCGGCCGGGCTGCCTAAGCATCATCAGGATTTCGGCCTGACGCTGGGACACTGGGGCATTCCGTCGGGTCCGTACCTCGTCCTGCCGCTGTTCGGCCCGAGCACGGTGCGCGACAGCATGGGTCTTATCGTCGACGTGAAGTTCAACCCGCTGAACTACATGGAGCCGGCGCTGCGCAATCCGCTCTACGTACTGCAATTCGTGAGCGTGCGTTCAGACCTGCTGGGTGCTTCGGATCTGCTGCAACAAGCTGCGCTGGACAAGTACTCGTTCGTGCGCGACGCGTATACGCAGCAACGCCGGGCGCGTCTGCGCGGCACCAGCGACAACGCTGCGCCGCTGCCGAACTATGACGATCAAGGCGATTCCGGCGCCTCGTCGGCGCCCGCAGCCGGCGCGCCGGCGGCAGGTGCTCTGCCGAACTATGCGGATCCGGGCGACGCCGCGGAAGCCCCTAATGCGGCCTCTGGCGCTGCCACAGGCGCCCCGGCAGGCGTGCCTGACTACACCGATCCGGGTGAGACGCCCGCAAGCGGCGCGGCGGGCGCGAAGCCGGCCGTGCCGGCAGGTGTGCCTGATTACAGTGATCCAGGCGAAACGCCCGCGAGCGGTCCAGCGGGCTCCCCGCCGGCCGTGCCGGCAGCGGCGCCCAACGGCGCGTCAGGCGCGGCCGCACGGACGCCGCCCGCAACACCGGCCGACCGCACACAGCCGGCCTCGGCGCCAGTGACGCAATAAGAATTGGGATTCAGACGGGGCGCCCAGAACGGGCGCCCCGCAAAGCCGAGCTAAGCGCTGGCAAAAACAGAACGAATTACCGCATCGGCGCGCACTGCGCCACAGCTTGAGTCGGAGCCGATCAACCGGCTCAATGCAAGCTATCCACCTCGGCGCGCGACGCAACCCGCTCTTCTTCGACGGCAACCGCGCCTTTCGGCACCGGGCGCGAATTCTCGCGATAGCGGGCAAACGCCTCATCCGCATAACGAATCCGCGTGCGCCCGTGAGGCCCCGGCTCGCCGTTCTCGTCGAGATTGACGAACACCATTTTCTCGACGGTCAGGATGCTTTTGCGCGTGATCTTGTTGCGCACTTCGCAGCGGAGCGTGATCGAGGTGCGGCCGAAATGCGTGGCGGTCATGCCGAGTTCGATGATGTCGCCCTGCCGCGCCGAGCTGACGAAGTTGATCTCGGACATGAACTTGGTCACGACGCGCTGATTGTCGAGCTGGCAGATGGCGTAAATGGCGGCTTCTTCATCGATCCAGCGTAGAAGGCTGCCGCCGAACAGCGTGCCGTTGGGGTTCAGATCTTCGGGCTTGACCCACTTTCTGGTGTGGAAATTCATTTTGGTACTCCGTGTTCGAGGCGCTTGGGCCGCGCGCCTTAACGGCACGACCTAGGGTTAACACTAACATTGTACCAAATATAAGGGTTTTCCCTAGTATTTCAATAACTGCTGAATAAAAGGGAAATAGCGCGGCGGCGCGCGCTTCAGCCGATGGTCACGCGCAATGCCCCGGCCTCGCCTATCGCGCGTCGCGCCTGCACCAGCGAAATGCGCGCCGCCCGGGCGTCGACGGCAACCTGAATCAGCGCGCCGAGCTGCGACGGCTGCCGCATCAATTCCCGCAGAATCGGCCCGAGCGCCGTGCCGCCGTCGTCGCGCAGGCCGGCGGTCGCCGCGGAAGGCAGCGTGCGCCACGCCGGATCGACGATCGCGCGGCACACGGCAAACGGGACCCCGTGCGCGGCCGCTTTCGCGCCGGCAATGTGCGACTCCATGTCCACCGCTAGAGCGCCGTTCGAGCGATGCAGCACGTCCTTGTCGCCCGCCGTCACCAGAGGCGCGGTGACTGCCGCCATGAGACCACGCCGCAAACGCGCGGAGAGCGGGCCTGCCGCCAGCGCGGCCGCGAGCCGGTCGGACCATGGCCGATCGGTCTGGAGGCGCCCAAACGGACCCTCGACGGCGTCCGCGACGATCAGCGAGCCCGGCTCCAGGTCCGGCGCCAAACCGCCCGCCGTACCGAAACTGATGATGCCCGAACAGCCACGCGCCACCGCCGCGCTCAACGCGCTCTCCAGCAGGTCGGCGCGCGCCGCGTAGACGACCTCGACGCCTTCGCCACGCGCGATGCGCGCCTCGAACGCCATGCCCGTCACCACGATTACCGGCAAGGGACGGCGGCCGTCATCGGTTGACGGCGTTGGGGAAAGCGGCATCCGTTACATCCCGACGGCGACGCGCGTGAGGCCGTTGCGCTTCAGATGACGGAAGCGCGCCAGTGCCCACAGCGGGAAGAACTTGCGATAGCCGTGATAACGCAGATAGAACACGCGCGGGAAGCCGGTCGCGGTGAAACGCGCTTCGTCCCACAGACCGTGCTCGCGCTGTTCACGCTGCAAATACGCGACGCCTCGCGCGACCGCTTCGTGATCGACCTCGCCGGCCGCCATCAGGCCCATCAGCGCCCACGCGGTTTGCGAAGCCGTGCTCGGCGCGCGCTCGTAACCGTGGTAGTCGAGCTTGTAGCTCTCGCCGCCCTCGCCCCAGCCGCCGTCTTCGTTCTGGATCGACAGGAGCCACTGCGCCGCGCGCTTCATGTGCGGGTCGTCGTGCGGCATGCCGGCTGCGTTCAGCGAACACAGCGCGGTCCACGTGCCGTAGATGTAGTTCAGGCCCCAGCGGCCGTACCAGCTGCCGTCCGATTCCTGCTCCCGCAGCATGTACGCGAACGCGCGTTGCGCCGGCTCGCTGTTCTGCGGCAGTTCGCCGAGTTGCGCGAGCATCGACAGACAGCGGCCCGAGACGTCCGCGGTCGGCGGATCGAGCAAGGCGCCGTGATCGGAGAACGGAATGTTGTTCAGGTAATACTGCGTGTTTTCCGGTTCGAACGCGCCCCAGCCGCCGTCGCTGCTCTGCATGCCGACCACCCACTCGCGCGCCCGCGCAATCGCTTCGCGATCGACATCCGATTGCGTCACCGTTGCCGAGCGCTGCATCGCCATCACGACCACCGCCGTATCGTCGACGTCCGGGTAATGCGCGTTGTTGTACTGGAACGCCCAACCGCCCGGCCGCACATTCGGACGGCGCGAAATCCAGTCGCCGCGCACGTCGAGAATCTGCAGCGGACGCAGCCACGCGAGCCCGCGTTCGGCCGCCTGTTCGGCGTGCGCCTCGCCGGTTTCGAGCAGCGCGTGCGCCGCGAGCGAGGTATCCCATACCGGCGACAGACACGGCTGGCAATACGCTTCGTCATCCTTGATAACGAGCAGCTTGTCGATCGACTGGCGAGCAATCGCGCGATTCGGATGATCGGCCGGATAGCCAAGCACGTCGTACATCATCACCGAGTTCGCCATGGCCGGGAAAATCGCGCCGAGGCCGTCTTCGCCATTGAGCCGTTCGTCGACGAAAGCCACCGCTTGCCGCACCGCGCGCTCGCGCGTGGCTTTCGGGAGCAGGCCGTCGACGGCGCGCAGCAGCACGTCCACGCCACTGAAAAACCGGAACCAGCCGGAATGCTGATGCGGCGCCCGATCGCGCGGGCCGGTGTTGACCGGCGCGCCGCGGAACAACTCGTCGATCCGCACGCGGCGCGGGTTGCGCGCCACCGGCCGCTTCGCATTCAGCACGAGCAGCGGCACGATGACGGTACGCGCCCAGTACGACACCTTCGACAGATGGAACGGGAACCACATGGGCAACAGCATGATCTCGACGGGCATCATCGGCACCGCGCGCCAGGACACCACGCCGAACAGCGCAAGCAGAATCCGCGTGAAGACGTTCACGGTTTCGGCACCGCCGTTGGCGAGAATTGCCTCGCGTGCGTGGACCATGTGCTCGGCGTCCGCCGGGTCGCCGATCATCTTCAGTGCGAAATACGCCTTCACGCTGGCGCTGACGTCGAGCGCGCCGTCGGTAAACAGTGGCCAGCCGCCGTCGGGCAACTGGATGCGGCGCAGATAGCGCGCGATCTTCTGTTCCAGCTCCACGTTCGGTGTTTCACCGAGATAGTGGACCAGCAGCACGTATTCAGCGGGAATCGTGGCGTCGGCTTCGAGTTCGTAGACCCAGTGGCCGTCCGCCTTCTGCGCGGCGAGAATCGCATCGGTCGCGCGCGTGATCGCGGTGTCGAGCGACGCTGCGGGCGCCTCACCCGCAACAGCCGGCGCGGTCGCGTCCGGCGTGGCGTCGGCGAATTCGGGCAGCACGGCGTCCAGTGGCTGGGCTTGAGATAAATCGTTCATCGGCGTTCCATCGGTTCATTCAGCAACGTATCCGCGGCCTTCTGGCCTGAGCGGATCGCGCCTTCAATCGTCGCGGGCAGACCGGTAGCCGTCCAGTCGCCCGCGAGCATCAAGTTATTCCAGCGAGTGCGCGTGCCGGGCCGCCGCGTCTCCTGATCCGGCAGCGCGGCGAAGGTCGCGCGTTTTTCCACGACGACCTGCCAGGCCGGCATTGGCGCGACCGGCAAACTGGCCGCCTGAGCCACTTCGGCCCAGACCGTGGCCGCGAGTGCTTCATGCGGCGTGTCGAGCAGCCGCTCAGCACCGTTCACGGTCGCCGACAAGCGGCCTTCGAAGGCGAACAGCCATTCAGCCGTGCCGTTGAGCAGCCCGGTGACCTGCGGCAAGCCAAACGGCGGCTCGACCGCGAAATGCACGTTGACGGTCGCCGCGAAGCGCGTCGGTGCGCGCAAACCCTGCACGAGCGTTTGCGCGATTTCAGGCGGGACCGCGAGGATCACGGCCTGGTTCGCGTCGAGCGCGATGCTTTCAGCGGCGAAATTCAGCGCTTGTACGCGACGGTTGTCGGCGGCAAAGACGATTCCGTCCAGGCGCGAACCCAGCCTGATCGCCGCGCCGCCATGTTGCAGCAGCCGCAGCGCCGGATCCACGAACGCGCTGCCGAGACCGTTGCGCGCCACCAGCGGCCGGCACGCAAGGCCGCCGGCGAGCAGAGCCTCGCGCACCATGGCGCCCGTCAGTTCCGCCGAGGCTTCGCGCGGCTCGACGTTCAGCATGGCGTGAAACAGCGGCCGCAGCAGACGGTCCCACAACGCACCGTTGCAACGCATGGTCTGCGCGACGCTGCGCCCGGGTTTGGCAAACAGCAGCGGCAGCAGCGCCAGATAGTCGCCTGGCGCCGTGTTCGGCACGCGCGCGTTCGGGTCGAAGATCCACCACGGCAGATGTCCCGGCGACAGGCGCACGGTCCAGCGCGCCCGCGTGGCCAGATCCACGAACGCATATTCGGGATGGGCCGGGCCGACCAGTTCGTCGGCGGCGCCGATCGCTCGTGCGTAGTTGAGCGTCGCGGCATTGCCCGACACCATCATGTGATTGCCGGTGTCGAGCGTCGCGCCCAGCCTGGCGTCGTAATACGAACGGCAACGGCCGCCCGCCTGGGCAGCGGCTTCATGCAGCACGACGTGCGCGCCGCGCCGTTGCAACTGCACTGCGGCGGCCAGGCCGGCAAGGCCTGCGCCGACCACATGTACGAGCTTTTGCATCAGCTCAGAAGAGCGCGTAACGCGCGACGATCCACAGCATGCGGAGCTTTGGCTTGCTGACCTTCGTACGCGGAATGTCGAAGCCGCGCTCCAGCGTCCGTTCGAGCAGCACGCGATACACGCCCGACATGATGCGCGGCGCCCGCACGTGATTGCGCGGCTCGCGGTCCATGATCGCGTCGGACGCGGCGAAGTGTTCCTTGGCCCGCTCGGCGAGCGTGGCGCACACGCGCGGCAGCGACGGGTCGTCGGCGATCTGCGTGGGGTTCGTCACCGCGATGCCTTCGCGCGCCAGCAATTCGTGCGGCAGATAGCAGCGATTGATGCCGGCGTCTTCGTCGATATCGCGCAGGATGTTGGTGAGCTGCAGCGCGCGGCCCAGATGATGCGCGAGCAAACGGCCGAGCTCTTCCTGCATCCCGAATATCCTCACCGATAGACGGCCCGCCGCGCTCGCGACGCGGTCGCAATAGAGGTCGAGCGTGTCTTCATCGGGGGCGCAGATGTCTTCGGCGGCGTCCATTGCCATGCCGTCGATCATCGCGTGGAAGTCTTCGCGTTGCAGATGAAACGTATGAATGTGCCGCGTCAGCGCGCGCAGCGAAGCGCGCGGCGCGCCGGCGTAGCACGCGTCGATGTCGGCCCGCCAGCGCTCGAGCGCGGCGGCGCGTTCGGCGCGCGGCATGTCGCTGTCGGCGATATCGTCGACGGCGCGGCAGAAAGCGTAGACCTGATACATCGCGTCGCGCTGCGCGGCCGGCAGGATGCGCATGGCGAGATAGAACGAGCTGCCGGACGTGGCGGCAGCGGCGTCGATTTCTGTATCGTCCACGACAAGATTGGAAACAGCCAAGACGATCTCCGCAGGAGGCGCCCGCTGAAAGGCGTTCAAGAAGTTTGATGCCTGCCGCAGGGCCGGCGGCAAGCGCGCGCGGACACGCGCGAAAGACCCGGCTGGGAGGCCGGAAACGGCGAAAAGTATATCAACGTTTGTGAGATGCCGCAGATTCGGCGGCGGATAAGGGGCCGGAAGGAAGCCTGAGGCGGGCTCGCCCGTGCGCCTCGCGGCACGCCTCGAGGCTTGCGCGGAGCCTCTCGCAAGGCTGAAGGCCGTGCTCGCGCGAAGTCAGACGAACCCGACCGAGCGGTTGCGTCCTTGCCGTTTCGCGCTGTACAACGCAGCGTCGGCTTCGTTGATGAGCACGTCATATGAAGGCACGCCGCCCCGCGCCGACGCGCCGCCGACGCTCGCCGTCACCGGCACGCTCGTGCCCTGCACTTCGACCGGCGTGTCGGCGATCGTGCAGCGGATCTTTTCCGCGACGCGCATCGCGTCGTCGAGCGGCGTGCACGGCAGCAGCAGCGCGAATTCCTCGCCGCCGAAGCGCCCGAACGTGTCCTGCGCCCGCACCACCTCGGCGACGCGCTGGGCCATCACGCGCAACACCGTGTCGCCGACGCCGTGGCCGAACTGGTCGTTGATTTTCTTGAAGTGGTCGAGATCGAACAGCAGCACCGACATGTCGCCGCCGTAGCGCTGCCAGCGCGTGTATTCGTCGCGCAGGCGCGCTTCGAAGAAGCGGCGGTTGGCAATGCCCGTCAGGCCGTCGCGGTCGGCATATTCCTGCAGCTTGGCGACCGCCTCTTCGCGTTCGCGCTGCACGATGCTCACGTGCGTGACGTCGGAAATGGTCACGCACACCGCCACCACTTCGCGCTCACGCATCAGCGGCATGAAGGTGCAGTCCTGCTGCATGAAATCGACACCGCCCGTAATCGGCCGGTCGTGATCGAACTTGAAGAGATACGGGCGCTGTTCCCACGAACTGAACGCAAAGCTGCCGAGCTGGAACACGCTTTCGATCTTGCGCGACAGCCACACGCGCGGCAGTTCGGGAAAATGCGTGTATAGCGACTTGCCGACCACCTGGTCCGGCGTCAGCCCGCTGTGATCCTGCATGAAGCGGTTCCACATGAGCACGTTCATGTCGCGATCCAGTACGAAAATGCCGAAACCGACACGTTCGACCACCAGATCGCTCAACGAGTCCACGGGCGCATTCATAGGCTCGACAGCAGCGCGTCGAGCGCGTTGTTCATGTGGCGAATCGATTCTTCGGCCATCAGCATCACGAGGTGCGCGCGGAAACTCTGGTCCTCGAGCGCGAAATTCACTTCGACCAGCAAGGCCACTTCCCATTGCAGCACACCGGGCTGGAAGACCTCGTCGAGCGTCATGGCTTCGCCGAGCAAACCCGGCGCCGAGAAGATCGGCGTGCGGCCGAGCTGGTCGAGAATGCACGACACGCAGGCGCCAGTCAGCACGTTCGCCACATCGAACACCAGCTCTGTCTGGCTCACCGCCTCGTAGGTCGAGCGCGAGTATGGATCGCTGACGAGCGCGCACAGTTGTTCGATGCTGTCGCTGCGGCAGATCACCAGCGCCTCGCCCTTGATATCGGAGCGGAAACCCTGGCGCACCGCGCTCACGGTGTCCTCGATCCCGGTCATCTCCCGCAGCGCCTGCGCCGCCTCGCTGACCGCCACCACCTTCACGCGCGGCACCGACAACTCGATGAACGCATCGAGCAGCCGCGCCAGACGCGTCGCGGCTTGGCCCATCGCCAGATTGGCGACCTCTTGCAGCGCGTCGCGCTGATCTTCGTTGAGGACTGGCTCAGACATACAACCCGTACTCCTTGAGGATGGGTAGTACCGAATCGGGCGTCACGGGCTTGGCGATGAACGCGACAGCACCGAGCGCGCGCACGCGCGACTGGGCCATCGGCTGAACGTCAGCGGAGACGACGATGACGAAGGTGTTCAGATCCTCGTGCTGCAGTGCTTCCAGCACCTGATAACCGGTCATGTCCGGCATGGTCAGATCGAGGAACATCACCGACGCTTTGCCTTCGCGATACAGCGCGAGCGCTTCGCGCCCGTTCGATGCGTAAGACACGTCGACCTCCCAGTCCGGCGGCAATGCCTTGGTGAGCACCTTGCGGGCAAGCAGCGAATCGTCGGCGATCACAATAGGCAATGACATGGGCGGGTCGGAAAGCGGAATTAGCTCACTCGCGTTAACGGCGTATGGAGGAGGATTCTTTAGCGCGAACTCTGTCGACCAGCGGCAAAGCGGGCTGAAGCTTGCTGAAATGCGGATTGCAGGCGAGCGGGGAGCGCGCGCGGCGAGGCGCGATGGATGGAACCGGTGGGCACGCCTGAGAACGTACGCGCACGATGGACGACGGCGATGACCGGCATGTTCGAAGCCTACCCCGTAGATGAATCTGCGCGGCCTCGTGGATCGGGCTGGTCCCTTGCCGCGCACGTGATCCGCGAACGCCTTCCGCCACGCGTGGTACGCATGGCTTGGCTGGGTGCCCTCGCGGCAGATGCGTCCGAACATGGCGGACGCACTCTTATCATGGGGCTGATTCTCGAAGTAAAACGGCGGAAAGGCAACTCGCCGATTTCGCTTTCGTTAAATACATTTTCCCACCAAGCACTATTTTTTAGAATATTTCGATATGTTTTGAAGGGATCCTTTTACTTCTATCCTTTTGTGTACGTTTGCGCTTCTCGATTCGTCGCTGTTTTAAAAAGCAGACGATTGAGTCGTCAGTCGATGGCGGTCCGACAGCCGCCGAGGCGGCCCGTTTGCCGCGAGTAACTTCTACCGCCGCGCCGCGTCTATGCTTCTCGTATGATGCTGACTCCGGGCCTCTGCGTCCCGAATGACCTTCGCATTATCGACAATGACACCAGACCGGTTCGAACCGCCGCCCGCGAGTCGCCGTGCCGCTAGCCGGCAGGATGAGGCGTTGTTCCCAGCCGTGCCGGAACAGAATTTCCATGTGCGGCGCATTACCCTGATCGCCCTGCTGATCGTGGCGATCGTCCTGCCATGCGTGTATGTCGCGGCCATGGCGCTCAGCGATTGGCGCACGCGCGAGGCCGACGCCACCGACATGACGCTGCGCACGGTGCGGATTGCCGAAGAACACGCGCTGAAAGTGTTCGACATGAACGAAACGCTCGATGCGCGCATCGTCGATCTGACCGAGGGTCTTGACGACGACGGCA
Organism: Paraburkholderia sp. FT54; assembly: GCF_031585635.1. Classification (NCBI taxonomy): domain Bacteria; kingdom Pseudomonadati; phylum Pseudomonadota; class Betaproteobacteria; order Burkholderiales; family Burkholderiaceae; genus Paraburkholderia; species Paraburkholderia sp. FT54. The sequence goes on along the minus strand of NZ_CP134196.1, from coordinate 26,331 downwards.
TTCGCGCCCGCGAAGCCGCCATTCACGAGAAGTTGCGCGTCATGGGCGGCGGCTATCCGCAGGTGGCGGCCGTGTCGATCTTCGGGCGCGACGGCGCCTTGCTCGCCAGCAGCCGCTACCTGCCGTCGCCGGCCATCTCGGTCGGCGAGCGCGAGGACTTCACGGGCATTCGCGACGGCAAGGATCTCGAGCATGTGTCGAAGGTCATGACGGGGCACGTGGCCGGCGAACAGGTGTTCAACATGGGCGTCAAGCGGCTCGGCGCGGACGGCTCGTTCGCCGGCGTGGTCTCCGTCGCGCTGCGGCCGAGCTATTTCGACGCGTTCTATCGCGAACTGCTCGGCGGCAACAACAGCGGCACGCCGATGACCATGAGCCTCGTGCGCACGGACGGCTCGATCCTCGCGCACTATCCGCGCACGCCGCGCGAGCCCACCGCCATGGCGTCGCAAACGCCGTTCGCCGAAGCGCTCGCGCAGGGACGTCGGGCCGGCGTGATACGCATGCATTCGAATGTCGACGGCGAAAATCTGATCCTCGCGTTCCGCCACGTCGGTTCGTATCCCGTGTACGTGGTATGCGGCTATCGCGCCTCGGCGATCTGGGCCGCGTGGTACCGGCACCTCGGCGTGCTGATCCTGTCGATGTTCACGCCGTCCATCGCGCTGTGGTGCGTGATCTGGTTGTCGCTGCGCCGCCTCGGCGCCGAAGAGGAGGCGTGGCAACGCTGGCAGGCCGAAGCGTCCATGCGCCGCTCGATCGAATCGGCGTACCGTCAGTCGCGCAAGATGGAAGCGCTGGGCACGCTGGTCGGCAGCGTCGCGCACGACTTCAATAACCTGCTGATGATCCTCTCCGCCAACGTGCAGATCGTGCGGCGGCGCGGTACAAGCGGTCTGGACCGCGAACTGTCGGCGATGGAGCGGGCGCTCAAGAGCGGCCAGTCGCTCACCCGGCAGCTGCTCGGCGTTGCGCGCAAGCAGCCCTTGCGCAACGAGACACTGTCGCTGGAACGCTGGCTGCCGGCGTGCCGCGAGTTGCTGCGCGCCTCGCTCGGCGCGAAGGTATCGCTGGTGATCGATATCAGTGTCAAGGTCTGGCCGATGCGCGTCGATGTCGCGGAACTGGAGCTGGCGCTCATCAACGTTGCGGTGAACGCGCGCGACGCCATGCCGAACGGCGGGCGCTTCACAGTGCGCGCCACCAATATCCATTTCCGGCACGAAGACGGCTTTCCGCTAACGGGCGACTTCGTGCAGCTGTCGCTCGAAGATACCGGCGCGGGCATGGCGCCCGACGTGCTCGCGCGCGCCTTCGAGCCGCTTTTCACGACCAAGCCGAAAGGCATGGGCACGGGTCTCGGTTTGCCGCAGGTTTTCGCGTTCTGCGAGCGCTCCGGCGGCCTCGCCGCGATCGACAGCGCGGTTGGCGCGGGCACTTCCGTGCGTCTCTATCTGCCGCGCGCCACGGCCGAGCCGGAGGCCGACGGACCGCCTGAAACGAGCGTCGAGCAAAACGGCGCGCCGCCTGGCCTGCGCATTCTGCTGGTCGAGGACAACCAGGAAGTGGCCGCCGGCACCGAAGCCCTGCTGCAGATGATGGGCCATCAGGTCACGTGCGTCTTCAACGCCGACACCGCGCTGCGCCTGTTCGACGACGCCCACGCGCGGCAAGCCCGCACCGGCGAACCGCTGCCGTTCGATCTAGTGCTGTCCGACATCCATATGCCCGGCACCTTGAATGGCATCGATCTGGCCGAGGCGGTGCTCGCATTTCACACCAAACTGCCGGTCATTCTCGTCACCGGCTACGCGGAAGAGCTCGACCGTGCCCGCCACGTCGACGTGCGGGTGCTCTCCAAGCCTTTCGATATCGGTCTGCTGGAAGAACTCCTGCAAGCGATCCAGCACGATCTGGCGCAGACGGGCGCCGATCCGGCGGCGCATCCGGCGGAGTGAGGCCCGCGCTGGTGGGCGTGGCCTGAAGTCTGACATTTACCAGCGGTTGTAAAAGCGCGGCGGCAGGCCGCGCTTTTTTGCGTCGCCGCTGCGCGCGGGTAGGCGCCAGCGGGCGCAGGCCGGTCGCCCGGACCCGGCATGATCGTTGCGCAGTACCGAAGCAAGGAGGACGGCGCGTTGGCGTGCCGTCCGTTGTGCCAAATACGTCGGGAGACAGCCATGCGACACACCGTGATTGGTTTATTCGACACCTATGCTCAAGCGGAAGCTGCACGCGACACGCTCGTCGAGACTGGTTTTGGACGCGAAACGATCGAATTGCAGGCGAATCCGGAGCCGTCTGTCGGTTCCGCGACCGACGAAGTCGCCAGTTCTGGCGTGCTGGCGAATATCGAACGCTTCCTGTCGAGTCTGTTTGCCAGCGGTCCGCGTGCGCCGGAAACCGCGCGCTACGCCGAAGCCGTGCGCCGCGGCGCCGTGCTCGTCTGCGTCAGCGCGGCAAGCGAAGCCCATGCCGACCTCGCGCGCAATACCTTGACGAGACTGGGTGCGACCGACATCGGCGAACGCTCGCCAGGCTGGGACGCGCAAACGGAGGAATCCGGACGCGAGCATTCCGTCCTCGATGAACTCGGCATCGGCGCCATGACGCCCGGCACACCGCGTGCGTCGAGCATGCCGGCGTCGAGCGCCGGGGCGACCACAAGGCCGGCCACGACGGCTGATCCACGGTACACCGTGCCGCCGGGCAGCACCGACGCCGAGCCGTTCGTGCCACCGCCGCTTAGCGAGCGGCCGGTGACGGACCCGCTCAACGAACCGGTCACGGATCCGCTGGTCGGCGACGTGGGCCGTAGTGCAATCGCGGCAGGCTCGGTTCCGGGTTCGGGCGCGATCATGCAGCCATCCGAAGTCGTCTCGGAAGCGGGGCAGCCGACCGCCGGTTTAGGCGGCCAGATGCCGAACGAATATCTCGAGTACGAGGAAGACTTCCGCGCACACTACGACGAGCAGTACGCCTCCGAAAGCGCGCGTTACGAAGACTACGTGCCGGCCTACCGCTATGGCGCGGAGATCGGCAAGGACATGCGCTATCGCGACCAGCCGTGGGACGACGTCGAACCGGAAGCCCGACGTCATTGGGAAAGCACCTCGCCGGACAGCACTTGGGAGCGCTTCAAGCTGGCCGTGCGTCACGGCTGGGAGCGGGTGACAGGACATCACCACGTGTGAACGTGACAGCGTCCGTGGCGGCAGGCCGTGAGATTACGGCGTTGCCGCCGCATTGAGCCGTCTGGCCTGCCCGCTCCGTTACGTATCGCCAGGCGCATCAGGCAGCGGTGTGGCGCTTGACCCACGTGACGTAGCGGTCGACGAAAGTCTGCAGGAATTTACGCGTGCCGTCGTTCAGGATCTCGCCTTTTTCGTTGATGACCGCCGGATCGTGCTTGATGAACACCTCGGGTTGACCGAGCGTCGCCACATCGAGATACGCCAGCACGTTGCGCAGATGCTGTTGCGCCAACGCCGTGCCAGTCCCGCCGACCGACGTGCCGAGCACGGCGCCGGGTTTGCCGCGCCACGAATTGGTGCCCCACGGGCGCGAAGCCCAGTCGAGCGCGTTTTTCAGCACGCCGGGTATGGACCGGTTGTATTCGGGCGTGACAAATAGCAGGCCATCGGCGGCTTCGATCCGCTGCTTCAGCTGTTTGCCGGCTTCCGGATAGTCGGCGTCGTAGTCCTGGCTGTAGAGGGGCAACGAGCCGATGTCGATGAATTCGAAGGTGAAGTCGGACGGCGCGAGTGAAATCACGGCCTGCGCCAGGTGCCGATTGAACGAGTCGCGCCGCAAGCTGCCGACGACCACTGCAATGTGGTGGGTCATGATTCGCTTCCTTCTTGTGACGCGCTTGATGCGCATAAGGGTACGAACTGTCCATCATAGGCAAAAGCAGCGCATGCGGCGACGACCCGCGCCAAATACCGCCTCGCGACTATTGGGGCACATACGACGTGGTGCGCGGTGGATAACCTTGCCCCGCAGAAAGTTATCCACAGATTTGCTGAATAACCTTGTGGATAACTGGTACTTTTGCCTTGTCAATCAAGCATGCTTCCGGCCTAGGACGTTTTGAGGCAACCAGGTGTTTGTTTGTGTCCCGCTCTGGCGGAAATCGACGCGCTGGGCATCAGTGAGCGATTACGCGCGCCGCGTGAGCGAACCCTACTTTATGGAGGATCGAACCATGAGTGCGAATTACGCAGGTAAATCCCACGACGAAGCCGTGGCCGCTCGCAAGAAGGAAAAGCAGCGGGCACAGGAACAGCCAGGCGGTGAGATGGCCATCGAAGGTACGGAAGCCGACGCCGCGCATAGTAGCGGCGAGTTGTCCGAACGCGGCAAGGAAGTGTGGCGCCGCGGCAGCGGCATGGACGGCGGTGGGAAGATCTAGTCGCCGGCAAGACGGCGCGGGGGTCTTGCGCCGCCGCGGTTGTGCGTGGCGCGCTTTGCGGTGGCGCTTTGCCCACCGTGAAGGCGAGGCGTTGTGCCTTGCTTGCGGCCTTACGTCACGAGCTTGCCTCGCTCCGCGTTCAGCGTGTCACTCCGGCACCGCGATGTCACCATCCACCAGTTGCCAGCCGTAGGTCTCGGCAAACGTCTGCGCCGCTTCGGCATCTTCGAAAAAGGGCATGTCGGCGTGCCCCTGGAACGGGTAGATCACCCGTTCGTCGCTCAGGCGGATGACTTTCAGCGTCGGCACAGTGCCGCTCGAGATGCGGCGCGAAGACGCCATCACCTGATAGTTCGCGCGCCCCGTGAGCACCGGATGATTCGCGCCCTGCGCGCGCCTGGAAACTTGACTTGCCATTCGCGCACGCATCAGAGCCCAGCGATCGACTGGCCGGCAACCATGCCGTCGATAACCTGCTCCGCGTAACTGGCTGAAGCAATGCGCGCGTCGCCTGCCGCGCCGAACGGCGAACGGCTCGGCACGCGAAACACGCGGCTGCTGGTCATCGTGTCGTCGGTGCCCCGCCTGCAGATTCGCACAGCGGCGTCGAAGCCGGAGTCGTAGTGGCGGACGCCATCGAGACCGCTCGGCTGGTGCGGATACACCAACGGATAGATCTCAAGACCCCGATAGCTTCTGATCGTATTGCCCATGATGCTCGTCTCCGGTGAAGACTTTCGTGGAACGTGGCGTCGTTGTCGGGCGCAATGCCCGCCAGGTCGCGGTGTACCTGCGAAACGTCGTGTTGATCGACGATGTGCGTAAAGAACGGCCGCTTCATTAGCCCGCTCGACGACACCGCGGAGTTGCGTAGGAGGAAGGGACCCTGTTCGTTCAGGGCGCTATGACGCGAGGCGTTTGCGTCAGGGACTGCGCGCGATGCGCAGGAGAACTGCAAGCTGTTGACCCACTGTAACACGTTAGTAGGGTGAGCATTGAACGCATTTGCGCGCCGGGCGCGAGTGTTGCTTTGGGGTGTCGCGTATTGTTTGCCGCTGCTGTGACGCGCGGCTTCCCTGGACTGTGTTTTTCTGGACTTCGTTTGGGTCAGCGCCGATCAAAAGCAAAAAGGGCACCGCTATCGGCGCCCTTCTTTTGTTGTTCGAGAAATCTTCTCGCTGACGGATCTGCGCCCGTCGGCCGATCAGTTGCCGAAGAACACGTTGCAGTACGACGCCGGGCCGTTGCATTGCGACGGGGCGGCAGCGTGGGCGGCGCCCGAAGCGGCCGCAAACAGGGCGACGGAAGCGATCAGGGCGGAAAGAATGCGTTTCATGGTGCTACTCCTCTTCAGCGTTTGGTTCGCGATCTGGTGCGATCGATGGAGTGGAGAATAGCGACTGAGTCTTCGCCGACAAACAGCGAAGACAAGAAGACTTCTTTTCAATTACTGAAATAATCCAGTCGGGCAATTGGCGCCAGATTCGAGTGCCCATTGGCGACGGGTAATCCGCGCACGGCAGTCCGCCGCAAACGCCCCAACCGGCGACGATTTCAATTTTCGCAATAATGTTTTGTGGTTGTCATAAGCACGTGCGCGGCGCGACTAAGTCCATTCTGGTCATCGCTCATGGTCGGGCCTATGTTCAATACCGATTCGATTGCGCAGGCGCTTGCGGGAGAATGGCGTACGCGCTCAGCCACAGCGCGAGGAAAACCAACCGCTCATGAATCACTACGATCCAAGAAAAAAACCGCGGCATTCAGGATCGCGCCAACGGGGCCGTCCATGGCGCAAATGAGCGGGCCGGCGCTCGACGATCCCGTTTATCTGACGCAATTGCGACGCGACCTGGTGCGCTTCGCCCGTTTGCAGTTGCGCGATGCCGCCGCGGCGGAAGACGCCGTCCAGGAGGCGCTCGCCGCGGCATGGGCGCAAGCCGATCGATTCACGGCGCAGTCGGAACATAAGACCTGGGTTTTCGGCATCCTGCGGCACAAACTCGTCGACACACTGCGCGCCCGGCGACGCACGATCAACCTGTCGGCGCTCGAATCCGAACTCGACGGTGAAGCGTTGCTCGATCGCGAGCTGTTCAAGGACAACGGCCATTGGTCGCGCGAAACCAAGCCGCGCCCTTGGCCGACGCCTGAAACCGCGCTGCGTCAGCAACAGTTCTGGACCTTGTTCGAGATGTGCCTGGAACACTTGCCCGAGCACATCGGACGCGTGTTCATGATGCGCGAATTTCTCGATCTCGAAACCGAGGCGATCTGCGCCGAATTGCAGATGACCGCCAATCATTGCAGCGTCCTGATCTACCGCGCGCGGCTGCGTTTGCGCACTTGCCTGAGCGAACAGGGCCTATCCCGCGAGGACGCAAATGGGGAAATGTAAGCACATCACGCGCTTGTTGTCCGACGCGCTCGACCGCTCCTTGACGACCGGCGAGTGGGTCGCGATCCGGCTGCATCTGCCGACTTGCAGCGGCTGCCGCAACTATCGAAAGCAGATCCGCTTGCTTCGCGTGGCGGCGCATACGGCGAGTGGAATCGCGACGCCGGGTGCGGTGAATAACGACGATTGAAGCGCGCTGTGAGCCGGCGCGCGTGGGTGCGTCGCGCTTTGGTGGCACGGCAGGCGTGAGCGCGCCACTTGGTCTAGCGCTCGCCGGGCGGCGTGTTCCGGTAGCGCTCGAAGAAACGCGCGTGCGACGTTTCGTCGATCGAAACGGGATGCGATGCTGTACCGGCCGGGTGTTTCTCGAGTTGCGCGCGCGTGCGAACCGGCCGATGCTGGAAATTGCCGCCGCAATTCGGACACACGTTGCGCAGCGTAGTGAGCGCGCACACTTCGCAGAAGGTGCACTCGTACGTGCAGATCATGGCTTCGGACGCGTTCGGCGGCAGCGACTTGCCGCATCCTTCGCAGGACGGTCTCAGTTCAAGCATGGTGGCTCCGCGTTTTCAGGGAAGCGAGGTGCGGGAGCGCAGCTCGCCTGCCGCGCAGTGTAAGCGGCGCTGGCTGCCCGGAATGGACAGTCGCGCATCAATTCCTGCCAACGCCGCGCGAGGCTATGGCGCCGTCACGTCAGCACGGTCCACAACACGAGTGTGAGCGCGAGGCCGACGACGGACACGATCGTCTGCAACACCGACCAGACCATCACGGTCTGTTTCAGTTGCAGACCGAAGTACTCGCGGACCATCCAGAAGCCGGCATCGTTCACGTGGCAGAAGAACACCGAGCCCGCGCCGATGGCGAGCGCCATCAGCGAATTGTGCGTCGTGCTGAGACCGGCGACGACCGGCGCGACGATGCCGGCCGTCGTGGTGGTGGCAACCGTCGCCGAGCCCGTCGCCTGGCGCAGCGCGACGGCGATCAGCCACGCCAGCAGAATCAGCGGCATGTGCGCGCCGACTGCGATCTTGCCGATGGTCGAACTGATGCCCGCTACCACGAGCGCCTGCTTGAGGCCGCCGCCGGCGCCGATGGTCAGCAGCAGCGCGGCGATCGGCGGCAAGCTCTTGCGCAGGATACCGCCGACGCGCTCGCGCGCCATGCCCCGCGACCAACCCAGCGCCACCACGGCGAACAGCACGGTGAGGCCGAGCGCGATCAGCGGCTCACCCAGGAAATTCAGCGTGTTGAACAGGAACGTTTCGGGCACAAGCAGCAGCTTGGCGACCGTGCGCCCTAGCATCAACACGACGGGCAACAGAATCGTGATGAGCGAGATCGCGAAACTCGGCGGCTCGCCGGTGTCTTGCTTGGCGCTGAAGAGCTTGCCCATTTCTTCCGGCTCGACCACGTGCATCCGCTTGGATAACCAGATGCCATACAGCGGACCGGCGAGGATCACCGCGGGAATCGCGACGATCAGACCGAGCCCGAGCGTCAGGCCGAGATCGGCATGCAATGCGCTCACCGCGATCAGTGGACCGGGATGCGGCGGCAGGAGCGCGTGCAATGTGGTCATGCCGGCCAGCGCCGGAATCGCGATGCGAAGGATTGGCTGCTGCGAACGGCGCGCCATCACGAAGATGATCGGTACCATCATCACCAGGCCGACTTCGAAGAAGAGCGGCAAGCCGATGATCAGCGCGACCACCGCCATCATCCACGGCAGAGTGCGTGGCGTGGAGTGTTTGAGAATGGTCGAGACGAGCCGGTCGGCGGCGCCGGATTCGGCCATGAGCGCGCCGAGCATGGCGCCGAGCGCAATGATGATGCCGACGTCGCCGAGCAGCGCGCCGGCGCCTTTACTGAATGCGCTGGCGACCGCTTCGAGCGGCAGGCCGGCGGAAAAACCCGCGGCGAACGTGCCGACCAGAATCGACAGGAACGGCGCGAGTTTCAGTACGCTGATGAAAACGATGATCAGTGCGAGCCCGAGCACGCACGACAGAATGAGTTGGGTGTCGTGGGATGACCACGGCGCGAGTGTTGTCGTCAGATGCACGGAGTCCCTTTTTGTCGATTGACGCAGCCGCGGCCGGGCGCGGATGACGAATTGTAGCGGGGGGCGCAGATTCGACGCAGCAAGGCGGGCAGATCGAGGCCGGTGCGCTTCGGCCGCTCGCGTGATTTGCTTATGCGAATTTATCGGTTCGTCCAGGCTTGCAGGCGAATTATCGTCGGAGCCAATCGGTCCGTTTTGCGTCCGTCTTTTTTCGAGCCACTTCATGTCACGTCATTCGTTGCTCACGCGCCGCGCCTTCATTGCCGGTGTGGGCGTTTCGCTGGCCGCCGCCACGCTGCCCATTGTCTCGACCTCCGTTTTTGCCGCCGATGCGCACGCCAAGGAGTTCCGCATCGGATATCAGAAAGCCGCCAATACGCTGGTGTTGCTGAAGGCGCACGGGACGCTCGAAAAGCGGCTCGCGCCGCTCGGCATCACCGTCAAATGGACCGAGTTCCCTGCGGGGCCGCAGTTGCTGGAAGGACTGAACGTCGGCGCCATCGACTTCGGCTATGTCGGCGAGGCGCCGCCGGTGTTCGCGCAGGCCGCCGGCGCGAACTTCGTCTACGTCGCCTATGAGGTTCCGACGCCGCACGCCGAAGGCATTCTGGTGCATCAGGACGCGCCCATCAAAACGCTGGCCGATCTGAAGGGCAAGAAAATCGCCTTCAACAAAGGCTCGGATGTTCACTGGTTTATGGTTGCCGCGCTACAGAAAAGCGGCGTTAAGTACAGCGAAGTTCAGCCGGTCTTTCTGGCACCCGCCGATGCACGCGCGGCCTTTGAACGCGGTGCGATCGATGCATGGGCGATCTGGGATCCGTTCCTCGAAGCGGCGAAGCGGCAGTCGAACGCGCGCTTGCTGGCGGATGCCGAGGGCATTGTGAGCCATCACCAGTTCTTCCTGAGCGCCCGCTCGTTCGCCGAACAGAACGCCGATGTGCTCGCGATCACGATGGATGAAGTGGGCAAAGAAGGCGCGTGGGTACGGGGGCATTACAGCGAAGCCGCTGCAGAACTTGCGCCGATTCAGGGGCTCGACGCGGGGGTGATCGAAGCGGGCTTGCGGCACTACGCGCACGTCTATAAACCTGTCGATGCGAACGTGCTCGCGGAACAACAACGTATCGCTGACACTTTCAGCGAACTGCGCATCATCCCGACAAAGCTCATCACTAAGGATGCAGCGTTGCCTGCCAGCAAAGTCTAGCTTGCAGGCTGGATAACCGGCTTCGATTCGGGCGCTTCGCTACGCCATTCAGGCGAATAGCGCGGCGACGTTTTCCGGCGGCCGGCCGATGACGGCTCGGCCGTTTCGCACGACGATCGGCCGTTGCAGAAGGATGGGATGGTTCGCCAATGCTTCGTATAGCTGAGTGTCATTCAGGGTGGCGTCGGAGAGTTGGAGTTCTTTGTATTCGGCTTCGGTGTCGCGAATCATCTCGCGGACTGGGCAGCCTAGTTGGGCGTTGAGTTGCTTGAGTTGTTCGACCGTGAGCGGACACTTCAGGTATTCGACGATTTCTGTTGCCTCGTTTTCGCTGCCGTACGTGCCGGTGATTAACTCGCATGCTGCGCGCGATTTTGAGCAGCGGGGGTTGTGGTAGATCGTGATCATGGGCTCCCTGGGGTCGTGATGGTGGCTCGCCGCCGCGTGCGAGGGTCAATGGATTGTGCGTTGTCGCGCGGCGATTTTAGCGGGTGGGGAAGCGGTTGGGCGATGCACGCAGAGCCTGTTGTATTTGTGGTGGGTGACGATTTGCGGAGGATGCATTCCACCACTCCCGATTCCTTCGTGACCGCGTGGCGTGCGCTTCGAAGCGCGGCAACGTTCCTGTCTGCGCCGGGTCGGGCTGCTGGTTTATGCGCATAAAGCGCCGGGCATCTGCTTTTTTCCGCACTGGCCACGCTATCTGGCTGTAGCTGTTGCAGCCTGTGCGCGCTGCGTGCGACCGTCCTCGAGGGACCCTGGCACGTCAGGTCACACCGCCCGATGCTGTGATCACCGAGATGAAGCATTGAACTGTGGAGCCGACTCGCTACTGGCGAAAGAGCTTCAAAGCAGATCCCGCGGCGACGAGTTTATGCGCATAAATTTTCGGGCCGCGCCGGTCGTCGACCGCACCCTCGCCGTCACCGCGCGCATCGCGTCGCTGGGTGACCCTCGTGGTGTTATGCAGAGCCACGTCGCCGTCGCGCCCAAATGCATTCGGATTGGCAGCCGCCCTAGCCAGACCACTCGGCGACGCAAGGCATCGGCGCGATCACATTTCCGTCACCGCTCGGAGCATCTACGGTTGCGACGTGGAGCAAACCCTTCTCTGGCGTATCCACCCGGCGTGCGCCCTCATCCCACATGGTTTCCACATCGCGCTGCCGCGCCTTTATGCGCATAAACCTAAGCCGAATGGCTAATCCTTCTCGCATTTCCACTAAAACGATTGAAATACAAATTCTTCCAGGTAAAATCCATTTGCGTCTAAAAAGAGGAGGTGAAGATTGGCAGCAGAAATCATCGCGGTAACTCAGCAGAAGGGCGGGGTCGGGAAGAGCACAATCGCGATGCACCTCGGCGCTGCGTTTCATGAGAAAGGCAAACGCGTCCTCGTCGTAGACGCAGACGGTCAAAACACCCTGATCCATTGGGCCAGTGCATCATCCGACGGCGACACCGGCATCCCCTTTCCAGTCGTCAACCTCTCCGAAGCAGGCAGCCAGATCCATCGCGAGATCAAGAAGTTCGTGGCTGACTACGACATCATCGTCGTCGACTGCCCGCCTTCCATCACCGAGAAAGTCTCCGGCGTTGTCCTTCTCGCCGCGAGCGTGGCGGTGATCCCGACATCGTCATCGCCCGCCGACTACTGGTCGAGTATCGGATTGGTAAAGCTTGTCCAGCAGGCGCAGGTCATGAACGAAGACCTGCGTGCCGTCTTCCTGCTCAATAAGACCGAAGAAAAACGGATGCTGACGCGCGAACTGAAGCGCGCGTTGGAAGAGCTCGGGTTCCCGCTGCTCAAGACACAAATCCCGACTCGCGAGGCCTACAAGCAGGCCATGGCGTTAGGGCAAACAGTGCTTCAGATGAATGATCGCGGCGCCAAGCTCGCCGCCATCGAAGTACGGGCGTGCGCGAATGAGATCGCCGCCTTGCTCCCGTGAAATTTATGCGCATAAAGGACCCTGAATGAAACCCTCCCAATTCGCCAAAGGCTTTCAAGCACGTCCTGATTCGACCAGCAGTGAAAAGCGGACCGCGCTCGATCGTCTGAACGCCATCGACGGCTTGGTCAAGAACGGCGCCGCGACTGGCGACGTCGCGGGGCGCACCCTCGCGCCCGTCGTGCCGTCGCATAACGTCGCCGATATCGACGCCGTTGACGCAGCCAATGAGTCGGCGGCCTACCGCATATGGCGGATCGAGCACGGCTACCGGCCAGGTCAGGTCATCGAGTTGGCGCTCAAGACGATCAAGCCGAGTCCCTTCAATCCGCGGTACTTCTATCTGAAGTCATCGATTGCCGAGCTCGCCGTCAATCTCGCAAAGCAGGGGCAGCAGCAGGCGATCCACGTCATCCCGGATTACGACAATCCCGGCACCTACTACGTCAGCGATGGCGGACGACGAGTGCGGGCACTGAAAGAAGCCAACAAGGAAACGGTGAAGGCGATCGTCATCGATCTGCCGATCGGTATCCAGAGCTACAAGCTCGGCTACGACCTCAACGTCCAACGCGACTCGCAGACGGTGTTCGACAACGCGGTCGTATGGAAACGCTTTCTCGACGACCGGCATTTCCAGAGTCAGAAGGAACTCGCCGAACACCTCGGGCTAGACGAGTCCACTGTTGCTGTCGCCTTGTCGATCGCCAAGTTGCCTGAAGCCGTCATGCATGAGATGGTCGCGCGACCGGACCGCTTCGGCTCGAACATGGCGTATCAGGTGGGTCGTTATCACACTGCCCGCGGCGCCGATGCAACCCTGCGCCTGATCAACAAGATCCTCTCGGACGATCTGAGTACGCGGCAAGTCGCGGATATCGTCAAGGGAAGGGCGAGTGCCCAGGAAAGCAGCAAACCTGCGGGCCGGCAGCGCTACGCGCAACGTCTGGAAATCAAACTCGACGGTGTGTCAGTCGGCGATCTCAAATCATATGGGGATGATCGAATCGAACTTCGTCTAAAGGGGCTCACGCGTGAAAAACGCGACGATATCCTTCGCCAGATTGAAAAGATGTTGAAGTAAGCACCGCTGGCACCGAGGTGGGGCAGGGTGTCAGCCGAAAGCCGCGCCCCGCTCGAATTACGCTGCGCGCGATTGGCTCAGCGTGAAGGCAAGCAGATCGCCATCGGTAGGCTCGCCCCATGTCTTGCGAGCCAGCCAATCGAAGAATGCCGTTTCGACAATCTTCGAATCCAGCCCGCGACGGCGCCAGTCGTCGCGCAGGTGAGTGCCGAGTCCCGGCAGTTCATCTTCTTCAAACGACTGCCGCGCGATCTCCCGCTCAGACTCACCTTGTTCGTCGTACAACTCGCGCGCTTCCTTGCGCCGATACGCCGAGTACTCGCCAAGCAGGCGCGCCTTGAGGTCGTCGGCCGGCGCGGCAACCGCTGCCTTGCCGCCGCTACCCGACGGCAGCGCTTCGACGGGCGGCGCGTAGCCTTTCTTCAGCGCGTCCTTGAACAGCGCGGGCGCGCTGCGCACCGGCGGCAAGGACGTGCTGCGCATGCGTTGCTCGGTCATCTGAAGCGCGGCGCGAATACGATTTTCTTCGCTGTCGGCATATAGCGTTTGCGCTTCTTTCAACGGGATGCCGATCTTCACCATTCGGTCGACCAGCGTGCTGTCGAACACGTTCGGATGTTCGTCGAGCGCGAGCATCGGCTGCTTGCGCTCGGTCACGCGGAACTGGATCTCGGCGACCCGCCGTCCTTCCCGATGCTCGATCAGTTCGACGAAGATATTGGTGACGGCGTTGACTTCGGCGATAGCCGGGCGCAGGTAATCACGTTTGAAGTACTTGTACTCGCGCTTCGCTTCATCGCCCGCTTCCGTGTCCGGTGTGCCGGAGAGGATAGGGCGCCACCATTCCCAAGTCTCGCGCATCGTCAGATGGCTCGGGTTGGTCAGGTAGCGCACGCAAATCTCGTACAGCGCAAGACCCGCGCTGCTGCGTAACTGGCTCTGGAACTGGAGACTCAGCCGGGCGTACTGAACCGGGTCGAGCAGCTTCTTCTTGATCTTCGGCGCAAACGAGAATTCCACCCAGACGCGGCGGGTTGTGGGGTCTTCGAGAATTTCGGCGTCGGCAATCAGCGTGGAAATACCCCATTTCCGGCCCGGCTTCTGGCTCGACGTGCCGGTGCTCCATTCGACCTGGACCGACACCATACGCCGCAAGTGCTCCTTGACGAGCGCCGTGTCGTTGGAATCAAATGCGGAGTTCGCGACGATGTCGGAGAGCAAGGCCCGATAGGTATCGCCGGATTCGTCCGCCTGCTGAGCCACGGCGAGGAGCACGTTGAACAGCTTGCGGGTAAGGAGGGTGATTTTGCCGCTTTTGGGCTGAATGGCGATCGCCTCGACGGCTTTACGCAATTCGGCCGAGCTCGGGCTGACTACATCGGTCTTCTTCGCGCGCTTCGTGGCCATGCGTCTGGTCGAGGGGGGATTTGGCGAGAGCATACCGGCTGCGGTGATACGCGTCTATAGCGTGCATCTCACCGTTGCGGGTGAAGCGAGTTTACGGGGCGCACCTCACCTCGAACAACTCCCGAAAACCCTCACCTCAGCCGTTTCGCGCCAAGTTCGGGCCGTCCTTGCAGGTCGCGGGCTTGGCAAATCCGAGCCGTTTTCACTGTGTACGTGAACGGAAGCCACTCGATCCCGAATCTTCTCACCTCAAAAAAATTTCGGGATTCTGACCGGTGCACCTCTGCGGACTGGGTGCAGTTGCGGCCGATCAAGGCAGTGAACAAGTTTCAAGTAGTGGTTGGCCGACAGGGGAGGGTTGGGGGCGGCGCAAAAGGGTGGACGCCGGCATGCGAACTGATGAATCGGCACCGTCTTAATGCGCAACTCCACGCATGCATTGCGCCGTGCGAAGAGAGTACTGCGCAGCGGCAAACCGGCCACCCGTGTTATTGAGACCGCCCCGCGTGCAGCCCCGGCGTTCACGCGATGCAGCCGAGGGCGATGCCTCCAGGTGTCGCAAGCGTTCCAACCGCGCGCCCGGCCTGAGTTTCGCGCATCGATGCAACTACTACTTGCGCAAAGGTAATCGACCGTGCACGAGCAACGCCTCTTGTCCCGACGAGCCCGGCTCAACCCTCTGAAAGCCCCCGAAAAAGCTCACCTTAACGCCAGCGAAGCGCTTGGAACGACGCGGCCTTCAGGCGTGTTGTGCTCCAAAAGCACCGAAAAACGGTCCCGCAAAACCTCACCGTAGTGCCATCTGATCCTCGCCGCTCGTCTCTAGAAGGAGCCCCCGAAAAACCTCACCTTTGCAAAATACAACACAAATATTCAATGATTTCATCAACTTACAGACGACACGTTGCCGAGCGCAGCCATCATGGCTCCCGTAAAACCTCACCTCAAAGCGCATTTCGGCGAAATTGGGCGTTTCCGATCGTAGCCACCACGGTCCTGAAAATTCTCACCGTGCGATTTCCGCGACGACAGAACGCAAGCGACTTCAGCAGCGTCAGTAGGGCTTTTCCCGGCGATGGAAGCCGTTTTGATCCTGTATTTCCTCACCTTAATGCCCATCAAGCAGCCAAACGATTCCTGAAAAGTCTCACCTTTGACCAAAATCACGCGCATTTCTCGAGCGGCGGATCGCGCGAAAGTCTACCTCCCGGATTTCCTCACCTTTGCCAGTAGGGATCGGTTCATTCATCCAGCGTAGACGCGAGCATTCGGTCCGAAACCCGACCTCACTCCCGAAAATCCTCACCTTAGGCACCGGAATGCACAGAAATAAGGCAAAAATGCCACCTCTGCCCCGTAAAATCTCACCTTCGGTTCGCGTTTTCTCCCGACTTGACTCACCAATGGGGTGAGCGAGCTCAAAACAAGGCCGAAATTGGCCGGACGAGCACGTCCCGAAAGCGCTCACCTTCTCCCTGCCCGGGCCTGGAACAGACTTTCGAGCCCAGTCGGGTGATCCATAGCGTTCAGGTCCTGCAAAATCTCACCTTTGGCCGCACCGCACTTTTGGGATGCCTCCTGAACCCGCTCACGTTCTGTCCCGGAGCCGCTCACCGAGGCCCCCGAACCTCATCACTCGACAATCCCGCAAGATCTCACCACCTCTCCCGCAAAGCTTCACCTTATCGGGCTGGAACCCTTGCTGGATAAGGCTTTGCCGTGGCGTTAACGTTTTTAACATGGGTTCAAAGGTGTTTACTTTTATTACTCTCTAGAATTTTCCCCGCGTGTCCTTCGGACAAAGCCTTCGAACCGAAGTAGCCGTCGTGAAGCATTCGTGAAACAGTGCGCGATCGATGTAAAATCTTTAAAAACTCTTTCTTTACAAGACCTTATTGGCTATTCTTCGTTTTGTTTCACGAAGAAAACTAGCTGGCGCGAATCCACTGCCCCCCTCCGGACAGCAAAACACGCCTTTTCTCGCATCCGTCCATCGCACCAACGAATACGTAGCAAACAATACGTAAATTGTTATGATCAATCCAATTCGAGCGACATCGAGGTATACATGAATCTGGATCAGGAACGGCAAGCCATTCGAAACGAGCTTGAGGCGCTACGGCTCAACGGGGCACGGCGACAGGAACTTTCGCTGCACGCATGTAAGCGACTGTTTTTTGATCTGGGAATCCGTCCGTCCATGGCCGCCGTCCGCGATCTGACTCAGACCGGCAGTGCGAGCGACATTCCAAAGGACATCGACCACTTCTGGGAGCGCATCCGAAATGTGTCGCGCGTGAAAGTCGGCGCCGGCGCTATCCCAAAAGCACTCGAAGACCGCGCCGGCGAATTGCTGGGCGCACTTTTCGAAGAAGCCGTCGTACAGGCACGCACGACACTCGACGACGAACGCGAAGAAATTCGTGCGCAAATCAACAGCGCCGAGCAGCGCGCTCGAGAAGCGGAAATTCGCCAGCAAGTATCGGAAGACGCGATCACGCGCAGCGAACTGCGAGCGGAGGCCGCATGGGAACGTGTTCGTGCGCTCGAAGCCGAGCTATCGAGCGCGACCACACACGGAAATGCTCACCAGGAAGGCTTACAGGCCACGGTGCGCCGACTCGATCACGAGAACGAAGTGCTTCGTCAACGCCTCGACAATGAACTCGCGAACAATGCGACATTGCGAGACCGGATCGACGCCTTGCACGTCGAATTGCGTCAAAGCACTGAACACTATGCGCAGCAGATCAAGGACGCTGTCGCGGAAGCTGAGCGGCGCGTCAAGCCGATGCTGGTCGAGCTCGACTCCTTGCGCAGCATGGCGGCCACCTATCAGTCCGGCGTGCGCGACGCAAGCCGCAAAGAATTTGAGTTTATTCAGCAAATCGCCGCGGCCAAGGCACGCGGCGACCGGCTCGACGCCCAGCTGCGCGAGCAATCCGACGAAGTGGACGCGCTCACGAAAGAGATCGCCAGCCTGCGCGGCCAGCAAGGTATCGATCCGGCGATTGCGAGTCTGCTCTGCTCGCTGGTCGAAGCCGGCCGGCTGACGACCGACGAATTAAGGGCGATCGGCACGACGGCGGACGGTCATGTCGCCCTACCGCTGCGGTGCCCAAAATGTGAGGAAGGTGAGCCGGAACTGTCGCAAGTGGATCACCGCTTCGAGCTACAGTGCCTGGAATGCGATCACTCGTCGGGTCTGGGCGAATCAAGGCTGGAGGCGGTTAGCCGGTTTCTGTCGAGCACCTCGATCGCGGCGTCGGCGTGACGTTTGACTCGGTGCAATAGCGGATAAATCGCCAAAGGTGAGGAAATTCGGGACTCGAAAGGTGAGCGTTTCAGGACTCGTCGGCTCCCCTTTTCCGCGTCAAACGCCCGTCACGCCTAGGTGCGGGTAACGGCGGAACGGCCGGATCAGGAACGTCCGAGGCGGGAGAATCCTGCTGATCCATCCAGTTTTGCCACGCACGATAGAGACGGTTCGCCGAAACCGCCTGCACGAACCCCAGCCATTGTCCGACCAGTTCCGCCTCGACCCCGCTCTCGAACAGATCCGCTGCAAATGTGTTGCGCAATGTCTGCGGACTAGCTCGCGACGCCCGCGATTCAGCGATCCCGGCCCCGTCGATCAGGGCGTCGACCGCGCGCAGCATGGTGGCTTTATGCATCGGCCGTCCGGAAGGCGATGCGGGAAAAACCAGATTGCCCGCCAATTCCGAAAGACGCCGTTCGGCAAGCCACGCGTCGAGAATGGCCGCGGCGAAAGGCGCGAGCCGGGTGCGCCGTGTCAGCATCGGATTGGCTGACTCGATCGCCACCCAGGGCGAGCCTGCATTCACGCAACTAACCGTAAGCGAGGCGCCCTCGCCCGTTTTCAATCCGCCGCCTAAAAACACAGCAATCAAAGCGCGGTCCCGCCGCTCCCTCCACCGTTGCGCTGCCGACAAATCCGGCAACGGAGAAAACAGATGCGCGATCAGCGCGGTCCGTTCGGCGTGGTTGAGAAAGCCGGTCGGCTCGTTATCGCGCGCGTTTCGCCACGCTGCTTCGCCATCCTGAGCAATGAAGCGCGCCGGATTGGTCGAAGTGGATTCGATTTCCCGCACATGATCGAGTACCCGCTCGATCAATCGTAAATACCGCGCGCGCTGCGTTTTTTTGACATCCAGTCCCGCGACGAATTCGGCAATCGTGCGAGTGTCAACCGTGACCAGACTCTTCTGGCGCATGCCCAGCCATTCGAGAAAAAGCCCCCACTGTGCCTGGTAGACTTCAGCGGAAGAGCGGCGGAAATGTTGTTTGGCAAGCCATGCGTCGAATGCGATTTGCGGATCGCGACGCCAGTCTTCGCGTTGCTGATCGAAGAGATCCGTGGACGGCGCGGGACGCGGAACGGGGTCGACGAGATGAGGAGGTGACATGAGCTATCCTTCCGTTAGTTGCACACATTGTAGGTGGCAATCGATGGAAATACAGCCCTGATTCAGTCTCCCCAGGCGCGCGCGTGTTTCAGAGGCGCATTCTCCGACGACGGTTGTGCAGCGCGACGTGCTGCCTCTTCATAAGCACTGACCGCGAACGCGAACACCGCCGGCAGTGCCGTGGACGTGCCGAAATCCACTGCCTCGTCCGTTTCCGGATACGGCAGATCGGACGGCCGTTGAAAAAGGCCCAGCATCAAGGCGTCGTGCCGGCTGGCGAAGCCGAGGTCCGCCAGCGCCTCGGCTTCGATGGCGTGGAGCAAACGCCAGGTCAGCGGCACCTGCTGCACGATGTAGCGCGCAGCAATACTGCGCACGATGTGTTCGAGATCGCGCGCTGCGGTTTGATAGCGCAGCGCGGCCAGAGCATGGTCGGTCGAGTCGGTGGTCAGGTTGTTCATGATCGGCTCCAGTCGATACCCTATACTGTACAAATATACAGTGTCGGACGCAACCTCAGCCGAAGTGCCGATTCCGCCAACTGCTAGCCGCCGTGCGCCGAACAGTCAGCCGTGAATCACCACTAGCAACGCTCTCGCCTCGCCCTTTCCGGCGTTGCGGATCGCGTGCGGTTCGTCGGCGACATAGCGCGCGGTGTCCGCTGCTTTGAGCCGTTTTGTCGTGCTCGCCGCTTCGATCTCGATCGATCCTTGCAGCACAGTCAGATGTTCGCGCGTGCCGGGCTCATGCGCGTTCGACACCAGCGCCCCGCCCGGTTGCAGCGTCAGCTCATACCACTCGAACTTGCCGGCCAGCTCGATCGGCCCCCACACACGCAACTGATACTTGGCGTCGTGACCGCTCAACGTGGGAATCTCGTGCGGACCGGAGACGGCGATCGCTTCCGGCGTCTTTTGCGGCGCGAACAGCGAATCGAGGCTGACGCCGAGCGCATTGGTTAACCGCCAGGCGACCGCAATGGTCGGATTGGCCTTGTCGCGCTCGATCTCCGAGAGCATCGATTTCGACACGCCGGCCGCGCGCGACAGATCGTCGAGCGTCATGCGCCGTTCGGCGCGCAAACGCTGAATCTGCTCGCCGACGCGTGGCGGCGCCGCGGCTGCCGGGACCGAAGTTGCGCCTGGGATGGGCGCCGCGTTGGCCGCGGCGCGGCGAATACCCGAACTTGCCATTTCCTGACCCATCGTTTAGAGTTGTTCGACATACCGGATTTTAGTTCGGAAAAACGAAAATATCCGATAAACTGACAGCCGACTATAACAGGCCGCCTCGTGGTCGCACATGCCGAACACGCTGACACGGGCGCTATCACCTTTTCAGGAGTCTGGTCATGCGTGACCTTTACCTCGCCCATCTGCGCGGCACCCTCGAGCAGATTCGCGCTGACGGCTTTTACAAGAACGAACGCGTGATCGCCAGCCCGCAGTCGGCTGACATTCGTCTGGCTAACGGCACCGACGTGCTGAACTTCTGCGCGAACAACTACCTCGGCCTCGCCGGCGACGCACGGCTGATCGAGGCCGCCAAGCAAGGTCTCGACAACGACGGCTTCGGCATGGCATCGGTGCGTTTCATCTGCGGCACGCAAACCGTGCATAAAGATCTGGAACACGCGCTCGCCGCGTTTCTGCAAACCGACGATTGCATCCTCTACTCCAGCTGCTTCGATGCAAACGGCGGCCTGTTCGAAACGCTGCTCGACGAAAACGACGCCATCATCAGCGACGAACTGAACCACGCGAGCATCATCGACGGCGTGCGGCTCTCGAAGGCGAAGCGCTTTCGCTACAAGAACAACGATCTCGCCGATCTCGAAGCGAAGCTGATCGAAGCGAAGGCCGCTGGCGCGCGCTTCACACTGATCGCGACCGACGGCGTGTTTTCCATGGACGGTATCATCGCCGACCTCGCCGGCATCTGCGATCTGGCCGACCGTTACGGCGCGCTCGTAATGGTCGACGATTCGCACGCGGTGGGTTTTGTCGGCGAACACGGACGCGGCACGCCGGAACATTGTGGCGTGCTGTCGCGCGTCGACATCATCACCGGCACGCTGGGTAAAGCGTTGGGCGGCGCATCGGGCGGCTATGTGGCTGCGCGCAAGGAGATTGTCGAGTTGCTGCGGCAACGCTCGCGTCCCTATCTGTTCTCCAACACGCTGACGCCGAGCATTGCCGCCGCTTCGCTGAAAGTACTCGAACTGCTGGCGAGCGAAGAAGGCGCGCAACTGCGCGCGCGCGTGCGCGAAAACGGCGCGCATTTCCGCAGCAAGATGAGCGCGCTCGGCTTCACACTCGTACCCGGCGAACATCCGATCATTCCGGTCATGCTCGGCGATGCGCAACTCGCATCGAAAATGGCCGACGCGCTTCTGAAGGAAGGCGTGTATGTCATCGGCTTCTCGTTCCCGGTGGTGCCGAAAGGCCGCGCGCGCATTCGCACGCAGATGAGCGCCGCGCACACGCCCGAACAGATCGACCGCGCGGTAGATGCTTTCGCGCGTGTCGGTCGTGAACTCGGCGTCATCTGATACGGAGGCGCACATGAAAGCATTGGCAAAACTCGAACGCGCTCCCGGCCTCACGCTCACGGACGTCAAGAAACCCGAAGTCGGTCACAACGACGTGATGATCCGCATCACGCGCACCGCGATTTGCGGCACCGATATTCACATCTGGAAGTGGGACGACTGGGCGCAAAAAACGATTCCCGTGCCGATGCATGTCGGCCATGAATACGTGGGTGAAATCGTCGAAATGGGCCAGGAAGTGCGTGGCTTTGCGATCGGCGATCGCGTATCCGGCGAAGGACACATCACCTGCGGCTTCTGCCGCAATTGTCGCGCGGGCCGTCGGCATTTGTGCCGCAATACGGTGGGCGTCGGCGTGAATCGTGAAGGTGCGTTTGCCGAATATCTTGTGATTCCCGCATTCAACGCTTTCAAGATTCCGCCCGAGATTTCCGACGACCTCGCCGCGATTTTCGACCCGTTCGGCAACGCGACGCATACCGCGCTGTCGTTCAATCTGGTCGGCGAAGACGTGTTGATTACCGGCGCCGGACCCATCGGCATCATGGCGGTGGCGATCGCGAAACATGTCGGCGCGCGCAACGTGGTGATCACCGACGTCAACGACTATCGTCTCGAACTCGCGCGCAAGATGGGCGCGACGCGCGCGGTCAACGTCTCGCGCGAATCGTTGCGCGACGTGATGGCGGACCTGCACATGACCGAAGGTTTCGACGTCGGGCTGGAAATGTCCGGTGTGCCAAGCGCCTTCACCGGCATGCTCGAAGCGATGAATCACGGCGGCAAGATTGCGCTGCTCGGCATTCCGCCCGCACAAACCGCGATCGACTGGACCCAGGTGATCTTCAAAGGCCTTGAAATCAAGGGCATTTATGGGCGCGAGATGTTCGAGACCTGGTACAAGATGGTCGCGATGCTGCAAAGCGGCCTGGATCTTTCGCCGATCCTCACGCACCATTTCAAGGTCGACGACTATCAGGAAGCGTTCGCCACGATGCTCTCAGGCGAGAGCGGCAAGGTGATTCTCGACTGGACAGCCGCCTGAGCTAACACGTGAGCATGCTTTGACGCGCGCAATCGCAGCAGCGCGCACAGCGAAAAACGCTTAGGCAAAACGCCCGCACCGCGCTCACCCGCCTGCGGGCGTTTTAACGAACTCGGCCTGAATGCGCACATGAATATCGTCGCCGACGGCCGGATACCACGTCGCGAGGCCAAACTTCGCGCGACTGAAATGACCCTCGGCGGAAAAGCCGAGCGTGTCTTTTTTCGTGAGCGGGTCCGGGGCAAAACCGTTGAAAGTGACGTCGAGCGTGACCGGTTGCGTGACGCCGCGAATCGTCAGATCGCCGGTCAACGTGCCGCGCGATTCGCCGGTGCGCTCAAAACGCGTGCTGACGAAACGAATCTCCGGATAACGCTCCACGTCGAGCATGTTGCCGCTCTTCACCATTTTGTCGAGCAAGGGCACATTCGTATCGATGCTCGCGGCATCGATCGTCACCGATGTCGTGCTCTTGTCGAGACCGCCTTCGTTCCAGTCGAGCTCTCCCTTCTTGCGATCGAAACGCGCCGTGAAGCGTGAATACTTGAAATGATCGATATCGAAGGTGATGCTGCAGTGATCCGGGTCAATTTCGTAGCGGCCGGGCGGCACGCGCGTTTCGTTCTGGCTGACCGAATGCGTGAGCACTTGCACAGGCGTGCAGGCCATCGTCGTCAGCAGTGTTGCGCTGAGCAAGGCGCGCACAAATGTAGCGCGGAGAGTCAGTGTGTTCATGAAGTTCGTTCCCGTTGATCGATCGTACTCAAGATAGCAGTTCGCGCCCCCAACCTGCAAAAACGCAAAAGACTTGACGAGGTAGAATGATCGTTCTACCCTTCGTTCATGGTTACCGGAATTCACACTGAATCAGTCACACCGGGCAGCGCGCGCGAGCGGCTGCTTGACGCGGCTGAAGCGTTGATCTACGCGGGCGGTATTCACGCGACCGGCGTGGACGCGATCGTCAAGCAGTCCGGCACGGCGCGCAAAAGCTTTTACACGCATTTCGAATCGAAAGACGCGCTCGTGGCGGCCGCACTCGACCGGCGCGACGAACGCTGGATGAACTGGTTCATCGCCGGCACGCAACGGCACGGGAAAACGGCGCGCAAACGCCTGCTCGGCATGTTCGAGGTGCTGCGCGAATGGTTTGCATCGGCGGATTTTCACGGCTGCGCGTTTCTGAATGCGTCCGGTGAGATAGCCTCCGCGGACGATCCGATCCGGATCGTCGCGCGCCATCACAAAGAACGTCTGCTGGCATTCGTGCGAACCGAATGCGATGCATTCGCGGCGGAGTCGGGCATCGACGCTCGTCGCGCGGCGCGCTTGTCGCGTCAATGGCTGATCCTGCTCGACGGCGCCATTGCCGTGGCGCTGGTGAGCGGCGAGCCTGATGCCGCGCTCGACGCGCAAGCTGCAGCCCAAGTCCTGCTCGAGGCGGCGTGTGCGAGCGAATCCGGCACACCGCCAAGCAAACGACCGCCATCCCGGCGAACCACAACCTGACTGAGGAACTATCATGGCCGACTCGATCGAAACCCGCCCACCGTTGCCGCCTTTCACACGCGAAACCGCGATCCAGAAAGTGCGTGCCGCGGAAGACGGCTGGAATACCCGCGACCCCGAGCGCGTGTCGCTTGCCTACACGGTGGACAGCGTATGGCGCAACCGTGCCGAGTTCACACACGGCCGCGCGGAGATTGTCGGCTTGTTGCGCCGCAAGTGGGCGAGAGAACTCGACTACCGTTTGATCAAGGAGTTGTGGGCGTTTACCGATAACCGCATCGCCGTGCGCTTTGCCTACGAATGGCACGACGATTCGAATAACTGGTTCCGCTCATACGGCAACGAGAACTGGGAATTCGACCAGCACGGACTGATGGCACGCCGTCACGCCAGCATTAACGATATGCCGATTCGCGAAGCCGACCGTCTTTATCACTGGCCGCTCGGGCGCCGCCCCGACGATCATCCGAGCCTGTCCGATCTCGGTCTCTGATCTTCCGCGGGCGAACGCGTGACGCGCGTTCACCGCTCTGCCATGGGTTCTCCGTTACTGTTGTGTCTGCGCGGCAGGGCACGTCTTGTGCCGGCGCGCCCGAGCGTGTCCTCAACATCGCCTGAGCGGGTTGCGGTACAGTGCGCGACGGACGGCAAACACGCATACCCAGAACATAGATGACGCCGGCGTTCGACCGGTGGCGGAGAGCACATGCATTTTCGGCAGATCAAGAAGAACATCCGACGTACTCTGGCGGCGCTCGTTGCCAGTCTGGCCGCGGCGTCCGCCGCGCATGCGGGCAACTGGTGTGAAGGCGGCGTATGGGTCGACGCCATGCTGGGTTCGTATCACATCAATCCCGACCCGAACACTCATTTCGAACAGTTCAACCCTGGCCTCGGCGTCGAATGCTGGCTCAATAACCAATGGGCGTTGACTGCCGGCGGTTTCCGCAACTCGCTGCGCCGGCCTTCGTATTACGGCGGCGGTGTATGGGCGCCCGAGTTCGCGCACTGGGGCGTAGTGCGGATTGCGGCGATCGGCGGGATCATCTCGGGCTATAACTATGGCAACTGGGGCTTGGGCCGCGACCACACGATTGGGCCAGTGGTCGCGCCGATCGTCATGGTCGAATACAAGCGTGTGGGCGCGAACTTTATCGTGATTCCACCTATCCCGTCGGATAATCTTCCGTTCACCATTGGGTTTCAATTGAAGGTGAAGTTCTGAGCGAACTGTCGCTACCCAAAGAGCTTGCGATCGTCGTACGCACCGTGCGAACCGCACGCCGAATCAAATTTTCCGGCGACTACTGCTTGCAGCAATGCGCGCAACGATCGGCACCACGCGAGGGTTGAACGCCGGGATCGAGCTATCACGACATTCAGCTCGAGCAACGATTCCATCAATCGTGACCCGTGCGACTGCCCGTTGTGCTCGCTTTGCGAAGTGCTTCAGACGGCGATCGCTGACCGGATGTCGCGCCCATATCAGCGCCGCAAACCAGCCGATCACCGTCCATCCGAGCAAGACGTTCACCATGGTCACCGCAAAGGCGTCTTTGCGTTCCCTGGCGTCCGCAATCATTGCGGGCGCCAAATACAGCATCACCGCACCCAGAACCGCCGCACCTTCAACAATCTTCAACATTTCGACACCTCGCTACAGCCTCGGTACGGAGACGACGTTCCGATTAGTGACCTGCGTACAGACGACCAACAGACTGCTCAGGTTGACGGCTTCCCGAGTCCGAAGACGAAGCGACTACGCCGCCGTACGAATCACTGACGGAGCCGACTGCATTGTTGCGTTCTGCTGCGACCGTTTGTGCGCTTTGGCCGCGCTGCGATGCCGGCGCACCCACCGACGGGCGATACGAAGGTGCCGGTCCGTAGCCGCTGGCAAACGCAGGTGCAGCGAAAGCGGTCGTAGCTGCGATGAGCAAGGCTGCAAGAAGTTTGCTTTTCATGATGACTCTCCAATGCGATTTTGAGGAGCGCCGCAAGTCGGGTGAGACGCGCGCCGCTGACAAAATGCAGTTTAGGCGGCGTCTATCCTTTTTCTATGCCGATAGCGTGAAATCACAATTGCTCCAAACCGAACAATGTGACGAGTGCCGCCCATGGCGGATTTCCGGCCGTCCGTGCATTGAGCGAGGCTCATTACGAACAGCCTGCGGATGGCCGAAAGTCGCATGCAGGTCGGGCTCAAGGGGCGAAAACATGCATTCGCCCGCGGTGATAGCATCGTCGACGGGTAAGTTATGCAACGGCGAAG